>CAWJAU010000011.1:0-73784 GCA_963840945.1 uncultured beta proteobacterium | reverse complement strand
CCGCCGCCGATGCTCCCGCCGGGCCGCTGCACTAGGGGGCAAGCGGCATCACGGTTGACCGCGACGAATCACGACCGGAGGAAATAAGCGGGATTGGCGCTCAAGCGCAACGCCACCGAGCACGGTCCCACCGGCGTGCTCCGGGCGATGGGGCTCTGGTTCTCCGGATGCGAGCGAACTCCCGACGGGCGCGCGTACATCTGCCGCGAATGCGGCAAGGAATACTCGATCGAACTGCCGTTCTGTGACGGCTGCGGCGCCTGGCCGGGCCAGAGCGGCTGAGTGTGGCTTACTTCACTGCGATGAATGCGACCTCGACGAGCACATCCCGCGGCAGGCGCGCCACTTGCACCGTCGCACGTCCAGGCGGCATGTTGTCCTTGAAGTAGGTTGCGTACGTCTCGTTGAATTTCGGGAAGTCGTTCAGGTCCTTGAGGAAGCAGTGGGCCATCACGACGTTGTCGAAGGTCATGCCTGCAGCGGTGAGTACCGCTGCGAGGTTGTCCATGACCAGCTTGGTCTGCTGCTCGATCGTGCCCTGCAGCAATTGGTTGGTCTTTGGATCGATCGGAATCTGCCCCGCCAGATAGACCGTGTTCCCGACCCTGATCGCCTGCGAGTAAGGGCCGATTGCCTTCGGCGCATCTGCGTCGAGATCACCTCTTTCTTGACCGCCATCATCGGGCCGCCGCAGCCGGACAACCCCACTACGAGTGCGAGGGCGCAAAGACTGAACCGGATGTGCCTCACCGTTCTTCTCCTGTGGAACGCCCGTTGGCGCAACGGGTGGGGGGGGACCACTATCCCCTAGGCGTGGAAGGCACGCGGAATTGAGGGTGCGCCGTTGGTGTGTCGGACAGTTCCTACGAGTTGGCACGTCGAATGCTCCCGCGGCGCCGCTGCCAGGAGCCTGTCGGACTCCTAGCGCGGCAGGCGGTCGTAGTGACGGTCGGCGGCGATCGGCCGCGCCGCCGGCAGCCGCCCCTGGACGAGATAGAGCGGGCGCTGCTTCACCTCGATAAACATTCTGGCCACATATTCGCCGATGACGCCGAGCGCCATCAGCTGGAGGCCCCCCAGGAACAGGACGACGACAATCAGCGTCGGGTAACCGCGGACGGGCTCGCCGTAAAGCATCGTCCAGACCATGACCTTCACGCCATAGCCGAACGCCAACAGCGCCGTCAGCAGGCCGATGTAGCTCGCGAGCTTGAGGGGTACGACGGAGAACGACGTGATTCCCTCGAGCGCGAAGTTCCAGAGCCGCCAGTAGTTCCACTTGGTCGCGCCGGCGTGGCGGCCGCGGCCGGTCGTACTCGATTTCGATCGTTGGAAAGCCGATCCAGACAAAAAGCCCCTTCAGGAATCGAGTGCGCTCGGGGAGGCGACGCAACGCTTCCACCGCGCGGCGCGAGAGGAGCCGGAAATCGCCGACGTTCGCCGGAATCTCGATGCTGCCGATGCGGCCCATCGCGCGATAGAAGAGGTTCGCCGTCGTCTTCTTGAGCCAGCTCTCGTCCATTCGCGTCCGGCGCCGCATGAGTACGACGTCGGAGCCGCCGCGCCACGCGGCGATCATGTCCGGAATATGCTCGGGCGGATCCTGCAGGTCGGCGTCGATGACGATGACGGCGTCTCCGCTGGCCGCATCCAGTCCGGCGCTCATCGCCACTTCCTTGCCGAAATTGCGGGAAAGGTCGATCACCGCCACCCGGGTATCGCTGGCATGGATGTGCCGCAGGAGCGCCATCGTTTCATCGCGACTGCCATCGTTGACGTAGACGATCTCGGAGTCCGCCGCGAGCCGATCGAGGACAGCCGCTCAGCCGGCGGTGGAACTCGACCAGGACCGCCTCCTCGTTGTAGACGGGAACGACCACGGACAACGAGTAGCGCGCGACGCCAGCCTCAGGGGGCGGAGGCGATGGCGTGTTCGACGTCCATCGGCGGTTAGCGAGGAATCCGGCGACGAGGATACACCGGTTGCCACGACCTGGGCCACGAGGTAATGCGGCGACACCACGGCGAGCATCGCCGCCATCACAGCCGCGTTCAACGCGACGCCCGCGCCGGCGATGACCAGAAAGCGCGGCAACGCGATCCGGTGCGCCCGGCCGCTTGCAAACGTGAACCGGTGGTTGAGTGCATAGTTGACGAACGCTCCGACGATGGATCCCGCGATCGACGCGGCGATGGGCGCAGCGCCTGCGCCCTGCGCTAGCGCGATCAGCACGACGTAGTGCGCAGCCGTACCTACTGCGCCGACGCAGGCATATCGGAGGAATTGGGTGGTCATCGATGACGGGTATCGGCGAGCACGTACGGAAGTGGCGCGAACCCGATGACGCAACAGGAAAGATGGTTCGAACTCACCTTCGGGCGAATGACGTCATCACCGCGAACCCCGGCAGAACGCAACAGAACGTCACGATGAACACCAGATTGGCCCAGAAATTATAGCGTGCGTCCGCACCCGGCAGCACGAAGAAGGACCCGATCAGGTAAGTGAATGCGCCCGCCATCGGCAGGAGCGCCTTCCACACGCGGGATCGATCATCGCAACGACCGGCCGCCACCAGCGCCCCCAGGGCGAGCAGCGCGAAGAAAATGCTGCGCGCGAACCAGCTCGAGTCGAAGCGCAGGATGTACGCCACCGTCCGCAGCGCAAGCGCTGTCGGCTTCATCTCCGTTCCCGGCTCGCCGGGAAACACGTCCGGCTGCGTGAGGTAGAACACGCTCCCCGTATTGGCGCCCATCGTATAGAGAAACATGCGCGCGCGGTGCCGGAGGTAACAACCGGGGTGCTCGAACCTCGCCTTGGCGGCGAGCGCTTCGACGATTTGCGCATGTTCGGCCAGTGCGGATTCCTCCAGCAATGGCGGCAAACCGAGCGCAAGCTGGCTGTGCTCGGGACGGTAAAGCTGCAGCAGACGCTCCGGAGTCATGTCGCCGGAGTAGAGCCCCGGCGGAAGGAGATTGCGTCCCGTGCAAACGGACATGCCGATCAGGTCGTGCATTTGCGTTCCGGCGCTGCCCGTTGCCATGTGGATACGCTTGAAATCCGGCAGGCGCCAGGTGGCTGTCAGGATCACGAAACCAAAGATCGCGCTGAGCAACAACAGGAAGAGCAGCGATCCCGCGAGCAGCCTTTGGGAGCCGCCTTTCGCATCGGTGCGACTTGCTGCAGGAGGCGACCATGGTGGGGATGCTCCGCAGATCGTCCAGGCAATGGCCGCCAGGGCCGGCACCGCCGCCGCAATTCCGTTGAGACGAAACGACGAGGCCACCGCGAGAGAGAGCATGGCCGCCGCCAAAGTCACGCGGCGCCGGAGCTCGACATAGCGCAGCGTGAGGGCATAGGCCAGCGCCATGAGACCACCAAAGACCACGTCCTTCCAAACCACGAGCATCGGGCCCAGAGTCAGGGGCGCGAGCGCGACCAGCAGCATCGCGATAAAGATGCGCAGGACACCCGCACCCAAGGCGCGTCCCAGCGCTGCGACCCCGAGAAACACCAACGCATTCTGGACGAGGAACATCCCGCCCTGTCCGGGGATGACCTTTTCGCACAGCGCCCACAGATAGCTGACCATCGGCGGGTAGCCGCCTGTTTCGATGCCCGTGCGCGCCTGGCGCAGCGCGTACATGCTGTCGAACGACATGAACCCGGGCCACGAGATCAGGCAGACCAACAAGGTGAACAACGCCGCCAAGGCGGCAAGACGCAGGCTCGTTGGTGCACCCCTGGCGCTGCGAGCGAACAACGCGTTACGCCGTGCCGCCCACCGTCAGGCCGTCGATCTTGAGCGTGGGCTGTCCGACGCCGACGGGAACGCTCTGCCCGTCCTTGCCGCAGATGCCCACGCCGCTGTCGAGCTCGAGGTCGGTGCCCACCATCGACACCTGCGTCAGCGCATCCGGGCCGTTGCCGATGAGCGTCGCTCCCTTGACCGGGTAGGTGAGCTTGCCGTGCTCGATCTTCCACGCTTCGGCCGCGGAAAACACGAACTTGCCGCTCGTGATGTCGACTTGCCCGCCGCCGAAGTTGGCCGCGTACAGGCCGTCACTGACCGATGCGATGATCTCCGCCGGATCGTGCGTGCCGGCGAGCATGATCGTGTTCGTCATCCGCGGCATCGGCATGTGGGCGAACGACTCGCGGCGGCCGTTGCCGGTCGGCGCGACGCCCATCAGCCGTGCATTGAGCCGGTCCTGCATGTAGCACTTGAGGATGCCGTCCTCGATCAGCACGTTGCGCTGCGTCGGATGGCCCTCGTCGTCGATATTGAGCGAGCCGCGCCGGCGGTCGATGGTCCCGTCGTCGATCACCGTGATGCCGGGCGCGGCGACGCGCTGGCCGACGCGGCCCGAAAAGGCGCTCGTCCCCTTGCGATTGAAATCGCCTTCGAGTCCGTGCCCGATCGCCTCGTGCAGCAAGATGCCCGGCCAGCCGTGGCCCAGCACCACGGTCATCGTGCCCGCGGGCGCATCGCGCGCGTCGAGATTGAGCAACGCCTGGCCTACCGCCTGCGCCACGTACGATTCGAGCATCGCGTCCGTGAAATAGCCGTAGTCGCAGCGCCCCCCGCCGCCGGCGTGGCCCTGTTCCCGCCGGCCGCCCTCCTCCACGATCACCGTCAGCGACACCCGCACGAGCGGCCGGACGTCGGCAGCGATGATGCCGTCGCTTCGCGCGATGAGCACTGCCTCGTATTCGCCGGCGAGCGAGGCCATCACCTGCGCCACGCGCGGGTCGCGCTTGCGCGCCATCTGCTCGAGCCGTTCCAGCAGGGCGACCTTGGCTTCGTCCGGCAACGAAGCGACCGGGTCGGCCGGCGCATACAGCGAATGCGCCGAGCCCACGCGACTGAGGGCCGCGACAGCGGACTGCCCCTGGCGGCCGATCGCCCGCGCGGCCACCGCTGCTTCGTTCAGCGCGACGAGCGAAATGTCGTCGGAATATGCAAACGCCTGCTTTTCGCCGTACACGGCCCGGATGCCGACGCCGCGGTCGATGGAAAACGAGCCCGCCTTGACGATGCCTTCCTCGAGGCTCCAGCTCTCCATCCGCGAGTACTGGAAGTAGAGGTCGGCAAAATCGATGTCGTGCGTATGGATGGACGCGAGGACACCCGAGAGTGCGATGTCGTCGAGGCTCGCAGGCTCGAGCAGCAGATGCCGGGCTTCGGCCAGCAAGGTGCTGTTGACGGGAGGAACGGAGAGATCGGTCAAGGGATTCCTTCCAATGCGATGCTGAGCCTAAGAGCCGCCGGGCAAGCGCCGCATAACCCCATATTGTGCCATTTGCGCGGACTTCCATCAGGCGGCGACCTTTTGCCCCAGGTACGTCGCCGCCACGCGCGGATTGGCGGCCAGCTCGGCGCTCGGCCCTTCGAGGGCGAGATCGCCCGTCTCCAGCACGTAGCCGTAGTCGGAAATCTGCAGCGCGGCTCTGGCGTTCTGCTCGACCAGGAGGATCGACACTCCGGTCGCGCGCAAGTCGGAGACGATGCTGAAGATCTCGCGCACCATGAGCGGCGCAAGGCCGAGCGACGGTTCGTCCAGCATCAGGAGCTTCGGCTTGCCCATCAGCGCGCGACCCATCGCGAGCATCTGCCGCTCGCCGCCCGACAACGTTCCAGCAAGCTGCTCCCGGCGCTCCTTGAGTCGCGGGAACCGTTCGTAGATTTCGTCCCGGGTGCTGCGCCAGCCGCGTTCGCCCGCCATCGCGCGCTGGAATCCGCCGAGCTCGAGGTTGTCGGCGACGCTCATCGCCGCGAAGAGCTCGCGCCGTTCCGGCACGAGGATGAGCCCGCGCGCCACGCGCTGCTCGACGGTCAGCGTTCTCGCGGAAGCGCCCAGATAGGCAAGCTCGCCTTTCGCCGGCAGGAGCCCCATGAGCGCGGCCAGCAATGTGGTCTTGCCGGCGCCATTCGGACCGATCACGGAAACGATCGTCCCGCGCTCGACCTTGAGCGAAATGTTGCGCACGGCCTCGACCTTGCCGTACGAGACACTGAATCCGCCAACGTCGAGGAGCGTGGCGCCGGCACTCGTCGCCATCATGCCACTCCGCCGAGATAGGCTTCGAGCACTGCCGGATTGCGCTGGATATCCGCCGGCAATCCTTCCGCGAGCTTCTCGCCGAATTCCATGACGACCAGGCGATCGGTCAGTCCCATGACGAAGTCCATGTCGTGCTCCACCAGCAGCACCGTCATGCCCTCACCTTTCAACTGGCGCAGGAGCGAAGCGAGCTCCTGTTTCTCGAGATAGCGAAGCCCCGCGGCAGGCTCGTCCAGGAGCAGCAGTGCCGGATCGGCGGCGAGCGCACGTGCGATCTCGACGATCCGCTGCTTGCCGAGCGGCAGACTGCCGGCCGGGTCGTGAAGGTGCGGCAGGAGGCCCACGCGCGTGATCGCGCGCGCCGCTTCGGCCTTCGTCCGCGCCTCCTCCGCCCGATCGAGACCGAAGGCGGCGGCAAACACTCCGGCGCCGCCTCGCAGGTACGCGCCCAGCGCCACGTTGTCGAGGACGCTCATCCCGGGAACGAGCTTCACGTGCTGGAAGGTGCGGCCGATGCCGCGGCGGGCAATCTCGAACGGCATGCAGCCGACGATGGATTCGCCGCGAAAAGCGATGTCGCCGGACGTGACATCGAGCGCACCGGAAATCAGGTTGAACATCGTGCTCTTGCCGGCGCCGTTCGGACCGATGAGGCCGAGAATCTCGCCGGATTCGATCGCGAACGTCAGGTCGTTGACGGCGACGAGCCCACCGAACGCTTTGCGTGCCGAGCGAACGTCGAGCAGCGGTCCCGTCACCGGCCATCCTGGCGCGCGACGGCAATGGTTCCGCGTCGGGCACGGGCGCGGGCGTGGGCCGAGGCAGGAGCTGCGCGATCCACGGCCAGACACCGTCGCGCGCGCGCTGCAGAAGGACGATCATCAGCAGGCCGAATACGACGACCTCGAAGTTGCCGCTTTTTCCGAGGAGCGTGGGCAGGATGTCCTGCAGCACCTGCTTCGCCAGCGTGATCAAGGTGGCGCCGACCACGGCCCCCCACACGCTGCCGGCGCCGCCGACGACGGCCATGAACAGATATTCGATCCCCTGGTTGATGTTGAACGGCGTGGGGTTTACGAAGCGCTGCAGGTGCGCGTAGAGCCAGCCGGAAGCGGACGCGAGCAGCGCCGCGTAGACGAAAACGACGATCTTGAGCCGCGCGGCGTCGACGCCGAACGCCTCGGCCATCCCGATATGGCCGCGCAGCGCGCGGACGGCGCGCCCGGGCCGGGAGTCGAGAAGATTGTGCGTCGCCCAGAGCGCCGCGAGCGCGATGCCCCAGATCAGGAAATAGAAGTGGCGTTCGTTGCGCAGCTCGAGGCCGAAGAGGTTGAGCGCCGGAATCCCGGTGAGTCCCGTGTGGCCGCCGAGGAACTCGAGGTTGCCGAACAGCAGCGCGAGGCTGATGCCCCAGGCAATGGTCGCCAACGGAAGGTAGTGGCCCTTCATCCGCAGCGTGATGAGCCCGAGACAATAGGCGAGCCCCAGCGTAAGGACGAGCCCCACGCCGAGGTTGATCCACGGCGAGAGCGCATAGTGCGTGGAGAGGACGGCCGTCGTGTACGCACCGATGCCTACGAACGCCGCTTGCCCGAACGACGTCTGGCCGGCCACGCCGGTGAGCAGCACGAGACCGAGCGCCACGATGCTGTAGAGCCCGACGTAATTGCCGAGCGTCACCCAGAATTGCGGCGCGACGAGGGGAACGCCGACCAGCACCGCGACGAAGACGGCAAGGGCGAGCCTGCCGGATCTCATTCGTCCTCCATCACCTGATTCGTCAGGCGAAGGGCTGTTTGTCGGACGCACTCAATCGCGCGGCGACGCGCCCTTCGGGCCTTGCCGCCATGCCCGCCCGCCTCGCTCATTCGTCCTCCTCGTGATGATGCGTGGTGAGGCTGCGCCACAGCAGCACCGGAATGATCAGCGTGAAGACGATGACTTCCTTGAAGGCGCTCGCCCAATACGAAGCGAACGCCTCGAGCAGGCCGACGAGCAGCGCGCCTGCCGCGGCAAGCGGGTAGCTGACGAGCCCGCCGATGATCGCGCCGACGAACCCCTTGAGGCTCACGAGGAAACCCGAATCGTAGTAGACCGTCGTGAATGGGCCGATCAGCACGCCGGCAAAGGAGCACAAGCAGGGCCGCGAGCGCGAAGGTCAGCGATCCGGCGAGATTCGGGGCGATGCCCACCAGCCGCGCGCCGACGCGATTGAACGCCGTCGCGCGCAGCGCCTTGCCGTAGAGCGTGCGGCCGAAGAAGAAGTAAAGCGCCACGATCAAGCGCGATGCTCGTGAGCACGACGAGCAGGCTCTGCACGCTGACGTTGACGCCGGCGATATCGAACGAGGCTCGCCGAAAACGCCGGCGTACGCGAGCCTTCCGCGCCGAAGAACCACAGTCCGAGCCCGGTGAGCGCGAAATGCACGGCGACCGAGACGATGAGCAGCACGAGCACGCTCGCTTCGGCGAGCGGCTGATACGCGATCCGGTAGAGCAGCGGACCGAGCGGAGTGACGAGCGCCAGCGTGACGAGGATCTGCGCCCAGAACGGAAGCTCCGGCGTCGCGAGCCACGCTGCGACTGCCGGCGAGCGCCACCGGAATGCCGGTCCACGACGAGAAGCCGGCGCGGGATCTGCCGCATCTCCTTCGCCCGATGCAGGCGAGCGATCTCCATGACGCCGGCGATCACCGCCATCCCGACGAGGAGCCCGATCGTGGCCGGCGGCTTGCCGAACTGCAGACCCGCGAGCGTCAGCGTGCCGTAAGCGACCAACTCGCCCGACGGCACGAAGATCACGCGCGTCACCGTGAAGACCAGCACGAGCGCCAGTGCCAGCAGCGCATAGACCGCGCCGTTGGTGACGCCGTCCTGCGTCAGCAGCGCGAAGATGGGAAGATCCATCGCGCGGAACGGGTGCGGGACGGGCTATCGCGCGGCGGCGGTTGCGCGCGCGGCCGGCGCCGCCGGGCCGCGCGTCAACGCAGCGGTCACTTCGCGAGAACCCACTTGCCGTTTTCGATCTTGATCATCGTCCGGGCCCGGTTGTCGAGCCCGTTGTGCTCGGTCGGCGACATCGTGTACACGCCGTGGGTCGCGACGAGCTCCTTCGTCGCTTCCAGCGCGTCGCGCAGCGCGGCCCGGAACTCCTTGGTGCCGGGCTTCGCTTTTTTCAGCGCTTCGGGGATGGCCACCGACAGCAGCAGGTAGGCGTCCCACGCGTGACCGCCGAACGTAGAGCGCGAATCCTTGCCGTACTTCGCCTCGTACTTGCCGATGTACTCCGCGGCGGACTTCTTGAGCGGATTCGAGTCCGGCAGCTGCTCGAAGACGAGCATCGGACCGATCGGCAGGATCGTGCCGTTGCCGTCCTTGCCGACGACGCGCAGGAAGTCGGGATTGGCGACACCGTGCGTCTGGTAGATCTTGCCCTTGTAGTTGCGGGCGGCGAGCTCCTTCTGCGGCGTCGCGCCGGGCGTGCCCGCCGCGCGATCAGGATCGCATCGGGATTGGCGGCGACGAGCTTCAGCACCTGGCCCGTGACCGAGGTGTCGGTGCGGTTGTACTTCTCCTCGCCGACGATCTTGATGCCGGCGGTCTGCGCGGAGCGGCGTATTTCCGCGAGCCAGCCATCGCCGTAACCGTCGGCGAAGCCGATGTAACCCATCGTCTTGACGCCGTTCGCCTTCATGTTGATGGCGATCGCGTCGGCCATCAGCGAGTCGCTCTGCGGCGTCTTGAACACCCACTTCGTCTTCGGATTCGCGGGATCGACGATGCGCGACGACGCCGCCATCGAGATCATCGGCGTCTCGGCGTCGGCGACCACATCGACCATCGCGAGCGAGTTGGGCGTGATCGTCGAGCCGACGACCACGTCGACCTTGTCCTCGGAAATGAGCTTCTTCGTGTTGGTGACCGCCTTGGTCGTATCCGAGCCGTCGTCGAGGACGATCCAGTTGACCTTCTGGCCGCCGATCGTCGCCGGCAGGAGCTCGAACGTGTTCTTCTCGGGAATGCCGAGCGACGCGGCCGGGCCGGTGGCCGACAACGTGACCCCGACGTTGATGTCGGCCATGCGCGAAGAGCGCAACGCCGCTGGCGGCGACGGCGAGCGCCGCGATCAGTTTCGACAAGGTACGGACGTGCATTTTCGATTCCTCCGGGACTTCGATGAAGCGATGACTTTCGCGCTGCGAGGACCGGCCTCGTCGATCCCGCCGCGCGGGCTACCTCTTCAGTGCATCGCGAATTTCGCGCAACAGCACGACGTCTTCCGGCGTGGCTGCGGCGCAGCGGGCGGCGGTCGCTTGCGCTTCAGCCGGTTGATCTGCCGCACCATGAGGAAGATGATGAACGCGAGGATGAGGAAATTGATCGCGATGGTGATGAAATTGCCGTAGGCGAAAAGCGGCACTCCGGCCTTCGTCAGCGCCTCGTAGGTCATCGGACCGCTGTACCCGGCCGGCGGCTTGCCGAGCATGATGAACCAGTTGCGAGAAATCGAGGCCGCCGAAGATCGCGGCCGACGATCGGCATGATCAGGTCCTTGACCAGCGAATCGACGATCTTGCCGAACGCAGCGCCGATGATGACGCCGACGGCGAGATCCATCACGCTGCCCTTTGACCGCGAACTCCCGAACTCGCTCATCATCGACATGGTGGCTCCCCGTCGAGATGAGCTCGGCGCATGAGTGTCGCCAGGCGACGCCTGGCTGCCCGACGCGACGCTCGCCGTCGAGGCCAGCGGCGCCATACGCGGCTTCAGACCGCGGCTTCGCCGCTCTCGCCCGTCCGGATGCGCACGACCTGCTCGACCGCGGTCACGAATATCTTGCCGTCGCCGATCTTGCCGGTGCGGGCGGCCTTGATGATCGCTTCGATCGCGCGATCGACGTCGCTATCGGCGATGATGAGCTCGACCTTGATCTTGGGCAGGAAATCGACGACATACTCGGCGCCGCGATAGAGCTCGGTATGACCCTTCTGGCGGCCGAAGCCCTTCACTTCCGATACCGTCAAGCCCGTGACGCCCATCTCCGACAGCGCTTCGCGCACTTCGTCGAGCTTGAACGGCTTGATGATGGCTTCGATTTTTTTCATGGCGGCGTGATCCGGCGACCGGCGGCGCGGCGACCGGGGTAGCTTACACGATGCAGGGTAGAAGGGTTAGCGGTGTCGAACGACGCCGCTTGTGCTCCCGAGGGACGGAGCCCTGCGTGGCGCCTGAGTTATGAAGCCCGCAGGCTCTGCCCTAGCGAGCCACGCGCTCCTTAGCGGCACGCGCAGCCGTACGCGTCAACCCGCGGCCCGGCGCGGCATCTTCCCACTCGTGCCACGCCGAGGTGATCGGGTAGCGCCAGTCCCGGCCAAACCCGCGCGGCGTGATGCGGATGCCGACCGCCGCCTGCCGCCGCTTGTACTCGCTCATCTTGATGAGCCGGACGACCCGCCGCACATGCTCGGGGGCGTAGCCCATCGCGACGATCTCGGCCGGGCTCTTGTCCTGCTCGACGTAGGCCTCGAGGATCGCGTCGAGCGCGTCGTAAGGCGGCAGCGAATCCTGGTCGACCTGGTCGGGCCGCAACTCCGCCGACGGCGCGCGCGTGATGATCCGCTCCGGGATCACGCGGCCAAGCGCGTTCCGATAAGCGCAGAGCCGGTAGACCAGCGTCTTGCTGATGTCCTTCAGCACGCCGAAACCGCCCGCCATGTCGCCGTAGAGCGTCGCGTAGCCGACTGCCATCTCCGACTTGTTGCCGGTCGTGAGGACGATCGAGCCCAGCTTGTTCGACAGCGCCATCAGCATCGTCCCGCGAATCCGCGCCTGGATGTTCTCCTCGGCGGCGTCCGGCGGCAAACCCTTGAACTCGTCGGCGAGCGCGGCGCGGAACGCGTCGAACATCGGCTCGATCGCGATCTCGCTGTACTCGACGCGCGAGGATCGCCGCCATCTCCCGCGCATCCTCGAGGCTGATCGAGCGCGTGTAAGGCGAAGGCATCATCACCGCGTGCACGCGGTCGCGTCCCGAGCGCGTCGACCGCGACCGCGAGCACCAGCGCGGAATCCACGCCTCCGGAAAGACCGAGCAGCACGCCCGGGAACCGGTTCTTCGTCGACGTAGTCGCGCACGCCCATCACCAGCGCCTCGTACACGTGGTACTCGAGCCGCGGATCGAGCGCGCCGCGCACCGGGCGCGGCGCTCCGTCTTCGAGCGTCGACGAGCGCAACCGTTTCGTGCCAGCCCGGCAGCTGCTGCACGACGTCGCCTCCGCGCGTCCATGACGAACGATTGCGCCGTCGAACACGAGCTCGTCCTGCCCGCCGACGCGATTGACGTAGACGAAGGGAAGCCCGGTTTCGCGCGCCCTCGGCGCCGACCTGCTCGCGCCGCGCCGCCTGCTGTCGCGTGTGATAGGGCGAGCCGTTGGCGAACGACGACCACCTGCGCGCCCGCCTGCTTGCGCCTGCCGCGCCGGTCCGGCGAACCAGACGTCCTCGCAGATGATGAGCCCGACGGCCGTGCCGTCGATGTCGATCGACGCACGGGGCCGCTGCCCGGCTCGAAGTAGCGCTCCTCGTCGAATACGGTGTAGTTCGGGAGGTGCTGCTTGCGGTAGACCGCGCGTCACTCCGGCCGTCGGCGAGGACGGCGAGCGGCGTTGTAGCGCACGCCGCCGTCGCGTTCCGGGAAATCCGACGATGACCGGCGTGCGCGCGCACGCCTGCCGCCAGCGCGGTCAAGCTCGCGCGCGCAGGCATCGAGAAACGCCGGACGCAGCACGAGGTCCTCGGGCGGATAGCCGCACAGCGAAAGCTCGGGCGTCACGACGAGTCGCGCGCCGGCGCGCTCGGCCTCGCCGACGGCCGCCAGGATCGCGGCGCGCATTGCCGCGCAGATCCCCCAGCACCTGATTCAGCTGCGCGATGGCGATCTGCATGGCGGATTTCGTGCACGATGAATTTCTGCCGAAATCTTAGCACGCGGTCGACCTCGAGTCTGCGCGCGGGCGCGGCGCATCGCGATTCCGCGAGCGCAATCATTGCCGTCGGCGGCGACGCACGCGAGAATCGACCCTCGCGCATGGATGCCGACCGTCCTTCGCTCGCTACCCGCGACGATCGCCGCTCGCCGTCACCGTCCGCGACGACATCGGCATCGAAGCCGATCGCCGCCGCCGATTGGAACGCGCTCGTCGGCTGGCATCGCCGCTCGTCTCGCACGCGTTCCTGCGCGCGCTGCACGAGACCGGCTGCGCATCGCGGCGCATCCGGCTGGACGCCGTGCTATCTCACCGCCTGGCGCGGCAACACGCTCGCCGGTGCGATGCCGCTCTACGCCAAGGCGCACTCGTATGGCGAGTACGTGTTCGATTGGGCGTGGGCCGACGCGTACCGCCGCTACGGCCGGCGCTACTATCCGAAGCTCGTCGCGGCGATTCCGTTCACGCCGGCGCGAGGGCCCGCGGCTGTTCACGACCGACGACGCCGTGCGCACCGCGTTGCTGCGGGCCGCGCTGCATCGGCTGCAGCCGCCGCACCGACGCGGCGATCCGCCGTATTCGTCGCTGCACGTCCTGTTTCCCACCGAAGCCGAGGCGCGCGCCTGCGAGGCCGCCGGCATGCTCGTGCGCAACGGCGTGCAATTCCGCTGGGAGAATCCCGGGTTATCGCGATTTCGCCGATTTCCTCGCGACGTTCAATCACGACAAGCGCAAGAAAGTGAAGCAGGAACGGCGCAAGGTCGCGGCCGCCGGCGTCACGTTCACGCGCAAGGTCGGCGGCGAAATCACTGCCGCAGACTGGGCGTTCTTCCATCGCTGCTACGTGCACACGTATCGCGACCACCATTCGACGCCCTACCTCAACCTGGAATTCTTCGAGCGCATCGGCGCCGAGCTCTGCCGGGCAACGTGCTGCTGGCGGTCGGGCCGCCGTGGACGGTACGCCGATCTGCGCCGCGCTGGACATCTTCGACGCCGACACGCTGTGGGGCCGCTATTGGGGCGCGACCGAATACGTGCCCGGATTGCATTTCGAGGCCTGCTACTACCAGGCGATCGACTTCTGCATCGAGCGCAGGATCGCGCGCTTCGAGGGCGGCGCCGCAGGGCGTCCACAAGCTCGCCCGCGGCCTCGTGCCGGTGACGACGTGGTCGGCGCACGCGATCGCCGACGTCGAGTTCGGCGCGAGCGATCGCCGCAGTTCTGCGCGCGGGAGCGCGTGGACGTCGCCCACGCCATCGACGAGCTCGACGCGGCGCGACCGTTCCGCAATTCTCTGCCGGACAGGGGACAGCGGAGCGAGTCGGAGTAGATGCTGGTGCAGCGTGCTAAACTTTTCGGTGCCGTTCCCTGGCACCCCGCGCGCGTTCCCCTTCCCTCCGCCGACTGCCATGAACGATACCGTGCTGCTCACCCGCGACGGTTCCGTCGCGACGTTGACGCTCAATCGCCCGAACGCGCTCAATGCGCTGGACTCCGCGATGGTCGACGCGCTCGTCGCGCACACGGCGGCGATCGCCGGCGACGACAGTCTGCGCGTGGTCGTGCTGCGCGGCGCCGGGCGGCACTTCATGGCCGGCGGCGACATCCGGTCGTTTGCCGCCCGGCTCGGCGACGCGCCGGCCGCGCGGAGCGAAGGCTTCCTGCGCCTGATCGGACGCCTGCATGCGGCGATCGAGCATCTGCATCGCATGCCGCATCCGGTCGTCGGCCGCGTCCACGGCGCTGTCGCCGGATTCGGCCTGTCGCTGATGAACGCGTGCGATCTTGTCGTCGCCGCCGACGACGCCTATTTCGCGTCCGCGTATCGGCAGATCGCACTCACGCCGGACGGCGGTGGATCGTGGTCGCTGCCGCGCCTCGTCGGCATGCGCAAGGCGATGGAGATCTTCCTGCTGGGCGAGCGCTTCGGAGCGGCCGAGGCGCTCTCGGCTCGGCATCGTCAACCGGGTCGTGCCCGCGGCCGAGCTCGACGCCGCGACGAACGCCGTCGTCCACGCGCTCGCGACCGGACCGGTGCTCGCGTTGCGCAATGCGAAGCGGCTGGTGCGCGAATCGCTGGCGCGCACGTTGTCGGAGCAGCTGGACGCCGAGGCGACGAGCTTCGCGGCCTGCGCGGGAACGCGCCGATTTCGTCGAGGGCATCACCGCCTTCCTTGAGAAGCGGCCGCCGCAATTCGGGTGTGAATAGGATGGTTTCTCTCAAGGGCAAGACGCTGTTCATCACCGGCGGGTCGCGCGGCATCGGCCTCGCGATTGCGTTGCGCGCCGCGCGCGATGGCGCCAATGTCGCCATCGCGGCAAAGACGGTCGAACCCCACCCGAAGCTTCCGGGGACCATTCATTCCGCCGCCGCGGCGATCGACGAGGCGGGCGGTCACGCGTTGCCGATCGCCTGCGACATCCGCGACGACGCCGCCGTGAGGCAGCAGTGCGGATGGCGGCACAGACGCTTCGGCGGGATCGACATCCTCGTCAACAACGCGAGCGCGATCAGCCTCACCGGCACCGCCGCGACGCCGATGAAGCGATTCGATCTCATGTTCGGGATCAATGTGCGCGGGACGTTCGCCTGCTCGCAGGCTTGCCTGCCGCATCTCAGGACGGCCGCCGCCGCGGGGCGCAATCCGCACATCCTCACTTTGGCGCCGCCGCTCAATCTCGACCCCAAATGGTTCCGCGGCCACGTTGCCTACACGATGGCGAAATACGGCATGAGCATGTGCGTGCTCGGAATGGCCGAGGAGTTTCGCGCGGACGGCATCGGCGTCAACGCGCTTTGGCCGCGCTCCGTGATCGCCACCGCGGCCGTGGCGATGATCCCTGGCGCCGCGGAGCAGACCGACCGGATGCGCCGTCCGGAGATCGTCGCCGACGCCGCAATCGCGATCCTGACGCGTGACGCGCGCACCACGACTGGCCGCTTCTTCCTCGACGAAGAGGTGCTCGCGGAAGCGGGAATCACGGATCTCGAACGTTACGCGGTCAAGCCGGGCACACCGCTCCTGCCGGATCTATTTCTCGGCTAAACGCCCCGCGGCCCTGCGGGCAAGGGAACCGCCCCGCAGATCTCGCGCCGCACGGCATCGCGCACGTCCTGCGGCGACTCGCCGCCGCCGGGTTCAACCGGGCTTCCTGCGCGTCAACGATTGCCGAAGTCATCGTCGATCTTGATCGGCCGCACGGCGCGCGGCACTTCGTTGCCCGGCGACGGCGTCGCATCGCGCTCGCGCGGTTTGCGATTGCCGATGTCGTCTTCGACGTTGGCCGGCACGACCGCGCGCGGCGGCTCGTGCCTCGGCTCGCGCGGCGCCTCGTGTCTGGGTGCGCCCGGTTGGCGATTGCCGATATCGTCGTCGATCTCGGCCGGTTGCACCGTGCGCGGCTCGCCATTGCCCGGCGCGGCGCCGGCGTTCGGTCCGCGCCGATGGCGGTTGCCGCGGCCCCGCTTCTTGCCTGGACCGCCGCCCGGGCCCGCGGGCGGGTTGCCTCGATTTGGCCCATTGGGGCCATTGCCGCGCGGCGGCCCCTTGGGCCCCTTGCCGCGACCGGGGCCCTGCGGACGGGGCGATCCCGTGCCGGGAAGACCTTCCGGCACCGCGCCCGGAACGGTCAATGTCGTCATCACATACGGCGAGGCGGGGCTGTGTGCGCCGCGCGGCTGGGCGTGCCGCGGCTTTCCGTTCTGCGGACGCCCTTGGGCCCCGAAAGGACGGCCGGGCTGCCCCTGTCCGGGGCCACCGCGACGCGGCCCGCCCTGGCCCTGCGGTCGCCCGTGCGGTTTGCCATGACTCTTGCTGAAGAACTTGCCCACCGGGGTATTCCCATGGGTAGGCAGCCCATGCACGCTGTTGCCCGGCTCGATGCCTTCCGACTCGGGTGCGGCGTCGAGGTCAGCCGGTGGATCGCCAGGGAGTCCGGGCTCGCGGGGCGGTCCACCCTGCCCCCGATCGCGTTGGCCGTGGCCGGCCGGTCGTGGGCCCTTGCCTGGGCCGCGTGCGCCGTTCCCCGGGGGTCGTGGTCCCTGTCCCTGTCCCTGGCGCTGCGGCGAAGGACCGGTGGAGCGCATGCCGGCGGCGATCAGCACGGCGCCGACCTCCTCGGGGGAAAGCTCCAGCACCTGTCCGCGCTTCACCCGCGAAGGCATCGCGACCGGCCCATAGCGCGTTCGAATGAGGCGGCTCACGGTGAGGCCCAGCGCCTCGAACAAACGCCGCACTTCGCGATTGCGGCCTTCGTTGAGCACGACGTGATACCAGTGGTTCGAGCCCTCGCCGCCGCCATCCACCAGTTTCTCCACCTTGGCCGGCCCGTCGTCGAGCGTGATGCCGGTGAGGAGGGACTGCTGCTGCTCGGGGGTAAGGAGGCCCATGACGCGGACCGCGTACTCGCGCTCGACTTCATAGCGCGGATGCATCATCTTGTTCGCGAGCTCGCCGGAATTGGTGAAGAGCAGCAAGCCCTCGGTGTTGAAGTCGAGGCGGCCGATCGCAATCCACTTGCCGTTGCCGATGTTCGGCAGCCGTTCGAACACCGTCGGCCGCCCCTCCGGATCGTCACGGGTGACGATCTCGCCGGCCGTCTTGTGGTACATCAGGATTCGCGCGCGCGGCTCGGCAAAGCGGACTTTCACGAGCTCGCCGTTGATGCGCACCTCGTCGCCCGGCCCGACTTTCTGGCCGACGTCGGCGGGCTCGCGATTCACGGTGATGCGGCCGGCGAGGATCATCTCCTCCATCGCGCGGCGCGAGCCGAAGCCGCACGACGCCAGCACTTTGTGCAGGCGCTGCGGCTCGGTGAAGATGTCGTCAGTGGAGGAGCGGTGGCGCGGCGGCGCCATGCTCTCCGTGATCTGCTGCAGCGCCAGGCTCGGCTGGTGCATCGGGCCCGTCGGCGGACGGTGCCACGATCGGGATCGCGAGCGCGAGTTGCGCTTCGGCGGCTTGGGTGGTTGCATCGGGATTCTCCAGCAGGTGGGAAGCGTCGAGCTCGGCCAGCGAGGGCAGCTCCGTCAGCGCGGAAAGGCCGAGATCGTCGAGGAAGGTCTTGGTGGTCGCGTAGAGCGCCGGGCGGCCCGGCGTCTCGCGGTGGCCGACCACTTCGACCCATTGGCGGTCCTCCAGCGTCTTGACGATGTTGGTGGACACGGCGACCCCGCGGATGGCTTCGATATCGCCGCGGGTCACGGGTTGCTGATAGGCGATGATCGCCAGCGTTTCCATCACCGCGCGCGAATAGCGCGGCGGCTTTTCCGGCGTGAGCCGGTCGAGGTAGGACTGAACGGCAGGCTTGCACTGGAAGCGCCAGCCCGACGCGACTTCGACGAGCTCGACGCTCTTGCCCGTCCAGTCGGACGCGATTTCCTCGAGCAGCCGGCCGACCGTCGCCGTATCGAGCGCTGGATCGAAGAGCTTCGCGAGCGTGGGCGCCGCAACCGGTTCCCCGGCCGTGAGCAGCGCCGCCTCGACGATATTCCTCATCTCTCGCGAATCGTCCATCGTGCAACCGGTGTAGTGAATCGGGTCAGGATGCCAGCGCAAACGCGGGACCGGCCGTCAGCTGCGCGTAGATCGGCGCATAAGGCTCGGCCTGCGCAATCGCGACGAGCTGCTCCCGCGCGAGCTCGAGCAGCGCGAGAAACGTCACGATGAGGTGCGGCACGTCCGCGTGCCGCGCAAAAAGGGTCGTGAACTCGGCGAAGCGCGCAGGCTCCAGCATTTTCAGGATCCGGCTCATCTCGGCGCGGACCGAGAGCTGCTCGCGGCTGACGAGATGATGCCGGTTGATGCGCGCGCGCGCAAGCAGTCCCGCCCAGGCGGTGCGCAGGTCGTCGGGGGCCACGTCCGGCAGGCGCGCCGAGGCGGTCCGCTCGAACCAGACGCGGACGAGCGCGAAATCCCGGTCGGCGAGAGGCAGCGCGTCGATCTCGCGTGAGGCCTGCTTCATCCGCTCGTACTCGAGGAGGCGCCGGACGAGCTCCGCGCGGGGATCCTCCGGCTCCGCCCCCGGCGCGACCGGCGGCTTGGGCAACAGCAGGCGCGACTTGATCTCGATCAGCACGGCGGCCATCAAGAGGTATTCGGCGGCGAGCTCGAGTTGCGTTCGCCGCATCATTTCGACGTAGCCCAGATACTGCCGCGTGAGTTCCGCCATCGGAATCTCGAGCACGTTGATGTTCTGCTTTCGGATGAGATAGAGCAGGAGGTCGAGGGGGCCTTCGAAGGTGTCGAGGAAGACTTCCAGCGCCTCGGGCGGGATGTAGAGGTCGTGCGGCAGCTCGAGCATCGGCTCGCCGTAGACCTTGGCGACCGGCGCCCCACCTTGCGGCGTGAGCTCGAAGGTGCTCATCAGTTGTAATCGAGTCCCATGGCGCCGCGGACATCGCGCATCGTCTCCTCGGCGAGCTTGCGCGCGCGCTCGCAGCCGTCGGCGACGATGTTGCGCACGAGCTGCGGATCGTCGAGGTAGGGTTGCGCGCGCTCGCGGATCGGCTCCTGCTCCCGGATGATCGCGTCGATCAGCGGCTGTTTGCATTCCAGACACCCGATGCCCGCCGTCGTACAGCCCTTGACGACCCACTCTCGCGTCGGCGTATCGGAGTAGATCTCGTGCAGGGGCCACACCGGGCAGCGGTTCGGATCGCCCTTGTCGGAGCGGCGCACGCGCGCCGGATCGGTCTGCATGGTGCGCAGCTTCTGCGTGACCTCGGCCGGCTCCTCGCGCATCTCAATCGTGTTCCCGAGGGACTTCGACATCTTCTGGCCGTCGAGACCGGGGACTTTGGGCGTCTCGGTCAGGAGGGGCCCGGGCTCCGGCAGGATCACGCGCCGGGAGCCTTCGAGGTAGCCGAACAGCCGCTCGCGGTCGCCGAGCGAGAGATTCTGCGTTTCGTTGAGCAGGTCTTTCGCCGCTTCGAGCGCAGCGTCGTCGCCTTTTTCCTGAAACGCCGTGCGAAGCTCGCCATACCGGCGCGCCTTTTTAACGCCGAGCTTCTTGACCGCCGCTTTCGCCTTGTCCTCGAATCCCGCCTCGCGGCCGTAGATGAAGTTGAAGCGGCGGGCGAGCTCGCGCACGAGCTCGATGTGCGAGACCTGGTCTTCGCCTACCGGCACCATGTTCGCGCGGTAGATGAGAATATCCGCCGCCTGCATCACCGGATAGCCGAGGAACCCGTAGTTGGACAGATCGCGGTCGGCGAGCTTCTGCTGCTGGTCCTTGTAGGTCGGTACGCGTTCGAGCCACCCCACCGGCGCGATCATGCCAAGCAGGAGCGCGAGCTCGGCGTGCTCGGGCACGCGCGATTGGATGAAGATCGTGGCGCGCGCCGGGTTGATGCCGGCCGCGAACCAGTCGACGAACATTTCCCAGACGCTGTCGGTGATGGATTCCGTGCTGTCGAAATGGGTGGTGAGCGCGTGCCAGTCGGCGGCGAAGTACAGGCATTCGTACTCCTCCTGCAGCTTCACCCAGTTCTTGAGCGCGCCATGGTAGTGGCCGATGTGCATCCGGCCGGTCGGGCGCATGCCCGAGAGCACGCGGTCGTCAAACATGTTCACAGGCCGAGGATCGCGCCGAGGACGGATTCGGGCGATACCGAAGGATCGGCCGCATCAACCAGCCCAGGACGCCCGTCGCCAGCAGCGCGATGACGATCATGAAGCCGTACGGCTCCATGCGCGCGTAGCCCACCGCCATCGAATGCGGCAGCAGACTGACCGCGATGCGGCCGCCGTCGAGCGGCAGAATCGGCAAGAGGTTCAACGCCATCAGCATTAGATTGACCTGTATTCCTGCGCCCGCCATTTCCATCAAGCCGTCGCTCGCCAGAGCTCCCCCGCCCGACGAGGCCTTGAGCAGGAGCCCCCATGCGATCGCCATCGCGAAATTGGCGACCGGTCCCGCGCCGGCGACCCAGAACATGTCCCGCTTCGGGTTGCGTAGGTTCCCGAAATTCACCGGCACCGGCTTCGCCCACCCGAAAATGAACGTGGGGCTGCCGAATTTGGCCAGCAGCAACAACATCCCCGGAACCAGGATCGTGCCCACCGGGTCGATATGCTTGATCGGGTTCGCCGTGACCCGGCCCAGCATCCAGGCCGTCTGGTCACCGAGCAGCTTGGCAACGTAGCCGTGCGCAGCTTCGTGCAATGTGATCGCGAAGACCACCGGCACCGCCCAGAGCACGATGGTCGCGAGCGAAAAATCCATTGGCCGACTATTTTACCCGAGTCCGGCCAAGCCCGCCCGGCCTTCGGTCACGGCAATCGAGCCGCCTCCAGCCCGAGCCGCGACGGCTCGCCCGCGCCGAGGCGCACGATGACCGGCGGCTCTACCGCGAGATCGACGACGGTCGTAGGCTCCGCGGGGCACGCTCCAGCATCGATGACGAGGTCGAGCCTCGAACCCAGCGTCTCCCGGATCGCCTCGGCATCGTTCAGCGGTTCGCTGCTGCCGGGCATGATCAGCGTCGACGACAGGATGGGCTCGCCGAGTTCCTGCAGCAGCGCTTGCGCGACGGCGTGTTCCGGCACCCGGACGCCGATTGTGCTGCGCTTCGGGTGCTGGAGCCGGCGCGGCACTTCGCGCGTGGCCGGCAGCAGGAAGGTGTACCTGTCCCGGCGTGCCTTGGCGGACGATCCGGAACTGCCAGTTGTCGAGCTTCGCGAAATGGCCGATCTCGGACAAGTCCCGTAGCATTAGGGTGAGGAGATGACCTTCGTCGAGGCCGCGAATCTGGCGAATGCGCCTGGCGGCCGCCGCATCGCCGAGATGGCATCCGAGCGCGTAGCTGGAATCGGTGGGGTAGGCGATGACCCCGCCCTCCCTCAGGATCGCCGCCGCCTGCCGGATGAGCCGCGGCTGCGGATTGGCGGGATGCACGTGGAAGAACTGGGCCATGGTCAACGCGGCCACGACGATTCGCCGAGGCTGCGCGCGGCGCGGCCCTATAATTGCGGCCAACCCTGATTCTAACCTGCCGCCCGTCCCGTCCCTTGAACCTTCAACAATTGCGCTACTTGTGCGCCATCGCCGACCACGGTCTCAACGTGTCGGACGCCGCCGCCGCGCTGTTCACGTCGCAGCCCGGCGTGAGCAAGCAGGTCCGCCAGTTGGAAGACGAGCTCGGAGTGCGTGTGTTCGTGCGGGCCGGCAAGCGCATCGCGTCGGTGACACCGGCCGGCGAAGCGGTGATCGCCACGGCGCGCCGCGCATTGCGGGAGATCGAGAACGTCAAGCGCGTGGGCGCCGAATACAAGAACGAAAGCGAAGGCACGCTCGCCATCGCGACCACGCACACGCAGGCCCGCTACGTCCTCCCGCCAGTCGTCCGCGATTTCGCCGCGCGCTTCCCGCGCGTCAAGGTCGAGCTGCACCAGGGCAATCCCGTCCAGGTTGCCGAGCACACCGCGAACGGCGACGCCGATGTCGGCATCGCGACCGAGGCGCTGGCGTCGTTCCAGGAGCTCGTCACGCTGCCGTGTTACCAGTGGAATCGCTGCGTGCTCGTGCCGCGCGGACATCCGCTCGCCAAAGCCGGTCCGCTGACGCTCGCGGCGCTCGCCCGTTATCCGATCGTCACCTACGACTACACCTTCACCGGCCGGTCGCAGATCAATGCGGCGTTCGACGCCGAGGGGCTCGCGCCGAACTTCGTGCTCACCGCGCTCGATTCCGACGTGATCAAGACCTATGTCGAGCTCGGCATGGGAGTCGGCATCGTGGCGCAGATGGCCTACGAACCGGAGCGGGACACTGCCTTCGAGAAGCTCGATGCCGGCCACCTGTTCGCGCCGTCGACCACGCGGCTCGCCATACGCCGCGGCGCCTTCCTGCGCGGCTACATCTACGAATTCATCCACCTGTTTGCGCCAGCGCTCGATCGCGCGACCGTGGACGCGGCGCTGGCCGGCGCCGAGAACCGGAATCCCTGACACGTCTCAGGCGATGGAAACGCGCCATGCTGACCCCGCTGCGTTTGACGCCCGTCCAGGTCGAACGGACCAAATATCTGCCGCCGCTTCTCCTCGAACTCGTCGAAGCGGCCGAAATCGGCGGCGATCTCGTTCCCGCCGTGCTGACGATCGTCCGCAAGCTGGGATTCGACGGCTTTCTCTACGCAACGGCGAGCTACCACCTGCGACCGAACAACGACGAGCGCATCTACTATTTCACGACGCTGCCGCGGGACTGGGTGGTTCGCTACGACCAGCAGGCGTATGTCGAGTGCGAGAGTGTTGCGGGCGCCTGCGATGAGCGTGGCGCGAGGGCAGAGCCCTTCGGGCTTCATACCCAGGCGCCCGAAGGGCTCTGCCCTCGCGCCACACGCGCCACACGCACCCACAACTGAGTAGCACAAGGAACACCGCAGCGATCACGCGTTGCCGGCGAGCCAGGCGCGTAGTTCCGGGATCGAATGCAATGTGGCGAGCGGCCCCTGCTGCATGAGGTCCTCCGGGGGGTGCGCGCCGTAGGCCACCGCCAGTGCCGCCACGCCCGCGTTCCGCGCGAGCTCGAGGTCGTGCGTCGTGTCGCCGATCATCAACGTGTCGCCCGGGCTGACACCGACCCGATCCATCAGCCGCAGCAGCATGTCGGGATGCGGTTTGGCGAATCCCTCGTCGGCGCAGCGCGTGGCCGCGAAGAAGCCGCCCACCCCCTGCTGGGCCAGCGCACGATCGAGGCCGGCTCGCGATTTGCCGGTGGCCACGCCGAGCAGGTATCCCGCGGCATCCATTTCCGCCAGCAACTCGCGCACACCGGCAAACAGCGGGATCGCCTCATCGCGAGCGAAATAGTGATGCCGGTAACGCGCGACGAACGCAGGATGCTGCTCCGCGGGCAGGTTCGGCGCGACATGCCTCAGCGCATCGGCGAGCCCGAGCCCGATCACGAACCGCGCATCGACATCGTCGGGCGCGGGCTCGCCCAGGTCCCGGCACGCCTGCTGCAGCGAACGGGCGATGGTCGCCGTCGAATCGGCGAGCGTGCCATCCCAGTCGAAGACGACGAACCGGAATCGGCGCGGGACGAAGACAGCGGGATCAGCCATTGGCATTGGATTCGAGGTGCGCGACGTAAGCGGCGAGCTCCGGCGGGAGCGGCGCTTCGACGACCACCTCCCGCTCGTCGATCGGATGCGCGAAGCGGATGTGATGCGCATGCAGGAACATCCGTTTGAGTCCTTGCCGTGCCAGTGCCTTGTTCCACGCGAAATCGCCGTACTTGTCGTCGCCGGCCAGCGGGAATCCGAGGTGGGAAAGGTGCACGCGTATCTGGTGCGTGCGCCCCGTCTCGAGCTCGGCTTCGAGCAGCGCCTGCGGCGGATCGGCATCGGGCCACACCTTCAGGCGCCGGAAGACGGTGCGCGCCAGTCGCCCGGCGGCATCGACCCGGACGCGCCGCTCGCCGCCGTCCGTGGCGAAACTCGTCAGCGACAGCTCGACGGCTCGAAGCGCGTCGCGCCACTTGCCGCGCACCAGCACGTGATAGCGCTTGTCGATCGCGCCGTCGCGCAGCTGGGCGTGCAATCCGGTCAAGGCGCTGCGCTTCTTGGCGACGATGAGCACGCCCGATGTGTCGCGGTCCAGCCGATGCACGAGCTCGAGGAAGGCGGCATCGGGACGCGCGTGACGCAACCGCTCGATGACCCCGAACGAGATGCCGCTCCCGCCATGGACAGCGAGGCCCGCGGGCTTGTTCAACGCGATGAGGCGCGTCGTCCTCGAACAGGATCGGGGGCAGCGCCACCCGGCTCATGACCTCCGCACCGGGCTTCCTCGCCGGGCCGGCCGCACGAATCGGTGGAACGCGGAGGCGATCGCCCACGCAGAGCCGGGTGTCCGGACCCACCCTGCGCTTGTTCACGCGTACCTCGCCGCTCCGGAGGATCCGATAGATGTGGCTCTTGGGGACTCCTTTCAGAATCTTGACAAGGTAATTGTCGACGCGCTGCCCCGCGCCGTCGTCGCCCACTGCAACCCAGTTCACAGCATCCTTGCTTAAACTATTCATATGCTTGATAATTGTTCCCTGCAGCACGCTCGGCCCCGGCGCGATCGAACGATCGCTGCCGAATGGCGGCGCACTCGATCATCGGAGGATGGCGAGGGCCCCACCGGCCAGGCGAGGGCCCCGCGCTGCGGGGCAAAGACGGCCGTCGCAGGTTGCGCGCAGTTGCGTAATCCGGCCGCCGGTTAAATCCACTGACCGTCCGGGCGTTGCGCCCCGGAAAAGTAGGGATGGTAAAGGAAGAGCGCAGTCTCCGCACCCGGCTTGCGGCCGGTTCGAAGCGGCGCATTGCGCGGCGCACTTAGCGACGATTTCTGCCTCATGCTGTCCACCGGTTGTCGATTCGCGATTTTTCGCGGGTTTTCGTAAAGCGACGGACAGTCGTGAGCTTGACCGCTTGAACGCATTGACGAAGCCCACCACACCGATGAGATCGCACTACCTCGCCACTGTCGAGGCCGACGCCAGCCCTGAATCAGGACAGCGTCCACTCTGCTCTCGTTCGCCCGCCGCTACCGCTGCGGGTGTGGTTGACTGCGCCCGCGTCCGCCGCCCGATAGCGTCACGCCGCGCAGCGCGCGGCCTCCGTTTCGCCCCGCCGCACGCCCGGCCGGATCCGCGCCGGGAAAAAACTATGAAACGCATGCTGTTCAACGCCACCCAGGCGGAGGAGCTCCGGGTGGCGATCGTCGACGGCCAGAAGCTGGTCGACCTCGACATCGAATCCGCGAGCAAGGAACAACGCAAGAGCAACATCTACAAGGCCGTCATCACCCGCGTCGAGCCCAGTCTCGAAGCATGCTTCGTCGATTACGGCACCGAACGCCACGGCTTTCTGCCATTCAAGGAGATCGCGCGCCAGTTCCTCAAGGGCCGCAGCCGCGGCAATTCCGACGGCGACGGCGATGAAGGCGACGGCGGCAGCCGCGGGCGCACCCAGGATCAGCTCAAGGAAGGCATGGAGCTGATCGTTCAGGTCGACAAGGACGAGCGCGGCAACAAGGGCGCGGCGCTCACAACGTACATCTCGCTCGCCGGTCGCTATCTCGTGCTGATGCCGAACAATCCGCGCGGCGGCGGCGTGTCGCGCCGCGTCGAGGGCGAGGAGCGCAACGAGCTGCGCGATGCGATCGACGGGCTCGACATCCCCGCGGGGATGAGCGTCATCGCGCGCACAGCCGGCATCGGCCGCGGCACCGAAGAGCTGCAGTGGGACCTGAACTACCTGATGCAGCTGTGGCGCGCGATCGAAGACGCCTCGAAACTGCAATCCGGCGCGTTCCTCATCTACCAGGAATCGAGCCTCGTCATCCGCGCGATCCGCGACTATTTCCATCCGGACATCGGCGAGCTCCTGATCGACACCGAGGCGATCTACGAGCAGGCGCAGCAGTTCATGAGCCACGTGATGCCGGCCACCGTGCACCGCGTGAAGCTCTACAAGGACGACGTTCCGCTCTTCTCGCGGTTCCAGATCGAGCACCAGATCGAGACCGCATACGCGCGGCAGGTGCCGCTGCCGTCCGGCGGGGCCATCGTCATCGATCACACCGAAGCGCTCGTCTCGGTCGACGTCAATTCGGCCCGCGCGACGAAGGCCGGCGACATCGAGACGACGGCGTTCAACACCAATCTCGAGGCCGCCGACGAAATCGCCCGCCAGCTCCGGCTTCGCGACCTCGGCGGACTCATCGTCATCGACTTCATCGACATGGAGAGCACCAAGAACCAGCGCGAGGTCGAGACCCGCCTCAAGGACGCGCTGCGCTACGACCGTGCCCGCGTGCAGTTGGGCAAGATCTCGCGCTTCGGCTTGATGGAGCTGTCGCGGCAGCGGTTGCGCCCGGCGCTGGCCGAGTCGGCCTATATCGCTTGTCCCCGCTGCCACGGCATCGGCCACATCCGCGGCACCGAATCGAGCGCGCTCCACATCCTGCGCATCCTGCAGGAGGAGGCGATGAAGGAGAACA
Source organism: uncultured beta proteobacterium (assembly GCA_963840945.1). Lineage (GTDB taxonomy): Bacteria > Pseudomonadota > Gammaproteobacteria > Burkholderiales > Casimicrobiaceae > CAIWHR01. Next base: position 46,727 of record CAWJAU010000011.1, on the reverse strand, counting down.
CCGCCCAAATCGTCGCGCAGGTTCCGGTGGACGTCGCGACGTTCCTGTTGAACGAAAAGCGGACCGAAGTGCTGTCGATCGAAACGCGATTCAAGGTCAACGTGCTGCTCGTTCCGAATCGCCACCTCGAAACGCCGAACTACACGATCGAGCGCCTGCGCCACGACGACTTGAACCAGAGCGAACCGCTGCCGCTGAGCTTCAACCTCGTCACGGCGCCCGAGGAACCCGATCCGATCAAGCAGATGAAAGAGGAAGCGAAGGAGCCGCGGCAGGAAGCCGCAGTCAAGGGCATCACTCCGGCCGAGCCCGCGCCCATGCCGGCGCCGACGCCCGTGGCGGCCGCTGCGCCGCCTGCGGCCCACGCGCCCGAGCCGACAGGCTGGTTCGCCACGATGCTGAGCTGGTTCCAAAGCAAGCCGGCCATCCCGCACCCCTCCCGCGCGTATCGAAACGCCGCGCGAGGCTCAAGAGGCGCGCCGCGACACGCCACGCGATGGTCGTGGCGAGCGCGACCGCAACCGCGGTCAGGACCGGCGCGACGGCCGCCGCGACGAACGCCGTGGCGACGGTCGCGAGCACCGAGGTGGCCGCGGCGACGCACGGCCGCAGCAGGGTGCCCAGCGCCGGGATGGACAACCGCCGCGCGACGGGCAGCCGCCGCGCGAACCCCGTGCACCGCGCGAGGGCCAGCCGCAGCGCGAGCCCCGTCCGCCGCGCGAGCCGCGCGAAGGTCAGGCCCCGCGCGAAGGCCTGCCGCCGCGTGAGCCCCGCCCGCCGCGCGAGCCGCGCCCGCCCCGCGAGCCGCGCGAGGGTCAGCCGCCGCGCGAGCCACGTCCGCAGCGTGAGCCGCGGCATCCGGCACCGGTCAGCGGTGAGCCCACGCTGCCCGCCATCGAGGCCGCGGAACCCGGCATGCTGCGCCCGACCGATGCGACGACAAATCCCCGCGAAGGCGGCGACGGCAACCGTCGCCGCCGCGACCGTCATCGCCGTGGCGATCGCGGTGATCGGCCCGAACGCGGCGACGCGCCGACAGGAACCTTCCCTGCGCGCCCACGGCGGCATGCCGATCGCGCCGGAATCCGCGGCTCCCGCGCTCGAGACCATTTCACCGTCTCCCATGGAAGTGCCGCTGCCCGTAATAGCTCCACCCCCGGTTGCGCCGGCGCCACCGCAAGCCGTGTTCGAGCCGCCGCGCACGAGCGATCCCTCCGAAGTGGAAACGGTCATCGATCTGGCCGTCGCCCGCACGCTGGAACCGGAGATCACGTGCCGCCCAAGCCCGCCCAACCGCAGTCGCGGCCGACGGCAGCGTTGCCACCGGTGTCGATGTCGCTGCCGGCGGATTCCGGACTCGAGTTGGTCGAGACGCGATCGAAGGCAACGCTCATGCCCGAGCCCGAACCCGCGCCGGCGGCGGGCCCGCGGCGCGTACGCCCGCCACGGCCGGTCATCGCCGAAGAGCCGTTGCAGATCATCGAGACGCGCAAGGAAAACTCGCCGCCTGCCGGCTGACCCTGCGCGCATTTCGGTCGTGACGAAGGCGGGCCTCGTGCCCGCCTTCTCTTTTTGGGGTGCTACGATCCGCGGCGATGAAGCGGCTGCTGATCGTCTATCACACGCAATTCGGCGCGACGGCGCAGATGGCGGAGGCCGCGCGGGACGGCGCGCTCGCGATCGACGACGTCGATACCCTGTTCCTGGCGCGCCGCCGATGCGGGTGTTGCGCAACTCCTCGCGGCTGACGCGCTGCTCATCGCGACGTCCGAGAACTTCGGCGGCATGGCCGGCATCGTCAAGGATTTCCTGGAGCGCACGTACTATCCGTGCGAAGGCCGGCTCGAAGGGCGGCCTTATGCCGTGCTCGTGTGCGCCGGCACCGATGGCACCGGCGCCATGCGCGACGTCGATCGCGTCGCGACGGGCTGGCGTCTCCACAAGGTGCATCCGGGGCTGATCCACACGAGCGGCGTCACTGCCCAACCGGTGATCGTGCCTGACGACATCCTCGCCCAATGCCGCGAAATCGGCGCGACGCTCGCCGCCGGCGTAGCGGCCGGCATTTACTGACAGCGCGGCCGCTCAGTTAGGTCTCACTCGCGCTCGAGCAACGGCTTCAAGTGGGTCACGAGGCCCGCGGTCGAAGCTTCGATGAGATCGAGAACGCGGTCGAAGCCCGCCGGGGCTCCGTAATAGGGATCGGGCACTTCGCGCACGCCCAGCTCCGGCGCGAAGTCGAGCAGGAGGCCGAGGTGTCCGCCGAATTCCGGCGGTTTGATTTCGGTGAGCGCAAGGAGGTTGGATTCGTCCATGCAGAGAATCCAGCCGAACCGCGCGAAGTCCTCCGGTTCGACCTGCCTGCCGCGCAACGCCGTCAGATCGTAGCCGCGCCGGCTCGCTGCCTGGATCGCGCGCCGGTCGGGCGGCGAGCCGATGCTCCAGCGGCCAAGGCCCGCGGAGGCCGTCCGCACGCGTCCGGCGAGGCCGGCCCGATCGAGCGCGACGCGAAACACGCCCTCCGCGGTCGGCGAGCGGCAGATGTTGCCGAAGCAGACAAATAGCACGCAAAATTCTGCACTCAGCGGCGCTTTGTCGTTTTTATTCAGAAGATTAAGTAACCAGTTGTATCCCACGGTTTCCTAGAGTAGCATGGCGCAACTGTTTCCAGACTGTATCCAGCGTCGTGCCAAAAGTCAAATCCGACCGCGCCATCCGTGAACTCGAGCCCGCCGGGAAGGACGTATGGCACTACGCCGGGGTCAAGGGCCTATACCTCCGTCATCGCCATCCCGGCGGCAGTAAGGTGTTCGTCCTGCGTCGTCAAATCGCCGGCCGCAACCTGATCGAGAGAATCGGAGAATGGGGCGACGATCTGCAACTTCCGGACGCTCAGCGCGAGGCCCTGATCCTTCGCGGCGAAAACAAGCCCGCCGGCAAGCATACCGTAGCCGATCTCGCCAGCCGATTCTACAAGGCCCGCATCGAGAGAGCCTACAAGAGGCCGCGCCAGGTTGAGCGCTACCTGTTGCGCGACCTCACGGACATAGCGACGCGCGAAGTAGGCAAGATCAAGGATTCCGATCTCGTGCGTGTACTGGAACGCAAGGCGCAGTCGAGTGGCCCCGTCGCCGCCAATCGTCTGCTGGGCATCGTGAAGCGGATGTTTCGGTACGGGGTGAAGAAAGGGTTCGTCGGTCGCGATCCAGCACTGGGCCTCAATCGCGATGACGCGGGCGGGAAAGAGCGTACCCGCGCCAGGACGTTGACCGACGACGAGATCCTCGCGCTATGGAACATCGACAACGCGGCGTGTGACCACGCGGACCTCTATCGGTTTCTGCTGCTATCCGGGCAGCGTATCGGCGAGGCGCAGGCCGCGCGCTGGCCCCACTTCGATCTTAAGGGCGGGACGTGGCGGATCGACGACAACAAGTCGGCGCGGCCCCATGTTTGTCCGATCTCGCAACCGATTCTCGCGATCCTCGAGCGGCGCGACCGCACGCGGCCCGGTCCCTTCGCAACGTCGTCGACAACCGCGGCGCAGGCGTGGCTAAAGCGATTCTGCAGACGCGAAGGCATTGACCCGGCCTTCACGCCGCACGATTTGCGGCGGACCTGTGCGTCCCGCATGCGCAAGCTCAAGGTGAGCTTCGACACGATCGAGTTGCATCTTAACCACGCGATCGAGGGCGTCGCCAAGGTTTATCAGCGCGATGACCTAATGGACGAACGCAAGGCCGCGGTCGAGCTGTGGGGCGCCGAAGTGTTACGCCTGGCGGAAACAGGAAAATGAAGCGCAAGCCCAAGAGCGAAGTCCTGTCCGCGAGGAAGAATCTCCGGTGGGACGCGTTACCGCCCGAGCACGCGGAACCGCCGATAAAGCCGGTCATGATCGACTGGGACCTTGACGTCGAAACAGTAGTCTGGTCGGGAGTGGTTCCCAAGCTGTCGATCAACATGGAGAAGATCAAGAGAAGAACTAAATATGACTGCTCATCTTGCTCAACGAACAAGCCTGGATCGCAATGAACGCCGTCGCAGTCGCCGTCGAAAACCTCGGCGCCGTGAAACACTTGGACGATCTACGGCCAGGCGGATCTGATTCGACGGGGGCATACGGTCGTAGTGGCCGCGGACGCGGCGGCGTTCTGCGTGGGCCCCGTGGCGCATTAAATGATCGCAGCCCGTGAACATGATCGAAGAAGCGCCGCACGCTCGCAATGATTGCATCGCGGGCCGCGGGTCGTCCTTTCCTTCCCGCGATCGCGCGTTGGCCGGCTGGCGCGCTCACTTTCAACCGGTTCTTTTTTTGGAATGACGCACGCTCGGGACAGCACAACCGATCGAAGTGTCAAAGCCGCACGCCCGCGGCTTCGGTCGCGTGGCGCTGCCATTGAGTGAGCGCGAGCCGGAAAAAAGCGCGGCGGAGCGCGCACGCCAGCGGCGGCAGCCTAGCGCGTAGGCTTCACGCGAAGGGCGGCGCGCGTGCTCGTGGCTTACTTTGTTTCGGCTTTTCGCTGATCGGAGAACGCGGCTTATCTCGATTGGTTTCCGTGATCCCGAGCACAATGCCTGTCGCCTTGCTCCCAGAATTCACGGCCGCAATGGTTGCCTTCCACTCATTGGCTTTTGCCTCCTTCGCCTTGTCGCGCGGGATGTATCCGACGGTCAGGCCGTCAACGTCGACGCGCACCGCATTCTTGTCGTGCGGGTCGTCCGGTTCCGCCACCAAGTCAACACGCTTTCCGACAGCGGCGACGCGGCCAATATTTTGCTGATAATGCGATTCGCCTACGATGGCGTGCGGGAACAGAATGCGGCCATCGGCCATCATCTCCTCAACTATGTCACGCCCCTCGGTCGGCGTCGCGACAGCATTTGCCGCTACCTTTGCTCGATACGCATCGCCCGCCAACCGAATCTTCCAACCCAGATACGCACCGCCCGCCGCAAGTATGTAGGCCACAGAAATGTGGACCATGCTGCCGAGCCAGAACGCTAGGGCCGCGAATACTACGGAGTATGCCAATTTAGCCACGTTCGAAGGCAACCTTGGTGCTTCCCGGCTGAGCGCGGTCCGTTGCCGCAATCTAATTTTCAAGCATTAAGCGAGCCTGAGATTTTAGTGGCGTGCCAACAATGCTTTGGCGTCGATGCCGCGAGCACACGCGGCTGACGACGGAAATATGTAAGATTCCCCACGGCATGGGTCTCGGATGGGTTCGTTCAAGCCAATGTATCGCATCAATCCAACGGACAAATGGTCCGATGGACGCCTGACTTGATCCCGTTACGGCCGCCAAAGCGGTAAAAGCCTCCGGGAGGCGTAGTATGGCCGGACTTTCGAACGACATCGGGTGATTCAGCGATGGGGCGGCGGGCATTCCTAGGTACGGTAGCCGGTCTGATCGTCGTGCCGCTTGCGGTACTCGCGCAACAGTCTCCGCGAAGAATCGTGCGGATTGCGATCTTGTCGCCGGGTACTAGCGAGACACGCTCCGTGTTCACCGCATTCCGCACTAAGTTGCGCGCGCTCGGCTACGAGGAAGGTCGCGAGGTCACGCTCGAGTTTCATTTCGCGAAAGGGAGCGAGCGGCTGACGGCCTTGGCGAAGGCGATCGCCAGCGAGGGCGTCGACGTAGTGCTGGCGGATGGCCGGTCTGCCGCGCAGGCAATGCAGGCGGCGAGCCGGACCATCCCGATAGTGGCGATTACCGGTGAACCGGTGGCGGGCGGATTGGCTGAGAGTCTGGCGCGCCCGGGTGGAAACGTGACGGGCGTTTCTGCCTTGGTCGCGGAGCTCGCCCCAAAGCAGCTCGAATTCATGCGCGAGATCCTTCCCTCGGCGCGACGCATCGGTGTCGTCGACGCGTCGATGTCTCCGGGGGCGGCCTATAGCGCCCTTGAAGACCGCGCGCCCTCGTTGGGCGTGGTGTTGCGCCGAATCGTTATACGGTCGCAAGTCGACGCGGAGCGCGAGCTCGCACCAGCCAAGCTCGCCGATGTCGACGGTCTCGTCTTGCCGTCCAGCGCGCTCATCGGAGGATTGAGCGCAACCCTGGTTCGGCTCATCAACGCCGCCCGAAAGCCGACGATCTACGGTGACAGGGACTTCGTTGCCGCCGGCGGCCTCGTCTTCTACGGCTTCGACATTGACGACGCTTTTCGTCTTTGCGCGATCGTCGTCGACCGCGTGCTCAAGGGCGCCAATCCGGCGACGACGCCGTTCGAGCAACCCACACGCGTCGCTCTCGTCCTCAATATCACGACGGCGCGTGCGCTTGGTCTGAAGTTTCCGCCTTCCGTCATCGCGCGCGCCGACGAGGTGATTCAGTGATTGGCGCGTTACAGGTCGCTCATACCCTGGGCGGAAATTGCCACAGTTGGCGGCACCTTGTTCTTTTGAAAGTCCGCTCTCTAGAAGATCGACTGGCTGCTGTGGGTCCGGGTCCAACCGGTTGCAATCGGCATTTTCCTTGGCCGATTCACGGCGCTAGTGCGTCGTTGATTCCGGGCGCCCCTTAGCGCTTCGGTCCATTCCCCGATCAATCCTAACGCGCGCGTGGCGCTGGCTCGACGCCGGACAACATGAGGTCGGCATCCGAGTCCCCGCCGCCCTTTTTCGAAGGCCGTCGCATATTGAATGGGGACGTAGATGCCGGTCGAGAAAGTCCGAACGTGCCGTAGGCGCGCGCCTTGGGCGGAACTTCGCCAAGGCCTGTGTGCGAGCCTGTCCCGGCATCCAGGTAGTTGCCGTAGAAGGCGATCAAGGTCGAGCGAGCCCGGCAACGTCATCGCAGACTTCAACGCAAAGTGATTAGCGAACACGCGATATGCCAACACAAACAACAAGCCCCGGGAGCGGAGCCTGTGCGGGCGCAGAATCACCTACTGGATCAAGCGTAACGCTCGCTCTCGTACGCGCGGGCGAGAAGCAACAAGGCGGTTTTCAGGCTGAGGCCCTGCCGGCGCAACGCCTGCGCTGCCGCATATACGCCGCGGCGCCTCTTGTAGCGCTGTAGCTTGTTGACGAACCTATCAGAGTCAGAGTCCATGGCTACCTCCATCAGACGATGAATGGGCCACCCATCAACGGGTTATGTGCTTCGTATCGCGTTGATGGAGAAATTGAACTCCAGCGGGTTCGTCGTCGTCCGTAGGTGAGACGCCGAATCGAATGTAGGGCGATGCCGTATTCCGGGGCGGGCCGCGTAGAGCGCCGCAGGTGGCGCGATCCTGGAGGCGCCAGCTACAACTCCCACGTCCGCCGTTGCTGATCGTTGCGCTAGTGCGCGACCGGCGGCGCCCGGCGCTGTCGTGGGCGCGGCAGAAACACTCCGATGCGTAGTCGGCGTCCATGAATCGCTGAAAGCACTTGTAGGCCCGCACGCGCAGCGCTGAATTGCCCCTTTCCCCGCGTTTCGTCGGCCGCATCCTACTTGAAGAGTTTTTTGAGGAATGAGATGTAGACTCTTCTGCGCGTATCGCGGGGGAAGAAATGTCCTCGATTATGGTGCTCGTCATTGCGTTTGGTCTTGGCTGTATTACCGGTTTGGTCGTACATCTTTTATCGCACGATCGACGCGCGAATGGTTCGCAGGATCGTCGAGCACTCACGCGCGGATCTCGACTTGGCGAAATTACACGCTGACTTGTCCGCTAACGCACAGTCGGGCGCCCATCGGGGAATTCTCCCTTTGAAGCAGCGCCTATTTGCGCGTACTGCCGAGGCATACGAACAGCACCGATACCGACTCGCTGCCGCCTTCGGCCTTCGTAGCGCCGTCGGCCCCGTGGGCGCCGAACCATCGCAAGAACCGCATCAGCCATCCCCCGGGAGCGCCACGCCGAACATCGCTTCCTTGAGCTCGATGAGCCGATCCCGCAGCTGCGCGGCCTTTTCGAACTCGAGATTTTTCGCGGCGTCGAGCATGTCCCGCTCCAGATGCTTCAATTCCTTTTCCATGTCTTTCTCGGGCATCGATTTGTAACTTCGCCCTCGTCTGCGCCGTGCGCAGCTGTCTTCCTGCCTTCGTCGGCATCGTACACGCCGTCGATCAGGTCCTTGATCCGCTTCTGCACGCCGATCGGCGTGATGCCCATCTTCGCGTTCCACGCGATCTGCTTGTTCCGCCGCCGCGTCGTCTCGCCGATCGCGGCCTTCATCGAATCCGTCATGACGTCGGCGTACAGGATCGCCATCCCGTTGATGTGCCGGGCTGCGCGGCCGATCGTCTGGATCAGCGAGCGCCCGGAGCGCAGAAAGCCTTCCTTGTCGGCGTCGAGGATCGCCACCAGCGACACTTCCGGGATGTCGAGCCCTTCGCGCAGCAGGTTGATCCCGACCAGCACGTCGAACTCGCCGAGCCGGAGGTCGCGGATGATCTCGACCCGCTCGACCGTATCGATGTCGGAATGGAGATAGCGCACCTTGACGCCGTGCTCGTTGAGGTAGTCCGTGAGGTCTTCCGCCATCCGCTTCGTCAGCGTCGTCACCAGCACGCGCTCGCCCTTTTCGGCGCGCAGATTGATCTCCGAGAGAAGATCGTCGACCTGCGTCTGCGCCGGGCGAACCTCCAGCGAAGGATCCACGAGCCCCGTCGGCCGGACCAGCTGCTCGACGACCTGCCCGGAATGCGTCTGCTCGTAGTCGGCGGGGGTCGCCGACACGAACGTCGTCTGCGGCAACAGGCGCTCGAATTCGTCGAAGCGCAGCGGCCGGTTGTCGAGCGCCGACGGCAGACGGAAGCCGTAGTTGACGAGATTTTCCTTGCGCGCACGATCGCCCTTGTACATGCCGCCGACCTGCGGGATCGTCACATGGCTCTCGTCGACGAACATCAGCGAGCGCGGCGGCATGTAGTCGATCAGCGTCGGCGGCGGCTCGCCCGCCTGGCGCCCCGACAGATGCCGCGAATAGTTCTCGATGCCTTTGCAGAAGCCGATCTCGGTCATCATTTCGAGATCGAACCGCGTCCGCTGCTCGATGCGCTGGGCCTCGACCAGCTTCATCTGCCCGACGAAGAACTCCTTTTGCATGCACGAGCTCGGCCTTGACCTTCTCGATCGCATCGAGCACCTTCTGCCGGCCCGTGACGTAGTGACTCGACGGGAACACGGTGAAGCGGCCGATCCGCTGCCGGATGTGGCCCGTGAGCGGATCGAACAGCTGCAGCGACTCGATCTCGTCGTCGAACAGCGCAATGCGCACCGCGTTCTCGGCGTGCTCGGCCGGGAAAACGTCGATCACGTCGCCGCGGACGCGAAACGTGCCGCGCCGGAAATCCGCCTCGTTTCGCGTGTACTGCATCTCGGTCAACCGGCGTATCGCGTCGCGCTGCGTCAGCGCATCGCCTTCCTTCACGTGCAGGATCATGCTGTGGTATTCGGACGGATCGCCGATACCGTAGATCGCGGAGACGGTCGCCACGATCACGCAGTCGGGCCGTTCGAGGATCGCCTTGGTCGCGGAGAGCCGCATCTGCTCGATGTGCTCGTTGATCGAGCTGTCCTTCTCGATATAGAGATCGCGCGACGGAACGTAGGCCTCGGGCTGGTAATAGTCGTAGTACGAGACGAAATACTCGACGGCGTTGTTCGGGAAGAACTCGCGGAATTCCGAATAGAGCTGCGCCGCGAGCGTCTTGTTGGGGGCGAGCACCAGCGCCGGGCGGCCGGTTTGCGCGATCACGTTGGCCATCGTGAACGTCTTGCCCGAGCCCGTCACGCCGAGCAGCGTCTGGAACGCGAGGCCGTCCTCGAGGCCCTCGACGAGCTTCGCGATGGCCTCCGGCTGGTCTCCGGCGGCCTCGAACGGCTTGAAGAGCTGGTACGGGCTGTTCGGATAGGTGATGAGCATGGCGAGTTGATTTGGCGAACCGTGGGGCAACCGAGTATTTTACTGCGTTTCGTGCGTCCGACTCCAGGCCGCTTGTTCCCCCACTCCTGCGAACTGCAGCGCCGCGAGGCGCGCGTAGAGCGGACTCGTGCCCAGAAGCTCGGCGTGCGTGCCCACCGCCACGAGCCGCCCCTCCTCCATCACGGCAATCCGGTCGGCGTGGCGCACCGTCGCGAGCCGATGGGCAATGATCAGCACGGTGCGCCCGGCCATCAGGCGCTCGAGCGCGCGCTGCACCATGCGCTCGCTCTCGGCGTCGAGCGCGCTCGTCGCCTCGTCCAGCAGCAGGACCGGGCGGTCGGCGAGGATCGCCCTTGCGATCGCGAGTCGCTGGCGCTGGCCGCCGGACAGGCGCACGCCGCGCTCGCCGAGATCGCTGTCGAAACCTTGCGGCAACTGTGCGATGAAGTCGGAAGCGAACGCGGCCTCGCAGGCATTGCGTACCTCGGCATCGGTGGCGTCGAGCCGGCCGTAGCGGACGTTCTCGAGGACGCTGGCCGCGAAGATCACGGGGTCCTGCGGCACCACGGCGAGCCGGCCGCGCACGGCGCGCGGATCGGCGCGGCGCACGTCGACGCCGTCGATGCACACGGTGCCCGACTGTGGGTCGTAAAAGCGGAGCAGCAGCTGGAATACCGTGGTCTTGCCCGCGCCGGACGGCCCGACCAGCGCGACCTTTTCGCCGGGCGCAACGTCCAACGTGAAATCATCGAGCGCCGGCGTATCCGGGCGCGACGGATAGACAAAGGTGACGTGAGCGAAAGCCACCGTGCCGCGCGCCGGGTCCGGCAGCGCCGCTGGATGTTCAGGCGCGCGTATTGCGGGTTCGACCGCGAGCAGCTCGAACAGGCGCTCGGTGGCGCCGGCCGCGCGCTGAAGGTCGCCGATGACCTCGCTGATCGTGCCCACGGCGCCGGCGACGATCGCGGCATAGAACACGAAGGCCGACAGCTGGCCGGCGCTCAACTTGCCGGCCACTACGTCGTGCCCGCCGATCCACAGGATGATGCCGACCGCGCCGAAGACGAGCAGGATCACCGACGCCACCAGGATCGCGCGCTGCCGGATTCGCGCCACGGCCGTGTCGAACGCCGCCTCGACTCGTGCGGCGAACCGCCGCCGGTCTTCCGGCTCGTGGCCGTACGCCTGGACCGTGCGGACCTCGTGCAGCGCCTCGTCCACATAGGCGCCCACGTCGCCGACGCGATCCTGGCTTGCCCGCGCCAGCTTGCGCACGCGGCGTCCGAACAGGATGATCGGAACGACGACCACCGGCACGCCGGCGAGCACCAGCAGCGTGAGCTTCGCGCTCGTGATCGCGAGCATGGTCAGGCCGCCGGCGAGCAGCAGCACGTTGCGGACCGCCATCGATGCGCTGGAACCGATGACGGTGTCCAGCATCGCCGTGTCGTTGATGAGGCGCGAAATCACGTCGCCGGTCCGCGTCGCCTCGTAGTATCCGGGCGGCAGTGTCAGCAGGTGGTCGAACACTGCGCGCCGCAGGTCGGCGGTGACCCGCTCGCCGATCCACGATACGAAGTAGAAGCGCGCGAACGTCGCGCCGGCCATCACGGCGACGACCCCCAGCATCAGCGCCAGCGTGCGATCGAGCTCGCCCGCGTCGCCGGTGCCGAACCCGCGGTCGACGACGCCCTTCAAGCCCTGGCCGATCGCGAGCACCGCGCCAGCCGCGATGATGAGAGCGATGGCGGCGAAGAGCACCTGCTTCCGGTACGGCCGGACGAACACGCCGACACGCGCGAGCGTTTTCAGCGCGGTGACCGGCGGCAGGAGTGGAGCGGTGTCCGGCGTCATGGCGTCCGTTCGGTTGGGGGACGCACGTTAACCGCCGGCGTGCTGATTGTCGAGAGCAGCGCAAGGTACAATATGCGCCGGTCCCGACGTCACCCCCTTTCATGAACGCACCCTTCGCACCCTCGCTCCTGTCCGGCGTCGAGCTTGCGCCGCGCGATCCCATCCTCGGCGTCACCGAGGCCTTCAACGCCGACCAGAATCCGCGCAAGGTCAATCTCGGCGTCGGTGTCTACTGCGACGAGAACGGGAAGGTGCCGCTGCTCGAATGCGTCAAACGCGCCGAACGCGAGTTGACCGAGCTGGCCGCGCCGCGTTCTTACCTTCCCATCGATGGCATTCCAGCCTATGACCGCGAAGTGCGCGCGATGCTGTTCGGCCGCGATTCGGACGTGATCGCCACGGGCCGCGCGGTGACCGTGCAGGCGGTCGGCGGTACCGGCGCGCTCAAGGTGGGGGCCGATTTCCTGCGCCGCTTCGCCCCTGGTGCACAAGTGTGGATCAGCGACCCGAGCTGGGAGAACCACCGTGCGCTGTTCGAAGGCGCCGGCTTCACCGTGAACACGTACGCTTATTTCGACGCCACCACGCACGGCCTCGATTTCGCCGGGATGATCGCCGCGCTGGAGCAGATCCCCGCCGGTTCCGTCATCGTGCTGCATGCGTGCTGCCACAATCCCTCGGGGGTCGACCCGACGCCCGCGCAATGGCCGCGGATCATCGACCTCGTGCGCGCCCGCGGCCTGGTGCCGTTTCTCGACATCGCCTACCAGGGTTTCGGCGAGGGCATCGATGCGGACGGCAGCGTGGTACGCGCCTTTGCCGCCACGCCCGGCCCGCTACTGGTGGCGAGCTCGTTCTCCAAGTCGTTTTCGATCTACGGCGAGCGCGTAGGCGCGCTGTCCGTCGTCGCCGACGACAAGGACGAAGCCGCGCGCGTGCTGTCGCAGGTGAAGCGGACGATCCGTGCCAACTACTCGAACCCGCCGACCCATGGCGGGCAGATCGTCGCCACGGTGCATGTGCTCGCCGGAGCTCCGCGCGCTGTGGGAGGCGGAGCTCGCCGCGATGCGCAATCGGATCAAGCTGATGCGCGCGCTCCTGGTCGAGCGTCTGCACGAGCAGGTGCCCCAACGGGACTTCCGCTTCATCCTCGCCCAGCGCGGCATGTTCTCCTATTCCGGTCTCACCAAGGCGCAGGTGCTGGCGTTGCGCGACGACTTCTCGATCTACGCGATCGATACCGGGCGCATCTGCGTCGCGGCGCTCAATACGCGCAACGTCGAGGTCGTGGCGGCGGCGATCGCGAAGGTCGTGCGTTGAGCCGCGAACAGGGTCGGCCTCGGTGTCGATGGGTATGGCGTGCTGCGAACGCTCCGTCGCGAGGTCCCGCATTTTGACAGCCGAGCGAATTCCTCTATAATTCAAGGTTATCCCACGCGGGAATAGCTCAGTTGGTAGAGCGCAACCTTGCCAAGGTTGAGGTCGCGAGTTCGAGACTCGTTTCCCGCTCCAGATTTCCGGTAAGTGTTTGATTCGGAATCCTGAAACTGCGCCACCACGGCGACAACGGTCCCTGTAAAGGGTTGTGGTCGACGGCAGTCAAGGAGAACCGAAATGGCGCTGTTTAAGGTTGTGGTCGAGGCATTCGTCGCCTCCCGTGAACTGGATCAAGCGAGCCTCTCGCGGCTTGGCTTTTGGTGCGACGAACTGGGCGAGAAGGAGATCGCCGCGATCAACGCGGACGATATCGACGCGGCGCTCCTGCGCCTTGCCGAGCGCGGTCGGCTCGTCGCCGGCAAGCGCGACACCGCGCGTAGCGGCAAGCCACTCGCCGGCAGCACGATCAATCGCTATCTCACTCAGGCCGGCAGCGTGTTCAAGCACGCGAAGCGCCTGCGTCTCGTGCCCCGCGCGTTCGTGGCTCCCACCCGGGGCATCGAGCGCGCCCCCGAGCCACCGGACCCGGAGCGCTATCTACGGCCCGAAGAGGTCGAGCGTGCGCTCGCCGTGGCGCGCGTGGTCGATCGCCAATGGGGCAGGATGGCGGCGTTAATCACACTTGCCTATCACAGCGGGCTACGCGTGGGCTCGATCCTGCGCCTGCGTGGTCGCGATCTCGATCTCGACGCCGCCACGCTCACCGTCAACCGCACGAAGAACGGCGACCCGATCACCGTTGCGCTGTCGAGCGCCGCGCTCGACGAATTGAAGCGGCTGCCCAAGGCGGGTGCTGACGAGCTTGTGTTCGGCAACCGGGCCGGCAAGCCCTTTACCTACATGCCGCTATGGAAGCGCATCGCCGAAGAAGCGCGACTGCCCGGACGCGTCTTTCACGAGTTGCGCCATGGCCACGGCTACCGGCTCGCGCAGGCCGGCGTTAGTCAGCAAATGATCATGATGAGCATGGGGCACCGCACGCTCAGCGCGAGCGCCAGATACGCGCACGCCAACATCGCCGACAAAAAGGCGGTCGTCGCCCGTGTGTTCGGATGAAGAAGAAGGGGCGCGCCTTCGACGTGAAGCTCGCGGGCGTTGCCGTGCACGTGGTGCTCGACGTGGACGGCCGACCGCTTTTGGCGACCGCCGCAGAGTGGGGCGACGAAGACTTGCGACTTGCCAGCCTCGCGGTGCAGCACGTCGTTCGACAGGACCGAGCGCGCGGCCGAGTCGACGAAACGCAAGCGCGACAGCAGCAACGCCGCAGCCCAATCAGCCCAAAACCGCGCCAAGGCGAGCGCCGATCATTGGACGAACAAGTGGTTCGCGCTCGCGCACGCCGCCCATCCGAACTACGGCAAGGACAAGCTCGCCCAGGATGCGCGATCCCTGGCCGCGTTGGGCGTCATCGATCCTGACAGGCACCAAGCACGTTGTCGAAGACCCAAAGAAGCGCGACGAGATCAGCGTCGAGCGCGCCCGGCAATTCCTCGAGCGGAAGCGCAAACCACCCGCATAACGTAAAAAATCCGGTGCTGAGCGGCCGCTCAGACACCGACTTTCGCTGCCGCGCTATAGCGGCTCGATAGCAGCGATTGCGAAAATTCCTTTGTCGCCGTGGTGGCGCAACCGAAGGAGTTTCAAACCGTGGATAACGAGGAAGTGCCGGTCGCCGGATCTGACCGGACTACACGAGCGTGGGCGATTGGCTCGACCGCCACGCTGGTCCGTTTTTCGAGACGCGATCGGCGCTCGACTGGTTCATCAAGCGCAACCGGCGCGAGCTGGTCGAGCTTGGCGTTCTGATCCCCCGCGAAGGGCGTGCGGGCTCGCTGGTTTTGATCGAGGGCTTCGCGCGGGCCGTGGTGCAGATATTGCGGCGCAGAGCGCTTGAGCGCGCCGCATGAACGGCCCACCCAAAGAAACGGGCCGACACGGAGAAAATCCGGCGGCCCGAGAAAGTGGTTCGCTGAGCGGCGGAACCGAGAGCAAGCGTAGCGTTCTGCCCGATCCTGCGCAACATTCGCGGCCTGACCACTATCGTCTGCGCCGAGTCGCGCCCTGGCCGCGCCCAGCCGGCAAGACCGCGCTCGACGAGATCGAGAAGTGGTTCCCTTCGCTGAAGCCGCTGCCGCTGCGGCGGCGGAGGCGCCAATGAGCACCCGGCGGAGGTGGCGCGTCACCATCCGGGGCCGGCGCATTCGGACGTTTGGCGAGTACGCCGACGGCGCGGAAGCGCATCGCATCGCCGAAAGACTGCGTAAGCACGGATTTGAGGCGAAGGCGGAGCCGGTCGAGGACGGCCAGGCGCCCGAACACAACTCCGACCGCAGGCGATTCTTGACGTGGTGCGTGATGCTCGGCGTCGTGCCGCCAGAGCGCATGACCGAGCGCGTCGTCGCCGAGCTCGAGCACGAGGCGTCGTGACGGACCCGGTGCCGATCCGGCAACGCATCGCTCTGTCGGTCGACCTCGCCGATCCTTATGCGATCGCGAAGGAGTACGTCGACGGCTGGCACGCGATCGGCGACAGCTACACCCTCTGGTATGCCCGCGGCACGTTCTACTCCTGGCGCGGTTCCCACTATGCCGAGTTGACCACGGATGAAGTCCGTCAAATGCTTTACGAGTTCTTGTTCGCAGAATGCGTCACCAGCAAAGACGGAAAACCGATCAAGGCCACTCGCTCCGTCATCGACAACCTATTCGACGCGCTGAAGGCCGCCGCAATCCTCCCATTCTGGTACGTTGCGCCCTGCTGGATCAAGGAAGAAGCACGACAGCCGGCGCCAGCGCAATTCATTCTCCCGGTCGCTAATGGGCTGCTCGACATCCGCTCGCGCAAGCTACATCCCCACAGCGGCGCGTTCTTCACCACCTTCGGCCTCCCGTTCGCCTTTGATCAGGACGCGACGACGTCGCCGCCGGAATGGTGCGAGTTCCTGCAATCCATTTGGCCGAATGACTTCGAGTCGATCCGCTGCTTGCGGCAGATGTTCGGCTACTTCCTCACGCTCGATCATCGACATCAAAAGATGTTCCTGCTCGTCGGCCCACGACGGGCTGGGAAAGGTGTCATCGCGACAATCCTCAAGGAGCTCGTCGGCCCCGAGAACTTCGTGTCCCCGACGCTCGCCGCCTTCGGTTCCCCATTCGGCCTCGAGCCGCTCACGAAGGCGTCCGTTGCCTGCATCTCGGACGCGCGACTATCGTCCCGTTCGGATCTGGGGCAAGTCACCGAGAACCTGCTGAAGATTTCGGCCGGCGACCATTCCACCGTGCCGCGGAAATTCCGCCTCGATTGGAACGGCGTCATCCCAGCGCGTCTGCTGATGCTGTCCAACGACCTGCCCAGGATCGCCGACGCATCCGGCGCGCTGGCCTCGCGGTTCATCGTATTGCGGATGACCGAATCCTTCCTCGGGCGCGAAGACAAGGGCCTCGCCGCGCGGCTGCGGCTGGAACTGCCCGGCATTCTGAACTGGGCACTGGTCGGACTTGATGACCTGAACGACGAGGGCTGGTTCACGGAGCCGGCATCGTCCCGCGAGGTAATGCAGGAACTCCACGATCTTGCCTCGCCCATCGGCGCGTTCCTACGCGACGAGTGCGTAACCCACCCTGATTGCAGGATCACGACGGACTTGCTGTTCGCCCGGTGGCGGGAGTGGTGCGTTGCCAACCACCGGGACGAGAAGCTCGTAGGAGACCTCGCCGGCTTCGGCGCGAAGCTCCGATCCGCCGCGCCAAGCATCGTCCGGCGCCGGCTGCGCCTGCCCAATGGCGAGCGGGCTTACTTCTATGTCGGCGTGCGATCCAAGTCCGAACAGGAAAAGACGGAGAGCGCGGACGACCCACTCGATCCTGTCCCTGCCTGTCCCTGAGGCCACCCCATTGCTACCTATACCAATCACTACCCCCTGCGTGCAATAGGTAGTCCGTAGGGACAACTAGGGACAGCAACCCGCGCCCCGTCCGTTGATCTTGAAAGGAACCGCGACATGACCCCGACCAGGCGCCCCCGCTCCACGTCCCGCGCCGATCCGGCAACGGCGCGGCCGACGCGGGCAGCGTGGACGATGATGCCTAGCGCCTACTGCCGGACACCATCCACCATCCGAAAGGGACCAAACCCAATGAGCACCAATCACCGCATCCGTGGGCGAAAACGGCAAGAGGCTTGCAAGCGGCTATTTCAACGACAGCCGCTATGCGTTGAATGTCAAAAGCAGGGGCGAATACGGCTCGCTACCGAGCGGGATCACATCATCCCCATTGAGCAAGGCGGGCCGGATACGGAAGCGAATACCCAGGGGCTGTGCCATGCCTGTCATGCAATCAAGAGCGGATACCGGCAGAAGCAGGCCATTGGCAAGGATGGCTGGCCTATCGAATCGCCAAGGGGTGGGGGGTAACTTCAGTGTCTGGAGAAAATTGTTTGGACCCCGGCGCGCCCGCTTCTTTCATGATGCTTGTATTGCCATAGGAGGCTTCGATGCCAGCAAAACCTAAAGATCTATCCGCCGCCTTCTTCATCCGTAGCGGCAACCTTAGGGCTCCCGCGGGCCTTCCCAAGGGCGCGCGTTATGGCAGAAGATCATGGCCGAAGACCCCTGCGAATCAATTTCGTGCCGGCCGATGTGCCGCTGCTGGCGATGTTTTGCCGCGTGTCCGTGCTCGCGGCCGAAGCCGTCGCGCACCTGGAGCAAGACGGACAGTTGACGGGAGCGGGAAAGTTTCGCCTTGGGTGAAGGTTTCGAGCGATCACGCTAAGACGCTGGCCACCTGGCAGGCAAGTTGAGACTGGCGCCCTCGTCGCGCATTCGCGCGGAGTCGCACTCGTTGCAGCAACGGCCGGCGCACGCGAAGCCGTGGGAATGGGGCGCCCGCGATTCGAGCGATCCGCATGATGGTTTGCTGGCGCGGTGACGCGATGCCGAAAGCCGTTCCGCTGCCGATCGCGCGCGCAGTGGCCGACTCGGAGATCCTGTCAGCAGTTCTGCGCGAAATTCTGGCGTTGCGGGCCGAGGTTGCCGTGCTGACGAGCCGGCTGCCGGTGAGCTCGCCGGATTCGCCGGCGCTGTCGGGCCTGCTGGCCGCGATCCATACCTCGGTCGCCGGCAGAGTGTTCTCCGTTGGCGAGCTGGTCGCGCATGCCAACCTGGACGCAGACCTTCACGCCGCGATCGTGGGCACATTGGGCGCTGCGAGTGGCCGCCAGTTAGGCAAGGCGCTCAGCCGGGCCGAGCCCGTTGCGACAGCATTTATCGAAGCCATGCGGCCGTACTCCGTCCCACTTCGACTGCAAGGGCTTAGCGTCACGCCGCTGCGGACGCGCGTGTACGTTAACGAGCAGGGCGTCACCGCTGTTCGGGTTCCCGAGCACGGTCGGATTCCGGTGCTCAAGGGCGATTGGACCGAGGCGTTTCTCGAGCCCGTAAAGCACGCGGGGGTCATTGTGCAAACGACCGAATTCGTCCGGAACACATCGCCCGCGGTGACGCTGCGGATCGTTGACGATTTAGCAAAGGCCACGGCGGAAGCGGAAAACCTCGGGTTCCTGAGTCCGACCGAGGCTGGCAGCGTTTTAAATGGGGCCCCGACTTTCACATCCGCAGGTTCCACGTTGGCTAACGTCGACGCGGACCTGGCGCAGTTGCTCGGCCTCGTCCCCGGCTCACAGTACGCGGGCGCCACGTGGGTCATGTCGACACGCGCTGCGAGTTTTCTTTCGTTGCTGCGGGGCGGTGGCGGCGCGAATGCGTTTCCCAGCGTTACCCCCAGCGGCGGCCAGCTGTTAGGACACGACGTGTTGATTTCCACCGCATGCCAGGTCGACGACTCATCCGGCATCGTCGCATTGTTGAGCCCCCCCGAAATTCTGTGGGCCGATGAAGGCCACGCGCTCCTTACCACGAGCACCAAAGCAAGTTTGGTGATGGACAGCGATCCAGAGGCTGTCGCAAATCCGGTCAGCATGTTCCAGAGCGACAGCATCGCGACCAAGGCGGTGCGTGAGTCCGCGTGGTATGCGAAAACTGGCGCCGGCGCGTATTACAGCGAGAGCTACTAGAGTCGAACCGGACGATGCGCGTTCATCAATTGCAGGAACCCACGCCTCCCACGGCAGACAACAAGCTAATGCCGACGGTATCGCAGCGGCTGTTTGATGCAGACGACATCCGGGCGCTTGAGGCCGAGCTCGCGGAAGCACTCGCGCACCCTGGAAAATTCCACGCGGCGGCGCTGATCGCCACGGCGAAAATTGCGGTCACGTCCGCGCGCAAGTACGCCGACCGCCTCGCGTTACGCCTGAACGTCGCCGAGAAGGCGCTCACCGAACGCGATCAACAGTTGCGGCGCCACTCCGAGCACTTGCAGCGGCTCGAGAATCGCATTCAGGCGGTGGAACGTTTCAAGGCGGACAAATGATGAACGGCACGGACATTGACGCGGGCGAGCCTTGGGCAAGGATTCCCCTCACGGTTGACGAGTACGCGGAGGAAGCGCGGGCCGCTCTGGCCGCGCAGGAGGCCGACGCGCACGCACAGATCAACGAAATGTTTGCGGCGCACCGTGCGCGGCTCGAAAGTGACTTGCTCCGCCTGGGGCAGGACCTGGCAATGCAAGTCTCCGCGCTGCATTAGCGCCGCTCACTATCCATGAGTGTCGGTGTGCCGGTCGGATGGTTTCGACGCGTGAAACTGCTGTGGCCGCGCTCGCTCGGTCCCCGCTGAATCTCCGATATACCTCCTACCGGCGACTCGGCGGGGCGGGCGTTTCAACGATGCCCTCCCGTTCCGACGTGGGCGATTCTTACAGATAGTGCACCGCGGCCCGCTGCGTTACGAAAACAAAGGAGACGAATCAGCGCGTTACAGCGATGGCCCGCATAGTGCTTCCGTCCTAGAGTGGCGTTGCCGCGCCAAAGAATGATAACGGGAGGAAGGGATGAAACAGACTATTCATGGGCTCAGGGCTGCGCTTGTTGCCGCGGGATCCGCACTGGCGACAACCGTTTGCTTCGCGAACGCAGTCTTTTCGGCAAACTTCAATTCCGGCCTGCCTGCCGGCACCTCCGTGTTCGTGGACGCGGTGGTGGCCGCCACGGGCGGCGTAGGTAACAGCGGAGTCTTGAAGCTAACATCCGCCGTGAACGGGCAGACGGGCTTTTTCTACATCAACGATTTGGAACCGGGAAGTGCGGTACACGGTTTCACGGCCAGCTTCGCGGCATACGTTGGGGGAGGTACGTGCTGCGGCGGGGACATAAGCACTGCCGATGGATTCAGCTTTAACTTTGCCAACAATCTGCCTAGTTCACCCGTTTACGGCAACTTTCTTGGCGAGGAAGGTGGGGGCACTGGACTGACGATCGCCTTCGATTCGTTCGACAATAATTTCGCGGTCCCCTCTCCCGAAGCGCCGGCGATAGATGTGAAGCTAGGCGGTGTGACGATTGGCCACGTTCTCACGCAGGTGTCCCAAGGTCTGAACGCTCCTCCAAACTTCTGGAATGTCGTCATCCATTTGGATACGGATGGGACCCTTGATGTGAGCTACAACAACATTGCCATTTATAGCAATTTCGCAACGGGCTATACGCCTATCGTGGGCGGACAATTCGGTTTTGGAGCCCGTACCGGTGGAGCGAATGACAATCACTGGATCGACGATTTGAGAATTGAGACTAATCCGGCCATCGCTGTTGTGCCCGAGCCCGCCACGCTTGCGCTTCTCGGATTGGGTCTCGCCGGACTCGGCTTCTCGCGGCGGCGCACGCTGAACTAGTTGCTCGCGCAATTGCGAACACGACCCCGCCCGCGTGGTGGGGTTTTCGTTTCTGCGTCCGCGGAGTACCGTGAACACGACCATGGCACCCCGCCTCGAGCTCTTCCCTTTTCGCTTCGGCGATCCGGTAACGGGCAAATGGGTCCGTGCGCGTTACGTCGCGACGCGGCAGGAGATCGCGGCGCGCTACGTCGAATGGGAGATCATCGGGCCGCCGGAGATTCGCAATGTCGATCCGGAGGCGCGCTACTTCACGCCACACCTGCGGTGACCGCTGGATGCCGAGTTACGCCGATATAGTGAGACCGCTATTGCGCCAGGCGTGGCAGGTTCGGCGCGGTCGACCCACCGTATCCGGCGGCATCCGGTTAGAATCTCGCTTGGCGGGAGGGAGGCCACCTCCGATTCCCCCGACGCCATTTTGTCCAAGCCGCGTCCATTCGCGTCCGACTCGCCATGTCGTGGATCGATAGAGAACTCAAGCGACGGGCCGCAGCGTCCAGCCGCTCCGCGCCCAATCAATCATCCACGAACCGCATCCATGAACTGTGGGACAAGCTCGAACGCGCAAACGCGGCCCTGCCGAGTGAGCTTCAGCTTCGCCCCGAGCAGGGTGACACGGCACTGAGTTCCCCGGACGAAGCGACGTCTGAGCTGAGAGCTCGCAACGGTGCGGCCTTGGCATTCGCAACCGACGGCATCCGATATGTCTGGCCCGAAGGGGGTCGGCGCTGGAGCAGTAACTTCTGGATTCGCTGGGATGCCGAGCAAGAGCGCTATCTGCTCGACCGCAGGCTCGGCATCTTTACGCCCGGCGACGTTGCCTCCTACGCATTTGACGACACTCGAATCGACTACATGATCAAGCGCCTGGTGATGGGCGAGCCCATCAAGGTCAGGGCAGTTCGAAAAAAACGCTTCAGGGCCACCGTCGTCGCGGTAATCGCCGTCGCAATTGTAGGTGGTGGGGCCGCGCTGGTGTATCTCGATCGAATCTCCCTTCCCCCTGGGACAGAATTTGATGCTTGCTTGGCGAAGGATGCCATGACGACGTGCATAGACCCAGTCAATGCATGCAAGGCTCCTACGCTACTCTTCTACGGCCCGGAAAACAGACCATTCTACGGCCTGGGAAAGAAGCCAATCGGCGCTTCCAAAGGTATTGCCTGGTGCTGTCCGGACGGGACTAAGCCGAAGCAATACCCCCCACCGGCTACGGCGAAATGCGAAGTTCTCCCAAAGCAGTAGTGGACGCTGTGCGCGACGATCCATTGCCCGACCCCGGTGACGCCGGATTCTGAACGCAAGAGCGGTCACAAATCAAAGGTTTGGGACGCAGGCCCGAGTCGTGCTTCCGTTGGGCGTTGGCGGGCGCGGTTGTACGTCTTGGCCCAGGAGGAGGAGATCAGGGTTAAGTTTCGCTGCCGCGCCCACCCCCACCAACGGTTGCGGGGCTTTTCAAAAGCCCTTGCGATCTCGACATGGCTCTTCCGCACCCCATCGAGTCTGAACAGCGAAAGCCAAAGCAGGTGGCTCCCGACGCGCTGGCTGTGCTGGGATACATCGTTATCGGCATCTCGTTAACCGCGCTCGCGTGGCTTGTCGCTGTGATCGTGCTCGATTGGTATTGAAATGACTACACGCCCGAAACGCCCTCGCGATCGGGTCCAGCTTGCGAAGCTGGTCGCGTAGATCGACGTATAGGGCACGATCCCGAGCGGTCAGCCACCCTCCACCTCCGCCGTGCTGTTCGCGGTGCTAGTGCTCAGCCGGTGGCGTCCGGCGCGCGGCGAGCGCCTCCGTCCAATCCTTGATTAGCTTCCGCGCGCGCTCCCGTGGCACCGGCTTGATGTGGAGGCGCCGACAGGTGCGCCGGTAAGAGCGATACACCGAATCCGGAACGATCTCAGGAGCGTCGTCGCGCATCGCTAAATTCTAGCGGGCGACCGCCTAGAACGCGCCAGGAGCGACGATCTCGCGGGTCCGGCTACCTGTGCACGTCCGTCGTGCTGATCGCGGCGCTGCGCTAGTGCGTGACCGGGCGGAGTCACGCTCCGCTCGATTATCTCTGACCACGCTGCGATCAGTTCCCGCGCACGCTCGCGGCTAACCGGCGCGACGTACCTTAACCACAGCCGAAGCGCGGCTGCGCTCGCTGCCACACAAGGCACAACGCCGAGAAACACCGTGTATAATCATGGCGTCGTTTGTTGTTGCGCGGTGTCGCGGGAGCCTTGCCAAGGTTGAGGTCGCGAGTTCGAGACTCGTTTCCCGCTCCAGATCACCGAGGGAGAGCACCGCGCTCTCCCTTTTGTTTCGCCGGCCAGCGCATCGGTGTCGGCCGCCGCTCCTGGCGGGGTGGCAGAGTGGTCATGCAGCGGCCTGCAAAGCCGTCTACGCCGGTTCGATTCCGACCCCCGCCTCCAATCAACACTATGACAAGCCGCCTTGCGCGGCTTTTTTCTTGCCTTTTCACTCGTACGCGCCCGTCCGTGGCTGTTCTTGCCTGTTCGCCCCAAACCGCCTAGACTGAGGGTAACAGGCGAGGGTAACGCCAGAAATTCCGATTTTTGACGATCTACGAACCCGGAATTCGTTACCCCCTAGGGTAAAGGGGAGACGCCATGCTGAGCGACAGGAAAGTCCAAAGCGCCAAGCCGAAGGACAAGTCCTACCGATTGTTCGACGGCGGCGGGCTCGCGCTCCTGGTGCAACCGACCGGCGTCAAGAGCTGGCAGTTTCGCTACCGGGCCAGAGGTCGCGCCGGGACTGCGACGCTAGGCAAGCTCACCGCGTTGTCGTTGGCCGAGGCGCGTGTCGCCGCCGACAAGGCGCGCAAGTTGCTCGACCGTGGCGAGCACCCGACCGCCGCCAAGCGCGTGGCGCAGGTAAAGAAGGCAGCGGACAACGCCGCAACCTTTGGGACGGTTCGCTTCCGCATGGGTGGAGCGCGAGGCGAAACCCGCAGCGAACTGGAAAGGATGGACGCCCGCCTACACCGAGGAGGTCAAGGCGAGTCTACGCAATCACCTGTCGGCACTTGACGGCGTGCCGCTGACGAAGATCACCGCGCAACTGGTCGAGCCGTCGCTCGCCAGAGTCGAGCGCGAAGCGCCGATGATGCTGGAGAAGGTGCATCGCCGACTGCGCGAGATCATGAATGAGGCCGTGCGGAAAGGATTGATACCGATCAACCCGCTGCCCCCGCCACGTCGTCGCACTGGCAGTTCCCGCCGTCACTATCCCGCCGTCACCGACCTCCTCGGGATCGGTGAAATTCTCCGCGCCGCTCGCGCCAGCGATCCCGCCAAGGGAATCCAGCGGGCCCATGTGTTGCTCGCGTTCACGGCGCTGCGCGTGTCCGAAGTGGTCGGCGCGAAGTGGGACGAGTTCAAACTCGACGGCGTCGCCGTTCCCATTGGCGACACGCACCGCACGAAGCTCGATACTGCCGCCGGCAACTGGAACGTGCCGCGCTCAAGAATGAAGCGAAAGGACGAAGCACGCGGCGATCACGTCGTTCCGCTGCCGCCCATGCTGCTGGCGACGCTGCGCGAATGGCGCAAGGCCGACGGGCCCGACGCGGTCTACGTCTGCCCTGCCCCGCGCGATCCGGCGAAGCACATCACGCCGGAGGGCTGCGAGAAGTGGATGCGCGATGCGCTGAAGCTCGGCGGGAAGCACTCGCCGCATTCGTGGCGCTCGGCATTTTCGACCGTCTGCCGGGAACTTGGTCGCGATGCCAATGCGGTGGAATCGCAACTGGATCACCAAGTCGGAACGAAAACGGAAAGCGCGTATGACCGGGCGACGCGGCTCGAACTGCGCCGCGCTCTGCTGGCGTGGTACGAGTCGACGCTGATTGCGGCGCGCGATGGCGCCGCGGTAGTCCCGATGCGTGCGCGCTAGGGGCGCGCATGAAATCCACCAAAGCGCCGCCCCGTATCACGCTTAAGGGCGAAGGCC
Organism: uncultured beta proteobacterium; assembly: GCA_963840945.1. Taxonomy (GTDB): domain Bacteria; phylum Pseudomonadota; class Gammaproteobacteria; order Burkholderiales; family Casimicrobiaceae; genus CAIWHR01. The sequence continues at coordinate 21,817 of CAWJAU010000011.1, read as the reverse complement.
GGAGCCGCACGCCCGCGCCAGGGATGGCGCGACTCAAAAAGCGTGGGCCTACGCCGTCGCCGATGGCATCGAGCGCGGAGACCTTCCGAGCGCGAGCAATGAGCGGCGCATGGTCGCCGCGATCCTTCGTGCGGCTGCCGATGAACTGCACGCAGACACTCCGCCGAGGCGGGGCAATCCGAACTTTCCCCGCAAGCTGCCGAGCGAAGACGACGTGGCCCTTATGGTGGGGTACCGAATCGCCTTCGGCGCTGACGAGCAGGATGCGATCGCCAAGGTTGCCGACAAGCTTGATGTTGATCCGTCGACCGTCGGGAAGCTGTTCCGCAAGCGCCGCCTTGCCGTCGCCGATTGGTTCTCCGAAAACCCGGACCTTGCTCACCGCTGTGGCGCAATTCGTGGCGAATAGCGCCTAGGAGATCCGCCCGCACGATCGCATCATCCGCGCGTGTTCGTTCAACCACGGGCGGAAAGATGCAAAAACTTTTACACCCCATCGAAGACGCGCGCCGACTTCTCTCAATCGGCCGTACCAAATTCTACGAAGAGACACACGCCGGTCGTATCACCATCGTAAAGGTCGGCGGCAAGTCGCTCGTGCCTCAAAGCAGCATCGAGGCGTATGTGGAGCGGAAGATCGCCGAAGCGCGGGCGGCGCAATGAAAGTGGCCCCCAAACGTGACGAAGCCCTCGGCGGAAACGAGGGCTCCGGTAAGACGGCAAAGCAGGACCAACAGCGCACCCATCGTACAGTCCTCCGCCGCACCCCGCAAGGCGAGGCCGCGCTCGCCGCTGCTGAGGCGCTCTTTCCCTGCTTGCGGCCGACGCGGTTCCAACGGAGGCGGCGATCATGACGCCCGGCCGTTGCACCGCCTGTTTGTCGCCGGTCGCACGCACATGGCATCGGTACTGCCGCAGCTGTCGCGCTTGGCTGGATTCGCTCACGCGTTACAGATCATGCGTTCGACACGCTCGGCGCGGAAGGCGGGTCAGTTATGACTACCGTCGCGATTCGGACGAGGCGCCTGCCTCCGTTTGGGCGCGAGGTACGCGACATGATCTTCGCTCGCCGCCGGCCGGTTCTCTTTGGCGGCGCGATTCTGGTCTCGCTGGACTGGAAGCTCGGCGACCGTTGGAAGCCACGCCTCGTATTGCCGCCCGACACCCAGCCGGAGGTGTTCGACCTGTCCTATCTGCTCGGCTGCGAAATCCTCGTGATCCATCGGCCGGAACACCCGCTCAGTCATGTGACTGCCGTGCTGGCTGCGCTGCGCGCGGTGCCGGTGCGTCTCGTAATCAATGTCGCGTTGCCGAGGTTCGCATGAGTGCCATCGTCGCCGCGGTCACGCGGCCTGCCACCGAGGAAGAATTGCGCGACTTATGGCCCGATCCGCAGCCGCTGCCGCTCGGACTGCCAGCCGTAGCGGCATTCGAGTTTCATCTTTTGCCGGAATCGTTGCGGCCGTGGGGCGAGGACATTGTCGACCGGATGCGCTGCCCGCCCGATTACATCGGCATCAGCATCATGGTGGCGGTCGCCGCCGTAGTCGGACGCCAGGTCGCCATCCGCCCGAAGCAGCATGACGATTGGAGTGTGATTCCAAATTTATGGGGGTTCCTGGTCGGCCGTCCCGGCGTGCTCAAGATCTCCGGCGATGGAGGAAGCCTTAAAGCCGATGAAGCGGCTGATCGCGAAGGCGATCGAGCAGCATAAGGGAGCCCTGGCTTCGCACAAGGCAGCCGCGATCGTCGCGAAGATGAAGAACGCACGCGATCAACAAGGCCGCGGAGAAGGTGCTGCTCAAGAACCCCACGGCAACCGTTAACGTCGCGACCGACGACGACAACGATGCACCGCCGCTGCATCGGTACATGACCAATGACTCAAGCATGGCCGCGCTCGCCGAACTGCTGCGCCATAACCCGAACGGCCTGCTCGTACATCGCGATGAGCTGGTGTCGCTGCTGCGAATGCTCGACCAAGAGGAAAACGCGGAGGCGCGGTCGTTCTACCTGACGGCGTGGAACGGCGATTCCAGTTACACGACCGACCGTATATCCAGAGGCATGAACCTGCACGTCGAGGCTGTCTGCCTGTCGCTGCTCGGCTCGACGCAGCCGGCGAGGATTACCGAGTACGTCTCCACCGCGGTTCGTGGTGGAGCCGGTGACGACGGGATGCTGCAACGCTTCGGGATGATCGTGTGGCCCGACATTGGCGGCGAATGGGTCAACATAGACCGCGTGCCGGACTACGACGCGCTGCGTATGGCGCACCAGATATTCGACCACCTCGATCTACTCGACTACCGCGCGCTCGGTGCCCGCCGTGATGCCAATCACGACGGCGACGAGGTCGGCGTTCCCTATCTGCGCCTCGATCCTGCGGCGCTGGAACTGTTCAACGCTTGGCGTAGCCCGCTCGAGCACGAGCTGCGCGCTGGCGTCCTGCATCCGGCGCTGGAATCGCATCTCGCCAAGTACCGGAAGCTAGTGCCGGCGCTCGCGCTCCTGATCCACTTGGCCAACCGCAGCGAGGGCGCCGTCGGCTTTGACGCGATGAGCATGGCGATCGGCTGGGACGCGTATCTGCGGACACACGCTAGACGGGTCTACGCTGCCGCAACTAACTCCGACGCACTCGCCGCCCGGGCCATCATCAAGCGTATCCGCAAGGGCGATCTGGTCGCGGAGTTTTCCGCCAGGGACGTCTACCGGCAAGGGTGGGCGATGCTCTCTGACCGCCGCACCGTTGCCGACGCGCTGGTGCTGCTGGTCGAGTTGGGATACCTCCGACAACAGATCAAGGAAACCAATGGCCGGACCGCGACCGACGTTCACGATCAACCCAAAAACCGAGCGGGCCGGCGAATGAATTTCCCAGATAGGCCACCACCCCCTACTGCCAAAGCCGACAGAAGCCCTTTCGTCAGTTTTGTCAGTACCCCCGGGTAGCCATTCTCAGAAATCACACATATCGCCGATGCGATCGCCAGCACCACAATTGACAGATCGAAACTATCGATACTGGGCTATGGGTAGTGCTCAGTTGATAACCTTTGCCTATGATGCTCGAACAGCAACCCGCGACAGGCCATGACCGAGCGTAACGGTGGGGGCGGCTTGGGTAGGAGCGGCAATTCCACCGCGTTCACTGATTTATGCCGACACCACCGCCGACGTCTACGCGCGGGCTTCGGCGAGTGACCACCACCCAAAAAGGACTACACCATGATCCCGACCGGCACCATCTGCTACGTCATACGCACCGGCCCCGGCAACGAGCACTTGCTTGGTCGCGTTGTTGAGGTAATCGGCCCGGCGCTCCCCGTACCCGAACGCGGCGGTGCAGTGTTGCATCTGATTGACGCACCTTGGGCACAACAGGAGCACCCGCGCACGCACCTCTACGCAAGGCCATCATGCCTGCTGCCGATTGCCGGGCCCGCCACGCCTCCCGCGAAGCGGCGCAGGCCCTTGCCGGAGCTTGCATGAGCGGCCTATATAGCTACCGCTGGCAACGGGCACGGCTATCGTTCCTGCGGGCGCATCCGTTGTGTTCCATGTGCGAGCAAGCCGGGCGGCTGGCGGTCTCGACTGTGGTCGATCACGTCCAGGCGCACCGAGGCGACGTGGGGTTGTTCTGGAGTGAATCCAATTGGGCGCCCCTCTGCAAGCGCTGTCACGATTCGCGCAAGCAGATGCTAGAACAACCCGGAAAGGTGCCACCGCATGCAAGCTGGAGTACCGGGGGGGTCAAGCCCAAGACGGGGATGACCCTCTCTAGAGCGCAAGCGACCTTTTGCAGGCAATTTCCGCAACGAATAGAGGGCAACGATGGGCACACGAGGCAAGAAAAGCACCGCCGGATTGATCGTTCAGGCTGTCGCGACCCTGCGGCAACGGCTCCCGGTCCCGGCCACGTTGACGCCGGAACAGGGCGAGAGGTGGCGCGCCGTGGCGGCGTCCCGTCCGGCTGATTGGTTCGACGAGGGCAGCGCGCCGCTGCTGGTGGCGTACTGCCGGACAATCTCGGCGCAGACGGTACTCGCGGCGGCGATTGACGCCTTCGACGCGGCGACGATAGCGACGGAAGACGGATCGCAGACCTATCGCCGGTTGCTCACCATGCAAGAGGTTCAGACCAAGCTGGCGATCAAGCTGGCGACCGCGATGAGGTTGACGCAGCACGCCAGGCATCACGTTCGGGCCGCAGCGACCGCTGCCCGCGATGGGCAGAGCGCGGCGAGTGCGGCGCGGCTGTGGGATGAAGCGTAGACGTTCCGAAGGCGAGCGCGTCATCGCCTGGATCGAGACGCACTGCCGCGTGCCATCCGGCTCGATGGTCGGGCAGCCGCTGACGCTGGCGCCGTTTCAGCGGCGGATCGTCCGGGGGATCTACGACGCACCGTGCCGGCGGGCGATCATCTCCTTCGGGCGCAAGAGCGGAAAAACGACGCTCAGTGCGTTGTTGATGCTGGTGCATCTGGTCGGGCCGCAGTCGCGCCAGAATGGGAGGCTTTACTCCACCGCGCTATCGCGCGGGCAGGCGTCGCTGCTGTTCGATCTGGCGCGCGACGTGGTACGGCAGAGTCCCGACCTGTCGGCGGCGATCACCGTGCGCGAAGCCGCGAAGGAACTGGCCTGTCCCGAACGCGGCACGCTGTACCGGGCACTCTCCGCCGATGCCGGGATCAACCTCGGGCTGTCACCCTGCTTCATCGTGCACGACGAGCTCGGGCAGATCGTCGGGCCGCGCAGCTTCCTGTATGAATCGCTGGAATCCGCGACCGCCGCGCAGATCAACCCGTTGTCCATCATCATCTCGACGCAAGCCCCGAGCGACACCGATCTGCTGTCGCTGCTGATCGACGATGCCAAACGCGGCGGCGATCCGCAGACGCGGCTGTTCCTGTGGGAGGCCGGTCCCGATCTCGATCCGTTTTCGGAACAAGCCCTGCGTGCCGCGAATCCGGCATGGAACTACTTCATCAACAAAGCCGAGTTGCGACGTATGGCCGCCGACGCCAAGCGGCTGCCGTCGGCGGAGTCTGACTTTCGGAACAAGAATCTCAATCAACGCGTCCAGCAGACCTCGCCCTTCATCGCCGAGAGCGTATGGCGCGCCTGTGCCGGTCCGGTTGACGCTGCCGCATTCACCAGGGGGCCGGTGTTCATGGGGCTGGATCTATCGGCACGCAACGACTTGACGGCGCTGGCGATGGTCGCGCGCGACCTTTCGGGCGTCTGGCACGTCAGGATGCAATTCTTTGCGCCCCTCGATGGCATTGCAGAGCGTGCACGGCGTGACTCCGCGCCTTATGACCTGTGGGCGCGGCAAGGGCTGATCCGGGCCACGCCGGGCGCGTCCGTCGATTACGCGACGGTCGCGCAGCGGCTGTGCGAACTGTGCGACCAGATGGATGTGAAGGTCATCGCTTACGACCGTTGGCGCATGGACATATTGAAGGGCGAGCTTGCCCGGCTGGGCCGCGAGTTGCCGCTCAAGGAATTTGGGCAGGGCTTCAAGGATATGGGGCCGGCCATCGACACGCTGGAGTCCGAATTATTGAACGGTAAGGTTCGACACGGCGGACATGCGGTTCTGGAAATGTGTGCCAAGCACGCGATCGTCGTGCGCGACGCTGCTGGAAACCGGAAGCTCGACAAGAGCAAGGCCACCTCCCGCATCGACGGCATGGTGGCGCTGGCGATGGCGCTGGGCGTGGCGCAAGCGGAAGTCAAACCCGAGCCGCGCTATCAAATGCTGGTGCTCGGCTGCGAGCCGTCGACCGCGTCGGAGGGATCGTGGCGGCGAGTGCACTGAAAGCCCGCTTCCGTCGTACCTGCCCCGCGGGATTCTGAAACGTTGGCGGCAATCCTCGCGCAAGTGCTCGACCTGCACCGCAAGGCGGACCTGCTGGCGGCAAATTTGCCGGTTGCTTCGCCGGACGCTGCGCCGCGACCTTGCTGCGCACGATCCACGGCGCCGTCAGCGCTCGCGCGTCGACGATCCGGAAGTCGAAGTCCGCGCTACGAGTTCATGCCGTCGGGGCACGCGCGTTCAGCGCGGAGCAGCGGCGCCCGCGCGAGTTTGCTATCGGCAATGACCGAGTTCGGCCATGAGCAGCCACTCGTTGGCGGCGTTCAATTCCCCCGTAAGCGTAGGATGGCCAGATTTCCTCTCGTCCACGAGGTGATCCAGTGATTGACCGGCGCGATTTCATGGCTATCGGCGGCGGAGCTTTGCTCGCGCTGTACCTCAATCAGCATGCGCAGGGTCAGGTCACGATGCGCCGCATCGGTCTTCTCACTGGGTTTCCCCGCGCCGACATCGAGTTTTTCCTCAGTCAGCTGCGACCGGAGCTGGAGAAACTCGGGTGGACCGAGGGTCGGAACATCGTGTTATTGGAGCCACGAACGTCGGGCGGCGACAACGCGCGCCTGCCGTCGTTGGCAAGTGAACTTGTAGCCCAGGGTCCCGACCTCATTCTCGTCCAGACCCTGCCGGCCACACGCACGCTCATGCAGGCGACCAAGTCGATACCCATCGTGATGGTCGGCGTGGGTAATCCAGTTGACCTTGGGATCGTCGCTGGCTACGTAAAGCCGGGAGGCAACGTCACCGGATCGAGCTATCTCGCCAACGAATACATTCTCAAGCTGCTGCAGCTCCTCAAGGAGGCAGTTCCTCGGTTGCGGAGCGTCGCTGTGTTCATCAATCCGACCAACGAAGCCGCTGCTCCGCTGATCAAGCAAATCCGGGCGGCGACCGGGGGCCTCGGGATGCAGCCGCAGATCTTCGAGGTTTCTGGCAAGGGCGACTTCGATGCCGCGTTCGTGGCTATTCGAAACGCAAACATGGAGTCGATATTGCTTGTGCCGGAACCGGTAATTCAATCCAACCGCGACGCCATCGCGGCGTTTGCGCAGGCTCACGGATTGCCGCTTGCCAACGTGGGCACCCGTCGTGGTCTTCCGGCAAGCGGACTATCGGCTATGGGCCAACGCGAAACGAGTACGCGCGACTCGGTGCGCGGTACATCGACCAGATCCTGAAAGGTGCCAAACCAGGCGATCTGTCCATCGAGCAAGCGACGCGATTCGAACTTACGATCAACCTCGAGGCGGCCAAGGCGCTCGGCCTGACGATCCCGCAGTCGCTGCCTTCAGCGTGCCGACGAAGTGATTCAGTAATCAGTCGCTCGTGTGTGTCGCAGTTCGGCCCAGGAGGCGCCGTTCGTTGGGGGGCCTAGTTCCTGCTGTAGGCGTACGATGGCCGGACCCCCTTTGTCTACGAGGTGATTCATTGATCGACCGGCGCACATTCATCGGCACGCTCGCGGGTGGCATTCTGGCCTCACCTTTCGCCGCGTTTGCGCAGCAACCCACGAAGCTTACCGCATTGGGGTCCTTGGCGGTCCGGACGCACCTTCTTGGGAAAGCCTTCGCCAAGGACTCCGCGAACTGGGCTATGTCGACGGCCGCAATGCCAGCATGGACTGGCGATGGTCGGGGGGAATGCTGAACGGCTCCCCACCTTGGCGACCGAGCTCGTCCAACTGAAGGTGGACATCATCGTTGCAGGGGGCACCCAGGCGACCCGAGCGGCCAAGCAGGCGACAAGCACGATTCCGATCGTAATGGCGGTCTCCGCGTATCCGGACAAGATCGGCCTCGTGGAAAGCCTCGCTCGCCCGGGCGGCAATGTCACGGGCCTCAGCAACGTCTCGCCGGAACTATTCGGCAAACGTTTACAGTTTCTCAAGGAAATTGCTCCGAAGGTCTCCCGGGTGGCCGTGCTGTGGTTTCCGGAGAGCCCCGCCGAGGCACTCTCGTTCCGGGACTTGCAGGCGGCGGTGGCGGCAGCGGGCCTGGAGATCCAGTCGATCGAAATGCGTACGTCAGACAACTACAACGCGGCATTCGCGACCGCGACTGAGAGACGTGCCGATGCCTTGTATGTCAACGCCAATCCTCTTCACTCCAAGAATCGGCAGCTCATCGCGGACTTTGCTTTGAAGAGCAGGCTCCCGAGCATGTACGAGGAGAGGCTCTTCGTCGTGGCCGGCGGCCTAATGTCGTACGCGCCAAGCTTCATCGAGCTATTCCGACGCGCTGCGACTTACGTCGACAAGATCCTCAAGGGGGCGAAGCCGGCCGATCTTCCGATCGAACAGCCCACGACGTTCGAGCTGGTGATCAATCCGAAAACGGCAACGGTCTTGGGACTCACGATTCCGAAGTCGCTCGCGGTGCAGGCCGAGCTCATCTAGCGGTAGAGATCGCGGAACATTGATCGCAGGGTTCACTCTGCTCGCCGTCCTCGCCGATCAACCTTGGTTCCTCGAACGGCTGGTTCGGAGAAGTCCGACGGGCTGCTCAGGGTCGTAAGGCGTTATTGACGACAGACCGCGCGCGACGCCCACCGACGCAGCCCTCGCCGCCAGTGAGCCGGGCGACTCGCCGAACGCCTTGCGTAGGCTCTGTCGCGCCATGGTTCAGGTGGTCCCGACGACTGGCGTGCCGAGCGGTACCGGTGCCCATTCTGCGGCGCCCATCGGGCTACGTCCGATACAAAGCCACAAGCTGCAGGATTCCACGAAAATTCGAGGCTCGTCGGCGGCATGCGGCCGCTCGCCGTAGTTCAGCAGAAGCAGCACGTCGCCACGCTCGCCGCGCTTAGGCAATTCGATCGCAAGGCCCTTCTGCTCGTTAACCTTGAGGTTCAGATTCGTGCGCTGGATCGTCACGCCGTCGGGATAGTCGCGCCCGGCGTTGATGCTCAGCCCATACAAACCGAGTCGCGCCGTTGGACTTCCGCTGGGTTGCGCCAAGCGCAGCTCGATTACGCAATGGCGACGTTCTGGACCGGACGTTGAGTCAAGACGGCGCGCTCGATGCTACCAACTCAAAGCGGAAACGCACGGTGCCAGGCCCGGAGCGGCTTATCGCACCACCGAACTGTCGAACCAGACCTTGGACCCGCTGATTATCCGCCAGCGCTTCGCCGACGATTTCCTTGGTTCCACGGCTGCGACAGTACGCGATGAGCTTCCCGAGGAGAATGGGACCGAGTCCCTTTCCTTTGAGGTCAGATCGCACAATGATCGCAAATTCGGCACTGATGTTGTCCGGATCCGCGATAGCCCGCGCCACGCCCAATGTTTCGAAACGATCGGGGTCGCGCTCGCAGGTAGCGATGAATGCCATTTCCCGGTCATAGTCGATCTGCGTCAGGCGCGCGAACTGAGGACGCTGCAGCTCGCGCATGTGCATGAAGACGCGATAGCGGACGTCCTCCGGATCAAGCGCGTTGAAGAACTCGACATGCTGCGCGCCATCTTCGGGCTTGATGGGTCGCAGCAACACTTGCCGGCCCTGCCAATCGATCCACTCCTCGAGCTCCTCGGGATAGGGCCGAATGGCCAACCGATCGACCCCGCTCGCGGAGGAGGGCGCCACGCGCATGCGCGCATCGAGCGCAAGAACCCCCTCCTCGTCAGCCCACAGCGGGTTGATGTCGAGTTCGACGATCTGCGGAATGTCGGCGATCAGATGCGACACCTGAATCAGCGTGCGGCTGATGGCCGTAAGGTCCGTGGGCATGCGGTCGCGGTAGCCGGCCAGCAGTTTGGAAACGCGGGTACGCGCGATGAGCTCGCTCGCGAGCACTCTATTGAGAGGCGGCAGGCCGACCGCACGGTCGGCGATCACCTCCACGGCCGTGCCTCCCTGACCGAAGAGAATGACCGGGCCGAACACGGCATCCGTCGTTACACCGACGATGAGTTCCTGGGCATTGGGCCGCCGTGCCATGGATTGCACGGTGAATGCGCGCAAGGTTGCATTGGGCCGGTACTGTTGCAGCCGTTTCTGCATCGCATTCGCGGCGGCATCGACCGCGAGCGAGTCTTCCAGGTCCAGCGCGACACCGCCGACGTCTGACTTATGGGTGATTTCCGGTGACAGAATCTTGAGGGCAACGGGGAACCCGATCTCCGTTGCGACTTTCACTGCTTCGTCGATCGTCCCTGCAATCCGGGTATCGACCACGGGAATACTGTAGGCGGCGAGGACGGCCTTGGCTTCAGGCTCCGACAGCATCGCCCGGCCCTCGGACACCGCGCTCGTCACCACTGCCTGCGCCTTCTCCCGATCGTGTACGAACTCGCTGGATCGCGTAGGAGGAACCTCCATCAGCAAGTCCTGATTGCGGCGATATTGCACGACTTGCAGAAATGCGCGCACGGCCTCCTCGGGCGTATCGAACGTGGGGATGCCCGCTTGCTCAAAGACGCCGCGCGCCTCTTGCACCGCATCTCCACCCAGCCAGCAGGCGAGCACGTTTCGGGCGGACTTCTTGACCACTGGCGCGATCGCGGTTGCGATTTCCGCGCTCGGCACGATCGCGGTCGGTGCGTGAATGAACAATACGGCATCAGACTGTGGATCCTCAAGAAGGATTTGCAGGGTTTGCACATAGCGCTCGGTAGGTGCATCGCCGATGATGTCCACAGGGTTCCCGCGCGACCAGGTAGGCGGGAGGATGGCTTCGAGCTTGCGTACGGTGTCCTGCGTCAGCACTGACAGACGGCCTTGGCCAAGCATCAGAGCATCGGTCGCCATGACGCCGGGGCCGCCACCGTTGGTCATGATCGCCAAGCGATCCCCAGTCAGCGGCCGCGCCCGCGCCAGCGTCTCCACGGCATCAAACAGATCTTCGGTGGAGGACACTCGCAGCATGCCCGCCCGGCGAATTGCCGCGTCGTACACATCGTCCGAACCGGCGAGCGCGCCAGTGTGAGAAGCAGCCGCCCTGGCCCCTTCGGCAGCTCGTCCGGCCTTCACTACCAGCACTGGCTTGTTCCGCGCTGCCGCCCGCGCCGCGGACATGAACTTGCGCGCGGCGGTGATCGCTTCTAGATAGAGCAGAATTGCGTGCGTCTCGGCATCGCTCGCGAGATAGTCGAGCACGTCGCCGCAGTCCACATCGGCGCTGTCGCCGAGAGAGATGAACTTCGAGAAACCGATGCCCCGCGACTTCGCCCAATCGAGCACGGTGGTGACCAGTGCGCCCGATTGCGACACGAACGCGATCTTGCCGGGCAAGGCGCCGGTATGGGCGAAACTGGCATTGAGACCGAGGCGGGGGACGAGAAGGCCCACACAGTTGGGCCCAAGGATGCGCAGCAGATGCGGCTGGGCGGCGGCAAGCATCGCCTCCTTCAAGGTGTTGCCCTGTGAGTCCTTGGTCGTCCCGAGACCGGCCGTGATCACGACGGCGGCTTTGGTGCCGCACGCACCGAGCTCGCCGATCAAGCCCGGAACCGTCGCGGGAGGCGTGCAGATGACCGCGAGCTCGGGCACCGAGGGCAAGCTCGCCACGGTTGGGTGGACTTTGAGGCCCCCGAGTTCCCCATACTTCGGGTTGACGGGCATGATGGGCCCGGCAAATTTCCCTTCGAGGAGATTGTGCAGCACCGTTGCGCCGACGCTGCGCGGGGTCTCGGACGCGCCGATCACAGCGACGGATCGTGGTCGGAACAGGTGCTCGAGATTCCTAATGCTCATCGTTGATCTCCGGCGCAGGAATCGGCGCTTGGCACGACACGAGTCTCGCGGAACACTGCGCGCAGCGAGGAAAATCCGCCAGTTGGTCTCAGTGGATCAGCACGACCGGGATGTGCGCCAGATGCAAAACGCGGGTCGTAACCGAGCCCATCAGCATGTTTGCCAGCGCCGTCATACCGCGCGTGCCCATGTAGATCATGCTGCTACCGGATTGTTTGGCTTGATCAATGATGCATTCAGCGATCGGGCCGACGAGTTTGTGCACGGTGTACTTCACACCGGCGGCGTCGAGGGCCCTCCTGCTCGCCGCGAGCATGTCGTCACTTTCCTCCGCGTAGTAGCGTTCGAGCATTTCATCGCTGACAACCAAGCCCATGTTCGGGAACTGGGGCACCGGCAAGTGGACGGCGAGCAGCTCGACCGCGGGCCGTTCCTTGTACCAGTCCAACGTCTTGATCAGCTCCTGGGTTGCGCGGACGGCGCGGAGGGGCTGCGCGTGTTGGGCGTTGCCGGCTTGGCCAGTAGTCATCAGTACGGCCATCGGCGGCGAGAACATCGGCGAGGTGGTCGCCGGACGCCAGCGCTTTCCGCTCAACCTGCGCTTTCCGCGCGAGATCCGCGATTCGCTCGAAGCATTGCGCAATCTGCCGTATGTCACCGAGCGTGGCGCTCGCCTGCGCCTCGGTGACCTGGCCAGGATTCAGCTGGTCGACGGACCTCCGATGCTGCGTAGCGAGAACGCGCGCCTTTCGGGCTGGATTTACGTCGACCTGCGCGGCCGCGATCTGCGCTCGGCCGTGACCGAGATGCAGGCCGTGGTGGCCAAGGCGGTACCGATGGCCGCGGGATACTCGATCTCCTGGTCCGGGCAGTTCGAGTACCTGGAACGGGCCACGCAGCGTTTGAAGATCTTGGTGCCGATCACTCTGTTCATTATCTTCATCCTGCTCTACCTTACTTTCCGCAGCGCCTCGGAAGCGTTGTTGCTCATGGTCACAGTGCCGTTCGCGTTGATTGGGGGGGTATGGCTTATCTGGGGCCTAGGCCACGCCTTTTCCGTGGCTACTGCCGTTGGCTTGATCGCGCTGGCTGGCGTTGCCGCTGAGTTCGGCGTGGTAATGCTCGTCTATCTCCGCTCGGCCTGGCAGCGTCGCGTTGCAGCCGGCGAGCCCGCAGATGCCGCGACGTTGCAATCGGCAATTCATGAGGGCGCGGTGCTGCGCGTTCGGCCCAAAGCCATGACGGTGGCGGTGATTCTCGCCGGTTTGCTGCCGATCATGTTTGGGACCGGTACCGGGTCGGAGGTCATGCAGCGCATCGCTGCGCCGATGGTCGGCGGGATGATTACAGCGCCGTTGCTTTCGATGCTCGTCATTCCCGCAGCCTATCTGCTGATGCGCCGGCCGCACGAACGGCGAGCACCCGTCTCTGCCTTTTGGAGGAGGCAACGTGCACCGGCTTGACCGGCTCATGGAAGCCGTTGCGCCGAGGCATATCGACGGTCACTAGAGGCATACCCTAGTGGATCGAGGGGCTCGGACCTTGCATAGCTTCATTGAAAGCGCCTGACCGGAGAAACCGACTGGTGTCCTCGTCTCGATTCACAGCCGACCAACGTGGGCGCGTAACGTATCCGTTACCAGCGATATCATCGCCGCCTCGCAAGTTCACGATAGAGCGCTTCCACCGTAACACCGATCTCCGAGGCGACTTGGCGCCAACGTCCCCTTGGTGGCGGTGACCCGTTGTTAAGCGTGGTCCAGGCATCGACCCGCTCAGCAACGGTCTTGAGTGACAATGTCTCGGCTTGAGCCCGCGCTCGTTGAACCTCCTTTGCCAGGTGGCGCAGAAGGCTTCAGCGAGTGCAGGGTCGTCTCTGAGGGCGGCTCTGACCCCTCTTACAGGCGCGACACGCACAACGGAGCCCTCAATTGCGATCGCATCGCAATGATAGCGTTCAAAAAAAAAGCGAAACCTCGGCGAGAATCGCGCCGGCGCCCGCACGTTGCAGTGTCAGCTCAGCGCCGTGGGGTAGTGCTCGGCTGAGCCGCAGCGCACCGGAAGCAACGAAAAAAACGATCGGACCGGATGGCCCGCGCGGAACAGAATGGTACCGGCCGCGAGCTCTTACTTGCGCTCGGTTAGCTTCCACAGACGTTCAATCAGGGCGTTCGACATGATTACGATCATGTCCGGCACATCGGTTTCATGTCAACGTCGAACAATCCAGACAATCAAAGAGTTGAGTATGCACTTCACACGCTCGGCCAGCTTCTGCATCGCGTTGACGATCTTCGCATGGTCCTCTCCTCCGAACACCCGCTTCGGTTCGCAAGCCGTCATAGGCGACCGACCGCTCCCGGCCGAGGCTGTGTGAAAACGCACGCGATGCGAGCGTGACGGAAAATCGACCTCTCAGATCGAGCTGTATTCAACGATCGCCACCTTCGGAGGGGTGAGAAGACCCCCGAAAACGAAATAGCGAGGTGTTTTTACACAGCCTCGGCCAACAACTGCCGTTCCGTACCGTTGCAGAATTTTCCACTAAGCAGCCATGTCGAACCAGATGCCGTTGGGGGTAGGGCCATCCCATTAGGCTCGGCCAGAAGCGGCCCGTCACCACGCTGTGACAACACGACCTGGCGGGTGGAATCGGGACTCAGTGCCAAGCGGGATTGCGACGAGGGATCCGCCAAGCGTTACCCGGCAGGCGCGCTGTGCGTGCCTCGCAGGAGAAAGCGATCAGCGCGCCCGCACTACCCCTCGATTGGTTACTCCGGCTGCCCCGACTGCACCGGTCCGATCCGGTACGGTCGCATCATCTCGTTGTCCTCGTGCTCGACGATATGGCAGTGCCAGACGTACTGACCGGCACTGCCAAAGCGCATCTGTACGCGGGTCACTTCGCCAGGGTAAGCGATGACCGTGTCCTTGTATCCGTTCTCTGTCGGTGCCGGGGGTGTCGGCGTCTTGATCGGCAGCCCGGTCACCTTGTCGAGCCGCTGGCGGTTGATTACCTGGAAGAACACCTCGTGAATGTGTATCGGGTGCGCATCCTCGGTGAAGTTGTAAAGCTCCCACGTTTCCGTCGTGCCCAGCGTCGGGTTTTCCGTGACCGGATCTTCCCACTTGAGGTAGGTAATCCCAGCAGGGGCGCCTACGCTTGTATCGAACGTTCCGAGCCGGGCCTCGATCGGGATCTCGGGCTCGCTCTCTGGACTCGCCATCATCTCGAGCAGCGCAAGCTGGCGCGTCACGTCCGGAATGACCGGCGCGGGGATCGTCGGCATCACCAATTGCGCCGGCGGAGTCGTCGGATCGACGAAACTCGCCGGGACGCTCTGGTTAACCCGGAATTGCATTACCTGTCCCGTCGTGAGCGGATCAGCGCGGCGAAAGCCCCCGCCGCCGTAGGGCGCGTCCGGGGCGTAATTGAGCAGCGTGACGTCCTTGCCGAACTTGACGCCCGCGAAATCCACGATGATGTCGGCCCGCTCGGCCGGCGACATCAGGATTTCTTTGAGCTGCACGGGCGCGCGCAGGTAGCCACCCTCACTGCCGATCTGCCACACGTCAACCATCGGATCGTTGAACTTGAGGAGCAGGAAGCGCGACTGACAGCCATTGAGCAAGCGAAGGCGATAACGACGAGGGGCGACCTCCAAGTAGGGCCACGTGCGCCCGTTGACCACGATGCAATTGCCGAAGAACTCGGGATTCCAGATCGGCGAGACGTCGGTGGTCGGGATATAGGGTCCATCGTAGCCATCAAAGAACTCGCGTGTGTCGGGATAAAACAGCGAACCGTCGGCGTTAAACGAGCGGTCCTGGATCGCGATCGGGATCTCGCGGATGTTCAGGTCGAACGGACTCGTCCCTACGGTCGGGGCCGGGCCGGGTAGTAAGGCCGGCAAACCCGTGAACGTATCGGTCGGTTCCTCGCCCGCCGGTCCGCGAATGAGGTAAAACCCTGCGGGCCCGGCATAGACGTTCAGCCGCGTCATGCCCAGCGTGTGGTCGTGGTACCAGACGGTAGAGGCGCGCTGGCGGTTGGGGTATGTGAATTTCGCGGTTCCTGGCGCCCACGCCGCAATCCCGCCGTTGGCCTTCTGGTTGAAGAAGTCATACCAAGTGCCCTCGGTAGCATAGCTGGCGGGGATGTTATTTGCGGCGGGCAGGAACCAGGCTTCCGCATAACCGTCGCTCCAGTCGGGCACGCCCTCCATGCCGTGTACGTGAGTAACGATCGGCACCGGTCCGATGTACGGCCCCGGCGTCGTCTCGAAAGTGGGGCGACTGTCGCGACCTGTCTCTCCTCCTGGAGGGTTGGCCCAGTGCAGCGTAGGATCGACCGGCAACAAATGGGGGAGAAACTTGCCACTCGCGTCAACCAGCTCATTGCGCCAGGTCACGGTAACAGGCTGGCCGCGCGTGGCTTCGAGCGTGAACGCCGGGTAGTTGAAGGTGCCCGGATGAGTCGACGAGCCGTAGCTCCATACGGTTGTCGCGGGCGACGGCGGCGGCAGGATCTGCTGCGTAAATTGCCGTACCGCTACATCGTAGGCGTTCGGCCCCGACGTCGGCATGGCGGGAGGAATGATCAGTGGCGCAAGAAATTTCGGAATGGCACCCGGATTCAGCGTACCGCCCGGTATCGGCATGGCCATCGCCACCGGAACGCCGAAGTTGTTGTACACATACAGGGTGAGTGCTGTACCTCCTGAATAGACGAGAAAACTGCGACGTGAGATCTTCATCGATGCCCCCTTTTAGGAGAAGGGTCGCCGCTGCTTGTGGATTCGCAGCAGGATGTCTCTTTATGCATCCTTGTCGGAGATGTATCGTTGATCTATAACAAAAATGCTGCGGGAGGGAGTTTGGATCACCTCAAGCAGAATGGCCGGGATCGTTGAGCAAATCTGTGGGTTAATACGTTAGCCCTCCAAGCGATGACATCCATAGCGCCATGGCCGGTACGCGAAGGCATTGAATGGGTGCTTCACTGCGGCACAACCTGATGTGCCACATCTCCCATGATCTTTGTCACGAACAGTCGCAGATGCTGTCGTTTGGCTGCAGAACGGCGGAGGAGCGCCTCGCCCTATTGCCCTCGATGTCGCCGAACGCTATGCCGCGCGCAGATACTCAGGGGTCGAATTCGTGCTGCGGATGACGCGCGAAGAGATCGGATCCGTCCGCGATGAAGCAGCTTCTCGTGCTGAACGCGCGACTAGAGCGGCAACTTGACGCAGGTCAAGATGTAGTTGCGGGAAAAGGAATCAGATAGGCCCGCGGGCGCACATCGCAAAACCGAAAATGGACGCGGGAAGACATCCGTTATCGACCGTTGCGCGACGACGAATCGCGGTCGCCGCCGTACTGGTCGTGTGCATTGCGTCGCCCTCGGCCGCGGCGCAGGGGAAGGATGGCACCGGCAAGGAAGTCGTCGAGTCGCTGTGCATCTCGTGCCACGGCACGGGTTTGAAGGGTGCGCCCCGGATCGGCGACAAGCAGGCGTGGGCGAAGCGCGCATCGCAAGGCCTGACGAGCCTCACCCGAACCGCTCTCGACGGCATCCGCCAGATGCCGCCGCACGGCGGCAATCTCGCTCTCACGGATACCGAGATCGAGCGGGCGATCACCTACATGGTGAACCAGTCGGGCGGCCACTGGACCGAGCCGATCAGTAAGACGGGCCGCCCCGTCGATCGCAGCGGCGAGCAGATCGTTCAGGAGCGCTGCGCGAACTGCCACCGGACCGGTGAGGGCGGCGCGCCGAAGATCGGTGATCGGGGCGCCTGGGTCCCGCGCCTGAGACAAGGTCTCGACATCGTGGTCAGCTCCGCAATCAAGGGGCATGGCGGCATGCCTGCGCGCGGTGGCCAGGCGGATCTGACGGATGTCGAGTTGCGCAGCGCGATCGTCTACATGATGAATCCGGTCGTGATGGTTTATGGCAAGCGGGACCCGGGCACAGGTGGGCAGGACTATCGCGTGGTCGACGGCACGACGGTATATTTCGGCGCAATCTCCGCAGACGTGATCCGGGGTAACCGCAACGAGTACCCGGAGAAGGTGTACGGCGCTTCACCGATCGGTCCCGACCAGTTCTACGTGACCATCGCGTTGTTCGACGTCAACAGCGGCAAACGCGTTCCCGATGCAGCGGTGCGCGCCCGCGTGTCGACTGCGACGGCGTCTGGGCCGGAAAAGGCGCTGGAACCGCTAACCCTCGCGGATTCGTCGACCTACGGGAACTATTTCGCGATGGGAGGGGCGGGTCCCTTCGAGGTCACCGTCACCTTCCGCCGACCCGGCGCTCCAGACACGAGCCAGGCCCGGTTCCAATACGTGCGTCAATGAGAACGCTCATTCACGGCCAAGGGCATCGTGTGGGTCACCTATCGGTCGTGCCGGATTGCGATGGTAACAAGGCGGCACGGATGCAATGCCTCTGCACGCGTCGACGACTTCCAGGAGGGACCGCATGATGGGCAAGCTGCGCCACCCGCTGCGAGTTCTTGCAAGCACAATCTTGATGGCGGTCTCGGGCATCCTTCTGCTCGTTCCCACAACCGGCGTCCCGCAATCCGACGCGAACAAGGACGCGGGCCCACCCTTCAACGACAACATCGACGACCCGGCCGCGTGGGGCAAGGCATTCCCGAAGCACTACGAGTCCTACAAGAAGACGGTCGACATGCAGCGCACGAAGTACGGCGGCAGCGAGGCCGTCCCGCGCACGCCGACCGAAGCCGACCCGCGCTCGGTCGTCGCGCGCTCCAAGGTCGAGGAGGACAAGGGCCTCAAGGCCATCTGGCAGGGCTACGCCTTCTCCGAGGATTTCCGCGAAGAGCGCGGTCATGCCTACATGCTCGAGGACCAGCGGCTCACGCAGCGTCAGGTGGTCGTGAAACAGCCGGGCGCCTGCGTGAACTGCCACGCGTCGATGTACCTCCCGTACAAGAAGGCAGGCAACGGCGACATCATCAAGGGTTTCGAGAAGATCAACGCGATGCCCTATGCGGAGGCAACGAAGCTCGTGAGCCATCCAGTCGCCTGCATCGACTGCCACGATGGCACGACGCTCGCACTGCGAGTCACCCGCCCTGCGTTCATCGAAGGCATGCGTGCCTACAAGGCTTCGCTCGGCGTGAAGGATTACGACGTGAACAAGCAGGCTTCCTCCGCCGAAATGCGCGCCTACGTGTGTGGCCAGTGCCACGTCGAGTACTACTTCAGGGGTCCCGAGAAGCGCCTCGTCTATCCTTGGGCGAAAGGCCTCAAGATCGAGGAGATCACCTCCTACTACGACGAGATCGGCTTCCGTGATTGGACCCACAAGGATACCGGCGCCCCCGCGCTCAAAGCACAGCATCCTGAGTTCGAGATGTGGAACCAGGGCCCGCATGCGCGCGCCGGTGTCACCTGCGCCGATTGCCACATGCCGTCGATTTCCCCGTCTCTCACCGATCACTGGGTGCGCAGCCCCATGTTGAACGTCCAGGCTGCATGCGTCGGATGCCACAAGAAGCACGACGAGAAGGTCACCGCGGAGGACCTGCAGGCGCGTGTCCACGAGATCCAGGACCGGCACTGGGCGCTTCGCGAGAAGGCGATGGCGGCCGTGGTCGGACTGATCGATGACCTGAAGGCGGCGAAGGCCGCGGGGCGCAACGATTCGGATCTGCTCGCCGCCCGCTATTTACAGCGGCGCTCGCAGTTTTACCTGGACTTCGTCGAGGCGGAAAATTCCACGGGTTTCCACGCGCCGCAGGAGGCTGCGCGCATCCTGGGTGAGTCGATAGACTTTGCGCGCCAGGGCCAGATTGCACTGCGTGACCGGACCTTCACGCCGACCGTGCCCGTGGTCAACATTCCGCCACCCCCGCCGGCGAAGCCCTGAGGGGCGATCCGGAGGACACCCACTCTCTGGCGGTCCGATGTACTGCGGCTCCGTGAACGTGCAGCCGCCGGCCGCCGGGAAGCTCACCTCGATCTGTACAATCTTTGTACGATCGCGCGCTAGAAGTGCAGGGGAATGACCGAATTCGGCCACAAGCCGCCGGTCGGTGTCGCCGTGGAATTTTCCGGTAAGCCGCCATTGGTCCGGTGACTAGCGCCTTCCTGACGTTTGCTCCGCAGATCCCGAACGCTCACAATGGGTCGATGGCGGTCCTTCCCTACAAGTTTGAATCTAATCGGGCGGTGTCCGTAGGGTCGAATACCATTTAGGACACCTAACCGAGCGGCCGGCCGCCGCCCCGTTCATTGATGGGAAGCTGCGCCGCCTGCAATGGGTGACGTACCGGCGAAGGAAGAGACGCACGTTGAACGCTTCGACTGCGTCGATTGCCGGCGGCGCCACGCGGTGCGACTGAAGCTCGGGCGCTGTGCTATACCGCCGCAGCTCTGCGCAAATCATCAGCTTGAAGTGCGGGCTGAAGTACCGCGCCCCCGGATCGACCTCGCGGACCTCCGGCGGACCGGTGATCTCCAACTCGGCGAAGGGTTAAGCGATTTCGCGTCGCTCGGCGCCGTAGCGCGCACATACGCAGCAGGCGGACAGCGGATCACGGTAGCGAAGGTCGAAGGGGACCGGTGCACCCGGTATTGTCGCACCGCTGCGCCTCGTGCCGGCTCTGCGTTATCCTGTCTCGCAGTCGTCGTCCGTTTGAACCCAGGGCTCCCCATGCTCACCGGCGAACTCCGTAGCCAAATCGACCGCATCTGGCCCCCGCGGCCTCGACGGTAGAGCCTGTACCACGTCATGCGCGCAGCACGGCCGCTACTAGCCCAAAGGGGGCCGTGCGGAGGAAGGCGCGGCCGTCGGGGTCAATTCGCCTTCGCGTGCTGCATCAGTACTTTGTACGACCGTACCCAAGCGGCAGTCGCGAGACCAAAGCCTGCGGGACCCTTTTACTTTTCGCCCTTGACTTGCACCTCCACGCGTCGATTGGGCTGCAGGCAATCGATCAACTGCTTCAGGTTCTTCTGATCGCACTGCACGACCGGCTGCTTCTCTCCCATGCCGATCGTCTCGATCTTCGCCTTGTCCACGCCCTTGCTGACCAGATAATCACGCACCGCATCGGCGCGCCGCTCCGACAGTTTCTGGTTGTGGGCGTCCGTGCCGAGCCGGTCGGCATGGCCCGTCACCAGCACCACCTCGAGCTTCTTGATCTGCGCGACGTTGCCGACGACCTGGCTGTCGATCGCCGCCTTGCCTTCGGGCTTCAGCACCGCCTTGTCGAAGTCGAACAGCACCTTCGAGTCGAGCGTGATCTTCTGAACCTGCGGCGCAGGCGCCGGCGGTGGCGCCGGAGCCGGCGGCGGCGTTTGCGGCGCCGCGACAGGCGCGGGGGCCGGCGCTTGCGCCACCCGCACGGGCGCTGCCGGCAGCGGCGGGGCGTCGAACCGGTACGTGGCGAGCACGTAAAAGATATTGTTGTGGCCCTTGGTGAACGCGTCGTAGCCGTTCAGGTAGCTCAGGCTCGTGCTGGTTGCAACTCCGGGATACGGCAGCACGTACTGGTAGCCGCTGGTGGCGATATCGTTGTGGCTGTACCTCATGTACGAGTACCAGGTAGGCCGTGAGCAGCATCGTGCCGATCATGATCCCCTGGCCGAACAGCAGCCAGATCACGGGCTCGAGCTTGAGCAGGAGGTGACGCATCAGAAGATCCCCCCGGCCATGATCAGCGCGAGCCCGCCCGAGACGGCGATCCACGCCGCGTAGAGCCCCGCGTGCAGGATCGGGCGCGGCGGCGGCTTCGCGGGCCCGATCTTCGCGGGCTGCGACTTCGGGAACAGGCTGAAGAAGCGCACGCCGACGAAGATCACCGCGGCGAGGCAGACCACGTGCAGCGCGATCAGCGGCGCCGTCGCGTACTCCTGCTGGAACGCCGCCCAGGCGGTCGGGCCGCTGCCGAGCAGCCAGACCGCGCGCAGCGCGCCGAAGCCGCACAGCAGGTAGAGGATGCCCGTGGCGTCCGAACAGCAGTGTAGCGTGAGATAGCGCCCCTGCGTCGGAAACTGCGCGGGCATCAGCGGCGGCGCGGTGCGCGTGCGCCCGGGCCGCGAGGGGGACATCGCGTGGGGGTGGGCCGCTCGCGCCATGGCTACTTCCCTCCGCGCGGACGACGAAGCTCGTCGCCCAGTCGATCACCGCGTTGAACTTGCTCTGGTTCACCGCGGCGGCCGGGTCGACGTGCTTCGGGCACACCTATCACTGCGCTGCCTC
>CAWJAU010000010.1:0-69929 GCA_963840945.1 uncultured beta proteobacterium | reverse complement strand
GGCCTCGCTCGACGCGATCTCGATTGGCGGCGAGGCTGTGTTCCGCAAGGGCATTGGTCCCCTGATGCCCGGCACCGAGCACGCGCCGCCCTGCGATCCGCGGGCGTGTCGCTTCGGCTGCGGCGGCGTGTGCAGCGCCAAGTGCGCCGAGTATCTCGATTACGTGCTCGGCAAGGAAGAGGACGTCGGCGCCGTGATCATCGAGACGATCCGCTGCACCGACGTGCAGATTCCGCCGCCCGAGTATTACCGCATCGTGCGCGATGCCTGCGACCGCCACGGCGCGCTATTGATCCTGGACGAAGTGCCGATCTGTCTCGGGCGCACGGGCCGCATGTTCGCGTTCGAGCACTACGACATCGTCCCCGACATGGTCGTCCTCGGCAAGGGTCTGGGTGGCGCCGTCTTTCCGATGGCCGCGCTGATCGCGCGGCGCGACCTCGATATCGCCGCCGATCGCGCGCTCGGCCACTACACGCACGAGAAGAGCTCGGTCGGCTGCGCCGCGGCGCTGGCGACCCTCGAGGCGATCGAGAACGAAAACCTGCTCGAGCGCTCTCGCGAGCTGGGCGCGCGTGCGCTGCTGCGAATGAGCGATCTCAAGCACCGCCATCCGCTCGTCGCCGACGTTCGCGGCATCGGCCTCCTTCTCGCCGTCGAACTGGCGCGCGACGGCGTGCCCGCGCGACGCGAAGCGGAACAGGTGATGTACCACTGCCTTGCGCACGGCCTGTCCTTCAAGGTCGGCCAGGGCAACGTGCTGGCCTTGTCGCCGCCGCTCGTCATCGCCGAGGACGATCTCGACGCCGCCTTTTCCATCCTCGACGCGGCGCTCACAGCCGTGGAACGCGCCGGCGGCCTGAAGCATGCAGACGCTGCTCAACCTCCTCGCCGGCGTTTCGCTGCTCGTCTGGGGTACGCACATCGTCCGCACCGGCATCCTGCGCCTGTACGGCAGCAATTTGCGGCGTTTCCTGCGGATAAGCGTCGCCAACCCGGTGCGCGCGTTCTTCGCGGGCGTGGGCATCACCGCGCTGATTCAGAGCAGCACAGCTACCGCATTGATCGTCGCGTCGTTCGCGGGCCAGGGCCTGATCGGCACCGCGCAGGCGCTGGCGGTGATGCTCGGCGCGGACGTCGGCACATCGCTCGTCACGGTCGCTCTGTCGTTCGACCTGTCCTGGCTGTCGCCGCTCCTGATCTTCGTCGGCGTCGTGCTCTTTCTCGCGCGGCAGTCGGATCGGATCGGCCAGTTCGGACGCGTGCTGATCGGGCTCGGCCTCATCATGTTCGCGCTGCAATGGATCTCGGTCGCGACCAAGCCTGTCGTCCAGGCGGCCGGCATCAAGGTGATCTTGACCTCGCTGGCGGGCGACGTGCTGCTCGGCATCCTGGTCGCCGCGCTGATGACGATCCTGTGCTACTCGAGTCTCGCCGTCGTGCTGCTGGTTGCGACGCTCGCCTCGCTGCACGTCATCGCGCTCCCGGTGGCGCTCGGTCTCGTCCTCGGCGCGAATCTGGGCAGCGGCCTTCTCGGTATGCTGTCGACGCTGAGCGCGCCACCGGAAGCGCGGAGGGTCACGCTGGGCAACTTCCTGTTCAAGCTGATCGGCTGTATCGTGCTGGTGCCGTTCATGGTGCAGGTCGAGAAGCCGTTCGATTTACTGGGCCTCGGGCCGGCCCAGCAGGTCACGCTGTTCCACCTCGCCTTCAACCTCACTCTGTCCGTGGCATTCATTTTCTTCACCGCCCCGATCGCGCGCATCGCCGAGCGACTGCTTCCGACCAAGCCGGTCATCGACGATCCGGGCAAGCCCCGGCACCTCGATCCATCCGCGCTCGCCACACCCACGCTCGCCATTTCCTGCGCGGCGCGCGAGGCGTTGCGCATCGGCGACATCATCGAGCAGATGCTAACCGGCTTGTTGACCGTTTTGCGGACGAATGATCGTGCGCTCGCCGAACGGCTGCGCAAGATGGACGACGTCGTCGACGACCTGTACACCGCGGTCAAGCTGTACCTGACCCAGATATCGCGCGAGGCGCTGGAGGAGGAGGAGGGCCGGCGCTGGGCCGACATCGTCTCGTTCACGATCAACATGGAACAGGTCGGCGACATCATCGAGCGCATCATCATCGAGCTCGAGGAAAAGAAGATCGACAAGGGGCGCAACTTCTCGGAGGCGGGCATGGCCGAGATCTGCGATCTCCACGCGCGGCTCATCGCCAATCTGCGGCTGGGGCTGTCGGTGTTCCTCAACGGCGATCTGAAGAGCGCGCAGCAGCTGCTCGCGCAGAAGGTGCTGTTCCGCGATCTCGAGCGCGCCTACGCCGATTCCCATCTCGCGCGCCTCGCCGAGAACACGCAGGACAGCATCGAGACGTCGTCGCTGCACCTCGATCTCATCTCAGACATGAAGCGGATCAATTCGCACATCTCGTCGATCGCCTATCCGATCCTCGAACAGGCCGGCGTCCTCATGAAGACGCGGCTCAAGGAACCGGACAGTCGTGCCCGCGCAAGCAGACGTGACTACGTCGCTGCCTGGCGATGCGCGGCGCGACGTGAATCTGCCGACTCACTTCGCGGTCACGCTCGCCGTGCTCGGCGCGGGCCTCTTGCACGCGGGATGGAATGCGCTGCTGAAGTCGGCGCCCGGCGGCGACCCGCTGCTCGACACCGCCACGGTGGTCGCGGGCTCCGGCGCATGGGGGCTCGCGGTCATCCCGTTCGTCGGCTTTCCGGATCCCGCGGCGTGGACGTTCATGATCCTGTCCGTGGCGCATCCACTGGGCGTATTACGTCACGCTCGCGCAGGCCTACCGGACGGGCGATCTTTCGTTCGCCTACCCGCTGATGCGCGGCACGGCGCCGCTCATCGCAACGCTGCTGAGCGTCGTGTTCCTGCGCGAATGGCCGACCCCGCAGGTCGCGCTCGGCATCGTCCTGATCTGCGCCGGCATCGTCGGCATCGCTTTCGTGGGCCGCAACCCGCATCCGCGGGCCGCGGTCCTCTTCGCGCTGGCGAATGCCGCGATCATCGCCGTGTACACGCTGGTCGACGGCGCCGGGGCGCGCGCCGAGGGCAAGGCCGGGAGCTACGCGGTGTGGCTCACGTTTCTCGAAGCGGTCCCCTTCCTCTGCTGGATCCGGATGCGGCGCGGACAGGATGCCGTCACGCTATATCGCGCGCGGCTGGCGCCGGGGCCTGATCGGCGGCGCCGCGAGCCTCGGCGCGTACGCCATCGTCCTTTGGGCAATGACGCGGGCGCCGATCGCCGCCGTGGCGGCGCTGCGCGAAACCTCGGTATTGTTCGCCGCGCTCATTGGCGCCGTCTGGCTGAAGGAAGGCTTCGGGCTGGCCGCGCCTTGCCGGCGCCGCGAGCGTGGTCGCGGGCGTGGCCGCCCTGAAACTCTGATTACGCCATGAGCGCCAAAGTGCCCACCCAGGCTCGCGCTGTCGTCGTCGGCGGCGGCATCGCGGGCGTTTCCACGGCCTACCACCTTGCCAAGCTCGGCGTAAGGGACGTCGTTCTGCTGGAGCAGGGCAAGCTCACGTGCGGCACGACGTGGCACGCGGCCGGCCTCGTCGGCCAGACGCGCGCGCACCCGCAATGCGACGCGGATGAGCCGCTACGGGATCGACCTCTACGCGTCGCTCGAGCAGGAGACGGGACTCGCCACCGGCTGGAAACAGTGCGGCAGCCTCAACGTCGCGCGGACGCCGGAGCGCCTCGTGTCGATGCAACGGCAGATGGCGCGCGCGAAGAGCTTCGGCATCGAATTCGAGTTCGTCGTCCCCAGCCGAAGCAGGGAGCCGCGTGCCGATCCTGCGCACGGACGACCTCGCGGGGGCCGTGTGGATTCCCGGCGACGGCAAGGCGAATCCCACCGATCTCGCGCAATCGCTCGCCAAGGGTGCGCGGATGCGCGGCGCAACGATCGTCGAAGGCATCAAGGTTACGGGCGTCGACCGCGCCGCGGGACACGTCACCGGAATCCGCTGGCGAACCGCGGATGACGAGGGCGCGATCGCGTGCGAAGCACTCGTCAATTGCGGGGGCCAATGGGCTCGCGCGTTCGGGCGCCTCGCCGGCGTCAACGTGCCGCTCTACGCCGCCGAGCACTTCTACCTCGTCACCAAGGCGATCGCCGGCGTGACTCCCGACATGCCGGTGATTCGCGATCCCGACGGCTACCTGTACTACAAGGAGGAAGTCGGCGGGCTCGTCATGGGCGGCTTCGAGCCCAAGGCGAAACCGTGGAACGTCGACCCGATCCCCGACGGATTCGAATTCCAGCTGCTTGCCGGAGGACTGGGACCACTTCGAGATCCTGATGCGCAACGCGATCCATCGCACGCCCTGCCTCGAGACGGCCGAAGTGAAGCTGCTGCTGAACGGGCCGGAAAGCTTCACGCTCGACGGCAACTTCATCCTCGGCGAAGCGCCGGAGCTCGCCGGCTATTTCGTGTGCGCCGGATTCAACTCGGCCGGCATCGCGAACGCCGGCGGCGCGGGCAAGCTCGTCGCCGAGTGGATCGTCAACGGCGGCGCCCCGCTCGACCTGTGGGACGTCGACACGCGGCGCTTCGCGCCGTTCCACGCCAATCGCCGGCACCTCGCCGACCGCACGGTCGAGACGCTCGGCTTGCACTACGCGATGCGCTGGCCGCGCGAGGAGCTCGCGACGGTCCGGCCGTTGCGGCGCTCGCCGCTCTACGACCGGCTCGCCGCGAAGCGGCGCCGTGTTCGGCAGCAAGATGAACTGGGAGCGCGCGAACTACTTCCTGCCGCCGGGCGCGCACACGCCGCCGTACACGCTGGGCACGCCGGGTTGGTTGCCGCACGTGCTGGAGGAGCAGCGCGCGTGCCGCGAGGACGTGGCCGTGTTCGATCAGACGTCGTTCTCGAAGTTCGTGCTCAAGGGTCGCGGTGCGCTTGCGGTCCTGCAACGGACCTGCGCGAACGAGATCGACGTTCCCGTCGGCCGCATGGTCTACACGGGAATGCTCAACGCCCGCGGCGGGTTCGAAAGCGACCTCACCGTCATCCGGCTCGGGCCCGACGAGTTCTTCATCATCACCGGATCCGCGCAGACGACGCGCGACTTCGCGTGGATCGAGCGCGCCATTCGCGGCGACGAGCACGCAGCCCTCGTCGATGTCACCAGCGCGTATTCGGTGATCTCGGTGATGGGTCCCAAGGCCGAGGCGCTCCTCGGCCGAGTGTCGCCGGACGACCTGTCCAAGGCGGGAATGCCGTTCGCCACGACGCGGATGATCGACGTCGGGTACGCGCGGGTGCGCGCGGCACGGATGAGCTATGTCGGCGGTCCGGGCTACGAGCTCTACGTGCCCACCGACCAATGCGTGGCGCTCTACGACGCGCTGTGGGATTGCGGCGCCGAGTTCGGCCTGAAGGATGCCGGCTATTACACGATCGACGCGCTGCGCATCGAAGCCGGCCGCCGCGCGTGGGGCGCGGAACTGTCGCCCGACGAGACGCCCTGGGAAGCGGGCTTGGGCTACGCGGTGAAGATGGACAAGCCGGCCGCTTTCGTCGGTCGCGAGGCCCTGCAGGCGCAGCGCGCCAAGGGCATCACGAAGCGCCTCGTCATGTTCACGTTCGACGATCCGGCGGTCTTCCCCTGGGGCGGTGAACCCGTTCTGATGGACGGCCGGAATGTCGGCGAATTGACGTCGACGGGCTATTCTCGCCGCCACGGACGAGCGGTCGCGATGGGCTATGCCCGCGCGGATAGCGCTCTCACCGACGAAATGGTATTAGGCGCCAAGTATCAGGTGGACATTGCCGGAGAGCTCCATCCCGTAACGCCGCGCCTGGCACCCGGATGATCTAGGCCGGGCTCGCCGCGTAACGCATCCGATCCGAGCCACATGGAGTATCGAGCCCTTCCTTCGCCGCTCGCAAACCTGCGCGACGCGCGCCGTCGCACGCGGGCGTTCACGCGCCGGCGAATGGCGCCGACTGGCGGGGCTCTACGGCGTCATCGCCCTGTTGCACGTATTGGGCTGGGGACTCTATCTCCACTATTCCGCGCACTATCCGGCGCTGGTCGGCCTCGGTTTCGTGGCCTACATGTTCGGGCTGCGCCACGCTTTCGATGCCGATCACATCGCGGCGGTCGACGACACGGTGCGGTTCATGCTGCAGAAGGGCAAGCGGCCCTGGGCATCGGCTTCTTCTTTTCGCTGGGTCATTCGACCATCGTCTTCGCTCTTGCGCTAGGCGATCATCTTTGCCGCGACCACCGTCAAGCAGGAATTGCCCGAGCTCAAGAACCTCGGCGGCGTTATCGGCGCCAGCGTGTCCGGCACCTTCCTCCTCGTGATCGGGATCCTCAATCTCGTTGTCCTGCTGGACATCGTCAAGCTATGGCGCCAGGCGAAGACGGGGCAGCACAGCCATGTCCACCTGGAAGAGTTGCTCTCGCAGCGCGGCTTCCTCAATCGCCTGTTTGGCGGGCGGCTGAAGCGGCTGGTCAATCACAGCTGGCAGATGTATCCGCTGGGCATCCTGTTCGGCCTCGGCTTCGACACGGCGTCGGAGGTCGGCCTCCTCGCGATGACGGCAGGGGCCTCGGCCGGGGACCTTCCCGTGGGGGCGGTGCTGTCGCTGCCGATTCTCTTCGCCGCCGGCATGACGGCCATGGACACGACCGACGGCGTGCTGATGACGAAAGCCTACGACTGGGCCTTCGTGAATCCGCTGCGCAAAATCTTCTACAACATCACGATCACGAGCCTTTCGATCGCCGTCGCCATGTTGATCGGGGCGATCGAGCTCATGCAGGTCGCCATCCGAGTGCTCGATCTCGATGGCGCATTTTTCGATCGGATCGCGGCGCTCGACTTCGGGATTCTGGGCTATGTGATCGTGGGCATCTTCCTCGTTGCGTGGGGTATCTCGGCGCTCGTGTGGAGATTCGGACGGATCGAGGAGCGTTACGGGCACCTCCATCCCGCCCATGCGCACGAGCATGTCCACGACGGCGGCGTGAGCCATTCGCACAAGCATTTTCACTAGCTCGCGAATTGCGCCGCAGGGCCGACCCAAGGCGCGATTGCGCCCCTCGGGGGTGTGGGGCACAACAACCCGCCGCGCCCGTTTGTGTTAGCGTTCGAGCTCCATCCCCGCGGGACACGCCGCGATGAGAGCCTCGATGCCGCACCGATTCACCACCCCGCCCCGCCGCGGCCGCACGCCGTCGAAGCCTGGCGCGCTGGCAGGCCAGGTCCAGAGCCTGACGCGCGGTCTCAATCTGCTCGAAGCTCTCGCCAAGGCCGATGGCGGGATCACGCTTACCGATCTCGCCCACCGCGTCGATCTGCCGACGTCGACGACGCACCGCCTCCTCTCCACGCTGGAGCGGATGGGTTATGTGTACCAGGGAGGCGATCTCGGGCTCTGGTACGTCGGCTTGCACGCGTTCACCGTCGGCGCCGGATTTCTCGCCAATCGCGATTTCGTCGCGCAGAGCCACGTCTACATGCGCCGGCTGATGGAGCAATCCGGCGAGACGGCGAACCTCGCGATCCTCGATGGCACCGAGGCGGTGTTCATCGCCCAGGTCCAGTGTCACGAGATGATGCGGATCCTGGTGAAGCTCGGCAGCCGGGTCCCGCTGCACGCGTCAGGCGTGGGCAAGGCGATCTTCGCCTCGTTGCCGGACGAGCAGATCGACGCGATTCTCAAGGTGAAGGGCCTGCCCCGGATCACGCCGCATACGATCGTCGCGCCGGAGACGATGTGGACGGCGCTCAAGGTCATCCGCCACCGCGGCTACTCCTTCGACGACGAGGAGCATGCCCCCGGCACACGCTGCGTGGCCGCGACCGTCTATGACGAGCATGCGGAGCCGCTCGGCGCGATTTCGCTCGCGGGGCCGTCGTCGCGTCTTCCGGACGAGCGGATTCGGCAACTCGGCCCCGTGGTCGCGCACACCGCGGAGGAGCTCACGCGCAAGGTGGGCGGCCGCTGGCCCCATCCGTATTGAGCGAGGGGCCACTAGCATCGGCGGCGCCCTTGCGGCGGCCGCTTGCGCGCCGATGCCACCCAACGCTGACGTTCACGGGCCCGGCCGCGGTTCGCGCGCTTCCATGGCCGCCGCGCGGCGCGCGAGCTCACGACCCGACGCGGGACCGAAATTCGCGAGGAGATGATCGGCGCCCGCGAAATCGTTGCAGGCGAGGACCATGTCGCACCCGGCAGCGAGCGACGCCTCGGCGCGCGCGACGAGATCGCCCACCGCCTTGCGCCCCAGCCATGCCGAGGTCGTCGGAAAAGATGAGTCCGTCGAAGCCGAGCTCGCCCCGCAGGATCTCCTGCAGCCATCGGCGCGAATAGCCGGCCGGCGCCTCGTCGACCGCCGGATAGATCACATGCGCTGGCATGATCGCCTCGATCCCGTGGTGCACCAGCACGCCGAACGGAACGAGATCCTCGGCAGTGATTTCGGCGAGCGATCGATCGTCGACCGGCAGCTCCGCGTGCGAATCGGCCGCCACAAAGCCATGTCCCGGAAAATGCTTGCCCACAGCGGACATTCCGCCCGCACGCAATCCCGCATGGAGCGCCACCGCGAGATGCGCAGCCGCATTCGGATTGCGATGAAGCGCCCGGTCGCCGATCACCGTGCTCGCGCCATGATCGAGATCGAGCACCGGCGTGAAGCTGAAATCCACGCCGTGCGCGCGAAGCTCCCCGGCGATCGTGCGCCCGATCCGCGATGCCTCGCGCGCGGCGCCGGCGATATCGCGATCCCAGAGCTCGCCCAGCACGCGCATCGGCAGGTATGGCGCTGAAACCGGTGCGAAAGCGTTGCACGCGGCCCCCTTCGTGATCGACGGCGACGAGCAGCGCAGGCGTGCGCAATCCCCGGATCTCGGCGGTCAATGCCCTCAGTTGCGGAGCAGATTCGAAGTTCCGCGCGAACAGGATCACGCCGCCGACGAGCGGATCGACGAGGCGCCTGCGGTCGTCGTCGGTCAACTGCACGCCCTCGATGCCGAGCATGACCGGGCCGCGCGGCAATGCGATCATGTGTGCGCGCCTTGGCGCTGCGCTCTGTCCCGAGCAATTCGCGCCTTGCGGACGGCCCGGCCGGCGCTCATGGTGCGCCGCCTCCCTGATCAAGGCCTTCATTTGCCGCACCGCTTCGCGCATGCCGACGAACACCGCGCGCGAAACGATCGCGTGTCCGATATGGAGCTCGCGCACGCCCGGCAGCGCCGCGACCGGCTGCACGTTGAAATAATTGAGCGCATGCCCGGCGTTGAAGCGCATTCCCGCCTGCCGGATAGCTTCGCCCGCGGCACGGATCTTCGCCAGTTCCTCGACCACCGGCGCGCTTTGCGGATCGCGCCCCTTGGCGTGGAAAGCATGGGCATAGGGACCGGTGTGCACTTCGCAAACCCTCGCGCCGATGCGCGCCGCGGCCTCGACCTGCCGCAGCTCGGCGTCGATGAAAACGCTCACGCCGATCCCGGCGCCGGCAAGCCGCTTCACGGCCTCGGCGAGCTTGGCTTCCTGCGCGGCCACGTCGAGGCCGCCTTCGGTCGTGATTTCGTGTCGACCTTCCGGCACGAGCATCGCCATCTCGGGCTTCAACCGGACGGCGATGTCGACCATCTCGGCGGTCGCTGCCATTTCGAGATTGAGCTTGATATGGATCAATTCGCGCAGCCGCCGCACATCCTCGTCCTGGATGTGGCGGCGATCCTCGCGCAGGTGAACGGTGATGCCATCGGCGCCGCCGAGATGGGCCTCGACGGCCGCCCACATCGGATCGGGTTCGTAGGTCCGGCGCGCCTGCCGCAGGGTTGCGACGTGGTCGATGTTGACGCCGAGTTCAATCATGGCGGTCGTTCTCCTGTTCGCGGCGCCCGTCGAGCGCCTGCAGATCCTGGACGACACGGCGACTTTCTACGCCGCGCTGTTCGAGGTAATGATCGAGCACTTCGCGCATCAGCCGCTTGGCCTCGGCCGCGGTTTCGGCATCCGTGTAGCGACCGTCGGCCAATGCCAGCAGCGTCGCTCCGCGTACGACGGGCAGCCGCGCGCAAGGCTCGGACGGCGCGCGGCGGGCGCCCCGGTCGAAGGCGTAATGGTATCGCGCCGCAGGATCGATCGGGTCGCCGGTGTCGGCCTCGCGCACGAGCGGCAACGCATAACCCAGCTCGGCGAGCAGCAGGAGCTCGAATCGCCGCAGCACCGGCGCCTGCTCGCCGCCGGCCGCCAGCTCGGAAAGCGCCGCCTCGTAGTTCGCGAAAAGGCGCGGATGCGGATCCTCGCGCGGAAGGAGCTTCAGCAGCAACTCGTTGAGGTAGAAGCCGCAGACGAGCGCCGACCCGCCGACCCGCGGCGAGCCCGCCGCGCCATTCGGCCCGGAGCAGCGTCTTCAATTCGTGCTGCCCCGACCAGGACAGGAGCAGCGGCTGGAACCCCTGCAGCAGTCCCCGCAATTCGGAGCGCGGGCGCCGCGCGCCGCGCGCCACCATCGCGACCCGGCCGTAATCGCGCCGTGATCGCCTCGACGATCACGCTCGTCTCGCGGTACGCGTAGGTGTGCAGCACGAAAGCCGGCTGGTCGTCGCGGCGCAGCGGTTGGGCGCGGGGAGCCATTGTCCTGAACTCAGTGCGGGTCCATCAGTATCCGAAACGCTTGAGCTGCGCGTCGTCGTCGGCCCAGCCGCGCGGTCACGCGCACCCAGACTTCGAGGTAAACCTGCCCGCCGAACAGGCGCTCCATGTCGGCTGCGCGCTGCCGTGGCGATCTCCTTCATCCGCGCTCCGCCCGCGCCCAGCAGGATGGCGCGCTGGTTTTCGCGATCCACGTGGACCGTGGCGTGGATGCGGCGCAGCGCGCCCTCGTGCTCGAAACGATCGATCACCACCGTCGTCGCGTACGGCACTTCCTCGCCCAGCAGCCGGAAGATCTTCTCCCGCACGAACTCGGCGGCGAGAAAACGCTCGTCGCGATCGGTGATCTCGTCAGCGCCGATAGATCGCCGCGGCCACCGGCAGCAGCGCGCGGACCTCCGCCAGCAGAGCGTCGAGCGCGCGATCCTTTTCCGCGCTCACCGGAACGATCGCGGCGAACGGGAAGAGCGCGGCGAGCTCGGCCATTTGCGGCAGCATCGCGTCACGCTCCTTGACGCGATCGATCTTGTTGAGAGCGACGACGGCGCGGCGCGCTCGCGGGCAAGAGGCGAATCACCGCGCGGTCGGCATCGGTGGTGCGGCCGGCTTCGATGACGACCACGAGCGGCATCGACGTCGGCGAGACATTGCGTGACCGCGCGGTTCATCCGGTCGTTGAGGCGCGAGCGATGCTTCGTCTGGAATCCGGGCGTGTCGACGAACAGGACCTGCGACTCAGGCGGTCGTCACGATCCCGGTCACGCGGTGGCGCGTCGTCTGCGCCTTCTTCGACGTGATGCTGACTCTTTGACCGACGAGCCGGTTGAGCAGCGTCGACTTGCCGACATTCGGCCGGCCGGCGATCGCCACGTAGCCGCAGCGAAAATCCGCGGCATTCGGAGCGTCAGCCGCCGCGCGCATCGCCGGATGCGGCCACGACCCGCGCGAACGCGTCCGCGGCAGCGGCCTGCTCCGCCGCGCGACGACTCGATGCCGGTGCCCGTAGCGGCGACACCTGAGCGCCGGTACGCGGCATTCGACCGTGAACGTCTGCGCGTGGGCTTCGCCGCCGATCGCGGTCACCGCGTATTCCGGCACGGCGATACGCGCGCCTGCAGCCATTCCTGCAGCCGCGTCTTCGGGTCCTTGCCGAGCGCCGCCGGGTCGAGGCCGGCGAACTCGGCCGCATAGACGTGCTCGATCACGCTCGCGCGCGGCGTCGAAGCCGGCGTCGACGAAAACGGCGCCGAACACCGCCTCGAGCGCATCGGCGAGAATCGACGGCCGCTCGTCCCCGCCGCTCCTGACTTCGCCTTCGCCCAGGACGATCTCGCTGCCGAGGGCGAGCCTCGCGCGAGACGCGCCAGCGTGTCACGATTGACGAGACTCGCGCGAACGCGGGACAAGCTCGCCTTCGGGAATGGCCGGAAAGCGCTCGAACAGCACGGCGGCGACCGCGCAGTTCAACACCGCGTCGCCGACGAATTCCAGCCGCTCGTTGTGGGTCGCGCCGTGGCTCCGGTGCGTCAGTGCGCTGCGCAGTGAGCTCGGGCCGGCGAAAGGCGTGGCCCAGGCGGTCAAGGAACGAAAGCGACGGCATCCTCCTGGCCCGTTCACGCTATCGATGCCGCACGCGACTCGCGCGAAGGCCGCCGCGCGGCCTCCGCGAACGTTCAGCTTGTCGCCGTTGCCTCGAACTCGAGGAACAGGCTGACGTTCGCCACCAGCGGCAGCTTGCGGGTCCAGCTCGACGCTGGCCGTCACCTCGTTCTTCGACTTCGTGATTTCGATGTCCCGGCCCTGCACCGATTCGATGTACCCGGCGTCGGCGCGCCGCTGAAACGCGCTCCGGATCTCCGCCGCCGAATTGAGATCCTTGGCGTCGGCCAGCGCCTGCTCGAGCGCCTTGTGCACGGAGTAGTACTCGATGTAGGCGGGCATCACGCGAAAGCCGACCATGACGCAGGCGACGACGACCGCCGCGACGAAGAGGAATCCCAGCATCGACAATCCGCGTTGCCGCGTTCGCATCGTGCATCGTCGCCTCCCTATCGAATGCCGCTGCCGACCCGCTTGAACGCCAGGCTCGAGATGTCGTCCCAGTTGAACCAGATGAAGAATGCGCGGCCACGAAGGTGGTCGTCGGGCACGAATCCCCAGTACCGGCTGTCGTCGCTGCGATCACGGTTGTCTCCCATCACGAAGTATTGCCCCGCCGGTACCTTGCAGGAAAATCCGCTGCCGTCGGAATTGTAGTCGCAGTTCTCCCGCCCGGCGAATGTGCGGACCTGGCCGGGGCTGACGGCGGGCAACGCCGGGTCGACGGCAATCGCATGCTGCTTCTCGCCGTTGCCGTCGGGCACGGTTTCGCGCGAACTGCTCCATCGTCTCGAACCGCAGGCCTTCGAGATAGCTGTAGGTGCCGGCCGATTGCTGCGGCCAGGGCACGCCGTTGACCGTCAGCTGCTTGTTCCTGTAGACCACGGTATCGCCTGGCAGCCCGACAATGCGCTTGATGAAGTCCTGCGAAGGATTGAGGGGATAGCGGAACACGACGACGTCGCCATGCTGCGGGTCGGAGATCGGCACGATCTTCTGCTCGAGAATCGGCAGCCGCAGTCCGTATGCGAACTTGTTGACGAGGATGAAGTCGCCGACGTCGAGCGTGGGTCGCATCGACGACGACGGGATCTTGAACGGCTCCGCGACGAAGGAGCGCAGCAGGAAGACGATCAGCAGCACCGGAAAGAAGCTCTTCGGATATTCGACCCACCACGGCTCCCGCGCGTCGGCGGCGCGGCCTTTGCGCAGGAACCAGCGGTCGGCGAGCGCCACCCCGCCGGTGAGGAGCGGTGGCGAGAAACAGGATCAGCGGAAAGTTCATCGTCATTGTTGGTGCGCTGGTCTTGGAGATTGTCCCACACGGGTGCCTCGGCGTAGCGCTCGCGAACCGGGCTCGCGCGCATTCGAGCCGTCGCCTCGTCGCGCGTTGGTCACTTGTCGCCGATCGAAAGGATCGCGAGGAACGCCTCCTGCGGAATTTCGACGCTGCCGACGGCCTTCATGCGCTTCTTGCCGGCCTTCTGCTTCTCGAGCAGCTTCTTCTTGCGCGTGATGTCGCCGCCGTAGCATTTCGCGAGCACGTTCTTGCGCATCGCCTTGATCGTCTCGCGGGCGATGATCTGCGCGCCGATCGACGCCTGAACGGCGATGTCGAACATCTGCCGCGGGATGAGCTTGCGCATCTTGGCGACGACCTCGCGCCCGCGGTAGGTCGCCACCGAGCGGTGCACCATCACCGACAGCGCATCGACGCGCTCGCCGTTGATCAGGATGTCGAGCTTCACCACATCGGCCGCGCGAAACTCCTTGAATTCGTAGTCCATCGACGCGTAGCCGCGCGACACCGACTTCAGCCGGTCGAAGAAATCCATCACGACTTCCGCCAGCGGCAGCTCGTAGGTCAGCATCACCTGGCGGCCGAGATATTGCATATTCTTCTGGACGCCGCGCCGCTCGGTGCAAAGCGTGATCACCGGACCGACGTATTCCTGCGGCATCAGCATCGTCGTCGTGATGATGGGCTCGCGGATCTCCTCGACGCGCGACAAATCCGGCAGCTTCGACGGATTCTCGATCTCGGCGACCGTGCCGTCGCGCGACAGGATCTGATAGATGCACGGTCGGCGCCGTCGTGATGAGATCCATGTCGTACTCGCGCTCGAGCCGCTCCTGCACGATGTCCATGTGCAAAAGGCCGAGGAACCCGCAGCGGAAGCCGAAGCCCAGCGCCTGAGAGACTTCGGGCTCGTAGTGCAGCGAGGCGTCGTTCAGCTTGAGCTTTTCGAGCGCGTCGCGCAGCGCCTCGTACTGGTTCGACTCGACCGGATAGAGCCCGGCGAACACCTGCGGCTTCACGTCCTTGAATCCCGGGAGCGGAGTGGCCGCCGGCCGCGAGGCGAGCGTCACCGTGTCGCCGACCTTCGCGGCGTGGATCTCCTTGATTCCGGCGATGATGAAGCCGACCCCGCCCGCCGACAGCGAATCGCGCGCCACCGACTTCGGGGTGAACACGCCGACCTGCTCGCAGTTGTAGGTGGCCGCCGCCGCCATCAGGAGGATCTTGTCGCGCGGCTTCAAGCGTGCCCTGCATCACGCGGACCAGCATGACCACGCCGACGTAATTGTCGAACCACGAATCGATGATGAGCGCCTGGAGCGGCAGCTCCGCGTCGCCCTTTGGCGCCGGGATGCGCGCGATGACCGCCTCGAGGACGTCGTCCACGCCTTCACCGGTCTTCGCGCTGCAACGCAGCGCATCGTGCGCCGGGATGCCGATGATGTCCTCGATCTCCTCGATCACGCGATCGGGCTCGGCCGAGGGCAGGTCGATCTTGTTCAGCACCGGCACGACGGTCACGCCCTGCTCGATCGCGGTGTAGCAATTCGCCACGGTCTGCGCCTCGACGCCCTGCGAGACATCGACGACCAGCAACGCGCCCTCGCAAGCGGCGAGCGAGCGCGAGACCTCGTAGGCGAAGTCGACATGACCCGGCGTGTCGATCAGATTGAGGTTGTAGGTTTGGCCGTCGCGGGCCTTGTAGGTGAGCGCCGCGGTCTGCGCCTTGATCGTGATGCCGCGTTCGCGCTCGAGGTCCATCGAGTCCAGCACCTGCTCCCCCATCTCGCGCTCGGCTAAGCCGCCGCAGCGCTGGATGAACCGGTCCGCCAGCGTTGATTTGCCGTGGTCGATGTGGGCAATGATGGAAAAGTTGCGGATCAGATGCACGTTCTTCGCCGGTCGACGGCCACGCCAAAACAAAGGGGCACCGGAATAGTGCCCCTGACTTGACGAATCATGTTGAATTTTAGCGGATTTTCGCTCCCGGACGCGACCTCGATCCGAGGGTCGCCGGCGCCGGACAGGCGCGCGCTCGACCCGGGCCGGGTCGAGACTGGTAGTGGCACAACTCGATGCCGGTCTCCGGATCGCCCGCAAAGAGCACCGGGACGAGTTCGCCGTAGGCGCGTTCGAGCGTGGGATCGGCGTCCACATCGACCACGGCGACGGTCGCGCCTCGCGCCGCGGCCAGCGGTCTCACCGCGGCGAGCATCTCATCGCACAGATGGCAGTACGCGCGCGTCAGCAGCGTCAGCTTCAGACCAGCCCAGCCTATCACCGCGGCCTCCGCGCGGCGTGATTGATGAGTTGCATCCTACTGTCGGCCGCCCTCGATCGCTCGGCGACGCGCCCTTCGGGCCTTGGCCCGCTTTCGCTCGCCCGCCTCGCTCACTCGCCATTGTTGATTTTCGAATCGTCGCGAAGAACTCCTGCTCGCCGCGCCGCAACCGGAACGTGACCGATGCGCCCTTCTCCATCTTCGTCAAGCATGACCGTTGACCTGCTCGGCATTTTTCGCCTCGGTCGTCTGACCCCGGCTCACGATCGCGAGAATGACGTCGCCGGCTGAACGTTGCCGCGCACCGAACCGGAAACGTCTTCGATCAGCACGCCGGTCTTCCCGTCGAGCTCCTTTCTCTGCTCGTCGGTGAGGTCGGACCAGCACGAGACCCAGCCGGTTGGGCTTGGCCTTTTCCTTCGGCGCCGGTCCTCCCCTGCGCGCGGGCGTCGCGGGGGCGTCCTCCTTGATCTCCGCGACCGTCACCGCGATCTCCTGCTGCGCTCCCTTGCGCCAGACCGTGAGCATGACCTTGTTGCCCGGCTTGATCATCGTGACGATCCGCGGCAGCTCGGAGGACGTGCGCACCTCGCTTGCCGTCCGCCTTGATGACGATGTCGCCCGCCTCGACGCCTGCCTTCTCGGCGGGTCCGCCCTTCTCCACCGAATTGACGAGCGCGCCCACCGCCCTCGGCAGGCCGAACGATTCGGCGGTCTCCTTGCTCACTTCGGTGATCTGGACGCCGATGCGCCCGCGCGTCACGCGACCTTTCTCCTTGAGCTGCGCGACGGAATTCATCGCGAGGTCGATCGGGATGGCGAAGGAAAGGCCCATGTAGCCGCCGGTGCGCGAAAAGATCATCGAATTGATGCCGATGACCTCGCCTTTCAGGTTGAACAGCGGGCCGCCGGAGTTGCCCGGATTGACCGCGGCATCGGTCTGGATGAAGGGCACCAGGTTTTCCTGCGGCAGGTCGCGCCCCTTGGCGCTGACGATGCCGGCCGTCATCGTGTTTTCGAGACCGAACGGCTTGCCGATCGCGACCACCCACTCGCCGACGCGGAGCTTTTCCGGATCGCCGATCGTGACTTTCGGCAGATCCTTGCCGCTTCGATCTTCAGGAGCGCCACGTCGGTGCGCTTGTCCGCGCCGATCGACCTTGGCCTTGAACTCGCGCTTGTCGGTCAGCTTGACCGTCACTTCGTCCGCGCCGTCGACCACGTGCGCGTTGGTGATGAGATAGCCGTCGCTCGAGATGATGAAGCCGGAGCCGACCGATTGCTGGTCGAACTCGCGATCGGGCGCGCCGCGCGGGCGCGGGATCTGCCCGAAGCGGCGGAAGAACTCGTAGAACGGATCGTCCTCGGACAGCTCGGGACCCGCGCGAGCGCCGCACCTTTTGGGTGACATCGATCGCCACGACCGCCGGCCCCTGCTTGTCGTAGAGCTCGGTGAAATCGGGGAGCCCCGAGAGCCGGCCCGCACAGCGCCTGTCCCGTCGAGACGGCGGGCAACGCGGCGAGCGTCGCGAAAACGAGGGCGGCAACGAAGGAAGTGGAACGATGCATCATGGGAAGTCTGCCTCTTGGCTCTGCTCAGTGAAAAATGATCGACGGTCAGCGGCGCGCCACGGAGTGCGCGATCTGCCGGACGGTGGCGACGGGCACTTCGCCCAGCACGGTGACGAGATTATCGTCCTGCTGCCGGATGACGACATTGATGCCGCCCTGCCGGGAGACTCCGATCGGATGCGAGCGCCGCGCCGATCGGCTCGATGAACACCGATACCGCGACGAGCCCGTCCGAATAAACGAGGTGCGCCACTTCCCGCGTGCCGCGCAGCCGCCGGAAGCCATCGACGATCTTGATGAACCCCGGCGGCACGCGCGTCACGGTCCACCCGGTTTCCTTGGATTCGGCGCCGCCCTGCCCCAATTGACGCACCTGCCAGTCCGGGCGGCGTCACTGCCCATGTCGGATTCACCATCTCGCGCTCGATTTTCACCCCGATCAGAATCTCGGTGAAGGCAAACTGCTCGATGACTTCGTTCCGCTCGTCGACGATGCGGGCCTTCACGAGGAGCCCCGACACGGGGTCCGCCCAGAACTTGTGGCCATAGCGCAGCCCGTCCTTGGGCTCGAATACCCAAGCCTGGGTTTCGATGCCCGCGACGCGCCCGCGCTCGGCCATCCGGAAACTGTAGTAATCGGTCAGTGCGGCCTGCTGCTGCGGCAGAGAGCGACGGAAAGGCGTTGCGAAACGTGCGCGGTTCGATGCGGATGACTTTGGCGTCCGGATAGTAGCAACGGACCTCGCCGTTCCTCCGGATCACTTCCCGGGCGGGACCCTCCAGATTGACGAGCTTTTCGAATTCGCTTCCCTTGGTCATTGAGGTGGACGAGGCGCGACGTTTCGACGCGTCCGCCGTGCTGGTAGACAATCGTGCCGACGTAGTTCTGCTTCTGCGCGGCAGTGGCCGCGCGCGATCAGCCAGGCAGCGGCGTCCTCCGCCCGCGCGGCCGGCACCGCGACCAGCATTGCCGCGGCAAGCAGCACCGCGCGCAACCCTGCAAGGTCCGCGCGGAAGCGGCGGTTCAGGGCGGCCATCAACACGATCCGGACAAAACCGTGCTGCTACGGGCGGCCATCCACGCCCCCCGCCGAAACCGCCCGCAAATACGGCCCGACGCCTTGGATCTGCGTTGTCGGCGAGTACTCCTGATGCGCGATCAGATAGTCCGGCGACACAGGCTGCACCTTCGACTGAGCCGCGCGCACCGACATTCGCCTCGCGCGCCTTCGCGATCGCAGTGGGCTGCGGATCGAGCATGCTGACGGCCACCGAGCCGACGACGAGCACCGCCGCGACCGTAGCCGCGGCCGCCCACGCCAGCGGCAATCGGGATCCATGCGAAGGCTTCGGCGCCAGCACCGTGGGCTCGACGTCAGAGCCGCGCGGCGAAGCGCTCGGCAAAACCGGCGGTCGGAGTACCGCATCGGCGCAGCGAGTCTCCGATGACGTGGTAACACACCCAGTGACTCGAGTCCGTCGCCGTTCTTCAGATCGCGGAACGCGGCATCCGCCTCGGCGCCTTCGAGGTCACCATCCATCAGGCGCGAAATCTGTTCTCGCATCACCATCTCCGATCCTTTTCCGTCCCGAGCAACGGCCGCAGCTCCGCCGCGATCGCATCACGCGCCCGGAAGATCCGCGAACGCACCGTGCCGACGGGACAATTCATCACGCTGGCGATTTCCTCGTAGCTCAAGCCCTTCGATTTCCCGCAGCGTGATCGCGGTCCGGAGGTCCGCCGGCAGGGCATCCATCGCGCGATTCACCGTGGCTGCGATCTCCTTGCCTTCGAGCTCGCTTTCCGGCGTGCTCGCGTCCCGCAACTGTTCGGCATCCTCGAAGCCCTCCGCCTCCTCGTTGTCGAAGCCGGTCGTCGTGGGCGCCCGTCGACCGAGAGCGACGAGATAATTCTTGGCGGTGTTGATTCCGATACGGTAGAGCCACGTATAGAAAGCGCTCTCGCCCCGAAAACTGGGAAGCGCCCGATATGCCTTGATGAATGCCTCTTGCGTCACGTCCTCGACTTCCGCCGAATCGCGCACGAACCGGGACAACAGACGCCCCAGCTTGCGCTGGTACTTCAGAACCAGCAGCTCGAAAGCACGCTTGTCGCCACGCTGCGCGCGCTCGACGAGCTGCTGATCGATTTCGCGATCACCCATCCAATCCCTGAGTCATTTGTTGTTATGCCCGCCGAACGGCGGGTGCGGCATCCGGCCTCAAACCCCAAGCGCCCCGGACCCTGACCACCGCCTCATCCGGGGCACCTTGCGGTGCGCGCTTGCACCGACAGACCACGCTGCGAGACGGTAAGTTCATCCCGACGTAGGGTTATTGCGATGCAGAAACATGGGCGTAGGAGCCGGCTGGCATTTTGTCCAGGACAACCGACGACACGAGGCGTCCCGTGGGAATTCCGCGGTAGTTGCGGATGACCGGCTCAAACCAGCCGGCGAGTTCGGCGCGGCAACGCTGCGTCGATCAGTCCGAGTTGCTCCAGAACCGCCGCCATGACGGGCCGCAAGCGCGCGCTTGTTGCCGTCCGCAACCTTGATAGCGATACCGATGCCCGCGCCACGCAGACCGATGCCCTGCACGCCTTCGGCGCCGATCTTGGCGACCCAGTCGCCGCGTCCCGCGCGCATGAGCTCGAGATCGCTGCGCCGCTCCCCTGACACCATTTCCGGGTGCGCGGTCATGGCATCGGCCAGAATCTGCGGCGCCGCACCGAAGACGGCGTCATCGTGCCGCGCCGCAAGCCGCGCGAAGGCAAGCGCAAGGCCGTCGAGCGGGACCGCATAGTTCGGAGCGGAACAGCCGTCGATCCCGGCGACGAGATCCGCTTCAGGCGTCGAGGTGAAATGCGCGACCGCGCGGCGAATCGACTGCTGCAGCGGATGGTCGTAGTCGAGGTAGCTCTCTTTCGGCTGGCCGCATTGGACGCAGTACGCCAGCATTCCGCTGTGCTTGCCGGAACAATTGTTCGCGAGCGGCGAATAGGGCGGCGGCGGCGGGACTTCGCCGCGCTGCTCGTAGTAACCCGGGACGTGCGAGCCGCACTGGAGGTCGTCCACGGTGTTGCCCGCCTTGGCCAGCATCTCGGCCGCGGCGGCGACGTGGCGCGGCTCGCCGGAATGGCTGGCGCAGAGCAGCGCGGCCTGCGCGGTGGAAAAGGCGAAACGCCGGATGCCGTCGGCGGCAACGAACGGCATCGCCTGGAACGGCTTCAACGCGCTCCTCGTCATCGTCGGGAAGCCGTGGTCCCCGGCGGCGAAGAGCAGTCGCCCGTGGCGATCGACGACGGCGATCGATCCCAGATGCAAGCTGTCGACCGCCTCGCCGCGCATGACGGCGACGAGCGGCGCGTGGCCCCGAGCGTGCCTGGCGAGCGGCGCGGACGCGGTGGCGGACAACGGGGTCGACGGGTCGGACATGGGCAGGCGGCGAAGGCTAAACCTCTATTATCGCCCGTTGCGCGACCGATGCGCTAACCGCAGCCGAATCTGGCCGCCGGGAGCGGCGGACCTCAACGCTCCGCGAGCGCCGCCCGGATCTGCTCGAGCGCCGCGGGATCCTCGATCGTGGTGAGATCGCCGGGATCGCGGCGTTCGGCGAGCGCCTGGATCGTGCGCCGCAACAGCTTGCCGGAGCGCGTCTTCGGCAAGCAGCGTCACGAAGTGCACGGCGCCGGGTCGCGCGATCGCGCCGAGTTGCCGGTCCACGGTGGCCAACACCTCGCTCGCGCATTTGCGCCGCGCCCTCGGCGGTGGCTACTTTCGCAGCATCCTTCACGACGGCGAACGCCATCGGAATCTGGCCCTTGAGCGAATCGGCGACGCCGACCACCGCGACCTCCGCGATCCCCGGATGCGCCTGCACGGCCTCTTCGATCTCGCGCGTGCCGAGCCGATGGCCGGCGACGTTGATGACGTCATCAGTGCGGCCCAGCACGAAGTAGTAGCCGTCGGGGTCGCGCGTCGCCCAGTCGAACGTCGAATACGCGAGCTTTTCGCCGAAGTCCGAGAAATAGGTCTTCACGAAGCGCGCATCATCGCCCCAGACGGTCGTCATGCAGCCGGGCGGCAGCGGCGGAATGATCGTCAGCACGGCTTTTTCATCGGCCGCTGCTTCGTCGCCGGTGCCTTCGCGCAGCAGCCGGACGTCGTAGCCGTACACCGCGAACGACGGACTGCCGAACTTGCGCGGCGTGTCCTCGATCCCCGGTTGCGCGGACAGGATCGGCCATCCGGTCTCGGTCTGCCAGTAGTTGTCGACGATGGCGACTCCGAGCGAATCCGCCGCCCACCGCGCCGTGGGCTCGTCGAGCGGCTCGCCCGCCAGGAACAAGTACTTGAGCGCGGACAGGTCGTGCTGCTCCATGTACGCCGGATCCTGCTTTTTCAGCACGCGAATGGCCGTCGGCGAACTGAACATGGTCCGGACCTTGTTTTCCGCGACGATCTTCCACCAGATGCGCGGGATCGGGACGAATCGGCAAGCCTTCGTACATGATCGTCGTCGAGCCGTTGATGAGCGGCGCGTAGATGATGTACGAGTGCCCGACCACCCAGCCGATGTCGCTCGTCGTGAACATCGTTTCGCCCGGCTCGACGCAGAAGATCCGGCGCATCGACGACGCGAGCGCGACCGCGTAGCCGCCGGTGTCGCGCTGGACACCCTTCGGCTTGCCGGTCGTGCCCGACGTGTAGAGGATGTACGACGGCTCCGACGATTCGAGCCATTCGCACGGCACTT
Organism: uncultured beta proteobacterium; assembly: GCA_963840945.1. GTDB lineage: Bacteria > Pseudomonadota > Gammaproteobacteria > Burkholderiales > Casimicrobiaceae > CAIWHR01. Next base: position 47,754 of record CAWJAU010000010.1, on the reverse strand, counting down.
GCGCGTCCATCATCCCCGCGCGCAGCGTCGCGTAGTCGAGATCGCGACCCGGAACGACAGCCATCGCGGGATCGAGGCCGCGATTCGACGATCACGCACCTTGTGCGGCGGGTTCGCGGCGAGCCGTATCGCCTCGTCGACCAGGTGCTTGTAGGGTACCGGCTTTCCGCCGCGCATTCCGGCATCCGAGGTGACCATCACTTTCGGCGTCGCATCGTCGATCCGCGTGGCGAGGCTCGCCGCGGCAAAGCCGCCGAACACCACCGAATGGATCGCGCCGATGCGCACGCAGGCGAGCATGGCGAACGCCGCCTCGGCGATCATCGGCATGTAGATCAGCACCCGATCGCCGCGGCCCACGCCCTGCGCCTTGAGGATCGGCCGCGAAGCGGTTCACCTCGGCGGCGAGCTCGCGATACGTGTAGCGCCGGTTCTCGCCGGTCTCGGTCGAGATGTAGATCGAGCGCCGCCTGGTCGCCGCGCGTGGCGAGATGGCGATCGACCGCGTTGTGGCAGAGATTGATCCGCCCGCCGACGAACCACTTCGCAAACGGCGGCCGCGAGTAATCGAGCACCGCCCCGAATGGCGTCTGCCAGTCGACGAGCGCGGCTTCGCCGCGCCAGAACGTCTCGCGGTCGGTGATCGACCGGCGATGCAACTCGCGGTATCGGGACATCGATCGTTCTCCTCACCCGTCCTGCGCCATGCTGGGGCTCCCGGCGCCGCGCGACATTGCGCGGCGTCAAGGAGCGACGGTATCTAGGGATGGGTGTCGGGCGCGATCCGCACGACCGTCCGGCCCCGGACCATGCCCTTGAGGTAAGGATCGAAATGCGTCGGCAGTTCGTCGAAGTCGATCGTGCGTACCTGGTCGTGAACGCGATCGGGGCGCCATTCCACCGCGAGCTTGTTCCAGATCCTCTGACGCTGGGACATCGGGGTATTGGCGCTGTCGGTACCGAGAAGCGCGACGCCGCGCAGGATGAACGGCGCCACCGTCGTGTTGAGCTTCATGCCGGCGGCAAGGCCGATCGCCGTGACGGTGCCGCTGATCTTCGACGTCGACAGCAGCCACGCGAGCATGTCGCCGCCCAGATTGTCGATCGGCTCCGGCCCACGTCGATTTGTCCAGCGGACGGATCTTCTCGTAAGCTCGATCGCCTGCCGCTGCAGGACCTCCTTCGCTCCCAGCGCCCGCAGGTACCGGGCCTCTTCCGGCTTGCCGGTAATTGCCACGACGTGATAGCCGATCTTCGCCAGGATCTCGACCGCCACCGAGCCGACGCCGCCGGTGGCGCCCGTCACGGCGACCGGGCCGTTTTCGGGCTTGAGCCCGTTGTGCTCCATCTGCATGATGGCCTGCGCCGCGGTGAAGCCGGCCGTCCCGAGCGTCATCGCATCGAATGCCGTCATGCTTTCGGGGCGCCGCACGACCCAGTCGCCGGGCACGCGGACGTACTCGGCATAGCCGCCGTCGTGCGAGACCCCCATGTCGTAGGCGTGGACGATGACCTTGTCGCCGCGCTTCCATCGCGTGTCCTGCGGACGACTCGACCGTGCCCGCCATGTCGATACCGGCGTTGGTCGGGTACTTGCGCATGATCTTGCCCGCGCCGTTGTACGACAGCGCGTCCTTGTAATTGATCGTCGAATACTTGGTCCGGACGACGACGTCGCCCGGATCGAGCTCTTCCGCGCGTCATCTCGACGAATCGGCTCGTCACCGCGTCGTTTTCCTGGAACGTCCGGTAGGCCTTGAATTTCTGCAATGGAGTCTCCTCGGGGATGCGGTTCTTGATTCGAAGGTGGAAAGGCAGGGGCGCGGGGCGGCAGCTAGACCGGGCGGGCGGACGTCGGCGGCGATGTGCGCCTCGCCCATGTATTCGTGCGTCTGCATCGCGACGAGCCGGCTCACCGTGCGGCCGAATTCCACGACTGTTCGGCCCCTCCCGATAGAGGTCGTCCGGGCGAGCCGCGGCGGAGGCCAGAAGCTTCACGCGGTGATCGTACAGTATGTCGACGAGCCAAGTGAAGCGCCGCGCCAGGTCGCCCGGCGTCGGCCGGTCATCCGCGGAATGCCCGACAGGAACAGCACTGAAAACCGGCGGGCGAGCTCGAGGTAGTCGCGTTGCGATCGCGGGCCGTCGCACAGCGTCGCGAAGTCGAACCAGGCGGCGCTGCCCGCGCGCCGCAGGGCATGGATCGTCCGCCCCTCGACCGACGAGCTTCGGGTCCTCGTCCGGGCCGGCGCGCATCGACTCGAACGCCAACGCCAGCGCGGCGTCGGACTGGGGCCCCAGCGGAACGTGCCAGGTCTCGACCTGCTCCAGCGCCCGCAACCGGTAGTCGACGCCGGCATCGACTTCGACGACGTCCAGCCACTGTTTCAGCAAGGCGATCGTCGGCAGGAAGCGCTCGCGCTGCAGCCCGTTGGGCCATAGCGTCGTCGGGGGCATAGTTGGTCGTCATCACGAACACGACGCCGTGCTCGAAGAGCGCGGTCAAGAGGCGGCCGAGAATCATCGCGTCGGCGATGTCGGACACGTGAAACTCGTCGAAGCAGACGAGCCGCCATTTGCGCGCGATGCGCGCGGCAACGGTGGCGAGCGGGTCCGGTTCATGCTTCACTCGCGCCAGGTTCTCGTGCACGTCGCGCATGAACGCGTGGAAATGGACGCGGGTCTTGCGGCGGATGGCGACCGTCGCGAAAAAGCCATCCATGAGGAAGCTCTTGCCGCGTCCGACGCCGCCCCAGAGATAGACCCCGCGCGGGACGTCGGGCGGCGCAAAAGTCTCTTCAGCGTCGACTGCCTTGCTGCGCGAAAGGCCACGAGCTCCGCCGCGAGCCGCTGCAGACGATCGCGCGCGGCGGCCTGCGCCGGGTCGAGCGTCGTGCCGCGGGCAGCGAGAATCGGCGCGAGCCAATCGCGCAAGAGTGCCGCAGGCGGGGCGTCGTGCCGGACGGCGCGGGAGCGCGTCGTTCATCGGCCGGAAGTGGTCGCGGGTCATCGGGCCGCGATCGCCGATAGCGGGCTAGAAATTGAGCGTTCGCCCGTCCACCGCCAGCGCCGCCTCCTTTGTCGCTTCGGACAACGAAGGATGCGCGTGGCAGATTCGCGCGAGATCCTCGCTCGCCGCGCCGAACTCCATCGCGACCACGCCCTCGGCGATGAGCTCGGACGCCATACGGCCCGATGACGTGCATGCCGAGGATGCGATCGTTCGCGGCGTCGGCCAGGATCTTCACGAAGCCCGTCGTATCGCCCATCGCACGCGCGCGGCCATTGGCGGCGAACGGAAAGCTGCCGGCACGATAGGCGACGCCTTCCGCCTTCAGCTGCTGCTCGGTCTTGCCGACCCACGCGATTTCCGGCGACGTGTAGATCACCCACGGCACCGTGTTGAAATCGACGTGCCCATGCTGGCCGGCGATTCGTTCCGCGACGGCCACGCCCTCCTCTTCAGCCTTGTGCGCGAGCATCGGGCCGCGGACGACGTCGCCCACCGCCCAGACGTTGCGGCAGATTCGTGCGGCAATCGCCGTCGACGGCGACGAAGCCGCGCTCGTCGAGGCCGAGCCCGACCGTCGCGGCGCCAAGGCCCGCCGTGTGCGGCACGCGCCCGATCGAAACGATCAGCCGGTCGAACGTCTCGCGCTGCGCCTTGCCTTCGGCATCGGTGTATCGGACCACGCACTTCTTCGGCCGACACGTCGACGCCGGTGATCTCGACGCCGGTATGGATCGCCGAGACCTTGCTTCGCGAACGACCCGCTTCGCTTCCTTCGCGACCGCCTCGTCCGCGGCGGGAAGGAGCGCGGGCAGCGCTTCCAGCACCGTCGTCTGCGCCCCCAGCCGCCGCCACACGCTTCCCATTTCGAGGCCGATCACGCCGGCGCCGACCACGCCGAGCCGCTTCGGCACTTCGGTCATGCGCCAGCGCGCCGGCGTTGTCCAGCACGCGCACGTTGTCGAACGCGACGCCGGGCAGCGCGCGCGGCGTCGAGCCGGTCGCGACGATCACGTGCGTCGCCGCGATCTCGGCGGGCTTCGCGCCGTCGACCTTGATGGTCCAGCCCGGCTTCGGCGCCGCCTCCGGCGAACGCGCCCCGGCCGTGAAAGAACGCGACCTTGTTCTTCTTGAACAGAAACAGGATCCCGTCGTTGTTCTGCGCGACAACCTTGTCCTTGCGCGCCAGCATCCGCGGCACGTCGATGGCGAGGCCCTCGATCGTCGATGCCGTGGTCGGCGAACCGTGCCCCGCATGCTCGAAGTGTTCGGATGACTGCAGCAGCGCTTTCGACGGAATGCAGCCGACGTTGGTGCACGTGCCGCCCGGCGCGGGCTTGCCGCCGGCACGCGTCCAATCGTCGATGCAGGCCGTCCTGAACCCGAGTTGCGCGCAGCGAATCGCGGCGATGTACCCGCCGGGGCCGGCGCCGATCACCACGACGTCGAAGCGTTCGGGCGTCGCCAATCGTCGGCACTCAGAGATCGAGCAGCATCCGCGCCGGATCTTCCAGCGCTTCCTTGATGGCGACGAGCGACAACACCGCTTCGCGGCCGTCGATGATCCGGTGATCGTAGGATTGCGCGAGGTAGTTCATCGGTCGCACGACGACCTGTCCGTTCTCGACGACAGCCGCTCCTTCGTCGCGTGGACGCCGAGGATCGCCGATTGCGGCGGATTGATGATCGGCGTGGAGAGCATCGAGCCGAACACGCCGCCGTTGCTGATCGTGTACGTGCCGCCGGTCAGCTCTTCGACGGTGAGCTTGCCGTCCTGCGCCCGCTTGCCGAAATCGGCGATCGTCTTCTCGATCTCGGCGATCGACAGCGCTTCGGCGTCGCGAAGGATCGGCACGACCAGCCCGCGCGGGCTTCCCACCGCGATGCCGATGTCGAAGTAGCCATGGTAGACGATGTCGGTGCCGTCGATCGACGCGTTGACGGCAGGAAACTTCTTCAGCGCATGCACCGCCGCCTTGACGAAGAAGCCCATGAAGCCGAGCTTGACGCCGTGCTCCTTCTCGAAGCGGTCCTTGTACCGGTTGCGCAGATCGATCACCGGCTGCATGTTGACTTCGTTGAACGTGGTCAGGATCGCGGCGGTCGATTGCGACTGCACGAGGCGCTCGGCGACGCGTTGGCGCAGCCGCGACATCGGCACGCGCTGTTCCGGGCGGCGCGACGCGGGACTGTACAGCGCGCTGGAGGGCGGCGATGCCGGCCGCGTGTCGGTCGCGTGACGGCCGGCGCGGCGGCGCAGACGGCGCAGCCGGTGCGCGTGCGATGCGGCTGGTGCGGACGCGCGTCGCGGATGGCGCGACCTTCGTCGCCGCGATCACGTCACCTTTGGTGATCCGGCCGCCGCGTCCGGTGCCTTCGACGTCGGCCGGATTCGACGGCGAGGTCCGCCATCATCTTGCGGGCCGCGGGCAGCGCGGTCGGTGCAGCCGCGGCGGTGCGGCGGCGGTGCGGAACCGCGGCGGATGCAGCTGCGGCAGGCGCCGCGTGCCGGTCGGCAGCGCGATGTCGCGGCGGCAGGCGACGCTAACGGCGGCAGCATCGGTGTCGATGACGGCGATGACCTCCTGGCCCGCGACGGTCGCACCGTCGGCCTGCCGGATCTCGACCAGCACGCCTGCCTGCGGCGCCGGCAGCTCGAGCACGACCTTGTCGGTCTCGACGTCGACCAGGTTTTCGTCGCGCGCCACCGCTTCGCCAACCTTCTTGTGCCAGCTGACGAGGGTCGCCTCGGCGACCGACTCCGGCAGCTGCGGCACCTTGACTTCGACTCGCATCAGATTCCTCTGTTTATCATCGGCGTCGCGACGAGCATTTCGCCCGTCGTGAGGTTCGGCGCCGAACGCATCCTCGATCAGCTGCTTCTGCTGCGCGAGGTGCTTCGACATGTAGCCGACGGCCGTCGACGCCGAAACCGGGCGCCCGCGTACGCGACGATCTGCGTGCGGCAGCGCATCGGCGCGGTAATAGGCGCGCAGCCGATACCATGCGCCCTGGTTCTGCGGCTCTTCCTGGCACCAGACCACTTCCTTCGCCTTGGGAAACTGCGCCGAGCGCCGCGCTGAAACTCGTCATGCGGAAACGGATACTGCTGCTCGAGCCGGATGATGGCGACGTCGCGGATCTTGTGCTCGCGCCGATGCGCGACGAGCTCGTAGTAGACCTTGCCGCTGCACGCGATGACCCGCTTGACGCTCTTCGCGGTGAGCGCCTCGACCTCGCCGATCACGTTCTGGAAGCTGCCCTTCGGCGAGCTCGTAGAGCGACGACACCGCATCCTTGTGCCGCAGCAGGCTCTTCGGGCTCATCACGATCAGCGGGCGGCGAAAGCGGCCGGACCATCTGCCGGCGCAGCAGGTGGTAGATCTGCGCGGGCGTCGAAGGCACGCACACCTGCATGTTGTGCTCCGCGCAGAGTTGCAGATAGCGCTCGGGCCTGCGCCGACGAATGCTCGGGCCCCTGCCCTTCGTAGCCGTGCGGAAGCAGCATGGCGAGGCCGCAGATGCGGCCCCACTTCGCTTCGCCCGAGGCGATGAACTGGTCGATGACGACCTGCGCGCCGTTGGCGAAATCGCCGAACTGCGCCTCCCAGATCACGAGCCGCTGGGGTTCCGACGTCGCGTAGCCGTATTCGAAGCCCAGCACCGCGTTTTCCGTCAGCACCGAGTCGATTATCTCGAACGTCGGCTGGCCGTCCTTCACGTGCTCGAGCGGAATCCACGTGCCGGAATCCCACTTCTCGCGATTCTGGTCGTGCAGCACCGCATGCCGATGCGCGAACGTTCCGCGCCCGACGTCCTGGCCCGACAGCCGCACGCCGTAGCCGCCGTTGAGCAGCGTCGCGTAAGCGAGCGTCTCGCCCATTCCCCAGTCGAGCGGAAGCTTGCCTTCGCCCATCGCCTTCCGGTCGGCGAGGACCCGCTCCACGCGCGGATGCACCTTGAACCCCTCGGGAATCTGCGCGAGCCGCTTCGAGAGCGCCTTCAGCGTCTTGCAGCGGCACTCTGGACTCGTAAGGCTCCGTCCAGTCGTGACCCTTGAACGACGACCAGTCGACCGTGTACGCCGGCTTGTAGTTCGACAGGATCGTGGTGTTGGTGTGGAGCCCCTTGTCGGCCGCGTTCGCGATAGGTGGCGATCATCGCTTCGGGCTCCTCCGGCTTGACCACGCCGGCCGCGACGAGCTTGTCGGCGTAGAGCTGCCCGCGTGCCCGGATGCTGCGCGATCCTCTTGTACATGAGCGGCTGCGTCACCATCGGCTCGTCGGCCTCGTTGTGCCCGAGCCGCCGGAAGCAAACGAGATCGATGAAGACGTCCTTGTGGAATTGCTGCCGGTAGTCGAGCGCGATCTCGATCGCGAGGAGGCACACCTCCGGATCGTCGCCGTTGACGTGGAGGATCGGCGCCTCGGCCATCTTCGCGATGTCGGTGCAATAGATCGTGCCGCGCGTATCGCGCGGATCGGACGTCGTGAAGCCGATCTGGTTGTTGACGACGAGGTGGATCGTCCCGCCGGTGTAGAACCCGCGCGTCTGCGCCATGTTCAGGACTTCCTGGATCACGCCCTGGCCGGCGACCGCGGCATCGCCGTGAATGCAGCACCGGCAGCACGGTGTCGCCCTTGACGTCGCCTCGCCGGTGCTGGCGCGCGCGCACCGAGCCCTCGACGACGGGATTCACCGCCTCCAGATGCGACGGATTGAACGCGAGCGTCAGGTGCATCGGGCCGCCCGGCGTGACCACGTCCGACGAAAATCCCTGGTGATACTTCACGTCGCCGGCAGCGAACTCCTGCGCCTGCTTGCCTTCGAATTCGGAGAAGAGGTCCGCCGGCATCTTGCCCAGCGTGTTGACCAGCACGTTGAGCCGTCCCGCGGTGCGCCATGCCGATCACCGTCTCCTGTACGCCCAGTGCGCCGGCACGCTGGATGAGGTGGTCGAGCATCGGGATCATCGTGAGACCGCCTTCGCCGGAGAACCGTTTCTGTCCGACGTACTTAGTGTGCAGGTAGCGCTCGAGCGTTTCCGCCGCCGTCAGGCGCTCCAGGATGTGCCGCTGCTCCGCGGCCGAATACGTCGGCGTGGCGCGGATCGGCTCCAGCCGCTGCTGGATGAAGCGCTTGGTCGGCGTGTCCGAGATGTACATGTACTCGGCCCCGAACGTGCGGCAATACGTGGCCTGCAGCGCGGCGATGAGGTCGGCGAGCCGCATCCGGTCGGTGCCGGCCTTGAACGAGCCGACGTCGAAATCGGTGTCGAGGTCCGCCGGCGTAAAGCCGTAGTTCGCGAGATCGAGATCGGCGATGTACGGCTTTTCCTGCCGCTTCAGCGGGTCGAGGTCCGCGTGGAACATCCCGAGCGTGCGGAACTTGCTGATGAGCCGCAGCACGAGCACCTGCTTGTGCATCGTCGTCGCGTCGACCATGGCGCCCGCGACCTTGCGGTTCTGGGCGAGCTCGATGAACGACTGGACGATCGGCGCATGCGCGACGTCCGCCGCCCCGTCGCGCAACGAATCGAAATACATCCGCCACTCGCCCGCAGACCTCGGCCGGATTGGCGAGGTAGCGCTCGTATTGCTCCTCGATGTACGGCGCGTTGCCGCCGAACAGCGTGCTTCCCGATGCGAATTCCTGCAGCGTGGTGCTCATCGTGCCGTCCTCGTAGTCCCTCTGCGCGCGCCGCGCGCCGATGCCCTCCGGCTCATCGAAGCCGCCGGGCGTGCCGTTGTCTCACCGCTCTTCCACCGCCTTCACGGACCGGCGCGTCGCCCCCGTGAAGAGCTGTCGCGGGCGGCCGATCTTGTACTCCGGATCCGCGATCATCTCGTTCAACTGCGCGATCCAGCCGACCGTGCGGGCGAGCGCGAAGATCGCGGTGAACAGCGGCACCGGGATGCCGATCGCCTTCTGCACGATGCCCGAATAGAAGTCGACGTTCGGGTAGAGCTTGCGCGACACGAAATAGTCGTCCTCGAGGGCGATCTTCTCGAGCGCCATCGCGAGCTTGAACAGCGGGTCGTCGCCGAGGCCGAGCTCGCCCAATACCTCGTGGCATGTTTCGCGCATCAGCTTCGCGCGCGGATCGTAGTTCTTGTAGACGCGGTGGCCGAACCCCATCAGCTTGATGCCCGAGTTCTTGTCCTTGACCTTGGCGATGAATTCGCCGATCTTGGCCACGCCGCCCATCGCCTGGATCTGGCCCAGCATGTTGAGGCATGCCTCGTTGGCGCCGCCATGCGCCGGGCCCCACAGGCAGGCGACACCGGCGGCGATCGCCGCGAACGGGTTCGTCCCGGACGAGGCGCACATGCGCACCGTCGACGTCGACGCGTTCTGCTCGTGGTCGGCGTGCAGGATGAAGATGCGGTCGACCGCCCGCACCAGCACTGCGTTGACCTTGTAGTCCGCGCAGGGCGTGGCGAACATCATCCGCATGAAATTCGCCGCGTAGGAGAGATCGTTGCGGGGATACATGTACGGCTGGCCGACGGAATACTTGAACGCCATCGCCACCAGCGTCGGCAGCTTGGCAATGAGCCGGATCGCGGAAATGTCCCGTTCGCGCGCGTCGTGCAGGTTCATCGAGTCCGGATAGAAGGCCGACAGCGCACCCACGAGCCCGGTCATGACCGCCATGGGGTGGGCGTCGCGCCGGAAGCCGCGCATGAAGAAGTGCATCTGCTCGTTGACCATCGTGTGGGTCGTGACGCGGCTGACGAAATCCTCCTTCTGAGCAGGGTCCGGCAGCTCGCCGTAAAGGAGCAGATGGCAGACTTCCAGGAAATCGCACTTCACGGCGAGCTCTTCGATCGGATAGCCGCGATACAGAAGCTCGCCCTTGTCGCCGTCGATATACGTGATCGTGGAGTTGCACGCGGCGGTCGACATGAAGCCTGGGTCGTAGGTGAATTTCCCGGTCTTGGCGTAGAGCGTCCGGATGTCGATCACGTCCGGCCCGATCGTCCCCTGCAGGATCGGGAAGGTGATGTTGGGCGAACCGTCGGAGAAGGTCACGGTGGCGCTGCGGTCGGTCATGATATTGGCTCCCTACAGGGTTGATCGTGCGCCGGGCGCTCCGGCGCACCCCAAACTTCGCTCCTACGGCCGATCGGTCGTCTGTCGGCTCTGATCGCAACTGTCGCCGCAACTGCCCTTCAGGCCGAACGCAGGGCCGACACCAACGGGACCAACGCCGGATCCCCCGGCTCGGTCCGGCCCGCGATCAGGTCCCACAATTCGCCATCGGCGAGATCGAGCAGCCGGTCGAGCGCGGCCACGTCCTCGGCCGCGATCGCGCCCCCCTCGCGCTCGAGGTAACGCGCGAGGATGAGGTCGTTCTCCAGCAGGCCACGCCGGCAACGCCAGCGCAGGCGATTGAGCTCGGTCGTATCCATTCGGACGGGTTGGCGGACGCGCGACGGCATTACACCGCCCGCTTGACCATGATCTCCTTGATCTTGCTGATAGCCTTCGTGGGGTTGAGCCCCTTCGGACAGACGTCGACGCAATTCATGATCGTGTGGCAGCGGAAGAGCCGGTAGGGATCCTCGAGATCGTCCAACCGCGCGCCGATGGCCTCGTCGCGCGTGTCGGCGATGAAGCGGTAGGCGGCGAGCAGTCCCGCCGGGCCCACGAACTTGTCGGGATTCCACCAGAACGACGGGCACGCCGTGGAACAGCAGGCGCAGAGGATGCATTCGTACAGACCGTCGAGCTCTTCGCGATCCTCCGGCGATTGCAACCGTTCCTTCTCGGGCGGGGGCGAATCGTTGACGAGATAGGGCTTGATCGAGTGGTACTGCTTGAAGAACTGGCTCATGTCGACGATGAGGTCGCGGATCACCGGCAGCCCCGGCAACGGCCGCAGTTCGACCGGTTCCTTGACGTCTTTGAGGTTCGTGATGCAGGCGAGTCCGTTCTTGCCGTTGATGTTCATCGCGTCCGAGCCGCAGACCCCCTCGCGGCAGCTGCGGCGGAACGAGAGCGTGTCGTCGACCGCCTTCACCCGGATCAGCGCGTCGAGCAGCATCCGGTCGTGCGGGTCGAGCGCGACGTCGTAATCCTGGACGTACGGCTTCGCGTCCTTCTCGGGGTCGTACCGGTAGATGCGGAATTTCATTTCGGGTCGATCAATAGGTGCGGGTCTTCGGCGGAAACGCTTCCACCGACACCGGCTTCAAGTTCACCGGCTTGTAGTCGAGTCGATTGCCGTCGCGATACCAGAGGCTGTGCTTCAGCCAGCCGGCGTCGTCGCGGTTCGGGTAGTCGCTGCGCGCCTGGGCTCCGCGCGATTCGCGGCGCGCTTCCGCCGACACTACGGTGGCCTTTGCCGTCTCGATCAAGTTGTCGAGCTCGAGCGCCTCGACGCGCGCGGTGTTGAACGTGCGGCTGCGGTCCTTGATCGCGGTGCGCATCGCCCTCTGCTCGATCTCCTTCACTTTGCGCACACCCTCCGTCAGGAGCTCCTGATTGCGGAAGACACCGCAATGTGCCTGCATCACTTTGCGCAGGTCGCTGGCCACCTCGGAGACCGATTCGCCCGACGCTGCGCCATCGAGCCGCGCAAGACGGGCGAGACTCAAGTCCGCGGCATCCGCCGGCAGCGGCTTGTGCGACGCACGCTGCAGGTTCTGCTCGACGATGAAGATGCCTGCCGCGCGTCCGAACACGATGAGGTCGGTGAGCGAATTCGTGCCAAGCCGGTTGGCGCCGTGCACCGACACGCACGCGCATTCGCCGACCGCGTAAAGGCCGTTGACGACCGCCTTGTAGTCGCCGTCCTTCGGCGCCACGACCTGTCCGTGAATATTGGTGGGTACGCCACCCATCTGATAATGGATCGTCGGCACGACGGGGATCGGCTCCTTGATGCAGTCCACGTTCGCGAACTTGAGCGCGATCTCCCGGATCGACGGCAGCCGCTTCATGATCACCTCGGGCCCGAGGTGGTCGAGCTTCAGCATCACGTAGTCCTTGTGCGGACCGCACCCGCGCCCTTCCTTGATCTCCTGGTCCATCGACCGGCTGACGACATCGCGCGACGCCAGGTCCTTGAGGTTCGGCGCGTAGCGCTCCATGAATCGCTCGCCGTTGCAGTTGAGCAGAATGCCGCCCTCGCCGCGCACACCCTCGGTGATCAGCACGCCGGCGCCCGCGACACCGGTCGGGTGGAACTGCCAGAATTCCATGTCCTCCAGCGGAATCCCCGCCCGCGCTGCCATCCCTAGGCCGTCGCCGGTGTTGATGAACGCATTGGTCGACGCCGCGAAGATGCGGCCCGCGCCGCCGGTCGCGAACATCGTCGCCTTCGCCTGCAGGATGACGACTGCGCTCGTCTCCATCTCCATCGCGACGACGCCCAGCACGTCGCCGTCGCTATCGCGGATGAGATCGAGCGCCATCCACTCGACGAAGAACTGGGTATTGCGCGCGGACGTTGCGCTGATAGAGCGTGTGCACCAGCGCGTGACCGGTGCGGTCGGCGGCGGCGCAAGCGCGCTGCACCGCCTTCTCGCCGAAGTTCGCCGAATGACCGCCGAACGGCCGCTGGTAGATCGTGCCGTCGGCGTTGCGGTCGAACGGCATGCCGAAATGCTCGAGCTCGTAGACGACCTGCGGCGCCATCTTGCACATGTACTCGATCGCGTCCTGGTCGCCGAGCCAGTCCGAACCCTTGATCGTGTCGTACATATGCCAGAGCCAGTTGTCCTCGGACATGTTGCCGAGCGACGGCGCCGATGCCGCCCTGCGCCGCCACCGTGTGCGAGCGCGTCGGGAAAACCTTGGAGAGCACCGCCACGGAAAGTCCCGCCTCGGCGAGCTGCAGCGAGGCGCGCATGCCGGCGCCGCCGGCGCCGACGACGATCGCGTCGAACTTGCGGACCGGAATCACGCTCTGGCCCCACAACAGTTGCAGCGTCCAACCGAGATAGGCGACCAGGACGACGACCGTGACGGTCTCGAGCAGCAGGCGCATGCCGGCGGGCTTGATGTAGTCCATCAGGATGTCGCGCATGCCGATCCAGGCGTGGTAGAGCAACGCCACCATGAACAGGAACGACGCGAGCTTGAAGCCGGCATGCGCGAAGAGCTCCGTCCACAACGGATAGTCGATGCCTCCGTTCCATAGCGCGATCGCGAGCAGCAGCAGCGTGTAGACGGCCATGACGACGGCCGTCAGCCGCTGGACCAGCCAGTCCATGAGGCCGTAATGGGCCCCGACGGCGTGCCGTCGGGTCACCACAGCCGCGCCCCCAGGATCAGCGTCAGCGCGAGACTGAGGACGAGCACCACGGCGCTCGACCGGCGGGCGGGCTCGAGCTCGATGCCGCGATGGATGTCGAGCAGCAGATATCGGATCCCGGCGCAGAAGTGATGCAGATAAGCCCAGATGATCCCGACGAGCACGAGCTTCGCGACGGGATGCGCGAAGCTCGTCTTCATCTCGGCGTACGCCTCGGGCGAGGCCAGGCTGCCCGCGACACCGTAGAGCAGCAACGGGATGCCGGCGAGGAACAAGAGCGCGCCCGACACCCGGTGCAGGATCGAGATAATCCCCGGCAACGGCAACCGGATCCGCGGCAAGTCGAGATAGACCGGACGTTGCTTCACGTTTCGAACCACTGACGGGACATGATGGAAATCCGCGGAAGCTTGCACGAGCCCTGCGACACGCGCCGGCGGGCGCAACGGCGCGACGGCGTTTGTGCATAGCAACAACAAATTATAGCGCGATGCGCGTGCCTCGGAACCTGCCGGACCAAGTTTCGCGCATTCGACGGAGGCGAGTTCGGCGCAGATCGAAGGGAGCGCACCGTCGCCGACGTCAACCGATCTCGTTGAAGTAGTGGTAATGCTTTGTCGCGCAAAGGCCGCGCCGCCACTCGACGGGCCGGTCGCCGTAAGTCAGGGTGACGCGATCGACGGCAAGCAGCGGATCGCCCACGCGTACGCCCAGGAGCCGCCCGCTCCCCGCCTCCGCGGCAACGGCACGCAGCCGCTCCTGAGCCTTGAGTATCTGCACGCCGAACTGCGTCTCGAAAAAGCTGTACATGGAACCCTGGTAAGCGTCGATCCGCGCCTTGGTCAGCCCTCTGAAGAGGCCTCCCGGCAACGTGATCTCGTCGAGGATGACCGGTTCGCCGGAAAACTCGAGTACCCGACGAAGCAGGATGACCGGGTCGCCGGGCGTGAGATCGAGCACGCGGGCCGCCTCCACCGAAGCCTTGCCACGGCGCACATCGACGAGCCGGCTTCCGGGATGCTCGTCGACGTCGTCGTTGCGGCGGATCCGCAGGAAGCGGTAGTGCGACGATCGCTCCTCCGTGTGCGTCGCGACGAATGTTCCTTTGCCCTGCCGGCGGACGACGAGGTTGTCGGCGGCCAGCGCGGCGATGGCCTTGCGCACGGTACCCTGGGAAGCGCCGTAGCGCGCGGCGAGGTCCGTTTCGCTGGGGATCGCCGTGCCGGGACGCCACTCGCCGGCGTCGAGGCTGCGCTCGAGGAGCGCCTTGATCTGCAGGTAAAGCGGCTGGAAGGTCGGCGTGCGTTCGGACATGGCGATCGGCGGTGACGGCGCGCCGTGCCCCGCGCGATGCGGACTCGCCGGGCGAGGCGGGCGCAGGGCCGTATTCCCAATTATCGGTCCGCCATCGCCAAATGTCTATTACATATCTGATGTCATGTATAAGATATAAGACTTGATTGACACAGGCCTGCAGACAGGCCTAGAATCCAAGCGCGCGCACCTGAATGGCCCGCCCACGTCGCCGAACAAATGGAATCGCCGGCCATGATGCAACGCAACACACCGCCCAAGTAGTCCGAACCAACATCGCAACTCCCCAACGCGCGACCCGCCCATCGCCGCCCGACACCTTCTCCCTCTTCCACCGCACGGAACCCCACATGAAAAAACCTGTACGAGTTGCCGTCACCGGCGCCGCCGGCCAGATCGGATACGCGCTACTCTTCCGCATCGCCGCCGGCGAAATGCTCGGCCGCGACCAGCCCGTCATCCTTCAACTCCTCGAATTGCCGATCGACAAGGTGCAGGCCGCCCTGAAGGGGGTGATGATGGAGCTCGAGGACTCGGCGTTCCCGCTGGTGGCCGGCATGGTGGGGACTGGCGATCCCAAGGTCGCCTTCAAGGACGCCGACTACGCGATGCTGGTCGGGGCCAAACCGCGCGGCCCGGGCATGGAGCGCAAGGACCTGCTGCTGGAGAACGCGAAGATCTTCATCGAGCAAGGCAAGGCGCTCGACGCGGCCGCCGGCCGCAACGTGCATGTGCTGGTCGTCGGCAATCCCGCCAACACCAATGCCTACATCGCGATGAAGTCCGCGCCGTCGCTGCCGAAGAAGAACTTCACCGCGATGCTGCGCCTCGATCACAACCGCGCGCTGTCGCAGCTTGCCGCCAAGACCGGCAAGCCGGTCGGCGCCATCGAGAAATTGTGCGTCTGGGGCAATCATTCGCCGACGATGTACGCCGACTACCGGTTCGCGACCGTCGAGGGCCAATCGGTCAAGGCGATGATCGACGACGAGAACTGGAATCGCAGCGTCTTCCTGCCCACCGTGGGCAAGCGGGGCGCGGCGATCATCGAGGCGCGCGGCCTCTCCTCGGCCGCGTCCGCCGCCAACGCGGCGATCGACCACGTGCGCGACTGGGCGCAGGGCAGCGCGGGACGGTGGGTGACGATGGGGATCGCCTCGGACGGCAGTTACGGCATTCCGCAGGACATCATGTACGGCGTTCCCGTGACCACGGCCGACGGCGAGTACACGCGCGTCGACGGATCTGCCCATCGACGACTTCTCGCGGGAGAAAATGAACGCCACGCTGAAAGAGCTCGAGGAGGAGCGCGCCGGCGTCGCCGCGCTTCTGGGTTAGCGGCGTGCGGCCTTTGCTACCGAACCTGCGCACCTCGCTCGCCGGCATACGCGGGCGGCGCCCATGACCACGCCGTCGGCAGGTGCGCGCTTCCGCGCCGCCGTCGCCGCCGAAAAGCCGTTGCAGGTGCCGGGCGCCATCTGCGCCTATCACGCGATCCTGGCGGAGCGCTCCGGTTTCACGGCGATCTATCTTTCGGGCGGCGGTGTCGCCGCCGGATCGCTCGGCCTTCCCGACCTTGGCATCAGCAACCTCGACGACGTGCTGACCGACGTGCGGAGGATCACCGACGTCTGCTCGCTGCCGCTGCTGGTCGACGTCGACACCGGGTTCGGTGCGTCGGCGTTCAACATCGCGCGCACGGTCAAGGCCGTGATCAAGGCCGGCGCGGGCGCGATGCACATCGAGGACCAGGTTGGCGCGAAGCGCTGCGGCCACCGGCCCGGAAAGGAGCTCGTGTCGCGGGGCGAGATGGTCGACCGGATCAAGGCGGCGGTCGATGCCAGGACGGACGAGGGCTTCGCGATCATGGCGCGCACGGACGCCCTGGCGGTGGAAGGTCTCGAGGCGGCCATCGATCGGGCGCGTGCCTGTGTCGAAGCCGGCGCGGACATGATCTTTCCGGAAGCGATCACCGAGCTTGCGATGTACAAGGCGTTCGCCGCCGCGGTCGGAGTGCCCATCCTCGCCAACATCACCGAATTCGGCGCGACGCCGCTTTATACGCTCGACGAGCTCCGCGGCGCCGACGTCGCGATCGCGCTCTACCCGCTTTCGGCCTTCCGCGCGATGAACAAAGCGGCGCTGACGGTTTACCAGACGCTTCGCCGCGACGGCACGCAGAAGGCCGTCGTCGACGGAATGCAAACGCGCGCGGAGCTCTACGATTACCTCGGCTACCACGCGTACGAGCAAAAGCTCGACGCCTTGTTCGCCGCCCGGAAGTGACTCCACCCCCACGTTGCCCTGCCCGAAGGAGATCCGGATGACGGACGCACCCACCGCACCCAAGCCCAAGAAGTCGGTGGCGCTTTCCGGCGTCGCCGCGGGCAACACGGCGCTGTGCACGGTCGGGCGCACGGGCAATGATCTCGCCTACCGCGGCTACGACATCCTCGATATCGCCGAAGCCTGCGAATTCGAGGAGATCGCCTACCTGCTGGTCCATGGCAAGCTGCCCACACGCGCGGAGCTCGCGGGATACAAGACCCACTTGAAGTCGCTGCGCGGCCTGCCCGAACCGGTCAAGGAGATCCTCGAGCGCGTTCCCGCGGCCGCCCACCCGATGGACGTGCTGCGCACCGGCGTCTCGGCCCTCGGGACGCGTGCTGCCCGAGAAGGAGGACCACGGCACGCCGGGCGCGCGCGATGCCGCCGACCGCCTGCTCGCTTCGCAGGGCTCGATGCTGCTGTACTGGTACCACTGGAGCCACAACGGCAAGCGCATCGACGTGGAAACCGACGATGACTCGATCGGCGGGCATTTTCTCCATCTGCTGCACGGCCGCGCCCCGCAACCCGCCGTGGGTCAGGGCCATGCACACGTCGCTCATCCTCTACGCCGAGCACGAATTCAACGCGTCGACGTTCGCGGCACGCGTGATCGCGGGCACCGGATCCGATTTCTATTCCTGCATCGCCGGGGCCATCGGCGCGCTGCGCGGCCCCAAGCACGGCGGCGCGAACGAGTTTTCGTTCGAGACGCAGAAGCGCTACGACTCGCCCGACGACGCCGAGGCGGACGTGCGCCGCCGGATCGAGAACAAGGAAGTGATCATCGGGTTCGGCCACCCCGTCTACACGATCGCCGACCCGCGCAACAAGGTGATCAAGGAGCTGGCGCGTCGCCTGTCGCAGGACGCCGGCAGCCTCAAGATGTTCTCCATCGCGGAGCGGATCGAGTCGGTCATGATGGACGCGAAGAAGCTGTTCGCGAACCTCGACTGGTTTTCCGCGGTCTCATATCACATGATGGGCGTGCCCACTGCGATGTTCACGCCGCTGTTCGTCATTTCCCGCACCACCGGTTGGTCGGCGCATGTCATCGAGCAGCGGATCGACGGCAAGATCATCCGGCCGTCCGCCAACTATATCGGGCCGGATGACCAGACGTTCATCCCGATCGATCAACGCAAGTAGGGCCTGTTCACACTATGTCCGCCCCGATCAGCAACGTCCGCCCCAAGCCCGACCGCGTCCTTACCGACATCGCCGACTATGTGACGAAGTTCAAGATCACGAGCAACGAGGCGTTCGCCACCGCGCGCCATTGCCTGATCGACACGCTGGGCTGCGGCTTCGAGGCGCTGTCCTACCCGGCCTGCACCAAGCTCATGGGGCCGATCGTCCCCGGCACGGTCGTCCCGAACGGCGCCAGGGTGCCGGGCACCTCCTTCCAGCTCGACCCGGTGCAGGCGGCGTTCAACATCGGCGCAATGATCCGCTGGCTCGACTTCAACGACACCTGGCTTGCCGCCGAGTGGGGACACCCGTCCGACAATCTCGGCGGCATCCTCGCCACGGCCGACTGGCTGTCGCGCACCGCGGTCGCCGCAGGCAAGCCGCCTCTCACGATGAAGGATGTGCTGATCGCGATGATCAAGGCGCACGAGATCCAGGGCGTGATCGCGCTCGAGAACAGCTTCAACCGCGTCGGCCTCGATCACGTCGTGCTGGTCAAGGTCGCGTCGACCGCGGTGGTCGCCAACATGCTCGGCCTCGCGCATGACGAGGTGGTCAACGCGGTTTCGCTTGCCTGGGTGGACGGCCAGAGCCTGCGCACCTATCGCCATGCGCCGAACACCGGCTCGCGCAAGAGCTGGGCGGCCGGCGACGCGACAGCGCGCGCCGTGCGTCTCGCGCTGATCGCGAAGACCGGCGAGATGGGTTATCCGTCGGTGCTGACCGCGAAGACCTGGGGCTTCTACGACGTGTTGTTCAAGGGCAAGCCGTTCGAGTTCCAGCGTCCGTACGGCAGCTACGTCATGGAGAACGTGCTGTTCAAGATCAGCTTCCCGGCGGAGTTCCATGCGCAGACCGCCGTCGAGTGCGCCATGGAGCTCCATCCGCACGTCAAGGACCGGATCGACGATATTCGCCGGATCACGATCCGCACGCACGAGTCGGCGATCCGGATCATCGACAAGCAGGGGCCGCTCGCCAATCCCGCTGACCGCGACCATTGCATTCAGTACATGGTGGCCGTGCCCCTGATCCACGGTCGGCTCACGGCCAGTGACTACGAGGACGACATCGCCTCCGATCCGCGCATCGACCGTCTGCGCGCGAAGATGGTCTGCGTCGAGGACAAGACATTCTCGAAGGATTACCACGACCCCGACAAGCGCTCGATCGCGAATGCCATCGCCGTCGAATTCACCGACGGCAGCAAGTTGCGGGAGGTAGTCGTCGAATATCCGATCGGCCATCGCCGCCGGCGCAAGGAGGGCTTGCCGGTTTTAGTCGACAAGTTCCGGACCAACCTCGCGCGGCGGTTTCCGGCAAAGCAGCAGCAGGCGATCCTCGAAGTCGCGCTCGACGCGACGAAGCTCGAGGCCACTCCGGTGCACGAGTTCGTCGACCTGATGGCGACATGATGGCCACGCCGATGCTCTCCCGCCACATGCCCCGCCTGCTCGCGCTCGCCCTCCCGCTCCTGCTGTCGGCCACAGCTGCCGCCCAGGACTTTCCGAAGCTGAAGGCCGGCCTCTGGACGTCGACCACGACGTCGCAGGGCCGCGAGAAAGGCGACCCCCGCCCGTCGACGGTGTGCCTCGACGATTCCGTGCAGCAGGAGATGTACCGGATGTCCGTCGGCATGATGGCGGGCTTTTGCAGCAAGCACGACCTCAAGGTCACCGGCAACAAAGTGACGACGAACGCCGTCTGCGATCTCGGCGTGACGAAGATGCGGTCGAACGCCGTGATGACGCTCACCGGCGACACCGCGTACCACACCGAGGTGCGCGCGTCGTTCGATCCGCCGCTGAAAGGCACCCCCCGAGACTCGTTGACCGTCATCGACGGCAGGCACGTCGGCGACTGCAAGGAGGGCCAGCAGCCGGGCGACATGACGTTGCCGAATGGCCAGCACATGAATATCCGGCAATGGATGGGCGGCAAGAAGGGCTAGGGCCTGTTCACGCTATGTAGCGCCCACCGCGCCCCATTTCATCCACCAACCTCGAGAATCGACATGGCGCATAACCTGCACGACTCGCTCCAATCCTTCACGCTCGCGTCCGGCGCCACCGGCCAGTATTACTCGCTGCCGGCGCTCGAAGCGGCGGGCGTCGGCCGCGTCTCGCGGCTGCCGGTATCGATCCGCATCGTGCTCGAAAGCGTGCTGCGCAACTGCGACGGCAAGAAGGTCACCGCGGAGCACATCAAGGAGGTCGCCAATTGGGCGCCCGCCGGTGCGCGCACCGCTGGAAATTCCGTTCGTCGTCGCGCGCGTGGTGCTCCAGGATTTCACGGGCGTGCCGCTCCTGGCCGATCTCGCGGCGATGCGCAACGTCGCGGCGGACATGGGCAAGAACCCGAAGGCGATCGAGCCGCTCGTCCCGGTCGACCTCGTCGTCGACCATTCGGTGATGATCGACTACTACCGCCGCCCCGACGCGCTCGATCTCAACATGAAGCTCGAGTTCCAGCGCAACGCGGAGCGCTACGAATTCATGAAATGGGGGATGCAGGCGTTCGACACGTTCAAGGTCGTGCCACCCGGCATCGGCATCGTCCATCAGGTGAATCTCGAATACCTCGCGCGCGGCGTGCACAACAAGGACGGCATCTATTACCCCGACTCGCTCGTCGGCACCGACAGCCACACGACGATGATCAACGGCATCGGCGTGGTCGGCTGGGGCGTGGGCGGCATCGAGGCCGAAGCCGGAATGCTGGGCCAGCCTGTGTATTTCCTCACCCCCGACGTCGTCGGCGTGGAGCTCAAGGGCCGCCTCAATGAAGGCATCACGGCGACCGACCTCGTGCTGACCGTCACCGAGATGCTGCGCAAGGAGAAGGTCGTCGGAAAATTCGTCGAGTTCTTCGGCGAAGGCACGGCGTCGCTCGCGGTGCCGGATCGCGCGACGATCGCCAACATGGCGCCCGAATACGGCGCGACGATGGGTTTCTTCCCCGTCGACGACGCGACGATCGACTATCTCACCGCCACGGGCCGCACGCCAGCGGAGATCGACGCGTTCGCTTCGTACTTCAAGGCGCAGGGCCTCTATGGGCATCCCGCGGGCGGGCGACATCGATTACACCAAGGTCGTGACACTCGATCTCGCGTCGATCAAGGCGTCGCTCGCGGGGCCGAAGCGGCCCGCAGGACCGCATCGAGCTTGGCACTCTCAAGCAGACGTTCACCGAGCTTTTCAGCAAGTCGGTATCCGAGAACGGTTTCGGGCAGGCGAGCGACAAGCTCGGCCTCCGCTATTCGACGCGGCCCGGAAGGCCGGCGCCGGAGCGATCAGCGACGAAGCGCCGCCGCTTCCCGACAAAGCCCAGCCGCGCAACGTCGTCGAAATGGTCAACAACCACCCCACACCCGATCGGGTGACGAGCCCTCCCGCTGAATACGTGGCCATCGGCAACGGCGACGTGCTGATCGCCGCGATCACGTCGTGCACGAACACGTCGAACCCGGGCGTCCTGCTCGCCGCCGGCCTGCTCGCGAAAAAGGCCGTCGAGCACGGGCTCACGGTGATGCCGCACATCAAGACTTCGCTCGCGCCCGGGCTCGCGCGTGGTCACCGACTACCTGACGAAGTCCGGGCTCCTGCCCTATCTCGAAAAGCTCGGCTTCGGCGTAACCGCGTATGGCTGCACGACCTGCATCGGCAATGCCGGCGACCTCCGGCCCGAGTTCAACGAAGCCATCACCGGCAACGATCTCGTCTGCGCGGCGGTGCTTTCCGGCAACCGCAATTTCGAAGCGCGCATCCATCCGAACCTGAAGGCGAACTTCCTCGCTTCGCCGCCGCTCGTCGTGGCCTACGCGCATCGCCGGCACGGTGCTGAAGGACCTCACGACGGAACCGGTCGGCATCGGCACGGACGGCCCGGTTTACCTGAAGGACCTCTGGCCGACCTCGCACGAGATTGCGGCGGTGATGAGCTTCGCGAAGGACCCCGCCATCTACCGCTCGCTCTACGGCGATGTCGCCAACGCCAATCCCGCTGTGGAAGAACGATCTCCGGCGCGACCGGGCAGGTCTACGACTGGCCCGCGGTCGACGTACATCGCGAAGCCGCCGTTCTTCGACGGCTTCAAGATGGCGACCGGGCGCATCGGCGACATCAAGGGCGCGCGCGCGCTGGGGATTTTCGGCGATTCGGTGACGACCGACCACATCAGCCCGGCGGGCTCGATCAAACCGACGTCGCCCGCGGGCGTCTACCTGCTCGAGCACGACGTGTCGGTCGTCGATTTCAACAGCTACGGCTCGCGCCGCGGCAACCACGACGTGATGATGCGCGGCACGTTCGCCAACGTCCGGATCAAGAACCTGATGCTGCCGCTGAAAGCCGACGGCACTCGCGAGGAAGGCGGCGTCACGCTGTTCCAGCCGTCGGGCGAGAGGATGCCGATCTACGACGCCGCGATGAAATACATCGCGCAAGGCACGCCGACGATCGTCTTCGGCGGCGAGGAGTACGGCACCGGGTCGTCGCGCGACTGGGCGGCGAAGGGCACGCAGCTTCTCGGCGTCAAGGTCGTGGTCGCGAAGAGCTTCGAGCGGATCCACCGCTCGAACCTCGTCGGCATGGGCGTGCTGCCCTGCCAGTTCAAGGGCAGCGACACCGTCGCCTCGCTCGGCATCAAGGGCGACGAGATGTTCGACCTCACCGGAATCGAGGCCGGGATCAAGCCGCAGATGGATGTGACGCTCACGATCCACCGCAAGGACGGCACGGCGCAGAAGCGTGCCGGTGCTGCTGCGCATCGACACGCCGATCGAAGTCGACTACTACCTCCACGGCGGCATCCTGCCGTTCGTGCTGCGGGAGCTGATGGCGGCGGCGTAGCGGCACGCGTTGCCCTGCCGCAGGCATGCGGGGCCGCCGGGCTTCAGTACCTCGGCAGCAGTCGCGATAGCATGCCCGAGCGACCCGGGCCCTTTGTCCGCCACTCGAGCACTATGTCGCTGAGCGCAGCGCGGGTCTCCGGGCGCACTGGCGTCGAAGCCGCGCGAGACTCGCGCGCGCTCCATGACGGACATGGAGCCCGGAGGCCCGCGCCGCGCTCCTCGACGAACGTAGGCTGATGCCCCGCGGGTGCCGCCGTTCCGAAGCTGGAGGAGGTCTAGTCGGCGGTGAAGCCCGACGCCTTCACGATCGGTCCCCATTTCGCGTAGTCGGAGGCAACGATCCTCGCGAATTCCTCTGGCGTGCTCGTCGCCGGATCCATGCCGAGCTTGGTCAGCCGCTCGACGACGTCGGGCGACGCCAGCGCCTTGTTGATCCCGCGATTCAGCGTGTCGATCGACCGCCTTCGGCGTGCTGGCCGGCGCAAAGAATCCGAACCAGCCGGATCGCGACGACATTCTTGAGCCCGAGCTCGCTGAATGTCGGCACGTCGGGCGTCGCGGGCGCGCGCGTCGCGCCCGTGGTCGCGAGGAATGCGAATCTTGCCCGCGCGGTGCAGCTCGGAGAGATCCGCCACGGTGTCGATCGCAGCCGGCACCTGGCCGCCGATCAGATCGTTGATGTACGCGGCCGAGCCCTTGTACGGCGACGTGCACCATGTCGACGCCCATATCGCGCGACAGCAGCACGCCGATGAAATGCGGCAGGCTTCCGGCCGCTGACGTCGCATACGATCGCCTTCGCCGGATTCGCCTTGGCCCAGACGACGAACTCGTTCCACGTCTTCGCGCCGCTGCCTGGCCCTGCCGCAAACGCGAACTGGAACGTCGCGCCGAGGCCGATCGCGGTGAAGTCCTTCACCGGATCGAAGGGAATCGCCTTCAAGGTGTGCGGCACCACCGCCATCGGACCGATGGGCATCACCATGATCGTCGCGCCGTCCGGCGCCGCGGCCTTGACCGCGTCGGCCGCGATCCTGCCGGCGGCTCCTGGACGGTTCTCGACAACGACGGGCTGGCCGATCGTGTCCTTCAACTTATCGGCGACCACGCGCGCGATGAGGTCCGCCGTGCCGCCCGGCGCGAAGCCGACGAGGATGCGCACCGGCTTGTCCATCCGGTCCTGTGCCGTCACGGGCGCCGCCATGGCGAGAAGTCCGACACAGGCGCCGGCAACCAGCAATGAACGGGCTGCGAAGGGATTTGCCATGAATTGCTCCTCCTGAGGTTGGCCGCCATCCGCAAACGGGCGCGATCGCGAACGCGAGTATACGAGAACGCCCATTGCCGTACGAGGGCCGCCGTTAGGTCTGGGCGCGATGCCCGTGCCGCCGTCGAGCCATCATTCGCGACGTCCACCCCGGGTGACCGAACAGGCTGCGCTAACTACAATGCAGATCGGCGGTAGCAAGACAATTGTCGACCGCGGCACCGCCGAGGAGTCTATCCCACTCAATTCAGAAAATCCGCAGCCCCGGTTTTCTGCACTCGTCGCCGCCTCGATGTACATGCTCTGCGCCGGCCTCGGCATCGCGCAAGGCGATGTCGAGCAGCGCGCCTCGCAGCTCAAGATCTACACCTTTGGCGAGATGAAGCATGAACGGCTACGAAGTCGTGGGCCGGCCGTGGGTCGACTCCTGGCGCTCTGCCTATTCGGCGCCCACTTTTCCGAGCCAGGAGCAGGCCATCGCGGCTTTGCGGACCGAAGCGGCGCGCCGCGGCGCGGATGGACTGCTCAATGTGAGCTGCCTCGATCAGGGTCGCTGGAAATGGTCCTCGAACACAGAGCCTGCGTTCCTGTGCTATGGGATCGCGATCCGCGCGCGGCCGAGCTAGCGATGCTCTCGGCCCGGCATGACCTCTTCTAGACACGCACGCCCTTGGACGCCGTGTGCCGCGTGATCCAGCGCGTCAGCGGCTTCCACTGCTGCCAATCCTGTTCACCGCGCGAGCGCGGCAGATCGAAGACTGAAGCGCCGTCCCGCGCGCAATGGACGTAGACCTGGGTGTCGCGCAGATGCGCGATCACCGGGAACTTGAATGCTTCGAGGAACGCATCGAGCTCGCCGGCGCTCACTGTGCGCGGATCGACGCGCATGGCGACGATGCCGAGCTCGAGCTCCCCTTTCTTGATCGCCTTCAGCTCCTGGATCGTCGCCAGGAAATGCGCTGCCGCCGCCATGTCGAACGCCGACGGCGTCAAGCGGCACGAGCATCACGTCGGCGCGCCGACTGGCATCCCGCAGATCGTCGCCGTGCAATCCGGCCGGGGTGTCGACACCCGCCAGTCGGGATCGGATTCCTTGTTGCCGTGCTTCGCATCCCCGGCGCGCCCGGCAATTCGCGGAAATAGCGCGGGTCGCCGCTCGAGCCATTCCGTCGACGAGCGTTGGGGATCGAGGTCGCGCAGGACGACGTCCTCGCCGCTTGCCCGCGAGCCAGCCGGCGACATTGGTCGCGAGCGTCGTCTTGCCGCTGCCGCCCTTCGGATTGGCGACGAGGATCGTCTGCATCGGAGTCCCCGCGTCGGTGCTGCCGCGAAAAGGCGCCAATCTTAGCGCCAATCCCGCGGCCCGCCGGTAGAATGAGCGGAGCCCATGGACACTCCCCCGCCACCGTCCTCCGGTCACCCCTATCGGACCCGCCCGCGGCCGGCCCGGCCGCCCGCCGTCCGCGATCCTCGGAAAGCAGAATTCGAGGCCAACAAGCTCCGGAAGCGACTGCGCCGGCACGTCGGCGAAGCGATCGGCGCGTACGGCCTGATCGCGCCGCACGACCGCGTGATGGTCTGCCTGTCCGGCGGCAAGGACAGCTATGGCCTGCTCGACATCCTGCTGACGCTCAAAGGACAGGCGCCGTTCCCGTTCGAGGTCATCGCGATGAACCTCGACCAGAAGCAGCCGGGCTTTCCCGCCGACGTGCTCCCGCGCTTTTTCGAGTCGCGCGGCATGCCGTTCCGCATCGTGGAGCAGGACACGTACAGCGTCGTCAAGCGCGTGATTCCCGAGGGCGGAACGATCTGCTCGCTGTGTTCACGCCTGCGGCGCGGCGTCGATCTATCGGACGGCCACCGAAATCGGCGCCACCAAGATCGCGCTGGGGCATCATCGGGACGACGTCCTCGCGACGTTTTTCCTCAACCTCTTCTTCGGCGGCAAGCTCAAGACCATGCCGCCGAAGCTCGTCTCCGACGACGGCCGGCACATTGTCATCCGGCCTCTGGTCCATGTGCGCGAGCGCGATCTCGCGCGCTACGCCGAGCTCAACGCGTTTCCGATCATTCCGTGCAATCTCTGCGGCTCGCAGGAGCACCTGCAGAGGAAGCAGGTCGCCGCGATGCTGCGCGAGTGGGAGAAGAAATTTCCCGGCCGCATCGATTCGATCTTCGGCGCGCTGGGAAATGTCGTGCCGTCGCATCTCCTGGATCGCGCGCTGTTCGATTTCGCGGCCGTGCGCACGACCGGCAGCGCCGTGGCGGACGGGGACATCGCGTTCGATGTCGACCCCTTGCTCGAACGCGCCGCCGATGTCGCCGCGGCCGGCCAACCGGTCGGCATCGATACCATCGGCCTGAAGCGCGCGTCCGACGATTGACCGCTGCCCCGCCCACGCCCGGCCATGCGCTCGCTCCCAGGATTCGCCGTGCCGCGCCTCGCGACGATTCGCAATCTTGCGAGGCTGTGGGTCGTGGCGTTGCTGGCCCTGTCGTTCGCCGCCGGCGCGGCCCAGTCGGTCGACACCGCGCCCGCGAAGCTGACACTCGCCGGCCCGGCACTGCTGAGCGCATTGCGCGCGGGCGGCTACGTCCTCTACTTCCGGCACACGGCGACGGATTTCGGCCAGAACGACGAAAAGATGACCGGCTTCGAGGATTGCGCGAACCAGCGCAACCTCACCGACGGCGGCCGCGCCGACGCGCGCGCGATCGGCGCCGCGATCCGCTCGCTCGGCATCCCGATCGGCGACGTCCTCGCAAGCCCATTTTGCCGGACGCGCGAGACCGCGGAGCTGATTTTCGGCCGGCTGACCGTCGCCCCGGCGGTGCGCGGCGGACCCGCTTCGGCCGAAGCGGGGCGTTATGCGGACCTCAAGCTGCTGCTGGCGAGACGCGTGCCTCCCAACGTCAACGTGGCGATCGCGAGCCACGGCAATCCGTTCGTCGCCGTCGCGGGTGGACCCTATCTCGCGGAAGGCGAAGCCGCGGTGATCGAGCCGCTGGGGGACGCCGGGTTTCGCATCGTCGCGCGGATCCGGAAGGACGAGTGGTCGGGATTGAAGTGAGCGCCGGCGGGCCGGCGCGTGAACATCCTGGAGGCCTGCTTCGCGCAGATTCGCGGCCGCGGCCTTCGCGTAGTTTTCCCCGAGCATGACGACGAGCGAATCGTCGCGGCGGCGCAGCAGTTGACGGTCAGGACCTGGCCACGCCGATCCTGCTCGCGAACCCGCAAGGCAGCGATCGGCTCGACGCCTACGCCGCCGCCTATCTCGAAGGACGCCCGGAAGCTAACCCGAAGGTCGCGCGCCGCCTCGCGGCCAAGCCGCTGTTCCACGCTGGCCTCATGTTGCGCGTTGGCGACGCCGACGCGATGGTCGCCGGTGCCGCGAGCACGACCGCGCGAGTGATCGAGGCGGCGATGATGACGGTCGGCCTCGCGCCAGGTTGCGCCACGCCGTCGAGCTTCTTCCTCATGCTCTTCGCGGAGCGCGCCCCTGATCTTTGCCGATTGCGCGGTGAATGCCGATCCTTCGCCCGAGGCGCTCGCCGACATCGCGCTCGCGTCCGCCGCGAGCTGCCGGCGCGTGTTGCGCGAGGAACCGCGCGTCGCGCTGCTGTCGTTCTCGACCAAAGGCAGCGCCGCGCACGCGCATGTCGACAAGGTCGTGCGCGCGCTCGCCATCGCGCGCGCTCGCGCGCCGGAGCTCGCGATCGACGGCGAGATGCAGGCGGACGCGGCGTTGAGTCCCGCCGTCGCCGCGAAGAAGATGAAGGAAGCCGGGCCCGTCGCGGGACGAGCCAACGTGCTGGTGTTCCCCGACCTCGACGCCGGCAACATCGCGTACAAGATCGGCCAGCACCTCGGCGGCGCGCGGGCGATCGGGCCGATATTGCAGGGCTTCGCGCGTCCGCTCGCCGACCTCTCGCGCGGCGCGAGCGTCGAGGATATCGTCGCGACGACGGCCGTCGTCCTCGCGCAGTGCGTCGACCCGGGTCAGCGCGCGTCGATGGCGACGTAGTCGCGCCGCGCGGGGCCGTCGTAGAGCGTCAACGGCCGGATGAGGATGTTGTTCTCCAGCTGTTCCATCACCTGCACTGTCCAGCCCGGCACGCGGCCGACGGCGAACACCGGAACGAACAGGTCCTCGGCGATGCCGTTGAGGAAGTAGACGACGCCGGCGTAGAAATCGACGTTAACATTCACGCCGTGACGCGCGTAGGGCTGCATCGCCGCGACCAGCGCCTCGAGGATCCGGAACCAGCGCGGCTCGCCCAATTCGCGGGAGAGCGCTTCGACGCCGGCCCGCATGTGGCGGGCACGCGGATCCTCGGCGCGATAGACACGGTGCCCGAAGCCCATCACCGCCTCCTTGTTGGCGCGCTTCGCCTTCACGTAGTCGGCCGCTCGCGCCGCATCGCCGATTTCCTGCGCCATGCGCATGACGTTTTCCGCCGCGCCGCCGTGGGATGGACCGGAAAGGGCGGCGATCGCGGAGGTGATCGCGGCATGCAGGTTCGCCTTCGTGCCGGCCACCACGCGCGCCGTGAACGCCGACGCATTCGAGCCATGCTCTGCATGCAGGATCAGGTCGATGTCCATCAGCCGCACCGCGGTGGCGCTCCCCGGCTTGCCGGTCAGCATCTGCAGAAAATTGGCGGCATGCGAGAGGCGCGGATCGGGCACAGGCGGTTCGCGGCCGTGGCGGATGGCCTCGTGCGCGGCGACGATCATCGGCACTTGCGACGTGAGGCGCACCCCCTTCCTCAGCGTGGCTTCCGGCGAATTGTCGGCGGCGTCGGGATCGAACGCGGCGAGCGCCGATACCGCGGTGCGCAGCACATCCATCGGGTGCGCGCTCCGCACCGTGCGAATGATGTCGAGGATTTCAGCGGGAAGCGTGCGCGCCGCCTTCATTTCACTTTCGAACGCGGCGAGCTCGGCGTGCGTGGGCAGCTCGCCCTTCAGCAGCAGGCAGCAGGTTTCCTCGAAGGTCGAACGTTCCGCGAGGTCGTGAATCGAATAGCCGCGATAGAGGAGCTCGCCCGCGCGGCCGTCGATGAAGCACACGCGAGAGCGGTCGAAATGCACGCCCTGCAAGCCGCGCTGGATCTGGATCTTCTCGCCGCCCTCGGCCATGCTGTTCGTCCCTGCGCGCTCGTTGCCGGGGAAGCTTCAGCCCTTGTACTTGGCGCAGAGCGCCTCGGCGCCGCGGGCGAGGATGCCCGCATCGGCGCCGACCGCCGCGAACAGCGCGCCGGCCGCGAGGTAGCGGCGAATGTCGGGCTCCGCGAAGGCAAGCACGCCCGGCGCCTTGCCGCACTTGCGAATGCGACGCATCGCCTCCTCGATGATCGGCACGACGGTCGGATTGTTGATCTCGCCGGTATAGCCCAGCGACGCGTGCAGGTCGGCCGGGCCGATGAACACGCCGTCGACGCCGTCGACCGCGCAGATCGCTTCGAGCTGGTCGAGCGCACCCTTCGTCTCCACCTGCACGAGCACGCAGATCTCCTCGTGCGCATGTTTGGCGTAGTCCTTGACGCGCCCGAAGCGGGTCGCGCGAGTCGAGCCCGCGACGCCGCGCACGCCGGCCGGCGGATATCTTGTGTACGCCACCGCGTCCTTCGCCTCCTGCACCGAGCACACGTATGGGATGAGCAGTGTCTGGATGCCGATGTCCAGGAACCGCTTGATCGTGACCATGTCGTTCCACGGCACCCGGGCGATCGTGCTCGTCGGGTACGCCGCGGCGGCCTGCGCCTGCTGCAGCACCGA
This sequence comes from uncultured beta proteobacterium, assembly GCA_963840945.1. Taxonomy (GTDB): domain Bacteria; phylum Pseudomonadota; class Gammaproteobacteria; order Burkholderiales; family Casimicrobiaceae; genus CAIWHR01. The sequence goes on along the minus strand of CAWJAU010000010.1, from coordinate 17,741 downwards.
TTCGAGATCGTTGGGCGAGTGCTCGGTATCGAGCAGGATCCAGTCGAAGCCGGCGCCGGCGATCACCTCGACCGTGTAGTTCGACGAGAGGCTCGACCACAATCCGATCTGCGGCTTGCCGTCGCGAATGGCGCGCTTGAATGCATTGTGCGGCAGTTCCATGGGATCCTCCGTTTTGCCACGGCGCCCGGCGCAACTGGCCGGGTCAGCCCGCTACCTGACCGTATCCTTGCTTTGTCCGAAGAGAATCTCGCGCGACTTTTCGTCGTCGACCGCGGGCTTCACATTGACCGTCTTCGCGAACGCATAGGCGCGCTGCACCGCCGGCCGCGCGGCGATCGCAGCGAGCCAGCGCGCGAGATGCGGAAACGCCGTGATGTCCTGCTTCTGCCGCTCCGGCTGCACCCACGGATAGCAGGCGATGTCGGCGATCGAATATTCGCCGGCGATGAACGCGCGGTCGGCGAGCCGTTTGTTGAGCACCGCGTAGAGCCGCCCCGTTTCGCGCACGTAGCGGTCGATCGCATACGGAATCTTGTCGATCGAGTACAGGTGAAAGTGATGGTTCTGGCCCGCCATCGGACCGAGCCCGCCCATCTGCCAGTACAGCCACTGCAGGCATTCCCAGCGGCCGCGCAGGTCTGTCGGCAGCAATCGGCCCGTTTTCTCGGCGAGATACTGGAGGATCGCGCCCGACTCCATCAACGACAATGGACCGCCGCCGTCGGCAGGCGCGTGATCGACGATGGCCGGAATCCGGTTGTTGGGCGAGATCGCGAGAAACGCCGGCTCGAACTGTTCGCCGGCGCTGATGTTGACCGGAATCACCCGGTGCGCGAGACCCGTTTCTTCCAGATAGATCGTGATCTTGTGGCCGTTCGGCGTGGTCCAGTAGTAGAGGTCGATCATCGGGGCGTCCGCAAGTGAAGTCCGTCAGAACGTGCCGGGGTAATTGCCGCCGTCCTGCAGAATGTTCTGGCCGACGATGTATCCGGCGTGCACGCTGCAGAGGAACGCGCATGCGGCGCCGAACTCGTCGCGCTGGCCGAAGCGCCCCGCCGGTATTGCCGCAGCGCCGGCCGCCAGCACTTCGGCCATCGACTTGCCGGTGGCCTTGGCGCGCGCTTCCATCGTCGTGCGCAGCCGGTCGGTATCGAAGGAGCCAGGCAGCAGGTTGTTGATCGTCACGTTGTGCGGCCGCGACCTTGCGCGCGAGCCCGGCGACGAAGCCGGTAAGCCCCGAGCGCGCACCGTTCGACAGTCCGAGGATGTCGATCGGCGCCTTCACCGCGGACGACGTGATGTTGACGATGCGGCCGAACCGGCGCGCGATCATGCCGTCGATGGTCGACTTGATGAGCTCGATCGGCGTCAGCATGTTGGCATCGAGCGCGCGGATCCATGCCGCGCGGTCCCAGTCGCGGAAGTCGCCGGGCGGCGGTCCGCCGGCGTTGTTGATCAGGATGTCCGGCTCGGGAATAGCCGCAAGCGCCGCGGCCCTGCCCTCCGGCGTCGTGATGTCGCACGCGACCCAGCGCACCGCGCGGCCGGATTTGGCGCCGATTTCCTCGGCCGTCCGGCGCAGCACGTCCTCGGTACGGGCGACGATCGTCACGTCGCAACCTGCATCAGCGAGCGCCTGCGCGCAGCCGCGCCCAAGCCCCCGGCTGGCGGCACAGACGAGCGCGCGCTTGCCGGCGATTCCGAGGTCCATGCTCAGTGCCCGCCCGGCCGCCCGAAGGGCACGGTGCGCCCCCTTGGGGGGCAGCGAACGCAGTGAGCGTGGGGGGCGTGCATCTGCCCGCCCGGCCGCCCGAAGGGCACGTGCGCCCCCTGGGGGGCAGCGAACGTAGTGAGCGTGGGGGCGCGCATCTGCCCGCCCGGCCGCCCGACGGGCACTGACTGCCCCCGCGCGGGGCAGCGAACACAGGTGAGCGTGGGGGCCGTTCATCTCAGGCCACCTGACGGGCAAGCGCGGTCCGTCGGGACGATGCCCGGCGCACGCGAAAGACGGTGCCGATCGCGACCAGGTAGCACGCGGCGACACCCAGAAGCATCTCGCGGGAATGGCCGTGATCGAGCAGGAAACCGAAGGCGACGGGGCCGATGATGCCGCCCAGGTCGAGGCCGGAATAGACGAAGCCGTAGACCCGTCCCGCCGCGCCCTTGGGCGTCGCGGCGCGGACGATGAGGTCGCGCGACGGGCCGGTCGAGCCGAGCGCGAAGCCGATCAGCACGAAGACGGGCAACAGCAGCGGCGAGGGAACCGCACCGGTCGCGACCAGGCCGAGCACGACCGCCGCGAGGAGCATCCCGGAGGCGGCGACGCGGTCGTGGCGCGCGGTCCGCGCGGCGAGGAATCCGCCGGCGAGAATCCCCGCCGCGCTGCCCAGCAGGTACGCCGTCAGCGTGACGTCGCGAGCGCCAGCGATACGCCGTACACCGAACCCAGCACGGTCGGGATGAAGGTTTGCAAGCCCAACCCGCCGATCGTGACGAACACGAAATAGAAGAAGCACAGCAGGATCGGCAGCTGCAGGAAGAGCGCGGCACTGCCCTTAACCGTATGGAGATGCGAGTCCGCGGCCCGGTGCGAGACGAGCAGCGCGCGCTGGCTTGCCATGATCGCAAGCGCGACGAGTCCGATCGCCCCCATGCCCGCGAGTGCGAAACGCCAGCCGAACGCCGCGCCGAGGGCGAAGCTCACGACCGGGGCCAGGGCATAGCCCAGGTTGCCGCCGATCCCGTGCGAGCTGTACGCGTGCCCCAGCCGCCGTGGCGCCACGTTGGCGTTGAGGATCGCAAAGTCGGAGGGATGGAACACACCATTGCCGACGCCCATCAGCGCGACGATCGGGAACAGCCAGCCGATGCCGGGGACGAGGCTCGCCACCATGGTGCCGCCGGCGGCGAGCGCGAGCCCTGCGAGCAGGATCGGACCGGCGCCCAGGCGATCGACCGCAAAGCCCGATACGAACTGCGAGATGCCGCTCGCCGCGTAATAGACGCCGACCAGCGTGCCGAGAACCGCATAGCTCGTGCCGAACTCGGCGCGCAGCAGCGGGAAAAGCGGCGGCAGCGCAAGCTGAAAGAAATGCGACATCAGATGCGCGAAGCCGACGATGCCGATCACTCGTACGTCGCGGCGGAACGAGTCGGGGTGGGCGAGATCCAAAGCCGGAGAGTCGTGCGCAAAACCTCGACTATACTGGATCCCGCGGCAGCGCCCTGCGCCGCGCGGGGCGTAAGGGTGCGGCGGCCCGCAGCGACAGTGCATGAGCGCGCCGGGCCGCCCCAAGCGCGAATTGGTCCCTCTCGCAGGGAAGGCGCGCAGCGCCAAGGGTGCGCCAATTACCGCAGGGTTCAGGAGACATTCATCATGGTCGACAAGGTCACGAAATCGGACGCCGACTGGCGCGCCCAACTCACACCCGAGCAATACAAGGTCACGCGCAAGAAAGGCACGGAGCCCGCCTTCAGCGGCGAATACTGGGACAACCACGCCGCCGGCACGTATCGCTGCGTTTGCTGCGGCACGCCGCTCTTCGGCGCGGAGACGAAATTCGACTCCGGCACCGGGTGGCCCAGTTTCTACGCGCCCGTCCAGGCGGAGAACGTCCGGAAGGTGGACGACACGAGCTGGTTCATGCGCCGCACCGAGGTCGTCTGCGCGGCCTGCGATGCGCATCTCGGCCACGTCTTCGACGACGGGCCCGACCCGACGGGCCAGCGTTACTGCATGAACTCGGCAGCGCTCAAGTTCGAGCCGAAGGGCTGATTTCGCGCACACGCGGTACGGGCAAGGCCCTCAGGGACGCAAGGTGGTGGCCAGCATGGTCACCCAGGCGTCCGGCTTGATGGACCCTTTGCCCCACCTTTCGAAAATTCCGTCCGCGAGCTTCTCGGTGGTGATCTCGACCTTGCTGAAATCCACCTGCGCGGCGGCGGGGCCGAGTGTGCAAAGCGCCATGCCGGCGGCGAGCGCGTGGCGCGACACGAAACGCAGCACCGATCGCCAGAGCGTCATCGCGCCATCCTGGCATAACCCCGAGGCAAGGGCCGCTTGACGCCGACTGATATGTTTATGATATCATTTTGCTATTGCCGCGGTACGGCGTGGCGCGGCCCGATAACGACCAGGGGGACCGACGATGAAAACACTATCGAGGAACGGAGGATTCTGGATCGCCGTCGGCACGGGAGCCGGCACACTCGTCGGCGTCGCGGTGGGACTGGCTTCCGTGGGACTCGCGCTGGGACTCGCACTCGGCATCCTCGGCGGCTACGTGGCCCGGCGCTGATCCCGCGCACTTCGTCCGGACCCCGCGCTCGCGGGGCGCCCTCCATTGGTTTCCCGACAGGCCATGGCCGACAAGAAAGCGTTCCTGTTGCGCGTCGATCCCGGCGTATGGACGGCCATCGTACGGCTCGCCCAGGCGGAGCTGCGCAGCATGAATGCCGAGATCGAGTTCCTGTTGCGTGACGCGCTCGCGCGCCGCGGCATCGTGCCGAAGAAGAGCCTTCGGAAACCCAGTGAACCCCGCGCCACCGACGGCGATTGACGGCCGCTTCCTGCCGAATCAGCCTAGGACGCGCATGAGGAAAGCGCTCACCGCCTCGATCTCCTCCCAGACGACCGAATGCGGCATCGGGTACGTGTGCCATTCGACGCTGTAGCCAGCCGCGACGAGCGCGCGCCGCCCGGCCTCGCCCCATTCGAGCCGGACCATCGGATCGGATGTGCCGTGCGCCATGAATATCGGCACATCGCGATTGGCCGCACTCCCCTCTTCGGCGAGCCGGTCCGGCAGCACGACGTACGTCGATAAGGCCACGATCCCCGCCAGCCGCTCCGCATGGCGCACGCCCGTGTAGAGCGCGATCACGCCGCCCTGCGAGAACCCGGCGAGGACGATGCGCCGCGCGTCGATGCCACGCGACTTCTCGCGGGCGATGAGCGCCTCGATGTGCGCCTGCGAGTCCCCCACGCCCGCGACATCGGCGCGATTCGTGATGTCGCCCGCCGACAGGTCATACCACGCCCGCATCCGGAACCCGTTGTTGAGCGTGACCGGTCGCACCGGCGCATGCGGAAAGACGAAGCGTATCGGCAGCGACGCCGGCAGCCGCATCTCGTTGACGATCGGAACGAAATCGTTGCCGTCGGCGCCGAGACCGTGCAACCAGATGACCGCGGCAGCAGGGTTCGGTCCCGTATCGCGTTCGATGGACGGCAGGAGTTCGGCGGTCATGGGCGTCTCGCGGCAATGTCGGGCCGCGCATTTTACCCGTGCCGCACGCGTTCGCCGATCGATCGCCGGCGAGGCGCGGATCTCACGCCGCCGCGGGCGCAGTCTCCGGCCCGGTGCTGCTCGGCACGGCGACTGGGGGCGCCTCCTCAGCCGGCTTCGTGCAGAAAACGATCTCGGTGAACCATTTCTTGAGCAGCTCGGTGTACGCGGCTTGCATGGCTTCGCTCGATAATCCGTGGTCCGCGCCCTCGATCAACCGATAGGTCAGCGACCGGGCACTGATGCATGCTTCCCGATAATTGACGATGACCTGATGCGGTATCACGGTGTCATGCTCCGACTCCACGAGGATCACATCGCCGGTGAACGCCCGGCATGCCCGCAGCGCCTTGCTCTCCTCGGGTCCTACCGCCTGCAGCCGGTATTTCTCGAGGTCCTGCTCGCCCCGGAGCTTGAGCTTGGGCAGGCTCCATTCGGAGTCCTTGTACAACGCGGGCACCCGGAGCGCGAGCCATTTGACGGGGCGCTTCGCCGTCAACAGCGCGCCGAGGTAACCGCCATAGCTGCTCCCCACGACGGCAATCGAATCCGAATCGACGTTGGGCTGTGCGGCGAGGAAATCGTAGGCGGCGAGGATGTCGCGCAGGCTATCCTCGCGCGAGACCGAGTCGTATCGCGTCTGCGTCTGGGCATGGCCGCGCAAATCGAACGTGAGGCACACGCAGCCCAGCGTCGCCAGCTCGCGCGCCCGGGCCACGTATTGGCGCTGGTCGCCGCCCCAACCGTGGACGAAGAGCACACCCGGAAGAAGCGAGCCGGGCGAGATCAGCGTGCCGAGGATGTGCTCGCCCTCGACCCGCACATAGACCGGTTCATCGCGCGTGGGCATGCGGTTCCGTCAATGCATATTTGGTCAACGCTCCGACGCTCGCGTCCACGCCCGAGAAATAGACGACCGCGGTCGGTGGCAGCGCCGGCGCCTCGCCATAGACCTCCCGCGTTATCGCGCGCACGATCTCGAGCGAAGGATCCGCCCGAAACGCTTCCAGCGCCCCGATTTCCGCGCCGCTCGCGCCGCCAAGCCGCCAGGATTGCTCGAGCACGCCCGAACGATGACGGCCGGCGCCATCCCGCCCCTGCGCGACATCGTAGTTGCGCCGGGACGCGTAAAAGCCGGTGAAGCATTGGCTTGCCGCGGCGTCGTAGACGCGCGCCTGAGCGATCGCGAGCACGACATCCTCGGGCAATGCCAATGCCGTCAACGCGTCGAAATCGCCGCGCACGACGGTGATCTCGGACCCCCCGTAGACTTCCGCGCCATGGTTGTTCGTCGTCACGTACTGCGTACCATAGTATGTACCGATCAATCCGCCACGTGAACCTGGCCGACGCTGTAAGTGGTGACATCGGCCAGATCCTGTTCGACGACGACGCCGGATCGAGCCATCGCATCGGGCTCTAGCGCATCCAGCGCACGCCCAAGATCTCTGGCGTTGTCCACGACGGATTGGCCGAGCCCCGCGATTCCGGCGCCGGGTTTCACGCGTACCCTGCCGTGCTCGAGCAGCTTCCTTCCTGCCGCCAGCGCATCCTCCTTGGCGAACGCACTGAAGCCTTCCAGCACGACGTCGGCGACGCGCCGGGGAAACTCTGCGCACCAGCCGATCGGTGCCTGAGACCCGACATCGACCAGCGGGTGGGTGATCGTTTTGGTGGCCACGAACGGATGAGGCACGACACCTCCGAAGAGATCGCTCTCGCCGCTGACGCCCGCGTGCGCGGCCATTTCCGTCGTCATCGTCTCGCTTGGAACGAAGTACGTCGGTTTGTCTCTGTGGCGAAGGGCGTCGTAATCCCCCGCATAGGCGAAGCCGGTAAGGGTGGCCAAATGCCGGGCGATCTCGTTCCGGGTGGCCGCCATATGCCCAGTGTGAGATGCAGCGTTGCCCGATGGATAGGTGACGACGACCCCGCGCGTCGTCGCTTCGGCCCGAGGTGCTCGCACTTGCGCGCCGCGCTCTTCGTCTTGCAGAGCGGAAGACATTATCATCATCGGTTCCTGTCGCGCATGAGAATGGGGTGCCCGCGAGCACAGCCGCAGATCGATGCCCGCATCTGCCATCCTGCTTCGCGCATGATCCGCGCGGCGGAACCGCGGCGCAGTCGGCATACAGGCCGAGGCGGCGTAGGGCCCGCCCTACACATGGTACGCTGCCACCCGTCCATGCAAGCCTCCACCGCCCCGCCCGCCGCCGTTGCCGATCTGGCCCCTTCCGGCCGCCTGCGCGCCGCAATCAATTTCGGCAATCCCGTCCTCGCCTCGCGGGACCCGGTCACGAGCGAACCGGGCGGGATCTCGACCGATCTCGCGCGCGAGCTCGCCCGGCGTCTTTCCGTCCCGATCGAGTTCGTCCGGTACGAAGGCGCGGGCAAGGTCGTGGAAGCGCTCAAGATGGCGGCGTGGGACGTCTGCTTCCTCGCGATCGATCCCTTGCGCGCCGCCGACATCGCGTTCACGGCGCCCTACGTCGTGATCGAAGGCGTGTACATGGTGGCGGACACGTCGTCGCTTCGCCGCAACGCCGACGTCGATCGCGCGGGCGCGCACGTCGGCGTCATCGTGGGCAGCGCGTACGATCTGTTCCTGACCCGCGAATTGCAGCACGCCACGATCGTCCGCGCAGCGGATGCGCCCGCAGTGATGGACCTGTGGATCGGGGGCAAGCTCGATGCCGTAGCCGGTGTGAAGCCGCAGCTCGAAGCCGATGCGCAGCGCGTGGGCGGGGCGCGGCTCCTCCCGGAACGGTTCATGGCGATCAATCAGGCGATGGGAACGCCGCGCGAGCGCATCGCGGGCGCGCGCTACCTCACTGCGTTCGTCGACGAGATGAAGTCGTCGGGCTTCGTCGCCCAGGCGTTCGCCCGCAATCGGATCACCGGCGCCTCGATGGCGCCCTGAGCTGGACCGCCTTCGTGGGCGCCAAAGCCATCCGGCAGCAAATCTTCATTTCGTACTCATCGATGCCATGACGGACCTTCGCGGGAGTGGGGAGGCGATTGCGGGGCGCGTTCCCGCCTGAGCCTGATTAGCATATTCTGCGGTCAATGTCGGTACGGCCGGCGACGGTTTGCTCATGACGGTGGGTGTTAGGATTGATTACTGGGCGCCACCCGACGTGGCGAAGGGGAACACATGAAGGTGCTCCGGAACGCTTTGTTCGCAACGGGCACGCTCGCGTTGCTCATCGCCGCGCTGGTCGCCGCTCTCGCCGCAGTCCCCGCACCCCTCGGCTACCCATCCCGACTATTCGGGGACGAAAGCCGAGGCCGCCGCTTCCTCCAGGCCTTGCTTCCGGACCGTCATGGGCCGCCCCGGCGACTCCCCTTCCGGGGCCGGCTTTCGATGCTTTGAGCGATGACCCCGGACGAAAGAGGCAGCGGTCGCTTTCGTCCTTCCCGGGCCGCCTCCCGCTGCCGAGGTCCGCGACGCCCCACCCACACTGCTTCCGGGACCGGCACCCGATGCCTCGATCGATGACCCGCGGACAAAAGAGGCCGCCCTCGTCACTTTCGTCCTTCCCGGGCCGCCTCCCGCTGCCGAGGTTCGAGATGAGCTGCCCGGTGGGAGGGTGTCCACGGATCCAAAACTGTCTGTCCGCGCGCCCGGCGAGGTGAACGGCGCCGAAATCGCCCAGCTGCTCGCGGCGCGTCCGCGGTCCACGCCACCCTCCCCATCGGCGACGATCGAGCTGCCCTTCACCGACGCCGACGGCAAACCGTACACGCAAGAGCGGCCTCCGGGCGGCCGCACCGTGGCAAAGTTGCCGTTCGAGGACTCGACCGGCAAGCAGATCGAGATCCCCCTGCCAGAGCGGGCCATCTGACCCGGCGCGGATGAGCTTCGGTATTTCTCACGCGCTCGCCGTCGCCTTCATCACGGTGGCGGCGCAGCAAACCGGAGGCGCTTTGGCGCCGACCCACGCCCGCCCGGTGCTCGCCGCGACACAGGAGGAAGCCCTGCGCGTGCAGGTCACGACGTGGTGGAGCGCCCGCGAGCGCCGCGATCATCAGGTCATGTACGCGCTGATGGAGCCCGCCTACCGAGAAAAGGTGAGCTTCGCGGACTTCCTGAAGGAGAGCGCTATTCGCGCGCGTTATGACCTCGCCGGCAACCGCATTGAAGCGATCTTCCCGGAGAGCGCTGCCCGCGTTCGGGTGATAGTCAGTATCGAGACGCACCTTCCGCGGTTTCCCCACGCCCGGGTGACTGCGGAAGATGTCTGGGTCCTCGTCGCCAACGCCTGGTACAAGGTGTATCAGGCCCCCGCACTCCCATTCCCGGCTGCTGCTCGCGGGACTGCTCCCTCTTGACGAAAAAGGAGATGAAGATGAAAGCTCGTTGCCTTTGGTCTGTTCTCGCCGCGTTCGCGCTCCCGCTGACCGCGACCACGGTGCATGCCGCAAATACCACGTGTGCCAACGCGGATTATATTTTCCCGGGCGAGAGGGCGCAGTACGGTGCCGCCGCCTCCTCGAGCCTCTTTTTCAAGTCGAGGGTCACGGCCGGCCGATCCTATGCGGTGATGACCTGGGGCCCATTCCAGGATGCCGGCGAGGGCGGCGTCTCGCTCGACATCACTCTCTTCAGCGACTCGACATGCGCGGCTTTCGCCGACGGCGCCGACAGCGGAGATTTCGAGCCGTTCCTGTTCGGCATCCCCGGCCACAGTGCTGATCACGACAGCATCATCCCGACCACCGACGGAACCGTCTACATCCAAGTCGCGAATGCCGCGGCCGTGGCCTATACCGTTCACACGCTCTTCATCGAAACGACGCTGTTTTCTCCCTGGTGGTTCGTCGGCGGCACGAACAACGCCTTCGCCGAGGTGCGGAACAACATGACCAGCTCGACCACGGCTTTTATGACCTTCTACAGTCGCACAGGCGCGGTATGCGGGACGACCAGCGCGGTTATACCGGGCAATGGAAACACCGCGGTCAACATCAGCGCCGTCGGCACGTGCGCCGCAGCCGTTTCCGGTTCCGCGCAGATCGCCTTCGCCGGCACCCCCGGGGGACTGATCAGCCAACATCACGACCATCGATGGAGTGAACGGTACGTCGTTCGACGCGCCGTTCACCCCGCGCATGGTCTGGTCGACGTTCTCCCGATAAGACGACTGTTTTTCGGTAGACCCCCCGGCCCGGTACTACTGTTGCCGGGCGGGTGCATGTCCTTCGCTCCTTTGCCGTCCGCGGCACGGGGGCAGGACACGCCGCGCACGATGCAATCCTTCGTGCGATCGAAGATGGTGCGCTCGCGCTCTTCCAGGATCTTCGAGGCTCTCAGACCGTCGTTCCCGAAGGCGGGGTGGTCAATGCGCATGCCGGGTTCAGTGCAGATCGATTTTCAAGGCTCAGCATCCCTGCCGCTTATCCCCGCACCGGCTGGTGCGACACACCCTGCCGAGGTCACGGAACGGAGGCTCAATGCAGAGCTTTTCGTCGCTCCCGTTAATCCGCGCAGAGTAAGCGCTGACGCGCCGCGAACGTCCGTGCCGCGCTCTTGCGCGCGTTCCGACCTTTGGGGTGCTATTGAGCGGCGAAAGCTCGGGCCTCCGCCGCGCTTCCTTGGGGCGGTGGCGCGTCGAAAGTACCGACCCACAGGAGTGCGAGCCGTAGACGGTCGGCGACGCCCAGCTTGCGAAAGACTTCGGTCAGGTGGGCCTTCACCGTACGTTCGGTGATCGCCAGCCGTCGAGCAATCTGCTTATTCGACCCGCCGTGTGCAACAAGCGCGGCAATCTCCCGCTCGCGCTGCGTCAGGTAACAAGACGTGCGACCATCGCGCGCCCGGTTGGGGTCTCGTGCTCCGAATCCGAGCCCAATGCATCGAGCAACTGCGGCATCAAGGATCGCCGAATCCATAGTTCCCCGGTCCGCACAGCCAATACGACGCGTTTCAAGAGTTGCGGATCACTGTCGATTCGGCAGCAGCCTCGCACGCCGACTCTGAACAATGCTACTTCCGTCTCGTCGGAAACGGGACCGCTCATGGCGATAATCCTGGTCGCCGGATTCGACTTCCTCAGGCCCGCTACTGCAATCGGACCGCTCGCTCCGGGCAAGCCGAGGTCGAGCACGAGTACCTCGGGTGTAAATCGGGCCAGGCTTGCCCCGAGCAAATCGATGGCCGTCGTCTTGCGCAGCGGCGCAAGCCCCTGCAGGCCACGTTCCCAGCGGTCGAGCCTATCGGCGAATGCGCTCGCGAGCAGGATCACGGCAGGCTTTTAGCAGTCGCCAAACGCCGTTGCTTCGGTTGTCCGGACAAGGACCGGCTCCGCTCTTTTGTAGCGTACATGATGAACCCGCTTGTTTGGCAGTCGCTCAAGATCGTCGCAATCAGACATTCCACAACTGAAGTGCCATTTCTTTTCCTTGGGGCAGCCACGTCATCCCTGCTGGCTTAGGAGCAGTAGCAATGATTGGGCCATCAATGAATGCGGATTGGTGCTTCAGTCGCACGACCCGCGCCATTGTGTTGGTCGCGTGGGCTGCGCAAAACGAGCAACGAGTATTCGCAGCGGCCGGCGTCAAGTTGACCTGGTCCAGCCCGGCCTCACGCGTTGTACCGAACAATCCGGTGTACCAAGGTCCAATGGAATGTGTTGTCGGAATCCGTATGCTCAACAAACGGAAACCACTCCGCCCATACCACACCGACTACAATACCATCACGGAATTCACCAATTGCCCATGAAAACCTATGAACTGCGATTGAATAAATATGTCGGCGGTGCCGTACTGCTGCTCTCTGCGGCGCTGTCCTTTGCCGCGACTCCTTCATCATCCGATGACCCGCCCGTGGCGATCATCGACGGGAAGCCTGTCCTCGCGTCCGAACTCACTGCGGCGTCACAAGGCCAGATCTTGAATTTTCGGAAACAAGAATATGACATCAAGCGCCGCGCGCTCGATGCCGTGATCGACCAAAAGTTGCTCGAGGCGGAGGCCGCGCGCCGCAGTATGACCGTGAGTCAGCTGCAGAAAGAAATGGACAACAAGGTCGGAGACCCAACCGATGCGGAGGCCGAGGCGTTCTATCTGGCGCGCCAGGATCAGGGACAACGCCGCTTCGAAGAGGTGCGCGACATGATGCGAAACTCTTTGAAAATGGCGAAGCGAAATGCCGCCCGGGATGCATTCATCAGCAACCTGCGCGCCAACCACGGCGTCGAAGTTTTGCTGGAATCGCCCCGCATCGAGGTTGCCTTCGATCCCGTGCGGCTCAACGGCTCTCCGGATGCACCGGTGCGCATCGTGGAGTTCTCGGATTTCGAATGTCCCTATTGCCGCAGCGTTGAGAAAACGATACAGGCGCTGCTCGTCAAGTATCCAGGGAAAGTCAGCCTAGCGTATCGGGACTTTCCGTTGACCGGCCTCCATCCGGGCGCGCAGCGCGCCGCGGAAGCTTCGCGTTGCGCAGCGGAGCAGGACAAGTACTGGCCGTATCACGCTCGCCTGATGGCGAGCTCGTCGCTCGATGTTGCCAAGCTCAAGGAACATGCCAAGGAGCTCGGCATGGACCAGAAGAAATTCGATTCATGCGTGGACAACGGCAGCCAGCGCGCCGCGGTGGACAAGGACGCGGAGCAGGGCCGTTTGGCGGGCGTAGCGGCTACGCCTGCGTTCTTCATCAACGGCATTCCGCTAAGCGGTGCCCAGCCTGCCGCTGCGTTCGAGAAGATCATCGAGGAAGAGCTGGCTAGAAAGAGTAAACAGACCACGGCCTTGCGGTAGCAGGCAGCGCCGGTCTCAGGGGAGGGGAAATTATCGATGCCACGACGGAGTGAAAACCAGATGTATACCGAAAACCAGACGTTAACTGGAATGAACGTTACATATTTCAAGGGAGTATCTTCATGAACGCGTGTAAACGAACCACAGGGCGAATGCTTGCAATTTTCGCCACAACCACTGCCGGGCTCATGTTCTCGGCGATGCCGGCGTATGCAGCGGACAGCGGTCCGACCATACCGAATACCTCCTGCATGCAGAAGGTCTTCGGCGGGCCGACGGTAAGCAGCTCCAATCAGCTCAACTGTACGGCGAACGACATCAGACTTTCCGCCGCGACCAGCGTATCTCCAACGAGCTGCGTTGCGGGCATAAAATTCAACCTGACGGCGACGTTCACGACGGTCGTGACCGCCAACTCGCGATACGATGCCGCCTTCTACTTCAACACCGCGGGCGGCGCCAGTGCCAGGGATGTTAACGGGACATGCTCGGTCAGCCAACTTAACAATAGCGGACCCGGACTGAACCTCGATGGCGACGCCTGCGGCGACCTCAATTCCGGTACGTACAATGTGACCTTCACGATCCCGGACGTCCTGTGTACTGACACCGACGGCGACGGCTTCCTGAACTTGCCCAACTGCACGGCCTGGCACAGCAATGCGGGCACGGCGTGCAACCTGGATAGCAGCCCGAGCGACGCCAACCCGGACACGAAGTCGAAGTGCGTCTGTGACGACAAGTTCCAGGTTCCGGTCACCGTCGAGACGGGAAACTCGTAGCTACGAAGGATGTGACCACTGGGACCCCGAGCTCGCTACCAGAGCCGGGTGGCCAGTTCAGCTACACGATCAGCGTGCACAACACGTCGACGACCCAGACCATCACGTTGGACAGCATCTGCGATGACAGAGTATGGCACGATCGTCAACGTCGCTGGCCCGGCCTGCGCCCAGGGCACCATCGGTACTATCGACAGCACGACGTGCTCGCTCAGCCCTGCCGTTGTTCTCCAGCCCGGCGACAGTACCGTGCCGCCGCCGGCGAACTCGATCTACACGTGTACGTTCACGGCGTCGTTGTCGGGGGGTGTTCAGCAGGTGACGGATATAGTGACATTTACCGGACATGACGGTAACGCTCCGCCCAAATCCGTTACTGCCACCGATAGCGCCCAGGTCTCCATCACTGACACGCCGCCAAACGCGACCGTGGTCAAATCGCTGGTCGGGATCGCCTGTGCGGATGTGAACTACGGTGTCAGATAACCAACACGGACGCGGGTGATGCGTCGATCACGGTGTCGTCAATTGACGATGATGGGTTCGGCAGCCTGACCTCGGTGCACGACAACGTTCTTTCCACGACCTGCAGCGTCCCGCAAGATATCGCTAAGAATGGCGTCTACGAATGTGGCTTCAAGGCGCACTTCTGCGGTGGTTCGCACACGAACACGGCGTCGGGCACGATACACGACGACGACAATCCGACCACCGGCGTTGTCAAGTCCTCCAACACGCTCACGGTCAACGTGAGCGCGACGGTCGGACCGTAGCAAGATTAGTCGTTAGCCCCGGGGCGGTTGTGGCGACTTCGCCGCAACCGCCCGGGCAAGTCTCGGACTGCTCTGTTTAGCGAGCGACCCGGTCGGCACCGCTCCGCACACTGGAGGAGGCCTGACCGGGTCGCTTGCTTTGAGGAGAAAAGGTGAGCTTCGCGGACGTGTATCAGGCCCCCGCACTCCCATTCCCGGCTGCTGCTCGCGGGACTGCTCCCTCTTGACGAAAAAGGAGATGAAGATGAAAGCTCGTTGCCTTTGGTTTGTTCTCGCCGCGTTCGCGCTCCCGCTGACCGCGACCACGGTGCATGCCGCAAATACCACATGTGCCAACGCGGATTATATTTTCCCGGGCGAGAGGGCGCAGTACGGTGCCGCCGCCTCCTCGAGCCTCTTTTTCAAGTCGAGGGTCACGGCCGGCCGATCCTATGCGGTGATGACCTGGGGCCCATTCCAGGATGCCGGCGAGGGCGGCGTCTCGCTCGACATCACTCTCTTCAGCGACTCGACATGCGCGGCTTTCGCCGACGGCACCGACAGCGGAGATTTCGAGCCGTTCCTGTTCGGCATTCCCGGCCACAGTGCTGATCACGACAGCATCATCCCGACCACCGACGGAACCGTCTACATCCAAGTCGCGAATGCCGCGGCCGTGGCCTATACCGTTCACACGCTCTTCATCGAAACGACGCTGTTTTCTCCCTGGTGGTTCGTCGGCGGCACGAACAACGCCTTCGCCGAGGTGCGGAACAACATGACCAGCTCGACCACGGCTTTTATGACCTTCTACAGTCGCACCGGCGCGGTATGCGGGACGACCAGCGCGGTTATACCGGGCAATGGAAACACCGCGGTCAACATCGCCGCCGTCGGCACGTGCGGCGCAGCCGTTTCCGGTTCCGCGCAGATCGCCTTCGCCGGCACCCCCGGGGGACTGACAGCCAACATCACGACCATCGATGGAGTGAACGGTACGTCGTTCGACGCGCCGTTCACCCCGCGCATGGTCTGGTCGACGTTCTCCCGATAAGACGACTGTTTTTCGGGGGACCCCGGCCGGTACGACTGTTGCCCTGCAGAAGAGGGCCCACACCGGTAGGGCTTGTGTCTGTGGCGTCGTGCGGCGCCTCTCGTGAGATCGGGAGCGCCGGTGGTGTTTGACTCGCCAACACCTCTCGTGATCCCGACCCGCTCGTGGCACTATTGCGAGGATGAGCGTGTCGAATCGACTTGCGCGTAGCGTGGGACGTCCAAAATTACCGACCCAGAGAGATCGACCGAAAATTGTCGTGACGTTTTTCAATTGGCGGAAAGCAATATGAGTCATCTCGATGCGAGGCGCCTGATTCGGGTTGTGGCGTCCTGCACGTTGCTGTTCTGGGCCGCACTTTCGGCGTTCGCGGATTCCCGATCGCCGCCGCAGCGACCCGCGCTCGACCCGCCGGCGATTACCGCCGACGAGCCGAGCGGTACCGCGCCCCGTTCCCGGATCGCCGCCGTCGACGTTGCTCCATACAGTCACGGTGATCCAACGGCCGAAGAGCAGTTCATGCTCGAGATCATCAACCGCGCGCGGGCGAATCCTTCCGCGGAGGGCTTGCGGCTCAAGGCCACCACCGACCCTGACATTCTCGGCGCCTACTCGTTCTTCCAAGTGGACACGGCGAAGATGGTCGCCGAGTTTGCTGGCTATCCTCCGCGCCCCCCGTTGGCTTTCAATGCCAACCTCATCGCTGCTGCTCGCGGTCACAGCCAAGATATGGTGGTCAACGACTACCAGGGCCATACGGGAACAATGGCTCCAGCCTGGCCAATCGAATCGACGCCGCCGGCTATAAGGGCTGGAACGCAATTGCAGAGAACGTCTACGCGTATGCCGAAAGCGTCTTCCACGGTCATGCGGGCTTCAACGCGGATTGGGGTGTGCCGACTCTCGGTCACCGCCTGAATATCATGAACTATTCCGCCAGCGGCCCTGTTTACGCGGAGATCGGTATCGGAATTCTCGCCGAGACTTCGCCGAGCACGGGGGTTGGCCCGTTGGTGGTCACCGAGGATTTCGGCATGCGTTTCACTGGCCAGCGCTTCGTGGTCGGCGTCGTCTACCGCGACGATACCCACGATGGTTTCTACAGCATCGGTGAAGGTGTTGCCGGCGTCCTGGTTAGCACCAGCCAAGGCAACTACGCCTATACCTCCGCGTCGGGTGGCTACGCCATTCCGCTGAGCAGCAGCAGCGGCAGCATCACAGTGCGAGCTGAGGGTGCGGAGCTGGGCGCCGCGCAGGAACGCTCCATCGCTCTAGGCGGAAACAATGTCAAGGCCGACTTCATCATGGTCCTCGGCCGTGCTCAATTTCGAAGGCCTGTGGTGGAATTCTCCCGGCGGATCCGAATCAGGCTGGGGTATCAACATCGCGCATCAAGGTGACGTGATCTTCGCTACGTGGTTTACGCACGACGCGACGGGCAAGGCATGGTGGCTGTCGATGACCGCCGAAAAGACCGCAGAGAATGTCTACAGCGGGACGCTCTATCAAGCCAATGGACCCGCGTTCAACGCTGTTCCGTTGATCTCAACGAGGTCACGCGCACTCCGGTCGGGTCGGGAACCTTGACGTTCAGCGGTGCCGGTAGCGGAACCTTTATCTACACGGTCAATGGCATCACGCAGACCAAGGCGATAGGTCGCAACAGTTTGGGCCGTTGCCGAGCTGCGTCTGGGGCGGGCAGCAGAACCCGACCACGGCGACCAATTACCAAGATCTGTGGTGGGCGCCAGCAGGCTCGGAATCCGGCCCGGGCATCATCTTACCCATCAGGGGACGACGATCTTCGCCACCTGGTTCACCTATGGCGTGAATCGCACTCCGTTGTGGTATTCGATGATGGCGCCGCAGACCGCCCCGAGCACGTTTACCGGACGTTGTACCGGACCACCGGGCCGGCCTTCAGTGCGGTGCCGTTCAACCCCGACCTGGTGCAGCGCACGTCCGTCGGCACAGCAACGTTGAGCTTTGCTAACGGCAATGCGGGGACGTTCGCTTATCAGCTCGCAGACGGCGCGACCGTGGCGAGCGGGACGAAGACGATCATGCGCCAAGCGTTCCGGGGCTCGGGCACGGTCTG
>CAWJAU010000009.1:0-194118 GCA_963840945.1 uncultured beta proteobacterium | reverse complement strand
CCACCAAGTGACGCGGCGAAACGCCGATGAGCAGCAACAGCGCGCGAATGATCGGCGACGCACCGACAATCTGCACCGCCTTCTGCTGCGACTCGATCCGGTTGATGACGATTGAGGAGCGCGCCGGCACAAACGAAATCGATCCGCTCGACTTCGCTCATGTCCACCGCCACGACCGTCTTGGCATGCATGGAATCCGCGAGCTTGCCCAACGCAGGCGCAAGCGATCCGGTCATTACGCCTGACCACTTGAGCATTTCCGCTTCGAGCCCCGGGCGGACGGCAGTCAGATCGGCTGGCTCCTCGGCCTTTGCTGGATACGGCCGCCACAGGGACGGCTCCCACGACGGCGGGGACAACTCGAACGCCATCGCAAACTCGATGGCGCGATCCTCGAACTCCGAGCGATCGTTGGTCCATTGCAGGAGCTCGAGCGCACAGCAGCCACGCACCCTTCGCCCGCCGCGCGCCCGCCGGTGGCAGCGCTGCCTCAAGCGCGGTGTCCAGTTTCGGCGAGGGCAGCAATTGCAGTCCGAGCCCTGCCCGGCGCGCTTCAGCCAACGCATTGGCAAGAAGACGCGCGCCGGTGTCGTCGAGTCGGTTCGACTTGACAAGAGGTCGAGCCGCGCGCCTGCGGCGTCTGCCGGGAGGAGAGCGCGCCGCACCACCCTCGACTGCGTCGGCGAGGCCGCAGCCGTCACCTCGCCGGGCCAGGACATGGAGCCGATCCGATGACGCGGGCGGCCGCCGGCGTATCGACCTCTTCCCACCGTCGGCGCCGAGCGTTCGAACTCATCACGTACTGCAATTGCGATGCCGCCCAGAATGCACGCGGTCAGAACTGTCGCCGGGGGAAACCGGAGGACACTCGAGGTAATGTTATATCTTCAGATTGTGTCCGACATTGCTTTTCCAGCCTCCTCCCAGCTGCCCGGTGAAATTTCCACTGCCTGGCCGTTGGCAAGCTGAATGGCCGCATGCATTTCCAGCATGCCTCACAGCCGGTTGTTGCCAGGACTTCAGGATGAGTCTTGTTTTGCCTCCACATCTGTTGTGTTGGGGTGTCAGCGCCACATTGTCCCGGTGGTTTGCGATGGCGGTGTTGTCCTTTGATCTGTGCTGCGCCTCAGCCCCCGCGCCAACAGGGATGTCGAGGTGGACATCGTCGAACGGTTGCGGCTTTTGGTTGGCCGTTTTGGAAGAAACACCATTCTGTTGGCATGTTCATTTGCTACTTGCAACGCAGAACTGGTCGCTAATGCTCACTTACTGTGTTAAATTGATAGTTACAACAAATTTCTCTGGGCCCAGATGAATGAGCTGAAATCAGATCCGTTATAGCGTTTGCAACAAACTGGCACTCGCCGTCACAGGCGCGCTGCCCCGAGGCATGGTGGTTGAGCCATCACTCAGTCACCTGCAGCCACCGCCTGCGGTATGCCCATTTTGGTTTCACATCCAGATGGATTCGGGTGGCCGAGTCAAATCGCAGTTGCTAATGGCCCGCCGTGACCCCTCATTGCGGCAAAAGGAGGAGGATACCGACCGAAAAACCCGCTCGATTCTCGTCTGGGGCAGCGATCATCTCCGGCCTGGTTCTGCATGGCGACTCCGGATTTCGGTGGTCAAGTACTTTGCTGGTCATACGGAGGAATGGTCAACATGCGAGACGGGAGACCCGCTTATCGCGACGGCTTCACTTTCTTGGCCGGGCGCTCATGTGGATCGGACCGCTTTACTACTTCAATTTCGTGCAGGTGCCCGCGCTGAAGGCAGCGGGCGCGACGGCACGGCGGGCGGAATCACCAAGCATGTCGCTCCGCGGGCGCTTCCTGTATTTCCGCTGGGCGGCGGTCGTGACCGCGGCTCGCCGGGGCGGCACTGCTCGGCGCGAACTTCGGCAACGCCTTCATGCTCAGAAAGGCTACGCGGCGATCGGTATCGGAGCGTGGTTGGGCACCATCATGCTGTTCAACGTCTGGGGGCTGATCTGGCCCAATCAGCAGAAGATTCTCGGCATGAAGCCCGCGACGGACGAAGAGAAGAACAAGGCCCGCCGCGTCGCGCTGCTCGCCTCGCGCACCAACACCATGCTGTCCATCCCCATGTTGTTCTTCATGGCGGGCGGCTTGACACACAAGGCGGCCTTCGGCCTATAGCCGCAAGCCGGCACAAGCGGGCTTTCGGCCTGCAGCAGCGCGGCCCGGGCCTTGGCCCGGTGCGCGCCGGGAAACTGGCCCGGTTGGGTGCCTGTCTGGTCTTCAATCTCCGTAGAGCTTCTGGACCCGCTCGCGGCGCTCCTGCGCCTCGAGCGAAAGCGTCGCCGTCGGACGCGCGAGGAGGCGCGGAATGCCTATGGGCTCGCCAGTCTCCTCGCAATAGCCGTAGTTGCCTTCGTCGATCAGTTTGATCGACTTCTCGACCTTTTTCAAAAGCTTCCGTTCACGGTCGCGCGTGCGAAGTTCAAGGGTGTACTCCTCCTCGAGCGTCGCGCGGTCGGACGGGTCGGTCGTCGTCTCGTTCTCGCGCAAATGTTCGCCGGTATCGTCGGCATTCTGCAGGAGCTGGTCGCGGAGCTCGGTCAGGCGACGCCTGAAGAACGCGAGCTGCGCCTCGTTCATGTAATCCTTGTCCGGAGCTTTGAGGAGATCCGGTTCCGTCAGAACCTTCGCCTTCTTGGCGCCGTTGCCGTCGCCGTCGCAGTTGCGTTTGCTTCGCTGCCATTCTGATCCCTGACCTCTCCTGAAGAGCCGTCGTCATTTGCCTATCGCGGCCCGCGCGGTGACCCGGCGCGCCGGAATTTCACCACCTGCGCCAGAATTTACCAACCGCACTAAATCGACCATTATATCCCGCTAACGCTGCGCCGGGCCAGTAGCGTTTGTCACCCGGCGCCGCGCCGGGGTTCCATTGGCGCCCGCTTACGTATAATCGAAGAAAAACAAGGACTTTTCATGCCCCAGCCGTCCCCGCCGTGCCCCTGCTGACCATCGTCCGTCCCGACGATTGGCATCTGCATCTGCGCGACGGACCGAACATGGCCGCCGTGCTCGCCGACACCGCTAACGTATTCGGGAGAGCAATCGTCATGCCAAACCTCCGTCCGCCCGTGACGACGACGGAGCTGGCCCGCGCCTACCGCGAACGCATCCTCGGCGCCGTGCCCGCAGGTTCGCCGTTCGCACCGCTGATGACGCTCTACCTCACGGACAACACGAGCCCGGCGGAAATCGCGGCGGCCAAACGCTCGGGCTTGGTCCATGCGGTCAAGTACTATCCGGCGGGAGCGACCACCCATTCGGACGCAGGGGTCACCGCGCTCGAACGCGTCTACCCTGCGCTGGAGGCAATGCAGACCCATGGCATCGTGTTGTCGGTGCACGGCGAAGTCACCGACGGCGACGTCGACATCTTCGATCGCGAGCGCGTCTTCATCGAACGCTCGCTCACGACGATCGTGCGCGATTTCCCGGCTCTCAAAATCGTGCTGGAGCACATCACCACCGCGGAGGCGGCGGCGTTCGTCGCGGCGGCGGGCCCCGGCATCGCCGCCACGATCACGCCCCAACATCTCGTCTATTCGAGGAATGCGCTCTTTGCCGGCGGCGTGCGTCCCCATCTCTTTTGCCTGCCCATACTCAAGCGCGAGCGGCATCGGCAGTCGCTCGTGGCCGCGGCGACCGGTGGCAACCCGAAGTTTTTTCTCGGCACCGATTCCGCCCCTCACGCGGCGCACACGAAGGAGAATGCGTGCGGCTGCGCGGGTTGCTATTCCGCGCCGGTGGCGCTCGCCCTGTATGCCGAGGCGTTCGAGGCAGTCGGGGCGCTCGACCGGCTCGAGGGTTTCGCCAGCCATTTCGGCGCCGATTTCTACGGACTGCCGCGAAACGGCGACAAAGTGACGCTCGAGCGCGAGCCGTGGGTCGTGCCTGCCGAATATCCGTTCGGCGAACATCGCGTGGTGCCGCTGCGGGCCGGAGAGAAGGTGTTCTGGCGCGTGCGCTCGCCAACCGCCTGATCGTTCCATCCGGGCGGGAACCTCCCCGCTGCGATGCTATCCTACCCGTCCGAAGCCAGCCAGACCGTCGCCGCCCGGGCAACCGGGGGGAGGAAAGTCCGGGCTCCGCAGAGCAGGATGCCGGGTAACGCCCGGCCGCAATAAGTCTCCGCTAGCGCGGATGACGAAGGCGAGGAACAGGGCCACAGAGACGAGTCGCCGCGGGTCCGGGTTTACCAGGACCGGCGGCGGGTGAAACGCGGCAACCTCCATCCGGAGCAACACCAAGTAGGCGGACGCGCATTTGGCAACACAGGCTGCTCGTCTAGTCCGCGGGTAGGTGGCACGAGCGCATCGGCAACGGTGCGCCTAGAGGAATGACGGTCATAGCGCGCAAGCGCCGTAACAGAACCCGGCTTATCGGCTGACTTCGGATTTATTCGGTATCGCGCCCCCTAGGAGTCTGTCGGACTTTCAAATTCAGAAACATTGACTACACTTGAATGCATTGATGTTCTTTCGAGGGTGAGCCAATGCCGCGCTTTGTTCCGGTCGATCGCGAAACGCAATACCTGTTTCCGCCGAGCGTGCAAGAGTGGTTGCCCGACGATCATCTGGCCCGCTTCATTGTCGATGTGGTCGAACAACTGGACTTGTCGGTGCTCGAGCAAAGTTACGCCGGTCGAGGCAGTGATGCGCACCACCCGGCGATGCTGGTGGCGCTGCTGCTGTATGGCTACGTTACCGGCATCTTCTCCAGCCGAGCCCTGGAACGAGCGAGCTACGACTCGATCGCGGTGCGCTACATCACGGCGAACACGCATCCGGATCACGACACGATCAATAGTTTCCGGCAGCGGTTCTTGCCGCAGATCGCGGCGATCTTCGTGCAAGTGCTGTGCTATGCCCAGGCGATGGGGCTGCTGAAGCTGGGGACGGTCAGCCTGGATGGCACCAAGGTGCACGCCAGCGCTTCGCGCCACAAGGCAATGAGTTACGGCTACGCCAAGAGGCTGCAAGCCAAGCTCAAGGCGGAGATGGCGGCGTTGCTGAAACGGGCGGAGGTGGCTAACGCGCGCGACTTGCCGGACAGCTTGAGTATTCCTGAAGAGTTGGCTCGGCGCGAACAGCGCCTGGCAGCCATTGCCGAGGCCAAACGGAAGATCGAGGCGCGAGTCAAAGCCGAAGCCGAAGCGGCGTACGCGGCCAAGGTGGCGGCGCGCGAGCAGCGGCGAAGAAGACCGGCAAACGCCCTCGCGGGCGGCCGCCGACGCCGCCCTCGGGCACACCGTCGGACAAGGATCAAGTCAACTTCACCGATGAGATTCGCGCATCATGCCGGTACCCGGCGGTGGCTTCGACCAAGCCTACAACGCCCAAGCTGCGGTTGACACCGATAGCTTGCTGGTGGTGGCGCCAGCGCTAACGCAAGCGAGCAATGACAAGCAGCAGATGGTGCCGATGCTCGAACAACTGCAAGCCCTGGCGCCGGGACTGGGACGGGTCAAGACGCTGATTGCCGATGCCGGATATGCCAGCGAGGACAACGTCAACGCCTGCGTGCAGGCAAAGATTCGGCCACTGATCGCGTTGGGCCGAGAAACTCATCATCCTTCGTTGCGCCAACGCTTTAACGAACCGCGGCCTTTGACTGGAAAGCCTACGCCATTGGAGGCGATGCGCCATCGCCTGCAGACGCGACGAGGTCGCAAGTTGTACGCCTTGCGCAAGTCCACCGTCGAGCCGGTATTCGGTTTGATCAAACGGGTCATGAAATTCAGGCAATTCTCGTTGCGCGGAGTGTTTGATCTAGTGCGCGCCGTTTCCCGGTGTGCGATCCAACAGCAAGGCCAGGTAGGTTGTGGTTGCGTGGTGGGTACGCGGCCAGGGCGGCCGGGCTTCGTACCCCAGGCGCCCGGCGGCCCTGGCCGCGTACCCACGACTTCGCGCGTTGGCGGCCCTCGCCGCGGCCACACGACGCACCCGCAAACCTTCCGATCAGAACCGCCGCCGCCGCACGTCCTTCAGAATCTCGCGCGCCGCGTTGTGCCCCGGGGCGCCCGTCACGCCGCCACCCGGGTGCGTTCCAGCTCCGCACATGTAGAGGCCGCGCACCGGAGCGCGGTAGCTGCCGTGACCCAGCACCGGCCGGGCCGAGAACAGCTGGTCGAGGGCGAGCGCGCCGTGGAAGATGTCGCCGCCGACGAGACCGAATTCGCGTTCGAGATCGAGCGGCGTCAGCGCGCGACGGCCGAGCACGCTCGCCTTGAAGTTCGGCGCGACGCGATTGACCGTTTCGATCATCAGGTCCGCGACCTCGTCGCGCGCGTCGTCCCAGGTCCGTCCGGGCCGCAGCTGCGCGAGATCCGGATGCACATGCTGGCAGAAGAGGCTCGCAACATGCATTCCGGCAGGGGCGAGGCTGTCGTCGACGACCGAGGGCAGCAACATCTCGACGATCGGCGCGGCCGACCAGCCGTCGGTTCTGGCGTCGAAGTACGCGCGTTCCATGTAGGCGAGGGAAGGCGCGATGACAATGCCGCTCCCGTGGTGCGGTTGTGCGTCCTTCCCGGGCAGCACGGCAAAATCCGGCAATTCGGACAGCGCGACATTCATCCGGAAAGTGCCCGACCCGCAGCGATACGCATTGATGCGCGCGAGAAAATCGCCGGGCAAATGTTGAGACGCGACCAACTGCTGGAACAGGAGCTTCGGATTGACGTTCGCGACCACGCGGCGCGCGCGAACGATCTCGCCGCTCGCAAGCTCGACACCCGCGGCCTTTCCCGCGTCGATGATCACTCGCGCGACGGCGGTGCCCGTGCGCAGCACGACGCCGCGCGCCGCGCACTCCGCCGCCATGGCTTGCGTGATCGCGCCCATGCCGCCACGCGCATGTCCCCACTGGCCTCTCTGGCCGTTCACCTCGCCGAAGACGTGATGCAGCAGCACGTACGCCGAACCGGGCGTATAAGGGCTCGCGTAGTTGCCGACGACGGCGTCGAAGCCGAAGGCGGCCTTGATCGGGCCGGACTCGAACCACCGATCGAGCAGCTCGCCCGCGCTCTTCGTGAAGAGGTCGAGGACATCGCGCTGCCCCGCGAGGTCGAGCGTGCGGAACCGTTTGGCGACTTTCCACGCGTCGAGCATCGCTCCGATCCCGCGCCCGATGGAAGGCGGCGTCGCGAGCACGAGCTCGCGCAGCACGCCGGCGACGCGATCGAGCATCGCGTAATATTCCGGGAGCTTCTGCGCATCTCGCGGCGAATGCTTGGCTACTTCCGCTTGCGTCGCCGCGATTCCGCCGCCGACCTTGAGATATCCGCCGTCGGGCAAGGGCAGGAAATTCGCGATCGGCCGGGCAATGATCGTGAGCCCGTGTTCGGCGAGCCGCAACTCGCGGATCACTTTGGGGTTGAGGAGGCTCACGGTATAGCTCGCCGTCGAATTGCGGAAACCGGGATGGAATTCCTCGGTGACCGCGGCGCCGCCCAGGATAGCGCGGCGCTCGAGCACGCAGACGGAGAGGCCCGCGACCGCAAGATACGCGGCGCAGGTGAGGCCGTTGTGCCCGCCGCCGATGATGACGGCGTCGAAGTGTGCGGGGCCGGGGCGAGCGGGTTGGCTACCGGTGGCGGTGATCATTGGTGCACCCTTGGCGCTTCGCGCCTTCCCTCCGAGAGGGACCTATTCGCGCCTTGGGGCGGCCGGCGGCGCTCATGTCGCGACGCGTTGACCGCGAACGCGATCAGTCGTCGTTGAGTCCCGCGGCGACGATGGAAAATCCGCTGTCGACGTAGGTGATCTCGCCGGTGATGCCGCTCGCGAGGTCCGAAAGGAGAAAGGCAGCCACGTTGCCGACCTCGTCGGCGGTGACATTCCGGCGCAGCGGTGCGTTCTTCTCGACGAAGCGCTGGATCTTCGAAAACCCGCCGATGCCGGCGGCAGCGAGCGTCTTGATCGGCCCTGCCGAAATGCCGTTCACCCGGATGCCCTCGGGGCCGAGGCAGGTCGCGAGATAACGGACGTTCGCCTCGAGGCTCGCCTTCGCGAGGCCCATGACGTTGTAGTTCGGCAGCGCCCGCACGGAGCCGAGATAGGTGAGCGTCACCAGCGCGCCGTGTCGCCCCTGCATCAGGGGCCGCGCGCCCTTGGCAAGCGCCGCGAGGCTGTAGGAGCTTACATCGTGCGCGGTGGCGAAGGCCGCCCGTGACATCCCTTCGAGGAAATCGCCGGCGAGCGCTTCACGCGGCGCGAACGCGACGGCGTGCAGCAATCCGTCGAGCGCCCCCCACTGCGCGCCGAGCGAAGTGAACAGCGCTGCCACGTCGTCGTCCTTCGTCACGTCGCACGCGAAGGAGCGGCGCCGTACCGAATTCCGCGGCGATCCTTGCGACGCGCTCCTTGAGCTCCTCGTTGACGTAAGTGAACGCGAGCTCCGCGCCCTCGCGGTGGCACGCCTTCGCAACACCGTAGGCGATCGAGCGATTCGAAAGAATGCCCGTGATCAGAATTCTCTTGCCGGCGAGAAAGCCCATCGCGACTCCGAAGGTGGCCCGTGGTGGGGGACGAGAGGATGCGCGCTCAGAAGAGCGTCGGCACGACGCCGATCACGCCGCACGCGACCCGGTCGTTGATCACGCCGGGAGTCGCGTCGAGCGATCCGAACTGACTCGCGTGCAATACGATCGACTTGCCTTCGATGCCCGTGGGCCCGGTCAAGGTGAGTCCCGGGACCCGCTCCGACAACGTCGCCGTGCCTTGTTCCCACATGCGGATGGAGACGACCACCGGCGCGGCGGCTCCCGGCAACACGAATGGCGGTCCCGCGCTGAATCCGTTCGGGGATGTGCACACGGGCGTGGTGTGAATCGCGATCCGGTACGGGCCGGAGGAAAAGCCGCCGACATCGGCCACCATCGTCAGTCCGCCGTCGTACGGGCGGAAGGTGATGAGCCCGCGCCCCACGCCACCGCCGACGGGCTGGAGTCGTGCGCCGATCGCGCCTGTCGATTTCTCGCCGCGCGACGCTCTATCGTCGCCCGACGCGCACGCCGCCAGCACGACGACGAGCGATGCGGCGAGGGCGCCACGCGCAGCGCCGCTTGGTTTCGATTTCGGAATCGGCATTTTCGTCTGACGTGACCGCCACCATCATAAGCGATGACCGTCATGCTGGCCAGTTCGCGCGATGCAGTCCGCGCGCGCCGCGGTAGAATGCCGGAGCCGCAGCACCAGGCGGCGAACGCATTTTCGCGTGCAGGACGCCGATGTCGCACATGACTCCCTCGGAAATCGTCAGCGAGCTCGACAAGCACATCGTCGGGCAGGACGCGGCCAAGCGCGCGGTCGCGATCGCTCTGCGCAACCGCTGGCGGCGCCAGCAGGTCCCCGAGCCGCTGCGGCAGGAGATCACGCCGAAGAACATCCTGATGATCGGCCCGACCGGCGTCGGCAAGACCGAAATCGCGCGCAGGCTCGCGCGCCTCGCCGAAGCGCCCTTCATCAAAGTCGAGGCGACCAAGTTCACCGAGGTGGGTTACGTCGGCCGCGACGTCGACACGATCATCCGCGACCTGGTCGAGGCGGCGTTGAAGCAGACGCGCGAGGCGGAAGCCCGCAAGGTCCGCGATCGTGCGGCGGACGCGGCCGAGGAGCGGCTGCTCGACACGCTGCTTCCGCCGGCACGCGAAGTGAACATCCACGACATGCAGCCGACGGATTCCTCCACGCGGCAGAAATTCCGCAAGATGCTGCGCGAGGGAAAGCTCGACGACAAGGAGGTCGAGGTCGAGGTTTCGCTGCTCTCGCCGCAGATGGAGATCATGGCGCCGCCGGGAATGGAGGACCTCACGAGCCAGCTGCAGGGGATGTTCCAGCAATTGGGCGGCGCGCGGCGGAAGCTGAAGAAGATGCCAGTCGCCGACGCGCTGAAGGCGCTGATCGACGAGGAGGCCGCGAAGCTCATCAACGATGACGACATGAAGGCGAAGGCGCTCGCCGCGGTCGAGCAGAACGGCATCGTGTTCTTGGACGAGATCGACAAGATCGCGAGCCGGCAGGAAACCCACGGCGCGGACGTCTCGCGCCAGGGCGTGCAGCGCGACCTGCTGCCGCTCGTCGAGGGCACCACGGTTTCGACCAAATACGGCATGGTGCGCACCGATCACATCCTGTTCATCGCGTCGGGCGCCTTCCATTTTTCGAAGCCGTCCGACCTCATCCCGGAATTGCAGGGGCGCTTCCCGATCCGGGTCGAGCTCACGTCGCTCTCGGTCGACGATTTCGAACAGATTCTCACGGCGACGGACGCCTGCCTCGTCCGCCAGTACCAGTCGCTGCTCGCGACGGAGAATGTGCATCTCGATTTCAAGCCGGACGGCATCAGGCGGCTCGCCGAGATCGCCTTCGCCGTCAACGAGCGCCAGGAGAACATCGGCGCGCGGCGCCTTCATACCGTGATGGAGCGCCTGCTCGACGATCTGTCGTTCCACGCGACCCGGCATACCGGCGAATCGTTCCCGATTGACGCCGCGTACGTCGACGCACGACTGAAGGACATCGCCGGCGACGAGAACCTCGCCCGATACATCCTCTGATGCTAGAGCGCGTCCTCGGCATCATCCTGCCGGTGTTTTCGATCATCGCGCTGGGCTGGCTGTACGGACGGCGGGCGAAGCCGGACATGGGATGGGTCAACCGGATCAGCATGAATGTGCTCGCGCCGGCGCTCATCTTCTCCGCGCTCGCGAGCAAGGAATTCGACATCTACGAGAACGGGCGGCTGATCCTGGGGGGCATAGGGATCGTGCTGGGCTCGGGCATTTTGGCGTGGCCCATCGCGCGTTGGCTCAACGTGGACTACCGGACGTTCGTGCCCCCGATGATGTTCAACAACTGCGGCAACATGGGCCTGCCGCTTGCCGCGCTCGCCTTCGGCCCGGCGGGCCTTTCGGCGATGGTGGCCGTGTTCACGATCTCGAATCTGCTGCATTTCACCGTCGGCGCGTGGATGATCGATCACCACGCGCGCTTCGGCCGGCTGCTGCGCAACCCGATGGTGTGGTCGACCATCGTCGGCTTCGCCTTCGCTCTCACCCATCCGCCGCTGCCGGAATGGGCGGCGAGCACGTTCAAGATCGTGGGCGACGCGCTGATCCCGATGATGCTGCTCTCGCTCGGCGTGCGGCTCATGGACGTGCGCTGGAGCGATTGGCGCATCGGCGTCATCGGCGGTCTCGTGTGCCCGCTCACCGGCATGGGGATGGCGGCGTTGCTGAGCCCCGTCCTCGGGCTCGACGATTCGCAGCTGGGCCTCCTCATCCTGTTCGGCTGCCTGCCGCCCGCCGTGCTCAATTTCATGGTCGCGGAGCAGTTCCGGCAGGAGCCCGGGAAGGTTGCTTCGATCGTGCTCATCGGCAACATGATGTCCGCCGTGTTCGTGCCGCTCGGGCTCGCGCTGGCGCTCAAATGAGCCCCGGATCGAGGAGCGCGCCGTGAATCTCCATCGCCTGCTCCTCGCGCGCGCCGCCGCGGGCCAGCCGCTCCGGGTCGGCCTGATCGGCGCCGGCAAATTCGGCGCGATGTACCTGGCGCAAGCGAAGCACACGGCGGGCATTCACATCGTCGGGATCGCCGATCTCGCGCCAAATCGTGCCAGCGCGGCGCTCTCACGCACCGGTTGGGCGCCGCAGCGCTTCGCCGCCCGATCGTTCGCCGAAGCCTTGAAATCCAGTGCCACTCATCTCACCGACGATGCGCCTTCGCTCATCGCGGCGCCCGAGATCGAGATCGTCATCGACGCGACCGGCGATCCCGGCGGCGGGAATCCGCCACGCGCTGGCGTCGTTCGCCCATGGCAAGCACGTGGTGATGGTCAACGTCGAAGCCGACGCGCTCGCAGGGCCGCTTCTCGCGCGCCGCGCGCGTGAGGCAAGGGTCGTCTATTCGCTCGCGTACGGCGACCAGCCGGCGTTGATCTGCGAGATGGTCGACTGGTGCCGCGCCGCGGGATTCGCCGTCGTCGCCGCCGGCAAGGGAACCAAGTATCTCCCCGAGTACCACGACTCCACGCCCGATACGGTGTGGCCGTACTACGGCTTCACGCCGGAGCGGGTGGCCGCAGGCGATTTCAACGCCCGAATGTTCAATTCGTTCCTCGACGGCACCAAGAGCGCGATCGAAATGGCGGCGGTGGCGAACGCGACCGGATTGACGCCCGCGCCGGAGGGGCTCGCCTTTCCGCCTTGCGGCGTCGACGATCTGCCGCGCGTGCTGCGGCCGGCGGCGGAAGGCGGGCAGCTGCACCACGCAGGGCAAGTGGAGGTGATTTCGAGCCTCGAGCGCGACGGCCGCCCCGTATTTCGCGACTTGCGCTGGGGCGTCTACGTCACGTTCCGCGCGGGCGAGGACGCCGGCGAGGACTACGTGCGCCGTTGCTTCGGCGAATACGGGTTCTCGACCGATCCTTCAGGCCGCTACGCGGCCATGTACAAACCGTACCATGCGATCGGGCTCGAGCTCGGGATCAGCATCGCGTCGGTGGGGCTGCGCGGCGAACCGACGGGCGCGCCGATCGCCTGGCACGGCGACGTCGTCGCGACCGCGAAACGCGATCTCGCGGCGGGCGAGGTGCTCGACGGCGAGGGCGGCTACACGGTGTATGGAAAGCTCCTCCCGGCCGCGGACTCGCTTGCACTCGGCGGCTTGCCCCTCGGCCTCGCGCACGGCGCCAAGCTCGTGCGTCCCATCCCCGCGCACGCAGCGGTGCGTTGGGACGACGTCGGCATCGACTCAGGGAATGATGTGGTCCGTTTTCGGCGCGAGATGGAAGAGATGTTTGCGGCGTCGCGGTTCAGGTAGTTGGCTCGGACCGGAGAGCGACCCAGGTTCCCTTGGACTGTGACGATATGCAGGCTTCGATGAACGCCATCGTGTGCGCGCCGTCCTCGATGCGCGGATACGGAAATGCGGGAACGGCGTCGCCGAGCTCGCGGGCCATCCGCTCCTGCGCGACTTCGGCGTAGATGTTGGCGAAGGCCTCGCACAGTCCTTCGGGATGGCCGCGCGGCGTGCGCCCCGCAGCGATGATCTCGGGCGGCAGGAAGGTGTCACCACGCCCGAACCTGCGCACGGGCTCCCCCTGCAGCGCGAGCGTGAGATAGCTTGGCTCACGGTGCGACCATTCGAGCATGCCCTTCTCGCCGTAGACGCGAAGCCTGATGTCGTTCTCGCCGCCGGCCGCAGCCTGCGTGGCCGTGAATGTGCCGCGCGCGCCGCCCTCGAACTCGACCAGCGCCGACGTGTAATCGATGACCTTGCGGCCGGGGATCAGCGTGCCGACGTCCGCCGCGACGCCCGCCACCGGCAAGCCCGACACGAAGCTCGCGAGATGCTGCGCGTGGCAGCCGATCGCGCTCATTACCAGGGCGAGCCCGCTCCGCCCGGGATCGAGGACCCAGCGCAGGCGATTGTTCTGCGGCCCATCCTCGAGACGCGTCGCGAGGCCACTCTGGATGTACTCGACCTGAACCAAGCGGACGGTTCCGATCACGCCGTCGCGCACGAGCTGCCGAGCGTAACGGGTCATCGGATAGGCGGAATAGGCGTGCGCGATCGCGAATATCCGCCCCTGCTCGCGCGTCCGGGCGACGAGGTCGCAGGCTTCGTCGAAATCGTGGGTAACCGGCTTGTCGCAGACAACGTCGAACCCGGCGTCGAGGGCGGCGGCGGAGTAGGCGTAGTGGGTGTCATTCGGCGTCATGATGGCCACCGCATCGATGCGGTCGAGACGCTCGCGTTCCATGGCCAGCATTTGGGCGACGTCTTCGTAGCTCCGCGCCGGGTCGAGTCCCACCGCGACACCCGCGGGGCGCGCGCGCGCCGGATCACTCGAGACGACGCCGGCCGTCACGCGGAACCAGCCGTCCATTTGCGCGGCCGTGCGATGCATCCAGCCAATCCAGGAGCCCGGACCGCCGCCAATGATCGCCAGCCGCAACGAACGGCCGAATCTCTCGCGCAATCCTGTCATGTCTTCCCCCGTCGAATGGATCCGGCCCAAAGCCGGCATGTTACGCCGGTGCCGCCCGGCCTCAGTCGAGCGTGCTCTTGAACGTCCTCAAGCCGATCAGCAGCACGGCCGTCATGAACGCCACGATCGGCCAGGTCTCGGGGAGCACGTCGGCGATTTCGTTGCCCTTGAGCATTACGCCGCGAACGATGCGCAGGAAATGCGTGAGCGGCAGCACTTCGCCGATCGCCTGGGCCCAGCCCGGCATGCCGCGGAACGGGAACATGAATCCCGACAACAGCATCGACGGCAGGAAGAAGAAGAACGTCATCTGCATCGCCTGCAGCTGATTGCGCGCCACCGACGAGAACGTGAGACCCAGCGTGAGATTGGCCGCGATGAACAGCAGCACGGCAAGATAGAGCACCCCGAGGTTGCCGTGCATGGGGACGTTGAAGATGAGGCGCGCCAGGAGCAGCACGAGCGTCACCTGGACGAGGCCGATCATCACATAGGGCACGATCTTGCCCGTCATCACCTCGAGCGCGGTCGCCGGCGTGGACAGGAGGTTCTCCATCGTCCCGCGTTCCTGCTCGCGGGTGATGGCGAGGCCCGTCATCAGCACCATCGTCATGGTCAGGATCACGCCCATGAGGCCGGGCACGATGTTGTACTGCGTGATCGCCTCGGGGTTGTAGCGCGCATGCACGACGACGTGGAAGGCGCCGGGCTTCGCCGCGAGCGGCGACAGCGGACCCGTGAGATCGTGCGCCAAGGCCGATTGCGCGAGCTGGCTCAACGCGGCGACGGCGTTGCCCGTCGCGGTCGGATCGGTGGCGTCGGCTTCGACCAGTACGGCAGGCCGCTCGCCGCGCATCAGCGCGCGCGAAAAGCCGGCCGGGATCGTGACGACGAATTGCGTGCGCCCGGTGGCCAGCGCACGGTCTGCTTCATCTTCGCCCGCCGCTTCCCCTACGAAGGCGAAGTAGTCGCTGTTGGCGAGGGCGTGGACGATGCTGCGCGAGAACTCGCTCCGGTCGACGTCCAGCAACATCGTGGGCAAGTGCTTCGGATCCGAATTGATCGCGAATCCGAAGAGGACGAGCTGGATGATCGGGATGCCGACGATCATCCCGAACGTCAGCCGGTCGCGCTTCAACTGGATGAACTCCTTGCCGACGATGCCGAGCCAGCGCGAGAACGAAAAGTATCCGCTCATGGCGCCCTGCTCCCAGCGTGCGGGGACGGTGGTTCCGCGCGGCTTTGCATCAGATGGATGAACACATCCTCGAGGCCCGGCTCGATCCGGCGCCACGTGCGACCCGGCTCGGCCTTGAACGGCGCGAGGGCGGCGTCGAGGGCGGCGGCATCGGTGCCGGTGATGTGCAGCGCCGCGCCGAACGCCGCCACCTGATCCACCGCCGGCAAGGCCCGCAGCCGCGTCGCCAGCGCGGCCAGCTCCGGGCCCTCGACGGTCCAGGCGACGAGCGACTGGCTCGCGATGACGTCGCGGGCCGTGCCTTGCGCCAGGAGCCGTCCGCCGAGAATGTACCCGAGCTTGTGGCAGCGCTCGGCCTCGTCCATGTAGTGGGTGCTGACCAGCACGGTAATGCCGCGCGCGGCAAGCTCGTGCAGCTGGTCCCAGAAATCGCGGCGGGCCTTCGGATCCACCCCTGCGGTCGGCTCGTCCAGGAGCAGCAACTGCGGTTCGTGGAGAAGGCACGCGGCCAGCGCCAGGCGCTGCTTCCACCCGCCCGAAAGCTCGCCCGCGAGCTGGTCCGCGCGATCGGCGAGACCGAGTCGCGCGAGCGCGTCCTCGACGCGCCTCGCGACTTCGTCCATCGAATACATCCGCCCGACGAAACGGAGATTCTCGCGGATCGTCAGGTCCTCCCACAGCGAGAAGCGCTGCGTCATGTACCCGACGTGGCGCTTGATCGACTTGGATTCGCGCCGGATGTCGAATCCGAGGCACGTCCCCTCGCCGCTGTCGGGAGTGAGCAGCCCGCAGAGCATCCGGATCGACGTGGTCTTGCCGCTGCCGTTCGGTCCCAGGAAGCCGAAGATCTCGCCGCGGCGCACGGACAGCGCGAGATCCTTGACCACATGATGGCGGCCGAAGCTCTTGTTCAAGCCGCGCACGTCGATGACGGTTGCATCGGCCATGGGTGCGACCGCGATCACGACGCCGGCAATGTCACGTCGACCGGTTGTCCCGGATGCAGTTTGCCGGCGTCAGCCGGCGCCGCCTTCGCTTCGACGAGGTAGACGAGCTTCGACCGGTTCTCCTTGGAGTAAAGCACCGGCGGCGTGAACTCCGCGCGATCGGCGATGAACACGATCGTCGCCGCGAAGGGCGCGGCGCAGCCGTCGCAGGCAACGTTCACGCGTCTGCCCCTGTTTCAGCCTCCCGAGCAGCGGTCTGGGGAACGTAGAAGCGCACCTTGACGTTGCCCGGCGGCAGCAGGCTCGCCACCGGAGCGCCGGCGGGCACCCAGTCGCCGACGACGAAGTAGGTGTCGTGCACGAGACCGGACGCCGGCGCCGCCACGGCGCGCTGCGCGAGCCGCCATTCGCTCTGGGCCATCACCTCGCGCGCGGCCCTCGCGTCCGCTTCGGCGGCGCGGATCTCGTCGACGCGGGCCGGCATCCGGGCGGTGGCGACGACGGCTTCGAGCTCCTTGACGTGCGCATCGTCGCGCTTGAACTGGGCCTTGGCATCGTCGATGGCCGCCGCGCTCACGAAGCCCTTCGCGAAGAGCTGCTGCTGGCGTTGCACGTTCGCCGCCGACAGCTCGCGCATCGCACGCGCCTGTTGCAGCTGCTCGGCGGCGGTCTCGATCTCGGGCGGCCGTTTGCCGCTCTGCAGATTGGCGAGGCGCGCCTCGGCCGCGCGCAGGCGCTCTTCGGCCTCGCGGCGCGCCGCCGCCTCGTTCTCCCGCTCGAGCGCGAACAGCGGCGCGGCCGAGGCCACCTCGTCGCCGCGCTTGACCGAAAGCTGCAGGAGCGTGCCCGCGAACGGCGCCGCGACGCGCACATATTCGCCTTCGACGTAGCCCTGCAGCGGCCGCGCGGGCTTCCGGCCCGCAGCCGGCGACGACCAGGACGGCGGCTATCGCCGCGATAGCCGCGCGCAAGGCGTCAATACTTGATGGTGCAGCCGTACGGCGTGGTGTTCGCGACAGTGACCGGCTTTCCCGACATCGCCTCGGTCAGCGCTGCTCGGACGTAATTGTGGGCGGTCTTCGCGTCGGCCGGATTCGTCGACCGCTTGTCGTCGATCGCCCCGGCGTACACGACCTTGCCACCCGGATCGACGACGAACATGTGCGGCGTCGTCTTCGCGCTATAGGCACGCCCCGTGGCGCTGGTTGAATCGAGCAGGATCGCCGAGGGTGCCGCACTGTGGCCCTCCATCCACGACTTCATGTCGCGCGGCGTCTTGAATTCGGAGTTCGAGGCATTGGTCGAGTTGATCGCCAGCCACACGACATCGCGGCTGCCCCATTCCTTTTGCAGTGCCTGCATGTTGCCGCTGGAATAGTGCTTGCGCACGAACGGACACTCGGGATTGGTCCATTCGAGCACGACGTACTTGCCCTTGTAGTCCGCAAGCTGCACGGCTTTGCCCGCGGTATCGGTGATCGTGAATCCGGGCGCCGCGGCGCCGGACACCACGGCGACCGCAGTTCCGGCGGCCAGCAGCAGAGCTCCGCCAAGGGCGAAAGTATTCCGAAGCAAACGCATGATCACCTCCATCAGTATTAAACGATCCCGACCCTGCGCGCCGTCACAGCGTCGCCAACGCCTCCTGCATGGTGCTCCTGCGCAGCACCTCCGGCAACAGCAACGGCTCCTTGCCGGGGCGGTACAGGACGTAGACGGGCACGCCGCTCCTGCCGAATGCGGCGAGCGCCTGCGTGATCGCGGGATCGCGCCGCGTCCAGTCGGCACGCACCAGTGCGACGCGCTTGGCCGCGAATTGCGCGCGGACGTCCTCCGCGTTCAGCACGAGCCGCTTGTTCACCTGGCAGGTCACGCACCATGCCGCGGTGAAGTCGACGAAAACGGGGCGCCCCGAGGCGGTGAGCGCCGACACCGTCGCCGGCGTGAACGCCATCCATCCGTCGTCCCTCGCGTTGCCAATGTCCGCCGCCTTCGCCGTCGCCACGGGCTCGGTCGCGAACAGCGGCCAGGCGATGATGACGGACCCAGCCAGGACGACGAGCCCGGCGATGCCCCACGGCCGGGCGCCGCCCGAGCGCACGATCCGCCACGCCCACAGAGCGAAGCCCACGCCGAGCAGCGCGAGCATGAGGCGCAGCAGCGCGTCGTTGTCGCGCTGGGCTCCCAGCACCCAGGCGAGCCAGATCACCGTCGCATACAAGGGAAACGCCAGCACCTGCTTGAATCGCTCGAGCCATGGACCGGGACGAGGCAGTCGTCGCCGCCATCCGGGAAACCAGGCGAAGAGGACATAGGGCAACGCCATGCCGATGCCAAGCGCGACGAAGACGGCCAGCATCGACGCCGCCGGAGCGCCCATCGCGAAACCGAGCGCGGCGCCCATGAACGGCGCGGTGCACGGCGACGCCACGACGACCGCGAGGATACCGGAGCCGAACGCATCGAGCGTGCGATTTTTCGCCGTCCAGTTGGTGACGCCGGACGGCGCCAGCTGTCCGAATTCGAACACGCCTGACAGGTTCATCGCCAGCACGAAGAAGAGGATCGCCAACGCGCTGACGACCCCCGGGGACTGCAGCTGGAACCCCCAGCCGAGCTGCTCGCCGGCGGCGCGCAAGGCGGCCAATACCGCACCAAGGGCGACGAACGTCAGTACGACGCCGGCCGCGAACGCGACGGCTTCGCGCCGCATCGTCGGTCGCGTGTCGTGGTGAGTCGCAAAGCCCAGCACCTTCAGCGTCAGCACCGGGAAGACGCAGGGCATGAGATTGAGGATCAAGCCGCCGACGAGCGCCGACACGACGGCGAGCGCCAATGCGGCGACACCGCCGTCGCCGCTTCGGGACTGGCCGAGATTGAGCGCCGGCGCGGGCGCAGGCGCCGCCTTCGCCCCGGGCGCGACATTGCCGGCGAGCGCGACGTCGATCGTTGCGGCGTGCACAGCGCCGAAACCGCCGGCGGCCGTCACCACGCCGGCGATCCGGTCGAGCGGGCCCGAGAGCGTCGGCGCGACCGGCAACGCGAGGACGTAGGCATCGCCGTCGCGTGTAACGGGCTGCGGCCCTGAGGGGTCGATCCGGTCCGTTTCGTAGGGGAAGAAGCGTACGACCCCGGGAGCGCCCGCCCCGGGCGGCGGCGCGAGCTTGAGCGCAATCGTCGTCCCGCTGCCGATCGCGCTCGCACTCCAACCGGCGAGCGGGCCGGGCAGCGCGGCGCGCGCCGCCGAGATATCCGGGCCCCAACGGGCGTCGGGCGGCGCGGATTGCGCTACGGGAAGCGCGAGCGTGAGATCCGCGCCCTCGGGAATGCACACTTCCTTGCACACGAGCCAGTCCGCGCGCGCCGCGAGGACCGTCGTGCCGCCGACGGCAAGACTGCGCTGCGGCCGAATCTCCACGAGGTGCAAGACCACGCCTTCATAGCCGTAGTTGACGAGCGGCCCCACCGGCAGCACTTTCGGCGCGGGCCACTCGATCGGTCCCGCCTCGACGCCGGGCGGCAGCGTCCACGCAAGGGTCGTCGGCAAGCCGGAATCGCCGGGATTGCGCCAGTAGGTGTGCCAGCCTCTTTCGAGCACGAGGCGCAACGCGACCGTGATCGGTTCGCCTGGAACGAGCGCCGTTTTCGCCGCGATGAGCTCGGCCTCCACATGCGCGGTCTTCACCGCCACCGCGCTCGCGCTCGAGGCGAGGAGCGCCACCGCCGTCATGACGAGCATGCGGGCAACGTGGGCTATGGTCGGGCGAGGACGCGGCATCGTGAAGACGGGCGAGAGGGCTACCGGATTGGGTGAAACGCCGGTGGAAAGGTTCCCCACCGCCCTATAATTCTACCCGTACCCATGGAAGCCTTTCTGGTCTCGACGGGGGTGGTGGCGCTCGGCGAGATCGGCGACAAGACTCAATTGCTCGCCCTGATGCTCGCCGCGCGCTTCCAAAAGCCGCTGCCGATCATCGCCGGTATCCTCGTCGCCACGCTCGCCAACCATGCACTCGCCGGCTTCCTGGGCAACCTGTTTCGCGCATTCGTGCCCATGGAAGTGCTGAGGTGGCTCGTCGCGCTGTCCTTTTTTGCCGTCGCGATCTGGGCGCTGCGACCCGACACGCTCGACACCGCCGCGCCGCCGCCCGCAACCGCGGTGGGGCATATTCGGCGTGACGGCTGCGGCGTTCTTCGTCGCCGAGATGGGCGACAAGACGCAGGTCGCGACCGTCGTGCTGGCGGCGCGGTTCCCGTCGCTTCTCGCGGTCGTGATCGGCACGACGCTCGGGATGCTGCTGGCCAATATCCCGGTGGTGCTGATCGGCAAGGCCGCGGCGCGGAAAATTCCGTTCAAGGCCGTGCGCATTGCCGCGGCGTTGTTCTTTGCGGCGCTGGGCGCTTACGCACTCGTTGCACCCGCGATGGCCGCGCCGGCGACGCCCGCCGAAGAACGCGCCAACTATTTCGGCGATCCGTTTCTCCAGGTGACCGCCGGCATTGCGGATTGCCCACCGCAACAGGGGCCGATGATCACGCAGGCGCAAATGCGCGCGGAGGCGCATGCGCGCGCCGAGCGGGGAACGCGCTGTTTTCAGGCGGGACGCTGCCGGTTGCCGAATTCGTATCTGTACGACAAGGAGATCATCCCGCGCGTCAACACGGCCATCCTCGCCGACGGCCGCTTTGCCGGAACGAGCGTCTGGGTCGAGGGTCAGCGGCGCTGGGTCACGCTCAAGGGCTGTGTTCGCACGCGGGCCGAAGCCGCCGCGCTGGAGCGTCTGGTGCGCGGCATCGACGACGTCGAGGCCGTCGTCAACGAACTGGTCGTGAAAACGCGCTGAATGGGTCCCAACGCCGAAGACCCTGTACCGAATGCACCTTGGCGCGCCGGTATAATCGCCCGCTTGCGCGTTGCCGGCGCGGCCGCCGACCCGACGCCGCCGGTCGCCCGATCACCGAAGCCCATGAAACCGTTCAATCCCGCCGAGACCGAAGCTGCCGTCCAGCGCCAATGGAAGGCCGGCGACGTCTATCGGGCCGTGGAGACCACGGATCGGCCCAAATACTTCTGCGTGTCGATGCTGCCGTATCCCTCCGGCAACCTGCACATGGGGCACGTGCGCAATTACACGATCAACGACATGATGTACCGGTACCTGCGAATGAACGGGTACAACGTGCTGATGCCGATGGGCTGGGACGCGTTCGGGCTGCCCGCCGAGAACGCCGCGATGAAAAATGGCGTCGCTCCCGCCAAATGGACGCACGAGAACATCGCGTACATGAAGCGGCAGTGCGAGGCGATGGGCTGGGCGATCGACTGGTCGCGGGAGTTCGCGACCTGCGACCCCGCGTATTACAAGTGGAACCAGTGGTTCTTCCTGAAGATGCTCGAGCAGGGCATCGCCTACCGGAAGACCAGCATCGTCAACTGGGACCCGGTCGACCAGACGGTGCTCGCGAACGAGCAGGTGATCGACGGCCACGGCTGGCGCTCCGGAGCGCCCGTCGAGAAGCGCGAGATCCCGATGTACTACCTGCGGATCACCGATTACGCGGACGAGCTCCTGTCCTGCCTCGACGACATGCCCGGCTGGCCGGAGCGCGTGAAGACGATGCAGGCGAACTGGATCGGCAAGAGCGAAGGCGTGCGCTTCGCCTTCACGCACGACGTTGGCGGGGCTGACGGCAAGCTCATCGGCGACGGCCGTTTGTATGTGTTCACGACGCGCGCCGACACGATCATGGGCGTCACGTTCTGCGCGGTCGCCGCCGAGCATCCGCTCGCGGCGCATGCCGCGGCGACCGATCCGAAGCTCGCGGCGTTCGTCGCCGAGTGCAAACGGGGCAGCGTAAAGGAAGCCGACTTCGCGACGATGGAGAAAAAGGGGATGCCGACGGGCCTCTTCGTCACGCATCCGCTCACCCGCGAGAAGATCGAGGTATGGGTCGGCAACTACGTGCTGATGGCCTATGGTGACGGCGCGGTGATGGGCGTGCCGGCGCACGACGAGCGCGACTTCGAATTCGCGCAGAAATATGGACTGCCGATCCGGCAGGTGATTCGCTGGATCGATGCGGCGTCGGGAACGGAGCGCCCCGATCGTCCCTTCTCGACCAGCGCGTGGCAGCCGTGGTACGCGGACTACGGTGTGTGCGCACACAGCGGCAAATACGACGGCCTCGGCTACGACGCCGCCGTCGATGCCATCGCGGCCGATCTCGCGGCGCGGGGACTCGGCGAAAAGAAAATCACGTTTCGCCTGCGCGATTGGGGCATCTCGCGTCAGCGCTACTGGGGAACGCCGATCCCGATCGTCCATTGCGCGGCATGCGGCGACAGTGCCGGTGCCCGAGCAGGACCTGCCGGTCATCCTCCCGGAGGATTGCGTGCCGGACGGCAGCGGCAATCCGCTCGCGAAGCGCCGCGACTTCATCGACACGACGTGTCCGAAATGCGGCGGGCCAGCGGAGCGCGAGACCGACACGATGGACACGTTCGTCGACTCGTCGTGGTATTTCATGCGGTATGCGTGTCCCGACGCGCCCGCGATGGTCGACAGCCGCAACGACTACTGGAATCCGATGGACCAGTACATCGGCGGCATCACGCACGCCATCCTCCATCTCCTCTACGCGCGCTTCTGGACGAAGGTGATGCGCGACCTGAGCCTCGCGCGGATGGACGAGCCGTTCACGCGGCTCCTCACGCAGGGCATGGTGCTGAACCACATCTATTTCCGCCGCACGAGGAAAGGCGGCATCGACTACTTCCCGCCCGCCGCCGTCGAAGTCCGGCAGGACGAGGCCGGCCGCACGACCGGCGTCTACCTCAAGTCCGATGGGGAGCCGGTCGAGGACGGCGGTGTGGGCACGATGTCGAAGTCGAAGCTCAACGGCGTGGACCCGCAGGACATGGTCGACCGGTTACGGCGCCGACGCCGCGCGGCTGTACGTCATGTTCGCGGCGCCCCCCGAAGCGACATTCGTCTGGTCCGACGCGGGCGTCGAGGGAGCGCAGCGCTTCCTGCGGCGGATGTGGACGTTCGCGGAAGCCGCTGCCGATGTCGTCAAGGCCGCTCCGCCCAGGCCGGATTTCGCGGGCGCCGCGGCGACCGTGCAAGGCCGCGCGGCGCGATATCCATCTCGCGCTGAAGCAGGCCAACTACGACTACGAGCGGATCCAGTACAACACCGTCGTTTCCGCGGGCATGAAGATGCTGAATGCGCTCGAAGCGCTGCCGGCGGAAGCCGCGGGTCGCGCAGCGCTCCTGCGCGAGGGACTGTCGATCCTGATCCGCACGCTCTATCCCGTGGTGCCGCACAGCGGTTGCGCGCTATGGGACGAGCTCGGCTTCGCGGCAGAGCTCGGTCCGCTCCTCGACGCCCCGTGGCCGCAGGTCGACCCCGCCGCGCTTGCGCAGGACGAGATCGAGCTCGTGCTGCAGGTCAATGGCAAGCTGCGCGGGAAACTTTGCGTGCCCGTCGCGCGCGGATAACGCAGTGCTCGAGGCCGCGGCGCGCGCGAGCCCCGAGGTAGCCAAATTCACCGCTGGAGCTCCGATCAAGCGCGTTATCATCGTGCCGGGAAAGCTCGTCAATGTCGTCGTCTGAACGCAGCCTGCGACTCGTTCGCTACGTGGTGGTGGCCGCGCTGGCCGGCGCGCTCGCGGCCTGCGGATTCCATTTGCGCGGCGATGTCGACGTACGCATTCTCGACGCTCTACATCAATGCCCCGCCCAACACGCCGTTCGCCGCCGACTTGAAGCGCGCGCTTTACGGGCGGCAGCACGACGCTCATCGACAACGCCGCCGCCGCGCAGGCGATTCTCGACCTGTCCGACATCACCGACGACAAGCAGGTGCTGTCGCTGTCGGGCGGCGGCCGCGCGCGCGAATACCTGCTGACGAAGCGTCTGACGTTTGCGCTGCACGACGCCGTGGGCAAGGATTGGCTGCCGGCGGGCGAGATCGTCGTTCGCCGCTCGTACACGTTCAACGAGTCCGAAGTGCTCGCGCGCGAGGTCGGAAGAAGCGAAGCTCCTGAAGGAAATGCAAGCCGATGCCGTGCAGCAGGTCATGCGTCGGCTGCAGGAAAAACCGGCGTAAGACAGGCGGGCTGCGTAGACTTGTGATCCTCACCGCTGCGTTCCTGAACCATGAATTCGCTCGCCGCGAATCTCGAGCGCGCGCTGGCCCCGATCTACGTGATCCATGGCGACGAGCCGCTGCAGGCGATCGAGGCCGGCGACGCGATCCGCGCCGCCGCGCGGCGCGCGGGCTTCGACGAGCGCGAAATGCTGGTCGTCGATGCCGGCTTCAAGTGGGATGCGTTTCTCGCCGCCAACATGAACATGGGCCTCTTCGGCGCGCGCAAGCTCATCGACCTGCGCGATTCCTTCCGGCAAGCCGGGAGTCGAAGGCGCGAAGGCGCTCGAAGCGTGCGCGGCACGCGTAGGCGCCGACCAGATCCTGCTCGTCACGCTGCCGAAGCATGACCGCGCGACGCAGGGCTCGGCGTGGTTCTCGGCACTTGTCGACGCCGGTGTCGCCATTGCGGTCTATCCGCTGGAGCGCGACGCGCTGCCGGCGTGGATCGCCGCGCGCCTGGCCCGCCAACGGCAGCGCGCTGCGCCGGAGACGCTCGCCTTTCTCGCCGACCGTTGCGAAGGCAACCTGCTCGCGGCGCACCAGGAAATCGAAAAGCTGGGTCTGCTGCTGCCCGAAGGCGAGCTGAGCGCAGATGCGGTCGAGCGCGCGATGACCGACGTCGCTCGCTACGATGTCTTCCAGCTCTCCGAAGCGTGGCTGCCCCCGACGCCGCGCGTGCGCTCCGCATCATCGCCGCGCTCGAAGCCGAAGGCGAGGGCATCCGCTGCTGCTGTGGCAGCTCGGAGAGGACATCCATGCGCTCGCGTCGGTGCAGGAGGCGATCGCGGACGGAACTCCGATAGCCGTGGCCGTGCGCAATGCGCGCGTCTGGGGAAAGCGCCAGGCCGCGATGGAACGCGCGGCGCGCCGCGTGCCGCCGCAACTTGTCGGCCCGCTCATGGCGGCACTCGCGCGGCTCGATGCTCTGGCGAAAGGCATCGGCCGCGGCAATGTCTGGGATGAGCTCCGCTCGGTGGCGTTGACGCTCGCCGGCAGTCCCGCGCTACCGTTCCCCGCGCCCGACCGAAGGTAAGAGCTTGTTCATCAACAAATCGCGTGATGCGCTCGACCAAGACGCGATGGGATCCGCGAAGGCTTTAAGGCGTCCTGCTCGGAATTACACCTGACGGACATTGTCCGTTCGGATTGCGATTTCGCAGGAGCGACGAGTCGCCACATCCAACGAATAGCAGCCAGACGTTTGCCATACGAAAGCTGCCATCCCTTCGCGCATCGTGGACGGGCGCTCTCGACCCTGACCTGACGGTCAACGCGCTCCGAAGCGGTCGTCGAATTTAATGGAACCGGCGTTCACTTCATCTTTGAAAAGCTCGGGACCGGGATGCGCCGGGCTCGCCCGCCGGCGCGGCGGTCGAAGCGGCGGTGTCGAGCCAACCCATCACTTGGCCGTGAGGCCGAGCTTTTCGATCAGCAGCTTGTCGCGGGCGAACGTCTCCTGCGCCCAAGCCGCATACTCTTCGCCGCTGCGGTACCAGAGCTCCTGGTTGAGCTGATCGAGGAGCTCGCGGTGCTTCGGATCGTCCATCGCTTTGCGGAATGCGTCGTGCAGCGTCTTCACCACCGCCGGGTCCATGCCCTTCGGGCCGACGATGCCGTACGGCGAGCTCGACACCACGCCATAGCCCAGCTCCTTGGCCGTGGGCACGTTCGGCCAGCGCTTCGTCCGATTCTCGCCGAAGGTCACGAGCAGCCGCATCTGCCCGCCGTCGACGTACTTGTCCCACCCGCTCGCGTCGCTCTGCGCCATCACGTGGCCGCCGAGCAGCGCCTGCACGAGGTCGGCGTTGCCCTTGTACGGGATGTGATTGAGCGTCACCTTGGCGTTGCTCGCGATCTCCTCCATCAGCAGGTGCGGCGATGTGCCGGTGCCGGTCGAGCCGTAGTTGATCTTCCCCGGCTCGGCGCGCGCGGCGTCGATGTATTCGTTGAACGTCTTGTAGCGTGAATCCGCGAGCACGGTGAAGCCGAACGTGTAGCCGGAGACGCCGATGATGAAAGTGAAGTCAGTCAGCGGATTCCACGCCGTCTTCTGCATGTGCGGCAGCCGCAGCATCCCCATCGGGTACTGGGCGATCGTGTAGCCGTCGGGCTTGGCGGTAACCGCCATGTTGCCGGGGCCGAGCGTGCCGCCGGCGCCGGGGTGGTTCTGCACGACGATCGACTGGCCGAGGTGGCGCCCCGCGATCTCCGCCAGCGTGCGCAGATGACGGTCGGTCGATCCGCCCGGCGGCCACGGCACGATCAGCGTGATCGGGCGATCGGGAAACGCCTGCGCCCACGCGGCGGCGGTTGGCGCGAGCAGCGCGAACACCGCCACGGCGACGCGCGCGAATGCGACATTGCAGATGTGCATGAGGGTCTCCTCCGTGATGCAGAATA
Organism: uncultured beta proteobacterium; assembly: GCA_963840945.1. GTDB lineage: Bacteria > Pseudomonadota > Gammaproteobacteria > Burkholderiales > Casimicrobiaceae > CAIWHR01. The sequence continues at coordinate 167,388 of CAWJAU010000009.1, read as the reverse complement.
CCTTGTAGCGCGGGATGCGCGATCGCGCAAGCCGGGTGCGGCGTCGATCCGTAGCCAACTCGAGCCTAGCCCGCGGCTCGACCCGGCGATGTCCTCCGGCTCTGCGCCGGCATTCCCACGGCGGCACGGGTTCGCTTCGCGCCACAGGCCCGAACGCCGTGCTGGCGCAGCCGCCCCGCCGCTGCGTAGCGCGCCAGCCATGGGTGCCCCGTGTGGCCGGCGATGCGGTATTGGGGACCAGGGTGGTTAATGCAGCGTTTTGTCAATCAAACACTTGCAGCGTTTGCCACTCTCCAAACCAAGATCACCGAGGTCTTGTTGACACGCTTCGGGTGCGAGCGCAGAGTCAATGACGCCCGACGCTTGGACGCGCACCACCACCCAATCACAATCAGGCTCGGGTGATTGCTATGGCCATCCATTGGAGGAGTCATGTCAATACTTTTGCGCGCACTCGCGGTGCTATTCGCCTGTTTCGCCGTCGCGGCATCTGCAACAGACGCTGCGTCCGGTCAATTCGAGATCGTCACCCTTTCTAACCGAGCGGACCTCGTGAGTGGCGGCGACGCGCTGGTCGAGGTGCGTGTACCACACACCGTACCGCTTCACCATGTGACGTTGTGGCTCAACGGCAGCAACGTCACGGCCGTGTTCCGCACCGATACGGCCGCGCGCGCGATGCGCGGGGTGCTAACCGGCCTCGTGGAAGGGCAAAACGAATTCCTCGCCGACTCGAACGGCCGGGGCCACGGCCGGCCGCGCGCTTCCCTTACTATAACCAATCATCCCATCGGCGGACCGGTGTTGCTGGGCCCGCAGACGATGCCTTGGATCTGCGCGACCCCCACGCCGATGGCCGCATCGGGCAATACGCCGGCGTCGAATGCGAGCGGATTGTCGACGTTCGCGATCGACGCGCAATGCAACATCGCGACCGAGTACAAGCTGTTCTACCGGACGACGACTGCGGGTTGCTCGAGCGCGCTGCCGGATCCGAGTCCGCCGGCGGCGCCTCCGACGAACAACTGCTTCAAGCCGTACACCCCGGGGAGCACGCCGGCCGATCTCGCCACGACCACGACGACCGCCGGCCTGACGGTGCCGTACATCGTGCGCGTGGAGCGCGGAACGATCAATCGCGGTATCTACGACATCGCGGTTCTGTTCGACCCCACCCAGCCGTGGTCGGCGCTGGCGCCGCAAGCGCAGTGGAACGGCAAGGTTGTCTACACCTTCGGCGCGTCGACGGGCCAGCCGCGGCTGCAATTCCGCACGGAGCAGAACTGGGCCGATCACGCGGCGCTTTCGCGAGGCTTCATGGTCGTCGACAACAGCCTTACCGATTCACTTTACAACTCCAACCGCGTCCTGAACGCCGAAACCTTGATGATGATGAAGGAGCACATCGTCGACAGCTACGGCGAAATCGAGTACACCCTGGGCAACGGCTGCTCCGGCGGCTCGATCCAGCAGAACACGGCCGCTTCGATCTTCCCCGGACTGCTCGATGGTATTCAGCCGAGCTGCGACTATCCCGACGCGATCACCACTCGCATGGAGGTCGACGATTGCGTGCGGCTGGTCAATTTCTACGCCGGCCCGGATTGGACCGCGTTGATGGGCGGTCTGACCCAAGCGCAGATCAATGCCAAGAAGACCGCGATCAACGGTCATCTTGACCATGTCGGCTGCCAGTCGTGGAACAACGCGTTCGGCCACAACAACAAGCCGGGAAATTACGTGCCAATCCTGGTCGTCAACACGACGACCGGCGCGCTGGCACCGGTTGGCGCGTCGCGCAACAACTGCCTCCTGCCCGCCGCACTGGTCTACGACCCGGTGCTTAACCCGACCGGCACGCGCTGCGGTGACCCCGACCTCGCCGCCGCGGTGTGGGGTACGACGGCCGGCACTGCTGCCCGGCAGTACGCGCGCCCTGCAAACGGGTGACAACGTCGGCATTCAGTACGGGCTGAAGGCGCTACGCGCAGGCGCGATCTACACCGGAAGAGTTCGTCACGTTGAACGAGAAGATCGGTGGCACCGACGCGGATTCAAACCGCATGGCCGCACGCTCTGTGGCCGACCTGCCGGCACTCGACATTGCTTATAGGAGCGGCATCGTATCGAGTGGCAAGAACCTCGGTAAGCTGCCGATCATCGATTCGCGCGGCTATGACGAACAGGGCATCCACTACATCTGGCGCACTTTTTCAGAACGCGCCCGGATCGATGCGCTCAATGGTGGCAACCACGGCAACCAGGTGATCTGGCGCTACGGTACCGGGCTACTGCCCGCAACCGCGGCGCAAGTCGAGGCCGTGACGCTGGAGTCGCTCTTGACGATGGATACCTGGCTCTCGAACCTGCTGACGAGTGCGCCGAAGGCAACGCTGAACGCAGTGCGCACGCAGGCGCAGGTGATTGCGGCGAAGCCGGCGGACGCCTTCGACTTGTGCTACCTGACGGGCGATGTGACCTTCTCGACCGTAGTCACCAACATGGCACTTTGCGATGCCGACCCCAGGTTGATGATGCATTCGTCGCCACGCCAGGTCGCGGATGGGCCCTTGACGGAGGACATCCTGAGATGCCAACTCAAGCCGCTGAATACCGCCGACTACCTTCCGGCCAACCTCAGCGCGCAGCAACTGGTTCGGCTGCACGCCGTTTTTCCTGACGGCGTATGCGACTGGAGCCTACCCGGCGTTGGCCAGCAGCCGGCGGCTTCGCCGCTCACCTTCGCCGACGGGCCTGGCGGCGAGCCGCTGCCACCCGCACCGATTTCTCAGTCGAGCCCGGAGCATTGAGCCGCACGCCGTCTTCCTAGATCGATGTGCGGGCGCGAACGGCCGCTCACGGGAAGTTTCCACGGCGAGTCCGAACGGCAGGAGTTGGCCCGGTCAGCGACCGTCGAGTCTGGCGGTCGCGACCAGCGCCGCGAAGTTATTTTGCTCCGCAACCTCCGGCGCATCGTCGACCTGGATCCCGAGGTGTCGGACCGTGCTTTCGAGTTTAGTGTGGAGTTGAACGGCCCGGAGATTCTTGGTCCGGCCGCAGGTTGCTCGCCGCTGTTCATAGCCCAGAACGACGCACTCGGATACTCAGCACCCAGCCCACTCCCGCGCCTCTACGCTCGCTATACGAGGCGCTGGGTGCCCTATGCGACGACTTCCAATAGGGCGCGTAACATTGAGTGCGTCCGCCGGCGAGGTGCGTTGGCGGAACATTGATCTGAGGAGGTCTCCGACATGATTCGTATGTTCGTGAAGCACAAGGTGCGTGACTACACCGCATGGCGCAAGGTCTACGACGAATTCGACTCGGAAAGATCCCGGGCAGGGGTGCGGGGACATGCCGTGTACTGCGACGTCGATGATCCCAACGACGTCACGGCCTGGCACGACTTCGACGACATCGAGGCGGCCCGGGCATTGGCCGGCTCGAAGGAACTGAAGTCCGCTATGAAGAATGCGGGCGTTGTCGGGGCGCCTACGATCTGGTTTGTCCGCCCCGCCACTGCCTCGCTGTGAGTCAATACTGAGACATCGTCCGTGTACGGCGGGCGCATGCCGCGATCAGCATGCGGACCGCGATCCCAGCAATGTCGTATCTCGTCGCGGCACTCGCTTGCGCGATGCTGTTCGGTGCGCGCAGCTCGAGCGCGCGCCCGAGCCCGCACGGGCGACGCCAGCACCGCCGGAACCTGCACGCGACTACTATCGTCCGCTTTTGGGCCGAAAGCGCCCGCCCGCAGGCAGGCGCTGTGCTACGAGGAACAAGTCCTAGTCGAGCCAGGACGGCTGTTCTTCAGACCTCCGTCTGCTCCGCCATCTCCAAGGCATCGCCGACTTCGATTCCGAGGTAACGGACGGTGCTCTCGAGTTTGGTGTGACCGAGCAAGAGCTGAACAGCCCGGAGGTCCGGTTCTGCCTTTCATGGTGGTCAGCGCCACGGACCCGGTCGCCGCGGTACTGGTCGGCAATCTCGCGCGCGTCCCGGCTGCAACGTTGCGGGGACGTCCAGCTAGTCATCCGCCAACGTCGGCAGGCTCCTCGAGCTTCATCCGCCAGACCCGCCGAAGGCTACACGCGTGGCCGCGCTGCGGGATCCCGTCAATGTTGGCTCGCAGCAAGCTTCGCCTAGGCGAGACGCTCATGGGTGGCGCGCGGGCCGGCGGCTATTGGCCACTGGGATTGGGCCATGCGGCCCAGGTCCATTGGCTGATTGCCCAGCGGCGGCTTCGGATCGCCAGGCGCCGGCCGCCTCGTCAATGGCCGCTTACCGGAAAATTCCGTGGCGGCGCAAACGGCGGCTCTTGGCCGCTTGTTGACCGACAAGTACGTATCTCGGCTCTCGGTAGACAATGGTCTCCGCTTAATGGCCGTTGGACTTTCGGAGCCGCGAGGAGAATGATAGTTCCATTCGAACGCCGGCCCTACGCTGTGGACGTCATGAACGCGCTTCGACGACTCCTTACCGCTGCGTTGCTCGCGGGCCCTCTGCATGCGTCGGCCCAGGACCCGTATGTCGACCAGCGCCAGCGCCTCGTCGACCAGATCGTCCTCGAGATGCAGGCGACGTCGCGCGACACGGGACTCGACAAGCTGCGCGATTCGGTGCTGCGCGCGATGCGCACGGTGCCGCGGCATCGCTTCGTGCCGCCGGAGCTCGCGGCCGAGTCGTATCGCGACCGGCCTCTACCGATCGGCCTCGGCCAGACGATTTCCCAGCCGTTCATCGTCGCGCTCATGACCGAGCTCCTCGATCCGCGTCCCGACGCGCGCGTGCTCGAGATCGGCACGGGCTCGGGCTATCAGGCGGCGGTGCTCGCGGAGTGCGTGGCGAAGGTGTACACGATCGAGATCGTCGCGCCACTCGGCGCGCGCGCGCGCGAGGTGCTGAACGGGCTCGGCTACAAGAATGTGGAGGTGCGAATCGGCGACGGCTACAAGGGCTGGCCCGAGGCGGCGCCCTTCGACGCGATCATCGTGACCGCGGCGCCCGATCACATTCCGCAGCCGCTGGTCGAACAGCTCGCGCCCAAGGGCCGCATGGTGATTCCCGTCGGTTCGCGCCATGGCATCCAGGATCTTCTCGTCATCACCAAGGACGCCGACGGCCGCGCCGTCACCAAGCGCACGATCGCGGTGCGGTTCGTGCCGCTGACGAGAGAGAGATAGACGTTACTTCACGAAGCCCGGCCTAATCATCTCAATGGCGAAGCACCGCCGCCGGTGGCGCAGGTCAAGGGGTTCGACGCTGACGGGGACCTCTCACTTTCCCGATGATCGGCTGCCGAAGAGAGATGAGAGCCGTACGCGCTTCCGCCGAGCCGTTGAATTCGTGGCCGCCACCTGCTATCTGGCGAATCTATCGCATTAGCCGGTGACCGGTTGCACCGAAGGCAACATACTCGCGAATGGGCCAGAGTCGCAAATGATGTCAGGTTAGCGACCATTCTGATGTCATCCCACTAGTCGATGGTCTTAACTCACCTAGGAGTCTGTCGGACTTTCAAATTCAGAAACATTGACTACACTTGAATGCATTGATGTTCTTTCGAGGGTCAGCCAATGCCGCGCTTTGTTCCGGTCGATCGCGAAACGCAATACCTGTTTCCGCCGAGCGTGCGAGAGTGGTTACCCGACGATCATCTGGCCCGCTTCATTGTCGATGTGGTCGAACAACTGGACTTGTCGGTGCTCGAGCAAAGTTACGCCGGTCGAGGCAGTGATGCGCACCACCCGGCGATGCTGGTGGCGCTGCTGCTGTATGGCTACGTTACCGGCATCTTCTCCAGCCGAGCCCTGGAACGAGCGAGCTACGACTCGATCGCGGTGCGCTACATCACGGCGAACACGCATCCGGATCACGACACGATCAATAGTTTCCGGCAGCGGTTCTTCCCGCAGATCGCGGCGATCTTCGTGCAAGTGCTGTGCTATGCCCAGGCGATGGGGCTGCTGAAGCTGGGGACGGTCAGCCTGGATGGCACCAAGGTGCACGCCAGCGCTTCGCGCCACAAGGCAATGAGTTACGGCTACGCCAAGAGGCTGCAAGCCAAGCTCAAGGCGGAGATGGCGGCTTTGCTGAAACGGGCGGAGGTGGCTAACGCGCGCGACTTGCCGGACGGCTTGAGTATTCCTGAAGAGTTGGCTCGGCGCGAACAGCGCCTGGCAGCCATTGCCGAGGCCAAACGGAAGATCGAGGCGCGAGTCAAAGCCGAAGCCGAAGCGGCGTACGCGGCCAAGGTGGCAGCTCGCGAGCAGCGGGCGAAGAAGACCGGCAAACGCCCTCGCGGGCGGCCGCCGACGCCGCCCTCGGGCACACCGTCGGACAAGGATCAAGTCAACTTCACCGATGAGGATTCGCGCATCATGCCGGTACCCGGCGGTGGCTTCGACCAAGCCTACAACGCCCAAGCTGCGGTTGACACCGATAGCTTGCTGGTGGTGCGCCGGCGCTGACGCAAGCGAGCAATGACAAGCAGCAGATGGTGCCGATGCTCGAACAACTGCAAGCCCTGGCGCCGGGACTGGGACGGGTCAAGACGCTGATTGCCGATGCCGGATATGCCAGCGAGGACAACGTCAACGCCTGCGTGCAGGCAAAGATTCGGCCACTGATCGCGTTGGGCCGAGAAACTCATCATCCTTCGTTGCGCCAACGCTTTAACGAACCGCGGCCTTTGACTGGAAAGCCTACGCCATTGGAGGCGATGCGCCATCGCCTGCAGACGCGACGAGGTCGCAAGTTGTACGCCTTGCGCAAGTCCACCGTCGAGCCGGTATTCGGTTTGATCAAACGGGTCATGAAATTCAGGCAATTCTCGTTGCGCGGAGTGACTGCTGCCCGTGGCGAATGGAATCTGGTGTGTCTGGCTTGGAATCTGAAGCGAATGAATGCTCTTTCCACGTGAATGGCGAAAAGATCCCTTCGCCAAAGCCAATTCGGACCTCGTCAGACGCTCATTCACATTCGCAACCGGCACCGCAGTCTTCAATTTGCAGCTCGCTGAAAAATGGATCATCTCTCATAAGTCCGCCAACAAAATCGGTCTCAAGCCCGACAAACTCTAGGAGAACGGAAATGGCCAACAAGAACACTATCTGTCTGTGGTACGACGGTACCGCGATGGACGCCGCGCGGTTCTATGCCGAAACTTTCCCCGACAGCGCAGTGGGCGCGGTGATGCGCGCGCCTGGCGACTATCCCGACGGCAAACAGGGCGATGTCCTAACGGTCGAGTTCACCGTGATCGGCATCCCCTGCGTTGGGCTTAACGGCGGGCCGGAGTTCAAGCACAACGAGGCGTTCTCTTTCCAGATCGCGACCGACGACCAGGCCGAAACCGACCGCTTGTGGAACGCGATCGTCGGAAACGGCGGCCAGGAAAGCGCGTGCGGCTGGTGTAAAGACAAGTGGGGCCTGTCGTGGCAGATCACGCCGCGCGCCCTCATCGCCGCGCTCTCGGACCCCGATCGCGCGGCGGCCAAGCGTGCGTTCGAAGCGATGATGGCGATGAAAAAGATCGACATCGCCGCGATCGAGGCGGCGCGACGGGGTTGACGTCATGTCCGCAATGTTGACAACTGAACGGGTGAGAACGCAAATGCCAGCGATGTAAAAGACATCCTGGCATCAATGAGGTTGCAAGCCTCGTCGCTCTATTGGGAACGCTTTCCTGGGTTGCGTCAGTCCGCCGTATGACCGACACCATCGGCCGCCGGCCCGTTCGCCGTCGGGGTGCACGGCCTCCTGGTTCGGTGGTCGTTACGTGGAGGCGGAGCGCTGTCCGCTTCTGGCCCGGTTGTTGACCGGCAAGAACGTATCTCGGCTCTCGACCCACTGTCGAGAGCGGGAGAAGCGGGAAGATACTATGAAGGGCTGTTCGTGATTTGCCCCCTTGAGTTAAAACGAGAGTTCGACCAACTCGATTTAACGGAAGGAGAGCGAAATGAATGCGTCTGGAACAGCCCTTCAAGGAAAGCATACGGTAGAAGCGAGCGAGCTGTACATGGCCTTCGAACTGGGTGAGAAGAATTGGAAGCTGGCGCTGGGCGACGGGGCGCGCAGCCCGAGCCGCTATACGGTAGCGGCAGGGGACACCGCGGCGCTGCTCGAGTGCATCGCCAAGGCCAAGGCGCGTTGCGGGCTTGCGCCGGAGGCGAGCGTGCATAGCTGCTATGAGGCCGGGCGCGACGGCTTCTGGCTGCACCGCTGGCTCATCGAGCAGGGTATCGACAACATCGTGGTGGATTCGGCGAGCATTGAAGTCAACCGCCGCGCGCGGCGGGCCAAGACCGACCGGCTGGACGGTGACAAGTTGCTCGCGATGTTGATTCGCTACGACGCGGGCGAGCGCCGGGTGTGGTCGGTGGTGCGGGTGCCCACGCCGGAGCAGGAAGACGCGCGGCGAGTGCACCGGGAACTGGGGCGACTGGGGCACGAGCGCACCGCGCACATCAATCGGATTCGGGCGCTGCTGGTGTTAAACAATCGGCGGGTGAAGTACGTGGGCGGGCGGCTGTGGCAGCGCTGGTGGACTGGCCATGCGCAGGAACTTGCGCCGCGGTGTGCGCGCCGAGATCGAGCGCGAGAGCGCGCGGTTGTTGCTGGTCAAGACGCAAATGGACACGATCGAGGCCGCGCAACGCCAGGCGGTGGCCGCCGGCACCGAACCGCAAGTGGCGCGGCTCGCGCAGCTACGCGGGATCGGGATGAGCAGCGGCTGGGTGTTGGCGAAGGAGCTGTTTGGCTGGCGGCGCTTTCGCAACCGGCGCGAGGTGGCGGGCTGTCTCGGGCTGACGCCCTCGCCCTACGCCAGCGGGGAGAGCGAAACCGAGCAGGGCATCTCCAAGGCCGGCAACCGGCGCGTCCGTACGTTGCTGGTGGAGCTCGCTTGGAGCTGGCTGCGCTACCAGCCGCAGAGCGAATTGAGCCAATGGTTTAACCGACGCTTCGCCGGTGGTGGCAAGCGCCTGCGACGCATCGGCATTGTGGCGCTCGCCCGGCGTCTGGCGATTGCGCTGTGGCGCTACCTGGAGGACGGGCTGATCCCCGCAGGGGGCGCAGCTCAAAGCCATCGGCGGGTAGGCAGAGCACGTTGTTGAACATAGCGGAGAACGATGCATCGTGAGCATTGAAGGTCAACGCGCCCGAAACGGCTGCGGGTCGCCTGCGAGCGACCGTCCGCAAAGATGGGGCGCGTTGGTAACCGGGGTTTGGACCCAGCGCTTTGCGCGCATGTGGTATGTGGTGACCGGCCTGGTGCCGGCACGGATAGAAGTTAGACCGAGCAACGGGCTCGGCTCTATACACCCCGACCTTGAATCTCAGATGCACCTTGGGTCAACGACAAGCAAGCACCTGCAACCGAATCATGGATAACGACGTAACGACAACCGTATCAGGAGGAGACAATCCACTGAAGCACTGAACATCTGAATTCAAGGGGGCTTGACAAACGCCCTCATAGAAGCAATGGGATGGACCCCTCCTCACCTAATCGGCATCGACGTGCCAGACTGGAAGCGTCATCCACCAGTCAACCGGGAGAAGGAGTCCACCATGAAGCTTATTCGCGTTGGGGTAGATTTGGCAAAGAACGTGTTCCAGGTACATGGCGTAGACCGGAACGAGAAGGCGGCGTGGCGCCGCAAACTCATGCGCGAGAATTGGCTCAAGGTATTGCTCGAGACAGTTGAGCCTGGCTGCGAGATTGGCATGGAGTCCTGCGGTGGCGCGCACCACTGGGCGCGAAGACTGCAGGCGCACGGATTCAGGGTAAGGATGATCGCGCCGCAATTTGTGAAGGCGTATGTGAAGAGCAACAAGAACGACGCCAACGATGCCGAGGCGATCTGTGAAGCGATGAGCCGGCCGCATATGCGGTTCGTATCGGTAAAGACGGTGGAGCAACAAGACATCCAGGCGGTGCATCGCATTCGTGCCGAGTTGAGCAAGCAACGGACGGCGAAAGGGAATCAGATTCGCGGCCTGGTCGCTGAGTACGGGTTGGTGGCGCCGAAGGAGCTGGTGCATTTGCGCCGGGCCTTACCGTGTTGGCTGGAAGATGCGGAGAATGGCTTGAGTGAGCGGTTCCGGCGACTGCTACACGGACTGTGGAGTGATCTCCAGGCACTCGATGAGCGGATGGCGGAACTCGACCGCGAAATCGCGGTGATTGCCCAGAATGACCCGGTCGCCAAACGGCTGCAGCAACTGCGCAGGGTAGGACCGATCATTGCCACCGCACTGGTGGCAGCAGTAGGCACTGGCGAACAGTTTGCCAACGGGCGGCAGATGGCCGCCGCATTCGGATTAACGCCCAGGCAACACAGCTCGGGTGGCAAGGAGCGGCTGCTCGGAATCACCAAGCGCGGCGACGCGTACTTGCGGGTGCTGCTGATTCACGGCGCGCGCTCGGTAATCCGAACCTCCAAAGGCAAGGACGACCGCCTCAGTCAGTGGGTAACCCGGTTGGCGGCGCGTAGCCACCCAAACGTCGCGGTCGTAGCGATGGCCAACAAGACCACGCGCATGGCTTGGGCGATGTTGAAGAACGGCACCGATTACCAACCGGCCATGGTTACCAGCTGAAGCAACACTCGACGTAGAGACCGATCAACCATGTCGTAAACAGGAGCACGCCTACCACGATTGCTAAGCAAGCCGCCCGATGGCGAACAGGTCGAACCGGCGCCGGCAGAACCCGAGAATGGCCAAGTGCGAGAAGCACCACAAAGCAATGGGGAGCCGGCGCGCGAATAGCCCATCATGGCCGAGCATCGTTAAATCGATGCGGCAGCTAGAGGCCGGATATACGTGAGCAGTCGTACCTCACCGCCAAAGAACGGAGTGCTTGCAACCGAGGAGGGGTCCATATACGGCCATTGAAACCGATCGTGGCGGTCGTTGGGCCTCACGGGAAATATCTGGCAAGGCCAGCACCAGTCGGACCAGACACCACATCACATGTCCCAATCGCCAACATCGACCACGAGAATCGTCCGCCAAGTTGAAGCCATGAATCGGCGCGTCCGCTCGACCGATCGGGAAAGGCCATTTCTCAGCGATAACGATACTTATTAGGCAAATCGTTGTGATCCGCCCCCGGAACCTTTAATCGTGCTCGCCAAACGTATCTGGCTCAGTCCCGCTATTGGGTAATGTAACCTTGAGTTCCGCACAATAGATGACGGATCAGGTTGCCCCGATCCGCCATCCAGCACGTTGTCGCTGAGCTAACCTGGTGGGAACTTCGTATTGGTGCACAACAAGTTGGCGAAAACGATGTCCTTCGGCGTTGGCACAAACGGAGCCGCGAGTACGTTCGATGCAGCCGCATTGGCAATCACCGTCGGTGCCTCGGACGGGAGCATGAAGCGCATGAAGACAGCCCTATTCACGGCGCGCGTCACGACGCAGACGTAGCCCGCATGGGTGCCGTACCGCTCCTCGAGTGACGGACGCGGGTCACCTGCTGCGAGGCGGTTCGCCCGGGTATCCCAGAAGGGCCAATAGCCTCCGCTGTTGCCCGCCCCGGCAAAGACTTGGCCGACGCTTCCCGGGCCGTTACTTGCATTGGGCCCGTACCACCCGGTCGTGGCGAGGTTCCAGCCGACGTACGTACCCAAAGGCGCCTCTCCCAGCACGGTTGGCATGCCGGTGACGATTTCGTTACCGTCGGCGTTCACCCTCGCTCCGTAAACGGGAAGCACAGCGTTGATGATGGGTGGCTGGATCGATGGTATGCCACTCTGCTGATCGTAGTTCTCTCCGGGTCCGAAATCGTAGACGAACGGTGGCCAAGCCTGATCGCCGTGATACGTAAGACGCGGCACCGTCAGGCTGAAGTCCGGATATCCCAAGGCCGCTGCGGTGTTGGGGAGGAGCTCTCCGCGCGCGACCGTGGGATAGACGCTGGGCGGCATTGGAACACCCTGCATGATCAACTGGATGAAGAACGCATACGTCAGTGCATTGTTGGTATGCGTCGCCGGAATCGGACTCGTGGGAAGCCCCTGTTGGGCCGGCGTGGTGATGGCAGCGGGCGAAACCCAATTAAAGTTTGCCACGCCGCCGCCATGCGTACCCCCCGCCGTGTAGTACCGGTGGACGTTCGCGGGTAGCGGAATGTCCTCGACGCACGTGAAGCCACACACGGTCGCGTGGAACTTTTCGGAGTAGAGCTCCGCGGAAGCGAACGTTTCCAGGATCTCCGGGCACGTAGCGGTTTGCGCGCAACGGTGCAGGATGCCGTTCGGCGGAAGGCCGCGGGCCAGGTTCGGATAGTCGGGCCACCAAACGGGAGCTTCGTCGCCGCCCATGTACAGATACATGAGGTTGTTCGGCAGACCGAATCGGAGGTTCATCACCATCATCCGACCGTCGATCTGAGGCCAGGCGCCTTCGAAGACCTTGCGCCCCACCTCATCTTTGTTGAAGCCATAGAAGATGAAGGCGTGCAGAAATGCGCCCGACTGCGACGAGCCAATGGTGGCCGCCTTGGTGATGGTGCCGGAGAGCGGGTTGGAGCCTCCACCCGGGGCAGTCGTCCCATAGTGGAGGAAAGAGCCCAGATCCCGAAATGCGGCGAATCCAACCCCGAGCACGAGCGGGTTCTTCGCCGTGTAGACCATTTCATACAGGAGGCTGGGGTTGAACGTGCCGGTCCGGAGACAGATCCAGTTAGGATTCGGCGTACCGGGCCAACCACTGGGACAGTACGCCCAGGCCCAGTCGCCGCTCGCGATGGGTGTCTTGGCGCTGGTCAGGCCCGTGAACGTTTGCGAGGACACCGTCCAGAACTGAGCCTGGGTCGTGTCCAGGCTTGCCGGCTGGTAAGGTGAAAATGCAGGACCCTGAATGACCAGTTGCGCCGTGCTCGTCGGCGCACTTCCGACGGCCAGGCCGCACCCGTTCGTGCCGGTGCATACGTGGCCGTACACCGGACCCGTGATGGTCGCACCGCCAGCATTCGACGCCACGGGCACCTGCACGACATAGTTCGCCAAAGTTCTGACGCCGCCCGCGCCCGCCACATCGGGTACAGTAGGCGCAGTAAATGCCCCGGTGGTCGTGTTCAGGCTGCCATAAGGTCCTGCGTTCAAGTTGAAGCAGGGATAGGCGATCGCCGGCGACGGCGAGCATTGCGCCAGAAGGTCACCCTGCCAACCGCTCTGAACGTAGGTTACGCCTTGCAACATCGTACCCGTTTGATCGCGTTCCCTCCGCGATTCGGCACCGAATGGATCATCAGTCCGTTGCGCTGTGCCGGATTCGTCGGCGTGACGATCTGGAAATTCGCAACGTACTCCACCTGGCCTGCATTCGTCGGCGCAAGGGCGATATCGGTGATGATCGCGTTGTCAGGATTGGTCGGCGCGATTGCGCCAAATGCCCGTCCCGTGTAGACCGTGTAGGACGTCGAAGCGCCGGGATTCGTGGTACCCGGGATGATCGGCGTGAAGTTGACGGTGGCCGTCTGATCGATGACGATCCGTTGGATGCCGGCATTACTTTGCGAACTCGAGCCGATTACTGCACCGAACACCAAAGCCGATGCGAGATACAGGAGCGGCCTGCTTGTCTTCGGACGCATGTTCATTTCCCTCCTTCGGTAATTGACATGATTGGGATGGTCGCCCCACTCGAGATGCGTATGGCTCGTCGCGAGCGTGTTCTGGACAGGGGATTAATCCAGCCGGAATTGTCGCAGCTGCACGTTCGCAGTGCTGGCCTTCCAATCGTTTTCATCCTACACCTAATGCCGACACCCGGAGAAACATTAGCGCGTGACCGAAAAAAGCTGTCAAGCGATTACTCTCCGTTAGTTGTGCTGGAAGGGCACGGATCGTTGAGCGACCGGTCATGTCCGTATATGGACCCCTCCTCGTTTGAAAAGCGTACAGATGTTCTGGCCGTGACGTACGACTGCTCACGTATGCGTCGGACAGCCCGGCACAGGGACGTCCATTCTATCGCCACGTTTCACGGCAAATTTGCTCTGGTTGCTATGACCGCCTTGGAGAAAAATGGAGTGGAGCGACGCAGGTCTGGTTGTGGCCGTTTTGCGACTGTGGTTGCGAAGCGGGAGATCCATCGGGCAGCCACTAGCTTCGGCATCACCAAATTTTATGTGCCCCGGAGTACCCGGCGCTTTCGCCCAAGCGAATTCACTGGCACCCGATTCACGGTCTCGGGCCGCTCGATGGTTGAGAGGTGACCGAGGAAAAATTACCGTCCGAGCGAACGTCCTATCCAGTGGAACAGCAGCGATTGAGGCCACGCCGGTAGTAGCCGGCATCAGCCGGACTGTTGCGACGAACCAGTTCGAAGCGACGCAATGAGGCATAGACCTCGAAATCGGCGAAGGCGATAGCGAAGCAATACGTCACGAGTCTCTTTTTTCACAGAACGCTACGAAATCCGCTTGAGCTAACGTCCCGAGCAAGTACACGGCGTCGGTGCGACCTTGACTGGGCAAGGATTGTCTCGAATACATTCGGCTTGCGCCGGTTGTGCGACTTAGCTCCGCACGAATTTCCGCATCAGAATGCCATCGCGATAACTGTCGCCGATTTTCGTGTCTCGGTCGAGAACGGCCAGTTGCTCGAAACCGGCATTACGGTATAGGCGAATCGCCGCCTCGTTATCGGAGCGGACCATGAGGTAGACGATTTCGATGGCAGGCTCCGCTGCGACGCGATCGAGAGCCGCCTGAAGCATGAGACTGCCCAGCCTTCTCCCTCGCGCAGCTGGTGCGACTCCCATGCTCAGCTCTGCGGTGTGCCGAAGCCTTGCCTGCGCTCGTGGCCGAATAACCAGGTAGCCCGCGGGCTTACGGTCAACTTCTACAACCAGCGAGACTGCCCCAGGAAGTCGATACAGCGCCTCAACGTCCTCTTCGAGCCGTCGGGCATCCGGGTATTTGTCTTCCAGCAATTCGCTCATCCCATCCGAAGACGAATAGATCTCCTGGAACAGGCCGTACAGTTCAACGGCGGAATAGCTCCGGAAATCGTTCAGCATGGGTGTGGGCGTCAAATTCATTATTCTGGAAATTCGGCCGTTCGACCTGCACTAGTATCCAACATGCAGCTCGATTTACGAAGGGCTGCTCCTGGCCGCCGATCGATCCGGATCGGTATGTCCGTCGTCTCGATCCGGCAGCGCCTCCCCTGAAGTGACTGCGTGACCTGACCGCGGGGCGCGACAATATTACTCAAATTGACGATACGGTATTATCGATGCAATGTATCTGACTAAATGCCGGCAAATCCTCGCCACCTGATCCTGAACCTGCTCGTCGGCGCCGGTGGTGATCCGCTGTCGGCGCGCAATGCGGTGGCGTCCAGCGCGCTATTCGCCATCAGCGAGAACAGGACTCGCGTGGCGCTGGCACGCCTCGCGGCAGCCGGACTAATCGAGGCTGTCGGCCGCGGCGCCTACAAAATTGGACCTCACGCCGCGGAACTTGCCGCAGACGTTGCGACCTGGCACAAAGCCGCGCAACGGGTGTGCGACGGGAACGGCGGGTGGATCGCTGTGCACGTTGGAGGACTCGGGCGCAGCAACCGGGTTGCGCTTCGCGCGCGCGAACGTGCCCTCCGAATGCTTGGCCTCGGCGAACTCGAGCGCGGCCTGCACCTGCGTCCGGACAACCTCGTTGGCCGCGTCCACGCCATACGCGAGCGTCTGGTCAAGCTCGGCCTCGAGAAGGCCGCCGCGGTCTTCGTCGCGAAAGGCTTTGACCCGAGTCGCGAACGGCGCGCACGCACACTCTGGGACGGCCGCGCACTGACGCGCCGGTATCGCGCGAAGAGTCGCCATCTCGGCGACTGGCTCGCACGTTCGGGCACGCTCAAACCGCAGGTCGCCCCGCGTGAGTCGTTCCTGCTGGGCAATGACGCGATTCGTGATCTGGTGTTCGATCCATGGCTTCCTGCGCCGTTGGTGGATGTCGAAGCACGTCACGTCTTCGTCGATGCCGTGGTGCGCTTTGACACCGCCGGCCACGCTATCTGGAAGCGATTCCTCAGTACCTGAAGACTGCGCTGCCGGACGCCGCGCGACCGGTCAGCCCCCTAGACGCCCTTGGAGATGACCCAATGAACGCCCCTCAGAATCTTCCGAAGGCCAGGCAATTCCTTGCCGAGACCCACGAGGTCGTCAACGTTTCGCGTGAGCTCGGCGACTACAACATGTACCTGCAGGACGCTGCGCTGCATGAGGCGGCGCGGCGCGAAGGTGCGGGTTGGGCGCACGACGATCTCATTGCGTTCGGCAAGCTCGTCGGGGCGGCCGACTACCGCGCGCTCGGCGCTCTCGCCAATCGATTCGCCCCGGAGCTCGAGACCCATGATCGATTTGGCAACCGAGTCGATCTGGTGACGTTTCATCCCGCGTACCACGCGCTGATGAAGACCTCGATCGAGCACGGACTGCACTCATCGCCCTGGGCCGAACCCGGTCCCGGCGCCCACGTTGCCCGCGCCGCGCGAACGTACATGCACGCGCAAGTTGAGGCGGGACACGGCTGCCCGATCACCATGACTTTCGCGGCGGTCCCGTCGCTGCGCACGACCCCGCGCCTCGCCAAGATCTGGGAGCCGCGGATCACCGCGCGCATCTACGACCCGCGCAATGTGCCCGATGCGCGCAAAGAGGGGCTGACGATCGGGATGGCGATGACGGAGAAGCAAGGTGGTTCGGACGTGCGCGCCAACTCCACCCGTGCGTATCCCGTCGGAGTCGAGGGACCTGCCGAAGGTTACGAGCTCGTCGGTCACAAGTATTTCGTCTCGGCGCCCATGTGTGATGCCTTCATGGTGCTGGCACAGACACCCCGGGGGTTGACATGCTTCCTGCTGCCTCGCTGGCGACCCGACGGCACCAAGAATCCTTTGCAGGTGTTGCGCCTGAAGCAGAAGATGGGCAACGTTTCGAACGCATCGAGCGAGACCGAGCTGCGCGGGGCGCTCGCGTGGATGGTCGGCGAGGAAGGCAGTGGTGTCCGCACGATCATCGAGATGGTCGCGATGACGCGGTTCGATTGCATGGTCGGCTCCGCGGCGGGCCAACGCGCGGCATTGTCGCAGGCTCTGCACCATTGTTCGATCCGCTCGGCTTTTGGAAAGGTGCTCAACCAGCAGCCGCTGATGCAGAATGTGCTTGCCGACCTGGTGCTCGAGAGCGAAGGTGCGCTCGCGTTGACCATGCGCGTCGCGCGTGCGATGGACGACCGTGCCGAACAACATGAGGATCTGCTGGTCCGCCTGTGCACCGCCATCGGAAAGTACTGGATTTGCAAGCGCACGCCGAACCACGCCTACGAAGCAATGGAGTGCATCGGCGGCAGCGGGGTGATGGAGGACAGTCCATTCCCGAGGCTGTTCCGCGAGTCGCCGGTCAACGCAATCTGGGAAGGCAGCGGCAATGTGCAGTGCCTCGACGTGCTGCGTGCGATGAAGAAGACGCCGGAGGTCGTCGACGCATTCTTCGGTGAGGTGGCGAAGGCACAGGGCGCTTGCGCGGCGCTCGATCACTGGGTCGGCGCTTTGCGGAAGGAGATCAACGATCTCGCCGACATCGAATACCGCGCCCGCGACGTCGTCGACCGGATGGCGCTGGCGATCCAGGCAGCGCTGCTGCTGCAACATGCGTCGACGCACGTCGCAGCTGCGTTCTGCGCGTCGCGCCTGACTGCTGGTGGACACCGCAACTACGGTACGTTGCCACGCGGCGTCGATTGCGCGGCAATCATCGAACGCGCCTCGCCCCGTGCCTGAGGCATGGGCCGTGACGCTGCCAAGGATGACCTTCGGCCTCGGGCCAACAACCTGGGTTTTTGCATCTAAGGCGCGGCGCCCGCCGCGATCGAAACGCGTCAACGCGGAACGGGAAGGCAACTCGCTTGCCGCTCCTGCAGCGTGCACGAGATCTGCGGCGCGCCGCGCATGTCGTGGGCGACCATCCGCCAGCGCGCTCCATCGCGCTCCATCGTCATGAAGCCGAATCGATTGGTCGCGACGAGGCCCGCGATCACCGTACCCGGCGCGGGCACGACGCCCGCGGGCAGCGGCAAGGGCAAGGGTGTGTCGATCCAGTCACCGCCATTGCCGACGACGAACTGTGCGGGCTGCGGCGTCGCGAAGCTGACGACTTCGAACAAGTGGACGTGGCCCGACAGCAGCGCCTTGACGTTCGGCGGAAACAGCGCGGTCGGCTGCAAGCGCGCGAGCACGGATTGCAGCGCGCCATTGCCCGGAAACGGGGCGTCGGGCTTTGCCGGGTTTGGCGCGAACGCGAGGATCGGATGGTGGATCATGAAAAACGCGTTCGGCCGCCGCGCAGCCAGCGCGAAGGCCCGTTCCAGCTGCGCGCGATACTGGACGTGCATCGCGTCGTCGGCCGGAAGCGGCGCGACCCCCACGAGCGAAGAATCGAACACGATGAACTGAGTGTCGGCAGCGGGACCCGAACCCAGCGGCACGGCGTACGGTTCGCTGTAGTCGCCGATTGCATCGTCGGCGGCGACGTTGCAATCCTGCCGTGGCGCGAGCGGACGCGGATCGAGGAATCGCCACCAACCCTGCCCCGCGCGATTGCACGATTCGTGGTTGCCGCGAACGACGAGCCACGGCGCCGCCCGAAAGAGCGCCTCCGCCGGCGCGAAGAGATCGGCCTCCCACGCATCCCAGCCATAGCCCCATGGGCTGCCCGCGCATTGCACGTTGCCGGCGGGGCATTCGTTTTCCCGATAATGATAGTCGCCGACGTGGATGACGAGATCCGGCGCGGCGGCGGCCGCGGCGGCAGCAACAGCGGCGAATGGCCACTGCATCGCGTCATTGCACGCCTGGAATACGGCGTCCGTCGTCTTGAGGAGCCGGCATCCGGTGTCGCCGATGACGACGATCCGTTGTGGGTTGGCCTTCGGCAACGGAAGCGCCCGATCGTGAATCGCCGCCCGGATCACGCCGGCAGGAATGGCTTTCTCGCAGACCAGCACGGGGAACGCGGAAGGTTTCGACAGCGCCGGCTCGCTGCGGGTTGGCCGCAGCGGGACCGTCGCCGGCCGCGCGCGAACGTCCATCGGCGCGGCGACGCCATCGAATTCGATGGCCGGACATGCGGGCGCATTCGTAATGGCGCGCGCGACCGCGCCGCCCTCCTCGCGCAGGACGACAAACGCATAGGTTCTCGCGGCTCCCGATTCCGGGGCGCGAGAAGGCATGACGCAGCCCGCCAGCGCCGCGCCTAGCACCAAGGCGGCTGCGTACCGGATCATCGAAAATCTCCCCATGCCGATTGCAGGATGGCGAGCACCGCCGCGGCCGCCGTGTCGGCGCGCAGCACCCGCGGCCCCATGCGCAGCGGGTGAAACCCCCGCGCCTTCGCGGCCGCGCTTTCGCGGGCATCGAAACCGCCTTCGGGTCCGATCATCACGGCGAGCGGCGGCGCCGGCGGCGCGAGCGCGGCGATCGCCCGCTCCGCTTCCGGCAGGCATACGATGCCGGTACCGCGCCAGGCCGGCAGCCAATCGGCGAGCGAGCGCGGCGCGGCGATTTCCGGAATGCGATTGCGGCCCGACTGCTCCGCCGCCGCCGTCGCGATCTGCCGCCAATGTGCGACGCGCTTTTCACCGCGTTCGCCGTCGGGCATCGGCGCGCTCCGCGCGGTGACGAGCGGCTGGATCGCGGTCACGCCGAGCTCGGTTGCCTTGCGGATCGCCGAGTCCATCGCGTCGCTCGCGACGATGCCCTGCGCGAGCGTCAGCGCCAGGTGCGACTCGCGCTCGACGGGAAGAAAGCGCTCGACCCGGACGGATGCGCCGCGCTTGTCGGCGCGGACGAGCGTGGCGGCATATTCGCCGCCGGTGCCGTCGAACAGCGTCAGCGCATCGCCGACGGCAAGACGCAGCACGCGCGTTGCATGATGCGCGGCGGCCGGGTCGAGGTCGACCGTGCGCCCCGCGAGTTCCGGCGCGAGGAGGGTCGTGCACATGAATCGCGGCGCCGCCATTCCGCTAGCCGGGAGGCGAGATGAAATCGAAGCCGCAATCGTCGTTTTCGGCACGAAAGCCGATCCGTGCGTAGATCGCATTGGAGGTCGGGTTCGCGACATCGGTCGTCAGGAACAACTTGCGCTTTCCGCGCTCGAGCAGTTCGCGCGCCAGTGCCGCGACCAATGCCGTCGCGTAGCCGCGTCGCCCGGCAATCCGGCAACGTATAGACAGGCGCGATCCGGGCGAAATCCGGCGCCGAGTCGTTGCAGCCCGCGTAGGCGACCGGCCCGCCGTCGTCCCAGATGCGGAAGTCGCCGCGGGCAATTCGCGAGGGCATGCCTTCGCGGACGCGCGCCGGCGGATCGGGGATACCGACTTCCGCGATGAACGCCATCTGCCGCTCGATCAGCCACTGCGCGTCGGCGACGCTCGCCATTCTCACCATGCCCGCGGCCGCCGGCACGTCGTTGACGGCGACCAGCGTGTGCTGACGCATCCGAACACGCAGCCGGGACGCGCGCCCGGTCAGCTCTTTCCATTTCCGCACGAAAGCATCACATCCGGCCGCCGCGCCCACGACGCCCTGGAGTCCCGGCCAATCGCGCGCGAGGTCGGCGGCGAACGCCGCGCCGGCGGCGGGATCGCTCGCTCCAATCAGCACCTGGCCTTCGTCGCGCAGCATCGCCGCGCCGTACGCTCCCTCGCCGCGACAGGTGGCGAGATAGACCCGTTCGCCCGCGCGCGGCGGCGTCCGCTTCATCGCGTGCGCCCCGCCCGAGAAAAAGCTCGCGGACGCTTCGCCTCGCGCGGCCATCGGCGCGACCGCGTCGATGAAGACGTCGAGGTCGGTATGGCGGGTGACGTGCATGGTTGCCTCGGGGAATGGGGCGGGAGTATGTTATACGAGCGCGCCGCATTCCCGGGACCGCGCCCGAAACCCTTCCATTGCCGCGACGAGGACGACATGGTCAGCTTGGCGACACCCGCTGGGGAGCTCGGCTCCTCGGCCCCCCCGTTCGACCTTCCCGGCACCGACGGTCGCCGCCACACGCTGGCCTCGGTCCGCGGCGCCAACGGCACCGTCGTGATGTTCATCTGCAACCACTGCCCGTACGTAAAGGCGGTAGCCGCCAAGCTCACGCGCGACATGACCGAGCTCGCGCAGCACGGCGTGGGCAGCATCGCGATCATGAGCAACGATCCCGCGGCGTATCCCGAGGACTCGTTCGACCGGATGCAGACGTTCGCCGCGCAGCACGGCTTCCCGTTCCCTTACGTCATCGACGCGACGCAGGACGTCGGGCGCGCTTACGGCGCTGTCTGCACGCCCGACTTCTTCGGCTTCGACCGGGACTTGAGGCTCGTGTACCGCGGCCGGCTCGACGCGTCGGGACGCTCCGACGACCCGACGGCCGCACGCGAGCTCTTCACCGCGATGCGCGACGTCGCGCGGACGGGCAAGACCTCCGGCATCCAGCATCCCTCGGTCGGCTGCTCGATCAAGTGGAAGCAGGAGTGACGCAGCTTCAGGGCAGCGCCGGCCCCTACAGGAACGCGCGCAGCGCGTCGAGCACCATGTCCGGCTGCTCGGCCATCAGCGCATGCCCGCACTCCGGAAGCGTGACGACCTTGCACGTCGGGCAGCGCAGTCGATGAGCCCCTGCGCGTTCTTCGGAGGCGCCATGATGTCGCGCTCGCCGACGATGACGAGCGTCGGGCAGCGGACTCTCGCCGCGCTCTCCTGTCCCGCGCCGTAGCGATCGCACGCGGCGAGATCGGTGTGGAGCACGCCCGGCTTCGTGCGCTCGAGCAGGCGCAGCGCGTTGCCGGTGAGCCACACGCCCGGGCACCTGGTTGCCTCCGAGCTGCTTGCCCGCGCTGTACGACCAGCCCGTGATGAGCTCGCAGGCGACGTGATCGTTCCGCTGCGCGGCGTCGAGCAGCATTTCGGAAACGGGCATCGGCGCCGCGGGGCCGATCAGCGCGAGCTTTTCCACGCGCTCCGGATGGCGCACCGCGCATTCCAGTGCCGCCAGCGATCCCAGCGAATGGCCGACGAGCGCCGCCCGCGTCGATTTGCGCGGCATCGAGCAAAGCGCGGGATCCAGTCCGCCAGCGCCTCGATCGACGGCAGCGCGGCGCCCCCGGATTTGCCGTGGCGCAGGCAAGATCGACGGCGAGGACATTCCAGCCGTGGTGCGCGAAATAGCGCGATTGCAGCGCCCAGACGCTGTGCTCGTTCCCGGCGCCATGGACGAAGACGACGGAGGGCAGCGTGCGCGACGAGCGGCCGCGAGCCGGTGTACGCGTAGACGTCGCTGCCGGCGACGGCGAAGCGCATCGAGCCGCCTTCACCCTTGCCTGCCGCGTGCAGCGCGCGCGACAGGTCCTCGATCAGGTCGTCGGGGTCCTCGAGGCCGACCGACAGCCGGATCGTCCCTTCGGTGATGCCGGCCTTGGCGAGATCCTCGGCCGACATCCGGAAATGCGTCGTCGACGCGGGATGGATCACGAGCGACTTCGCGTCGCCGACATTGGCGAGATGCGAGAAAAGTCTCAGCGTCTCGATGAACGTGCGGCCCTGCGCGCGCGTGCCTTTGAGGTCGAAGCTGAACACCGCGCCGCAGCCTCGAGGCAGGAGCTTTGCCGCGAGCGCGTGATCCGGATGTCCCGGAAGCTCCGGATAGCCGACCGCTTCGACCAACGGGTGCGCCGCGAGGAACGCGACGATCCGGCGCGCGTTGTCGACGTGGCGCGCCATGCGCAGCGGCAGCGTCTCCATCCCCTGCAGGATCTGGAACGCGGTGAACGGCGCCATGCACGCGCCGAAGTCCCGGATGCCCTCGCGCCGCGCGCGCAGCAGGAAGGCCGCGGTCGTCGACTCCTCGGCGAACACCATGTCGTGGAAACCGGCATACGGTTCGGTCAGCGTCGGGAACTTCCCGCGCGCCTTCGGGCCGTCCCAGTCGAATTGCCCCGAATCGACCAGCAGGCCGCCGATCACGACGCCGTGGCCGGAGAGGAACTTCGTCGCCGAATGGAACACGAGATCCGCGCCGTGCGCGAACGGCTGCAGGAGATAAGGGCGTGGTGAACGTCGCATCGACCAGGAGCGGCAGGCCATGCTCGTGCGCAAGCGCCGCCACCCGCGGAATGTCGAGCACGTCGAGGCCCGGATTGCCGAGCGTTTCGCCGAACAGGAGCCGCGTGGTCGGACGGATGGCGGCGCGCCACGCGTCGAGGTCGCGGGGATCGACGAAGGTCGTCTCGACGCCGAAGCGCGGCAGCGTGTAGTCGAGCAGGTTGTGCGAGCCGCCGTAGAGCGCGCGCGACGCGACGATGTGGTTGCCCGCGCCCATCAAGCGTGACGATCGCGAGATGCAGCGCCGCCTGCCCGCTCGCGGTGGCGATCGCGCCGACGCCGCCTTCGAGCGCGGCGATGCGCTCCTCCAGCACCGCGCAGGTCGGATTGGAGATGCGCGAATAGACGTGCCCCGCCCGCTCCATGTTGAAGAGCGCCGCGCGCATGGTCGCTGTCGGGGAATACGAACGACGCCGACTGGTAGATCGGCGTCGCCCGCGCGCCGGTCGCCGGATCCGGCCGTGCGCCGGCGTGCAGCGACAGCGTGTCGAAGTGCGTGGTCTTGGGCTTGGTCATCGGCGGCGGCGCGGGAGGTGGCAGGACGGCCGGGCGTCGCGCTATGTTAGCGCAACCCCGGGCACGCGCGAGGGTGTGCGCCCAAGATCCGCCGGAGGGATTAAAATGCCACTCCCGCAACCGGAGGAAACCCATCATGCAACGCAAGGCATCCGCCCGCTGGCAGGGCACGACCCAGGAAGGAAGCGGAACGCTTTCGGTGCAAAGCGGCACGCTCAAGGACGTTCCGTACTCGTTCAAGGCACGCTTCGGCGACGGCAAGGGAACCAATCCCGAGGAGCTCGTCGCCGCCGCCCATGCCGGCTGCTTCACGATGGCGCTGTCCTTCACGCTCAACAATGCGGGCTTCACCGCGACCGCCATCGAAACCGAGGCGCGGTTGACGATGGATCACCGTCGACGGCAAGCCGACGATCACGGCGATCCACCTCCTCGTCCGCGCGCAGGTACCCGACATCGCCGCGGCGCAATTCGCGGAGATCGCGTCGAGCGCCAAGATCAACTGTGTGGTCTCGCGTGCGCTCTCTCCCGGCATCACGGTCACGATGGACGCGTCGCTGTCGTCCTGACCAGGCGGGGAAGACGTGGCTGCAGCCGTCCCTCCGGTGAAAGGCCGGGGCGCGACGTTCAACCCGGCGAATCGCTTCCGCCGCGAGCAGCGGGAGGCGGTCGAGGATGGCTGGGAAATCCCGGGTTCGGCGCCCGATGACGAAGCCTCCCCGCCGCCGCTGAAGACCGTCGTGCGGATCCAGCCCGCGCGCACGATCATCAGCCGCAACGATTCGCCGGACATCCCGTTCACGCAATCGATCAATCCCTACCAGGGCTGCGAGCACGGCTGCATCTATTGCTACGCGCGGCCGACGCACGCCTATCTCGATCTCTCGCCCGGCCTCGATTTCGAGACGAAGCTCTTCGCCAAGCCCAATGCCGCGGCGCTGCTGCGCGCGGAGCTGGCGAAACCCGGTTACCGCTGCGACCCGATCGCGCTCGGCACCAACACCGATCCGTACCAGCCGATCGAGCGCGAATGGAAGATCACGCGCTCGCCTCATCGAGGTGCTCGCCGAATGCGACCATCCGCTCACGATCACGACCAAGGGCGCGCTGATCGAGCGCGACCTCGACCTCCTCGCGCCCATGGCCGCCAAGAGCCTCGCGCGCGGTCTTCATTTCGATCACGATGCTCGACCGCGAGCTCGCGCGCAAGCTCGATCCGCGCGCCGCGGCGCCGCAGCGCCGCTTGCAGATCGTCAAGGCGTTGAGCGAGGCCGGCATCCCGGTCGGCGTCATCGTCGCGCCGATCATTCCGCAGCTCAACGACCACGACCTCGAGGCGATTCTCGAAGCGGCGGCGGCGGCGGGCGCGCGGCACGCCGGCTGGATCGATGCTGCGGCTGCCGCTCGAGGTCGCGCCGCTCTTTCGCGCCTGGCTCGCCGAGCACTACCCGCTGCGCGCGGCGCACGTGATGAGCCTCGTCCAGCAGATGCGCGGCGGCAAGGACTACGAATCGCAATTCGGCGTGCGCATGGGCGGCCGCGGCGAGTTCGCCGATCTCGTCCGACAAGCGCTTCGAGCTGGCCTGCAAGCGACTCGGCCTCAACACGGATCGCGACGCGCCGCTCGACACGTCGCGCTTCCGGCCGCCGCGGCGAACGACGCGCAGCTCGAGCTGTTCTACCGTTGCTGCGCCGCGGCTTGCTCCGCGCCAGCCAGCGGGTGCACCATTCGGCCGCACGGCCCGACAGAGGCCGGCGAATACGACAGGCAACTTTCGGGAGGAAGCATGAACGCAATCAACCATGTCGCGGTCTGGGCCGCCGCGGTCGTCCAGTTCTCCTCGGCGCCGGCTGGTACACGCTGCTGGGACGGGCCTGGATGGCCGGCATCGGCAAGACCATGTATCAACTCATGAAGGAGAATCGGTCACTCGCCGCTGCCCTACATCGTGGTTCGCTCGCGACCGGGCTCGTCATTGCTACACGCTCGCGTGGCTCGCTGCCCGAGGTCGGTGCGGCCTCGGCGGCGGGGGGCGCGAACACCGGCGCGCCGCTCGCTCTCGCGCTCGATCGGCACGACGCTCGCGCACAACTACGGATTCGAGGCGCGGCCGCCGTCGCTGTGGCTCATCAACGCCGGCTACATGTTCGTGGGCATGGCCGTCATGGGGGCCATCGTCGGCCACTGGAAGCAGGGAACGTCACGCGCCCGGCAGTTGGGGACGTGACGCCCCCGTCACGGAGAAGCGGAAAGCCATCGATGCCCGACCTGACGCAACGGCTTGCCGCGTGCTACACGGGCGCCGTGCACGACGTGCTGCGGATGATGGGCCACGACAACATCGTGCTGCCGCCCGAGATCAAGGCGATCGCGCCGGGCACGCGGCTCGCGGGTCCGGTGTGGACGGTCGTCGGGGCACATCGACCGCACGAAGACGCGGCACGAAACGCTGCTCGGCTGGTGCACGCTGCTGCGCCAGGGCGCCGGCGGGACACGTCGTCGTCTGCCAGCCCAACAACCACGAGGTCGCGCTGATGGGCGAGCTGTCCGCGCAGACGCTCGCGGCGCGCGGCGTGCTGGGCTACGTCGTCGACGGCGGCTCGCGCGACACCGATCTCGTGCTCGAGCAGGGTTTCCCGGTGTTCTGCTCGTTCCTCACGCCGTCCGACATCGTCGAGCGCTGGATTCCCGATCGCTACGGCGAACCGGTCACGATCGGCAGCGTCACGATCGCCACGGGCGACTACCTGCTCGGCGACCGCGACGGCGTCGTGATCGTTCCGCGCGCGCTCGCCGAAGAGGTCGTCGCGAAGACCGAGGAAGTCGTCGCGACCGAAAGCGACATGCGGCGCGCGCTCATCGGCGGCATGGATCCGGTCGAGGCGTACAACCAGTATGGCAAGTTCTGACAAGCGTACGACGCGCGCCGTGATGCGGCTGTCGCCGGCGGACAACGTCGCCGTCGCGCTGCGGCCGCTGAAGGCGGGCGAAGCCGTCATGCTGGACGGCGTCGCAATCACGATCGAGCGCAACATCGCCGTGGGACACAAGCTCGCCGCGCGGACGATCGAGAAGGGCGAGATCATCCTGAAGTACAGCTGCCCGATCGGCACCGCGACCTACCGGATCGCCGCCGGCGAATACGTGCACACGCACAACGTCGAGAGCAACTACCTCCCGACGTACACGTTGCCGCGATGAGCGCGTGATGCTGCAGGGCTACCTCCGCGCCGATGGCCGCAAGGGCGTGCGCAACGTCCTCGTCGTCGCGTACCTCGTCGAGTGCGCGCACCACGTCGCGCGGGAGATCACGCTGCCGTTTCGCGAGCAGGGCGTGCATCTGATCGGCTTCCCCGGCTGCTATCCGAACGCGTATGCGCTCGGGATGATGGAAAAGCTGTGCACGCATCCCAACGTCGGCGGCGCGCTGCTCGTTTCGCTCGGGTGCGAAGGCTTCGACAAGCGGCGGCTCGCGCGTACGATCGAGGCCTCCGGCCGCCCGGTGCTCACGATCGGCATCCAGGACGACAGGCGGCACGCGCAGCGACCATCGCCGCCGGCCGCGATTGGATCGACCGGACGCTGCCCGATCATCGCGCGCCAGCAACCGGTGCCGATGGGCATCGACGAGCTCACGGTCGGCACGATCTGCGGCGGCTCCGACGCCACGTCCGGCCTCACCGCGAACCCCGCGATGGGCGTGGCGTTCGACCTCCTGGTCGCCGACGGCGCCAAGACGATCTTCGAGGAGACGGGCGAGCTGATCGGCATGGAGCACCTCATGGCCGCGCGCGCCGCGAATCCCGCCGCTCGGCGACGAATTGAAGCGCTCGGTGGCAAAGGCGGCGCCGTACTACGCGACGCTCGGTTATGCGAGCTTCGCGCCGGGCAACGCCGACGGCGGCCTGACGACGATCGAGGAGAAGTCGCTGGGCGCGTACGCGAAATCCGGCCAATCGACGATCGACGGCATCGTCAAACCCGGCATCGCGCCGCCCAGGAAGGGCCTCTACCTCCTCGATGTCGTCCCCGACGGCGAAGTGCGCTTCGGCTTTCCCAACATCAACGACAACGCCGAGATCGCCGAGCTCATCGCGTGCGGCTCGCAGGTGATCCTCTTCTCGACCGGCCGCGGGTCGGTCGTCGGCTCCGCGATCGCGCCCGTGATCAAGGTCTGCGCGAATCCTGACACGTATCAAGCGGATGGAAGACGACATGGACGTCGACGCCGGCCGCATCCTCGAAGGTCGCGCGACGCTGCCGGAAGTCGGCCGCGAAATCTACGACCTGGTGCAGCGCGTCGGCAACGGCGAGCCGACGAAATCCGAGGTGCTCGGCCACCAGGAATTCATCCTTACGTACAAGAGCTTCGAGCCGCTCGGGCCCGCCTGCCTGCCGGTATGAGCGCGCTGGGCCGTCCCACGCGCGAATTGCTCCCTCTCGGAGGGACGGCGCGCAGCGCCAAGGGTGCACCAATGAGCTAGCCGCGCCATGGCGGCACGGCGGGCATGATTCCCGGCGCGGAATGTTAGCGACGGGAAGGTGTCGAACGCGCTACGATTCACGGCGGCGCGCATCCCTCTGGAGGAACGAGATGGCCACACTCAACGTCAACGGCAACGTCCATGAGGTGGCGGTGGAGGCCGACACCCCGCTGCTGTGGGTCATTCGCGAGCAGGTCGGCCTCACCGGCACGAAATACGGGTGCGGCGTCGCGCAATGCGGGGCATGCTCGGTGCACATCAACGGCGAGGTCCAGCGCTCCTGCTCGATTCCCGTGGGCACGGTTAAAGCGACCGACCGGATCGTCACGATCGAGGGCCTGTCGCCTGCCGCCAACCACCCGGTGCAACAGGCGTGGGCGGCGCTCGACGTCCCGCAGTGCGGCTACTGCCAGTCGGGGCAGATCATGGCCGCGGTGGCGCTGCTGCGGAAGACGCCGAATCCGACCGACCGCGACATCGACGAGTCGATGACCAACATCTGCCGCTGCGGCACGTATCAGCGGATCCGCGCCGCCGTCCACATGGCGGCGGGCATGAAGGTCGCCGCGGCCGGGGCCAACGCGCCGAAGGCCGCGACGCCGGGAGGTGGCTCATGAAATCGACGAACCAGGCGAAAACGACGAGCCTGTCGCGCCGCAGGTTCATCGTCGGCTCGGCCACCGTGGCGGGCGGCGGGCTCGCGCTGGGCCTGCCCTTGCCTTTCGGGATCGACGTCGCCGCCGGCCGCGTCGAAGCCGCGACCCTGGCTTCCGACGCGCCCGAGATCAACGCGTGGGTCGTCATCAAGCCGGACGACCGCTGCGTGATCCGCATCGCCCGCTCGGAGATGGGCCAGGGCACGATGACCGGCCTCGCGCAGCTCGTCGTCGAGGAGCTCGAGTGCGACTGGGCGAAGGTGTCGACCGAATTTCCGACGCCGGGCGAGAGCCTCGCCCGGAAGCGCGCGTGGGGCGAGATGGGCACGGGCGGCAGCCGCGGCATCCGCACGTCGCAGGACTATGTGCGGAAGGGCGGCGCGGCAGCGCGAATGATGCTGCTGCAGGCGGCGGCCGACGAGTGGAAAGTCCCGGTCGGCGAGCTCACCGTGTCGAACGGCGTCATCACGCATGCCGCCTCGAAGCGCACGATGACCTACGGCAAGGTCGCGGCGGCGGCGGCCAAGCTTCCCGCGCCCGACCCCGCGACGATCAAGCTCAAGGACCCGAAGGACTGGAAGATCGCCGGCAAGCCGGTGAAGCGGCTCGACACCGCGGTGAAGCTCGACGGCCAGCTCGTCTATGCGATCGACGTCAAGCTGCCGGGGATGCGCTGCGCCGCCATCAAGGATTGTCCGGTCTTCGGCGGCAAGCTCGTGAGCTTCGACGAAGCGAAGATCGCCGGCCGGCCCGGCTCGCCCCGCGCCGTCAGGGTCAACGAGACGACCGTCGCCGTCGTCGCCGATACGTGGTGGAGAGCGAAGTCCGCGCTCGACGCGTTGCCGATCGTCTGGGACGAAGGCCCCGGAGCGACGCAATCCAGCGCGACGATCGCGGCGCATCTCAAGGAAGGGCTCACCGCGCCGGTCGCCTACGGGATGCGGCAGGAAGGCGACGCGCTGAAGGCAATCGGCGGCGCCGCGAAGAAAGTCGAGGCCGTCTACTCGACGCCCTTCCTCGCGCACGCGACGATGGAGCCGATGAACTGCACGGCACGGATCACGCCGGAACGCGCGGAAGCATGGGTCGCCACACAGAATGGCGAGGCCTCGCTCGCCGCGCTCTCCGAGGCGTCGGGGCTGCCGCTCGAGAAGTGCGAGGTCTACAAGCACATCCTGGGCGGCGGCTTCGGCCGGCGCGGCGGTGCGCAGGACTACGTGCGCCAGGCCGTCGCCATCGCGAAGCAGTTTCCCGGCGTCCCGATCAAGATGATCTGGAGCCGGGAGGAGGACATGACGCACGACTTCTACCGGCCGATCTCGCAATGCAAGGCCGCGGCCGGACTGGACGAGAACGGCAAGCTCGTGGGGCTGCACATGCGCGTGTCGGGCCAGTCGATCAACGCGTTTCTCAACCAGGCGGCGGCGAAGGACGGCGCGCGACGACCGTCAGCTGCAAGGCTATTACGCGAGTCAAGGCGACGCGCAGCTGGGATACACCGTGCCGAACCTGCTCATCGAATACGCGATGCGCAACACGCACGTGCCGGTCGGCCCGTGGCGGGGGGTGAACACCAATCAGAACGGCGTGTACATGGAGTGCTTCATCGACGAAGTGGCGCGCGCGGCCGGTGCCGACCCGGTGGAGTTCCGCCGCGCGCTGATGCAACACCATCCGAAGCATCTCGGAGTGCTGAACGCGGTCGCGGCCAAGGCCGACTGGGGCAAGCCGCTGCCGGCGGGGGTGCATCGCGGCGTCGCGCAGTTCATGGGCTACGGCAGCTATTCCGCGGCGGTTGCCGAGGTTTCCATGAGCGACAAAGGCAAGCTCAAGGTGCACCGGATGGTGCTCGGCGTGAACTGCGGCCATGCGGTCAATCCCGACCAGATCGCGGCGCAGGTCGAAGGCTCCGTTGCGTATGGCCTGAGCGCGACGTTCTACGGGGAATGCACGGTCGAAAAAGGCCGCATCGCGGAAACCAATTTCCACACCTACGAGATCCTGCGGCTCGCCGAGATGCCGAAAGTGGAGACGGTGATCGTGCCATCGTTCGACTTCTGGGGCGGCGTCGGCGAGCCGACGATCTGCGTCGTGGCACCCGCAGTCATGAACGCCATTACCGCCGCGACCGGCAAGCCGGTGCGCAGCCTGCCGCTCAAGAATCTGCAGATGGTGTGACGTCGGGATGAACGAACAGACGAGTGGTCCACGGCGCTCCCGTGCGCGCGGCAGGCTGATAGCGGCGGCAATCGCGCACGCATCGACGCTGGCTATGGCGGGTGCCGCCGTCGCCGCCGATACCGCTGCGACCGCAGCGGTATCGCTGCACGTCGTCGGCGACGGCATTCCCGAGCCGCTGGCCGCATCGGCGGGCGACGCCGGGCGAGGGCGTAGCTTGCTCCTCGCGCACGATTCCGCCAATTGCGCGTTGTGCCATGCGATCCCCGATGCAGCGGTCCGCTTCGCGGGCGACGTCGGCCCCTCGCTCGCCGGCGTCGGCGCTCGATTCACCATTCCCCAGCTCCGCCTGCGCGTCGCCGACAATCTGCGCGTCCAGCCGAAGACGATCATGCCCAGCTACTACAGGATCGATGGTCTTGCACGCGTCGCTTCCGCCTACCGAGGCAAGCCGATCCTGACCGCGAACGAAATCGAGGACGTGGTCGCGTACCTCGCGACGCTGCGATGAGCACGGACGGCTTCCGCGGATCGCGCACACGGCGGCGGCTGTTGCAGTCCGGCGGCGCGCTCGCGCTCGCTCCCTGGCTGCCGGCGCACGCTGCCGGCGACGAGCTGCCGGACACTCCGGCGCTTGCGAACTTCCTCGCAGGACGCAAGCCGCGACTGTCACGCGTGCGACTCGCGCTGCCGCAGCTCGCCGACAACGGCCAGACGGTCCCGATGAAGGTCATGGTCGATGGCCCGTTCGCGCCCGGGTCGCGCGTGACGGCAATCCACCTCTTTTCCGAAGCCAATCCGGTGCCGGAGATGGCCGTATTCGAGTTCCCTGCCCCGGTTGATCGCGTCGAAGTCGAATCCCGCGTACGCCTGGCCGCCTCCCAGCGCGTCGTGGCGGTAGCCGACGATGAGCGACGACGTGCTCTACGCCGCGGCCGCCGAGGTGATCGTGACCATCGCCGGCTGCATGGACGGCACCTGATGCCCGACGCACGCGTCAACGTGCCGGCGTCGGTTGCGCGCGGCAAGCCGTTCGAGGTGCGGATCATTATTCGGCATCCGATGGAGACGGGCTATCGGATGGACGAATCCGGCAAGTCGATTCCGCGCAATGTGATCCGGACGCTCGTGTGCCGCTATGGCGGCGAGCCGGTGTTCGCGGCGCGCCTGAGCTCGGGCGTCGCCGCGAACCCTTATCTGCGCTTCTTCGTTTCCGCCCGCGAGTCGGGGCAACTCACGTTCGAATGGACCGACGACAACGGCGTCCAAGGCAGCGAGAGCGCGGCCATAACCGTCGTCTGATGTTGCGCGCGCTCGCCGGCGCGGCATCGCTGTGCGCCGCGCTCGCCTTCGCGCAGGAACGGGCGCTGCCGTTGCCGGTCCTGCGTTCCGGAATCGATTTCTCCGGCGCCGACGTCCGCGCGATGCAGGCGGACGATGCCGCGAATCCGGGCATGCTGTGGGTCGAAAGCGGGGAGAAGCTGTGGAACGCACGCGCCGGCGCCGCCGGGAAAAGCTGCGCGTCGTGCCATGGCGATGCGCGGACGTCGATGCGCGGCGTCGCGGTGCGCTATCCGCGCCACGACGCCGCCACCGGCACCATAGTGGACCTCGAAGCGCGCATCGGCGCTTGCCGCGTGGAACGACAGCAGACAGTTCTCTGGACGCGGGAGTCGGACGAGCTCCTGTCGATCACGGCGTATGTGGCCTTCCAGTCGCGCGGGCTCCCGCTCGCTGTGACTGTCGATGGCCCGGCGCGCGCGGGGTTCGAGCGCGGCCGCGCTTTCTATGAGGCGCGCCACGGCCAGATGAATCTCGCGTGCGCACAATGCCATGACCGGAGCTGGGGCAAGCGGCTGCTCGCCGAAACGATCAGCCAGGGGCACGGCAACGCGTTTCCCGCCTATCGCCTCGAATGGCAGGGAATGGGATCGCTGCAGCGGCGCATCCGCGCGTGCCTGTTCGGCATTCGCGCCGAGATGCCGCCCCCGGGCGCGCCCGAGCTTACCGACGTCGAATTGTTCCTGGCCTGGCGCGCGCAGGGCTTGCCGCTCGAGACTCCGGGCGTGCGAAGGTAGGTCGTCGGCGCCATCGGTAGCGCACCGACGCCATCAGGCGCCGGCACGGAACAGCGCATTGAGATCGGCGCCCGACGCCGCACCGGCGAAGCCATCGAATCGGCCCTCGTCCGCGATCAGCTTCGCGGCGCGCATGAAGCCGCCCCAGGCACTCCGTGCGAGCGCTCCGCCGACGCTCACGCGCCGCACGCCGAGCGCGGCAATGGCGGAGACCGTGAGGTCGCTCGCCGAACCGATCAGGAGATTGACGGGCTTCGGCGCGACGGCCGCGACCACCGCGGCAATCTGCTCGCGCGTGCGAATCCCGGGCGCGTAGAGGCAATCGGCGCCCGCGTCCGAGTAGGCCTTGAGCCGCGCGATCGTCTCGGCGAGATCCGGGCGGCCCACGAGGAAGCACTCGGCGCGCCCGACGAGCAGCGTGTCGCCGCCCGCCTGGTCGATCGCGCGGCGCGCGGCGCGCATCCGCTCGACGGCAACACTCAACTCATGGAGCGGCCGCGTCGCATCGCCGGTCGAGTCTTCGATCGACAGCCCGGCCACGCCAGTCTCGACGGCGAGCCGCACGCTTTCCGCCACACCGGCCGCGTCCGCCGCGAAGCCGCCTTCGAAGTCGGCGTTCACCGGCAGATCGGTGGCGGCGACCATGTCCCGCAAATGCGCGAGCGCCGCGTCGCGCGTGATGCCGTTGTCCGGGCAGGCGCGCGACCAGGCGAAGCCCGAGCTCGTCGTGGCCAGCGCCTTGAAGCCCAGGCTTTGCAGATAGCGCGCGCTGCCCGGGTCCCACGGATTGGGAATGACGAAGCACCCCGCCTGGTGCAGCTCGCGGAAGGTACGCCGGCGATCGGCGATGGAAGGACGTGCGGCATTCATGCGATACGCTCCTCAATGTCCTGGAAATTGACACAGCGCCAACACGGAAAAGCCTCGACTCTCCAGTCTTGCGCGGCCGCCGAGATCGGGCAGGTCGACGATGAAGGCACAGCCGACGACCGATCCGCCGGCGAAGCCGATGAGCTTGAGCGCGGCCTCGGCCGTGCCGCCGGTGGCGATCAGGTCGTCGACGAGCAGCACGCGCTCGCCGCGCTGTATGCCATCGCGGTGCATCTCGAGCCGGTCGACGCCATACTCGAGCTCGTAGTCCTGGCCGAAATTCTCGGCGGGCAATCTTGCCGCCTTTCCTGATCGGCACGAACCCGGCCCGCAGCCGATAGGCAAGCGCAGCCCCCACGATGAATCCGCGCGATTCGATCGCCGCGATCTTGTCGATTGGCCGGCCGTGGTACGCCGCAACAAAACCTTCGACGACGGCGTGCAACGCATCCGGGTGCTTGAGCAGCGTCGTGATGTCGCGAAACATGACGCCCGGCCTGGGAAAGTCGGGGACCGTGCGGATCAGCGCCTTCAGATCGAGGTCGATAGGCCAACTCCGGTGCGACGGGTGCCCCCCCCGACGGTTCGCCGGCTCGGCGAGCCCTTCCTCCGAAGGATGTTTTGCGCCTCGCTCATGGCCTCGCGGGACGGTACGCTGCATGCGCATTCTTACAACTCCAAGCGCCCTTTCGAGCACCCGCGCGACGTGGACTGCCTCGCGCTCTCCACTGCCGCGCGTGAGATCGGCGATCTGGTGCCGGCAGCTCGTGCCGTCGGCGACGATCAGCGTGTCCGGCGCCGCGGCGCGCACGGCAGGCAGGAGCGACAGCTCCGCCATCCGCACCGACACGTCGTAGTGCGCGGCGTCGTAGCCGAAGCTTCCCGCCATGCCGCAACAGCTCGATTCGACCAGCTCGACCGCAAGGCCGGGCACGAGGCCGAGCACCGCTTGCGTCGCCGCTACCGCGTCGAAGGCCTTCTGGTGGCAATGCGCGTGCAGCAGCGCGCGTTTCTGCGGCAGCGCGGCGAGCGACAACGCAAGGCGTCCGGCGCGGTGCTCACGCGCGAGGAATTCCTCGAGCAGGAATGCGTTTTCCGCCAAGCGCCCCGCGGCGTCGCCCAGGCCCATCACCAGGAATTCGTCGCGCAGCGACAAGAGGCACGACGGCTCGAGGCCGACGATGGCGGCGCCGCGCTCGACATGTGGCAGCAGTGCGGCGACCACGCGCCGCGCCTCGGCTTTTGCCTCCTCGACCAGGCCCGCGGCGAGATAGGTGCGCCCGCAGCACAGCGGCCGCGCGGGCTCGCGATCCGCGCCGATCGCGTCGGGCGATTGCCACGGAAAAGCCGGCCGCGCGCAACACATTGACGGCGGCATGCGCGTTCTCGGGCTCGAAATAGTTGGTGAACGTATCGACGAAGAGCACGACGTTCGCCGCCGCGCCTGCGTCGCCGCGCGGCGCGGCGGGCTCTCCAGAAAGGTGTCGCGCCGCCACCGCGGCAGCGATCGTCGCGCCGAGAAGCCGAGCCATGCTTCGCTCAGTTTCGCCATCCCGGGAATCGTATCGCGCAGGTTCGCGAGCCAAGGCAGGCGCGCGGACCACGGCGCCCAGCGCGGCAGATTCGCGATGAGGCGATCGCGGAACGGAAGCCCGTGCACGCGCCGCCGCTGATGGAGCGCCTCGATCTTCATCTTGGCCATGTCGACGCCGGTCGGACACTCGCGCCGGCAGCCCTTGCAGCTCACGCAGAGGTCGAGCGCTTCATGCACCTCTGCGGAGGCGAGTCCTTGCGCGCCGAACTTTCCGGACAGCGCGAGGCGCAGCGTGTTGGCACGCCCGCGCGTGACGTGCTCCTCGTCGCGCGTTGCGCGGTAGCTCGGGCACATCGTTCCCGCGTCGAACTTGCGGCAGTGCCCGTTGTTGTTGCACATCTCGACGGCCTTCGCGAAGCCCTGGGCCGGGTCGCCGCCGGTTCCGGCCGCCGTCAGCGTTCCACTTGCTGCATCGTTCTGTACATCCCACGCCGACCAGTCGAGCCCCGCGGTCATCGGCTGGATGCGATAGCCGGGCGGAAACCGGAACAGCGACGCATCGTCCATCTTCGTTCCGCGGACGATCTTGCCCGGATTCATGAGGCCCGCGGGATCGAAGAGATCCTTGATCTCCTCGAACGCGTGGGAAAGACGCGGGCCGAACTGCCAGCCCACCCATTCGGTGCGCACGAGGCCGTCGCCGTGCTCGCCGGAAAACGCCCCTTTGTATTCGCGCACCATGGCGCTCGCCTCCTCGGCGATCGCGCGCATCTTCGCCGCCCCGTCACGGCGCAGGTCGAGGATCGGCCGCACGTGCAGCGTGCCGACCGACGCGTGCGCATACCACGTGCCGCGCGTGCCGTGCCGCGCGAACACCTGCGTCAGCCGGTCGACGTACTCGGCCAGATGCTCGAGCGGCACGGCGCAATCCTCGATGAACGAGACCGGCTTGCCGTCGCCCTTCAAGCTCATCATGATGTTGAGCCCGGCCTTGCGCACGTCCCACAGCGCCTTCTGCGCGCCGGTATCCGTCATTTCGACCACGCTGCCCGGCAAGCCGAGCTCGCCCATCAGGGCGACCAGATCCTTCAGGCGGCGCAGCGGAGCGTCGCGCGTCTCGCCGATGAATTCGACGAGCAGGATCGCTTCGGGCTCGCCGATCAGCGCGCGGTCGACGACGGCGCGGAACGCGGGATTACCGCGCGCGAGGTCGATCATCGTGCGATCGACGAGCTCGACCGCGGAGGGCTCGAGGCCGACCAAATGCCGCGCGCTCTCCATCGCCTTGTACAGGGTCGGGAAATTGACGACGCCGAGCGTCCGATGCGCCGGCAGCGGCGCGAGCTTCAACGTGAGCTCGCGCGACCAGGCGAGCGTGCCTTCGCTGCCCACGAGGAGATGCGCATAGTTCACGCTGCCATCGGCGGTATACGGCCGCTCGCTCTGCGGGCAGCAGACGTCGAGGTTGTAGCCGCCGACGCGGCGCAGCACCTTTGGCACGCTGCGCTCGATCTCCCCCTGCTCGCGCTCGCCGATCGCCCGCAGCCGCCGCAGGAGGTCCCTGACCCGCGATCGGCGCCCCATCCATTTCGCGCTCGGGGCCGAAGCGCGCCTCGGTTCCGTCGGACAGGATCGCGTCGATCGCGAGCACGTTGTGCACCATGTTGCCGTAGGCGATCGAGCGCGAGCCGCACGAATTGTTGCCCGCCATGCCCCCCAGCGTCGCTTGCGCCGAGGTGCTGACGTCGACCGGGAACCAGAGACCCTGCGGCTTCAGCCAGGCGTTGAGCTCATCGAGAACCACACCCGGCTCCACGGTGACGGTCATGGCGTCGCGCTCGAAGCCGGCGATCCGGGTGAAATGCTTGCTGTGATCGATCACGAGCGCGGCGCCGACGGTTTGCCCGCATTGCGAGCTGCCGGCACCGCGCGGG
The DNA here is from genome assembly GCA_963840945.1 of uncultured beta proteobacterium. Classification (GTDB taxonomy): domain Bacteria; phylum Pseudomonadota; class Gammaproteobacteria; order Burkholderiales; family Casimicrobiaceae; genus CAIWHR01. The sequence continues at coordinate 129,978 of CAWJAU010000009.1, read as the reverse complement.
AGCACCGGCACGTGCGCATCGCGGCAGATCGCGATTGCCGCGCGCACGTCGTCGATCGTTTTCGGGACGAGGACGCCGACGGGTTCGACCTGGTAGATCGACGCGTCGGTGGCGTACCGTCCGCGCGACCCGGCATCGAACAGCACCTCGCCTTCGACGGCGCGGGAAAGGCGCGCGGCGATTGTCATGCCGTGATTGTAGTGGATGCGGCGACCACCGCGCTTGCCCCCGGGCGCCAAAGATGCGTAGCATGGAGCCTCGGTGTTCTCCGGCGGTCCTGGTGCTGCCGCCCGCCGCGTTTCCGAGGTGTCATCCCGATGAATCCGCTAATCAGACAACCGTCCGGCCGCCATTTCCTGCAGATCCCGGGGCCGACCAACGTGCCGGATCGCGTGCTGCGCGCGATCGATGCCCCGACGATCGATCATCGCGGCCCCGAGTTCGCGCTGCTGGGCAAGACGGTCTTCGCCGGCATGAAGAAAGTGTTCAAGACGGACGGCGCGGTCGTCATCTATCCGGCGTCGGGAACCGGCGCGTGGGAAGCGGCGCTCGTCAACACGCTGTCGCCGGGCGATCGGGTGCTCATGGCCGAGACGGGCCACTTCGCAGCGTTGTGGAACAAGCTCGCCCAGCGCTTGGGCCTTGCCGTCGAATTCCTGCCTGGCGATTGGCGTCACGGCGTCTCGCCTGCCGCCATCGAGGCGCGACTCGCCGCGGATCCGCAGCACGCGATCAAGGCCGTGTGCGTCGTGCACAACGAAACGTCCACCGGCGTCACGAGCCGGATCGCCGACGTGCGCGATGCGATCGATCGCGCCCGCCATCCGGCGCTCTACATGGTCGACACGATATCGTCGCTGGCGTCGATCGACTACCGCCACGACGAATGGCGCGTCGATGTGACCGTCGCCGGCTCGCAGAAAGGACTGATGCTGCCGCCGGGGCTCTCGTTCAATGCGATCAGCGCAAAGGCGCTCGTCGCCGCGAAGACCGCGAAACTCCCGCGCTCGTACTGGGACTGGAGCGAGATGCTCGCGATCAACCCGAGCGGCTTTTTCCCGTACACGCCGGCGACCAATCTGCTCTATGGCCTCGCCGCGGCGCTCGACATGCTGTTCGCCGAAGGCCTCGACCAGGTATTCGCCCGGCACGATCGGCTGGCCGAGGCAACGCGCCGGGCCGTCGACGCCTGGGGGCTCGAGATCCTGTGCGCCGATCCTGCGCTGTACAGCTCCACGCTGACCGGCGTAATGATGCCGGAGGGGCACAACGCCGACGCGTTCCGCAAAGTGGTCCTCGAGCGCTTCGACATGTCGCTCGGGCAGGGCCTCGGCAAGGTGGCGGGCAAGGTCTTCCGCATCGGTCATCTCGGCCATTTCAACGAATTGATGCTCGCCGGCACCCTGGCCGGCGTCGAAATGGGGCTCTCCCTTGCCGGCGTCCCGCATCGGAAGGGCGGCACACAGGCGGCATTCGATTTTCTTGTGCAGACGGCCCGCGGCGTACAATCGCCGATGACCGCACATGCGGTAGTCGTCTAACGGATCTGGGTCGGATTATCTGAACCACGCGAGCCAGGACGAGAATCGCCGACTCGCACGCCATAAGGAGGATCAGGAAATGAACCATTTCGTCAGGACAGCAGGCGCATTGGCGATCATGCTGACAAGCGCGCCGACCATGGCGTGGGAGCCCACGAAGCCCGTCGAGATCGTAGTCGCCGCGGGTGCCGGCGGGGCTTCCGACCAGATGGCGCGAATGATGCAGGCCGCGATCCAGAAGAACAATCTGATGAAGCAGCCGATGATCGTCTCGCTCAAAGGCGGCGCGTCCGGCGCCGAAGCATTGATGTACATGAAGTCGAGCGAAGGCGACCCCAACAAGGTTCTGATCGCCTATTCGCTGATCTACATGCTGCCTCTGGCTGCCAAGATTCCGTTCAACTGGCGGGACCTCACCCCTGTCTCGGTCATCGCCATGGATCAGTTCGTATTGTGGGACAACACGACGCTGCCCTACAAAACGGTGAAAGAGTTCGTGACGGCGGCCAAGGCCGCCGATCCGCCGTTCAAGATGGGCGGCACGGGCTCGAAGCGCGAGGATCACGTCCTCACCGTATTCATGGAGAAGAAGACCGGCGCGAAGTTCGCGTACCTTCCCTACAAATCGGGCGGCGAGGCCGCGACCCAGCTTGTCGGCAATCACACGGCGGCGAATGTGAACAACCCTTCCGAAAATCTCGAGGTCTGGCGCGCCGGGCAGGTCCGCGCGCTGTGCGTCTTCGACAAGGAACGGATCGCCTACAAGACCAAGGTCACCGATACCCAGTCGTGGAACGACATTCCCACGTGCAAGGAAGAAGGGCTCGATGTGCAATACCTCATGCTGCGCGCCATGTTCCTTCCGGGCAAGGTGACGCCCGATCAGACGGCGTTCTATGTGGATTTGTTCAAGAAGCTGACGCTGACCGCGGAATACAAGGACTACATGGAAAAGCAGGCGTTGAAGCCGGTATTCCTCACGGGCAAGGACATGCTGGGTTTCCTCGAAGAGGACGACACGCTGAACAAGGGCCTCATGGTCGAGGCCGGCTTCGTCGCCCCGTAACTCGGACGAAACAGGCGTTACCCGCGTCGGCCGCGCTCCCCCATGGGGGAGGGCGTCCCGATGCGACGTGCCCTCCTCCCTACAATCACGATGCCCGAATCCGAGACCGAAATCGCGGTCGGCGATCCGACGGCGCCGGCGAGAGATTCGCCGGCAGTGACTACCACGCGCACCGCCGAGGTGGTGGTGTATCTCGTACTGCTCGCATTCGCGCTTCTGCTGGCCTTCGACAACTGGCGCAGCGGGATGGGATGGGCGAAGGAGGGCCCGCAGAGCGGATACCTGCCGTTCTATCTGTGCGTGATCCTCGCCGGCGCATGCCTGTTCGGCCTCGGCGTCGCGTTTCGGCAGCGGACGATGGTCGCCACGACCTTCGTCACGCGCGACCAGCTTCGGCGCGTGATGCAGGTCTTCGTTCCGACCTTTCTCTTCTGCGTGCTGATGCAATGGCTCGGCCTTTACGTTGCGAGCTTCCTGCTGGTCGCGGGATTCATGCGAATCGTCGGGCGAATTGCGTTGTGGAAGTCGCTGCTCACGAGCTTCCTGTTCACGCTCATCATGTTCTCGACGTTCGAGATCGCGTTCGACGTCATCATGCCCAAGGGTCCCCTCGAAGCGGTGTTCGGTCGTTAGGACGCGATGGAAGCCCTGAATCTCCTGCTTCACGGATTTGCGGTTCTGCTGACGTGGAAGATATTGATGATGATGATGATCGGCCTCGTGCTGGGCATCTTCGTCGGCGTGCTGCCCGGATTGGGCGGGCCGAACGGCGTGGCGATCCTGCTGCCGCTCACGTTCACGATGGATCCGACGACCGCGATCGTGATGTTGTCGTGCATCTATTGGGGCGCGCTGTTCGGTGGCGCGATCACCTCGATCCTGTTCAACATTCCCGGCGAGGCCTGGTCGGTGGCGACCACCTTCGACGGCTATCCGATGGCCCAGCAGGGAAGGGCCGCCGAGGCGCTCACCGCGGCGTTTACGTCGTCCTTCATCGGCTCGCTGGTCGCCGTGCTGCTGATCACTTTTCTCGCGCCCCGCATCGCGTCGTTCGCCCTGAAGTTCGGGCCGCCGGAATTCTTTGCCGTCTACCTGCTGACCTTCTGCTCGTTCGTGGGCCTGGGGCGCGAGGCCAAGCACAAGACGCTGATCTCGTTGGTGGTCGGATTGCTGCTGGCCGCCGTCGGCATGGATACCGTCTCCGGCCAGCTGCGCATGACCTTCGGTTTCGATCCGTTGCTGCGCGGCGTCAACTTCCTGGTCGCCGTCATCGGCCTCTTCGGGATCAGCGAGATCCTCCTGACCATGGAAGAACGGCTCGCGCTGCGCGGCCATGCGGCGGCGATCAGCCTGCGCGTGGTGCTGAAGGTGTGGAAGGAAATGCCGCGCTATTGGGTGACGCTGCTGCGTTCGTCCGTCATCGGTTGCTGGCTGGGCATTACGCCAGGCGGCGCGATCGCGGCCTCGTTCATGGGCTACAACCTGGCCAAGCGGTTCTCCAAGGATCCCGCGAGCTTCGGCAAGGGACGCATCGAAGGCGTGTTCGCGCCGGAGACGGCGGCCCACGCTTCCGGGACCTCGGCGTTGCTGCCGATGCTGGCCCTGGGGATTCCCGGCTCCGGCACGGCGGCGATCTTGCTGGGCGGCTTGATGGTCTGGGGGCTCAATCCCGGTCCGCTGCTCTTCGTCGAGCACAAGGACTTCGTGTGGGGTCTCATCGCCTCCATGTATCTCGGCAATGTTGTCGGACTCGTGATCGTGCTGACTACGGTGCCGATCTTTGCCGCCGTCCTGCGCGTTCCGTTTTCCGCCATCGCGCCGATGATCGTGGTGTCCTGCGCCATCGGCGCCTTCGCGATCCAGAACGCCATGTTCGACGTCTGGCTCATGCTGCTGTTCGGCGTCGTCGGCTATGTGTTCAAGAAAATCGGCATTCCGCTCGCTCCCTTCACGCTTGCCCTTGTGCTCGGTAACCGCAGCGAGGACTCGTTCCGCCTGTCGATGATCGGCGCAGGCGGCGATTTGCGAGTGTTTTGGTCAAATGGGCTTGTAGGTTCCATCACTACGCTGGCGTTCATCCTGCTGCTCTGGCCATTGATCGGCAGGATTCTCGGCGGCGCGGGACGCTTCTTTCGCCCGGTCAAGACTTGATGCGGATGACCTGGATGGTGATGGAGGGTGTCGACTGCCGCTGCTCGATATCCGGCAGGATGCGACGATGCGCGATCTGATAGCAGTTGCCCGCGACGGTCCGATCGCGACCGTCGTGCTGAACCGTCCCGAAAAGCTCAACGCGCTGACGAAATCGATGTGGCACGCGCTGGGCGCTGCCATCGACGCACTGTCCGCCGACGACCGCCTGCGCTGCGTGATTCTGCGCGGCGCGGGCGAGAAGGCGTTCTCTCCCGGCAACGACATCGGGGAATTCGCGACCGAACGCGGCAACAAGGCGCAGGCGATCGACTACGGCCGCATCATGCATGCCACTGCCCGCTCGCTTGCCTCCTGCCGGCACCCGCTGGTCGCGCAGATCCACGGCATCTGCGTGGGTGGCGGACTCGAGATCGCCGCGCTGTGCGATCTGCGGATCTGCGGCGAATCGAGCCGCTTCGGCGCACCCATCAAGAATCTCGGACTCGTCATGGCCTATCCTGAAATGAGTCCGCTCGTGCGCCTCGCCGGCTCTGACGTCGCGCTCGAGATTCTCCTCGAGGGACGGATCTTCGGCGCCGTCGAGGCACGGGAGAAGCGGCTTGTCACGCGGGTCGTGCCGGATGCAGAAGTGGCGGCCGAAGCGCTCGCGACCGCGCAACGCATCGCCGAAGGGGCGCCGCTCGTCGCGCGCTGGCACAAGCAGTTCGCGCGTCGCCTGGCAGACCCGCGGCCGATCACCGCGGCAGAGCACGACGAATGCTTCGCCTGCTTCGACACCGAGGACTTCCGCATCGGCTACGCGGCGTTTCTGGCCAAGCGAAAGCCCGACTTCGTCGGCCGGTGAGCTTGCGCGGGTTTCGCGCTAACGGGCAGCAATGGAGCAGGCCATGACCGCAGACGCGAGGAGCCAGGCGCCACTGGCGCATCCCGGCCCGCTCGCGGGTATGCGCGTCCTCGAGCTCGCGCAGATCATGGCGGGGCCGACCTGCGGAATGATGCTCGCCGACATGGGCGCCGATGTGATCAAGGTCGAGAAGCTCCCCGGCGGCGACGACGCCCGCGGTTATCGCGAGCCGCGCATCAACGGCGTGTCGGCGCCGTTCCTGATGATGAACCGCAACAAGCGCGGCATCGCGCTCAACCTCAAGCTGCCGCAGGGCCGCGAGATCCTGCTGCGGCTCGTCCGCAATGCCGACGTGCTGACCGAAAACTATCGCCGCGGCACGCTCGAGAAGCTCGGGTTGGGCTACGACGTGCTGGCGGAGGTGAATCCGGGCCTCATCTACTGCGCGGTGTCGGGCTACGGACGCGACGGGCCGCTTGCCGACAAGGGCGGCTTCGATCTTATCGCGCAGGGCTTCGCCGGCCTGATGGCGGTGACCGGCGAGCCGGGGCGCCCTCCGGTCAAGAACGGCAATCCGATCGCCGATATCAACGCCGGGATCCTCGCCGCGGCCGGGATCGCCGCCGCGTACGCGCACAAGCTGAAGACCGGCGGCGGCCAGATTGTCGACACGTCGCTCATGGAGGCGGCGCTACAACAGACGTACTGGTACGCGGCGATCCACTTCGCGACCGGCGAATCGCCCGGTCCGAGCGGCTCGGCGCATCTTCTCACCGCGCCCTATCAGGCGTTCCGCGCCAGCGACGGCTGGATCAACATCGGCGGCGCGAATCAGGCGAACTGGGAGCGCATCGCCGACGTCCTCGGACACCCCGAATGGCGCGACGATGCTCGTTTTGCGACCAATTCGGCGCGCATGGCGAACCTCGCCGCGCTGACGACACGGATGGACACCGTGCTCGCCACGCGGACCTGCGCGGAGTGGATCGCGCGCTTCGACGAAGCCGGCGTGCCGGTTGGTCCGGTCAACTCGATCGGCGAGGCGCTTGCGCATCCGCAGACGCTCGCCCGGGGAATGGTCGTCGATCTCGTCCACCCGCAGGCCGGCCCGACGAAGGCGCTCGGCTGCCCGATCCACTTTTCCGAAACGCCGACGGCGATCACTCGCCCTGCGCCGGTGCTCGGTGAGCACACGCGTGAAGTGTTGCGCGAGCACGGCTATGCGGACGCCGACATCGATGCGTTCGTCGCCGCCGGCGTCGTCGAGGACGCGGGCGGTTCGGTGCCTCGTTGAGACCTCCGGGGCCGGATTCGGCCCGGAGGCGCTGTGCAACAGTCCGCGAGACCCATTCCCTCAGGAACGGTCGCCACCGGGAGTCGGCATGGAGGTTACGGCGCGCTCCATGAGGCGGCTGAAGCCGGCGACGTCGGCCACCATGATCGCCGCCAGTCAGCGTTCGGTCGCCGACGTCGCCACGACGGACTCATGTCACTTCAAGCCGCCAGCCGCTGTCCCGACGCCCGATCGAACAGGTGCACGTTGGCCGGATCGACGGCGAGGTGGACTTTTTCGTCGGGGTTCACGCGGGGCCGGCCGTGCGTGCGCAGGATCACCTGCGAGCCTCCGACGTTGATCAGAAGCTCGGTTTCGGCTCCGGTCGGCTCCACGACGATGATTTCGCCCGGCACGCCTTGGCCGCCGGGCGCGAGCGTCAGATGCTCCGGGCGGATTCCATAGGAGACTGCCTGCCCGTCGACGCCCGGACCGCCGTCGAGCGGCCAGTGCGCGCCGCCCTCCACCTCGACATGCGCGGCGCCACCCGCGCGCCGCACCGTGCCCTGGACCACGTTCATCGCCGGCGAGCCGATGAATTGGGCGACGAACAGGTTTCCGGGGCGATCGTAGAGCTCGAGCGGAGTGCCGATCTGCTCGATGCGCCCGTCGTGCATCACGACGATGCGATCGGCCATGGTCATCGCCTCCACCTGGTCGTGCGTGACGTAGACCGTGGTCGTCTTGAGCCGCTGGTGCAACGCCTTGATCTCGGCGCGCATCGCGACGCGCAGCTTGGCGTCGAGGTTCGACAGCGGCTCGTCGAACAGGAACACCTTGGGGTCGCGGACGATCGCGCGGCCCATCGCGACGCGCTGCCGTTGGCCGCCGGAGAGCTCGCGGGGAAATCGGTGCAGGTACGGATCGAGATTCAGGATCTTCGAAGCCCTGTCGACGCGCTCGGCGATCATCTTCGGGTCGGCCTTCCTGAGCTTCAGGCTGAAGGCCATGTTGTCGGCGACCGTCATATGCGGGTAGAGCGCATAGCTCTGAAACACCATCGCGATATCGCGGTCCTTCGACTCGACGTCGTTGACTTCCTTGCCGTCGATGGCGATGACGCCACCCGTGATCTCCTCGAGGCCGGCCAGCATGCGCAGGAGCGTGGACTTGCCGCAGCCGGATGGACCCACCAGCACCATGAATTCGCCGTCGGCGATGTCGAAGCCGATGCCGTGGATGACCTTCGTGCTGCCGAAGGATTTTTCGATGCGGCTAAACGATACCGATGCCATGGATGACCCCGACTTTCAGCTCTTCACCGCGCCGGCGGTGAGCCCGCCGACCATGTAGCGCTTGAACGTGTAATAGATCGCCGCCGGCGGCAGCGCGTAGATGAGGCCGGTCGTCATCAGCAGCTCCCACGGCGAGTCGTCGGCGGCAAGGAAGTTGCCGAGCGCCACGCCCAGCGTGATGTCCCGCTCGCTCGACAAGAGCAGGAACGCGTACAGGTACTCGTTCCAGGCGAGCAGCAACGCGTACGTGCCGACCGCCACCAGCGACGGCGTCATCAGCGGCAGGTAGACGAGGCGGAAGAGCTGCATCGGCGACGCACCGTCGATCTTCGCGGCCTCGTCGAGCTCGAAGGGAAGCTTGTCGGACGCCTGCTTCAGCACCCAGATCGCGTACGGTGTGGCGATGGTCACCATCGCGAGGATCAGCGACCACTGGTTGTTGAGGATGCCGTACACGCCCATCGTCTTGTACATCGGCACGGCGAGAAACGCGGCCGGGATGAAATAGGTGAGCAACGCGAGGTTCATCGCCATGCGGCCGCCACGCACTTTGAGCCGGCTGATCGCGAACGCGGCGCCGGTGGCCACGATCAGCGTGATCAGACCGGCGGCGACCGCGATCACCAGGGAATTCCACATTTGCAGCCAGAAGAAGTTGAGGTAGTGGTGCTGCTGCAGGAACACGACCTCGAAATTGTGCAGCGTCGGCTTGTCCGGCCACATGTGGCCCCCCATCGCCTGATCTTTCGGCGAGATCGCGAACAGGAACAAGTGGTAGATCGGAAGCATCGTCCAGATCAGCACGGGGATGCCGATCAGCAGGAGCTTCGCCTCCGCCGTGACGTGCCGCACCTTCACTTGGAGAGCCGTTTCATCATGAAGTACACGAGTGGCAGGACGGCCGGCAGCGCGATGACGATTGCCGCCATCGACATGTCGACTTCATCCAGTCGCAGATAGCGGATGCCGAGCGTGGCCAGCACGTGCGTGAGGTCGGCGGGGCCGCCACCCGTCAGCAGGTAGACGCTGTTGAAATCGCCCATCGTGAAGATCATCGACAGGATGGTGCACGTCAGATACAGCGTGCGCATCGACGGCCACGTGATGAACCGGAATTTCTGCCAGCTCGTGGCGCCGTCGACCGAGGCAGCTTCGTAGTGCTCCGCGGGAATGGCCAGGCGCCCGGCGATCAGGATCAGCGTCCAGAACGGAAGCGATTTCCAGATATGGACGAGCATCGCGATCGAAAGCGCGAGGTAGGGATCGTTGAGCCAGTTCGGTCCGTCGGCGCCCGTGAAGCGGAAGATCAGCGAATTGATGAGTCCCCACTCGGGGTTCAGCATGAAGCGGATGGAAAGGATCGTCGGGATCGACGGCACCGCCCACGGCAGGATGAACAGCACCGACAGCCACTTGATCCAGGTCCGCGCGACGACGAAAAATCCCGACAGGATCAGCGCGACCAGCATCTTGAGGTTGATCGCGAGGACCAGGAACGCCAGCGTGTTGAATACCGAACGCAGGAACACCGGATCGTCGAAGAGCTTCTCGTAGCTCACGGGATGGCGCGCAAGCCAGAGACCGTATCCGACCGGATAGAGGACGAAAATTACGAACACCAGCGCATACGGCGCGAGCAGGATCAGCCCCCATCGCTGCCACGGAGACATGCCCTTGCCCGCCGGTCCGGTCGGCCGCTCGTCGGGAAGCGCGAGTGTCGCCATACGTCCGTTCGACGCCGCCGTCCTCGGGCGGCGTCGTTTCGTTTCCTAGGACCCGGCGACCTGCTTGATGCGGGCGATCATTTCGTCGGCGGCCTTTTCCACCGGGATGTTGTCGTTTACGACGCGGCTCATGGCCTTCGCCCAGACGTTCTCGTTGTTGAGCACGGTGAACTTGTAGTTCTTGGTGAATTCGAAGGTCACCGTACCGGCGCCGAACTGGTTGTAGACAGCCTTGCGCGCCGGATCGGCCTGCCAGAACGCGCTCTTCGTGCCCGAGTTCGTCACCGGGTACCAGCGGCCGAGCGAGCCTTCCACGTACGGCTGCAGGTTCTCGTCCTGCATCATGAACGTGACGAATTCCTTCGCGCGCTTCTTGTTCTTCGCACCCTCGAAGATCACGCCGACCTTCACCGCCGCCCGGTAGACGAACTTCGACCCGTCGGGCTTGTTCGGGAAGCCGGCCGTGGCAATCAGCTCGTCGTAGTTCTTCTTCGCCTGCGCGCGCTGCTCGGCCGTGAGCGTCGCGTTGTTCGCGTCGTCCAGCCACTTGGCGGCGATCGAGATCGTCGCGTTGTGCGTCAGCAGGATCGTCTTGTTGTGGAACGACACGTTGTTGTCCGGGTCCTTCCACGAGGTCGACGACGGCGGCGTGCAGCCGCGCGAGCGGATGCTCGTGTAATCGCGCAGCGCGTTGATGAGGCCGGCGCGGACCTTGGGATCGTCGACCAGCAGCTTGCCGTTGTCATCGACGAGCTTCACGTTGTAGGCGTCCATGAACGTCAGGAACGAATAGAACGAGTCGCTCGAATCGACACCCATCGGCTGGCCGATCGCGTACGTGCGCTTGCCGGTCTTCGTGCGGTGCGCCGGCTGCACCTTGTCGCACCAGAAGTCCCAGTACGCTTTCCACGTGGTCGGAATGTCCGATTCCTTGTATCCCGCCTCGGCCAGCATGTCCTTCCAGTACTGGATGTGCATCGTCTGCTGCTTCATCGGGAACGCGTAGTACGCCTTTTTCTTGGTCTTGTCGTTGTACAGGTACGCCGTCTCGATCGTGTTCTTGAGGAACTTGTCCTTCATCGGCGTGATGATGTCGGTCACGTCCTCGAGCTTCCCCTCGAACGCCCATTTACCGGCGACCTGGAAGTCGTAGACGTCGGCGTACGCGACATCCGGCGGCGTGCCGGCGTCGAGCGCGGCGACCGTCTTCGGGATCATGTCCTGCACCGGATACTGCGACAGCTCGACCTTGACGCCGGTCTTGTCCTCGTACTTCTTGATCGCCGCGAACAGTGCATCGTCCTCGGACTTGTAAAAGCCCCGTACCCACCAGACGGTGAGCTTTTCCTGCGCCAAGGCCTGGCTCGACATCACGTATGCCGTCGCCGCGAAGAGCGCGAGGCCCAACTTGAAAACTGTCTTCATGAAACTCCTCCTGTGGATCCTGCCAATTGCATGGGCGTCGCCGCCACTGTCACGAACTGGAGCCCGCACGCAGCGTAAGGGCTCCCCTTGGGTGTGTCAACTTCAGGGACGACCACGTTTTCCCGCGGCGCGGCGACTGTTGACCACAGCGCGACGGTCGGAAAAACGTGGTGTATCCCTTTACATCACTGCCCCCACGTACCAGGGCACGAATTCGCTCTGGCCGTAGCCATGCCGCTCGCTCTTGCTCTTGGCACCCGAGGCCGTGTCGAGCATCAGGTGGAAGAGTTGCTCGCCGATCTCGTCGACGCTCGCGTTGCCGTCGGCGATCTCGCCGCAGTTGAGGTCGATGTCCTCCTCCTGCTTCGTCCACAACGCGGTGTTGGTCGACAGCTTGAGCGACGGCGACGGCGCGCAACCATAGGCCGACCCGCGGCCCGTCGTGAATACGATCATGTTCGCGCCCCCCGCCACCTGCCCGGTCGCGGACACCGGATCGTAGCCCGGCGTATCCATGTAGACGAATCCCTTGGCCGTCACCGGCTCCGCATACTCGTAGACGGCGACGAGGTTCGTCGTGCCACCTTTGGCCACCGCTCCCAGCGATTTCTCGAGAATCGTGGTGAGGCCGCCCGCCTTGTTGCCGGGCGAAGGATTGTTGTTCATCTCGCCGCGCTCCCGCTCCGTGTAATCCTCCCACCACTTGATCCGCTCGATCAGCTTCTCGCCGACCGCGCGCGAAACCGCGCGGCGCGTCAGCAGATGCTCGGCGCCGTAGATCTCGGGCGTCTCGGACAGAATCGCCGTGCCGCCGTGGCGCACCAGGAGATCGACGGCCGCGCCAAGCGCAGGATTGGCCGTGATGCCGGAATAGCCGTCTGATCCGCCACATTGCAGGCCGACGGTGATGTGCGATGCCGGCACCGGCTGGCGGGTGACGACGCTGGCATGGGGCAGCATCTCGCGCACGATGCCAACGCCATGCGCGATCGTCTTCGCCGTGCCGCCGGTGTCCTGGATGCTGAATGTGCGCAGGAGCGGGCCTTCCTGCAGATTTTCGGCGCCGAACAGCGAGCTGATCTGGTTCGCCTCGCAACCGAGCCCGACGACCAGCACGCCGCCGAAGTTCGCATGCCGGGCATAGCCCCCGAGTGTGCGCCGCAGGAGCTTCATGCCGTCGCCGTGGGTGTCCATTCCGCAGCCGGAGCCGTGGGTCAGCGCGACCACGCCATCGACGCCGGGAAATGCTTTGAGCGCGTCGCCGCGGAAAGCGTCGGCGATGCCGCGCACGACGGTCGCCGAGCAATTGACCGTCGACAGGAGGCCGATGTAGTTGCGCGTCGCCACACGCCCGTCGGGCCGGACGATGCCCATGAACGTCGCCGGCGGGTTCGACGTAGCGCGTGGGCTTCACATCGGCGCCGAACGCGTAATCGCGATCGAACGCGCCCATCGCCAGGTTGTTCAGATGGACGTGCTCGCCGGCGCCGATGTCGCGTGACGCGAAGCCGATGATCTGGTTGTACCGCTTGACGGGCTCGCCCGCGCGAATGGCGCGCGTCGCAACCTTGTGCCCAGGCGGGACGAGCCCGGAGATGGTGACGTTCTCGTCCGCGAGGAGCGTGCCGCCGACCAACTGCGTGCGGGCGATCACGACGTCGTCGTTGGGGTGCAGGCGGATGGTCAGCGAGGCGCGCGTAAGCATGGTGGGGTGGCCCCCTTATCGAATGGAGATAGTTTGAACGCTAATTGTCGGCCACGCGGAGGCCGCACGGCGACGTGCGGCCTCCGCGTAGAACCTGGTACTTCCGCATGCTTCGCTTGTCGGCCGCCACCCTCGCTCGCGGACGCGCCCTTCGGGCCTTGGCTTCGCCCCGCTCGCGATGGCGTCCTCCTTGACTTGGCTTTGCCCGCCATGCTCACCCGCATCTCCTTGATCACGCGGGCACTCCCGACCGCGCGACGGCGCGGCGATCGATCGCCGGAAAGTCCCAGTCGATGCCGAGTCCGGCCGCCGACGGGGCGAGCGCATGGCCGTCCTCGATCGCGAGTCGCGACGTCGTGATGTCGTCGAGTTGCGGAATGTATTCGACCCACGCCGCATTAGGCACGCCCGCCGTCAGCGACACGTGGAGCTCCATCAGGAAGTGCGGACAGACCATGATATTGAACGTCTCCGCAAGATGGGCAACCTTGAGCCAGGGTGTGATGCCGCCAATTCGGGCGCAGTCGACCTGCACGATCGAACAGGCGCGGCGCGCGAGATATTCGCGGAAGTGGGCGGGGTGATAGATCGACTCGCCCACGGCGATCGGGATCGACGTATGCGCCGCGAGCTCGACATGACCAGCCAGATCCTCCGCCGGCAGCGGCTCCTCGAGCCACGCGAGAGCAAATGGCTCGAACGCCCGCGCGCGCCGGATGGCCTCGGAGACACTGAAGCACTGATTCGCATCGACCATGATCTCGAACTCGCCGCCCACCGCTTCGCGCACCGCCGCGAGTCGCGCGACGTCTTCCGCGAGGCCCGGTTTGCCGACCTTGAGCTTGGCGCCACGAAAGCCCTGCGCCTTCGCGTCGAGCGTCTGCGCGACCAGCGATTGCGTCGGCAGGTGCAGCCACCCGCCTTCGGTCGTGTAGACGGGAACCTTTGGCTGCGCGCCGCCGGCCGCTTTCCACAATGGGAGTCCCGAGCGCTTGCAGCGCAGGTCCCACAGCGCTGTGTCGATCGCGGCGAGCGCAAGGCTCGTGATGGCGCCGACCGCGGTTGCATGTGTGTGGAAGAAGAGGTCCTTCCAGATCGCTTCGATGCAATCGGGATCGCGGCCGATCAATTTGGGCGCCAGATGATCGCGCAACAGCGCTACGACCGACGACCCGCCGGTTCCGATCGTGTAGCTGTAACCGACTCCGGTGGCGCCATCGTCGCAAATGATCCGCACGATCGGCGTCTCCTGCGTGACGAACGCCTGGATCGCATCGGTGCGCACGACCTTGGGCGCAAGATCGACCTGGAGGATTTCGACACGTTGGATCAGTGCCATGGTTTCACTTGTAGAACTGGCGCGGCAACCACAGCGAGATCTCGGGAACGTAGGTGAGTAATACGAGACTCCCGAGGAGCGGCACCAGCCACGGCAGGATCGCCATCGTCGTGCGCTCGAGCGAAAGGTTAGCCACCCGCGCGAGCACGAAGAGCACGATGCCCATGGGTGGATGCAGGAGGCCGATCATCAGGTTGAGGACGACGACGAGGCCGAAATGGATGGGATCGATGCCGAGCTGTAGCACCGCGGGCATCAGCACCGGCACGGCGATCAGGATCGCGGCCGTCGGCTCGAGGAAACAGCCCACGAACAGCAGCAGAAGGTTCACGAGCAGCAGGAACACCCAGGGCTTGTCGGTGAACGACAACACCCACATGGTCACCATGTCGGTCACCCGCGTCGCGGTGAGCAGCCAGCCGAAGATCGACGCAGCGGCGACGATGAACAGCACCACTGCCGTGGTCTCGATCGTTTCCATCGAGACCTTGGTGAACATCCGGAAGCTCAGCGTACGGTACCAGACGAACCCCAGGAACAGCGCCCAGATGGATGAGGCGACGGCGGCCTCGGTCGGCGTGAAGATGCCACTGGCCATGCCGCCGATCAGCAACACCGGCGTCATGATCGGCAGCACTGCCTCGAACTTGAAGATCCAGTCGGCGACGAACAGCAACACGATGCTGGCGATCGTCGCCACGACCGGATCGACACCGAGCACCGCTACGCCCCAGACAGCCAGCGGAAACGCGATCACGATCGACAGCTCGAGGATGGCCTTCCCGACGCGAGACCACACGAACTTGACGTCGGCCCCCCAATTATTCTTGTGCGCGTAATACGCGACGGTGAGCATC
Source organism: uncultured beta proteobacterium (assembly GCA_963840945.1). GTDB lineage: Bacteria > Pseudomonadota > Gammaproteobacteria > Burkholderiales > Casimicrobiaceae > CAIWHR01. The sequence continues at coordinate 114,755 of CAWJAU010000009.1, read as the reverse complement.
ATCAGCACAGTCATCACCAAGCCGGGCAGGATGCCCGCCAGGAACAGCGCGCCGATCGACGTGTTCGCCACCATCCCATAGATCACGAACGGCAGCGACGGCGGAATGATCGGCCCCAGGGTCGCCGAGGCCGCCGTGACACCGACCGCAAACTCCTTCGAGTAGCCGTGGTCGCGCATCGCCTTGATCTCGATGGTGCCCAACCCGGCCGCGTCCGCGATAGCCGTCCCGGAGAGTCCCGAAAAGATAACGCTGCCGATGATGTTCACATGGCCCAGGCCGCCCTTCATCCAGCCGACGAGCCCGAGCGCGAAGTCATAGATGCGATTGGTGATGCCGGCCGTGTTCATCAGGTTCCCGGCGAAGATGAAGAACGGCACGGCTAGCAGCGGGAAGCTGTCGACGCCGCTGATCATCCGGTGCACGATCGCCATCGGCGGTGTGCTCTGGGTAATGAGGATGTAGATGAGGGACGCGCCCGCCATCGCGATCGCGACGGGGATCCCGGTCACCATCAGCGCGAGGAACGCCCCGAGCAGGGTGCCGGTCATTGGCCCCCCCCGAAACGCGCTGCGCGCGTCTCCCCCGAGGGGGCAACGCGGCCTTGGGGCGGCCCGGCGGCCGCGCGCGATGGCGCTCACTGGATGATCTCCTCGATCGCGTGCTCGGGCCGTTCGAGTAGGCTCCAGCCGCGCCGCCAGTTTTCGACCGCCACCTGGACCGAGCGAATCGTGGCTGCGGCGAATCCGAATGCACACACCCCGTAGATGATGTTCACCGGCAAGTCGATGACCGTCATCAGCAGGCTGCCCATGCGCAGCATCATCTGGATCGTGAGCCCGGCGGCGACGGCAAAGAATCCGACCCGCAGGACGTCGATCGCCGTCGACAGCGCGCGGCCGGCCGCCGCCGGAATCAGCCGGTAGAGAAAATCGACATGGATGTGGCGGGTGCGGCGCACCGCCGAGGAGATCGCGACGAACACGATGCAGATCAGTAGATACCGCGCGATCTCCTCCGTCCATGCCGCCGAGTCGTTGAGCACGTAGCGCGTGAAGAACTGGTAGAACACGCAGAGCCCGAGCAGCCAGAAAAAGCCGAGCGACAACCAGTCCTCGAACAGGTAAGGCGACAGGTCGATCGGCGCGTCCTGCAGATGGAAGTGCCCCTCGTCGTCGATGACGTGCTCGACGGCGCCCTGCTTGTCGGTCGAGTCGATCATGACCCTTCGCCGCATCCGTATCCCGGAGCGGCGACGCTATGCGCGCCGTTCCGGAACGAATACGTCATTTGATCGCGACGATCTTGTCGTAGTCGGACTTCGTGAACCCCATCGACTCCGGCGTCGCGCTTTTCAGCACCGCATCGATGAAGCTCTGCCGGTTGACGGTGACGATCTGCAGGCCCTTCTTCTTGAACTCGTCCGCGAGCTCGGCCTCGCGCTTCTTGATCTGCGCCGTCGCGCGGGTCGCGGCCTCGCGCGTGACTTCGGTGAAGATCTGCTTTTCCTGGTCGGTCAGCTTGTTCCAGACGTGCGGGGCGACCTGTGTGGTCAGGCCATCGACGATGTGCGAGGTCATCATGATCGCCTTCTGCACTTCGTAGAACTTCTTGGCCTCGATCGTCGTCAGCGGGTTTTCCTGCGCCTCGACCGTACCCGTCTGCAACGCCAGATAGACCTCGGCGAAGGCGATCGGCGTCGGATTCGCACCGCAGGCCTTCGGCGTCGCCATGTAGGCTGGCACGTCGGGCACGCGGATCTTCAATCCCTTCATGCCCGCGCAGTCGGTAAACGGCCGGTTCGACGTCGTCTGGCGCGCGCCGTAGTACGTATAGGCGAGAATCTGGATGCCGGTCTTCTTGCGGAACTCCTCGACCATTTCGCCGAACACCGGGCTCTTCGAATAGGCGAGCAGGTGATCGGCGTCGCGGAAGATGAACGGATAGTAGGCGATGCCCAGCCGCGGGTAGCTGCGCGCCGCGAACGACGGGCCGCTGATGATCATGTCGACCGTGCCAAGCGCCATCCCCTGGTTGATGTCCGTTTCCTTGCCGAGCGTGCTGGCGGGAAACACTTCGATGTCGAACTTGCCGTTGGTGCGCTTCTTGATTTCCGCCGCGGCCCAGACCGACTCCGTGTGATAGGGCTCGCTCGTCTCGTAGACGTGCGCCCACTTGAGCTTCTGCTGCGCGGCGGCCGGAACGGCGACAGCGAGGGCTGCGACGGCGACCATTGGGAAAATCAGCTTCGAGAACAAACGCATGACGCCTCCTTGTGGGGATGGGAGCCGCGCGATGAGCGCGCAGCGTGTTGCAAACCGTTAGACCACCACCTGAACCTTCGTGCTTTGCGACTTGTCCTTGGCGAGCTCGAATGCCTTGACGGCGTCGCGCAGCGGAAACTGTCCGGACAGGAGCGGCCGCACATCGACGCGGCGCGACGCGATATAGTCGACCGCCCAGTCGAACTCGATGCCCCAGCGGAAGGCGCCCTTGAGGTCCAGCTCTTTCGCCATCAGCTCGTTGACGACGAACGGCAGCGGCTCGTGCGGCAGCGTGCCCACTTGCACGATGACGCCGCCGCGTTTCGCGGCTGCCACGCAACTCTTGAGCGCGGCGAAGCTCCCCGAGACCTCGTAGCAGACATCGAATTGCGGCGCGGCGAGCGCATCCGCCTCGCGATCGGCGCGCAGCGTGCGGTCGGCGCCCACCTCGCGCGCTTGCGCGAGCGGCCGATCGAGGATGTCGGACACGGTCACCGATTTCGCGCCGGCGAGCCGTGCTGCGATCACCGTGAGGCAGCCGATGGTGCCGGCTCCGGTGATGAGCACCGATTTGCCGACGAGATCGGCGCCGCGCCTGACGGCGTGCAGTGCGACGGCGAGGGGCTCCGCGAAAGCGAGCTCGCCGAGCGTCACGTCGCCCGCAACCGGATAGCATTGCCGCTCGCCCATCACGAAGAACTCGCTGAACATGCCCTGCACGTGCGGGTAGAGGCTGGCGCTGCCCAGAAAGCGCATTTTCCGGCAGAGCTGCTCGCGGCCCTCGCGACAGTAGTCACATTGGCCACACGCGTGCGATGGGCTGACCGCCACCTTGTCGCCCACCTTGACGCGCGTGACCCCGGGCCCCACCGCGGCGACGGTGGCGGACGCCTCATGCCCCGGGATCAACGGCTCGCGCACGACGAAGCTCCCGTTCCTGCCGTCGAAGTAATAGTGGATATCCGAACCGCAGATACCTCCAGCGCCGAGACGCAGCAGCACCTGACCAGGGCCGACATCGGGTGTGTCGACCGCTTCGATTCGCAGATCTTCCTTGGCGTGTATGCGGCAAGCCAGCATGGCGTTCGCTCCTCGTTTCGGCGACGGCCGGCGCGCGGCGGCATGCTGCCGGCGCCTCGCATCGCGGTTCAGTGCAATGTGTTCCAGCCCTTGTTGAATCGCTTGTACGCCTTGTTGAGATGGCGCTGCATGGCGGCGCGCGCACCCGCCACATCGTGCTCGGCGATGGCTTTCAGCACCGCGCGATGCTCCGCCATCGCCGCGGTCCATAGTCCTGGGGTGTCGTAGTGATGCTCCAGCCGCTTGTAGAGGGGCCCCGTGCGCTCCTCCCACAGCATTTTCACCACCGCGACCAGCGCGCCATTGCCAGTTGCCTCGGCGATTCTCAAGTGAAACAGGCGATCTCCGGCGAGGGGCTGTTTCTGGTGTTCGAATTCGCGGTGCATCTGTTCCAATGCTTCCTCGATAGCGACGACCTGCGTCTTCTTCGCGGACTTTGCCGCGAGCGCCGCGCATTCGCTTTCGATCGTGTAGCGGGCGCGCATCAGTTCGAACGGTCCAGCCAGCGCGTGCACTTCGTCACGGTTCATGCCGGGCGCAACGGCATCGTCGCTTTCCACCTTGAGGCCCGGTCCCAGCACGTAGATCCCGGACCCGATGCGAACCTCCACCAGGCCCTCCACTTCCAGCGCGATCAGCGCCTCGCGCACCGACGGGCGCGAAACCCCCAGCTGTTTCGCGAGATCGCGCTCCGGCGGCAGCCGCGACCCCGCCACGAACTCACCGGCGCGGATCAATTCGCGGATCTGGTCCGCGATCTGGCGGTACAGCCGGCGCGGTTCGATGCTCTGGAATGGCATGGGCGGAGAAAGGGGACGTCGGCCGCGCCCTCAGTTCAGGGCCCGGGCAGCAAGGCTAATCCCGCATCGGAAACTGGTCAAGTGGTAATACCAATTCCCGTCGACCGGGCGTACAATCCTTCGCGCCGGTCCGGAGCCGGCGCAACCGCCTTCGGCACGATAGGGAGATCGGAATCATGAGCGGACGACTCGCGGGCAAGACGGCGCTGATCACGGCCGCCGGGCAGGGGATCGGCCACGCCACGGCCATCGCGATGGCGGGCGAAGGCGCACACGTTTTCGCGACCGACGTGATGCCGCAATTGCTGGAGAAGTTTTCGGGCGTGGCCAACGTGACGACACGCGTCCTCGACGTGCTGGACGATGCGGGGATCGCCAAGGCCGCCGAAGAAGTGCCGCCGCTCGATATCCTGTTCAACTGCGCGGGCTACGTCCACAACGGGACGATTCTCGACTGCGCGCCGAAGGACTGGGAGTTCAGCTTCAACCTCAACGTCCGGGCGATGTACATGACCATTCGCAGCACGCTGCCGAAGATGCTCGCCAAATTCGATGCCACGGGCCGCGGCGCCAGCATCGTCAACATGGCGTCGATCGCCTCGAGCGTGAAGGGGTTGCCCAACCGTTTCGCGTACGGCGCATCCAAGGCGGCGGTCATCGGCCTCACCAAGGCCGTCGCCGCCGATTTCGTGACTCGAGGCATCCGCTGCAACGCGATCGGTCCCGGCACCGTCGATACGCCGTCGCTGTCCGAACGAATCAACGCGTTTCCAGACCCGGCGGAAGCGCGCAAAATGTTCGTCGCGCGGCAGCCGATGGGCCGGCTCGCCAAGGCCGAGGAGATCGCGCCGCTCGTCGTGTTCCTCGCCTCCGACGAGGCCGCGTTCATCACCGGCAACATGTATTCCTGCGATGGTGGAATGACTATCTAAGGCAGATGGTTTCAATAACAACGACCTGGAGACTGAGATGAAACTCGTACGCTACGGACCCGCGGGCAAGGAAAAGCCCGGCCTCATCGACGCCGACGGCAAGCTCCGCGACCTGTCGCGGAAGGTGAAGGACATCGACGGCGCGGCGCTGGCCCCCGCGAAGCTCCGGGAGCTCGCGAAGCTCGACCCGAAGAAGCTGCCGCTCGTCAAAGGCAAGCCCCGGCTCGGCGCCTGCGTGGCGACACCCTCCAAATTCGTCGCGATCGGTCTCAACTTCAGCGACCACGCGAAGGAAACCGGCTCGCCGATCCCCGAGCATCCGGTCGTGTTCTTCAAGACGCCGAGCTGCATCGTCGGCGCTAACGACAACGTGATGGTCCCGAAAGACTCGACGCAGCTCGACTGGGAAGTCGAGCTCGTCGTGGTGATTGGAAGCACGGCGCGCCACGTGGCCGAGAAGGATGCGATGAGGTACGTCGCCGGCTACTGCGTCGGGAACGATGTGTCCGAGCGCGAATTCCAGCTCAAGAAGGGCGCCAGCCAGTGGAGCAAGGGCAAGGGCTGCGACACGTTCGGGCCGCTCGGACCGTGGCTCGTCACCAAGGACGAGATCAAGGACCCGCAGAGCCTCGGCATGTGGCTCGACGTCAACGGCGTGCGCCGGCAGATCGGCAGCACCAGGACGATGATCTTCGGCGTGGCGGCGGTCGTCGCCGACGTCTCCAAGTACATGACCCTTTTGCCTGGCGATGTGATCACGACCGGCACCCCGCCCGGCGTGGCCTTGGGCATGAAGCCCCCAGTGTGGCTCAAGGCCGGCGACGTGATCACGCTCGGCATCGACGGGCTCGGCACGCAGAAGCAGAAGGTCGTGCCGTTCAAGGGCCGCTAGCGCGCGCCGAAGGACCGCTGCGGGGAAGCGAGTAGGCTCGCCGGCGGGCTTGGGATGAGGTATGCGCCCGCCGCGAGCCCGCACGCTTCTGCGAAGCCGAGCTAGCTCTTGAGCTTGATCTTCACGCCTCCAGGGCCAAGCGTCAGCCGGGCGCCCTTCTGAGTACCGTGCAGGCGAAGGACCACGCCCTTCTCGTTCTTCATGATAATGTCGTTCTCGCCCTTGACGATGGCAGCCCCGATTTCGGCGGCAGCATATGTACCGTTGAAATCGGCCACGTTCTTCAGGTCGAAGACTTCACCCGTCGTCTTGACGTCGGATACACCGAGGTCGAGGACGCTGAGGCCCTCGACCGAGAACGCCTGTGGCTTGCCGCCAAAGGTCAGCGTGCCATCTCCCCACGTCACGCCGATGCCCACGGCCACGGATTTGCTGGTCAGCGTGACCGTTCCGGACGGTGCCTTCTCGGCCGCCATCACCATGGAAAATACGGCGAGGCAACCCAGCGCGACCAGCCACTTCGACTTCCATTTCCTGTCCATTGCATTGCTCCTGAATGTTTGAAGAAAGAGCGATCCCAAGCGAATGACTCGCTGCTGCAAGTCTGCACGACCGCAATACATTGGTGCGTGCTGCCGCAACCATTCAAATCGCGAGTACGGCTCTGCGTGCGAAGGTTCAACCGCACCTGCGCACGGATCGCTGTGCGTAGGCACCAGAGGTTGGACTACTTAGCCCACGATCTATTATAGTTTGGTTTGTTGCAGTGCGTTGGCCCGTTCGGCCGAAATGACGCTCCTCACGCGTCGCCCTTTGCCGAGCAATCGGCGCCCAATGCCGTCCTGCCTTTGAAGGACGGCGGGCCGTTGCGGGCCTGAGGCTCAGTCGATAGTCATGCTGCGACCTGGTCCTTGGCTATCAGGATGTCTTCCATGACCAGGTACCGGAGATCCGAGCCGTAGAACATGTCGAGCGCGTCGGTAGGGGTGCAGACGATCGGCTCGCCGCGGCGGTTCATGGAGGTGTTGAGCACAACGGCGTTGCCGGTGCGCCGCTCGAGCTCGTGGATCAAACGGTAGAAGCGCGGGTTGCTCGCTTCGCTGACCACCTGCACGCGTGCGCTGCCGTCCTTGTGCACGACCTCCGGAATGCGTGCCTTCCAGCGCTCCGCGACGTCGAAGGCGATCGTCATGTACTGTGCCGGATGATCGGATTGGACGATATCGCGCGCGACGGTATCGAGCACGCTCGGGCAAAAAGGCCGCCAGCGCTCGCGGTACTTGATCTGCGCATTGATGCGTTCCGCCATGCCCGCTCGGCCCGGGTCGCCCAGGATGCTGCGGTTGCCGAGCGCCCGCGGTCCGAACTCCATCCGTCCCTGAAACCAGGCGAGCGGCTGCCCGTCGGCGATGATTTGCGCCGCGCGCGCGGGCGCGTCGTCGAGCCGCGCCCAAGTCGGGCGCTGCGCGTGTTGTCGGCAAGCGGCGATGCACTCGTCGGTGGTGAAGGAAGGTCCGAGATAGACATGCTCCATCTTCCGCACCGCCTCGCCGAGGCTCATCGCCACGTAAGACGCCGCGCCGACCGACGTTCCGGCGTCGCCGGCGGCGGGTTGCACGAACAGTTCCTTCAGATGCGGCCACGCCAAAAGGCGCTGATTGAGTTTCACGTTGAGCGCCACGCCGCCGGCGAAGCAGACCTTGCCGGTTTCGCGGATGATGTCGCCGACGTAATGGTCGATGAGCGCAAGCGCCGTGTCCTCCAATAGCCGCTGCGCGGCCGCCGCGTAGTGGATGTAGGGCTCGTCGATGTCATCACCGTTTCGCACCGGGCCGAGCCAGCGCACGAACTCGGGGCTGACGGAGTATTCCTTGCCGTTTTCGCGATAACGCCTGCGACCGATCACATTGACCAGCCGAGTGTTTACCCGGAAGCTGGCCCCGTTGTGGCGGATCAGGCGTGACAGGTCGTATCTCTGCGGATCGCCGTACGGCGCCATGCCCATCACCTTGTACTCGCCGTCCTGGAACTCGAAGCCGAGGTATTCGGTAAGGGCGCCGTAGAACCAGCCGAGCGAGTCGGGATCGTAGAACTCCTTGATCTTGTGAATCCTGCCGTTTTCGCCGTATCCGAAAAAAGTAGTGGCGTACTCGCCCTTGCCGTCGATGCTGACGATCGCCGTCTTTTCCTTGAAGCCGCTCAGGTGATAGGCGCTGCTCGCGTGCGCCAGGTGATGCTCGACGGGCACGAACCGCACGCGTCGCGATCCGATGCCGAGCTCATCGAGCAGCTGCAGCACACTGCTGCGCTTGCGGCGCCACTTCTGGTTGCCATCGAACATCGCCCGCAACGCCCGTGCCGGTTCGTACCAGTGACGCCGCGCGTAATGCCAACGCGCCGGGCTCGTAAGACCGACATGGACATAGGGGTAGGCAACGACATCGACCTCGCTCGGCAGGATGCCCGCTTGCGCGAGACAGAACTTGATCGCATTGACCGGCTGCCGGCGCTTGGCGTGCTTTATGCGAATGAAGCGCTCTTCTTCGGCGGCGGCGACCAGCTTGCCGTCGACGAACAGAGCGGCGGAGTTGTCGTGCAGCGCCGGGCCCGTCATGCCGAGGATGTTCATTGCCGTGGGTCTCTTTCGTTGCCCCAGCTCCGGCGCCAGCAGAGTGCCGGTGTCGGGCGCCCGCGCCCTGTGAAAGCCCGCCGCTCCCGTCAGGGCGCGATGTACGCGGTCTTCACCGTGGTGAAAAATTCGGCGGCGTGACGTCCCTGCTCGCGCGGGCCGTAGCTCGAGCCTTTGCGGCCGCCGAACGGCACGTGGTAGTCGACACCGGCGGTCGGCAGATTCACCATCACCATCCCCGCCTGCGCATGCCGCTTGAAGTGCGACGCGTGCTTGAGTGACGTCGTGACGATCCCGGAGCACAGGCCGAACTCCGTGTCGTTGGCGAGCGCGAGCGCCTCCTCATAGTCCTTCGCGCGAATCACGGACGCGACGGGTCCGAAGATCTCCTCGCGCGCGATGCGCATGCCGTTGTGGGCCTCCGTGAAGAGCGCCGGCGACAGATAGTAGCCTTCGGTCGCGCGCGTCAAGCGCTCGCCGCCGAACGCGACCTTCGCGCCTTCGCCTTTCCCGATCTCGAGATACCGGAGGTCCTGCTCGAGCTGGCTCGGGTCGACCACGGGACCGATGTCCGTTCCCGCGGCCAGCGCGTCGTCGACCTTGAGCGACTTCAGCTTTTCGGTCATCGCGGCGACGAAGCGGTCGTGGATGCCCGCCGTGACGATGAGCCGTGACGACGCCGTGCAGCGCTGACCGGTCGAGAAGAAGGCGCCCTGCGTCGCGGCATTCACCGCCGTTGCGAGGTCGGCGTCGTCGAGCACGATGAGCGGGTTCTTGCCGCCCATCTCGAGCTGGACCTTCGCCATCCGCGCGATCGCCTTCGCAGCGATGCCGCGGCCGGTGCCGACCGAACCCGTGAAGCTGATCGCCGCGACGTCGGGATCGTTCACCAGCACTTCGCCGACGACCGAGCCGCGTCCCATCACGAGGTTGAACACGCCGGTGGGGATGCCCGCCTTCGCCAGGATTTCGGCCACTGCCCACGCGCACCCGGGCACCAGGTCGGCGGGCTTGAATACCACGGTATTGCCGTACGCGAGCGCGGGCGCGATCTTCCACGCCGGAATCGCAATCGGAAAATTCCACGGGGTGATGAGGCCGACGACGCCGACCGGCTCCCGCGTCACCTCGACGTCGATGCCGGGGCGCACCGACGGCAGCTTGTCGCCCGTGAGGCGCAGCACCTCGCCCGCGAAGAACTTGAAGATGTGCCCCGCCCGCGCCGCTTCGCCCACACCCTCGGGCAACGTCTTGCCCTCCTCGCGCGACAGGAGCCGGCCGAGCTCGTCCTTGCGCGCCAGGATCTCCGTTCCGACGCGGTCGAGGAGATTCGATCGCTCCTGGATCGAACCCGCCGCCCACGCCGGAGCCGCCGCCTTCGCGGCGGCGATCGCCGCGCGCGTCTGCCCCGCATCGGCCTGCGCGTATTCGCCGATCACTTCGCCGACGTTCGAGGGATTGATATTGGCCTTGGCGGACGCGCCGCCGACCCATTCGCCGGCGATGAAATTGCGGTGGACGTCGGGCATTGTGAGATTCCGTTCGTGTCAGGAGCCTGAAGGCGCGTCAAAGAAGTCCGCGCCGCGCGAGATTCTGCATGAGGGCACCGGTCCCGAAAGTCCACGGCCGGATCTTGTCGGAGTGGTTGACCCGGTTGACGAGCGCGCCCAGCTTCGGCGTCGCGATGGTGACGATGTCGCCGACCGCATGCGTGAAGCCCTGTCCCGGCGCGAACCGGTCTTTGGTCGGCGCGAACATCGTGCCCAGGAACAGGACGAGCCCGTCCGGATACTGGTGATTCGGACCGATGGCGTGGGTGACGAGATCGAGCGGGTCGCGGCTGATCATCCGCATCGAGCTCGCGCCTTCGAGCGCGAACCCATCGGGACCGTCGACGCGCATCGCGAGCTCGCAGCGGCGCACGTCGTCGATGCCGAAGGTCTCGTCGAAGAGGCGAACGAACGGACCGATCGCGCAGGACGCGTTGTTGTCCTTGGCCTTGCCGAGCAGCAGCGCGCTGCGCCCCTCGAAGTCGCGCAGATTGACGTCGTTGCCGAGCGTGGCGCCGACCGTCCGGCCGCGACTGTTCACCGCCAGCACGATTTCGGGCTCCGGATTGTTCCACTCGGACTTCGGATGAATGCCGATTTCCGCGCCCGTACCCACGGCCGACATCGCCGGCGCCTTCGTGAAGATCTCGGCGTCCGGACCGATGCCCACCTCGAGATACTGCGACCACGCGCCCTGCGCGACCAGCGCCTCCTTGACGCGTGCCGCCTCCTTTGATCCCGGGCGCACGTTCGCAAGATCGTCGCCGATGAGCGCGACGAGCGACGCCCGCACCGCCTCGGCTTTCGCCGGATCGCCGCGCGTCTGCTCCTCGATGACGCGCTCCAGCATGCTGGACACGAAGGTGACGCCGCTTGCCTTGATCGCCTGCAGGTCGCACGGCGCGAGGAAGATCGGCAGCCGGTCGTCGGTTTGGTCGGCCGCCGAGTTCGCGAATATCTCGGCGGTCGATCCGATCCGCCCGGCGGAAGAGGCGTCGCGAATCGCGGCGACGGGATCATCATGTTCGAGGAGTCCGCTCGATGTCGCGGCGACGCGCGAAAGATCGATGACGGCATCCTTCGTGACGCGCACCAGCGCCGGACCGGCGGCCGTCGGCAGCCAGACGCGACCAATCAGGAGCGCGCGGTCGGCATCCTCGGGAAGGCACGCCGCGAGGGTGAGGCGGGTACGCAGTGCTTCCATCGTCGGACACGCTCCTCGGGAATTTGTCGATTATAGGGCCACCCGAACGACGCGTATGCCAGGATCGGTCGCCCAGGTTGGCGTTTTCCTGCATACTTTCGACCCCATGCCGGACAACCCGCGGCCCCGCAGCGAGATTCTCTTTCCCGAACTCGACCCCTACGCAACGGGGCGGCTCGCCGTCGACGCGCGGCATACGCTGTACTGGGAAGCCTGCGGCAGCCACGATGGCGTGCCGCTCGTGTTCCTGCACGGCGGACCCGGCGGGGGCTGCCTGCCGCATCATCGCCGCTACTTCGACCCTGCGTTCTGGCGCATCGTGCTCGTCGACCAGCGCGGCGCCGGGCGATCGATCCCGACGGCGGAGCTCACCGACAACACGACGCAGCATCTCATCGCCGACCTCGAGCGGCTGCGTCGCCATCTCGGTGTCGACCGGTGGCTGCTCTTCGGCGGCTCATGGGGCTCGACGCTGGCGCTGGCCTACGCCGAGGCGCACGCGGATCGCTGCCTCGGGCTCGTGCTGCGCGGAATCTTTCTCGCCCGGGCGTCCGAGCTCGACTGGTTCATGCACGGGATGCGCTACGTGTTTCCCGAAGCCTGGCGCGCCTTCTCCGAGTTCCTGCCGCCCTCCGAGCGCGGCGATCTCCTCGGCAACTACTACCGGCGCCTCGCGCATTCCGATCCGGCCGTGCACATGCCCGCGGCGCAGGCCTGGGACCGCTACGAAGGCGCCTGCTCGAAGCTACTGCCGCCGGCCGATCCTCAGCCGACGTTCGAGAGCGATGCCTCGGCGCTCGCCATCGCGCGCATCGAAGCGCACTATTTCGTCCATCGCGCGTACCTCGGACCCGATGAGCTCCTCGCGAATCTCGGGCGCATCCGGCACCTCCCTTGCGCGATCGTCCAGGGACGCTACGACATCATCTGTCCGCCGGTGACGGCCGACGCGCTGGCGCGCGCATGGCCCGAGGCCGAATACATCGTCGTGCCGGACGCCGGCCACTCGGTGCGCGAGCCCGGAATCACCCTCGAGCTGGTCGCGGCGGTCAAGCGCATGCAGCAGAGGCTGTCTAGGGCTTCCTGAGCTCGTCCGCGTCGCGGATGCGGAAAGCGTTCACGACGAATTCCAGGTCCACGTCGTCGCCGATCAGCGGATAGGCGAAGTCCATCCCGAAGGCGCCGCGCGAAATGCGGCCGCTCACCTCGGCGCCGCAAGTCTCCCGCCCATCCCCCGGCCGGCTTCGGCATTCGAGGCGCGTGACGTCGAACCGCACCGGGCGCATCACGCCGCGCAACGTGACCTCGCCCTCGACGCCCTTGAGCCTTGCGCCTTCGTAATGCAATACGGTCGAATGGAAATGCAATTTGGGAAAGCGCACGGCGTCGAACATCACCTCGCTCCGGAGAAACGCATCGCGCAGGCCCCAGCCGGTATCGACCGACGCCGTCTCGATATCGAGATCGATGCTCTCGACCTTTTGCATCGCGTCGAAGACGATCGTCCCGGACGTACGCCCCAGCCTTCCCTCTTGTTTCGAGAAGCCGAGCTCCGGCACGGCGAAACGGGCGCTCGTGAGATCCGGATCGACGCGAAACACGCCCGCGTCGCCAAAGGCTTGGCCGCTGGCGCCGAGTGCGCACAGCACGAACAGAAGCGATCCGCCGTTGATGCGTGCCATCGCGCAATCCTCATGCGCGCGCCGACAAGCTGTCAAGCTGCGCGTGGCGCACGGGCGGCAGCGCGCCGGCCATCGGTATAATTCGCTCACCGCGCGCCCTCCATGAGAGAAACACCCGTCCCGACCGTTTATTCCCGGCCCGACACGTCATCGTCCGCCGGGCCGGCCGCGAGCGCCGACGCCATGAACGGCACCGCGTGGCTCGAACGGAGCCTTCGCGCCGTCTGGCATCCGTGCACGCAGATGAAGCAGCATGAAACGCTGCCGCTCGTCGCCATCGCGCGCGGCGACGGTGCATGGCTCCACGATTTCGACGGTCGCCGCTACCTCGATGCCGTGAGCTCGTGGTGGGTCAATCTCTTCGGGCACGCGAATCCGAGGATCGGCGCCGCGCTCGTCGACCAGCTCGGGACGCTCGAGCACGTGATGCTCGCGGGCTTCACGCACCGCCCGGTGGTCGAACTTTCGGAGCGCCTCGCGGCGCTGGCGCCGGCGGGCCTCGGCCACGCGTTTTACGGATCCGACGGCGCGGCTGCGACCGAAATCGCGTTGAAAATGGCGTTCCACTACTGGAAAAACCGCGGCCGGCCCGAAAAATCCCTCTATCTCTCGCTCGCCGGTGCCTATCACGGGGAGACGCTCGGCGCGCTCGCGGTGACCGACGTGCCGATCTTCCGGGACGTCTACGCGCCGCTCCTCAACCGCAACATGACGGTGCCGTCACCCGATGCGCGCGGCGCGGCGCCGGGAGAATCGGCGCGCGACGTCGCCCTGCGCGCCGCGGCGGCGCTCGAGGCGCACCTCGCCCGCCATCACGCGACGATCGCCGCGTTCATCGTCGAGCCGCTGGTCCAGGGCGCGACGGGGATGGCGATGCACGATCCACTCTACCTCGAGCGGGCGCGCGATCTTTGCACGCGCTTCGACGTCCTCCTGATCGCGGACGAAATCATGACGGGCTTCGGCCGCACCGGAACGATGTTCGCCTGCGAAGCGGCCGGGATCGCTCCGGACATGATTTGCCTGTCGAAAGGCATCACGGGCGGGTATCTGCCGCTTTCGTGCGTCCTTTCGACCGATGCGATCTTCGCCGCGTTCTACGCCGACGACACGAGCCGCGGCTTCCTGCACTCGCATTCCTACACGGGCAACGCGCTGGCGTGCCGGGCAGCGCTCGCCGTGCTCGACATCTTCCGCACCGACGACGTGCTGGCCGCCAATCGCCTAAAGGCCACGCGCTGGACGGCGCTCGCGGGCGCGATCGAAGCGCATCCGAAGGTGCGGGGGTTCCGGCATCGCGGCATGATCTGGGCCTTCGAGGTCGACACCGATCGTGCCGATTTCGCGCGCTGGTGCTTCGCCCAGGGCCTCGCGCGCGAGCTTCTGCTGCGGCCGATCGGGCGGACCGTCTATTTCATGCCGCCCTACATCCTGACCGACGACGAGTTCGCGCTGCTCGTCGAGCGCACCGTTGACATAGTCGATGCGGCCTAGTCCGACGAGTTGCGGCGCTAGTGTCCTGGCATTCGCCGTCCTCGTCGCCGCCGGCACCGCCGCGGCGGCGTTGCCGCGCGAGATTGCGCGAGTATTCCTCAACACGGGCGTCCCGCTCAATGCCGTCGCCATCGTCGTCCAGGACGTAACCAATCACCGGCCGCTTTTCACGCAGCAGCCGGATCGCCCGTATAACCCGGCGTCCGTCATGAAGCTCGTCACGACCTTCGCGGCGCTGGAATTGCTCGGCCCGGAATTCCATTGGACCACCGCCGCGTATCTCGACGGCACCCTAGACGCCGGCGTGCTGCATGGCAATCTCGTGCTGAAAGGCGGCGGCGATCCCAAGCTCACGCTGGAACGATGGCAAGCGTTCATGGCGATGCTGCGCGACAAGGGGCTCTCGAGCGTGGAAGGAGACCTCGTGCTCGATCGCACGTTCTTCGCGCCCTTCATCCATGATCCGGCCGCGTTCGATGGCGAGCCGCGCAAGCCGTACAACGTCGGACCGGACGCGCTGCTCGTCAACTTCAAGTCGGTGAAATTCGGTTTCGCGCCCGGCGCTGCCGACGACACGGTGGCGACGGTCGAGCCGTCGCTTCGCGCAGTCGCAGTCGGCGCTCCGCCGAAGCTCATGGCGGGTCCTTGCGGCGACTGGCGGGTGACGATCGGGGCGTCCTTCCTGGACCAAGGCACGCGCGCGGACGCCACGTTCGCCGGGCGCTATCCCGTGTCCTGCGGCGAGCGCGACTGGTGGGTGTCGCTCCTCGACCATCCGACGTACGTGCATGGCATGTTCGAGACGTACTTTGGCGCTGCAGGCGGGCGCTTCGCCGGACGCTGGCGGGATGGCGTCGCGCCGGCGCACGCGACTCCCTTCGCGACGCTCGATTCGGCGCCGTTGTGGGACGTGGTCCGGGACATCAACAAGCTCTCGAACAACGTCATGGCGCGGCAGCTCTTCCTCACGCTCGCCACCGCGCGAGCCCCGCCTCCCGCGACCATCGCGCGCGCGACCGAAACCGTGGTTGCATGGGCCGCGCAGCGCAACCTCAGGATGCCCGAGCTCGTGCTCGAAAACGGATCCGGCCTGTCGCGCCGCGAGCGAATCAGCGCGGGAAGCCTCGCGCGACTATTGCTCGCGGCCAACGCGAGCCCCGTACGCGAGGAGTTCGCGAGCTCCCTTTCCGTCGCGGCGATGGATGGCACGCTGCAGCGGCGGTTCCTGAATGGCCGCGTCGCGGGTCAGGCACTGCTGAAGACGGGGACGCTCGACGGCGTCCGGGCGCTGGCGGGCTATGTGACCAACGACGACCGCCGGCGCTTTGCCGTGGTCGCGATCGTCAACCACGTCAACGCGGCGCAGACGCAGGGCGCGCTCGATTACCTGGTGCAATGGGTCTACCGCAGTGGCGCCAGCTGGCAGCCGATGCGCTGACGCCCGAGCCTCCGCGCGGCATCGTCAAAACCCGGGAATCGGCTTGCTCTCCTTGAACAGCAGGTAGCCGCGGACCACCCGGTAGATCACCCAGATCGAAGCGACGACCCAGATCGAGGATCGCAATCGATGAGCCCGATGAGGTGATGCCGAGCGAACACACGTTCCGCCTATCGCGCCCCACAGCAACGAATACCAGAACGTCCGGATGAGCCACGTGAGGTGCGAGGCTATCCATGTGCCACGCGCGTCGTCGCGCTTCACATACGCGACGATGAGCCCGGCGATGCCGACGAAGCCCATGAGCGGGGCGATGAGGGGAAACCCGGACGACACGAGGGCGATGACCGCGGCGGTGCCGAAGAGTGCGTACGCGAGCAACCCCGCCGAAACCGGCGGCTGGCCGGCGGCGACGCCGGAATCGGGAACAGGAGCAGGAGCAGGAAAATCGGCCATGGCGTCAACCCTCGCTCAAAGCGCGGCCGAGGTGGCCGCTGGCACAAATATGGGGGTAACTGCCGTTGAAATCAACGGCAGAGGCATTCGCTTCTCAATACCGCCGGCCGTCCTTGTGCGCGGCAAAGACGCCATTCTCGTCTTCGACCCACATGAGGTCGTCGTCCGGATAGAACGCGTTGTCGCCGTCGGCACGGTTGCCGATCTCGAGGTAGGTTGCCACCGCGGCGCTCCGGTTGACGAAGTGATGCGCGTCTTTCTTGCCGCCCGCATACCCGGCGCACATTCCGGAGCGCAGCGTCTGCTCGCCGTCGTTCGTGACGAGGACGACCTCGCCCGTCAGCACGTAGACGAACTCGTCCTCCAGCGTGTGCCAGTGCCGCAGCGCCGATTGGCCGCCCGGGCCGAGCGTGACGAGATTCACGCCGAACCGCGTGAGCCCGCAGGCGTCGCCGAGCCGGCGTTTCGCGCGATCTCCCATCCGCGAGCGGAAGGGTTCGGGATAGATCGAGCCGCGCTTCTCGGGGACAGTGGCCGGGTCGAGGGCGGGGAGCTTCACGATGGGTTCCTCGGGATTCGATGCGGAGGCCGAAATTATGCACCGATCGAAGCTTATAATCTGGCAGGGGTTCCTGGCGCGTCCCGTACCGGGCGCGCGAGTTCGAAGAGGAGTTCACCATGACCGAGAATGCTGAAAACGGCCGCGAACGGCTCGTCGACGATGTGGCCGCCGTCCTGGCGGAGGCGGAGGAAATGCTGAAGCGCGCGTCCCTGGAAACCGGCGACAAGGCCCGCGACCTGCGCTCGCAGGTCGAGACCCAGTTGCTGCGGGCCAAGCTGAAGCTGCAAGAGATCGAGGGCGAGGCCATCGACCATGCGAAGGCCGCCGCCCGAGCGACCGACGATTACGTGCACGACAATCCGTGGCAGGCGATCGGCATCGCGGCGGCCCTGGGCCTTGCCGTCGGCCTGCTGATGAACCGACGGTAGCGATGCGGCGGTGACCGACGGCACGCCTCCGCGCGCCCGGCGCGGCCTCAAGGGTGCGGCAGCGGATCTCGCCGCGGCGCTGCTCGGGCTCGGGCAGACTCGCCTCGAGCTCGCCGCAGTCGAATTCGAGGAGGCGCGCGCCCGCACGACGCAAAATCTCGCGCTGGTGATGGTCGCGGCATTGTGTTTCGCATTCGCCTTGCTTGCCGCGTCGCTGCTGGTGGTCGTGCTGTTCTGGGAGACGCATCGGATCCCCGCGCTTTGCGGCGTGACGGTCGTGTACGCGCTGGTCGCACTGCTGGCGGTGTGGCGGCTCGCGGAGCGCAAAAAAACCCATGCGCCGGCGTTCGCGGCCACGATCGCCGAGCTCGAGCGCGACCGCGCGTGGCTCGCGAGCCGGTTTGGGGACGGTAAGTGAGCGGGGGGAGCGAGGCCGTTCGCGCCGAACGGAAGGCGCTGCTCGCGACGCGCGCCGAATTCGACCGCCAGCGGGTCGCGCTCGCGGTGCACGAAGTCAAGGCGATCGTCTTGCCGTCGTCCATCGCCGATCGTGTCGCAAGCGCGCGGCCGCTTGCGGCCACGCTGGTGATGCTGATGGGACCGATCGCCGGCGCCTATCGGCTCGGCCGCTGGCTGCGTTACGCGTCGTTTGCGCTCGGAGCGCTCCGCCTCGCGCGCAACTGGCGCGACCGAAGGCGCTAAGCTTCAAGGCCGAGGTCGCCCCACAGCGCGTCGACGCGCGCCTTCACCGCCGGATCCATCACGATCGGCCGGCCCCATGCCCGGGTCGTCTCGCCTGCCCATTTGTTGGTCGCGTCGATCCCCATCTTGCTGCCAAGGCCCGGCACGGGCGATGCGAAATCGAGATAGTCGATCGGAGTGTGCTCGACGATGAGCGTGTCGCGCGCGGGATCGACCCGCGTGGTGAGCGCCCAGATCACTTCCTTCCAGTCGCGAATGTTCACGTCGTCGTCCGTCACCACGATCAGCTTCGTATACATGAACTGCCGCAGGAAGCTCCACACGCCGAACATGACGCGCTTGGCGTGCCCCGGATACTGCTTCTTCAGCGCGACGACGGCGAGACGGTACGAGCAGCCTTCCGGCGGCAGGTAGAAATCCGCAATCTCCGGGAACTGCTTCTGCAGGAGCGGCACGAACACCTCGTTCAGCGCGACCCCGAGGACCGCGGGCTCGTCGGGCGGCTTGCCGGTGTAGGTCGAGTGGTAGATCGGATCGCGGCGCATCGTGATGCGCGTTAACGTCAGCACCGGAAAGCGCTCGACGTCGTTGTAGTAGCCGGTGTGGTCGCCGAACGGTCCCTCCGCCGCGGTCTCGTATCCGGTCGGATCGGCCGCATCGGGCCGGATGAAACCCTCGAGCACGATCTCGGCGGTGGCCGGAACGTGGAGGCCGTGGGTGAGGCAGCGCGTGATCTCGGTGCGCGAGCCGCGCAGGAGTCCCGCGAACTGGTATTCCGACAACGAGTCGGGGACGGGCGTCACCGCGCCGAGGATCGTCGCCGGATCGGCGCCCAGCGCCACGGCTACCGGGAATGGCTCGCCAGGCGACTGCAGCGAGTGATCGCGGAAGTCGAGCGCGCCGCCGCGGTGCGCGAGCCAGCGCATGATCACCTTGTCGCGCGCGATCACTTGCTGCCGATAGATGCCGAGATTCTGCCGCGTCTTGTGCGGCCCGCGCGTCACCGTGAGACCCCAGGTGATGAGCGGCCCGGCATCGCCCGGCCAGCAGGTCTGCACGGGCAATCGCGCGAGATCGACCGCGGCGCCTTCCCATACGATCTCCTGGCACGGCGCCGACTTCCTTTCCTTCGGCGCCATCTGCATCACCTGCATGAACGCGGGCCGCGTGTTCTGCCAGGCGTCCTTCAGGCCCTTCGGCGGCTCGGGCTCCTTCAGGAACGCGAGGAGCTTGCCGACTTCGCGCAACGCGGCGACGGACTCTTCGCCCATGCCGAGCGCGACGCGCGTCGGCGTGCCGAACAGATTGCCGAGCACGGGAATGCGCGGGCGCCCGCCCGCTCCATCGAAGCCTTGCGGTCGCTCGAACAAGAGCGCGGGGCCGCCGGCCTTCAGGACGCGATCGCAGATCTCCGTTATCTCGAGGCGCGGATCGACTTCGGCGCGGATGCGCTTCAACTCGCCGCGACGCTCGAGTTGCGCGAGGAAGTCGCGGAGGTCGGCGTATTTCATGGGCGCGCAATCCGGTAGGAGTCTCGTCGACCCGATCGCACAGTTTACCGTGGCCTACCTGCGCGAGCCTGCGGCTTGCGGGTTGCGCAGGTTCCACGTGCCGGTCGAAGCTGCGGGATAGACCGCGCCATTCGCGGATGGCGTGCCCCAGTACAATGGGCCATGCACCCGGCGCCCGCGCCGCACGACCCGCGATTCGTCCGCGCGCGCCGCGTGATCTTCGGCATCGCGCTCGCGAGCTTCCTCTTGTCGTTCTTCCATCGCACGGCGCCCGCCGCGATCGCCGGCGAGCTCGCGCGTGCGTTCGCCATCAACAGCGCGCTGCTCGGCACGCTCGCCGCAACCTATTTCTACGTCTACATGGTGCTGCAGGTGCCGGTCGGCGTGCTGGCCGACACACTGGGTCCGCGGCGAATCCTGGCAGCGGGCTCGCTCGTCGCGGGGCTCGGCTCCATCGCGTTCGCACTCGCGCCGTCGTGGGAAATCGCGGCAGTCGGCCGCACGTTCGTTGGCGTCGGCGTCTCGGTCGCATTCATCGCGATCCTCAAGGTGAGCGCGATATGGTTTCCGGCGAACCGCTTTGCGACATTGAACGGCGTCACCATGTTCGCCGGCAATCTCGGCGCGGTGATCGCGGGCGCACCCCTCGCGTGGCTCGTCACTCAAACATCGTGGCGCGTCGTGTTCCTGGGGCTCGCGGCGCTGTCGATCGCGCTCGGTGTTGCGTCCTGGCTCAAGGTGCGCGACCGGCCGGAGGACCTGGGCTTCCCGCCGGTGCATTCGCTGCCGGCGACCGGGCGGACCGAAATGCACTGGGCGCGGGCGCTGGCTTCCGTGCTTTCGAATCCGGCGACGTGGCCCGGATTTTTCGTCAACGCGGGCATCGCCGGCAGCTATCTCGCTTTCGCCGGCCTCTGGGCGGTCCCTTACCTCGAGCAGACGTACGCGATGTCGCGCGTGACGGCTGCCCAGCACACGAGCCTGCTTCTGCTCGGCGTAGCCTTCGGTTCGTTGCTGGTCGGTACGGTGTCCGACCGGTTGGGAAGCCGCCGCGGCGTCATGCGCCTCTACGCCGTGCTGTACGCGGCGTCCTGGCTGCCATGGCTCCTGCACGTGCAGTGGCCGCTGGCGGCAACCCTCGCGTGGTTCGCGCTGACGGGGCTCCTGATCCCCGGGTTCACGCTGACCTGGGCAGTCGCCAAGGAAGTCAACCGGCCCGAGCATTCGGGCATCGCGACGTCGATCGTCAACGTCGGAATCTTCCTCGGCACCGGCATCCTGCAGCCGCTCGTGGGAGCCATCCTCGATCAGGGGCGCACGGTGGGCGACCCGGCGAGCGCGTGGGACACCGGCATCGCGGTGCTTGCGGGAAGCGCAGCGTTCGGCGCGCTGATGTCGTTCCTGGTGCGCGAAAGATAAGGTCAGAACAACCCGACCACCTTGCCATCGGCATCGATGTCGATCCTCGCCGCCGACGGCTCCTTCGGCAACCCCGGCATCGTCATCACGTCGCCGCAGATCATCACGATGAATTCGGCGCCGGCCGCGAGGCGCACTTCGCGGATGTTGACGACATGGCCGGATGGCGCGCCGCGCAGCTGCGGATCGGTGGAGAACGAATACTGGGTCTTCGCGACGCAAACCGGGTAGTGGCCGTAGCCGTCCGTCTGCAGCTTCTTGATCTGCGCGCGCACTTTGCTGTCGGCCGCCACTTCGGAGGCGCCGTAGATCTTCGTCGCCACCTTGGTCATCTTGTCCCACAGCGTGTCGGCATCGTCGTAGACGAAGCGGAAATCAGCGGGCACGCGCTCGATCACGTCGACCACGGTACGCGCCAGTTCCTCGGCTCCGGCGCCGCCGTCGGCCCAGTGCCGGGCGACGACCACCGGCGCATCGTGATGAGCGACTTTCTGCCGCAGGAGCGCGATCTCGGCATCGGTGTCCGACGTGAAGTGGTTGATCGAGACGACACACGGCAGGCCGTAGTGGTTGCGGATGTTGTTGACGTGCCGCTCCAGGTTGGCGACTCCCTTTTCCAGCGCGGGCAGATTCTCCTTCGTAAGCTCCTTCAACTCGGCGCCGCCGTGAAACTTGAGCGCGCGGATGGTCGCGACCAGAACGACGAGGCTCGGCCGCAGGCCGGACTTCCGGCATTTGATGTCGACGAACTTTTCGGCGCCGAGGTCCGCGCCGAATCCGGCTTCGGTGACGACGTAGTCGGCGAGCTTCAGCGCGGTCTTGGTCGCGATCACCGAGTTGCAGCCGTGCGCGATGTTGGCGAACGGGCCGCCGTGAATGAAGGCGGGATTGTTCTCGATCGTCTGCACGAGATTGGGCGAGAGCGCATCCTTCAGCAGCACCGTCATCGCGCCGTGCGCTTGGACGTCGCTCGCATGGACGGGCTTCTGGTCGCGCGTGTAGCCGACGACGATCTTGCCGAGCCGCGTCTTGAGATCGTCGAGCGACTGGGAAAGGCAGAAGATCGCCATCACTTCGGACGCGACGACGATATCGAAGCCGTCCTGCCGCGGAAAGCCGTTCCCCGGTCCGCCGAGGGCCACGGTGATGTCCCGCAGCGCGCGGTCGTTCATGTCCATGACGCGCTTCCACGTGACGCGCCGCACGTCGATGCCGAGCGCGTTGCCGTGGTGGATATGATTGTCGATGAGCGCGGCGAGCAGGTTGTTGGCCACGCCGATCGCGTGGAAGTCGCCGGTGAAGTGCAGGTTGATGTCCTCCATCGGCACCACCTGCGCATAGCCGCCGCCTGCGGCGCCCCCCTTCATCCCGAAGACCGGTCCGAGCGAGGGCTCGCGCAGGCAGACCGCCGCCTTCTTGCCGATGCGGTTGAGCCCGTCGCCCAGGCCCACCGTGGTCGTCGTCTTGCCCTCGCCCGCCGGGGTCGGACTGATCGCCGTCACCAGAATCAGCTTGCCGTCGGGACGCGATTCGAGCCCCTTGATCCAGTCGAGCGAGATCTTCGCCTTGGTGCGGCCGTAGGGCACCAGCGCGTCGGGAGCGATGGCAAGACGCGAGGCGACCTCACCAATCGGCAGCAGCTTCGCGCGCTGGGCAATCTCGATATCGGTCAACATGGATCCTCCGGGGGTGACAGTGGTTGTTTTTCAGCGGGAGGCGCGACGTCGAACCGCCCGCGAGGCCGGCTGGCCGCGTTCAGATGACCGGGTTCGCTCCGCCGTCCATGGGAACGATGGCGCCGGTGACATAGCTCGCGTGGGCGGAGGCGAGAAACAGCGCGACCTGCGCGACCTCCTCCGGCGTGCCGAGGCGCCCGAGCGGAATCCTCTCCTGCATTCGACGCAGCAGCTCCTCCTCCGCGAGGCCCGTCATCTTCGCCTCGACGGCGAGACCCTCCTGCACGCGTCCGGTGAGCGTCGCCCCGGGATTGATGCCGTTGATCCGGACGCCCTTCGGCGCAAACGCGGCGGCGAGGCCCGCGGTCGCCAGCATGAGCGCGGCGTTGGCGGCGCCTCCCGGCAGGTGCACGGGACTCGCGATCTTGCCGCCCGAGCCGATGATGTTGACGATGCTCCCGCGCCCGCGGGCCGGCCATCCGCGGCAGCGCGGCGGCGATCGGGTGGATGTAGCTGAAATATTTCGCCTCCATCGCCGCGTGCCACGCGGCGGCGTCGAGGTCGGCCGGCGCGTAACGGCGCGCCGCACCGGCCGAGTTGACCAGCACGTCGATCGGACCCAGATCGCGTTCGACGCCGTCGATCATGCGGGCGGCGTCCTCCGCGCGTACGAGATCGGCCATGTACTTGCGCGGAGCGTGCGCCCCGGCCGGGATCCGCGCCAGCGCGGCATCGAGATTCGCGTCGCTGCGCGACGCCAGCGCAACCCTCGCGCCTTCGCGCGCGAACGCCTCGGCGCACGCAAACCCGATGCCCTTGCTGGCGCCGGTGACGACGACGACCTTGCCCACGAAACCGAGATCCATGGCGTTCGCTATTTCGGCAGGAAGCGTTTTTCGAGGTTCGCCATCACCGCGGGCCAGGCCTTCTCGAAATACGCCTTGGTCTTGGCCCAATCCTCGCCTTCGCCGTAACCGAAATTGCGCAGCGTCAATTCGGTGCGATTGTCGGGAAGCGCCTTGAAATCGAGATAGACGAGCGTGCGCAGCGGGCGGATCGCAGGAATCGTCGGCGGGGCATTCCATTCGAACACGAACTGCTCCATCGGCTTGACGCTGTGGACCTTGCAGCCCTCGCTGCCGCGCGAGCCTTCCGGCAGGGTCACGCCGAACCACAGCTCGAACGCGCCCCCGGGCCACGGCTCCACCTTGGCGGCCTTCGGCGCGAAGAAACTCTCGATGCCTTCCGTTGTCGTCCACGCCCGCCACACATCGGCGACCGGCGCATTGATCGTCTTGGTCACGACGATGTCGGGCGCGAGCGATTGCGCGGCAACGCCATGGGCGAAGAAAAGCGCACAGCAGAGCGCCGCAGTTGCGCCTGCGATGACGCGCATCGATTCCGCCATGACCTTTCTCCCTTTGTCCGGATTTGCCGGCAAAGCGCGCATCCTATCAAATCGGGCGCGGCCCCCGCGTGCGCCGCAGACAGGCCCTGAGCGGATCGATCGGATGCCGACCCGCCCGTGGTGTTAACGGGCGCCGATCTCCGCGCGCAGGAAACGCTTCAGCTTCGCATAGGCGTCGGCGCGCGCGGCGGGATTGGGCGCGAGCGTGACGCCACCGCTCGAATTGACGCCGTTCGGCACGTCGAGGCGCACTCTCCCCCGCGCCGCGGGATCGTCGAACCCGTGGTAGGTATCGGGATACACGGTGATCGTCACGGGTTCGCCCGCGGCGATCAGACGGTCGGCGAGCGCGATACAAGGCTGCGGCGCGGTCCAGTCGTCGGCCGCCCCGACAAAGAGCGTGAGCGGCGCCACGACGGCGTAGCCCACTCGCGCACGCACGGAGTCGACGCATCCGGGGTAGAACGCCACCGCGGCGTGAAAATAGGGCGGCGATCCGGAGCGATTTTGCCACCGGGCGACTGCAGGGCTCTTCGCGTTCTGGGTGGCGAGCACGGCGCTGCCGCCATGCGACCAGCCGAGCACCGCGATCCGATCGGTCACGACGTCGCCGCGCGCCTGCAGGTAGGCCAGCGCGCCTTGCGCATCGCGCAGCCGATGGACCTGGGTGATGGTTCGCTGCCGGGCCTCGACGGTGCAGATCTGCTCCTGCCCGCGCGAGCGGAAGCTGTCCGGGAACAGCACGAGATAACCCTCTTCCGCCAGCAGCTCCGCCATTGCCTGATGCCGCATCGATAGCAGATCCCGTCGCGAAGCGAGCGTGCTGTACATACCCCCACAGCCGTGCAGCGAGACGACCGCCGGGCTACGGGCGTCGATGGCGAGCTTCGGCCGGAACAGGAGTCCCGTGATTCGCACCGGAGCACCCGTCGAGGGATCGCGATCGAGCGAATCGAAAGTCACTCGTTCGGGTCCGCTGCCGCCGCGGGTCGCGCATCCGCCAAGCGCCGCCGCGATCAGCACGGTCGCCGCGATTCTCTGCCACCACGCCGGCGTCATGGCGCAGTGCGGTCAAGATCGCGCAGGAAGGCGCCGATCGCCTGCCATGCGGCGAGCTTTTCCGCGAAGGGTCGCGTGTACGCGGGCGACGATGACGGCAGCGCCAGCGTCGCATATCCGGCGTCGCGCCAGTCGGGAAGCGCGCGTGCCGCGGTCTGCCCGTTGAAGCAGACGACGACGAGCGCCGGGGCGGCGCGGCGCACGCGCGCGGCTTGCGCACGCTCGGCCTCGCGGATCGCCCCGTCGAGACTGCCCTGACGCCGGCACGCGACGATCGTGTCCCAGAGGCCGACCCCGGATCGGCGCAACGCGGCGATCCGGCGACGGTAAGGCAGCGCGGTGAGCGGCACGCCGGTCACCACCGAGAGGAGCGGCCAGAAGTGATTGCGCGGATGCGCGTAGTACTGCCCCGCCGCGAGCGAGGCCGTCCCCGGAAAACTGCCGAGAATCAGCACACGCACGTCACGGCTCAACACCGGCGGCAACCCCCGCAGCGCGGGTTCGGCCCGGGGCGGCTGGGCACGAGCACTTCTCTGCGCTGCATCCACGCGCATGGTCAGAGCTCGCGCGGCCACGCTCTGAGGCGCACGGCGTAGTCGAGCGCCACACCGGCAAACACGGCCAAGCCCAGCCAATGGTTGTGCCGGAATGCCTGGAAACAGGAAGCGCGCTCGCGCCGCCTGATGAGTGTCCAATGGAACGCGGCGCAGCCGAGCGCCACGGCAAGGCCGGCGTAGTAGAGCGGCCCCAAGTCGACGCGCACCCCGACCGCCGCCATTCCGCCGAGGTAGACGGCGTAACAGAACATCACTGCGCTCACGTCGAATCGTCCGAATGCGATCGCGGACGTGTTGAGGCCGAGGCGAACGTCGTCGTCGCGATCGACCATCGCATATTCGGTATCGTAGGCCACTACCCAGAAGAGATTGAGCAGCAGCAGCCACCACGCGATATTCGGAACACGGTCGTAGACGGCCGCATACGCCATGGGAATCCCGAACGAGAACGCGATCCCGAGGAACGCCTGGGGAAGGACGAAAAAGCGCTTGAAGAACGGGTAGACGAACGCAATGCCCACCGCCGGCACCGAAAGCAGAATGGTAGTACGGTTGGTCGCGAGCACGAACAGGAACGCGCAGAGCGCCAGCGCCGCGGCGACCACGAGTGCCTCCCACGGCTCGATCTCCCCCGCGGCGAGGGGACGACCGGCAGTGCGCTCGACGTAGCCGTCGAAATGGCGGTCGGCCCAATCGTTGACGGCGCAGCCCGCCGAGCGCATGAGAATCGTGCCGAGCACGAATATGAGCACGAGCGAAGCCGTCGGCGTTCCGTGCGCCGCGAGCCATAAGGCGGAGAGCGTCGGCCAGAGCAGGAGCAGGATGCCGATCGGCTTGTCGAGGCGGACGAGCCGCTCGTAGGCGTCGAGGCGCGCCGCGATTGCGGACGCGCGCGACCGGGGGACATCCCGCGCTGACGTCTCGCTCAAAGTACACCCTTGGCGCTTCGCGCGCTCATAGTGCACCCTAGGCGCTTCGCGCCGTCCCTCCGAGAGGGACAATTTCGCGCTTGGGGCGGCCCGGCGCGCTCACAGCGGCAACGCGAGCTGCTTCTTCAGGTCGCGCGGGGCGATTTCGCTCAGCAGGTGCTGCGGCGTCGGATACAAGAGGCGCACGCGCAATTCGCGCTTCATCCGCGTATTGACAAGCCGCCGCGACTCGCTCATGAACGACAGCAGGAGCGGCGCGATGCGGCGCTCCGCCTCTTCCCACGAGACCCGCGGCGGGCGCGTGAGCTGGAACGCGTCGGCGACCGCATCGAACCAGCTGCCCATCTTCATTTCGGCGTCGTCGCTCACGTTGTACGCGCGATTGGGCTTCGCGCGGAACAACGCCGCGACGATCGCGCGCGCGAGATCGTCGGCATGGACATGGTTGGTATAGACGTCGTCCTCCGGGACGAGGGTCGGCGTCCCCTGGCGAATGCGCTCGAGCGGCAGCCGGGTCTCGGCGTAGATGCCGGGGACGCGCAGGATCGACAGCCCCACGCCGTAGCGCCTGGCCCAGTCGCGCAGCCGCTCCTCGGCGGCCACGCGACGGCGTGAGCGCGGCGTTCTCGCGCGGCGCGGCCGGGTTTCGGCCACGCGCGCCCCCGCACAATCGCCGTAGACACCCGACGTCGAAACGTAGACGAACCGCTGTGGTATGCTTCGCGCCCGCGCCAGCGCCGCAACCAGTTTACGCGTGCGCGAGTCGTCGCGGCCGTCGGAGGGCGGCGGGGCGAAATGCAGGATGGCGAAGGGCGCCGCGCGCAGACGGTCGAGAGTCGCGAGGCGGTCGAGGTCGCCGATGATGGGAACGATGCCCTGCGCGCGAAGCTTGGCGACATCCTCGACGCGGCGCGTCAGCCCGTAGAGGCGCACTTTGGGATGGAGCAGGCGGGCCGTGCGGAGCGCGACGTCGCCGCAGCCGATCAGTAGTACCCGGATCACCCTCTCACGTCCTTCGCGCCCGCGCACGGCGCGCAACTCTTCGGATCACCTCGACGCCATGCCGCACCAGATTACCATAAACCCCAGCGGCCATTCCTTCGTGTGCCCCGACGGCGATACCGTGCTCGCGGCGGCGATGGCGGCCGACCTGATCTTGCCCTACGGCTGCCGCAACGGCGCATGCGGAACGTGCAAAGGGAAAATTCTCGAAGGGCACGTCGACTATGGCCCGCACCAGCCGTCGACGCTCACCGCCGACGAAAAGAAGCAGGGACTCGCACTCTTCTGCTGCGCCGAGCCGCTGACCGATCTCGTGCTCGAGGTGAAGGAGGTGCGCAAGAGCGGCGACATCCGGATCCGGAAGCTGCCCATGCCGCATCGAGTCGATCGACAAGCCGGCGCCCGATGTGGCAATCGTCAAGATCAAGCTGCCCGCGAACGAGCGCCTGCAATTTCTCGCCGGCCAGTACATCGACCTGCTGCTCAAGGACGGCCGCCGTCGCAGCTTCTCGCTCGCCACGGCACCGCACGACGATGCGCTGCTCGAGCTGCACGTGCGGCACGTGCCCGGCGGCCACTTCACGCACCAGCTCTTCAACGAGTACAAGGGACGCGAGATCCTCCGCTTCGAAGGGCCGCTCGGCACGTTCTTCCTGCGCGAGGAATCGGACAAGCCGATCGTCTTCGTGGCCGGCGGCACCGGTTTCGCGCCGATCAAAGGGATCATCGAGCACGCGCTCCATCGGCAGATCGACGCGACGCGACCGATGGTGCTCTATTGGGGAGCGCGCGCGAAGCAGGATCTCTACCTGCCCGATCTGCCCGGCACATGGCAGCAGCAGAGCCGCAACTTCACGTTCATTCCTGTGCTGTCCGATCCGCTGCCGGGAGACGATTGGCACGGTCGCGTCGGGCTCGTGCACCAGGCGGTGCTCGACGATTTCGGCGACCTCTCGGGTTACCAGGTCTACGTCTGCGGCGGGCCGGCGATGGTCGACGCCGCGCGCAAGAGCTTCATCGCCACGCGCGCACTGCCGGCCGACGACTTTTTCGCCGACAGCTTCACCTATGCCGTGCAGCCGGGCGTGGACGCTATCCCCGCTCCAATTCCGCCAACGCGAGCTTGAGCGCCGCAGCGAGCTGCGCGTTCGCATCGGAGTCGCGGTTGAGCCGCGCAAAGAGCTCCCCCAGCGCCACGCGCGTGCGCCAGGTGTCCGCGACCGCAAGGCTCGCCTCGAAATAGGTCTGCGCCTTGCCCCACAGTTGCGCGCGCTCGCACAACACTCCCAGTGCGTACAGGAGCGTCGCGTCATCGCGATGCTGCGTGAGCCAGCGTTCGGCCTGCTCGAGTTGCGGCGCGCCGTCCGCCGGGCGGCATTCCGCGTACAGCGCGACCAGGTCCGAATTCCATTCGCGCTCTAGGCTCTTCGCCAGGATTTCCGCGGCGTCGCGATCGCCGCCCAGCGCGATGAAGCTGCGCGCGGCCGCGCGGGCGATCTTCGGCATGCGCTGCTCGGCATCGGTGAGCTTCGACCAGTAGGCGCGCAAGCCTTCGCCATCGAGCACGCGCGCGGCGAGCTCCTGCGCATGCGCGGCGGCGCGCACGAACTCGCCTTCCGCGGGCGCGTATGCCTTGCGTTTGACGAGCTGATCGACGAGCGGCGGGATCTCCGCGTAGCGACCGGCGGCCTGCAGTGCGCGCAGTTCGAGGCGCAGCGCGGCGGTGTGCGAGCCGGCCTCCTTGCGCAGCATGCCGAGAATGCCGAGCGCCTCGAGCGGCTGGCCCCGCTCCAGTTTCATCTCGGCCTCGAGCATCAACCGGGGGACCGCGAGGCTCGGCACCGCCGCGTCCGCTCGCGCGAGCAGCGTCTCGGCGGCAGCGAAGTCCCGGGTGGCGATGGCCGCCCGGGCGCCGAGCAGCGCGGACAGCCCCGAGGACTGCGGAACCGCCAGCGCCTCCTCCGCGAATTGCCGCGCCCGGCCGAAGCGACCCTCGAGCAGCGCGACGACCGCCGCGTCCTGTCGGGCACGGGCGCGCTCCTGCTGCTGCCGCTGCCGGGACCTGCGCACTGCCTCGGGCAATCCGAGCGCACGCTTAACGATCCGCAGCAGGACGTAACCCGTGACGAAGCTCGCGAGCACGACGACGAGCAGCAGGTTGAGCGAGAGCTCCACGCGGTAGGGCGGTGCGACGAACAGCGCATAGCCCGTCGTGAGGCGCGCGGCCAGCGCGACGGCGACCGCCGCCGCCGCGAGGAGGAGGAACCAGAAGAGAACGCGCATCAGCTGGGCGAGAGCGGCTCCTAGCGCGCCGCCGGCGCTCCCCGTCCCGGCACGCGATCCTGCGAGAGGCGCAGCACGCGCAGCGCTTCGAGGCTGCGGGAAAGATCGGGGGTCGCGCCCGGCATCGGCGACGCGGCCAGCTGCCGCACGGTGGCCTGCAAGGCTTGCACGGGTTTCGAGCGCAGGTCGAAATACTGCTTGAGCCATGCATCGACCGCCACGAGATCGGCTTCGAAGCTCGCGTCGTTTCGCGCGAGCAACGCGATCCGCGCCGTCAGGAGGCGGAGCTTCAGGTTCTCGCGCAGAAAGTACTGCTGCTGCGCGGGCACCAGCGGCGCCGCCGGCCGGTCGGCGATCTCGATCCTGATGAGTTGCCTCGCGTCGCCCCAGATTTCGCGCAGCAAGCGGCGCCATGCCGATTCGTCCGCCGGCGCCGCCGCCTTGTCCGGTGCGGGGGCCGGCACCCGCTCGTCCATCGCGAGCGGCAGCGTGTCGACGGCGACGATCGCCTGGTCAAGCTTGAGGCTCATGCCGACCATGTCCACGTACGGCACGGCCTTCAGGCGATCTATGTCGCGCGACAGCGCGCGCCGCAGCGGCACGAATTGCGGGCGGTCGAGACGCTGCAGCTTGGTGTCGGCGAGCTGGAGCGCCGTGAGCGCGGACGGGACGTTGCCCGCGAGCTGCAATTGCTGGCTCGCGACCAGCAGCACTTGTTCGATTTCGGAGATCGCGATTTCGTCCCGCGACGGCGCGAGATCGCGGTAGAGCGCCTCAAGCGCCGCCTGCTCGGCTTGCGACTCCGCGAGCCGCGCCTCGAGGAGCGTGACTTTTGCCTGGGCATCGCGCAGGTCCGTCGCGAGCTGCGTCTGCGCGCGGGCGGCGGCCTGCGTGGACGTCTCGATGGCGGACAGACGGTGCGCCACCTCGACCCGCAGCGCTTGTTGCGTACGTTTGGCGTCGAGCCAGAGCAACGCAGCCGCGACGATGGCGATGGCGAGGACGCCGATCAGCATCGACATCGGGATGAGGCGCCGTGGGCGCGGGTCTTCGACGTCCCTCGCGACGCGCTCGGGGGGTATCGGATTGGCCGCCCCGGGCGACTTCGGGCGCGTCCCCTTCCTGACCAGCGGGGGCCAATGGGTCGTTGGAATCGGACATGAGCGGCGGGGATGAATTCACGGTCGATTCTAACAGGCGAGATGCGGCCTACGATGCACGCGGGTTTGCGCGATAATGCATCGAGCGTCCCGGTTCGCTCGCCTGCCGGGCGCCAACCGCCCCCTCGCGCCCGCTCGATTCGCCCGCCTCCGACCAACGCCTTGTCGATCCTTGCCGTACTCGTCGTCGTCATCGTCGCGCTTGCGATCGGCTACGCGGTGGGACGCCGGCAACGCATGCGCGGCGCTGACACGGTGGCGATCCTCCGCGACACGCCTCCCCCAGCAGCGGCGCCGCCTCCGCCTGTCGCGCCACTCCCTCCTTCCGAGCCGCAGGTGGCCACGCCGGGCGAAGCGTCCGAGGGCGCGATCGCCGAGCGCGCGCGGGTCATCAGGAGCTTCGAGGCGGAGACCGCCATGCTGCGGAGGATCCTGGTCACGCGCGACGCGTCGGTGATGCATCTTTCGGATCTGGCCGAAGACCGCCGGCGAATCTATGGCGAGCTCGCGGCCACGCGCGGGGAGACCGCGCGCTACCGGCAGCTCGTGGTCGATCTCGAGAACAACGCGCCGCCTCCGTTCTTCGGCGCCGGCGCACCGGACGACCTCAAGCTCATCGTCGGCGTCGGCCCGGTGCTCGAGCGCATGCTGCAACAGCTCGGCATCACGACCTACCGCCAGATCGCGCGCTGGAGCGAACGCGACATCGACGAATTCGACGCGAAGCTGCCCGAGTTTCCGGGCCGGATCCGGCGCGACGCCTGGGTCACGCAGGCGCGCGCGCTCCATGCCAGCAAGTTCGGCGCGCCGCCTTCGGCGAGGGACCGGTGACATCCGAGACCCGTGCCGGCGCGAAAGCGGCGCTTCGAGCGGCGCCGTCGAACACCGCAACCGCGTGATGAGGCCGCGGAGCAATTCGCGCTTGGGGCGGCCCGGCGCGCTCATTCTCGTTTCGGTCATCACCCTGGTATGGGGGTGCAACTGGCCCATACTGAAAATGGGCGTCGCCGAGTTGCCGCCGCTCACGTTCCGCGCGCTGTCGCTGCCGTTCGCGGCGATCGGCCTTCTCGTCATCGGCCGGTTCGCCGGCGATTCGATCCGGATTCCACGGGCGATGTGGGGCAAGGTCGCCCTGCTTGCTCTGTTCAATATCACCGGCTGGAACGGGCTCCTGTTGTTCGGCGTGCAGCAGCTGCCGGCGGGACGAAGCGCGATTCTCGCGTTCACGATGCCGGTGTGGAGCGTGCTGATTTCGCTCGCGCTGCTGCACGAGCCTCTGTCGCGCGGCAGGATCGCCGGGCTCGCGCTCGGAATGCTCGGCATGGGGTTGCTCCTGTTCGACGACATCCGCAACCTCCAGCGCGCACCGGTCGCCGCGCTGCTGATCCTCGGCGCATCGATCTCGTGGGCGATGGGCATCGTCCTCGTGCGGAAGTGGAAGCTTCCGCTGTCGCAGACGGTCGTGACCGGCTGGATGATGCTGCTGGGGTGGGTGCCGGTCGCGATCCTGGCGCCGCTATTCTCAACCGTAGTGCCGCACAACCTTTCCGGCGCGACGTGGTTCGCGATCCTGTACAACATCTTCCTTGCCGGCACACTCGCGCACTGGGCGTTCTTCACGCTGGCGCGCACGCTGCCGGTCGCCGTGTCGTCGATGTCCTCGCTGCCGGTGCCGATCGTGGGCGTGTTCGCCGGAATGCTGCTCTTGGGCGAGCGCCCGGGGCCGGCCGAGTGGGCGGCATTGGTTCTGGTCGTGGCGGCGATGATCGCCGTGCTCCGGACGCCGAAGCCAACGCCCGCTCCGCCCGCGCCGGATAACTAGCAACGAGATTCCGCGATGTCCCTCCCTCCTCCCTTTCCGGATTTCTTCGTCGTGGGCGCCCCGCGCTGCGGCACGACGTCGTTCTGCCGGTATCTCGCGCGGAACCCGCAGATCTGCTTCTCGCAGCCGAAGGAGCCGCACTACTTCACGCAGCTCACGCACGACCCGTCCGCAAGCGAGCTCGCGCGGGATTATCTCGAACGCTGTTTCGGCCATTATGCCGCCACGCACCGCGCCGTGGGCGAGGGGTCCGTGTCGTACCTATATCTGCCGCAAGCCATCGAGCGGATACGACGCATCAATCCCGCAGCGCGGTTCATCGCACTCGTGCGCAATCCGCTCACGATGCTGCCGTCGTATCACCTTCGCATGCGGTTCCTGCTGCAGGAGGACGAGCCGGACTTCGCGAAAGCCTGGACGCTCGAACCGGCCCGCGCGCGAAGGCAGCAAGTGCCGAAGCACTGCCTCGACGCCCGCCTGCTGCTCTACAGCGAGGTCGCGCGACTCGGCGCGCAGGTCGAGCGGCTCTTCGCCATCGCGGGACCGGAGCGCTCGCACGTCATTGTGTTCGACGACCTCGCGGCCGATCCGCTCGCCGTGTATCGGCGCGCCCTCGAATTCCTCCGGGTCGACTATGACGGCCAGACTCGCTTTGAATCCCGATACGAAAGCCGGATGTACCGCTATCGGTGGCTGCAGCGCATGCTTTTCGTGCCCGCCACGCGCGGGGGCAAGATGATGCAAACGCTCCAGCAGCGCACGCGCAAATACAATCCGGACGGCTCGAAACGCGCCGGCCTGATCAAGCGGGTGACGCGCTGGAACAAGATCCCCGCGTCGCCGTCTGCGCTTACTGCGCAGATGAAGGACGTCGTCTGCGAGACGCTGCGGCCGGACGTGGCACTCCTGTCCCGCCTCCTCGGCCGCGATTTGAACCATTGGCTCGCCGATTGAGTACCAGCAAAAACGGCCGCTCGCGCCTACCCGCCGGGGTAGTGGGTCTCTCCCGCCACCCCTGCCATGACTGGTTCCCGCCGGCCTGCTAAAATACAATGTTGTGCGGGAGAAAACCGATGCCAGTCGCTGACACGAAGCGAACGGAGCCATCCATCAGGCTGTTCCAGAACGACCTTCTGGAAGCGCTGACGCACGTGCATCCGATCGTCCCGCTCCTGTTCTGGGGGCCCGTCGCCGGCTTCCTGCTGTGGCGGAGCTACGCCGTGCATGACCTGCCGGTGGCCGGCCTTGCCGGAATCGGCGTGCTCGGACTCGTGGTCTGGACGCTGACCGAATACTGCCTCCATCGGTTCGTGTTTCATTTCGCGGCGCAAAATCGCGTCGCCAAGTACCTCGTGTTCATGTTCCATGGCGTGCACCACGCGGCGCCCCGCGACCGGACCCGCCTCGTCATGCCGCCCGCGGGCGGCATCCTCATGATGATCGTGCTCTACCAGATCTTCCGGCTGGTCGTTCCCGCCCCGTGGATCGAGCCGTTCATCGCATTTTTCCTCATCGGCTATCTCGCGTACGACTACATCCATTACGCGACGCATCATTTCGCGATGCGCTGGGCGCCTCTGCACTTCCTCAAGGTCTATCACCTGCAGCACCACTACGGTGCCAAAGGAGTGCGTTTTGGCGTCAGCTCGCCGCTGTGGGATCGCGTGTTCGGTACCTATCTCGCCGACCCGCGCGCACGTGGCGGCTAGGGTCATTCGCGGCCGTGACGCGGTCGTTGCACAGGCCAAGGTCCGTCGCGCCGCGCGCCATCTGCGTGTAAGGGCTCTCGCGGCATTGCTGACCGGGTTCGCGCTCGGCACGCACGCCGCCGCGCCGGAGCGTTCCGCCGCCGACGATATCCGCGGCGTGTGGGTCGACAACCGTGACGGCGGCAAGCACAAGGTGGCCGTCACGATCGAGGACTGCGACGGCCTCCTGTGCGGGCGCATCTACTGGCTGAAGAAACCGCTGTCCGGCGGGGCGCCCAAACGCGACCAGCACAATCCCGACGCAGCGCTCCGCGACCGTCCGCTGTGCGGGCTCACAATCCTGAGCGGCTTTCAAAACGCAAGGGAGCGGCACTGGACCGCGGGGCACATCTACAATCCAAACGACGGGCGGACCTTCAAGAGCACCATCGAGCTCGAAAACGATGGCTCGCTCAGAATTCGCGGCTACGCCGGGCTGGCGCTCTTCGGCAAGACCGTCGAATGGGTGCGTCCGCCGGCGCCGCTCGAACGCTGCCGATGATCCGTCGGGCTGGCTACTACGCGCGCGGAACTGTTACAGCCACGGGGCTGGCCGGCCTCTCGCGCGGGACATCGGCCGCGAGAGTGGCCGTGCCGTCGCCCATCCGGTAGACGCGATCCGCGACGTCGACCAGCGGCGACTGGTGCGATATCGCGATGATCGTGAGCTCGCCGCGCAACGCTTCGAGCGTACGGCAGATGGCTGTCTCCGTTTCCGGATCGAGCGCGCTGGTGGCCTCGTCGAGAATCAGCACGCGCGGCTTGTGCGCAAGGGCGCGCGCGAGCACCACGCGCTGGCGCTGGCCGCCGGACAATTTTCCGCCGCGCTCGCCGACGATCGTGTCCAGGCCCTCCGGCAGCGCCGAAACGACATCCCACAGGCCCGCCGCGCGCAACGCTGCCTCGGCATCGGCCACGGTCAACTCCGGATCGCCCAGCGTCACGTTGTTGCGGACCGTGTCGTGCAGCAGGATCGTCTCCTGCGGCACATAGCCGATCATGCGGCGCCACGCGCGCCAGTCGACGCGCTGCAGGGGCAGCTCGTCGATCCAGACCTCGCCCTCCTGCGGCCGCAGGAGCGCCGTGACGAGATCGATCACCGTCGTCTTGCCCGCGCCCGACGGACCGACGAACGCCGTGATTCCGCCCGCGGGAATCGTGAGCGCCACGTTGCGCAGGATCCAGGCGTCACGGTAACGGAAGCCCACGTTCTCGAAACGGATCGCGTGCTGAAGCTCAGGGACGGCGCCTTCCGGCGGATGCTCGTTCTCGCTCTTCGCACCCTCGATGGCCGCCTGCATCGACCAGTAGGCGCTCTCGCTCGTGACCATTCTCTGGTATTCGCGCTGCATGCGGCTCATGTACAGGAGGACGCGCACGAGCAGGAAGGCCAAAAGCATCACCGACGCGAGCGACATCCCGAACTTGACGAGCGCCACGTAGAGACCTGACGCAATCAGTATGGCGAGCATCGGCTCCTGCAGCGCGCGCAGCGCCTCCTTGCTGAAGACGTCCTTCTGCAGCGCGCGATTCAACTGCCTGGTGTCGCCCTCGAGGAGCGTGTTCGCGAGATTCTCGCGGGCCATCGCCTTCAACGGCTTGACCGACTGCAGGTTGTCGGACAGGCGCGCGAGGAGGGAGCGCAGAAGCCTCGTCTGCTTCGCGCCCGCGCGGCGGGACATGTGCACGAGGCGGTTCAGGAGGAAGACGAACACGACGCCCGCGGTCAGCGCGATAGCAGTCGCCTCCCACGACACGAGCAGCGCGACGATGGAATAGACGGTCGCCTGGATGCCGAGCGCGAGGACGGTCGCGCCGTAGAGATACGATTCGGCGCCGCGCGTCGCTTCGGTCGCGAGGCTGTTGGCGAGCGCCCCGACGGGTTGCCGCAGATAATATTCCCAGCGCGCTGCCAGGAGCGACCGGATGAAGTTGAGGCGCAGATCGGTCGCGACACGGGCCACCGTGTAGCCGACCTGCCGGTTCGCCGCGAGCACGAGCACGCTTTTCAGCATCATGCCGAGGACGACAATCGCCAGCAGCACGCCGACGGTCGGCGTGAGGCCGATGGCGGCGAGCATCCGCGTCACCGTCGCCGCCGATTCCCGTTGACGCGCCCGCCCCGCCTTCGCTCACGCGCGTGGTGAGAAGCGGCAGCAGCGTGGTGAGACCCAGTCCCTCGAACAGGCTCGCGAGCACCAGGGCGCCAAGCACCAGGGCGCTTTGCCCGGGATAGGCGCGGCTGAAGGCAACGAAAAGCTTCATCAGGACGCCCGGGGGAGCGCAGCGATTCAGGTACCCGTGCCGAGCTCCGCGGCGACGATTCCCGCGTCCGCTCGCAAGTCGGCGAACGCGGCGCAGACGGCATCGATCTGTTCGGAGGTATGCGCCGCGCTGACGCTGCAGCGGATCAGCGAGACGCCATTCGGCGTTGCCGGCGGCAGCATGAGGTTGACGTAGACGCCGTGCTGCAACAGGCGATTCCAGAATCGGAGCGCCTCGATCCGATCACCGAGGACCACCGCGATCACCGGGCTGGGAGACGCGCCGAGGGCGTAACCCATGCCCGTCAATCCCGCATGCAGGCGTTCGTAATTTGCGCGCAGGCGCGCTCGGAGGTCGCGTCCCGCCGAAAGCTTGAGGAGCGCCTGCCGCGTCGACGCGATCGTGGCGGGTGACGGCGACGCGGTGAAGATGTACGGCCGGCTCGAGTAGCGGACGAGGTCGAGCACGGGGAGATCGCTCACGCAGAAACCGCCGGCGCCGCCCAAGCTCTTGCTGAACGTGCCGACGATGAAGTCCGCGTCTGCCAGCACGTCCAACTCCTCGACGAGCCCGCGCCCGTGTTCGCCCAGAACCCCCAGCGAATGGGCCTCGTCCACCAGCAGGTAGCCGCCGTGCTCGCGCTTGACGGCGACGATCTCCCTGAGCGGCGCACGGTCGCCCAGCATGCTGTAGATGCCTTCCACGACGATCAGCGTGTCCGCGGCGCGCGCGCCGAGCCGGCGCAGGCGCTTCGCGAGGTCTTCTGCGTTGTTGTGGCGAAAGCGGATGACTTCCGCGCCGGCCAGGCGGCAACCGTCGTAGATGCTGGCGTGGCAATCGGCGTCGAGCAGCACGACATCCCCCGCGCCGGCGAGCGCCGACAGCATGCCGAGGTTCGCCTGGTATCCCGTCGAGAACACGATCGCATCGCGCATTCCGTAGAACGCCGCGAGCTCCGCTTCGAGCTTCCGGTGGTTCGCATAGCTGCCGTTCGCCATGCGCGAACCGGTCGTGCCGGTGCCTTCGGCGGCCAGCGCCGCCTGCGCCGCCGCGACGCAGTCGGGATCGAAGGTCAGGCCGAGGTAGTTGTTGGTGCCGGCAAGGACCGTGCGCCGGCCGTGGATGATGCCCTCGGTCGGCGAGAGGATCTTCTCGATCTCGACCCCGAACGGATCGATGCCGAGCGTCCCGAGCTCGCGCCGCGCCGCCGAGAGGCCCTGGAATTTGTCGAACAGTCCCATCACTTTTCCCGCACGAGGTTTTCGATCTGCAACGCGAGATCCCTGACCGTCTTCACATCGGGCAGGATGTTCACCGGAATCGATACGTCGAATTTGTCCTCGATGTCGAGCAGCAGATTCATGACCTGCAGCGAGTCGAGCGCGAGGTCGCCCAGCAAGTCCGTGTCTTCGCCGATCTCGAACCGTCCCTGCGACAGCCGCGAAAGTTCGGCCCGCAGCTCCGCTACGATCTGTGGATAATCCGACGCGATATTTCCGGTCATGGCCTTCATGATTCCTGCTTGCCATACGCGCGGGCGAGCCCCTGCTTCGAACCCGACGGCCGCACGCCAGCCAGTGGCTTCCGCGAAGTCGTGACTATCGCACAACCAGTCCGGATGCGAAATTTCGCGGAGCTTGCCCGGTGTAAGCATGGGATCGTATCCGCAGAGCGTGCCGGCCGCGAGATTGGCGTATGCCGCGACCCGGAGGAGCGGCAGCGGCACGGAAACCCGACGCACCCGGGCGCCCTTGCGCAACGCGCGTCCGGCGACCGTCAAGACCGTGTCCCAATCGTAGCCTCCGGCATGTCCGTCATCGAGCTCGAATATTCTGCCGTAACCGGTGTCGGCGGCGAGCCAGCGCAACACCGCCGTCGCGAGATCGTCGACGTAGAGAAGCGAGAAGCGCCCGGCGCCACCGGCGGGCAACGGCGCCATTCCGCGCGCGATGCCGCGAAAGAGCGGACGCAGCTCGCGCTCCCCGGGCCCGTAGACGGCGGGAGGTCGCAGCACCGTCCAGCGCAAGCCCGCGGCTTCGAGCGCGCGTTCCCCTTGTCGCTTGCTGGCCGCGTAGTGTGAGAGCTCGGGCTCGCGCGCCGCCAGGGAGGACAGCAGCAGGAATCGTGGCGCGCGAGGCAGGCTCGAGGCAGCCCGCGCGAGGTTGGCCGCGCCCTCCGCATTGATCCGGTCGAAGAAGGAGCGCCGGGCGCCGCGAACCGCGCCGGCACAATGGACGACCGCGTCCGTGCCCGCCACGAGCGCTCTCAGTGAATGCGCGTCGCCTAGGTCTCCCGCGACCCATTCGACGCCCGGCAAAGTGGGTGGAGTGCGGCCCGCCCGCGGTCGATACAGGGCCCGCACCCGCCACCCTGCTCCCGTGAGGTGAGAAAGTACGGCCCCACCAATGAACCCGGTAGCGCCGGTGAGCGCCACGAGCGACGGAACGCTCAAGCTTGGGACACCGGGATCTGGCGGATCGGACGGGCGGCCGAATCGCGGCCCATGGCCACGCGCGACCGATGCGGCGGGCTAGGGACCGGCTAACGCCGCAGGCAGGCTCGCCTGCTCGGCGTACGCCGGCTTGTCGGCGTCGGTGCGCGCGGCTTTGCTTTCCTGCGCGCGCCGCTGCAGATAGTCCGCGCGCGCGGCGGCCCGCGACAGCTTGCCGGAGGAAGTGCGCGGCAGCGTGTGCCGCGGCACGAGCTCGATCAGGCAGGAGATGCCGAGCTCCTCGTGAATTTCCCGATGCAGCCGCTGGGTCAGCAGGCGGCTTTCCGTAGCGTCGCTGATATTGCATTGGACGACCACGACGGCGAGCTCTTCGTCGTCCGGACCGAGGACGAAGAACGCCGATGCGTCCATGGATCGCAATTCCGGCTGCCGCTCCGCGATGTGTTCGATGTCCTGCGGCCAGATGTTGCGGCCGTTGATGATGATCATGTCCTTGTGCCGGCCGGTCACGACGATGCTGCCCTCGACCAGGTAGCCGATGTCGCCGGTGTCGAGCCACCCCTCCGGCGAGAGCGCCTGGCGCGTCTGCTCGGGCTGCGCGAAATACCCGGACATGACGCTCGGACCGCGCACCTTGATGCGGCCGACGTGCAGATCCGGCAGCGGCCGTCCCTGGTCGTCGCGGATAGCCACCTCGTGCCCCGGCAACGGCGCCCCGCACCGGACGAAACCGTTGACGCGACCGGCATCCGTGACCCGCCGGGATCACGCGCAGGTTTTCGGCCAGGTGATCGGCGTCGATCCAGTCGACGACCACGCCTTGCCCCAACGGCGAGAAGCTGATGGCGAGCGAACTCTCCGCCATGCCGTAGCAGGGCACGAACGCGCGAGGATCGAATCCGGCCGGCGCGAGGAGCTTCGCGAAGCGCTCCGGCAGCTCGGCCCGGATGGGCTCGGCGCCGATGCCCGCGATCCGCCACGCGGCAAGGTCGTAACCGGCGACATCCTCGGGACGAATCCGGCGCGCGCAGAGCTCGTAGCCGAACGGCGGGCTGAACGAGATCGTCGCCTCGCGTGTTGGTCATCAATTCCAGCCAGCGCCGCGGGCGCATCGCGAAGTCCCGCGTGTCGAGGTAATCGATCGAGCGCTGCGTGGCCATGGGCGCCAGCATGCAGCCCACCAGGCCCATGTCGTGATAGAACGGCAGCCACGACACGCAGCGGTCGTCGGGCTTGATGTCGAGGCCGTGATTGACCACGCCCGCGAGATTGCTCAGCACCGCGTGCTGCGTGATCACGACGCCTCGCGGAAAGCTGGTGCTGCCCGACGTGTATTGCAGATAAGCGGTCTCCTCGGGGCCGCTGGGCCGCAATTCGCCGTCGTGTTCGGGCAGCTCGTCGAAGGCGGCGGGGGTTCCCGTAAAGGCGAGGCCCATGCCATCGGCCGCCTCCCGCAGGAAACGCAGGAACTGGCTCGATGCCATCGCCGCCGCGGCATCGCAGCCCTGCAGCAGGCCGCGCAACCGGGCGACATAGGCCGCATGGCCCCCGAGATTGACCGACGCCGGCAAGGCGACCGGCACGAGCCCCGCATACTGGCAGGCAAAGAAGAAGCGCAGGAAGTCCGGATTGGTCTCGGCGACCACGGCGACGCGGGCGCCGCGCGGCATGGGCAGCGACAGGAGGCGGCGGGCGAGCTCGTGCGCCTGCACGCGGAGCGTCCGATAGGGAAGCACCGTCGCGAGCTTGCCGCTGCCGGCATAGAAGTTCGCTCCCGTGTCGCCCTCGGCGGCGTAATCCAGGGCATCCGCAAGGCTGGCGAAATCGGCGGGCCGCAGTGCGATGGAGTTCACGGTCGGCGTGGCCGGCGCAGCCGATCCGAATACAGGCGTTCGATCCAGTTTGATTCCCCTCGAAGGCATCGCCTTATCCGCCCGGACACGGTCCGCGGCGTCGATGCGCTCGGCCCCAATAACGACCTCAGAAGAAAGCACGGGGGCGTCCCACATATTGACCAATTCTCTCGGGACCTTCTTATTGATGGCCTGCCCCGTCGGCAAACCGTAAGTTTAACAGGTTGTCGGACCAAAGTAGACCGTAACTGCGGCCCGCGCGTCAAGAAGACGGGGCCGGCGGGGGCAAGCTTGTAGGATAATGTTGTTATATAGACGACAAGCCGGCGGTTCCGCGGCCGCCGGCCGCGATGTCGGCAGGGCTCCGGTTGGTGGGTCCGCGACTGCGGGTTGCGCTTCCGGCCCGAGCCGCCCGGGGCGCTGGCGGCGGTCGGTTGGCCCGGACGGAATCGACCCCCTGTTTCGGCCTCCCATTGACCAAGGACCAAGCGCCGCCACCCTCCGCCACCCCACAGGCGGCCCCGGTTCCGCCGACAGGGGAACCCCCGTCGCTTCGCATCACCGCCGTGCAAGACGCCCCGGCGCTCGATACGTTCATCCGTGTCCCGTTCAGGATTTTCGAATCCGATCCGGCCTGGGTTCCGCCGCTGTTGCTCGAGCGGCGCCTCCATCTTTCGCCCAAGGGCAATCCGTACTTCCAGCACGCGCGATGGCAGGCGTGGATCGCCTGGCGCGGGCGCGAGCCCGTCGGCCGGATCAGCGCGCAGATCGATGCCTTGCACCTCGAGCGCTATGCCGATGCCACCGGATTCTTCGGGATGCTCGATGCCGAAGACCGCGCGGACACGTTCGCCGCGCTCTTCGGAACCGCGGAACAATGGCTCCGCGATCAGGGGATGCGCCGCGTCCGGGGCCCTTTCAGCCTGTCGATCAACGAGGAAACGGGCCTCCTGATCGAAGGTTTCGACACGCCTCCGGTGTTCATGATGGGACACGCCCGGCCGTACTACGCGCCGCGGGTCGAGGCACAGGGTTACCGGAAGGCCGTCGACACATTCGCTTACAAAATAAGGTCCGATTTCGAGCCATCGCCCATCATGGCGCGGCTCGTTGCCGCCGCCGAAAAACGCGTGCGCGTGCGTCCGCTCGAACGAAAGCGCTTCGACGACGAGATCGCGCTGTTGCGGGACATCTTCAACGACGCCTGGGCCCAGAACTGGGGATTCGTACCGTTCACCGCCGCCGAATTCCACGAGCTCGGCAGGAATCTGCGCTTTCTTGTCGATCCGGGGCTGATTCGGATCGCCGAGGTCGACGGCGAGCCCGCCGCGTTCATCGTCGTCATCCCCAATATCAACGAGGCGATCCGCGGGCTCGATGGCCGGCTCTTGCCGCTCGGCTGGGCGAAGCTCCTGTGGCGACTCAAGGTGCGCCATCCCACCACCGCCCGCGTGCCGCTGATGGGCGTGCGACGCAAATTTCAGCGCACGCGCCTTGGTCCCGCGCTCGCGTTCCTCGTGATCGCCGCCGCGCAGACGAGGACGCCGGCAGCTGGGCGTCAAGGACCTCGAGCTCTCCTGGATTCTCGAGGACAACGCCGGGATGCGCAGCATCATCGAGTCGATCGGGGGACATGCCTACAAGCGCTATCGCATCTACGAGCGGCAACTCGATGGAAGCTGAGACATACAGCCACTGCACTGGGGAGCATTGATGCAGTTCGACGCCATCGTGCTCGCCGCCGATCGCGGCAGGAACGACCCGGTCGCGGCCGCGGCGGGTGTGGCCGCCAAGTGCCTGACGCCCATCGCCGGCAGTCCGATGGTCGTTCGCGTCGTGCGTGCGCTGGAGCAGAGCGGGTGCGTGAACCGCATCGTGCTTTGCGGTCCCTCTGCGGAAGCGCTGCAAGGATCCCCGGAGCTCCACGGGTTGGTGGCGGACGGCGGCGTCCGCTGGATGGGTCCGCAGGCCACTCCCGCCGCCAGCGCCGCCGCGGCCCTCGCCACGCTCCCGGACGAGGTCCCGGTACTGCTCACCACAGGCGACCATGCGTTGCTCAACGCTGAGATGGTGCGCCATTTTCTGGTGGCGGCGAGCGCGATCGGCGGCGATGTTGCCGTGGCACTGGCCCCGCACGACCTCGTCCGGGAAGCTTATCCGCGCACGCGGCGCACCGTGCTCAAGTTCAGCGATGGTCACTTCTGCGGCTGCAATCTCTTCGCTTTTCTCACGCCTCGCGCCCGGCGGATGGCGCGCCTCTGGCAGCAGGTGGAAAACGACCGCAAGAAGCCCATCCGGGTCATCGGCTTCGTCGGCTGGGTGGCGATGGCACGTTACGCGCTTGGCACGCTCAGCCTGGCGGCGGCCGTGCGGCGGCTATCGAAGCGGACTGGCATCGACGCCGCCGTCGTGACGATGCCATTCGCCGAGGCCGCGATCGATGTCGACAGCGTGGCGGACCTGGAGCTCGTCCGCGCGATCGTCGCGCGAGCGCCGGTCAGCGCGTAACGGGGGACGGCTCCGTCGCGACGAGCCAGGCGGCGCCCGGGGTCGACGCCCGTTCCAGATCGGCCGGGCTGTCCACTTCCGTCCACCCGCTGGCCGGTATCCGCTGGGTGAAGACCGCGCCAGTCCGGGCCAGGGCGTCGATCAGCGACAGGTACCACTGCTTCAGTGCTTCGGGCGTGCGCAGCGCGTTGTCGATCGCGTCGCGGAAAAGCCGCGGCCCATCGCCCCGAAACGTCATCATCCCGATCGATTCCGCGTCCACCCGCTCTGGCGGCAACTTCTTCCCCACCTGGAGCAACTGGTCGCCGTCCCGGATCACCTTCATGTCGTCGTCGTCGTAGCGTTCCTTGATGCTGACGGCCAGCGTGATCGGATGCTCCGGCGCCGCCAGCAGCCGCTCAAGCACGGCAGCCTCGAACAGCGTGTCGCCGTTCAGCAGCAGGAACTCCTTCTCCATTTCGCCGCGCGCCACCCAGCAGCTCACCAGGTTGTCGGTGAGCGCAAAGAACGGGTTGTACAGCGTACGGATGCGGCGCGGGCCATAGCGTTCGGCAAGACCGGCCTCGACCAACTCGGCGCCAAAGCCGACCACTACCGTGATGTCGGCGATGCCACAACGCCGCAGCGCGTCGATCTGCCACGCGATGAGCGGCCGACCCCGTACCGGAAGCATG
The DNA here is from genome assembly GCA_963840945.1 of uncultured beta proteobacterium. Taxonomy (GTDB): domain Bacteria; phylum Pseudomonadota; class Gammaproteobacteria; order Burkholderiales; family Casimicrobiaceae; genus CAIWHR01. The sequence continues at coordinate 70,316 of CAWJAU010000009.1, read as the reverse complement.
CATTTTGGCGCGCGTTCGGTGAGGGGCAGCAATCGCTTGCCCTGGCCCGCGCTCAGGATAATCGCTTTCACTCTGAATCCATTTCCTCGTTCGGCCCGGCCACACAGGGCCGTTGCCCACTGACGGGTGGCGAAATTCACCCAAAAAAGCCCGATAGTGTCGCCTAGTGCGGCCCGGAACTCAAATGCGGCGGTCGCCAGGAGCCGGCGGGACGCCGCGGCAGGCCGGGGAACTCCGGGGGTGACGTCCACTCTAGACCCTATAATGCCGGACCGTCGCGCCGTCAGCCATGACATCGGCCAACCGGTCCCAGGGCGGAGAAATGCCCCAATCCCCGATGAAGAACCCTGAAACCACGAACTCCGACGCTTCCGGTCCGCAGACGAGCGCCTATCGGGCGGAGTCCGAACGGGGATCACGGCGAACGCTCCGATGGGTGGCGCTGGCCGTTCTCGGCGTCGCGGCGGCGGTGGCGGCGATCTGGTACGCGTCTCGTCCGGCGGCGGACAAGGCGCCGGCACCGCGCGGAGCGGTCGAGCGCAGCGGACGCGCCGACGCCGCGCTCCGCCCGACGCCCGTCGTCGCCGCGCCCGTGCGCCAAGGCACGCTGGATATCTACCTGTTCGCGCTTGGCACCGTCACGCCCGTGAATGCCGTCGTCGTCAGGAGCCGGGTCGATGGCCAGCTCATGAAGGTCGCCTTCGAGGAGGGCCAGATGGTGAAGGCGGGCGACCTCATCGCCCAGATCGATCCGCGGCCGTTCGAGGTGCAGCTCACGCTCGCCAACGGACAACGGGCCCGCAACCAGGCGCTGCTCGAAAACGCGAAGGTCGACGTCGCGCGCTATCGCACGCTGCTCGAGCAGGATTCCATTTCCCGCCAGCAGGTCGACACCCAGGAGTCGCTGGTGCGCCAGTACGAGGCCGCGCTGCAGGCCGACCAAGGCAACATCGACAACGCGAAGCTGCAGCTCACGTACACGCGAGTGGTCGCCCCGATCAGCGGTCGCGTCGGCCTGCGCCAGGTGGACCCGGGCAACATCGTGCGCGCCAGCGACGCCAACGGCATCGTCGTGATCACGCAGCTGTCGCCGATCGGCGTGGTGTTCCCCATCCCCGAGGATGCCCTGCCGCGCGTGATGAAGCGCCTCCGGGCCGGCGATCGCATTCCCGTCGAGGCCTTCGACCGCGCCCAGAAGGAAAAGCTCGGCAGCGGCAGGTTGCTGACCGCGGACAACCAGATCGACACCGCGACGGGCACCATCAAGCTCAAGGCCGAGTTCCCCAACGCCGACGGCGCGCTCTTCGCCAATCAGTTCGTCAATGTGCGAATGCCTGTCGAGACCCGATCCAACGCGACGCTCGCGCCGACGGCGGCCATCCAGCGTGGCGCCGCGGGGACGTTCGTCTACGTCGTGAAGGACGACAAGACGGTGGCGGTCACGCCCGTCGTCGTCGGGTCCACGCAAGGCGAGACCGCGGCGATCGACAGCGGCGTTGCGCCCGGTGCGCTGGTGGTCGTCGATGGCGCGGACCGGCTGCGCGAAGGAGCGAAAGTGGAAGTCGTCACTCGCGACGCAGCCGTCCCGGCGGCGCCCGAGGCCGGGCGGCGCGGAAAGCGCGGCGACAAGGAGGCCGGCGAGCGACCTCCGGGAGGGCGCGCCGCGCGCGCCAAGGATGGCGCCTAGCGGGATGAACGGCCCCCCACGCTCACTCCGTTCGCTGCCCCCGAGGGGGCGCAAAGTGCCCTTCGGGCGGCCGTGCGGGCACTTCAGCGCGACGTGAAGGCTGCCCTCGCTTCCGCCGCCGCCGCGAACGCAAGCCTCTTCCGCGCTCCGCGATGAATCCGTCGCGTCTGTTCATTCTCCGGCCGGTGGCGACCTCGCTGCTGATGGTCGCCATCCTGCTGGTGGGTATCGTCGCGTACCGCGTACTGCCGCTGTCGGCGCTGCCCAAGTTCGACTATCCGACGATCCAGGTCGTTACGCTCTACCCCGGCGCGAGCCCGGGAGTCGTCACCTCGTCGATCACGGCGCCGCTGGAGCGCCAATTCGGCCAGATGCCCGGCCTCAACCAGATGTCGTCGGCGAGCTCGGGCGGCGCGTCGGTCATCACGCTGCAGTTCAGCCTCGAGCTGCCGCTCGACGTGGCGGAACAGGAAGTGCAGGCCGCGATCAACGCCGCCACCACCTTCCTGCCGACGGACCTGCCGCAGCCCCCCATCTACAACAAGGTCAATCCGGCTGACACGCCGATCGTGACGCTGGCGCTGTCCTCGCGCACGATGCCGCTGCCGGAGATCCAGTATCTGGCCGACACGCGGCTCGCGACCAAGATCTCCCAGCTGCCCGGCGTCGGGCTTGTCAGCATCAGCGGCGGCCAGCGCCCGGCGGTGCGCATACAGGCCAATCCGAAGGCGCTCGCCGCGTACAACCTCTCGCTCGACGACCTCCGCACCGCGATCGGCAACGCCAATGCGAATCAGGCGAAAGGCAGCTTCGACGGTCCCACCCGCGCGTCGACCATCGACGCCAACGACCAGCTGAAGTCGGCCGACGAATTCAAGACCATGATCGTCGCCTACCGCAACGGCGCGCCGGTGCGGCTCGTCGACGTCGCCGACGTCATCGACGGCGCCGAGAATACGCGCCTCGCGGCGTGGGCCAACGAGTCGGCAGCGGTCATCGTCAACATCCAGCGCCAGCCCGGCGCCAACGTCATCGAAGTGGTCGACCGCATCAAGCGCCTCCTGCCGCAGCTCTCGGCGTCGCTGCCCGCCGCGATCGACGTGGTGATGCTGACCGACCGCACCGTGACCATCCGCGCGTCGGTGCGCGACGTGCAGTTCGAGCTCATGCTCGCCGTGGCGCTCGTGGTCATGATCATGTTCCTCTTCCTGCGCAATGTGGCGGCCACCGTCATCCCGAGCGTCGCGGTCCCGCTGTCGCTCGTCGGCACGTTCGCGGTGATGTACCTCGCCGGATTCTCGATCAACAATCTCACGCTGATGGCGCTCACGATCGCCACCGGCTTCGTGGTGGACGACGCCATCGTGATGATCGAGAACATCTCGCGCTACATCGAGGCGGGCGAATCGCCGCTCGCGGCGGCGCTCAAAGGCGCGGAGCAGATCGGGTTCACGATCATCTCCCTGACGCTGTCGCTCATCGCCGTGCTGATCCCCCTCTTGTTCATGGGCGACGTGGTCGGGCGGCTGTTCCGCGAGTTCGCGATCACGCTCGCCGTCGCGATCCTGCTGTCGGCCGTGGTCTCGCTGACGCTGACGCCGATGATGTGCGCGCGCCTCTTGCGCCACGTGCCCGTGGCGGAGCAGGGTCCGCTGTTCAGAAAGAGCGGCGAATGGTTCGACCGCGTGATCGCGCGCTATGCGCGCATGCTGACCTGGGTGCTCGATCGCCAGGTCGCGACGCTGATCGTCGCGATCGCCACGCTGGTGCTCACCATCGTGCTGTACATCGCGATTCCGAAGGGCTTCTTTCCCATCCAGGATACGGGCGCGATCCAGGGCATCTCGGAAGCCTCGCCGACCATTTCCTTCGCGGCGATGGCCGAGCGCCAGCAAGCGCTGGCGAAAGCGATCCTGCAGGATCCCGCGGTGGAAAGCCTGTCGTCGTTCATCGGCGTCGACGGCAACAATCCCACGTTGAACAGCGGCCGCTTTCTGATCAATCTCAAGCCGCTCGCGCAACGGAGCGGCAGCGCCGCCGATGTCATCCGGCGATTGCAGGAGTCCCTCGCCGGCGTGGAGGGCATCGTGCTCTACATGCAGCCGGTGCAGGACCTGACGATCGAGGACAAGGTGAGCCGCACGCAGTACCAGTTCTCCGTGGAGGACGCGAAGGCCGACGAGCTTTCCCTATGGGTGCCGAAGCTCGTCGAACGGCTGCGCCAGGACCGGCGGCTCGTGGACGTGGCGAGCGACCAGCAGGAGGGCGGGCTGCAGGCGTATGTGGACATCGATCGCGCCGCGGCGAGTCGCTTCGGCGTGACTCCCGCGATGATCGACAACGCGCTCTACAACGCCTTCGGCCAGCGCCTCGTTTCGACGATCTTCACGCAGACCAACCAGTACCGCGTCGTGCTCGAGGTCCTGCCGGAATTCCGCAATGGTCTGGCGGCGCTCGACAACATCTATGTCAACGCACCGCTCGCCGCGGCAGCGGCGGCGCGGCCGACGGGAGCGGCAGCGCCCGCAGCCGCGGCTTCCACGCAGCAAATACCCTTGTCGGCGCTCGCGACCGTGACCGAGCGGCCCGCGCCGCTGGTCGTGAGCCGTATCGGGCAGTTTCCGGCGGCCACGATTTCATTCAACCTCGCGCGCGGCGCCTCGCTCGGCGACGCCGTGAAGGCCATCGAGGCGGCGCAGCGCGACATCGGCCTGCCGGTGAGCGCGCAGGTGAAGCTCCAGGGCGCGGCGCTCGCCTTCCGCGCGTCGCTCACCAACCAGCTGTGGCTGATCCTCGCCGCGATCGTCACCGTCTACATCGTCCTCGGCGTCCTGTACGAAAGCTATATCCATCCCATCACGATTCTGTCCACGCTTCCTTCGGCCGGCGTCGGCGCGCTGCTCGCGCTGCAGCTCAGCGGCAACGAGCTCGGCGTGATCGCCATCATCGGCCTCATTCTCCTGATCGGCATCGTGAAGAAAAACGCCATCATGATGATCGACTTCGCGATCGACGCGGAGCGCGACCGGAAGCTCTCGCCCCGCGACGCGATCTTCGAGGCGAGCCTGCTTCGCTTCCGCCCGATCATGATGACCACGATGGCGGCGCTGCTGGGCGCGCTGCCGCTGATGATCGGCTGGGGCGTGGGTTCGGAGCTGCGCCATCCGCTCGGCATCACGATGGTCGGCGGGCTGATCCTGAGCCAGGCGTTGACGCTGTTCACCACGCCGGTCATCTATCTCGCGTTCGACAGGCTGGAGCGTCGGCTGGAGGCGAGGCGCGAGCGCCGCCGCGTGGAGCGTGCTGCGGCGCCCGGCGGTGGCGCCGAATGAACCGACCGAGCATGAGCGCGACGGGCCGCCCCGAGCGCGAATTGCTCCCCCTCGGGGGGACGGGCGCGCAGCGCCAAGGGGGCACCCATTAGTATCTCGACGCCCTTCATCGATCGTCCGGTTGCGACCACGCTCCTGACCATCGGCTTCGTCCTCGCCGGCGCCGTCGCGTTCCGCCTGCTTCCGGTATCGCCGCTGCCGCGGGTCGACCTGCCGACCATTTCGGTCTCTGCGCTGCTGCCCGGGGCGAGCCCCGAGACGATGGCGGCGACAGTCGCCATGCCGCTCGAACGCTCGCTGGGCCGCATCGCCGGGGTCACGGAGATGACGTCGGCGAGCGCGCTCGGCTCGACGCGGATCGTGCTGCAGTTCGATCTCGATCGCGACATCAACGGCGCGGCGCGCGACGTGCAGGCGGCGATCAACGCGGCGAGGAGCTCGCTGCCGACGGGCCTCAACGGCAACCCCACGTATCGCAAGGTCAACCCGGCCGACGCGCCGATCATGATCCTGGCGCTGACGTCGGAGACGATGACGCAGGGGCAGATGTACGACGCGGCGTCGACGATCATCGCGCAGAAGCTGTCGCAGCTCGCGGGCGTGGGCCAGGTGCAGGTCGGCGGCAGCTCGCTTCCGGCCGTGCGGGTCGAGATCAACCCGCAGGCTCTCTACAAGTACGGCATCGGCTTCGAGGAGGTGCGCGCGGCGATCGCGGGCGCCAATGCCAATCGGCCCAAGGGCGTCGTGGAGGATCGCACGCGCTACTGGCAGGTCGACGCCAACGACCAGGCCAAGACCGCCGCGGAGTATCTTCCGCTGATCGTCGCCTACCGCAATGGCGCGCCGGTCGGAATCACCGACGTGGCGGAAGTCGTGGACTCCGTCCAGGATCTCCGGAACGCGGGCTCGTCCAACGGCAGGCCGTCCGTGCTCCTGATCATCAGCCGGCAGCCCAACGCCAACATCATCGAGACCGTCGATCGCGTCACCGCGCTCCTGCCCGCATTGCGCGCCTCGATTCCGAGCGCGATCGATCTGCGCGTGATGATGGAGCGCACCACCACGATTCGCGCTTCGCTGCGCGACGCCGGGCGCACGCTCGCCGTGTCGGTGGCGCTGGTCGTGCTGGTCGTATTCCTGTTCCTGCGCAACGTCCGCGCGGCGCTCATCCCGTGCGTCGCGGTGCCTGTTTCGCTGACGGTCACGTTCGGCGCCATGTATCTGTTCGGCTACAGCCTCGACAATCTGTCGCTGATGGCGCTTACCATCGCCACCGGATTCGTCGTCGACGACGCGATCGTGGTCCTCGAGAACGCGTCGCGGCATGTCGAGGCCGGGATGGCGCCGAAAGAGGCGGCACGGGTCGGCGCCGGCGAAGTCGGCTTCACGGTGCTGGCGATGACGCTTTCGCTCGTGGCGGTCTTCATCCCCTTGCTGCTCATGGGCGGCTTCGTCGGCCGCTTTTTCCGCGAATTTGCGGTGACACTGTCGGCGGCGATCCTGGTCTCGCTCGTGGTGTCGCTCACGACGACGCCGATGATGTGCTCGCGGCTGCTCCTGTCCGCGAAGGAGCGCCGGACGGGCCGTTTCCACGCGTGGAGCGAGCGTGCGTTCGCCGCCGTGTTAAGGGGCTATCGGCGCACGCTCGGCTGGGCGCTCGATCATGGTCCGATTACGCTGCTGATCCTGCTCGGCACGGTCGCCCTCAATGTCTTGCTGTACGTGATCGTGCCCAAGGGCTTCTTCCCCCAGCAGGACACGGGCCAGATCATCGGCCGCATCCAGGCCGACCAGAGCATCTCCTTCCAGGCGATGCGGCAGAAGCTCGCCGATTTCATCGCGATCGTGCGTGCGGATCCGGATGTTGCGAACGTCGTCGGCTTCACCGGCGGCGCGCAGCGGAACACGGGGTCGATGTTCGTCACCTTGAAGCCTTTGTCCGAGCGCGAGGAAAGCGCCGACCGGATCGTGGCGCGGCTGCGCCGGGAGCTCGCGCGGGAGCCCGGCGCCAATCTCTTCCTCACTCCCGTGCAGGACATCCGGGTCGGCGGCCGGCAGAGCAACGCTTCGTACCAGTACACGGTCCAGGCCGACGACCTCGCCGAGCTCGCGACCTGGGCGCCGCGGATCCGCCAGGCGCTCTCCCAGCTGCCCGAGCTCGTCGACGTGAACACGGACCAGCAGAACAAGGGGCTCTCGACGTCCATCGTGATCGATCGCGACGCCGCCGCTCGTCTCGGCGTGACGCCGAGACAGATCGACGCAACGCTGAACGACGCCTTCGCGCAGCGCCAGGTCTCGACGATCTACTCGCCGCTCAACCAGTACCACGTCGTGATGGAAGCCGCGCCCGAATACTGGCAATCGCCCGAAACGTTGAACCAGATGCACGTCAGTGTCCCGGGCGGCGCGCAGGTCCCGCTGTCGATGTTCGCGCGTTACGAGGCGACCGAAACGTCGCTGGCCGTCAATCACCATTCGCAGTTCGTGGCGTCGACGATCTCCTTCAATCTGCCGGAAGACGTGTCGCTGTCGCAGGCGACCCAGGCGATCGAAGGAGGCGCTCACCCGCATCGGCGTGCCGACCACGGTGCGCGGCAGCTTCCAGGGTTCGGCCCGCGCGTTCCGGGCGGTGCTCGCAACGCAGCCCATGCTCATCCTCACCGCGCTCTTGACGTTGTACATCGTCCTGGGCGTGCTCTACGAGAGCTGGGTCCATCCGCTCACCATCCTGTCGACGCTGCCGTCGGCGGGCGTAGGCGCGCTCGTCGCGCTCATGCTGTTCCGGACCGAGTTTTCCGTCATCGCGCTGATCGGCGTGATCATGCTGATCGGCATCGTGCAGAAGAACGCGATCATGATGATCGACTTCGCGCTCGCGGCCCAGCGCAGCCGCGATGCCTCGCCGCGCGACGCCATCTTCGAGGCCTGCCTCCTGCGCTTCCGGCCGATCCTGATGACCACGCTGTCTGCGCTCCTCGCCGCGATTCCGCTCGCGCTCGGCAGGGGCGACGGCGCGGAGCTCCGCCAGCCGCTCGGCATCGCGATCGGCGGCGGCCTGATCCTGAGCCAGCTCCTGACCCTGTACACGACGCCGATCGTGTATCTCTACCTCGACCGCTTCAGCCTGTGGGTGAGGAGCCTGCGACGCGCAGACGTGCGCGGACCCCCTCTTGCGCCCCGTCCGGCGGAGTCGCGCCGATGAGGGCCACGCGCACCCGCGCGGCGCGCATTCTGATCGCCGCTGCCGCGATCGCGAGCACCGTCTCGTGTACGGTCGGGCCCGACTATGTTCGACCCGCCGCGGACGTGCCGGCGGCGTACAAGGAGGCGAAGGATGCGCCGGTCGCCGCGCCGGGAAGCGTCTTGCCGCGCGGGCGCTGGTGGGAACTGTACGGCGACGCCGAGCTCGCCGCGCTCGAAGCGCAGGTTGCGATCAACAGTCAGACGGTCCTTGCCGCCGAGGCGCGCATGCGGCAGGCGCAGGCGCAGATCGACGTCGCCCGCGCGCCGTCGTTCCTCGCGGCCAACGCCTCCGTCACCAACCAAAGGGTGGGGGTCGCCGCAAGCTGGGAGATCGATCTCTGGGGTCGCATCCGGCGCAGTGTCGAGGCGAGCTCGGCGGTCTACGAGGCCAGCGCCGACGACCTGGCGGCGGCCACGCTCTCGATACAGGCGCAGGTCGCGCAGAATTACTTCCTGCTGCGCGTGCAGGACGCGCAGATCCGCTTGTTGCAGGAAAGCGCGACGAGATACGAGCGGTCGCTGCAGCTCACGCGGAACCAGTATGCCGTGGGTGTGGCCTCCCGCGGCGACGTCGTGCAGGCCGAGGCGCAGCTCATGTCGACCCGGGCCCAGGCGCTCGAAGCCGAAGTGGACAGGGCGCAGCTCGAGCATGCCATCGCCATCCTGATCGGCAAGGCGCCGGCCGATTTCAGCATTGCCGCAACCACGGTGAACCTGCAGGTCCCGGCGGTGCCCTTGGCGCTGCCTTCCGAGCTCCTCGTCCGGCGTCCGGATATCGCGTCTGCAGAGCGCCGGATGGCCGCGGCCAACGCGCAGATCGGCGTGGCGGCGGCGGCGTTTTATCCGTCGGCGCGTCTTTTTGCCGGCGGCGGCATCGACATCAGCTTCGCGGGCGGCATCGCGCTGGCGCAGTTCCTGCTGGACGGTGGGTTGCGCGACGCGCAGAAAGCGCAAGCTTCGGCCGCCTACGACGAGACCATCGCCAACTACCGGCAGACCGTGCTCGGAGCACTCCGCGACGTGGAGGACAATCTCGCCGCGCTGCGCATTCTCGAAAGCGAAGCCGCCGTGCAAGGAGCCGCGGTGAAAGCGGCGCGCGAATCGGTGACGATCACGAACAATCAGTACCGCGCGGGCACCGTGACCTATCTTTCCGTCGTGGTCGTGCAGGCCGCGGCGCTCGTCAACGAACGCGCCGACCTCGCCATTCTCGCGCGACGCCTGGTCGCGAGCGTGAATCTGATCGAGGCGCTGGGCGGCGGCTGGGAGGCCGACGCGCCCAGGGAATCTCCGAACAAGTCCCTCACGAGTGCGCCGAAGTAACCGCGCGCCCGGATCTCCGGCCAAGCATCAGGCCGGCGCCGTCGCGAGCGCCAGGCGAAGACCGCGCCCATCATCGGGAACGAAGCGCTGCGCGTTCGAGCGAATACGCGCGCACCGAAACCCGAAGGCGCCATCCTGCTCCGTCGCGCCGTATGCGATAAAGGTGATACGCCGCGTATCGATCGACCTTCTTGCCGATCATCGAAGCGGACGGCACGCCGATCGCGAGGTTCCGGCCGCGGACACCGTCGAGATACGTCGCGGCGGAAAAATGGGCATGGCCATGCAGGATCAATTCAGCCCCGCGCCGGGCGAGCACGTCGCGCAGCGCGGCGCCGTCCCGCAACGACTTGCGCCAGCGCACCGTCTGCCGACCCGGAGGATGGTGCAACAGCACGATGCGGAAGCGTCCGTCCTTGCCCGTCTCGTCCAGCATGCGGTCGAGCTCTGCCAACTGCCGTTCGCCAAGGCGGCCGGTGGCCAGGAACGGCGCCGAGGGCCGGGCCGTCGACAGGCCGATCAAGGCCACGTCGCGCCGAAGGCGCAGCGTCGGAAACACCTCGTCGCCTTCCGCGTCTTCGCGGGCGTCGTCGCCGCGCATGTAGGCCGACCACTGCGCAAACGTGTCCTGCCACGCCTCGCGGACGTAGGCATCGTGATTGCCGGGAACGACCGTGATTCCCGCCGGCGGTCCCAGCCGATCGAGCCAGGCCGCAGCTTGCCGGAACTCGTGCGGCAGCCCGAGATGCGTGAGGTCGCCGGTGACGGCGATGTGGTCGAGGCGCTCGCCGGACAGATCGGCGCGCAGCGCGTCGAGCACGTCGGTTCGATGCTCGTGGCGCCGCCGATACCGCCAGGAAAGGTAGCCGAGGATCCGCTTGTCGAGGAGCGCGCGCGCGCGAATTCCGTCGAGCGACGAAAGATGCAGATCGGACAGATGCGCGAGCACGAAATCGGCGTCGGATGACGCGTCCGAAGGCGCGTCGGTGCGGTCGTTCGCGTCGATCGTGAGCGCTACGGTAGTCATAAATGCACCCTTGGCGCTGCGCGCCTTCCCTCCGAGAGGGAGCAATTCGCGCTTGGGACGGCGCCGGCGCGCTCATGCGGTTAGTATATGATGCGCCGCTGCGACAAACATCCAAGGTCCCCCAGATCGACGTCGACGACAACATGGTGGCAGTGGTGTTGGGGGACAGCCCCGTACGCCTGTGGGGTCTTACGCCGGCCGAACGCCTCGAACGTCAGTTGCGGGTCGAAGGCCTCCGCGTGTGGCGGAACAGCCTGGAAACGCTGCCTGCGAAGTCTGCAGTCCTCGCGTTGCGCGGCGACTTTCTGTACGACGCTCGTGCGATCCGCGGCCTCGTCAAAACCGGGCAGGCGGCGCTGGAAGTGGACGTCGAGGGGCAATCGGTCCCCGTGGCTGCGCACGTGCGCGCGGATCAGGTCGCAGCGGTCGCCGCCTGGCTGGAGAGCGGCTCCCGGCCGCCTTTCCCGCCCGACATCGCCACCGTGACGCTCGACGAGATTGCGCAGGGCTACGAGGCGGGGCTCAAGAAACTGGATCGCCCCTTTGTCCTCCCGGTCACGGCCCAGCGAAGGTTGGCGCTCGAGCAGCTCACGTTTTCCGGCGCGTACAAGGGGGTCACCGATCTCGTCACCAAGTGGCTGTGGCCGGTTCCGGCGCAGTGGGTCACGCGGTGGTGCGTCCGGATGGGCATGACGCCCAACCAGGTGACCTTTGCGAGCCTCGTGCTGGTCGTGGTTGCCGGCGTGCTTTTCGCGCGCGGCGAATTCGGCTGGGGCCTCGTCGCGGGCTGGATCATGACCTTTCTCGACACCGTCGACGGCAAGCTCGCGCGCGTCACCGTCACCTCGACCAAGCTCGGCAACATCTTCGACCATGGCATCGATCTCATCCATCCTCCCTTGTGGTACCTGGCCTGGGGCATGGGACTGGCGCTGTCGCCGCCCGCGATCGCGGGCGTGCCGCTGTCGCTCGTCTATTGGGTCATTCTCGCCGGTTATGTTGGGGGCCGCCTATGCGAAGGCGCGTTCCAGCTGTTCATCGCGCGGTTCTCGATTTTCACGTGGCGTCCGTTCGACTCCTGGTTCCGGCTCATCGCCGCGCGGCGCAATCCGAACATGATCGCCCTCACTGTGAGCCTCGCGCTCGGCCGACCGGACTTGGGCCTGCTGGCGGTTGCCGTGTGGACGGCGTTGTCGACGGCGCTGCTTCTGCTTCGGCTGCTCCTGGCCGCCCTCGCCAAATGGCAACGCAAAGCGATCCGGTCGTGGCTCTCCGAAATCGGCCAGGCGGTGGACGAGCAAGACCTGGCGGTGCGCGTCTTCGCTCACACCGCCCCCGCCGCGCGCAAGGCGTGACGGCAGCGGCGCCATGCCGCCGGTAGACACCCTCGCGCCCGCTCCCGCGCCGCGCCTCGCGGGACTCTCGCTCGGCATCCTGCGCAATCCTCGAAGCGGCGCGAACCTGCGTGCCGCCGCGGCAATGCACCGCGTGCTGGCCGCCCATCCGGGCATACCCTGCCGCGATGTGCAGGACCCGCCTTCCGTAGCGCAGGCGTTGCGCGAAATGGCGGAGCGCGGTGTCGACATCGTCGCGATCAGCGGCGGCGACGGTACCGTGCACGCCGTCCTCGACACCATCTTGGGCGCGAGCCCATTTCCGCGCCGGCCGCTCATCGCAGTGCTGCGCGGCGGCACCGCCAACATGACGGCGCGCGACATCGGCATGCGCGGCCGCCAGGATCGCGCGCTTGCCGCGCTGATCCAATGCGTCGCGCGCGGCGGCGACGGGCTGGTCGTGACCGGGCGCACCGTCATGCGCATCGATCCGGGCGCCGGGCGTGCGCCCCTCCACGGCATGTTCTTCGGCGCGGCCGCGATTTCGCAAGGCATCGAATACTGCAAGCGCAACGTGCACACGCTCGGCTTGCGCGGGGAGATTGGGCCGGCCGTGACGATGGCGCGCTTCGTCATTGCGATGGCGAGAGGCGAGCGCGCAATCATGTCGCCGGTTCCTATCACGGTGGCGGTCGACGGCGGCCCCGCGACCGCTTTCGATTGCGAAATCGTGCAAGTCACGACACTGCAGCGGCTGGTGTTGGGGTTGCGGCCCTATTGGGGGACCGAGTCCGCGCCGCTTCACTACGCCAGCGTGCGCGCGAGTCCGAAGCACTGGATCAAGGCGCTGCCGGGTCTCCTCACCGGCCGGTCGAACCGCTATGTCACGCCGGCCAACGGCTACGAAAGTCACAACGCTCATCGAATCGACATGGGACTCGACAGTTCGTTTTTCGTCGACGGTGAGATCTTTTCCCCGACGCCCGGAGTGCCGCTCACGCTCGAGGCTGGCGGGACCGTGGAATGCGTGACGCTGCGATGAATTTGCCGCTCGAAGATGCGATCGCGGCCAACCTGGCGCCTGCCTGCGCCGGGCTCCGTCGTCGCGCTCGGCGAGGCCCTGCGCCGGCGATTCGGATCGCATGCGCTCGCGGTCCTTTTCTACGGCTCGTGCCGCCGCGTTAACGACGATACGAACGGCATCGTCGATCTCTACGTGCTGGTCGACGATTACCGCGCCGCGTATGGACGCGCTCTGCCCGCATTCTTCAACCGGATCCTTGCGCCGAACGTCTACTACCTCGAAACGCCCGTCGCGGGACGCACGGCGCGCGCGAAGTGCGCGGTGGTGTCGCTCGCCGCGTTCGAGCGCGGCACGGCGCGCTGGTTTCATTCCTACCTCTGGGGCCGGTTCGCGCAGCCTTGCGGATTGCTCTACGCGGCCGACGCATCGGTCCGCGCGCGCGTGGTCCGCGCCATCAGTCAGGCCGTCACGACGTTTTCGGCGCAGGTGCTGCCCGCGCTGCCGGCGGAGTTCGACGCCGAAGCGCTGTGGACGCAGGGCTTGCTCCTGACGTATGCAGTGGAGCTGCGCTCCGAGCCGCCGGAGCGCATTCGCGCGTTGTACGCGAGCTCCGCGACCGAGTTTCGGAGGCTCACGGACGCGCTGGCTCGAACGCAAGGGTGGGAGCTCGCCGCCCCAGGGCGCTATCGCAATCCAAGTACGACGAGCGAGCGCAGGGCGAGCGTCCGCGGCTGGGCGGTGCGCAGGATACAGGGCAAGCTACTGAGCGTCGCGCGCCTCCTGAAAGCCTCGTTCACGTTCGACGGCGGATTGCCTTATCTCGTATGGAAGATCGAGCGTCACTCCGGAGTGAAAGTCGAGATCACGCCGTTCATGCGCCGGTTCCCGCGATTGGGAGCCATCGGGGCGATGTGGCGGACGTGGCGCCGCGGGGGATTCCGGTAGCCAAGGAACTTCTGAACAAGTCCCCGAGGGCGCGACGGATGCGCTCCGGGAGGGACGGCGCGAAGCAAGGCGAAGCGAATAGCAGGCGCTATTCTCAAGCCGAGCGACAAAGCGAGCACCCCGGAGCGCGTCGTCCGTCCGGGTTGGCGCGATATGCGGCGCCTGCTTGGCACGCTCCTTGGCCATCGTAGTTGTCCTAAGACTAATTCGACCTTACGTCGGATGGCTTCGAACTGCGTCCGCAGATACAGCAAAGCTTTCCGGCGGATATGCGACCGACCTACACGAAGCAATGACGGACGGCGACTGTGCCTGAATTCAGACGGGCTCGACACCATTGGATCACTCTTCGAGCGACACTCGACAAGCCTCGTCGTCAGTAAGCTTCGCGCCCTCGGCAAGCAGTCGTTGCAGTTCGTCCGCGTCAAGTTTCTCGTGTAGCAGCGCCTGCAACCGCGCGCGCGCCCGCGCTTCGTTGGGCTGGCGCGTCGATTCTTTTGCCAGGTGCATCGAATCCGCGTAGCCCTCGATACGGGCGGCGTTGGTAATCTTGCCCGCGAGCGCCGCCCGCAGAGCAAGGTGATCCAACGCTTGCCAGGCGTAAGCTGCTTCCTGCAACAACGGCAGTCCCTCCCGCGCCGCCGCGAGCGCTTCGTCGAGCTCCCTACGCTCGGTGCGCACCCCCGCGAGGTTGATGAGAGCTATTCCGAAGTTCCATTTCCTGGCCAACGGTGAGCTCCGCAACCTTGCGACCGACTCGACAACCGCGGCTAGCGCTGCGTCGAGATCGCCGAGCGCCCAGGTGATATCCGTTAGCATAACGAGAATAGAGAGCGCGGCGGACTCGGTCCCAGCCTCGCGGTAGAGCGCCAGTGCTTTTTCGAAGTGCACCCGAGCAGCGGCCAGTTCGCCGGTCAGCAGCTTCGCTTCACCCAACCCGGAAAAATAGAAGCCGAGTGCCTTGGGCAGGCCCGTGGATTCCAGGGCCGGGATAGCTTCGGCCATTATCCGTGCAGCCACCTCGAACCGACCCAGTTTCGCCAGCACGGCACCCTGTCGCGAGAGCGAATGGCTGAGTCCCGCCACGTCCCCCAACCCACGGTAGAGCTCGACGGCCTGCTCCAATGCCATCACCGCTTGGGCGGGCGCGCTTAACTTACGGAGCAACCCCAGCCAGAGCCATAGACGAGCCTGGTCCGATTTCGACGTATACGCGTCCACGTGCGCGATGGCAGCCTCGAGTCGCTGCTGGCCCTCGCCAGGAAGCGACAACTCCGCCCATAGCGCAGCGGAGGCGCCTGCCAGCGCGATGCCGATGATCGGGTCGCCATCGCCGCCGAGCGCCCAGTCGATCGCCACGCGAACGTTGTCCCGCTCCGGGAGGTACATGGCATGCCAGTGCGCATCGGACATGCGCAGCCAATCGTGGTACGCGCGCTCGAAACGATCGCGAAAGCAGGTTGCATGACGGCGCTTGATGGCGTCGGCTTCTCCGGCCTCGGCCAGCTTTTCTAGCGCATAGAAGCGAGTGGTCTCGAGCATCCGGTAACGCGCGCCGGCGTCGTTCGTATCGGCGATGACCAGCGAGCGTGAGACGAGTTGCTCGAGCAGGTCGGTCACGGTGAATTCATCGATCGACTCGTCGGTCGCGACCGCCGCGGCGGCTTCCAACGTGAAGCCGCCGACGAAGATGGCCAGCCGTCGCAACACCACGCGCTCCTGCTCCGAAAGCAGCCCGTGACTCCAGTCGAGCGTCCCGCGCAACGTCTGTTGGCGCGGCAGTGCCGTGCGGGTTCCACCGGTCAGCAGTTTGAAGCGATCATCCAGCCGGGCATTGATCTGCTCGATCGACAAGGAACGCACGCGCGCAGCCGCCAGTTCGAGCGCCAGCGGAATGCCGTCGAGATGGATGCACAGCTGCGCCACTGCGGGCGCGTGCGCAGCCGTCAGCTCGAACTCGGGCTGATGGCGCTGCGCTCGCTCGACGAACAGCTGCACGGCCTCGGCGGCCCGTACGTTGTCCACACCCGCCGACGGATCGGGCAGCGACAATGCCGGCAACGTGTAGGTCTGCTCACCCGCGACGTGCAAGGGCTCGCGACTGGTGGCGATGATCGTCAGCTCCGCCGCGCTGCGCAGCATCGCGTCCGCAAGTCGCGCACACGCGTCGAGCAGATGCTCGCAATTGTCGAGCAGTAGCAAGAGGTGGCGCGCTTTGACCCGGCTGCACAGGGTCTCGAGAAGCGGTTTCCCTGTGGCTTCACTCACCCCTAGCACCTGGGCCACCGCACTCGGCACCAATGCGGGATCGACAAGTGGTGCCAACTCCACGAACCAGACACCGTCCCGGTACGCGTCCGTCGCTTCAGCCGCCACTTGCAGCGCCAGCCGAGTCTTGCCGATGCCGCCGATGCCGACGAGGGTCAAGAGACGGCAACCCGGCAATAGCCGTTTGATCTCGACGATCTCACGTTCGCGCCCAACGAAGGACGTCAGCGGTTCGGGGAGATTGGTGCGACTGCTTTTCGCTGCAGCGCCTTGCGGTGGCGCGTCCGGTAGCGCGGTTACCGGGCCCACGAAACGATAGCCTCGCCGCGCGAGCGTCTCCACCCATCGGTCGCCGCCGGGGGCCTGCGCGAGCACGCGCCGGATCGCGGAGATCTGGACGGCGAGATTGCTTTCCTCGACGACAACGTCGGGCCACGCCGCATCCATGAGGATGGCCTTCGCGACATGCTCGTTGGCCCGCTCGACCAGCGCGGTCAGGACCGCCGCCCCGCGCGAGCCCAAAGCGACGGGGACCCCAGCGTGAGTGAGCACACGGGCTCGAGCGTCAAGCCTGAACGGGCCGATTTCATACAAGGCGGTCATGCCTTGCCTCCATCGAGCGCCACCGATCGTACTTTCGCCGCGGCAAGGCGCAGGCCGTCGCCGAGAGAGATCGGGCGCAATGCGCCGATGTCGGAATTTTATCGATTTTTAAGCGTTTTTTCACGACATGTTTCGTTGGCGGACGGAAGCTTGCCGCGTGTTTAGGCGACCAGCTCACCGCGTCGATTGGACCACCTGGGTGCAAACCGCTAGTCACATCATTTCGCAAGGAGATCATCGTGGCAATACAGAACACGAGTCACGACTTCGGTTCCCGCTGCATCAGCGCACCGAGGACGGCCACGGCGGTACTGCTCGGCGTCTACGCCGCCATCTACGTGCTTGTTCATGCTGTGTCCTTGCCGAACGCGGCCATCGCCGACGCGCCGCACAGAACAATGGCGCCCTCGGCGGCTGCAACGGCGCCGATTCTGCCGGCCCGCGTGGGCGGATCACCGGCGCGCGACTCGTTTGACCAAAGATCCGAATGGGTGGACAGCTCGCGTGAGTGCGCGCTGGCAATCGATTCCGCGTGCAAATTCAACTGACCTGGACTGGGAATTGCGGGGCAAGGGCAGCACGATCGCGTCGCCTTGTTCGGTGGAGGGCACCCGTCGCGGATTGAGTGGGGCATGCGGAAGCCCAATCCGCGCGACCACGAAGGGAGAGCATCGATGAGCAACCAACACCTGCGCCATTCGATCAACGGTGCGCAGCCGGAGCACCCGGGCCGGCGTCGCTTTGTTCGCGGCATTGCCGCAACCGCGGTGGTCGCGAGCGCATCAGGCTTCGGCGGCGTGCTGCCTGCATTCGCGCAACATCGCGCGTCGACACGCTTTTCGCGCATGTTTCCGCAGCTACCGGCGTTCGCGGAGCCCTCGACGGGGCTGACCGCGGCACTGCTGGACATCGGCAAGGCTGGCGGGATGATGGACGCACACGACAACCTTGCCGCGGGTCCGGTCGCGCTGATCGTCGATCCGTCACTGAGCGTCAACAACCCCAACGCTGCGATGCCAGAGGGTGCTGCGGGCCTAACGTTCGTCGGCCAGTTCGTCGACCATGACGTAACCTTCGACACGACCTCGCGGCTCGGCGTGGCGACACCGCCTCATCAGTCGCCGAACGCTCGCATCCCCGCGCTCGACCTCGACTCGGTGTACGGGCGCGGTCCGGCCGCCGATCCGCTACTCTACGATATGGGCGATCGCGCGAAGCTCGCCGTGGAGAGTGGCGGCGTGTTCGAGGACCTGCCCCGCACGCCGCGAGGGGCGGGCGATCATCGCCGATCCGCGCAACGACGAGCATGTGATGATCGCCGGTCTGCAGGCGGCGTTCCTGTGCTTCCACAATCGCGTGGTCGACCAGCTTCGGGCAAGCGGGGCGACCGAGTGGATCGCGTGTTCGCGCAGGCGAGGAGGATCGTCACTTGGCACTACCAGTGGATCGTGCTGCACGAGATGCTGCCGTCGTTCATCGGTGAAGCGCTGGTGGACGACATCCTGGTACACGGTCGGCGTTTTTATCGCCCCCGCGACGAGTCGTCCGCCGCGATTCCGGTGGAATTCCAGGGCGCCGCGTATCGCTTCGGCCATTCGCTGGCGCGCCCGTCGTATCGAGCCAACCTGGCGGGCGACCTCGGCAAGCCGTTTTTCGGTTTTATCTTCGACCCAAAGGCCGAAGGACAGGCGGACCCGGTCGATCTTCGTGGCGGCGCGCGCGCCAACCGACGCTTCGTCGGCTGGCAGACGTTCTTCGATTTCGGTGACGGCGAAGTCAAGCCGCGCAAGCGCATCGACACGCGCATCTCGACGCCGCTGTTCAATCTGCCGTTACGTGCCATCGCGAGCGGCGATCCGCCGAACTCGCTGGCGCAACGCAACCTGCTTCGGCACCAGACGTGGGAGCTTCCGTCCGGGCAGCGAATCGCCAACGCGATGCGGCTCCCGGCGCTCGCCCCCCAGGATCTAGGCGAGCTCGCAGGTTACGGCCTTGGCCTAGAGCGCAGCACGCCGCTCTGGTACTACATCCTCAAGGAAGCGGATCTGATAGGGGGCGGCCAGCACCTCGGTCCCGTGGGCGGTCGCATCGTCGGCGAGGTGCTGCTCGGCCTCCTCGAGACCGACCGTGATTCGTTTCTGCGGGCAAAACCCGACTGGGCACCGACGTTGCCGTCATCTGCCGGCACCGGAAACTTCCGGATGGTCGATCTCCTGAAGTTCGCGGGCGTGGATCCTGCGAGCCGCGGTCAATAGCATCACGACGCCACCGTGAGGGCGCTGCTGTTGGCCCGCATCGCGCACCAATGCGCTCCGCGGAGGACTTGTTCGGAAATTACTTACGCTGCCCGTGCTACTTGGCGTCCGTGCCGAGATGCCGCTCCAGGAACTTCTCGACCCTCGTCCAGAAGTCGACGTTCGTCTCCAGCTTGCGCCAGCCATGGCCCTCGTCGCCATAGACCACCCACTCGACGTCCTTGTTGGTCTTCTCGACCGCGTCCCGTAAATACTTGCCGTGCTCGATAGGCACGCGCTGGTCGACCGCGCCGTAGGCCATCAGCAGCGGACGCCGTATCCTGGCCGCCTGCTCCAGCGGCGACGTGTCCTTGAGTTGCTTGGCGTCGGTGACCTTGTCGCCAATCATCAGCGGCATGCTGTAGCTTTTCGACTCCTCGGACATATCGCTCCAGTCGATCGAATACATCAGGTTGATGTCGCTGACGCCCGCCCATTCGATCCCGCACCGGTATAGCTCGTGGTCCCTGACGAGCCCCATCAGCGTCGCGTAGCCGCCGTAGCTGGCGCCGGCGATGCAGACACGTTTGGGATCGACCCAACCTTGCTTGACCGCCCATTGCACGGCGTCGGCCACGTCATCCTGCATCGCCAATCCCCATTGCTTCCAGCCCGCCCGGAAATGCTTGAACCCGTAGCCAGCGCTACCGCGAAACTCGGGCTCGATCACGACGTAGCCGCGGGAAGCGAGGAACTGCGCTTCCGGCTCCCACGCCCAATGGGTCCCGCGCACCCAGGGCCCGCCATGCACCAGCACCACCGCGGGACGCGCGCCCTCTGGCTTCCCTGGCGGATGGGTTACGAGCACCGGGATCGACAGCCCGTCGCGTGCGGCAAAGCGATGCACGTCACGGCCGCCCATGGCCTGCGCCTTGATCCAGGGTCGGGACGCGCCGACCGGCGTCAGCGCCTTGTTGTCGCGGTTGTAGAGGTAGTAGACCGGCGGCTGGCGGTCCGACAGGGCGGTCACCAGCACCGTCGGCGAGCTCGCGCAGCGCTGGCAATTGATGCGATTGATGGTTCCCTGCAGCAGGGCGTCCACGGCGGCCTGGGTGGCCCGCATCAAGGGATCCATCCAGACGGTCCCCTGGCCGTCGGTCTCGTAATGCACACCCAGCAGGCGCCGTGCCTGGGCGTCGTACACCACGCTCCCCGTGAAATCGTAACCCTTGAGACTGACCATCGGCTCCGGTTCGAGCTGACCTGTCTTGGGGTCCACGACGTAGAGCGCGGTCGCGTCGTCGACGCCACGAACGAGTGCGAACAGCTGCCCGTCGGATCCGACCCAATAGGGAATGGCGTAAGTACCCCCAATCCCCACTGCGTCCTGCCACTTCACCCAACCCGAATCAGCCGTGGATTTCAGGTACGCGCGAAAGCGGCCCTCGTGCCAGGTCGCCACGGCAGCCGGGCGGCCCTGACGGTCGACCACCCAATGCGTCACATGATCCGGCGCGCCATCGCCAAGATTCCGGGTCACGCCGGTCGTCGTGTCCAGCCTTGCGAGCTTGACGCCAGCGGCCTCCGCGGACCTGGTCCGGCGCAAGCCCAGCACCAGGACATCGTTCGAGCCGTCTCCTGGCACGCTATGCAGCCGCCATTCCGGAGGCAGCTTGCGATCAGCTAGCAACTCGGACCGTCGTTCCAAAACTCCACGAGGCGTTGATCAGCTGACGGTAGCCACTGCCGTCGCGGTTGACGGCCCACAACCCCGGCGCACTCGGCTCGAATATCCTGCCGGAATCGCGATCGATGGAGTTGAACACGATGCGCTCGTCGTTCACCCACCAGAGGCCGTAGACGTCCGCGTCCAGGAAACCGGCGACGACCTTGGACTGACCCGGATTCTCGACATCGAACACCGCCAACTGCGCCCGCCCGCCATCGGCCGACACGGCGCCCGCCACGTACCGCCCGCTGGGTGACAAGGCGGGCCGGTCGAGTCGCGGCGTGCGGAAGAAGTCCGCGACCGGAACCTTGGCCTGAACGTCGGCCGGCTGCTGGGCCAACGACGACGTCGCCGCGAGCAGCAGACACGAACAGGCGAGGGCGGCCGCCAAAAGCAAGGTGAGCGCGCGGCACTTCGAGGCCCGCGAATACAACGACCGCGGCACGGGGCAGGTGCATCGAGCGGCAACCATCGGGACCATCCTTTCCTGAACGACCGGCCCGGCAACGGTGCGGACTGTGCACCGATCTCTTGCGAACCTCAAGTTGCTTCGCCAGCAGCGTCGTCGCAGGTTAGAGTGCGCGAAATCCTGAGCTGTCCCGGTGTCGCCGTCGTCCCTTGCCTCGAAGGAGATCCTGCCATGAACGCCACCATCACGAAATTCGGGTATCCGGCGTCCTTGCTGCGCGAATATGCGAGCTGGGTCGTCCTCCTTCGCCCGGTGCAACCCACGCTCGGCAGTCTCGTGCTTGCCTGCAAGGAAGACGCGAGCTCGCTCGGCGGGGTTTCGGCAACGGCGTACTCGGAGCTTTCCGTTGCGACCGCGGAGCTCGAGCGTGCGTTGCGCGCGGCGTTCGACTACCAGAAGCTCAACTACCTCGCGCTGATGATGGTCGACCCGCACGTCCATTTCCACGTGATCCCCAGGTACTCGGAGGCGCGGGAATTCGAGGGCTCGACCTTCCTCGATGCCGCATGGCCGAAACCGCCGGACCTGGCGAGCGCGCTCTCGCTCACGCAGGCGCAAATGAGCGCGCTCCATGCAGCGCTCCGCGCCGCGTGGCCGTGACGACCCTCGTCGTTACGCGAGCTCGGGTATGAGCGTCGGCAACGGCTTCCTGGCGAACCACGCGTCGAGGTTCGCCTTGCAGAGATCGCCCATCGCCTGCCGCGTCTCGCGGGTCGCGCTGCCGACGTGCGGCAGCAGCACCACGTTGTCCATCCCAAAGAGCGGCTCGGGAATGTTGGGCTCGTCGGCGAACACGTCGAGCCCCGCGCCCTTGATCGCGCCCGCTTGCAGCGCGGCCACGAGTGCCGGCTCGTCGATGATCGAGCCGCGCGCGATGTTGACGATCGTGCCCTTCGCGCCCAGCGCCGCGAGCACGTTCGCATCGACGATGTTCTTCGTCGCCGCGCCGCCGGGACAAGCTACGACGAGAAAATCCGCTTCCGCCGCGAGCTGCTTCAAATCCGGAACGAAGCGATAGGGGACGTCCTGCGGCTTGCGCCCGGTATACGCAACCTTCATTCCCATCGCCGAAACACGCTCCGCGATGGCCTTGCCGATGCGTCCCAATCCCAGGATGCCGACCGTCCTGCCGCCGAGCTTGGTCGTGAGCTCCGGGCCGCGCTTCTTCCATTCGCCTGCCATCGCGAAGCGATTGAGGCGCACGAAGCCGCGGCCGGTCATCATGATCAGGGCGACGGCGACGTCGGCGACATCGTCGGTCAGCACATCCGGCGTATTCGTCACCTTGAGCCCGCGCTTCTTGCAATAGTCGACCGGAACGCCGTCGTAGCCGACGCCGAAGACCGAAATGATCTCGAGCGCGGGCAGCGCATCGAGCAGCGTCGTCGGGGTCACTGTTCCGCCGCCCTGGACGAGGCCGCGGATCGCCGCGCCCTGCGCGGCAAGGAGCGCCGGCTTGTCGGCCGCTTGCGCGTAATCGTGACAGCGATAGTCGGCCTTGAGCGGGTCGTACAGAAAAGGCGGCAGCGGTGCGGTGACGATGATGTCGGTCGGCATGGGATCAGTTTTTCGCTTGAGGTTGCGTGGCGGCCCATTCTAGCAACCCCGCGATGAGACCGGCGTCGCCGCCGGCCGTTTCGACCACGGAAAGCCCCATGGCGCGCGCATGCTCCGCAATGCGCGAATGCGGGACGAAAGTGGGACAGCGGCGCCACGCGGTGCGCATCGCGGCGTCGCCTAATGCCCACAGATTGTCGAGACCCTCGCTCGACGTGATCGTGACCGCATCGACCCGCCCTTCGCGGAACGCTTCGTGCAGTCCGGCCGCGCCGGTTGCAGGCGGTGCCCGGCGATAGCAGGCGACGTAGTCGACGCGCGCTCCGCGCGCGGAAAGTGTCGCGCCAAGCTCCTCGCGCCCGCCGTCGCCGCGAAAGATCACGACGCGCTTGCCGCGCACGTCGGAGAGCTCCGGCAACGCGAGCATTCCGTCGCTGTCGTAGCTCGTCGTGGGAATGCGCGCGCCGGCGATGCCGACGGCGGCGAGCGCCTCCGCCGTTCCCGGGCCGGGCGCCACGGCGACGAGCCGCGCCGGCCATCGCGCCGGATCGGGCACGCCGTATTCGACGGCATTGGCGGAAACGAAGATCGCGCAGTCGTAGTCCGGGAGCGCCGCCTGCGCACGCGCGAGTGGCGCCGAGTCCGCGGGCGGAAGAATCACGATCGCCGGAAAGATGACCGGAGTCCCGCCCAGCGCCGCGATCTTTCGCGCAATGCCGCCCGCCTGTCGCGCGGGCCGCGTGACGAGGATGCCCCGCCCCTCGAGCGGCCCGGCGGGCTCCGCCGGCGGCGTCAAGGGATGGACCATCGCAACATATCTAACCGGCGACGAGTCGCGCGGCGCCGCGCGCGAGGAACTCGGTCGCCAGCGCGCGTCCGAGGGCGTCGGCCGCCGGCGCATCGTCGCAGCGCGCGCGGCGGTCGCCGCGCAGGACTTCACCGCCGTCGCGGCTCGCGAGCAGCCCTCGCAGCCACAGTTCGTCGTGGACGAACACGGCGTAGGCGGCGAGCGGCGTATGGCAGCTTCCCGACAGCGCTCGCGCGAACGCGCGCTCCGCGGTCGTGGCGAGCGTCGTGTCGCGGTCGGCGAGCGGCGCGAGCGCCGCGAGGAGGTCGGCGCGATCGGCACGGCATTCGACCGCGAGCGCGCCCTGGCCCGCCGCGGGCAGGCTCTCCTCCGGATCGAGGTAGGACGCAATCCGCGCCGACAGGCCCAGGCGCTTAAGCCCCGCGGCCGCGAGAATGATGGCGTCGTAGCGCCCCTCGTCGAGCTTCCTCAAGCGCGTGTTGACGTTGCCGCGCAGTGGCAGGATCGAGAGCAGTGGATCGCGCTCGCGCAGCTGCGCCTCGCGCCGCAGGCTCGACGTGCCGATCCGGGCGCCGCCCGGCAGGCCCGGGAGATCGAGATAGCGGTTCGACACGAACGCGTCGCGCGGGTCCTCGCGCGCGGTGATCGCCGCCAGCGCGAATCCGTCGGGGATGTCCATCGGCACGTCCTTGAGCGAATGGACCGCCAGATCGGCGCGGCCGTCGGCCATCGCCACTTCGAGCTCCTTGATGAAGAGTCCCTTGCCGCCGATGTCGGCGAGCGGCTTGTCCAGCACCCGATCGCCCTCGGTGGTCATTCCCAGCAGGCGCACGTCGCAGGCCGGATATTCCGCAGCGAGGCGTGCCCGGATGTGTTCGGCCTGCCACAGGGCGAGCGCCGATTCCCGCGTGGCGATCGTCAGCCGGCGCGGCAGAGCGCCGCGCGCGGTCGCATCGCTCACTTGGCACTCATTTGGCTTGTGGGTCGAACTGCATGAACCCGAAGACGTTCCCCTCCGTGTCCTTGCCGTAGGCGAGCCAGCCCACGGTCGGCACGGGCATCTTCGGCAGCGCGATCGAACCGCCGAGCTCGGTCACCCGTGTCGCGGTTCCGTCGCAGCTCGCGACATCCGTCGTGCAGACGAAGGCGTTGACACACTGCATTGCGGTCGGAGGCGGCCCTTTGCGCGGCAGGAGACCGCCGTCGATGCCGGGCGTGCCCTTTTCACCGGTCTTGATAAGCCAATAGGGCTGACCCTCCCACTGGCTGAACTCCCAGCCGAACAATTCGCGATAGAACTTGATCGCTCGCTCGGGATTATCCGCCTGGATTTCGAAATGGACGGGACGTGGCATCGCGGACTCCTCGCTCGGTTGGTCACCGCAGGCGTGCGGCGCGCGGGACCGTTATCATAACGCCACCGATCCCCTCCAGAGGTCCCCACCATGCGCATCGTGATCACCGGCGGCGCCGGATTCCTCGGCGTCCGCCTCGCCCGCGCGATCCTGTCGCGCGAGACTTTGACCGATGCCCGCGGCGCGGCGCGGGCCATCCGCGAGCTCGTGCTCCTCGACGTCGTTCCACCGCCGGACCTCGGCGACTCGCGCGTGCGCGGGGTGACCGGCGATCTCGCCGATCCGGCGGTCATCGAGCGCGCGGTCACCGCGGATACCGACACGGTCTTCCATCTCGCCGCGGTCGTGAGCGGACAGGCCGAAGCGGATTTCGATATCGGCATGCGCGTCAACCTCGATGCGACGCGGCTCCTGCTCGAGCGCTGCCGGCGCTTCGCCGCGCCGCCCAAATTCGTGTTCTCGAGCTCGCTCGCGGTTTTCGGCGGCCCGCTGCCCGATCCCGTGCCCGACGACGCGCCGCTCACGCCCCAGGCGTCCTACGGCACGCAAAAAGCGATCGGCGAGCTCCTCGTCTACGACATGACGCGCAAGGGCTTCATCGACGGCCGCAGCCTGCGCCTGCCGACCGTCACCGTGCGGCCGGGCAAGCCGAACAAAGCCGCTTCGTCGTTCGCGAGCGGCATCATCCGCGAGCCGCTCTCGGGCGTGGACGCGATCTGTCCCGTCGCACGCGCAACCAGGATGTGGGTGACTTCGCCGCGCGCCGTGATCGTGAACATCATCAAGGGCCACGAGGCGCCGGCATCGGCGTTCGCGCACACGCGCTCGGTCAATGTGCCGGGGATTCTCGTTCCCGTCGAGGCCATGGTCGCGGCGCTGCGCCGCGTGGCAGGCGACGCCGTGGCGGATCGGGTGAAATGGCAATTCGATCCGGCGATCGACAAGATCGTCGCCACGTGGGCGGCGAACTTCGCGCCGATGCTCGGGCCCGCGCTCGGCATGACAAGCGATACGGATTTCGAGAGCATCGTCCGGGCGTACATCGCGGACGACATGCCGAAGCAATAGCGAAATCCGCTACGAAAGGGCGCTCACCGGCTCCACCGCGGACAGCGCCTCGAGGAAGAGCTCCGGGCCTGCGTTTTTCAGTTTCGCCGCATCCGACAGGATCTGCCGGAAGCGCCGGCCCCCGGAGCGGCCGTGGTAGAGCCCGAGAACGTGCCGCGCGATGGCGCGAAGCGGCACGCCCGCCGCGAGCTGCGACTGCGCGTAGGGCACGAGCGCGTGCAGAACGTCGGCGCGCGAGCGCGCCCCCGCTTCGTCGCCGAACAGGCGCGCACCCGCCTGCGCCAGGAAATAGGGATCGTGATAGGCGACGCGGCCCAGCATCACGCCGTCGACGTGCGGCAGCTCGCGCTCGATTGCGTCCCAGTCTTTGATCCCGCCGTTCAGCACGATGGTGAGCGCCGGGAAGTCGCGCTTCAACTGGCGCACGACCTCGAAGCGCAATGGCGGCACCTCGCGATTCTCCTTGGGCGAGAGCCCCTTCAGGACCGCATTGCGCGCATGGACGATGAACACATCGCAGCCGGCGGCAGCGACGCCGCCGACGAAGTCGCGGACGAAGGCATACGCGTCATTGTGATCGAGTCCGATGCGATGCTTGACGGTCACCGGCACCGACACGGCGTCGCGCATCGCCTTGACGCAATCGGCGACGATTCCCGGCTCCGCCATCAGGCACGCGCCGAAGCTGCCGGTCTGCACGCGCTCGGACGGGCAGCCGCAGTTGAGATTGATCTCGTCGTAGCCCCAGCGCTCGCCGAGTTTCGCGCCGGAGGCGAGCTGCCGGGGATCGCTGCCGCCGAGTTGCAGCGCGAGCGGATGCTCGGCCGGGTCGAAATCGAGGTGATGCGGAACGTCTCCGTGCTCGAGCGCACCGCCGGTGATCATCTCGGTGTACAGACGCGCGCGCGGCGCGATGAGGCGCAGGAAGTACCGGCAGTGCCGGTCGGTCCAGTCCATCATCGGCGCGACGCAGATGCGGTGCGCTATAACTTGTTGAATATTGGCGTGTTCTTCTTTCACTTTTGAAGCCGATAAATCGCTATGTGCAGGCGTTTGTGCACACGCGGTGCACACAGCGGGTCTAATCTTCGGGGCGTTTTTCTTTGTTGTGCCGATCGCGCGATAATGCCGCGTGCGCCTCGAGTTCTTTCCCTTCCCCGCTACCGTGACCCGGGCACGGGTAAGAGGAGGAGCGCGACGACGAATGAACGATCGGAAATTGTTTCTCTTCGAGCTTGCCTGCTGTCGGGAAACAACCCGCATTCGGCCTTGGCGCTCGCTTGCCAGTGCACAGCGCTTCGCCGCAAAATGCGGCCTGGCTTTCGGCCAGCGTAAGAGCCGGTGACCACCACTATACTCAAACGAAGCAACTTGGAGTCATGAGTAAGCACGCCATGGCTGAAACCGAAGTCGAATTTGCCGGTCGGGCCGAGGGTGCAGTTGGAAGTCGACTGCTCGTCCTCGACCGTGCGGGCCGCGTTGGGCGCCAGGTGATCCTTGCCTGCGCAACCGCCACCCTGGTCGCGGGATGCAACCAATCGACCTCTCACTCCGCCTTGCTTCCGATCGATACGGTCGCGATGCAGAGCACGGTGGAGCGGCTGGCGAAGGAAATGCTCGTTCCCGGCGCGGTCGTGATCCTGCGCACGCCCGCCGGCGACTTCACCACTGCGTACGGTGTCACGACCTATCATGGTTCGATGCCCACGAGCTTCGATCAGCATGTGCGTGTCGGCTCGAACACCAAGACGTGGATGGGTACGGTGATCCTGCAACAAATTCAGGAGGGCCGGCTCAAGCTCGACGACCCGGTCTCCAAGTACCGGCCCGACGTGCCGAACGGTGAGCACATCACGATCGAGCAGCTGCTTACGATGCGAAGCGGTTTGCACAACTACTCGACGACACTCGAGCTGAACCAGGCGCTCGACGCTCAGCCCTTGAAGGTCTGGACGCAAAGCGAACTGCTGGCGCTCGGCTACAGGGATTCCCCGGACTTCGCGCCAGGGGCTGAGTTCGGGTACTCGAACACCAACACGGTCTTGTTGGGCCTGATTGCCGAGCAGATCGAAGGCGGCAAGCCGCTGGCCGCCATTATGCGAGACCGGCTATTCTCGCCTCTGGGGCTGACCCACACGCTGTTTCCCGACATCGCATCGAATGCGATTCCCACGCCGTTCTCGCGCGGTTACATGTACGGCAACAATGTGCTGACGATGGGCACGCCCCCCGCGTTGCCGGACGACATGCAGGCCGCCGCTCGCGCGGGCACGCTCGCTCCTGGCGACCAGACCGACGCGAATCCGTCGTGGGGTTGGGCGGCCGGCGCAGGCATCTCCACCGCCAACGACCTCGTTGCCTGGGTGCGGGCTTTAGTCAGCGGGGGGCTGCTGAATGCCGATTTGCAAACTCGGCGACTCGCGAGCGTGCGGCCGATCGACCCGAATGATCCGAACAGCGCGGGCTACGGCTGGGGCATCGCCAAGTTCGGCAAGCTCTACGGCCACACCGGCGAATTACCCGGCTACAACTCGTTCATGGGTCACGATCCCGAGAACAGCGTGACCTTGGTGGTCTGGACGAACCTTGCACCCGCCGTCGATGGACGTGATCCGGCGACAACGATCGCCCGGGAGTTGATCGGCCTGGTCTACGCACCACCGCGGTAGATTGGCGCGCACAACCTAGGCGCGCGTTTCCTGCTCGCGGTATTCCTCCGCCGCTACGTAACCTACTGCGCCAGGCGGCACAGGTTTGCGGCGATGCACGGGGCGGTGGCGCTGTTCCGCGACCTGTCGAGACGATGACGCGATTCTCAGATTCTGGAGGGTAAAGCATGAAGCTCTGGCAACTCCGATCGATCACGCCAGTACCCGACACGGCCATTGGTTTCATCGTGCGCGCCGAGACAGAGTTGTCCGCACGCCGATACGCCAGCGAGGATACCCGCGCCGAAGTCGGCTTCGCATGGCTCGACGACAAGCTCACGGCGTGCGAGGAATTAACGCCGGAGGGCGAGCCCGGCGTCGTCATAGCAGACTTCAACGCAAAGTGATTAGCGAACACGCGATACGCCAACACAAACAACAAGCCCCGCCGGAGCGGGGCCTGTGCTGGCGCGGCATGTCCGCGTTCGGCCATCGGCTAAGCGACGAGCGAAGGTCGTTTCGGGTCGGCTATTACCAAGGAACGCCGTAGTAGTCGTAGACCTTGCGGCCGTAGTCGTCGGTGTACTCGGGCATGCTAGTCTGTGCATAGCGCGGAGCCTTTTCGAGTTGCTCCTTCTGCAGCGGTACGACGTACCCGTCCAGACCGGTGTCGTACTTCAGCATGCTCCACGGGAGCGGGTAGCGATCCGTGCCTACGCCGAGAAAGCCACCGAACTCAAGCGCCGCATAGCGCACTTGGCCCGAGAGCTTGTCGATGACTAGGTCGTCGATCGAGCCGAGCTTGTCGCCGTTTGCGTTGTAGACCGCGGTTCCCGCGACCTTGCTGGAAGAGATGCAGGGGTTGCTCATGGTGAGGGTCTCCTAGAGGTGGTGAGACACTGGCGGGCGAGGTGCCCGCCATCCGAGCAAGTTAATACGCCACGTTCGGGCCGGCGGGCATCAGTCCGTGCGCCACCACCCTGTAGGACATTGCTACTGCGTTAGGTAAGTCGATGACGACGACGAGGCCGATGAGCGGTGTTGTCGAACGTCCGCCGTGTGACGACAGGCTGCAACGGTCGTTCTGAGACCTCCAGTGAGTTTCACGTCTAGGGACCCAAGGCGTAATTTGGAAGCCGCTTGTGCCGCACCTACCCTTCGCGGCCAGTAATGGCTGTCGGCTGGCCCCGAATGTCTTTAGGCATCCGCCGTCGTCTTTGGTGGGATTGAACGTACATGCCAGCCATTGCGACGTCGCCCTACAGACTTGTGCGAATCCGTCCTACAGAGCGTAGCTCAGTGGTCGGTTAGTCTGTATCGGGGTGTTCCGACCCCGCTCGATTAACCAAACTGGAGATAAACAATGTTCCGTACACACTCCTATAAGCGTACTGCATTGGTCGCGACTATCGCCGCAATGGCGGGGCTGGCCTTTGCACAGTCACAACCCACGACGCCGGCGCAGTCGCCTACCCCCAAATCAAGTACACCGGCGCAAATGTCCCCAAATACACCGACGCAAATGCCCTCCATGACTCCGAATAAGTCAGAGACCGCCGTGTCGGCATTTGAGAAACTGGACGCGGGGCACGCCGGTTACGTGACGAAGGAGCAAGCGGCCAAGCTCGAGGGCTTCGACAAGTCATTCACGCAAGCCGACAAGAACAACGACGGCAAGCTCGACCGAGACGAATTCAACGCTGCGTGGGGGACTTACAGCGGCAAGCCGCAAAGCTGATCGCGTTTCGTGAAGTTTGCAGGTAGCGGCCATTCCGGCAGGGGGTTGTGGCCGCTACCTAGAAATTGAATTGCACAACAACGCACACGCGCCCACGCCGGCATGTTGGACTACAGCCGGCGTGCTCTATTGCACTGGTCAGGCACGCTCGACCAATTGGCATACGAGCCGCGCGTTTGTGCCTCGGACTCCCCATCTACCGCTACGCGCGACGTCCATGCCGGTCCATCTACTCCGGCAGTGCACTCAATTGGGTGGAAATCGCTTGCGCCGCCACCAGATGACCGAGTGGATTCCAGTGTTCGTCTGCGTTAAAGGTCAGGCGTGACGATGGGTGCTCTTTCTTGTACCGGAGAAATACCGGCAACAGATCCAGAGTGCGAACGCCAACCGATTCCGCCAGCGCGAAGAAGGCCCGCCGGTAGAGACGCTCGTTGCCCAACTTGTCGGGATTGGTCGAATCTCCTTCCTGCAACTCCATTTGCCCGGGAATGTATACCGCCAGGAATTGGGCCCGTCTTTCCTCCGCCTTCTGTTTGAAGAGATGCAAGAAATGTCGAGTAACGACCAGACGCGGATCATCTTCCGCAATCGTGATCTCCTGTTCGGGGTAAAGCTGCTTGCGCTTGCGGATTAAGGTCAACAGGTTGATCTGATACGAGACAAACTTATAAGCGTAACTATGTTCAAGTATTCCCTGGCCGGTATTGAGGTAGGGTTTTACCGACTTGATCCGGACCACACCCTGTTCCACTTCGCCATGTACCGCCGCCGGATTGATGTTGTCACCAAAATCATTGCTAAAAAACAGGACCAGGACCAAATCCCCTCGGTTGAGGCTTGGGGCCACTTCGGCATCGAACAACCTGTACTCCATCACCGTACCGGCGGCGTTGATGCCCCGGTTATGGATGCAATATGCCGGGCAAACGCAATTGCATCTGATCGGTCAAGGTCTCGCCCTGATCGACCCCCCAACCCCAGACAAAAGAATCACCAAAGACAAAGATATCGTGATTACATTTCTCTTTGACGTTTGTCTGCTTCTGTGCTCTGAATCCGTCGGCGTCGTGAACGATCATGACATCGAATTCGGGTCGTTTCCACCTGCCGACAAAGGATGTCTTACCCCGATGGCCAAGCAGCGGGTCATGCTCGTGAAAGTTACCCAGCGGGTTGACCACGGCCGGAGTGTATCCGGCCAGTCGCAGCACGATTTCCAGGCCAACACAGAACATCAAGAGAGACCCAAGGACGGTCAAGACCGCAAAGAGGACGTTCTTGCTCCTGGGCGTGCGTTCGGGCTGGCCCCTCTGCCCATCCATTGACAACCGTCGGCGCTGCCGCTAACGGCGCGCCGCTGCGGCAAGCTGATCGAGCGTGAACGTATAGCTCACCTTGTCGAGCGGCTTGTGGCATGCGAGGCACTCGGCCTGGTTGACGCCGGGGCGAAGTTGCTTCGCTGTCGTGAACACCGCGTAATTCCAGTCCTCGTTGCGCAGCATATCCGGAATGTCCTTGCCCCAGCCGGCATCGCGCGCCATCGCCGTGTAGAAAAGCAGCTGATCGGCAACGAAGAAGCCGTCGGCGCCGACGGCGGGCTTCCCGTCGGCGCCGAGTTTCGCCGAGTAGACCTCCGCGAAAAGGACCGAGCCATTGGGCAGCGTCTTCGCCTCCTTCGCGGCGCGCAGCGCGGCCTCGTTGGCATAGTAGTAGCGCACCTGCCGCGTCGCCGGGAAATTGATCGTGTGATATTTCTTGAACGTGCTCTGGTAGCCCTCCGGAAACGTGACGCCGGTCTTGACCAGGTTGGGCAGGAAATCCGATTTCGCCGTGGCCGTCGCGCCGGACTGGGTCGCGAAATACGCGGCGACGTTGGCGATGTCGTCGGCGGCCAGCTGGCTCGCGATCGCGTTCATGACCGGATTCTTCCGCGTCCCTTCCTTCAGCGCGCGCAGCTGCGCCTCGAGGTAGGCGGATTTCTGCCCCGCGAGATTGGGGATCGCGTCGCTGACGCTCACTCCTCCGATTCCGTGGCACGCGGCGCACACCGCGGCCACCTTGGACTTGCCGGCCTCGACGTCCGCGGCGCGCGCGGCGGAGACCATGACGAACAACACCGACATTGCGACGAGCCATTTCATAGGATCCCTCCCTTCATGTGTGCGGCGCGAGCGCGGGCGCGACGCCTCGCAGCCGCCAATCTTACGCCACGCGTCGCCTTGGTGCCGGGCTAGATCGCCTTGGCGCGCGCTTCCCAGAAGGGAGCGCGCAATTCGCGCTTCAACGTCTTGCCCGCGGTGTTGCGCGGAAACTCGGTGAGCACGAGCACGCGGTCTACGCGCTGGTACTTGGCCGCGACGCGCGCGTTGATCCAGTCGCGCAATTCGTCGGCGGTAGCGCCGCCCTTTTTCCGCAGCACGACGGCGGCCACCGGCGTCTCGCCCCACTTGTCGTGCGGAATCCCGAACACGGCGACCTCGCGGATCGCCGGATGGCGCGCCGCGATCTCCTCGATGTCCTTCGGATAGACCTTGACGCCGCCGCTGTCGATCATGTCCTTCTTGCGGTCGACGAGGTAGAGGAAGCCGTCGTCGTCGACGTACCCGAGATCTCCGGTGTAGAGCCAGCCGTCGCGCAGCGTGCGCGCCGTCTCCTCCGGCCGGTTGTAGTAGCCGGGCATCGTGATCGGCCCGCGGCCCGACGATTTCCCCGATCTCGCCGGCCGGCAGATCGTGCCCGTCATCGCCGACGATACGCATCGAGTAGAACGGCGGCGGAACGCCGACGCTGCCCGATTTGCTCAGCGCGTCGTCGCGGTCGAGCACGGTGAGGAAGCCCTCGGTCAACCCGTAGAGCTCGTACAAGCGCCGCGGCAGCAGTGCATTCGAGCCGGTCCTTGGTCTCCTGGTGCAGCGGGGCGCCCAGCGAAAGGATCATTTCGAGCGAGGCGAGCCGCGCCGGAGCGAAGCCCCTCGCGTTCAGGATCGCGATGATCTGCGACGGCACGAGCATGGTATGAGTGACGCGTTCGCGCTCGATAGTCGCGATGACAGCTTCCGGATCGAAGGCGCGCTCGACGCACGAACGTCGCCCCGAGCATGAACGCCGGCAGCATCGTCGTCATCGCGCCGTTGAACACGATCGAGCCCGAGTGCAGAACAATGGATTCCGGCAGCATCCGCCACGAGTTCGCCCTGGCGGCGTACATCGCCCGGATGAAGTGCGTGTGCTGGATGCCTTTCGGCATGCCCGTGGTGCCGGACGTGTACATCAGTGTCCAGAGATCGCCGGGCTCGACGGCCACACCCGGATCGGCCTCGCTGGCATCGGCGATCAGCGTGCCAAAGGCGCGGTAGCCGGCGCGCTCGTCGTCGGGAGCGGCGTCGTGCAGCAGCCACGCTGGCGCGGCGCCGCTTGCCACGCTACCGCGCACTTCGTCCAGCATCGCGCGCTGATCGGCGGATCCGATGACGACGCGCGGGGACGAGTCGGCGAGCAGCGACGCGAGTCCGGGAGCGGTCAGGAGCGGCGACAGCGGCACCACGACGGCGCCGAGCTTGGCGCAGGCCCAGTACGTGGCGAGAAGCTGGAGGCGATTGGGGAGCACGGTCGCGACGCGGTCGCCCCTCGTGACGCCGAGAGATGCGAGCGCGTTCGCGCAACGATTGAGATAGGCGTCGAATTCGCGCCATGTCAGACGGATTTCGTGCTCGTCGCGTCCACGGGCGCGATGACGACGGCGGTGTGGTGCGGCCGGTAGCGCGCATGCCGCGCGGGGAGCGAGCCCATGACGAGGCTGGCAGTGGCGATGGGCGTTTCCATGGGCGACTCCGTTCGTCTTGCGCGTGCCGTTCCTACAATCGGTGCCGGCGATCGACCACGCCGAAACCGGGCCATGCGATCGTGTCCGATTTCGCGAGCGCCAGCACTTTGAACAATTCTCCCATTTCGGACGGCGCCAGCAGCTTCTGCATCGCCGCCGCCGCGCGGACGTACGCCACCGATTCGGGTGTGCCGGTGCGCGGCAAGCGCGTCGAGGATCCCGCACCCGATCAGGAATGGCGCCTGCGCGGTGAAGCCTGCGACCGCGAGTCCGGCCCGCTCGCCCGCCTCGGCCATCGCCGTGAAGTCGACGTGCGCGGTGATGTCGGTCGAGCCCGGGCCATGCGAACGGATCGCCATGCGCGCGATGGCGATAGTGGCACATCAGCGTCCCCTCGCCGCGCTGCGGATGGTAGTACTCGGCGGCGGGGAAGCCGTAGTCGATGAAGAGCGCGGCGCCTTCCGTTATGCGCCGGCCGATGTCCCCGACGAGCGCCTCCGCCGCCATGTTGATTTCACTCGTGTAGTCGCCGTGCGGCGGAAAGCGTGCGGCGGCGATGCGCGGCAAGGCGCGTCGTCGGCCGGTCGATCGGCCCAGGTGAAGGCGCGTCGCCCGTCGTCCCAGCGTCACGCCGCGTTCGAGCCACGCGTCGCCGCGCCGGGCGACGATCGCCACGGGCACGGCGTCGAGCACTTCGTTCGCGATCAGCGCGCCGTCGATCGCCTCCGGCAACGCATCGATCCAGGTGATGCGTTCGAGTGCGTTGGGAGCGTCCCGCGCCAACGTGTCGCGCTGGCGCCGTGCGAGATCCGGACTCGGCTCGAGGATCGCATAGCGGGACGGCAGCGCATCGAGCTCCGCGAGCCCGGCGATGAGATCGACGGCGAGTCGGCCGCTGCCGCCGCCCAGCTCGACGATCTCGCGGCCCCGCGTCGCGGCGAGGATGGCCGCCACCTGGGTCGCGAGCGCCTTGCCGAACAGCGGTGTCATCTCCGGGGCCGTGACGAAATCGCCGCCGGCTCCGAGCTTGGTCGCGCCGGCCGCGTAATACCCAAGGCCCGGCGCGTAGAGCGCAAGGTCCATGTAGCGCGAAAACGGAATGCGGCCATTGCGGGACGCGATGTCGGAACGAATGTGCGCCGTGACTCGCTCGCTGTGGACGCGGGCGGCGGCGCCGGGTTCGGGAAGATCGGTCACGATGGCGGAATGCGCGCCGAACGGTGCCCGCCGGGTGCGGCGGACGGATCGATGTGCTAGATTGAGGTCAAGTCTAACGTGGATTCCGGGGGCGCGGCGTGCAGGGCAGGATCGTGCTGATCACCGGAGGCGGCAAGCGCGTCGGCGCGGCGATCTGCCGCCGGCTGCATGCGGCCGGCGCCAGCATCATGCTCCACTATCGAACGTCCGCGGGTGAAGCGCGGCTGCTCCAGGCCGAGCTCAACGGCGTTCGCGCCGATTCGGTCGCCTTGATCCAGGCGGATCTCCTCGACCTTCACAAGTTGCCGGCGATGGTCGAGCAGACGGTACAGACCTTCGGCCGGCTCGATGCGATCGTCAACAATGCGTCGTCGTTCTATCCCACGCCGATCGGCGCCATCACGCCCGAGGCCTGGGAAGACCTGATCGGCACCAATCTGCGTGCGCCGCTGTTCCTCGCGCAGTCCGCGGCGTCGGCGCTCCGGAAGGCGCAGGGCGCGATCGTGAACATCGCCGACATCCACGCGGAGCGCCCGCTCAAGAATTTCGTCGCCTACTCGATCGCGAAGGCCGGCCTCATCGGCATGACGCGCTCGCTCGCGCGCGAGCTTGCCCCCGAGGTGCGGGTGAATGCCGTCGCGCCCGGTCCCGTCCTCTGGCCCGACGACCCATCGTTCGATGAGCTGTCGCGCCAGCGGATCATCTCGCATACGCCGTTGAAGCGCGAAGGAGAGCCCGACGACATCGCGAGGGCCGTCCATTTCCTGCTGGCTGAGGCCACCTACGTAACCGGCGAGACCATCAACGTCGATGGCGGCCGGCACGTCGCCATCTAGCGGCAAGCCGGAAGCAACTTGAATCAGTCGTCGGGCGGCGCGCTCGTCGGCATGCATGCCGCGACCTCGGTTACCAGTCGTTCGAGGTAGGGGTCGACGATCCCGTGCGCGACGAGTGCCACGCGCGTGCGCTCGAGGTAGTCGAGCGACGACCCGAACGCGCCGCACGCATTGCGCAGCACGTCGGCTTCGTTGGCGAGCGACAGCCGACCCGCGTACTGCGGATGGTCGCGCCGGACGACGAACGTCAGCGCGATGATCTCGCGTCCTCCCGCGTCGACCTTCACCCAGCGCGGATAGTACGAGCCGACCGCCATCTCGCGCCGCCACAGAAGGTGCAGCTCGTCGATCGCGAGCATTGCCGGGAGGCGCATCGCCACGCCGCGGCACGCGCCGCCCCGATCGAGGCCCGAGCACGAGGCCCGGGCACTCGAGCGTCCCGCGCGAGGCGAGCGACCACAGGCAGAAGCGCCGATGCAAGCCGCTCAACATCGCCGTCCGCATTTCGGCGACGGGGAACAAGGGATTCCACAACAGGGACCCATACGCGAATATCCACCAGCCCGCGCGCTTCGGTTTCGCCGCCAGCGTCGCGGTCAGCGAATCGGAGAGCTGCACATCGGAGTACGCGAGAGTTCGGATCGACCGCCGTGCGCATAGAGATCGCGCATCCGGTTCTCTTCCAGGTCGCGGCGCGAAAGAGTGTTCGGATGATGCGGCCAGCGGGTCATTCGAGCGCTTCCGGGTCGCGTGCCGCTTTCGCGAGGGCGACATTGGCCGCTCGTCGCTTCGCCGCGGTCGTCTTGCCGTGCGCGCCTCCCTTGCCGAGGAGCGGCGAGCGTGCAACGGGATTGCGCATCTTCGGCGGCGCCGGTGCATGGTGCTTCTTCGCGCGCTTCATTTCAGCGGGGGCCGTTCATGTATGCGATGGCACGCCGCTCACGCCGCCCTCCGCTCGATCAGCTCGCGCAGGGGCCCGGAAGGAACGCGCGCAGCCGTTGCGCGATTGCTACCTCGTGCTTCTGCCACAGGATCCCGATGCCGACGACGCCGAGGCCAATCACCGACAGGGCCAGCGGAAACAGCATGCTGTCCTGGAATACCCTGCTCGCGAGGTGTCCGATGTACATGGCGACGCCGATCCCGCCGAACACGGCGAATACGCGCCGGCCGAGCACGGCGCCGATGAAGATCAGCGCGACGTTGATGCAAAGGTAGATGAACTTGCCGACCTCCGAATCGGAGTTGAGCAACGAAAGGCCGCCCCAGAAGGTCAGCACGCCGAAGAGATAGAGCCAGAACGCATAGTCCTTGTCCTTGCGCGCGCGAACGTCGACCCAGAACGCGAGCAGCGTCATCGCGAGGCCGAACCAGAGCGCGATGAACTTGCGGAGCTCCCAGTTCCAGTGATCGGTCTCGCCGTAGAGAAAGGGGACGATATCCATGCTCATGTAGCACAGCGTCACTGCGACGGGCATCGTCATGAACGGCAGCGGCAGGCGCCAGAGCATCACGACCGCCGCGATCAGCGTCGCGAACTCCATCATCAGCCAGCGCCAGTCGATCCGGTAGTGGTAGTCGCGATAGCCCATCGTGGTTTCGGGCCAGTAGCCCAGCATCACCTGCGCGCCATAGACCGCCAGCGGCACGAGCGCCACCGCGAGGGCGCCGGTCAGGCCCGCCGGAATCGGATGCCCACGCCGAATCAGATGCGTGGTCAGCGCGAGCGCGATGACGCAGTAGGCGACGGCGATCACGAAGATGCCGGTGCCCCCGAAACGCTCCCAGCCCTTGGTCATGAACAGCGTCATCGCCCCGATGGCGACGACACCGCCGAGGTAATGCAGCACATGCGAGAAGCGAAAGCCCGGCGTATCCCGGCCCGCTTCCGCCAGGAATCCCCACAGGTGGTCGGCTTGCTCCCGAGTGAGGATCGACCTGGCGACGGCGGCGTCGAGGATCGGGCGATCGACGTTCATGGACCCCTTTCCCTCACGCGAGGAATAGCTGCTGCAGATCGTTGAGGAACCGCCGACCCAGCGCGGTG
Source organism: uncultured beta proteobacterium (assembly GCA_963840945.1). Taxonomy (GTDB): domain Bacteria; phylum Pseudomonadota; class Gammaproteobacteria; order Burkholderiales; family Casimicrobiaceae; genus CAIWHR01. The sequence continues at coordinate 32,015 of CAWJAU010000009.1, read as the reverse complement.
GGCCGCAGCATCGCCGGATCGCGCTCGATGAGTCCGCGCGCCTCGGCTGCCTCGAGTCCCTGTCGCACCAGCGCCAGCGGATAGCCCGTGCGTTCGGCGAACAGTGAAGCGGGAACGCCGTCGGTCAGACGCAACGCATTCAGCATGAACTCGAAACCGACGTCCTTCCGCGTCACGACGGCGTCCTCCTGAAGCGGCGCACCGGCGGCGACCTGTTCCAGATACTGCTTCGGTTGCTTGTACCGGACCTGCCGGATGATGCGATCGGCGAACGAAAGCTTCGAATGCGCGCCGGCGCCGATGCCGAGATAGTCGCCGAAACGCCAGTAGTTGAGATTGTGCCGGCACTCGCTGCCGGGGCGCGCAAACGCGGAGGTTTCGTAATGCCGGTAGCCCGCCGCCTCGAGCGACGCGTGCACCGCGTCCTCGATGTCGGCCGCCGTCTCCTCGTCGGGCAACGGCGGAGGGTAGCGGTGGAAGAGCGTGTTGGGCTCGAGCGTCAGGTGATAGAACGACAGGTGCGGCGGCGCGAACGCGAGCGCTGCCGCGACGTCGCGCTTCCGCCTCCGCGACCGTCTGGCGTGGCAACGCGTACATCAGGTCGAAATTGACGTTGCCGAAGATCGCGAGCGCCGCGTCGGCCGCGCAGCGCGCATCAAAGGCGTCGTGCACGCGGCCGATCGCCGCCAGGTGCTTCGGATCGAAGCTCTGGATACCAAGGGACAATCGGTTGACTCCGGCCGCACGGTAGCCGGCGAACTTTGCGCGCTCGAAGGTCCCCGGATTCGCCTCCAGGGTGATCTCGGCATCCGGCGCAAGCGGCACCCGGGCGCGAATGCCGGCGAGCAGCCGGTCGATCGCCTCCGCCGTGAAAAGACTCGGCGTTCCGCCGCCGATGAACACCGAGACGATGCGGCGGCTCCAGATCGACGGCAGCGCGAATTCGAGGTCGGCCATGAGCGCATCGACATAGGCGGCCTCCGGCGCGTCACCCTTCGCCTCGTGCGAATTGAAGTCGCAGTAGGGGCATTTCTTGAGACACCACGGGATATGGACATAGAGCGCGAGCGGCGGCAGCGCCGCGAACCGCGGATTCGAAAGCGTCGCGGCATCCACCACGACCGCGGACTTCGCGACCGCGGCGTCAGCGATCGCCAACGCCCGCTCCCTTCGCATTCCGATGATCCGCTTCGATCACGAGGCGCGCGATCAGCGCGCGGATCGCCTTGCCGCGATGCGACAACTCGTTCTTCCGTTCGAGCGGCAGCTCCGCCGCGGTAAGACCGGTCGCCGCATCGAGGAAATAGGGGTCGTAGCCGAAGCCGCCGGTGCCTCGCGGCGCGTCGATGATCGTCCCATGCCACGCGCCCTCGGCGACGATTGGCTCCGGATCGGCCTCGTGCCGCAGCAGCGCCAGCACGCACGCGTAATGCGCACGGCGATCGGCCATGCCCGCGAGGGCAGCGATCAGCTGCGCATTGTTGCGGCCATCGGATTTCGGCTCTCCCGCATAGCGCGCGCTCTGCACACCCGGTGCGCCCCCGAGCGCCTGCACGCAGATGCCGGAGTCGTCGGCCAGCGCAGGCAGCTTCGCGTACGCGCATGCATGGCGGGCCTTCGCCAGCGCATTCTCGACGAAGGTGTCGTGCGGCTCCTCCGCTTCCGGAATCCCGAAGGCCGATTGCGCGATGACCTCGATCCCGAGCGGGGCAAGGAGGCGATGGAATTCGCGCAGCTTGCCGGCATTGTTGGACGCGAGGACAAGGCGCGGAATCAGGAGCACCGGCTCGTCGCCGCGGTCGCGCAGGTCACGCACCGAGCGCGGCCTCCTGCGCCGCGATGAGCCGGCGAATCCCGCCTTCGGCAAGGCTGACCAGAGCGTCCATCTCGGCACGCGTGAATGGGGCGCCTTCCGCGGTGCCCTGCACTTCGACGAAACTGCCGCCGGCAGTCATCACGACATTCATGTCGGTGTCGCACGCCGAATCCTCGGCGTAGTCGAGATCGAGCACCGGCGTGCCGTCGACTACTCCCACCGAGACCGCGGCGACGAATTCGCGGAGCGGGTCGCCGGCGACGAGACCTCGCTCGCGGCACCATGCGATCGCATCGGCGAGGGCGACGCAGGCGCCGGTGATCGCGGCGCAGCGCGTGCCGCCGTCGGCCTGGAGGACGTCGCAGTCGAGCCGGATCGTGCGTTCGCCGAGGGCAGCGAGATCGGCGACGGAGCGCAGGCTCCGCCCGACGAGCCGCTGGATTTCCTGTGTGCGGCCCGACTGTTTTCCGTCGGCAGCTTCGCGCCGGCCGCGGGTGTTCGTCGCCCGCGGCAGCATCCCGTACTCCGCCGTGAGCCAGCCGCGCCCCTTGCCTTTCATGAACGGCGGCACGCCTTCCTCGACGCTGGCCGTGCAGAGCACCTTGGTGTCGCCGGCCTCGATCAGCACCGAGCCTTCGGCATGCTTCGTGTAACGGCGGGTGATGCGGAGCGGACGCAGCTCATCGGCGCGCCGGCCCGAAGCACGAACGGTCATCGTTAACTTTCGACGGGACAAGGCCCCGATTATAAAGCCCGCCTCAAATCGAATGCCGCAGACGCCACCAGGCGGTCGTCGCGGCGAGTCCACGGTCGAGCGTGAACGAAGGCGGTCCAATGCGCCGGACGAGCGGCGACGCATCGACTTCCAGCGACGCTACCGTGCGTCGCAACAACGCGCCGCGACCCACCGCCCGGGCCGCGAGCGAGAGCAGCGGCGCGGGGACATTCGTCACTCGCGGCGCGACCCCGAGCGCCGAAGCGATGCGTCGTACGAGCTCGGGCGTCGAGACCGCTTCCCCGTCCGCGGCGAGCCACGCGCCACCGACGGGCCCGGGCGCGTCGAGCAACCCGGCGATGGCATGTACGAGATTGCCGACGTAGAGGAGATCGCGCCGGTTCGCAATTCGGCCGAACGGCAGCCTCGCACAGCGCGCGACGGCATCGAGCAGCGTCAGGAAGTTGCCTTTGACGCGCGGTCCGTACGTCAGCGGAAGCCGCAGCACGATCGCGTCGAGGGAGCTTCCGGCGGCGACCGCCGCGAGCGCGCCTTCGGCGTCGGCCTTGCTGCGCGCGTACGCATCGTGCGGGAGAAGCGGATCGGCGGCCCGGAACGGCCGGCCCGGTAGCGTCTCTTCGCCGTGGACCTTGATCGTGCTCGCGAAGACGAATCGCCGCACGCCGGCGCGAACCGCCGCCGCCGCCACGCGTTCCGTCGCGACGACGTTGGCGGCATGGTAGAGCGCCGCAGGATCGGATGCAGTATCGTTGAGTACATGCGCGCGGCCGGCGAGATGCACGATCGCCGTCGCGCCGGCGACGATCGCATCGAGCGCTGCATCGGAGGCCGTCGCGAGATCCTCGACCTCCGCATGGCGGAATTTCGTCGCGTCGGCCGGAGGTCGCCTGCCTACCGCGCACGAATGGACGGCCGGTCGCGACGAACTGCGCGACGAGCGCGCTCCCGACGAAGCCATCGGCGCCGGTAATGACGACGTTGCCGGTCTTGCCGCTCATGGTCGCGGCGGCTGGTTCACACGAACCGCCAGCCGTGCTTGCGGTAGAAAAGGAAGGCGCTGCGCACGAACCAGCCGACGTGCTTCCACCCCTTGCGCGCTGCTCCGCCGCCGTGATGCACCGCCCGAAACGCCGGCAGGTAGGCTGTTGCCCCGATCTTGTTGAGGCGCACGCTCCAATCGTAATCCTCGAAATAGAGAAAGAATTTCGGGTCGAAACCACCTGTCGTGTCGATCGCCTTCCTGCGCACGAGCATGCAACAGCCCGACATCACCGGCAGACCGCGCACCGGCTGCTCGCTCGCCGGATCGATGACGTCCCGCAGGTCATAGCGTTCGAGGCGTCGCGCGAAAAGGCGCCGCACGGGACGCGGCGCGTAGCCCCGCAGGAACAGATCGAGGATCGCCGGATAGCGCTTGCAGAGAAAGTCGGGGGTTCCGTCGGGCCGCGTTACCGCCGGCGCCGCCGCGACGACGTCCGGATTCGCGTCGAGCCAGCGTATCGCATTGACGAGCGAGTCGCGCGCGAGCTCGACGTCGGGATTCAGCACCAGCTGATAGTCGCCGCCCGTGCCGTTCAGCATCAGGTTGTGCGCGACGCCATAACCGACGTTCGCATGGCCATGCAGGAAATGGAGCTGCACCCCCGAATTCGCGAAGTGCCCCCGTCCCAGCTCAATCACTTGTTTCGCGATGGCTGCATCCTCGCTGTTGTCGATCAGCGCCAACGCGACCTGGGTCAGGATGCGCTCCTCGCGCGCGGCGCCGATGGCCAACACCAGGTGGGCAAGACAGCGCTCGAGCAACGCGGCGTCGGTCCGGTACGTGACGATGCTGACGGTCAGCGACGAGGGAAGCACGAGGGGGCGGGATTCATGGCGACGTTGATGGCGAGGGGCAGCGACGACCCGTCGTTCGCCACGTAGAATGGCGGAAAATCGAGACCGCGTCGACCGTGCCCCGCGGTCCTGCCTCCTCCTCACGGAACCCCGACCATGGCCGAACCGCGCATCGCCGCCGACACCCTCCTCACCTTCGCCAGCGCGCTCCTCGAACGCTCCGGCGTGCGCGCCGACATTGCGCAGGACGTCGCCGACGTGCTCGTCACGGGCGATCTCCTCGGCCACACGACGCACGGTCTTGCGCTGCTCGCTCCCTACCTCGAGGAAATCGAAAGCGGGTCGATGGCGAAATCCGGCTCGCCCTCGATCGTGAACTCGCGTCCCGCGGCCCAAACGTGGGATGGCGGGCGCCTGCCCGGGCCGTGGCTCACGCTGCGCGCCCTCGACGCCGCGGCCACGATGGCGGCCACGCACGGCACCGGCACCGTCGTCATCCGCCGCTCGCATCACATCGCGTGCCTGGCGGTGTATCTGCTGCGCGCGACCACTCGCGGACTGGTGGCGATCGTGCAGAGCTCCGATCCGAAACTGGCCGCGCGTCGTCCCGCACGGCGGTCTTACGCCGATCGTCACGCCCAATCCGATCGCCGCCGGATTGCCGACCTCGGGCGATCCGATCCTGATCGACATCTCGAGCTCGATCACGAGCATGGGTTTTGCGATCCAGCAAATGAAGGCGGGGAAAAAGCTCCCTGGCCCGTGGGTCATCGACCACGCGGGCAACGCCACGGACGATCCGGGCGCGTTGTACGCCGAGCCCAAGGGCGCGCTCTTGCCGTTGGGCGGCCTCGACGCCGGCTACAAGGGATTCGGCTTGGCGCTCCTCATCGAAGCGCTGACCGCCGGACTGTCCGGTCACGGCCGCGCGGATCCACCGGAGGGTTGGGGCGCCACGGTATTCGTGCAGGTGCTCGATCCGGCGGCGTTCGGTGGACTCGAAGCGTTCAAGCGGCAGATGGACCATATGGTCGACGCCGCGCACGCGTCGAAGCCACGCGCCGGTGTCACGCGCGTCCGCCTGCCGGGCGAGGCGGGCATGGCGCGATTGCGCGAGCATCGCGCGCGGGGTGTCGCGCTCTATCCCACCATCATGCCGGCGCTCGCGCCCTGGGCGGAAAAGCTGGGTGTAGCGATGCCTCGTTAGGCGAGCGCGGTGCCGCGTGCGTCGAACAGCTTGTGGAGCTCTCGCTGGCCATTCGCCGTGATCGTGACCACGCGTGATTCCTTGGCGCGCTTCGCCCACCCGAGTTCGACGAAGCGGGTGAAAAGTGCCGCGCCCAACGCGCCGGCCAAGTGGTGCCGCCGCTCGCTCCAGTCGAGGCAAGCCCGGCAGAACGTGCGCTTCTGCTGCGCGAGAGCTGCCGTGTCGATCTGAAACTCGCGGAACAGCCGCTCGCCCGCGGCGGTGAGCCGGAGCCCGTCACCTCCCGGCGCCAGCGCGCGCTGCTCGGTGAGGCTCTCGTAGATCCTCACGCCGACCTCGCCGGCGAGGTGGTCGTAGCAAACCCTGGCCTTGCGCAGGGCCGGTTCGCGCGGACTGGCGCGCACCCGCACGGCGCCGGTGCGAAACGCGACGCCCATCAGCGATTCGATGAGATGCGCGACGTCGCGATCGGCGAGGCGAAAATACCGGTGCCGGCCCTGGCTTTCGACGGCGACCAGACCCGCGGCGACGAGCTTCGCGAGATGGGCGCTGATCGTCTGCTTGGTCACGCCTGCCCCGGCGGCAAGCTCCGTCGCGGTCAGCGCGCGATCCGCCATGAGCACGGTCAGCACTTCCGCCCGGGCGTGCTCGCCGATGAGCGCGGCGATACCGACGATGTTCGGGCCGTCTTTCATGGTTCGATGGTAGACGAACCATCCTTTCCGCGCAAGCCTTATCATGTCTGGCATCGACGAGCGGAGGATCACATGAGCGCGATGGGCCGTCCCGAGCGCGAATTGCTCCCTCTCGGAGGGAAGGCGCGCAGCGCCAAGGGAGCACCAATGGCCATCACCTGCTTCATCCGGTACCAGATCGATCCCTTCCAGCGCGACGCGTTCGCGCACTACGCCGCCAATTGGGGGGCGATCATTCCCCGCTGCGGCGGCAGGCTTCTCGGCTACTTCCTGCCGCACGAGGGAACCAACGACATCGCGTGGGGATTGATCGCGTTCGACGATCTCGCCGCCTACGAAATCTACCGAGCGCGGCTCAAGGCCGATCCGGCGGGACGCGAGAATTTCGCCATGGCGGAAGCGAAGCGTCTGATCCTGCGCGAGGAGCGCACTTTTCTCGTCCCGGTCGATGGGACGTTCGACCTGGCGGCATCCGGCTCGTGACGGCCCGACCTGTCGAGCTCGCGCTGCTGCTGTTGCTCGCGACGTTGTGGGGCGCGTCTTTCACGTTCATCAAGGTCGGCGTCGAGACCATCCCGCCGGTGACGCTGATCGCGGGGCGCACGTCGGTCGCCGCACTCGTGCTGCTCGCGGTCATGCGCTACCGCGGCATCAAACTTCCGACGGATCCGGCGCTCTGGCGCCGCTTCCTGTTCCAGGCGTGCTTGAACAGCGTTTTTCCCTTCACGCTGATCGCGTGGGCCGAACAGACCGTGGACGCGGGCCTCGCGACGATCCTGAATTCGTCGGCGCCCATCTTCACGTTCCTCCTGACCTGGTGCCTTGCGGGCCGACAGGCCGCGACCGGCCGGAAGCTTTTCGGCGTCGTCTCCGGGATGATCGGCATCTGTCTCATCGTGGGCGTCGGAGCCCTCTCGGGTATGAGGGAGCAGCTCGTCGCGGAACTGGCGATCGTGGCGGCCACCATCTGCTATGCGGGTGCGGCGATCTTCGGTCGCAATTTCGAGCGAATCGATCCGATGCTGCCGGCCGCGGGGTCGCTCGTCTGCGGCGCGATCGTCCTGATCCCGCTCAGCATCGTCGTGGATCACCCCTGGACGCTGGTGCCGTCCGGTCGCTCGCTGCTGGCACTGATCTGTCTGTCGGTCTTCTCGACGGCGCTCGCCTTCACGATCTACTTCCGTCTCATTCGCACGCTGGGGCCTGTGGGCACGACGTCGCAGGCTTACCTTCGGGTCCCGATTGGGGTCGCCATCGGCGTCGTGTTTCTGGGCGAGTCCCTCGCCCCCACCACCTGGGTCGGGCTCGTCTGCGTCATCGCCGGCGTGGCCGCGATGACCCTTCCGGCGCGCACCTCGTAAGGCTCTGCACGTCCGCTTGACCCCCCCGGAGTAACGCTGTAGCGTCGATCCGTCCGTCGCGGATTTCCGATGAGGGGAGTCAGGATGCCGCGCAATAATGACCGCACCGAAGTTCACGAGCTCGAAGCGCGTCTGGCCGACGCACGCGAGCAGCAAGTGGCCACGAGCGAGATCCTGCGCGTGATCAGCAGATCACAGACCGACGTGCAGCCGGTATTCGACACCATCGTCGCGGCCGCAATGAAGCTCTGCCGTGCCACTTCGGCGAACTTCTTTACGTTCGACGGCGAGCTGATCCACTTGGCGGCGCTCGTGAACGCGACGCCGGAAGGTGCCGAGGCGATCCGCCGCCTCTGGCCGAAGCCACCCGGCCGCGACATGGCGGCCACTCGAGCGGTCCTGACATGCAGCGCCGTCGCGATCCCGGACGTGCTTGCCGACCCCGATTTCAAGGCGAGCGCTTCGGCAGCCTTTGCAAACTTCCGCAGCGTACTTGCAGTACCTCTCGTGCGCGAGGGTAGTCCGATTGGTGCAATCGCCGTCGGCCGGCCCGAGCCGGGGCCGTTTCCCGCATGGCAGATCGCCTTGCTCCAGACGTTCGCCGAACAGGCGGTGATCGCGATCGAGAACGTGCGGCTGTTCAACGAGACCAAGGAAGCGCTCGAGCAACAGACCGCGACGAGCGGAGATCCTCAGAGTCATCAGCTAGCTCACCGACCGATGTGCAGCCGGTGTTCGACGCCATCGTGGCGGCCACAACGAAGCTGTGCCGCACCCGTTCGGCAAATGTCTTTACGTTCGACGGAGAGCTGATCCATCTGGCGGCGTTGGTGAATGCCAATGCGAAGTATGACGGGGCCATACGCGGAGTCTTTCCGAGGCCACCCGGGCGCGATACTGCGATCGGCCGTGCGATCCTGTCCCGGAACGTTGTCATTATTCCGGACGTGCTGGAGGATCGTGAGTACGCGATCGGGGCTCAGACGCTCGCCGGCGGCTATCGAAGCCTCCTGGCGGTTCCGCTGATGCGCGAGGGGGATCCGATCGGCGGCATCAGCACCGGCGGGCACGAACCGGGACATTTCTCGGACAAGCAGATCGCGCTGCTCAAGACTTTCGCCGCGCAGGCCGTGATCGCGATCGAGAACGCGCGCCTGTTCAACGAGACGAAGGAAGCCCTGGAGCAGCAGACGTCGACGAGCGAGATTCTGCGGGTCATCAGCACATCGCCGACCGACGTCCAGCCGGTGTTCGAAACGATCGCCGCCAGCGCGTTACGTCTGTGCGGCGGCCGCTTCAGCTGCATCTTCAGGTTCGATGGCGAACTCATCCATATCGCGGCCTTCCACAACATCAACCCGGAGGGCGCCGCGGCGTTTCGCGGCGCGTACCCCTGTCCACCGAGCCGTGGCGGCAATACCCAGCGGGCCATTCTGACTCGCAGCGTCATCCATATTCCCGACGTGCTGAAAGACCCAGAATATGTTTATCAGGAAGTCGCGGAGACAGCCAATTACCGCAGCGTCCTATCTGTCCCAATGCTGCGTGACGGACAACCGGTCGGAGCGATCAGCATTTTTCGGGCAGCGGCGCGACCCTTCCCGGAGACGCAGATTGAATTGCTGAAGACCTTCGCCGAGCAGGCCGTGATCGCGATCGAAAACGTGCGCTTGTTCAACGAGACCAAAGAGGCGCTCGAGCGGCAGACCGCGACCGCGGAGATCTTGAGAGTCATTGCAAGCTCGCCGTCGAACGTGCAGCCGGTATTCGATTGCATCGCGCGGAGCGCCGTGCGCCTTTGCGACGCCCTCTTCGCCAACGTGTTTCGGTTTGACGGCGAGATGCTGCATTTCGTGGCGAGCGAAAATGTTTCTCCTGTCGGAATCGACGTGATGAAGAGCACGTACCCGATGCGCCCGGACGACTCGAAGCTTTCGTGTAGAGTCATCCTGACGGGGGCCGTGGTGCAAATGACAGATGTCTTGGCTGATCCGGAATATGACAAGCGGTTCGCCCTCAGTGGTGGCTGGCGCCGCATGCTCGGTGTGCCAATGATGCGCGAAGGTCGCCCGCTCGGCGCTATCGTGGTCGGCTGGGCGGCGCCGGGGCCGATACCGAAGGTCCAAGAAGTGCTCCTCATGACCTTCGCCGACCAGGCCGCGATCGCCATCGAGAATGTGCGGCTGTTCAAGGAGCTGGAAGCGCGCACGGAGGCGCTTACGCGCTCGGTCGGGCAGCTCACGGCCCTTGGCGAAGTAGGACAGGCGGTCAGCTCGACGCTCGAGCTCGAGACCGTGCTCAAGACGATCGTCTCCCGGGCGGTACAGCTCACCGGGCTCGACGGCGGGTCGATCTACGAATACGACGAGCGCGCCGCAGGAGTTCCGGCTGCAGGCGGCCGAGAACATGCCGCAGGATGTCACCGAGGATATTCGCAAGGCTCCCACCCGCAAAGGCGACGGCGCGCTCGGGCGCACCGCCATTACGCTCGAGCCGACCCAGGTTCCCGATATTCTCGACGAGAGCTACCAGAGCGTTCGCAAGGAGCTGCTCATCCGCGCCGGGTATCGTGCGCTCCTCGCCGTACCGCTGCTGCGCGAGGACCACCTGCTCGGCGGGTTGCTCGTCAACCGCAAGACCCCGGGGGCGTTCGCGCCGGAGACCGTCGAGCTGCTGAAAACGTTCGCGACGCAGTCGGCGCTCGCGATCCAGAATGCGCGGCTGTTTCGCGAGATCGCGGAGAAAGGCCGGCAGCTCGAAACGGCGAGCCGGCACAAATCGGACTTTCTCGCCAGCATGAGCCACGAACTGAGAACGCCGCTCAACGCGATTCTGGGGTTCAACGAGATGATCCTCGGCGAGATCTATGGCGAGGTGCCCGCCAGCATGAAGGAGCCGCTCGAGGACATCCAGTCGAGCGGGAAGCATCTTCTGCGCCTCATCAACAACGTGCTCGACCTCGCCAAGATCGAGGCCGGGCGCATGGAGCTGTCGCTCGCCGACTACTCGGTGCAGGACACGGTGGAGAGCGTGCGCGCCACGCTGCGCCCGCTGGCGGCGGAGAAGGGGCTGGAGTTCGTCGCCACAGTACCCGCCGACATTCCGCTTGCCTACGGCGATTCCGGACGCATCACGCAGTGCCTCATGAATCTCGCCGGAAATTCGCTCAAGTTCACCAAGACGGGGAAAGTGCGAGATCGCCGTCGAGTCGAAAGGCGACCTGCTGGTCTACCAGGTGGCGGACACGGGATCGGCATTCCGCCGGACAAGCTCGAGACCGTGTTCGCCGAGTTCAAGCAGACCGATGCGACCATCGCCAGCGAATACGGCGGCACGGGTCTCGGCCTGTCCATCAGCAGGAAGTTCGTCGAGATGCACGGCGGCCGGATCTGGGTGGAAAGCGAGCTCGGGAAGGGCTCGACGTTCATTTTCGAGATTCCGCTGCGCGTGAGCGCCGGAGCGCCCGTGATGAGCGCCCCAGCGTCAAAGGTGCGCTCATGAGCGCCAAGACGATCCTCTACGTCGAGGACAACGAGATGAACCGCAAGATCGTGCGCGACCTCCTGAAGCGCACGACGTACGTGCTGATCGAGGCGCACGACGGCGAGGCGGGTGTGGCGGCCGCGCTGGAAAGGCATCCCGACCTGATCCTCATGGACATCCAGCTGCCGAAGATCTCCGGCATGGAGGCCACGCGCCGACTGCGCGCCGAGCCCGCGACCGCGAATACGCCGATCGTCGCGATCACCTCCTTCGCGCTGAGCGGCGACGAGCAGAAGGCGAAGGAGGCGGGGGCGACCGCGTACCTCGCCAAGCCTTACAGTCCCTTCGACCTGCTGAAATCTCATCCGCAAGTTGCTGCCGGAAGCGTGAGCGGAAAGGAATCCCGCACCTCGGCGACATACAGCGACGGAACACGGCCATCGTGCGGCATTCACGTGGCAAGAGATCCGGCGACCACGCGCGGAATTCCGGCGAGGTCGCGCACCGCCACGATCTGCGCGAATCCCGCCGCGGCGAACATCGCGCGCACGGCGTCCGACTGATCGTAGCCATGCTCGACGGCGAGCGAGCCGCCGGGCACCAGGCGTTCGCGCGCGCCGGCGACGATGCGCAGGATCGCCGCCGTGCCGTTACCCCCTGGCGTAAGCGCAGCGCGCAGGCTCGAAGCGGACGTCGCCCTCGCGCAGGTGCGGATCCGCGGCGTCGACGTAGGGTGGATTGCTCACGATGACGTCGAACGCGCCACCCGTCGATAATTGCGCGAGACCGGCGTACCAATCCGACAAAACGAATTCGATATTGGCGAGCCCGAGGCGTCGCGCGTTGTCGCGCGCCACATCGAGCGCCTCGGCCGCAACGTCCGTAGCGAGAACCGTCGCGCGCGGCCGCTCGTGCGCGATGGCGAGCGCGATCGCGCCGGACCCGGTTCCCAGATCGAGCACGCGGACATTGCGGTCCTCCGGCAATCGCGCGAGCGCGAGCTCGACGAGCGTCTCCGTTTCAGGGCGCGGGATCAGCACGGCCGGCGAAACGACGAGCGGCAGGCCCCAGAACTCGCGCCTTCCCGTGAGATACGCGACCGGCTCGCCCTCCCGCCGGCGCCGCGCCAGCGCCAGGAAGGCATCGAGCTGCTCGCGCGCGATGGCATCGCCCCTGTGCGCCACGAGCCACGCACGATCCTGTCCGACCACGTGGGCGAGAAGCACCTGCGCGTCGAGGGGAACGAGACCCGATTGCGCGAGGGCGGCGGAAATCGTCGCGCCGGAGGTCATCGGGTTTCGGCGAGGAGCGTGCGCCGAATGCGCGTCACGACGGCGGGCATGCACTCAATCGGGGTCCCGTTCGGCAGCGAAGAGCCGCAACCGCCGGTCGTAGTAGTGGCCCCAGCCGATATCCTCGAGGCCCGCCTTCATCAGCACGCGCTGCGAGGCCTTGTTGCCGCGATGCGTGACGCCGATGATCCGGTGGAGACCGAGATCGTCGAAGCCATAGTCCGCCATCGCCTGCGCGCCCTCGGTCGCAAAGCCGCGGCCCCACGCTGCGTGCAGAAGACGATAGCCGATCTCGATGTCCGGCGACTTGCCCGCGTACTTGAGCGAGAACCAGCCGATGAAGGCGCCGGTATCGCGGCGTGACGCGTGCCAGATACCGAGGTCCGGGTACAGGATCGGATAGCGCAGGATGCGCGCCAGCAGGCCGGCAACCTGGTCGCGAGTCGACGGCTTGCCGGTGCCGACGTATTTCATCACCCGCGGGTCGCTGTCGAGGCGGTAGAGATCGTCGAAATCCGCGGCGACAAAATCGCGGAACGCGAGACGAAGCGTCTCGAGCCATGGCGCCGGTGCTGACCTTTCGTGTCATTTTTCGTCACCGAGGGCCGCCAGCAGCTCGGCCTGATGTTCCTGCGCCAGCGCCGTCGTCAGCTCGTGGAGATCGCCGTCCATGATCGCATCGATCTTGTGCAGGGTCAGGTTGATCCGGTGATCGGTGACGCGGCCCTGCGGAAAATTGTACGTGCGGATGCGCTCGCTGCGATCGCCGCTGCCGATCAGCGACTTCCGCATCGAGGCCTCCTTCTGCTGCCGCTCGCGCAGCTGGCGATCGAGGAGCCGCGACGCGAGCACGGCCATCGCCTGCGCGCGATTGCGATGCTGCGACCGGTCGTCCTGGCATTCGACGACGATCCCGGTCGCGAGATGCGTGATCCGCACCGCCGAGTCGGTCTTGTTGATGTGCTGCCCGCCGGCCCCCGATGCGCGGAAGGTGTCGATGCGGATGTCGGCGGGATTGATGTCGATGTCGGCGACAGGATCGGCTTCCGGCATGACGGCAACCGTGCACGCGGACGTGTGGATGCGCCCCTGCGCCTCGGTTTCCGGCACGCGCTGCACGCGATGCCCGCCCGACTCGAACTTGAGCTTCGAGTACGCGCCGCGCCCGATGATCCGCAGGATGACCTCCTTGTAGCCGCCGAGCTCGGCCGGCGATTCGGACACGATCTCGACTTTCCAGCCCGCACGCTCCGCGTAGCGGGTGTACATCCGGCAGAGGCTCCCGGCGAAAAGCGCCGACTCGTCACCGCCCGTTCCGGCGCGGATTTCCAGGAACACGTTGCGCTCGTCGTTGGGGTCCTGCGGCAGCAGCATCCGCTGCAGGTCCGCGGCAAGCGCGCCCATCTTCGCCGTCGCTGCCGCGTGCTCCTCGTCGGCGAAGGCCTTCATCTGCGGATCGCGCGCCATCTCGTTGGCCGTCGGCGACGTCGGCTTCCGCGAGCGCGTACTCCTTTTACGCGCGCGACCACGGGCTCGATGTCGGCGCGCTCGCGGGTCAGCGCGCGGTAGCGGTCCATGTCGCGCACGACGTCCTCGGACGACAGGTTCGCGTCGAGCTCGGTGAGGCGCCGGGCGAGCGATTCGAGCTTGTTGCGCAGCGAAGATTTCATCGGGGGCGAAGGCAAGGCCCGGAAGCGTCGGGCAATTTACGCCATACCAGTGGCGCGGGGGAGACACGCGGGAACCTGGGGCGCGCGCGCTCCAGGTTTCCGCAACGACGGCCGATGGGCCCTAATGACCGTCGTCGGGAAGCTGGTAGATCTTCTCGAACATCGCCACCAGTTCCGCCCGCTCGGCGTCGCCCGCGTGGTTCAACGCCTGCGTGGGGGCGTGCAGGAACTTGTTGGTAAGGCCGCGGGCGAGGAGCTCGAGCGCCTGCTCGGGCGACATGCCGCTCGCGAGCAGCTTCCGCACGCGCTCGAGCTCGGCGGCGCGCAGCTCGTCATGATGCCCGTGCAGGGCGGTGATCGTCGGCACCACCGTGCGCCCTTCGAGCCAGCGCAGGAAATTGCGGGCCTGCGTCGCGATCATCGCCTCCGCCTGCGCCACGGCCTCGATCCTGATCTGCAGGTTGCCCTTGACGATGTCCGAGAGGTCGTCGACGCTGTAGAGAAAGACGTCGTCGAGCTCCGCGGCCTCGGGCTCGACGTCGCGCGGCACCGCGAGATCGACCACGAAGATCGGTGCGTGCCGGCGCGCCTTCACGACCCGCTCGAGGAGCCCCTTGCCAAGAATCGGGAGCGTGCTCGCGGTGCAGGTCACCACGATGTCGAACTCGTGCAGGCGCTCGGGCATCTCGTTCAAGGTGATGGCCTCGGCGCCGAAATCGCGTCGCGAGCGCGCGACCGCGTTCCAGCGTGCGGTTGGCGATGGTGATCGACTTGGGTTGCCGCGCGGCGAAATGCGTCGCCGTCAGGTCGATCATTTCACCCGCGCCGATCAGCAGCAGCCGCTGGCCGGACAGCGTCGGAAAGATGCGCTCGGCGAGCTTCACGGCTGCGGCGGCCATCGAGATCGAAGCGCTGCCTATCTCCGTTTGCGAGCCGCACGTCCTTCGCCACGGCGAACGTGCGCTGAAACAGGCGATTCAACACCAGGCCGAGGCTGCCGGCGGATTCCGCGTGCCGCACCGCCTGCTTCATCTGGCCCAGGATCTGCGGCTCGCCCAGGACCATCGAATCGAGCCCGCTCGCCACCCGGAACGCATGCGTGACCGCCTTTTCGCGCGGCAGCGTGTAGATGTACGGCGCCAGCGAGTCCGCGGGCACCCGGTGAAAGTCCTCGAGCCAGCGCACCACGGGCTGCGGCTCCGCTCCGTGCACGTAGACCTCGGTCCTGTTGCACGTCGACAGGATCGCGGCTTCCTTGACCTTCGGCCGTCCGAGCAGGTCGCGCAGCGCGTGTCCCAGCGCCTCCGGCGAGAACGCGATCTGCTCCCGCACGGCGAGCGGCGCGGTCTGGTGGTTCAAGCCGAGGGTGTAGAGGGACATCGTGTGTGCGCCGGTAACCCCTCATTTTAGCCTACGTCCGGCGGGAGATCGAGCAGCCCTTGATTTGGGTCAAGAAGGTAAAATCGGCGCATTCGCGAACGAGACGACGACCATCCGCACCGCGCCCCTGTCGCATTGTTGACCTATCTTAGCCGAGCGGCGACGGCGCTAGGCCTTGAAGAACTCCTGCCGCCCGCCCAGCCACCGCTCCATATGCGCGGCGGCGGCCGCGGGCTCCCGTCGAGAAGCTCCTGCGCCGCATCGCGGGCCTTCTCGATCAGGGCGACATCCTTTTCCAGATCGGCGAAGCGCAAGAGCGGCACGCCGGATTGCTTCGCGCCGAGAAACTCGCCGGGACCGCGGATGACGAGGTCCTGGCGCGCGATCTCGAAGCCGTCGGTGTTCTCGAAGACGACCTTGAGCCGGGCCTTCGCGGTATCGGTCAGCGGCTCCTCGAACAACAGGTAGCATGTGCTCTCGGCCGCGCCGCGGCCGACGCGCCCGCGCAACTGATGGAGCTGGGCGAGCCCGAAGCGCTCGGCGTGCTCGATCGCCATCAGCGATGCGTTGGGGACGTCCACGCCCACTTCGATCACCGTGGTCGCGACCAGCACGTGAAGCCTCGCCGGCGACGAACTCGGCCATCACCGTGGCCTTGTCGTCGGGCTTCATCCGGCCATGCAGCAGCCCGACGGCGATTTCGGGCAGCGCGGCCGTCAGCTCCGCGTGCAGCGCGACCGCGGTCTGCAGCTCGAGCTTCTCGGACTCCTCGATGAGCGGACACACCCAGTAGGCCTGACGGCCCTCGCCGCACGCGCGGCGCACGCGCTCGATCACCTCGCTGCGGCGCCTGTTGTTCACGAGCCGGGTCGCGACCGGCGTGCGGCCCGGAGGCATTTCGTCGATCGCCGAGACATCGAGATCCGCATAGAAAGTCATCGCGAGCGTGCGCGGGATCGGCGTGGCGCTCATCATCAGCTGGTGCGACTCGCCCATCGCCTTGCCGCGAAGCTTCAACCGCTGCGCGACGCCGAAGCGGTGCTGCTCGTCGACGATCGCGAGGCCCAGCCGGGGCAGGAGGACCTCGTCCTCGAACAACGCGTGCGTGCCGATCGCGAACATCGCGTCGCCGCTGGCGATGGCCGCGAGCGCCTTCTTGCGCGCCTTGGCCGGCAACCCGCCGGTGAGCCATGCGATCTCCACGGGCAAGCCGGAAAGCCAGAGCGCGAGCTTGCGGTAGTGCTGCTCGGCGAGAATTTCGGTCGGCGCCATGAACGCGACCTGCCGGCCGGACTCGATCGCCTGCAGCGCGGCGAGCGCCGCGATGATCGTCTTGCCGCTGCCGACGTCGCCTTGCAGCAATCGCTGCATCGGCATCGTGCGCTTGAGGTCGTGGCCGATCTCCCGCCAGACGCGCTCCTGCGCGCGGGTGAGCTTGAACGGGACGCGCGCCAGCAATGCGCCCGTCAGCACGCCCGTGCCGGTCAACACCGGCGCGCGCCGCGCGGCCCGCGCCTTCCGGTGCGCCTTGAGCGAGAGCTGCTGCGCGACGAGCTCGTCGAACTTGAGGCGCGTCCAGGCCGGATGCGTGCGCGAATCGAGCGCCTGTTGCGCAAGGCGCGACAGGCGCGGCGGCGGCGTATGGAGAAAATGCACCGCATCCGAAAACTTCCACAGATGCTCGCGCTCGACAATCCAGTCGGGCAGCGAGTCGGCGGTGAGGGCGGGATCGGCCACGAGCGCCCGCGCGATCACCTTGCGCAGCGTTTCCTGCCCGAGGCCCGCGGTGGTCGGGTAGACGGGCGTGAGCCGGTCCGGCAGCGGCGTGTCCGGCGCCGACGACCTTGAATTGCGGATGGACGATCTCGAGGCCGAAGTGGCCATCGCGCACCTCGCCGAACGCGCGCACGCGCCGGCCCGGCGCGAGCGCCTTCTGCTGGTTCGGATAGAAGTGGAAGAAGCGGAGCACGAGCTGCGCTCGCGAGCCGCGATGGGCATCTTCGTCCTCCAGCAGGCAAACGAGCTGACGACGCGGCCGATACTGGACGTCGGTGTTGACGACGGTTCCCTCCGCCTGCTGTTCTGCGCCCGCGTTCAGTTCTGCGAGCGGCACGAGGCGCGTGTGATCCTCGTAGCGCAGCGGCAGGTGCAGGACGAGGTCCTGGTCGCGGACGAGGCCGAGCCGCACGAGCTGATCGTGGAGCCCGCGCGATGGCGGCCGATCGGCGGTTGGCTTCGAGGACTTGGGCACGGAGCGGGTCGGGGAACAACCGGCCCGATTATCGTTGGTTTCGGGCTCATTCGCCGCGTTTCGCAAGACTGATACCAGTGGCCTTTCCTAACGGTGTCCGTAATCGCACAATGTCCACCTCGAAGAAATCAAGGTCGTCCAAATCACGGACAAATTTCAACGAACCGTTAAATGGCAGGAGAGCAACTCATGCGCATTCCCGCTCACCGGTTTCTGCTGATAGTCTTCGCTTGCGCAGGTTGCTCAAGCCTCAGTTTGCAGAAAGCGTCCCCGCAGCCGATGGTCGTCGTAGCGTTCGAAGACGCCAAGTTCATCCCCTTTTTTCCCGACCGATCCGATAGCCCTCAGATGGCGGTCCTATGGGGCGAGCGAACCACCGGTCCGTCTGCCATGTTCATTCGGCTGAAGCGCGGTCCGACCCCGATGCACACTCACTCCTCGGACTATCACCTTGTCGTGCTGCAAGCGTCGATCAAACATTGGGGCGCAGATCAAACCGAGGGAGACGCCAAGTCACTCGGTCCCGGAGGTTACTGGTTTCAGCCTGGAAACGACGCGCATGCCGAAAACTGTTTGTCTGATGAATGTCTCGTGCACATTGTCTGGGCCGGAAAGCATGATGGAAAGCCCGCGGAGCCACGAAAGTGAGCGCGAGAGCGCCCGCGACTTGGGGCTGCTCCCGCGACTCCCGTCAGCCAAAAGCGATCTCGCCGGCCGCTTCGGGCAGCACAGTGATGTGGCTGCCCGCAGCGCCTATTGCCACGAGCTTGAAGATCGCGCCGTCGCCGCCTGCGGCAGTCCAGTCGAAGCCGAAGCTCGTAGTCGCCACGCGGTCGACCAGCGATCCGTACGGCGACTCGACCTCATTCGCGACAATGCGGCCAAGGATGCCGACATGCTTCCTTGGACGAGTCAACTCCTCGCCGAACATGGCTGTCCCCAGCATTACCTCCTCGACTGCGATATCGATGGTCGAGATCGGCGCAAGCTCCGGCGCGGGAATGCCCGCCGGCACGCCGGCGGGCGCGAGAAAGGCCGCTACCGCCATGATGTGATTGCCTGATGCGCCAGGCGTCGGGTATAGCACCCGAACCCTTGCCGCCGTACCTGGCGGCAAACCACCCGCCAGCGCTGGCGGCGCGTACAGCGAAAGCACAAAATCCAGGTCGACTTCGCCTTCGAGGCGAAGCCGCATCTTGTGCGGATGTACGGACTTTCCGATCGCCGGTGTGGCGACCGCTGCGACAGCCGCAAGGCCGAGCGCACGTTGAAGCAGTTGTCGACGCGTTTCGTTGCCGATGGACTTGATGTGCGTGTTCATGGGTCATATCTCCTTGTGTGGCGGGACGAACCTCCTTGTGTGGCGGGACGAGCGGGAACACTGTAACGACGACGGACGTAACGGCGGCAAAGAGGCGGGGCAGGACGGCTATTTCATGGTCGGCTCCCTTGTAATGGATTGGTTGGCTCACTGTACCGGCCGGTGCGCAAGCTGTCTTTGACTCGATCCTGAATAATTCTGAATTCGCATCGGCCGCCTGTGCGCAGGCTGCGGTCGCGCTGCATAATTCCCCGTGACGCCGAAGGCGAAGCGAAGGGGACTGTCATGCTTGTGCTGATCGTGGGCGCAACCGGCGTGCTCGGCCGTGAGACGGTGCGCCGCCTGCGCGCGGCCGACTGCCGCGTGCGTGGCATGACGCGCGACGTGCGGCGAATGCGCGATCTCGAGTCGTTAGGCGCCGAGCCGGTGCTCGGCGATCTCATCCGACCTTGCGTCGCTCGTGCGCGCCTGCGCCGATGTCGATAGTGTGTTCGCGGCTGCGCACGGTGCGCTTGGGCCGCGGAAGGAACCGATCCGAAGCCGTCGATGACGTGGGCCACCGTTCGCTGATCGACGTCGCGCGCGACGCGGGTGTCACTCGCTTCGTCTACACGTCAGCGCTCGGCGCGGCGCCGAACCAACCGATCGACTTCTTCCGCACGAAATGGGCAATCGAGCAGCACCTCGCCTCGAGCGGGCTGCGAATATGTCGTACTCCGCCCCGCGGCGCTCATGGAATGGCATGCGCATGCGTTCAACGGGAAAGGCATTCTCGACAAAGGGCGCACCGTGATCCTCGGCACGGGAACGAAGCGACGGAACTTCGTCGCGGCGCGCGACGTAGCCGTGATCGCGGCGGAGGCATTGACCGGCGAGCCGCCGCGCGAGCGCTTGATCGTCGATCGGCGGTCCTGGCAACTTCACCAATGACGAAGTGGCACGGCTATATGCGCAGATCGCGGGCGTGCCCGCACGCATCGTCCACATTCCGCGGGCGGCGCTCTCCGCAATCGGCGCGATCGCGCGCCCGTTCCATCCCGGCATCGCGCGCGTCATGCGCCTGTCGAGTCTAGCCCGATGACGCGTTCCCCGAGACCTTTGACGTCGGACGATTCGGCGGGTGATCGCGCGATTGGCTCCACATCGCTGGAGGCGTTCGTGCGCGAACGCGTCCTCGAGCATCGCGGCGTTGCGCCACGTCTATAAGGGACGACACAGCCTGCTTCACGGCCTGCGCGAGCGACATCGATGCACCGAGCGCCCATTCGCGCGTCGTAGCGGCGATCGCCGAGCGTCGCTCGCAGCGTTTGGCGCATGCGCTCATGGACATCCGGATCGTCGGGCGGCATCGTGGTCGCGTGGCCTTCGAGCCGCGATGCCGCGGCATAAAGGCGAACAGCCTGCGCGGGCCGAGACCGCGCAGCCTCGATGCTCGCGAGAAGGCGCAGTTGCAGCGTCGACGTCGCCGGTTCGCCCTTGCTCGTGACTGAGAGCGATGCTCGCTATGCATATAGTGCAATGCCTCGTCGGTTTGTTGCTGGCCGAGCGCGATCTCCGCGAGTTGGTGCAGAATGCGCGACACTCGATAGGCATCGCCGAGCTCGCGCGCGATGATGAGCGTCTGCTCGGTTAACTCGCGCGCCGTTACGTAATCGCGCTGCCGCATTGCAATGCTGGCAAGATAATGCAACGTGCGGCGTCATCACCCAGTCATCCCCCAGCGCTTGAGCAGCGCGCGCGTCCGTCGTTCAGGAGCACGCGCGCCTCGTCTTCGGATCCCGTCCCGGGAAGGAGAGCGATACTCCGTGGTAGGTCACGGCGAGTGCGGTTCCCCACTCGTCGCCGAGCTCGCGAAAGCACTCCGCGGCCTCCTTGAAGCATGCCCAAAGCGCCCTCGCGACTTTGCGTGAGTATTCTTTGGGGATACCAAGATGGAAAAGCGCCAGCGCGAGCCCGGGACGATCGCCCACCGCGCGAAACAAGGCTACGCTCTCGCTTGCGAGCGCGATCGCTTCGTCAAGCGCTCCGGCGTAGAACTGCCAAACGCGCTCGCCCCGGACAGCACCTTTGCGCGGGCGGCGGTCGGCGCCTCGGCGCCCGGCAATGCGAGCGCGAGGTTGATCCAGCCGCGTCCCTCGCTGAACTGTCCGGCGAAATACCAGATACCAGGGCAGTGCACCCGTCAGACACAACGCCGCGACGGTATCCTCTCTTTCGATGACGATCCAGGACAGGGCGGCGCGCAGGTTGTTGTACTCAGCTCGCATGCGCGCGAGCCACGGCCCTCGTCCGCCGCTCTTCAGTCGCGGCTCGTACGCTTTCGGCGAACGTCTACGAAGTACTCGGCATGACGCGCGCGCAGTTCGTCCGACTCGCCGCTCGACTCGAGCAGCTCGGTTGCGAATTCGCGCACCGTCTCCAGCATCGCAAAACGCGGTTCGCCGCTGACGTCCTCGGTTCGCTGTACGAGATGGTGGTCGATGAGCAACGACAACAGGTCGAGCACACTCTGCCCAAGCCCGCTCGCGCCCGCGATCGCTTCGGCCGCCTCGAGTGTCCAGCCGCCGACGAACACCGCGAGGCACCGGAACAGCGTCTGCTCGTCGGCGTCGAGAAGGTCATAGCTCCACGCGATCGCGTCGCGCAGCGTCTTCTGCCGTTGCGGCAGATCGTCGCGCACCTCCCTTCAGCAACGTCAGACGGCTGCGGAGGCGCTGCGCAAGCACGCCCGGCGTCAGCACGCGTAACCTTGCCGCCGCGAGCTCGATCGCAAGCGGTAGTCCGTCCAGCCGGCGGCAGATATCCATGGCGGCGGCAATGTCGGCCGGCTCGTTCCGACATCGTAGCCCGTTCGCACGGGCGCGCTCGACGAAAAGACGTACTGCCGGTGCCTCAAGCGCCTGCGTCGTCGCTCGAATGCGCCGTCGGCACGGGAAGCGGCGGCACGAGGACGTCTGTCGCCGCGGACACATGCAGCACGACGCGACTTGTGAGGAGAATCTTGAGCCGCGAACAGCGCTCCAGCAGCATGATTACCAGTGGCGCGGCCGCGAGCACGTGTTCGAAGTTGTCGAGCGTCAGCAGCACAGAACGCTCCCGAAGATGCGCGGCGAGGAGGTCCTCGATCGGCCGGTTCCCCGATTCCTGGACGTTCAGCACGCCGGCGATCGTTCGAAGCCACGTGTTCCTCATGGCGCACTGGCGCGAGCATGACGACGTAGCTGCCGTCGACGAAGTCGTGGGCGAGCTCGGCGGTCACGTGCAAGCCGACGCGCGTCTTTCCCGAACCGCCTGGTCCACTCAGCGTGACGAGCCGGACGTCATCGCGGCGCAGGAGCGCGCATGTCGATGCGACCAGCTCGTCGCGGCCAATGAGCGATGTGCGGAAAAATCGCGCAGTTTCCGCCGCGGGATCCCGTTCGACGACGGGATGAGCGGCGCTGCCGTTGCGCTGCGGCGCGAAGCTTTCATCCTCGGCCAGCGCGAACTGGTACCCGCGTCCCGAGACGGTGACGATCGACTCCGGCCCGAGCAACTTGCGCAAGTTCATCACGTGAACCTGCAGGTTGTTCTCCTCGACGATCAGACCCGGCCAGACGACGTCGAGCAGCTCCTGCTTGGGCACGACGCGATCGCGCCGTTGCATCAGCGCGTCCAGCAGGTCGAACGCGCGGCCGCTGAGCTTCGCCGGCCGCCCGTCAACGAGCACGACACGCGCGCGCGCGTCGACGCGGATCCGGCCCGCATGCAACGTCACCGCACGATGGGACGCGTTCAAGGCGCTCGGCCTTCCCTTCGCCGTACCCCGAGCCCGCCGTTCTGGCCACGGCCGACCGCAGCGAGCGTTTATGTTGCCATGCAGAAGGACGCTGGTCCAGCCGACGTAGCTCGTTCAGCAGGATTGCGCATGCAAGCTCTTTTGAATGACTATCCTAAAACAAAAAAGGTACTTCTGCGCGGGCGCCGACGCCAAGGTGGCCGCGCGCGGTCTGTTGAGCGGGCGCAGGCGCGAGCAAGGCCAGCGGCAAGCATCGGGGTGGTGGCTACCATGCGATGCGCTGATCGCGAACTCTGGAGACGACGCATAACACGCAATCTTGTGCATGTTTTAGGGCCCGTACCTTTCGCCTATGATTGGCTGTTCGCACTGTCCGCTGACAAGAAGTTACTTGCACTGTGTTGCATATTGCCGGTCACAGATCGAAACACCGGACGTCGTTCAAGACCACCCTATTCCCAAAAATGGAGTTGCAATGCTAATGATCCTTAGGACATTCGTCGCGCTCCTTCTGTTTGGACTGGTGGCCGGAATGGTTTCGACGATGGCAACGGCGGCCGACGTGACCGTATTCGCGGCCGCGAGCCTCAAGGAGGCGATGGACGATCAGGCCAGGCAATTCGAAGCCAGCACGGGTAACAAGGTGATCGTCTCGTACGGCGCGAGCAACGCTTTGGCGAAACAGGTCGAGGCCGCGGCGCCCGCGGACATTTTCATCTCTGCCGACCTCGATTGGATGGACTACGTCGGTCAGCGCAAACTGCTTGCGCCCGGCACCCGGGTCAATCTTCTGCGAAACACGCTTGTCTTGATCGCGCCCTCATCGAGCAAAGCGGCGCTCAAGATCGCGGCAGGCTTTGGTCTTGCCGCTGCCCTCGGCAACGAGAAGCTCGCCATGGCCAACCCGGATAGCGTGCCGGCGGGCAAATATGGCAAGGCAGCACTGGAGAATTTGGGAGTCTGGTCTGGAGTCGAGAAGCAGGTTGCCCGAGCCGAGACTGTGCGTTCCGCGCTCGCGCTGGTCTCCCGGGGCGAGGCCCCCTTCGGCATTGTGTATTCGACGGACGCATTGGCCGACAAGGGCGTCAGGGTAGTGGACACGTTTCCGCCGGGCAGCTACCCACCCATCGTCTATCCTGCCGCCATCGTTGCAACCAGCAAGTCGGCGGCAGCGAAACCGTTGTTGGATTACCTGCGCTCTCCTGCGGCGCGCCCGGTATGGGAGCGCTACGGCTTCGTATTGGCGCAATAGGTTATGCTGGGATTTTCGGCCCATCGCTATCAAGGAGACTCAAATGAAGATCAGCGCCCGCATCATTGGACCGGCGTCGTGAAGGGAATCATAAAGGGGCTGAGCTAGGCAAATATGCGCGGATCCGCAGGTCACAAACTTGCCGGTTGACCACATCACCGAACCCTCAATACTTGGGTGCGTGTGATGGAACCATTCCTCCGCATTGTCTTCACGCTCGTGCTCCTACTGTCGACGGGCGCCGCGGCCGCGCGCACTTTCGTCGACGATGCGGGCCGCAAGGTCGAACTGCCGGACAAGGTCGAGCGCGTCTATGCCGCCGGGCCACCGGCGTCGGTGCTGGTGTTCGCGCTCGCTCCTGACAAGCTCATTGGCTGGACGCGCGCCTTTCGCCCCAATGAAGCGGAGTGGATCCCGAAGAAGTACGCGGACCTGCCCGAGCTGGGACGTCTCACTGGACGTGGCAACACAGCGAACGTCGAAGTGATACTGAAGGCCAAGCCCGACCTCATCGTCGACGTGGGCTCGACCAACGCGACCTTTGCCTCTCTCGCCGATCGCGTCCAGCAGCAGACCGGCATTCCCTACATTCTCCTCGACGGTCGGCTCGACACGACCGCGCAGCAGCTCGAGAAGCTCGGCGTCGTGCTCGGCGCCGAGGCGCGCAGCCGCGAGCTTTCGGCGTATGCAGCAAAGCTCCTCGACGGGCTGAAGGCGAAGATCGCTTCGGTACCGGCGGACAAGCGCCCCGAGGTGTACTACGCGCGCGGCCCGCAGGGACTTACGACGGGGCTCCGCGGCTCGATCAACGTCGAGATGATCGAATTTCTTGGTGCGAAGAATGCCGCCGGCAACGAGGCCGGCGGGCTCGCGACCGTCGGGCGCGAGCAGGTGATCCTGTGGGATCCGCAGGTGATCGTTACGAACGACCCGAACTTCTACACCGACGTATGGAAGGATCCGGTGTGGGCGACGAGCTTGAGCGCCGTGCGCAAGAAGCGCGTCTATCTGTCGCCGCATCTGCCGTTCGGCTGGTTCGACTTTCCGCCGGGCGCCAATCGCCTCATCGGCCTCGTGTGGCTCTCGGAGATCCTCTACCCCGAACTCTTCAAGCCCGACTTGAAGCGCGAGATCGCCACGTTCTATCGCCTGTTCTATCACCGCGAGCCGACACCGCAACAGATCGAGGCGCTGCTCGCGGAGCCGGGTGTCGCGGCGCGATGATCATTTCGCGGTCGCGCTTTCCGGTCGCGCTCTGCGCGCTCGGGATGGTGCTGATCGCGCTGATGGCGCTCGCGATGTCCGTCGGCAGTTTCCCAGTGCCGCCGGCCAAGGTCGTCGCTGTGCTCTGGGCGGTGCTCACCGGCGGCGACGCGGAGATCGCCGACAACATGAGGGCCGTCGTGCTGCAGGTGCGCGCGCCGCGCGTGATCGCGGCGCTCGCGGTGGGTGCGGCGCTCGCCTCGGCGGGGGCCGCCTACCAGAATCTGTTTCGCAATCCGCTGGTGTCCCCGGACATCCTCGGCGTCTCGGCGGGCTGCGCGCTTGGCGCGGTCACCGGCATCCTGCTGTCGCTGCCTTTCCTGTTGATCCAGGCGTTCGCCTTCGGCGGCGGAATCGCCGCCGTGGGTTTGGTGCTCATGGTCGGTGCGTGGGTGCGCGGTGGCGATCGCGTGCTGACGCTGGTGCTCACCGGCGTCGTCGTGGGCTCCCTCTTCGGCGCCGGCGTCGCTTTCGTGAAAGTACTGGCTGACCCCTACAACCAGTTGCCGGCGATCGTCTTCTGGCTGCTCGGCAGCTTCTCGGGCGTGCTGCCAAAGGATCTCGCGGTGGCGTTGCCGCTGGTGGCCGTCGGACTCGTGCCGCTCGCGCTGCTGCGCTGGCGCATCAACCTGCTGGCGCTTCCCGACGACGAGGCGCGCGCGCTTGGGCGTCAATGTCGGCAAGCTGCGCATCGCGGTGATCGCGGCGGCGACGCTGATGACGTCCGCCGCCGTTGCTGTCGCCGGAGTGATCGGCTGGGTCGGGCTCGTCATCCCGCACGCCGCGCGGCTGCTGGTGGGGGCTGAGTTCGCGCGCGTGCTGCCGGTGTCCGCGCTGCTGGGCGCGGGATTCATGTTGCTGGTCGATACCGCCTGCCGCTCCGTCGGGCGCACCGAACTTCCGCCCGGCGTGCTCACTGCGCTCATCGGCACGCCGGTGTTCATCTGGCTCCTTGCCCTCACGTTCCGCCGTCGACCATGAGCGCCACCCTCGCGGCGCGCGCACTTGACTTCGGTTACCCGGGACGCCTCATCGGCGCCGGTCTCGATCTCGTGCTGACCGAAGGCGAGGTGCTCGCCGTGCTCGGGTCCGAACGGCAGTGGCAAGACGACGCTGTTCCGTACCTTGCTGGGGCTGCTGGAACTCCACGGCGGCAACATCACCATCGGCGGCCGGCCCCTCGCGAGCCTCGGTCGTGACGAAGTTGCCCGCGCCATCGCTTATGTGCCGCAGGCCTCCGGCAGCTATTTCGATTTCAGCGTGCTGGAGATGGTGACGATGGGGCGCACCGCCCATCTGCCCGCTTTCGCACAACCCGGTCAACGCGATCGTGCTCTGGCGGCCCGGTCCCTCGAGCGCCTGGGGATCGCGGCGCTCGGCGAGCGTTCCATCGCGGAGGTGAGCGGTGGGGAGCGGCAGCTTGCGCTGATCGCCCGCGCGCTCGTAACCGAAGCGAAGGCGATCGTCCTGGATGAGCCCACGGCCAACCTCGACTTCGCCAATCAGGCACGCGTGCTGGCCGAGATCGGGCGCCTGCGGGATGACGGAATCGCGGTGCTGCTCTGCACCCACGACCCCGACCACGCATTTCAGGTCGCCGATCGCGCGCTCCTGCTGCGCGAAGGCAAGGTGCTTGCTCAAGGGCCGGCGGCGGCCGTGCTAACCGGCGAAAACCTGAGCAAGCTCTATGGCCTCCCGGTGGTGGTGACGCGCGTCGAGGGTAGCGGCTTCAGGGCGTTTGCGACGTGGCCCGCGTCCCGCTCACGTCCGTGATGCACCTCGCGCCTACGCGGAACGCTAGGGCATTCCGACGGGAGTGAATCCATGGCGCACGAAGATTTCCTGCGCGGGGATTGAAACGACATAGAGCGCGAACTGCCGGGCAGCCGGGCGCGCATCATTGAGCACCGTCAGTCCGTAGCTCGCCCCGACGGCGAGCGCTTCCGGAATGGCCAGCATGCGTGCACCCGGGACCTCGCGGACCGCCTGCATCACGTTCGTGCAGTACGTGAGGAAGATGTCCGCCTTGCGGTCTGCGACGAGCACCGCATAGTTCGACCGGTTCGCCGGCGGCGGCGGGGAATCAGGACCTCCCGTCAGCTTCAGCGCCTTGCGATCGAGTGCCGCGTAAGCGCCTGGACGTAACTTGTCCGCCTTGTCGAACAGCCGCCAGGTGTAATCGCCAGCGGGATCGGCCCGAGGGGTCGAAGTACCGAGCTTCACGCTCGGATCCAGCATTCGCTCCAGCAGCGTTTCCGGTGTGACGTCGACATCGGGCGCGATGAGCGCGCAGAGGCGATTGCGCGTGAAGACGACCGGTGGCGCGGCGCGGCCCGCCTGTGCAAGCGCCATGGCGTTACCCAGATCAGCCGAAGCGAAGACCTCCGCCGGTTCGCCTTTTTCGATGCGCTCCCGCAACAAGCCCGATGCGCCGAACGTGCTGCTGACCGTGGTTCCGCCGGAGGCCGCAAACGCCTGCGCAACTTCCGTCATTACCGCGTGCAGGCTGCCCGCGGCGTACAGCCGTATGCCACCGTCTTGCGCGGCGACCGAAGCGCTCGTCATGTCGGCCAAGGCGAAGGCGCCGGCACGCAATCTCAAACGCCCGGCTGACCCGCGTTGGGAAAGAATAGCTGCTCGCCGCCGATCTTGTATTCGGCGATCGCCTTCTGCCCGGCGGGCGAGACGATCCAGTCGACGAACGTCTGGCCGAGATCCTTTTTCACCGTCGGATGCTTGGCTGGATTGACCAGCATCACGCCGTACTGGTTGTAGAGGCGCTTGTCGCCTTCGACGAGAATCGCGAGATCGCCACGGTTCTTGAAGGCGAGCCACGTCGCGCGGTCGGCGAGCAGATACGCATTCATCGACGACGCCGTGTTGAGCGCCGGCCCCATGCCCTGACCGGTCTCGCGATACCAGGGCCCCTTCGCCTTTTCGAGGTCGATGCCCGACACCTTCCACAGATCGAGCTCGGCCATGTGCGTGCCGCTCTTGTCGCCGCGCGAAATGAACGGCGCCTGCGTCGTCTGGATCTTCTTCAGCGCTTCGAGCGATATCCTTGCCGCCGGCGACCTTGGCGGGATCGTTCTTCGGCCCGATCAGCACGAAATCGTTGTACATCACGGGCGAAGCGCTTGACGCCTTGGCCCTCGGCCAGGAATTTCTCCTCCGCCGCCTTCGCGTGGACGAAGACGACATCCGCATCGCCGCGCCGCGCGAGGTCCAGCGCCTGCCCCGTGCCGAGCGCGACAACGCGCACCTGGATGCCCTTCTCCTTCTCGAAAATGGCAACAGGAAACCGAACAAACCCGACTGCTCGGTCGAGGTCGTCGAGGCGACGGTGATGAAGCGATCCTGCGCCTGCCCGCCACCACTGGCGAGCGCAATCAACAGAGCAAGAAAAATGCGACGGGCAACTACCATGGCAGCTCTCCTTCCAGGTAATGGGCGGCCTCGGCGGATGCCGGACGCTTGAGGAACTGATCCGCCGGCGCGCGCTCCACCAGCCGGCCCTTGTGCAGAAACAGGATCTCGTCGGCGAGTCGGCCGCGCCTGCCCGAGGTTGTGCGTGACCATGACGATCTTCGTGCCAGCCGCATGCAACGCGAGGATGATGTTTTCGATTTCGTGCGTGGCACCCGGTCGAGCTCGCCGTCGGCTCGTCGAGAAAGAGGATTTCGGGACGCAGCGCCCACCCGTGCGAGGGCGAGGCGCTGCTGCTCGCCGCCGGACAAGACACGCGCCGTGCGATCCGCCGCGCCTTCGAGGCCGACCTTGCATAGCGCCTCGAAAGCGCGATCCTCGCGCGCCCGAAGGGACGCCGGCGAGCTTCAGCGCATAGGTCACGTTGCCGAGCACCGAGCGCCGGAGCAGCATCGGCGCGCTGGAAGACCATTGCCTGGCGTCGCGGTCCGCCCGGCACCTCCGGCGAGTACCAGCTGATCGTTCCGGCGGTCGGTTCGAGCAGGCCGTGGCACAGCCGCAACAGCACGCTCTTGCCCGCGCCGTTCGGCCCCAGCACGATCGTGCGCGGCCCGCGTTTGATCGTCACCGACGACGCCCTTGATGATGCCGGCGGCCTCCGGCGCTGGAACGCGACATCGTCGAGTCGCAGCGGCAGCAGGGAAACGGGTGCGCGCATGTTGGTCATCCGTACCAGTGCTGCGCCGTCTCCTTGACGACGTAGGCACCGGCATTCACCGCGAGCACGATAGGGCAGCAGGATGATGCCGAGCGCCAGCGCCAGCGGGAGATCGCCCTTGCTCGTCTCCAGCGCGATCGTCGTCGTCATCACGCGGGTCACGCCGTCGATGTTGCCGCCGACGATCATCACCGCCCCCACTTCGGAGGCCGCGCGCCCGAAGCCCGCGAGCAACGATCGTCACGAGCGAGAAGCGAAGAGTCCCACAGGAGCGTGATCGCGGCGCCGAACTGCGTCTCGCCCAGCGAACGTCAGCTGCTCGCGATATTCCTGCCCAGCCGTCGGCGACGATCTGCCGGGAGAGCGCCGCGATCGTCGGCGTGATGAGGATCGTCTGCGCGATCACCATCGCCGTCGGCGTGAAGAGGATGCCCCACGCGCCGAGCGGGCCCGCCCGGGACAGCAGCAGGTAGACGACGAGCCCCACGACGACCGACGGCAGGCCCATGAGGGCGTTCAGCGTCACGATCACGGCGCGGCGGCCGCGAAAGTCGTTCACCGCGATCGCCGCACCCAACGGCAGCCCGATGATGCAGCCGAACACGACTGCGGCAAGGCTGATCTCGAGGCTCAGGAGCACGATGCCGAAGAGCTTTGGATCGGCTGTCGCGACGAGCCCGAGCGCCTGCGCGGCGGCGTCGCCGACGGTGCTCATCGTGGATGCGGGAGGTGAACGGAGGGCATTTGCATATGCACGATTGTGCAATAATTGTTGAAGGCTTTGTGCCCAGCGTGCCATGATATCCGACGGGATCGTCCGTCAAAATATGTTGCTATTTGCATAATGCGGGTCGTACCGACACTGGGATGGCGCTTCGACGGGGATCCGGGTGAAGCTATCGACCCGCGCCTCATGCCGCTGCTCGAGGCGGTCGCGGCGACGGCCTCGCTTGCCGCGGCGGTCGTCGCCTGCGGCATTTCGTATCGCGCCGCGTGGGGGCTCCTGCGCGACTACGAGCAAACCTTCGGCGCGCCGCTCGTGCATCTCGAGCGCGGTCGCGGGGCAAGCCTCTCGGTGCTGGGCGCGCAGTGGCTGCAGGCACAGGCGGGCGCACGCGATCGACTAGCCCGGATCCTGCCGAGCCTGACGATCGACCTCGGACCCGGGGCCGGTCGGGCCGAACGCCTGCCGGCACTTTGCCTCACCGTCGCGGCGAGTCACGACCTCGCGCTCTCGGCGTTGTCCGCGATGCTGCCCGAGTCGGCCGGGATCGTCTTCGAGTTGTCGGTGATGGGAAGCCTCATCGCCTTGCGGGAATTCGACGAAGGCCGGGCGGAAATCGCGGGCTTCCACGTGCCGGTCGGCGTGCACGCGAGCTGGGATCGCAGCCCGTTCCTGCGCTCGCTACGCACCCGGCGGGACAAGCTCATCCGCTTCGTCGATCGCGAGCAAGGTCTGATCCTCGCCCGGGGCAATCCGGCGCGCGTGCGCAATCTGCGCGACGTCGCGGACCGGAATCTGCGCTTCATCAATCGCCAGCGCGGCTCGGGAACCCGGCTCCTGATCGACCGGATGCTCGCCGCCGAGCATATCGAGACCTCGGCGCTCGAAGGCTTCGGCAACGAAGAGTTCACGCATCCCGCGGTGGCGGCCACCGTTGCCTCCGGTGGCGCGGATGCCGGATTCGGGCTCCGCGCCGCCGCCGCCGAATACGGCCTCGCCTTCGTTCCCCTGGTGCGCGAGCGCTACTTCCTCGCCGTCCGCGCGAAGGACGCGGTCAAACCGCCTTTCGTCCGCCTGATCGAGGTGCTGAAGAGCGCGGCGTTTGCCCGGCGGGTGCGCCGGCTGCCTGGCTACCATCTCGCCGCCGCGGGCTCGCTAACGGAGATCGACGTGCTTGCGCCGGCTGCGAAAGCGACGCCTCGCCGGCGTCCCGGCGAAAAGTAAGTGCGACCCGCTCTCAGGACGCGAGCACCATTACTCCCTCGACCTCGAGCTTTGCCGCCTTCGGCAACGCCGCCACCTGATAGGTCGCGCGCGCCGGATAGGGCGGCGTGAAATAGGTCGTCATGATTTCGTTCACCTTGCCGAAATCGGCCAGGTCCGCCATCAGGATCGTCAGCTTCACGACGTCGTCGAGTTCCCCGCCGGCGGCCTGCGCCACGGCGCGAAGATTCCGGAACACCTGGTGCGCCTGGGCCTCGATGCCATCGACGAGATTACCGGAGGCGGGATCGAGGCCGAGCTGCCCCGACAGGTAGACGGTATTGCCGGCGCGGGTTCCCTGCGAATAGGGTCCGAGCGCGGCCGGCGCGTGCTTCGAATGGATGGCTTCTTTCGGCATGGTGTTTCGCTCCCTCGACAATGGAAAAGGGCGGTGCGCTCCAATTTACGCCCTCGACCCGATTCGGCTATACTTTCTATTCGTCGGGGACGTAGCTCAGCTGGGAGAGCGCCGCGTTCGCAATGCGGAGGTCGGGAGTTCGATCCTCCTCGTCTCCACCAGTGTTTCATTAAGGCCTTGAGCGA
>CAWJAU010000008.1:0-92925 GCA_963840945.1 uncultured beta proteobacterium | reverse complement strand
TCGCCCTGTACGTGATGCGCTTGCACTTCGAGCAACAACAAGCTCCTAGTGCGCGTGTCGACGCGGACATACAGAGCGTGCAGAAAGCCATCGACACAGGTTGTGTGGACGAATTCGTTCTGCCTAGTCTCCACTGAACGTGAGGCATTGCGTGCGATGAAGATCGTTGCGGCCTCGCCGCGCTCGCCGACATGCAGCATCACCGTTCAGCCTTAAGGATTCGCCGATGGTTACCATTGCTACGTACAACGTCAAGGGTGTGAACGCAGACTTCCGCGACTCTTGGAATGGTTGCAGGATAGGGGTCCCGGCGTAGCCTGCCTTCAGGAGGACCGATAACAGCAAGCTTCCCGAACGAGCCATTCACGAAGCGGTACGGCGCCATTTGGCACGGGCAACGAGCACACCACCGGGTCGCCATCCTCGCCAAAGGCGAGACGCCGGTAGAGACTGCCTGGTAATCCCGATGATAGTCAGACAAATATCTAGAGGCACGGACCAAAGGTCTGGAGATCGCCTCCGTGTTACCGAATAGAAACGCCGTCCCGTCGTTTCGCGGTTTGTTCGACGCATAATCGCCGTAGCGTGCTTGCCGGGTTAAAGAGCAGAAGCCAGGAACGATCTCCGACGACGGGTGCCGTTATCTACTCTTGTCATAGGGAGAGCCCAT
Source organism: uncultured beta proteobacterium (assembly GCA_963840945.1). GTDB lineage: Bacteria > Pseudomonadota > Gammaproteobacteria > Burkholderiales > Casimicrobiaceae > CAIWHR01. The sequence goes on along the minus strand of CAWJAU010000008.1, from coordinate 92,255 downwards.
GCAGCGAAATGCGGGCTTCACTGCTCTCCACCGTAGTGCCCGCCGCGGCACCAATCGCCCGCGAGTTCGGGCGCCCCTCGGGCGCGTGGCGCGGTCGCCTGTACGACATAATCTTCGAGTCGGACACCCGCGCTGGGCGGACCTTCGATCTCGGCCTCATGCTGCTCATCATGTCCAGCGTGATCGTCGTAATGCTGGATAGCGTAGCTCCGCTCACCCGAAGCTATGGCACGCTGTTCAATTGGCTCGAATGGATCTTCACCGGTCTTTTCACCCTGGAGTACATACTGCGCCTATCATGCGTCAGGCGGCCATTCGCATACGCATCCAGTTTCTTCGGCGTGGTCGACTTGTTCGCGGTACTGCCAACCTACGTTGCGGCGTTCGTCCCGGAGCTTGCGCTTCTGATCGATGTGCGTGTGCTGCGCCTGCTGCGCATCTTTCGCGTGCTCAAACTTGGCGCGTACATGGACGAGTTCCGTTTCCTGGCGCAGGCCTTTGCCGACAGCTGGCGCAAGATCCTCGTATTCCTAGCGCCGTACTCACGGCGGTGCTCGTCAGCGGCACGGTGATGTACGTCGTTGAGGGTCCGCAGAACGGGTTCACCAGCATTCCAATGTCGGTCTATTGGGCTGTGACGACGATGACCACCGTCGGCTTCGGCGACATCGTTCCGCACACGGCTGTCGGCCGCCTGATGGCGAGCATCATGATGTTGCTCGGTTGGGGTGTCCTAGCCGTGCCCACCGGCATCGTGACCGCGGAAATGACGATGCGCCACCAGCGTCGCGATTGGCAGCAACGCATATGCCCTAACTGCGGCGTGGTGCTAGACCGCAGCAATGCGTTTGTCCCCACCGAAACGAGTCCACAATGAGGATCTTGGCGCTTGGTCGATTGTAGAGTCATGTGGTTGAATCGCCTATCCTTCGCCACGCCCCACGCTCACCCTGGAAAACCGGGCCGAATTAGGTTAGGAATAGCCGCGCCATAAAAAGGCGGCGCGGCGCCGCATCCTCTTGCAAGAGACGGGCGCGGGGCCCACAACCCACTTGGCGGAAGCGGAGGCACATTTGCCTAGCGACAAAGAGATCACTGTTTATCCCACTTACGGCTACCGGACCGGCGCCACCTGGACGATCCCGATGCGCATCTGGGTCCACAAGCGGCGGCGCATCGAGACCCTGCCCGACGATCTGCTCCGCGTCGTGCTGGACGACGAACGCGGCGGCCCGCTCCCTAGCGAGCAAGAAGTCATCAGGTGCCGGGAGCGTGTGGCCGACTTTCTCGCAGACGACGATTCCGGCGAGGAGGTGAGCTTCAAATTCGACGCGGACGACAAGGTCTATCGTTTCGAGTCGAAGACCGACGGCAACGGCCTCGTCACAGGCCAGTTCGAGGCCCCGGGCGCTCTCGCCGGCTGGCTGACGGTCACGGCCGAAGTGAAGGGGCCGTTCGCCCAAGTCCACCAAGGTATGGGGCGTGTACGGCTGCTTGAGCCTGAAGGCAAGTCGGTCGTCTCGGACATCGACGACACGATCAAGGTAAGCGAGATTCCAGCGGGCGGGCGCATCGTCCTGCGCAACACCTTCCTGCGCGACTACGTGGCCGCAGAAGGTATGCGCGACCGTTATCTAAGGTTTGGCGATGTCTCTTTCCACTACGTCTCCGGCAGCCCGTGGCAAATGTTCCGGCTGTTGCACACGTTTCTCATCGAGCGCGACGGCTTCCCCGAAGGCACGTTCCACATGAAGAGCCTGCGCAAGAACCTGTTCGACCTGCACGGCTTCGTCCGCGATGTCAGGAACTTCGTCGCCGGCAAGCAGTACACGAAAGCGCAGAAGCTCGAACAGATCTCCACGCTGATGAAGCACCTCCCGGGGCGCAGGTTCACGCTCATCGGCGACTCGGGCGAGTTGGACCCGGAAGTCTTCACCGCACTCAGGGACGAGCGGCCCGAGCAGGTGGAGAAGATCGTCATCCGCGACGTCGTTGACGCGCGCAGGATCGCGCCCGAACGGTTCCGGCACGTGGACGAGGTCCTCGACGCGCCCGTCGTCCTCCACGGGCAGTCGCAGTTCAAGTGAGAGGGCACCGAGTCAGTACCGCCCGCGCTCGCGGGTGGGTGCTGCGCTGACGAACCCGTGTTATCCAAAAATTGGAACGAAGCGGTCACGCTGCTTTGCGGTAGTAGAAGTTCAACCTTCCGCCAAGGCAAACATGACAGCCGATCGGGCCGCTATCGGGAGGGCACCAGCGTAAGCGCGACAGCAACCGATTTTCCAGACCTTGATGATTGTGCGCTCGGTGATAGTGCTCGACATATTCGCGAACGGCGCGGCGTAGCGATGCCTGCCCAACAAAAATCATTCGATCTAGGCATTCATCTTTGATTGCGCGTACGAAGCGCTCGGCATATGCGTTCAAATTGGGCGACCTCGGCGGCAACCGAATGACTTTCGTTCCTTCGTCACGAATCAGTCGGCGAAATGCTCCGAGTACTTGGTATCTCGATCGATGATCAGGTAGCGCTTGGAGTGCAACGCCCCCGATTGCGCATCGGTTATGCTGCGGGCAATCTACAGCATCCAGGATTCATCAGGCCACGGGGTCCGGTTGAGCGCGTGGTTGGGCGTCAGTACAGTACCTCGTTCGCTCTCGAGCCGAGCCGGTCACTGGGACAAGATCAATCCCGGACGAACGCCGATGAAACCGTTAGGCAGCGACTGCGGCGAGCGCAACGATCACCCATACGCGCAGCGCAACCGCCCATCATTGAATCACCTCGTCCGCGCGCAGCAGCAGCGACTGAGGGATCGTCAGGCCGAGCGCTTTCGCTGCCTCGAGGTTTATCGTGAGTTCGAATCGCGTCGCTTGCTCGATGGATAGATCGCCTGGATTGGCGCCCTTCAGGATCTGGTCGATGTACCGCCCTGCGAGTCGCGCGTAGTGGTCTCGCGTTGGCGATTAGTCCGCTTGCCGGAAGACCACCGTGGCTGCCCACGTTGGCAAGCGGCAGCCCGTGAGTCTGCGCAAACGCTGCGATGGCGACGCGGTTGGATTGGATCACTGCTTCCGGGATAAGCAATATTGATTCTGTGTTCGCGCCGCGGATGGCCGCGAATGCGGCTTCAAAATGGCCTTTACCCGATACCTCCAGGATTTGCACCTGCATTCCTACGGAGGCGGCCCGCATTTGCTTGACGAGCGGAGGAGCGGCTTCGTTGGTCGGATTGATGAACACAGCGACGCTCCGCAACCGGGGAAGTGCCTCCTTGAGGTATTGCAGCAGCTTGATAATGCATTCCTTAGCGAGGCAGCTCGATCCGGTGACGTTGCCCCCGGCTTTGAATAACCAGCGACGATCCCAAGGTCAACCGGATTATCCACGCCGACCATTACAGTGGGTATCGACTTGGTCGCCTGGATGAGAGCGCGAGTGGCCGGCACGGTCTGGACGAGAATCAGGTCGGGACCTTCGGCGACGAGTCCACTCGCCGCAGATGGCAGCCGCGCGTTGTCCCGTCCGACGTTCGTGGCTCCAGTAACACGATGTTACGGCCCTCGGCCCACCCGAGCTGTTCCAGTTGCGGCCGCAGCTGATCGAGGAAATTCTCATGTTGGCACGGGGAAACCCAGAGAGAAGACCGATGCGGCGCGTCGTGACTTGGCCCTGGGCATGCTGATTGCGTTGCAGGTTGCATTTCTGGGGCCCAGACATTCAAAAATCCACAACGAGCACCGGCTACGGCCGTTGATTTGCGTTTGCTGGGCGCCAGGCTAAACTGCGCGGGCCCCGTCAGAACTCTCACACGAGCGCTAATTGCTAGGGTGCAACAGCACCATAGCGGAAAGGTCAGATGATGGTTCGAAGATTGAGATTGCTTGTCGTTGTCGTGGCCGTCGTAGCCCTGTCTGGGTGCGCGACCATCGCGGGTGGACTGATCGGTACTGGCGTCGGCGTTGCTACCGGCCATCCCGTGTCGGGTGCGCTTATCGGTACCGGCGTGGGCATTGTAATTGACACCGCGCCACGCAAATGAGCGCATCCGGAGGCGACGTCGTGTTCTCGACCGTTACACCGGCCTATAGCATAGGGACGCCCCGGCTGCGAGGGGCACTGACAGTGGCTGGGACCGACCGCTTCCGGCCGAAACCGCCAGTTGATGAGCCGCCACGTTTCGTCCGCAGTCGCCCATCAGTTGTCGGTGGCAGACGCCGACTGGCCGACTGCTTCAGACGGATTGCAGCCGTTGCCGGCGGCGGATCGAACTGGCGCTTTCGACCCATCGGAGACATTGGCCTGAAGTGAGAGCGGACGTTGGCAGTGTAGACGAGTGGGCGCGTGTAGCCCTGCATCGACACCCACCGACGCGCCGATCACTGGCGTGAACGAGGATCGGCCCTCCGCCGCCCGACCGGTCGCGGACGCACGTCAAGAGCATCGCCGTGCGCGTAAAATACAGCCTAAGGTTTCGCACTCCACCATGGGGACCGCTATGAATCCACAGCAGTACGAAAAGGTCAAATCCGCCAAGGGCTTCATCGCTGCGCTTGACCAGAGCGGCGGCAGCACGCCGAAGGCGCTGAGTCTGTACGGCATCAAGCCGGACGCCTATTTGGGCGATCAGCAGATGTTCGACCTGATCCACGCGATGCGCACGCGGATCATCACCAGCCCGGCGTTCAACGGCGATCGAATCCTGGGCGCGATCCTGTTCGAACAGACGATGGACCGCGAGATCGAGGGACGCGGCAGCGCGGACTACCTCTGGTCCGTGAAGCAGGTGGTTCCTTTCCTGAAGGTCGACAAAGGCCTGGCCGACGAGGCGAACGGCGCACAGATGATGAAGGCGATGCCCAACCTAGACGCTTTGCTTGCGCGTGCCAAGGGCAAGGGCATATTCGGGACCAAGATGCGCTCGGTCGTCAAGCACGCCGACGCCAAAGGCATCGACGATGTCGTCGCCCAGCAGTTCACCATCGGCAAACAGATCCTGGCGACGGGCCTCATGCCCATCCTCGAGCCCGAGGTCGACATCCACGCCACGGATAAGCAAGCCGCCGAACGGCTCCTGAAGGCGGCCCTCCTTGAGCACTTGGATACCCTGGGACCGCAGCAACAGGTGATGCTGAAGCTCACAATTCCATCGGTCGACGATTTCTACGCGGATCTGGTCAAGCATCCGAAGTTGGTGCGCGTGGTTGCGCTCTCGGGAGGCTACTCGCGCGACGAGGCGAACACGCTGCTTGCGCGCAACCATGGCGTGATCGCGAGCTTTTCGCGGGCGTTGACCGAAGGCCTCACCGCGCAGCAGAGCGCCCAGGAATTCAACAGGGCGCTGGACGCGTCGATCGCCAGCATCCACCAGGCGTCGGTGACCTGACCTCATAAGGCGCCGTTCGCGCGGTTGCGACTCACGAGAAACGCGGCTCCCATCCGACCGCGATTTCGAATCTCATCGACGCGACCCGCGGAAGACCGCTTGAGACGGGTAGGAGCCGTTCGCCGCCACTCACCGAAATGGCGCTTTCGACCCATTGCGGTCTGTCGCGCCCTTAGGAAGCAGACGTTCAGCAGCCTTGCCAACCCATGGCGTGCGGCGACTCGGAACACCGAGCTCCATGTTGGAAACGGCGTCGACCCCGACCCGCGCGGACTGACGGGCACTGCCGCCGAAGATGATAAAGCGTCTAATACAGTCGCAATAATCCTCCTCGGTACGCATGCTGTAGTGACTGAGGCGGATGCGCTGGCGGACCCGATCGAGCAGCGAAACCGGCGGAACCACCCCTATGAACACCGCCTTTCGGCCCCTAATCCCATAGCAGAGCTGTGATTCTCCTGGTCTTTTGCAAAACGCCATCTCGGTCGTTTGGCTGAAATGCGCCCAATTCGGGCCGATTCGATCCCTTCCGACTCGGCAGTTTTGCGGGATACTTCTCGCTAGACAGGGTTGCTCATAGCCTCCATTCACGCTAGAGCTGATGATCGATTTCTTTCCTGCGCAGTCATAGCGTATGCGATTGGCTAGAACGGTCCGCGCTGTTGCGCTGTTTGAGGGAGCGAAAGGTGCGCTCGTCTTCCTGGCGGGATTCAGTGCGCTATCCCTTATCCATCATGATGTTCAGCGACTCGCTGAGCAGCTGGTTGCCCATTCACACCTCAACCCGGCCAGTCGTTACCCGCGGATCTTTATAGACGCCACCACACACTTAACGGATGCTCGCTTGTGGCTACTGGCTATCTTGGCCGGGGCGTATGGATTGGTACGATTTGTCGAGGCTTACGGCTTATGGCGGGGAAGGCGATGGGCCGAATGGTTTGCCGCCGTCAGTGGCGGTATCTATATCCCCTTTGAGCTTTATGAATTGTTTAGAGGCACTATCTGGCTCTCCCTCAGCGCGCTGCTGGCAAACGTTTTCATCGTCGGGTTAATGATCAATGCCTTGCTTTGTGAGCATCCAGCGGAGCCGGTCAATGCATCCTAACCACCCAGTCAACGTGGCCTCGCGCGAAAGCGTCGTGCAACGCATGCCTTGGTGGGCGCGCGCCGGTTACTGAGAACGTCAGCCGGCAAGGATCTCAAATGCGAATTGCCTTCGTCTCTGCGCGACATCACGAGTCGCTTGTAGATCTAATGTGCGAGTTGCATGCCCACTACCACCAGCCGTCGGAAATCACTCGCAAGGTTGTGCGAGCGCACCTTCTCGAGAATCTCCTTGCCGTTGATTCTCCGCTTCGCTTGGTCGTCGCCTCGCGCGAGAATCGTGGCGTCGTTGGCTTTGCGGCCATTGCGCTACTTTACTCGCTTGTCGAGCCTACCCCGGACAAGCACAGGCAATGTCTCCTCAAAGAGCTCTTTGTGCGTTCGTCCGAGCGAGGTCAGGGCGTTGGCAAAGCTCTTATGGCGTGGATCGCGCGTTATGCGGTGAACAAAGGTTGTTGTCGTATCGACTGGCCAGTCCAGGCATCAAATGACAACGGAATCTCCCTCTATGAGAGCCTCGGTGCCAAGCGCGTCGCCGAAAGGCTCAGCTATAGGCTGTCCGGGTCTAGCCTGCTTCAGCTCGCCGGCGCGGGAGATGGTTGGCTTGCCGGCTAACCCTTCGTAGCGCGCGACCACGCCCCGTTTAGGATCAAGCGCTTCATTTCATCGTCGATGTACTCCATTTGCTGCCACAAGTATCGCGAAGGTCCGCTATCGCGGGGTAACAATTGGACGACTGCTTGCGGCCGGTCAGCGACCGTCGAGTCTGAACGCAATCAGTGTGACCGTCGACGGTCGCAGTTCGACCCGTTGCTGCCGGTCGCGCTGTGGAAAGCGGTCATCCGCGGACTACGCCGAGCGGCCAGCAGCGGCCGGACGGCGGCTCCTCCCCGAAGTTGCTCCAAAGACGAGGTTCGTTAGAGGCGTGGCACCAGGTCGCCAGCCTCCACGGTTGACTGTGCGGCAGTTGGTTCGGCCCTCACGCCTGGACGCTGTCAGAGTCTACCCACTGCACCAGCTCGAGGGTGATCCCCTCGGGACCTTCTAAGAATCGAAGTCGCCGGCTGATATAGTCCATCTCATCGCTAAGCAGTTTCACCCCGTTGGCCACCAGGTGGCTGGTCGCCGCCCCGATATCGTCGACGCGGAACGCAAGGTGGTTGTAGCCCCGTCGCCGTAGATTCGTCGGGTGCTCATCCGGATCGTCCGGCGGCCTCGGATCGAACTCGAGCAACTGGATCTCGAAACGAGGCTCGGCTCCTTCGAGTGCAAGCGTGATGTGCTGAGCCTTCATGTCTGGCATGCCCATGTATTGCGCAGGCGGACCACCTTCGATCATCGCGACGTGTTGCTTACGGAAGCCGAGGAGCTCGAAAAACTCGATCGCGGTCGCAGCGTTGGCCACCGCGATGGTTACATGATCGGGGTTGCGGACCACCGTCATCATCCCCTCCATTCTGCCTCTGTGGGGGCAATTCGCTGGGAGAAATCGGCGCCGCCGATTGACGCGCGTGGGTGGTGTAGAGAGTGCCAGTATATCGGTGCCGGCAGCGGAACGGTCAACGCTTGCTCCACACAGCGGCGTTCACGGCGACGGCGGAATCACGACCCAACGCGCACGCGCATCACTTTCTTGTCGTATTCGGTTTCGTCGGCTTGGGTTATCTCGCTGCCGTCGGCGGCGTAGACGCGGCCCCCGCTCCTGCGGCAGGCGTTGCGCGCATTTTGGCACGGACCCATCTCGGGATGGCGGCGGCAGAGCGCGGCGACCTTCTCCTCAAGCTCGATCGTCGCGATCGTCCGATCCTTTCCACTGCCGGCGGCGCAAACGTAAACGGCACCGGTCGGAATCGAAGCGGCGTCGAGCTTATCGGCGATGGCTGGCCTGTTCACCGCGGTTACGGCACCCATGCCCACCACCAACAACAACGGGTGCAAAGCGGATCTCATCGCTTTTTGCCTCCGAGGAGCGAGCCCACGACTCGTGGCCAATAATAGACTTCATGCCACGCCGCGTCCATCACGAGCTTTCGGCACAGCCCATACACGGGTTTATCCAAATCACGGCCGTCAAATGATCGACGAGCCTGCCTTCATAGTTCTGCTGCACATCCAGTCCGGCGGAGACCAATGGTTGTAGACGTTTTGCGTCACCGCCGTCCAAGTCGGCCGAACAGTTCAGCGTCGATCTCTTCGCCTTGGATCTTCTTGAGTAACGGCGTTTGGCGTTTGGGCTGCGAAAAGCGCTTGAACATGCTGTGTATCCCGTCATCTTGAGGGTACCAGTTCAAGTGTTAGTCGTTCGAATCATGATCAAGGTGACGATGTCTTGCAAGAGGCCGTTCTTGGTCGATGATGGAGATAGGCCGCTGTGAGTCGATAGCGCCATCGAACGACCGCTATCAGTGCCTTCCCTGATGGCGGCAATTCCTTTTATGTGCCTGAGGAAGTTCTCCGGCGCGACATGACCGTTGACGGCGTAAGCGGGTCGCAATACTTGGTCGGTGACGACCTCGCACCGCGGGGCATCGTCGCCGAGACATTGCGGCAGCAATCCGTTGTTGGTCGCTTGCGTATTCAGATCGAGCCCAACATGGTCGGCAACGTGACGATTCCTCGCGTAACTGTTCCGCCGACACCGACCTAGCTCGCGACGGAGGGTGTCACGCAGATCTGGGCAACGCAACCGACGATAGCGACGGCGCTGGCGATACCGAAAACCGTGGCGGCATTGACGACGTGCTCCCACCAACTTTTGCAACAGGCCGCGCCCCTGGCCGAGCGGCTCGCATTCGCGGAACTGGGCGCGGCTCTTGCGACGGCCGCGGATACGGCATTCCTCGCCGGCGGCGGCGTAAGCGGCGAGCCGCAGGGCATCGTCGGCACGAGTGGCGTCGGAACTGTCACCGGCACGTCAATCGCATATGCGGGTCTGCTGGAATTTCAATCGGACGTACTGACCGCGAATGCGCTACGGTTCCCCGCGACGTTCGGCTACGTCACGACGACGACCATCGCGAAATTGCTGGCGGGGCGGCAGCGCTTTACCGGCACCGACTCGCCGTTGTTCGAAGGACAGCTTGCGGATGGAGTTATCGCGGGTGCCCGCGCTATCGCCACGGCATCCGCGCCGGCGTCCACAATTATCGCGGGCGACTTCAGCACGGCTATCGTTTTCTTGTGGCCGGGTTTGCTCTTGGCCGCGGACCCGTTTTCGGGTTTCAGGTATGGCCATGTGACGCTGCGAGCGATGCTGTCGCTCGACTTTGTCCTGCTGCGGCCGGCGGGATTCTCCGTCGCGACGAGCGTCACATGAGCGGCGTCAGAGTCAAAGTTTTGCGCCCGTTGTGGTTGGGCGGGGCTCGGCATGAAATCGGCGACGTACTCGACGTCGACGAACGCGATGCGGTCGCGCTGCTCGAGGCGGGTGGACGCGCCGCACTATGCAATCCAGCGGATGCACCGCTGCTTCGCGCCTGGGCGATTGCCGAAGTGCAGCGTGTGCTGCGCCAAGCGGGGCCGGTCCCGTCGCTTAAGACCTCCCCGTGGCGGAACGTGGGGTAGCGGTGCCGTTGCCGGTCATGAAGCGCGCTCTGGTAGCCGTGCCTGATCCGAGACTCTGTCGCGATTGCGGGCAGCATTTCCGTCCGCGCGAAGGCCACCACGTTACGTGTGCGCTGTGTTTCCGCAGAGGTGTGCTGCGCTACTGGGCGCACTTATCTTAGCATGTCGGCCACTCTGAGCATGTCGGCCACTCTGAGGACCTGCATGACGCAATTCCGGCTTAAGGCACTCAAGCCGTTTCCCCTGGACGGCCGGCGTTACGAGCCGGGCGACGTTCTCGGCATGGATGCGCTTGGCGTTGTGCGCGATCTGGTCTGGCGCGGGCTCGCGGTCGCCGTCCCAATCAAGGGCGCAGGCGAGCCATCGGACACGGATTCGACCTGGCACTGAGTTTCGGCTACTCCATGAGACCGCCAACCCTCCGCGCCGCGCTATACACGATCACCGTCGGCCCCGCGTACACCGACGTCATCCTAGTCCTCCTAATTTTCGCGACCGGCAAGCTCTGCTGAAGCCGGCCGCATGTCCCTATAGGTACGAGGCGTTACGTGGCTTCGTTGGCGGCGCTCTCTTTCGGTTCAGACGTCGGAGATTCTTACAACTTGTGCATCACGCCCCATGTCGATCCGGAAAGACGCGAAACAATCAGCGAGTTACAGCGATGGCCCGCATTATGCTTCCGTCATATATATGGTCGTTCCGTGCCGAAATACGCTATTTGCGACCCGATGGTGCCGGCGGAGCATTAAATGCAGGCGACGCGCAGCCGCTTCTTCCGCGTCTCGCGGCAGCCGGAGTGCGTAATGTGTCGGAGAGATTTACAACTTTTGCAGGGCAAATCCGCGCGGTCTCAAGAGCCGCGTAAAACTGGACGCCTTTTCGGAAGGATGACTCCATGAAACGTTCCAAAAGTCTGTCGGTAATAACGGCAACGCTGTTCAGTCTGTCGACTGCAGCGTTCGCAAATGTCTACTCGTTCACCAGCCTCCCCGGCGCAACGTTGGATGGCTTACCGGTGAGTGCAACGGCCCAATTCACGACCGCCCCCGGCACGATTACGCTTGCATTGACCAACAATATTTCAAATCCCACGAGCGTCATTCAGGCCATCAGCGACATTTTCTTTACGGCGAGCGGGGTCACGGGTGGCGGGGGTCTCAAGACACCCACCGCTAATCTGGTCACGATCGGCTCCGACAGTTCGCCTCTTGTCGGCAATCCGCAGTGGTTGTTGACCAACACCTCCGGGAATAATTATCACTTGGATGTGCTGGCCGGCCCCGCGACCGGCCCCGCCACATTGATTATCGGACCGGGACCGTACACCAACGCCAATGGCTCGATCAGCGGCAATAACCCGCACAACCCGTTCATCAACACCTCGGCGACGTGGACGCTCGCGTTCGCCGGCGCCACCGCCGCCACCGTTATCTCCAATGTCGTCTTCTCGTTCGGTACGACAGCCTGGCGCGAACGTCCCCGTGCCGATCCCGGCCGCCGTTTGGCTGTTCGGTTCCGGCTTGTTGGGGTTGATCGTGATCGCGCGGCGCCGTCAAAGGCCGAGTCATGCGTAGATCGCCCGCCGCCGCTGAGTAGCTGCACCAGCGCATCGAACAGCGCGCACACGGTGGCGAAATTCTGCCGCGACGTCGTGCGCATCGCCGCGGTGCGCAGTCAAGTCCGTTGCGCGCTCGCGCGGCACCGGCTCAACTCCGGATATCCGGCACGTCGCGAGATACGGCTCGTACAGGCCATCCAGGTCGAGAGCGAGCGGGTTGAGATCGTCAGGCATGGTCGCCATGGATAGATCACGCGCTAGGTGTTGGAGAGATAGATAATGCCGCTATGGCACCCCGCCTTGAGCTATTCCCTTTTCGCTTCCGCGATCCGGTAACAGGGAAGTGGGTCCGCGCGCGCTACGTCGCCGAGCGGCAGGAGATCGCGGCGCGCTATGTCGAGTGGGAGATCATCGGGCCGGCCGAGATCCGCGACGTCAACCCCGAGGCGCGCTACTTCACGCCGCACAAATCGCCCTTGGACGCCGAATTGCGACGGTACAGCGAGCGGGCGCCAGAGCTAGAGCAGGCAATCGACGCAGCCGAAGCGTTCCTGCTCGCGGTGTTCCTACGCCGCTACGTCACGTACTGCGCCAGGCGCGGCAGATACGCCGCGATGAATGGGGCGGCGCGGCTCTTCGTCCGTTTGTGACGGGATGGACCGGCGGAACTTTGTACGGTGGCGTACAAGTTTGCAATGTGCGACCTCCGCGCGCAGGCTCTTTGCTCACCTCCCCAGGAGAGCACTTATGCCGAAGTCCGATCGGCCGGACCTCTACAACCTGCTCGATGCGTTGGTCGCGCTGCGGATAGAGTTTGAGGAACGCGGCGACGACCGCGAGGCCATGCAAGTACTGACATCCGCGAAGGCGCAAGAGCTGCGGTCGCTGCTTGACGCTGCAATCGGGAGTACCAAGGAGTTTATCGGCGCGAAGCAGGACGGTGAGGCGTTCTATCCACACTACTCAAGACGGCCCGGACAGACCTTAGCAGGATAGAGGCCGAGTCACAACCGGGTGTGAACCGGGGCCACGCTCAATCGACATCTACTGTCGGGGGAGAAGAAATGTCCTTGATTATGGTGCTGGTCACAGCGTTTGGTCTTGGCTGTATTACCGGTTTGGTCGTACATCTTTTATCGCAGGATCGCCGGGCGAATGATTCGCGGGATCGTCAAGCATTCACGCGCGGATCTGGACTTACTATCTGGTGACGTGCCGACGCCTCGGCGTTACGCCGACGCCGCGCGGACCGTGGAAGGCGCTGATTCGGGAATGGGCCGAATCGCTCGCCGCTGCGGCCCATTCGGACCCCCCCATCCGTCTGACCTAATGCGTCACCATCCTGCGCAGCAAAGCGTCCGTTTGGGGCGCCGGATGACGGCGTAGTACGTGACTACAGGCACGATACCGACGCGCGGGCTACCTCCGCATGTCGCCGTGCTGATCGTTGCGCTCAGTGCGTCGGCGGCGGTGCCGCTCGGGTCGCTGCTACGAGCGCGTCGGTCCATTTCCGCGCGCTCGCGCGGAACCGGCTCGATGCCTAGCATCGCGCACGTCTTAAGATAGTTGGCGTACACGAGATCCGGGTCGGGAGCGTCGGCGGGGTCGAGCATGAGCGCGATGATAATTTCCCGCGATAGTGGGTCAAATACTGGGTCAATCGCCAAATTTCGGCTGCCGATGGTCGCCTAACCCATTGTTTTATTGGCGTCCCCAGGGGGATTCGAACCCCCGTACTCACCGTGAAAGGGTGATGTCCTAGGCCTCTAGACGATGGGGACCCGGAGCGACCGCAATCCGATTTAGACCAATCGGTTGGTTGGGTGGTGGAGGTAAGCGGGATCGAACCGCTGACCTCTTGCATGCCATGCAAGCGCTCTCCCAGCTGAGCTATACCCCCACGGCCAACATGAAATTATACCGGGGTGGGCCGTCCTTCTGCAAACCAGACGCCGCTGCGGCTACCGCTCGCGTAGTGGCTCTCGGCTATCATCCGGCACGCGACTCCCCTGAGCCGCGCTCGAGAATTCACCCCGCTCGTCGCGATGCCCCTACCCTTACCCCAGGACGCGGTCGATGTCGATCTGTCGGGCCGCGTCATCCTGGTGACGGGCGCGTCGGGCGGGCTCGGCAGGCCGCTCGCCCTCGCGTGCGCCGCGCGCGGCGCGACGGTGATCCTGCATGGGCGCGTCGTGCGGAAGCTCGAGACGCTTTACGACGAGATCGTCGCCGCTGGGAATCCGCAACCGACAATCCTCCCGCTCGATCTCGCCACCGCGTCCGCCGATGACTTTGGCCAGGTCTCCGGCGCGATCCGCGCGCAGCTCGGTAGGCTGGACGGACTTGTGCACACGGCGGCCTTCCTGGGTTCACTGGGCCCGGTCGAGCACCAGTCGTTCGACACGTGGCAGAAAGTACTCTGTGTCAATCTGGCCGCGGCGATGGCGCTAACACGGTCGCTGCTGCCGTTGCTTTCGTTCGCGCCCGACGCGAGCGTCATCTTCACGCTCGACGTCCGGGGGGAGGATCCGCGTGCCTACTGGGGTGCGTACGGCGCTGCCAAGGCCGGACTTTCGGCTCTGGCGAGCATCTTGGCGGACGAGTGGGAAAACCGGCCCAACCTGCGGGTCGACGCCGTCGTTCCCGGACCGATGCGCACGCCGCTTCGCGCGCTGACGCATCCGGGAGAGGATCGGTCCACACTTCCCTTGCCCGAAGCCCTGGTGCCGCTTTATCTTCATCTGCTCGGCCCGCGACCCAAAGCGGAGAGCGGCGTGCGGATCGATGCGCGGGCGTGGCTCGCCGGTCATGCGGCGTCCTCCTCGCTCGTCGCGCCGGCTACCACAGGGCGCCCGTAACGCAGCACCACGCGCAGCTGGCGGAATGAATCGGGCAGCAGCATGTCGGGCAGCACGACGATGGTGGTCGCGGGATACCACCATGGCGATTCGTCCCACCGCCAGACGATGGTCGTCAGCCACGTACCAACGTAGGAATCGTCGAGTATCGCGCCAGCACGCGAGCGTCCATTGCAGTCGGTCACCGCGATCCGCCGATCGATGCCGACGTGGAGCAATGCTGGCAGGCCGCGTCCCGTGCAGCGCCAACAACCCGCGACTAGCACTGCGAGAATGACGAGGGCGCCAGACACGTAACCCGCTAGTGGCAACGGCAGCGTAGCGAGCAGGACCGACGCGAGACCACACCCGATCGAGACCGCAGCGCAGCCGATCCGTGACGGGCGAGGCGTTAGTCGCAGGCGCGGTCCTTGTTCCACGGCGACAGATTGCACGCAGCGCGGAGCGTCCCGCAATCGGCCCGAACGGCCGAGTTCAGGTCAATCGGCCGAAGAGCCGAGCTCAGGTTTCTTCCCCGCGAGCAGCAGCCACGTGGCGACCACGGTGTCGGGATTGAGCGAAATGCTCTCGATCCCTTGCGCGACGAGCCATTGCGCGAGCTCCGGATGGTCCGACGGTCCCTGGCCGCAGATGCCCGCGTACTTGCCCGCCTTGCGGCACGCCGCGATCGCCATCGCGAGCATCGCCTTCACGGCATCGTCGCGCTCGTCGAACGACGACGCGATGGCGCCGCCCGCGTCGCGGTCGACGGCGAGCGTCAGCTGCGTCATGTCGTTGGAGCCGATCGAAAAGCCGTCGAAATGCTCGAGGAAGCGATCGGCGAGAAGCGCGTTCGAGGGAATCTCGCACATCATGATGACGCGCAGGCCGTTCTTCCCGCGCACCAGACCCTGCGACTTCAAGAGCGCGATCACCTGCTCCGCCTCGGTCAGCGTGCGCACGAACGGAATCATCACCTCGACATTGGTGAAGCCCATGTCGTCGCGGACGCGCTTCATCGCGTCGCATTCGAGCGCGAAGCAATCGTGGAACTCCGGCGCGATGTAGCGCGACGCGCCCCGAAAGCCCAGCATTGGATTCTCTTCGTGCGGTTCGAAAGGCTGGCCGCCGACGAGATTCGAGTACTCGTTGGACTTGAAATCGGAAAGCCGCACGATCACCTTCTTGGGCCAGAAGGCGGCCGCGATCGTGGCCACCCCCTCGGTGATCTTGGCGACGTAGAATTCGGTCGGGCTCGCATAGCCGCCGATGCGCTTCGTGATTTCGTGCTGCACGTGGGCCGGCTGCCGGTCGAAGTCGAGCAGCGCTTTGGGATGGATGCCGACGTTCTTGTTGATGATGAACTCGAGCCGGGCCAAGCCCACGCCCTCGTTCGGCAGCTGGCGGAACTCGAAAGCGAGCTCGGGATTGCCGACGTTCATCATGATCTTGGTCGGCGACGGAGGCATCCGGTCGAGCGCGACGTCGACGATCTCGATGTCGAGAATTCCGGCGTAGACATGACCGGTGTCGCCCTCGCAGCACGAAATCGTGACTTGGGCGCCATCGGCCAGCACCTGCGTCGCGTCGCCGCAACCGACGACTGCCGGGATGCCAAGCTCCCGCGCGATGATCGCCGCGTGGCACGTGCGACCGCCGCGATTGGTGACGATCGCCGCGGCGCGCTTCATCACGGGTTCCCAGTCGGGATCGGTCATGTCCGCCACCAGCACGTCGCCAGCCTGCACGCGATCCATCTCCGCAGCCGACTTGATGACACGCACGGCGCCTTGCCCAATCCTCTGCCCGATGGCACGACCGCTGGCGAGTACGTCGGAGCGCGACTTCAGTCGATAGCGGCGCAGGTTGCCGACGCTCTCGCGCGACTTCACGGTCTCCGGTCGCGCCTGGAGGACGTAGAGCTTGCCGTCGACGCCGTCGCGGCCCCATTCGATATCCATCGGAAACCCGTAATGCTTCTCGATGACGACGGCGTAGCGCGCGAGCTCATGGGCCTCGGCGTCGGTGATCGAGAAGCGTTGCCGATCGTCTTCGGGAACATCGACCGTCGCCGTCGAATGCCCCGCTTTGCGGTCGTCCGCGAAAATCATCTGGATGGCCTTCGCGCCCACCGCCTTGCGCAGAATCGCCGGCCGCCCCGAAGCGAGATTGGGCTTGTAGACGTAGAACTCGTCCGGATTCACCGCGCCCTGGACGACGGTCTCGCCGAGACCGTATGCCGACGTGATGAACACGACTTGGTCAAAGCCCGATTCGGTGTCGAGCGTGAACATCACGCCGGAGGCGCCGAGGTCGCTTCGCACCATCTGCTGGACGCCTGCGGACAGAGCGACATCCGCGTGCGCGTACCCTTGATGAACTCGATACGCAATCGCCCGATCGTTGTAGAGGCTTGCAAATACCTCTCTAATTGCATGAAGTATATTATCTAATCCATTGATATTAAGAAATGTTTCCTGTTGACCCGCAAAGGAGGCGTCCGGTAGATCCTCTGCGGTCGCCGAAGAGCGAACCGCCCAGGTGGCGTCGGGTGCGGCATCGGTCAGTCCCTTGAAGGCGCCGGCAAGTTCGGCGTGCAGTGCGCCGGGCAAGGGTGCCGCGGCGATCCAGCCCCGGATTTCCTCGCCGGCGCGAGCCAGCGCCGCCACGTCGTCGATATCGAGCGTCCGGAGCCGTGCCGCGATGCGGGCTCCGAGATCGCCTTGCGCCAGGAATTCCCGGAATGCGAACGCTGTGGTCGCGAAGCCGCCGGGGACGCGGATCCCGGCATCCGCGAGTTGACTGATCATTTCGCCCAGCGACGCGTTCTTGCCGCCGACCTGGTCGACATCTCCCATCCGCAGACGGTCGAAAGGAATTACCCGCGGTTCTGAACTCATTCGCGCTGAAACCTGGTTGGAGGGCGCCCGGTGTTCCGCTGCGCCAAGGTGGCGTTGGGGAGCGCGATTTTACCCCGCTTCGGCGAGGACTCTGCGCGGCGGCGCTTTCTGCGGCCCGAAAAAACAAACCCGCCGCAGCGGGTTCTGTGTGCGGGGAGCGCCAGCGTCAGGAGGAGTGCGTGGCGCCGGGATGTTCGTCGGCTGGCAGCGGCAGGTCGATGGAATCGGCAGCCCCCACCGGCTCGACACCGGGAGGAAGACCCGCGGCGTCGAGCTCCGGGTGCCGACCCTTTACGGCCCGGCGCAGCGTTCGATACAGATCGGGATGCGACGATTTGAGATAGCTGATGATTTCGAAATCGACTCGCTTGACTTGCGACAGATCGACTTGTTCGACATGCACGAGCCGCAGCAACTCGCGTACGGGCTTGGGCATTTCGCGTCCGCTCTCGTACCGCGAGCCGCCGCTTTGCGTGACGCCGATCTGCGTCCAGAACTGCTCCTGGTTGAGCCCCAGACGGCGCCGGATTTCGCGCGGATTCAAAACGCGGTCAAAGATTTTCATGCCGTCGATGGGTTGGCGGTGGTGGGTTGACAATGCAGCGTTGCCGGCGCGGGTGCGCTCTTTTCGCTGCGGCGAAGGCAAACCTATACCAATGGCATATTCTTGGCAGAATATGTTCTAAAGTGCAAGATCCGCTCATCTGGCGGAGCCCGCAGTTCGTCTAATTGTTGCGGTTTCGGTCCGTTTCCTCGCGCGGTGCGTGCGCCGGACGCGTCAACGTGGCGGCCGCGACCCGAGATAATCTTCATAGCTCCCCGTGAAGTGGACGGGCGCCGCCCCACCCAGCTCGATCACCTGGGTTGCGAGCGACGAGACGAACTGCCGGTCGTGCGAAACGACGATGAGCGTGCCCTGATAGAGCTCGAGCGCGAGGTTGAGCGACTCGATCGACTCCATGTCCATATGATTGGTCGGCTCGTCCATGACGAGCACATTGGGGCGCGTGAGCATCAATTTGCCGTACAGCATCCGTCCCTTTTCGCCGCCGGACAGCACGCGCACGGGCTTCTTGCCGTCGTCGCCGGTGAAAAGGAGTCGGCCCAGCGTCGCCCGGACGATCTGCTCGTCGTCGCCCTCCTGTGTCCATTGCCGCATCCAGTCGAAGACCGTGACGTCGGAATCGAATGCCGCGGTCTGGTCCTGCATGAAGTAGCCAACCACAGCCTTCTCGGCCCAGCGGATGCGCCCGGCATCGGGCGCGAGCTCGCCGATCAGCGTTCGCAGCAGCGTAGTCTTCCCCGCGCCGTTCGGCCCGACGATCGCCAGTCGCTCGCCCGCCTCGAGAATCAGGCTCACGCCGGCGAAAAGCTCGCGCGGCTGACCCGGCCAGCCCTTGGCGAGGTGTTCAACCTCGACCGCGTGGCGATGGAGCTTCTGCTTGGGGTCGACCTCGAACCGCAGATACGGATTCTGCCGCGACGACGGCTTCACGTCCTCGATCTTGATCTTCTCGATCTGCCGCGCCCGGGAGGTCGCCTGCCGCGCCTTGGACTTGTTGGCTGAAAAGCGGCGCACGAATTCCTGCAGGTCGGCGATCTTGTCCTTGGCCTTCGCATTTGCCGAGAGCAGCTGCGCGCGCGCCTGGGTGGACGCGATCATGTAGTCGTCGTAGTTGCCGGGATAGACGCGCAGGCTGCCGTAGTCGAGGTCGGCCATGTGCGTGCAGACGCTGTTGAGGAAGTGGCGGTCGTGCGAGATGATGATCATCGTGCTCGAGCGATCGTTCAGCACGTCCTCGAGCCAGCGGATGGAGTTGATGTCGAGATTGTTGGTCGGCTCGTCCAGCAGCAGGATGTCCGGATTGGCGAACAGCGCCTGCGCGAGGAGCACGCGCAGCTTCCACCCCGGCGCCACCGCGCTCATCGGACCATCGTGCAGCGACTGCGCGATGCCGATGCCCTGCAAGAGCTCGCCGGCGCGCGCCTCCGCCGTGTAGCCGTCCTGCTCGGCGAAGGTGGACTCCAGCTCCGCGGCGCGGACGTAGTCTTCCTCGGTCGCGTCGGGATTCGCGTAGATCTCGTCCTTGTCCCGCCTCACCTGCCACATTTCGCGATGCCCCATCAGCACCACGTCGAGCACGCGCACGTCCTCGTAGGCGAACTGATCCTGCTCGAGCTTGCCCAGCCGTTCGTGCGGATCGAGCGCCACATTGCCGCCGGACGGCTCGAGATCGCCGCCGAGGATGCGGATCAGCGTCGACTTGCCGCACCCATTGGCGCCGATCAGGCCGTATCGATTGCCGTCGCCGAATTTGACGTTGATGTTCTCGAACAGGGGCTTTGCCCCGAACTGGAGAGTGATGTTGGCGGCAGTGAGCACGGTGTTTCGCGAAGTCCGGTTCGAGCGGCGCCGCGCACGGCGACGGCGCTGCAAAGTGCCGCAATGCGCAGGAAAAACCGATGATTCTGCTAGAATCCGACGATTATCTCAAGCGCGACGCTCGAGCCGGCCACTGCCACCGGCCCGCAACGCCGCATGTTTCCGCGCCGATGCCCCGCTACGACCTGCATAGCCATTCGACGTATTCCGACGGCCTGCTCCCGCCGGCGGGAGTGGTCGCGCGAGCGGCGCAGCGCGGTGTCGATGTCCTGGCGCTGACCGATCACGACGTTGTGGACGGTCTCCCCGAGGCGCTCGTGGCCGCCCGCGACGCGGGTATCGTCCTCGTCTGCGGATGCGAGCTCTCGGTCACGTGGCGCGAGAACACGATTCACGTCATCGCGCTCCGCATCGATCCCGACAACGCGACGCTGCTCGGCGGTCTCGCCTCGATTCGCGGCGGGCGCGGGGAGCGCGCGAGGCTCATGGCGGAGGGCCTGGCGGCGGCCGGAATCGACGGCGCGTACGAAGGTGCAATGCGGTACGTGACGAACGTGCAGCTCGTGTCGCGCACGCATTTCGCCCGGTATCTCGTCGAGGCGGGCCACGCCAGGGACTCGCGGGACGTCTTCGACCGGTATCTCACGCAGGGCAAGCCCGGCTACGTGCCGCACGCGTGGGCGTCGCTGACAGAGGCGATCGATTGGATCCATGCAGCCGGCGGGCAGGCCGTGCTCGCGCACCCCGGCCGCTATCGCGTGAGCCCGGCCGGCATGCGCAAGTTGCTTTCGGAATTCGCCGACACGGGCGGTGATGGAATTGAAATCCTGTCGCCATCGCATACGCCAGCGCAATACGCGGAATTTGCGACGCACGCGCGATTGCTGGGGCTTCGCGGATCGTGTGGTACGGACTGGCACGGGCCCGGCGAGAACTGGATGGATCTCGGCGATTTGCCCGATCTTCCCGCGGGCGTGGTGCCGATCTGGAAGGACTGGTAGGGGCGCGGCGTGGCGCCACCTGCCCACCGCACGATCACGGCATGGCTGTTCGTCGCACCGTCTTTTTCGTCTCCGACCGCACGGGGATCACGGCCGAAATGCTCGGCAACAGCCTGCTGTCGCAATTCGAGGAAATCGAGTTTGCCCGGCTGACGATTCCTTTCGTCGACTCGCCGGAAAAGATCGCGGCGGTGATCGAGCAGATCAACGAAACGTCGGCGCGCGAGCCAAAGCCGCCGATCGTGTTCAGCTCGATCGTCGACGATGCGATGAGCGAGACCCTCCGGCGCAACACGAACGCGCTGGCGCTCGACCTGTTCCAGGTCTTCATTGCCCCGCTCGAGACCGAGCTCGGCGCCAAGAGCTCGCATGCGGCCGGCCGCTCGCACGGGATCGCCAACAGCCACGAGTACTTCGCGCGGATGGACGCCATCAATTTCACGCAGGCGCACGACGACGGCGCCGCCGACGCGCGAGCTGGGCCGGGCGCAGGTCATCCTGGTCGGCGTTTCACGCTGCGGCAAGACGCCGACCTCGCTCTATCTGGCGCTGCAATTCGGCATCCGCGCGGCGAATTTTCCGCTGACGCCCGACGATTTCGCCGACCGCGCCCTGCCGGCGTTCCGTACTGCCGCACAAGGACCGGCTGTTCGGGCTCACGATCAATCCGGATCGGCTGCACAAGATCCGCGAGGAGCGCCGCCCCGGCAGCAAGTACTCGGCGCTGGAGAATTGCCGCTACGAAGTGCGCGAGTGCGAGCATCTGCTCGAGCGGGAAGGCATCCCCGTACTCGATACGACGGACAAATCGATCGAGGAGATCGCGACGACGATCAGCTATCGCGCCAAGCTCCGCCGGCACGTGTATTGAACGCCCGGCCGATGAATCTGCACCGGACATCCTGCCCATGACAAACGATCACGCAGTCCAAGGCCTCTGGTGCGCGATGCTGACGCCGCTCGATCGCGAGGGCGGCGTCGATCATGCTCGCTTCGCTCGACATGCGAACTGGCTCCTGGCGCAGGGGATCGATGGCGTCGCGCCGTTCGGGACGACGGGCGAGGGCCAATCGTTCTCGGCGACGGAACGCGCCGGCGGACTCGACGCCCTGCTTGCCAACGGCGTCGCCGCAGATCGGATCATCGCCGCCACCGGCGCCGCGGCGCTGACCGAAACCATTGCCCTCACGCGGCACGGCGTGCAGTCGGGCTGCACCCGCTGCCTGGTGCTGCCGCCCTTCTTCTTCAACGACGTCTCGGACGACGGTTTGTACGCATGGTACGCACGGGTCATCGAGGCAGTTGCCGATCCGCGTCTGCGGGTCTTTCTCTATCACATACCCCAGGTGTCCGGCACGGCGCTCTCGGTGGACCTCGTGGCCCGGCTCGCAACGGCGTTCCCGGGCATCATCGCCGGCGTCAAGGATAGTGCCGGCGACTGGTCGCATACGTCTGCGCTCCTCGCGCGCGTGTCGCAACTCGCGATTCTCGTCGGCCACGAGCCCCATTTGCCGCGCCTCCTCCGCGCCGGTGGCGCCGGGACGATTTGCGGCGTGGCGAACGTCTTTCCGGCGCTCGTCCGTGCGCTGATGTCACCCGATGTCACGGCCGCCGATGAAGAGCGCATCGCCACCTTCATCGCGATCGCCTTCCGGCAACCCTTTCTGGCGGCGTTCAAGAGTATCGTCGCCGAGCGCACCGGCGATCCGGGATGGCGCGCGGTTCGGCCGCCGCTGGTCGAGCTCGCCGACGACGTGCGCCAGGCGCTGCTCGACACGCTGGTGCGGTCCGGTCTGCCCGTCGGGCCGGACGCAGGTCGCGCCGATCGAAGCGCGGTACCATAGGCGGGTCAAACGCAACGGAGGAAACCATGGCAGATCGAGATCATTTGCGGGACTCGGAAATCCAGCGCCGCCGCCTGCTGCAGGCTGGCCTCGGCGCGGCCGCGCTGGGCGCCATTCCGGGCGCCGGCCAACTCGCTGTGCACGCGCAGGGCGCGTTCGACTGGAAGCGCTTCAAGGGCGAGAAGATCGAGGTGTTCCTGGTCAAGAGCCCGCGCGGCGATCTCCTCACCAAGTACCACAAGGAATTCGAGGATCTGACCGGCATCACCGTCGGGTCGGAGATGATTCCGGAGCAACAGCAGCGGCAGAAAGCCGTCATCGAGTTCAATTCGGGCAACACGAGCTTTGACGTGATCGCGATTTCGTATCACGTGCAAAAGCGGCTGTTCGGCAAGAACAAATGGCTGGAGGACGTCCGGCCGATGATGGCCGACAAGACGCTCGCCGATCCCAATCTCGACTTCGCCGATTTCGCGAAGGGCGGGCTCGCCTATGCGACGCAAGCGGACGGTCGCATCGACAGCCTGCCGTTGAATCTCGACCCCTGGGTCGTCTATTACAACCGGGAGCTGTTCGAGGCCAAGGGCATTGCCTATCCGAAGACGTTCGCCGAAATGCTCGATGCGGCGGCACGCATCAACGATCCGACCAAGGGCGTGTCGGGTTTCGTCGGGCGCGGCCTCAAGAACGCCAACGTTCCCGTGTGGTCGAGTTTTCTGCTGGGCTACGGCGGCGCGTTCATCGACGCCAAGGGAAAACTGATGACCGACACGGCCGAGGCGGTCGATGCGGCGAAGATGTACCAGACATTGCTCGGCAAGTACGGCCCGCAGGGTGTGGCCGGCTTCAACTGGAACGAGGCGCAGAGCCTCTTTGTGCAAGGCAAAGCCGCGATGTGGCTCGACGGCATCGGTTTTGCGCAACCGCTCGAGGATCCGACCAAGTCGCGCATCGTCGGCAAGGTCGGCTACGGCGTGATGCCGGCCGGCCCGAAGGCGCAGGTATCGGCGTTGTTCGGCGATGGCGAGGGTATCTCGACGTTCAGCAAGAAGAAGGGCCCCTCCTGGTTCTACCTGCAATGGGCGTCGAACAAGGCCAACCAGACACGCGTGCTGCAGGCCGCGGCGGGCGCACCGGTGCGCAATTCGGCTTACGCCGCTGCGCAGTCATCGGCCGATTTCAAGGCGCCGAAGGAGTGGGTCGAGTGCATGCTGACCTCGGCGCGCATCGCGCAGCCCGGATTGCCGGTCATCGCGCCGGTCACGGAATTCCGCGACGTCTTCGGCATCGCGCTGACGAACATGATCAACGGCGCGGATGCCGCAGCCGAGCTCAAGAAGGCCACGGCGGAATTCCAGCCGATTCTCGACAAGAGCGAAAAAGCCTAAGGCGCAATGCCGCCTGCCCGCCCGGCGCGGTTTCTCGCGCGGCGCCGGCGCAGCTACTTCTATTTCATCGCACCGACGCTGGTCGTGGTCGGCGCGGTGATCATCTTTCCGTGGCTGTACACGCTGTGGATGAGCGCGTTCGACTGGACGATCGGGTCGACGGCGCACTATGTCGGCCTCGGCAACTACGAAAAGCTATTCACCAACCAGCGCTTCGGCGAAGCGGTGCTGCACACGTTCTATTTCACGGCGCTCGCCGTCGCCGCGCCGCTTGTCCTCGGCACCGCGGCGGCGATGATCTTTCATCGCGAATTTCCGTTCCGCGGCGTGTTGCGGGGCCTTTTCATCATGCCGATGATGGCCACGCCGGTCGCCGTGGCGCTCGTGTGGACGATGATGTTTCACCCGCAACAGGGCGTGCTCAACTACCTGTTGTCGCTCGTGGGCCTGCCGCCGTCGCTATGGGTCTATTCGCCGACGGTCGTGATCCCCAGTCTGGTTCTGGTCGAGGTGTGGCACTGGACGCCGCTCGTGATGCTGATCGTGCTCGGCGGGCTCGCGGCGCTGCCGACGGAACCTTACGAATCGGCGCGGCTCGACGGAGCTTCGGAATGGCAGCTGTTCCGCTTCATCACGCTGCCGCTGGTGGCACCCTTCATCCTGGTCGCCGCCGTGATCCGGACGATCGACGCGCTGAAGACGTTCGACACCATTTACGTGATCACCGGCGGCGGACCCGGAACGGCGTCGGAAACCATCAATCTGTACCTCTATCTGCAGGCGTTCGCGTTCTACAACATCGGCACGGCCTCCGCCGTGGTCGTCGTGTTCTTCGTCATCGTGCTGGCGCTCGCCCTGCTGCTGCTGCACGTGCGGGAAAAGACGAAATGGACCTGAACGCATGACGGCGGCGATTCCTGGCGGGCGGCATCGGTCCCGCGCGCGCGTCCGCCGGGTGCTGCGCAAGGCCGGTTTCGCGCTGTCGGTGCTGGTCATCGTGTCGCCGGCCGTGCTCGTATTCCTCTGGATGCTGTCGCTCTCGCTCAAGAATGAAATCGACAATCTCGCCTACCCGCCCGTATTCATCCCCAATCCGCCGACCTTCGCCAATTTCCTGCAGGTGTTCGAGCAGAATTCGATCGGACGCTACCTGTGGAACAGCATCGTCGTCTCCGGCGGGGCGACGCTGACCGCGTTGCTGATCGGCGTTCCCGCCGGCTTTGGAATTGCCCGGCTTGGAGCGAAACGGCTCATCGTGCTGATCCTGATCGCCCGAATGACGCCAGCGCTCTCGTTCCTGATTCCGCTTTTCGCCGTGTTCCAGTTCCTGCGTCTCAACAATACGCTGACCGCGCTCGTCATCACGCATCTCGTCATCACGGTGCCGATCATCGTCTACTTCATGGCCGGCTATTTCGAGACATTGCCGAAGGAGCTGGAGGAGGCCGCGCTGATCGACGGCGCCAGCGTATGGTCGACGTTCCGCTACGTGGCGCTGCCGCTCGCCCGCCCCGGCATTGTCGTCGGCACGATCCTCGCGTTCATCTTCTCGTGGAACAATTTCGTTTTCGGCGCGGTGCTGGCCGGCCGCGAGACGCGGACGCTTCCGGTCGCGGTCTACAACGTGCTCACGTTCGAGCAGCTCGCCTGGGGTCCTCTCGCCGCCGCCGCGATCATCGTTACGCTACCGGTCCTGCTCCTCACGATCCTCATCCAGAAGGAAATCGTCGTCGGCCTGACGCACGGCGGCGTCAAGGGCGGATGATCGTCGTCTTCGGCTCGGTCAATCTCGATCTCGTGGCGCGCGTCGCGCGCCTTCCGCTGCCCGGCGAGACGATCACCGGCAGCGCCTTCGCCGCGCTGCCCGGCGGCAAAGGCGCCAATCAGGCGCTGGCCGCGCGTCGTGCCGGCGCCGACGTCGCCATGGCGGGCGCGGTCGGTGCCGACGTCTTCGCGGGCGACGCGCTGTCCGGACTCGTCGCGGCCGGCGTCGACGTCGGTTGGGTGCGGCGCGTCGCGGAACCCACGGGCGTGGCGCTGATCCACGTCGACGACTCCGGCCAGAACGCCATTACGGTCGTTCCGGGAGCGAACGCCGCGGCGGACGCGGCGGCGGTTCCCGATGCGGCGCTCATCCCGGGAAACACGCTGCTGCTGCAACTGGAAGTTCCCATGGCCGCGGTGAACGAGATCGCGTCTCGGGCAAAGCGACGCGGCGCGCGCGTCATTCTGAATGCCGCGCCTGCACATCCGTTGCCGGCCGCGCTCCTTGCTGCGCTCGACGTGCTGATCGTCAATGCCATCGAAGCCGCCACGCTTGCCGACGCGCTCGCCTTGCCGCGCGAGCCGGAGGAATTCGCGGCCGCCGTCCATCGGCGCTACGGCTCATCGGCGATCGTGACCCTGGGACCACGCGGCGTCATCGCCGCGGCCGGTGGAACATTGCACGTCGCGATGGCGCCAGCCGTGCAGGTCGTCGACACCACGGGCGCTGGCGATGCTTTTGCCGGAGTCCTGGCGGCGGCGCTCGATCGCCGTGCCGATTGGGCCGGCGCTATCGCCGAAGGTGTCGCCGCGGGTTCGCTCGCCTGCACCGCGCGCGGCGCACAGCCTGCGCTGCCTGACCTGGCCGCGATACGCAAGTTGGCAGCGACAGTGGCATCGACGCTGATCTCCCGGCTCGCTGGACTGAAGTCACAGGCGACGGCCGGAAGCGGCGCCGGTCGCGGCCCCTCGCTGGCGCAGGCATTCGAACAGGCATACCGCAGCCGCGGCCGCGACGTTGAGCGACTCGACGCCGGCATGCATGGGAATCGTCACGCGCTGCGTCGCCTGTGCCGCGAGCTCCGGCGATATCCCGGCGCCTTCATTGCCGATAGCCAACGCCATGCGCGTGCCGAGCGACGCCGCGAACAAGGACGTTCCCCCGGCGGCGACGGTGGCGACGACCTCCCCGCCGGTTGCGCGAAATCCCGCGGCCCACGCCGGCAGGTCGACGTCCTCGTGAATATCCACGCAAAAGTGCGCGCCTTGCCCGGCGCGCAGGACTTTCGGCGACCACGCAAAGGCGCAGTGCTTCGACAGGAGCACCTGCGCGACGCCCGCGGCCGCAGCGGAGCGCAGCAGCGAGCCGATATTGCCGGGATCCTGCACATCGTCCACCAGCAGGCTGAAGTCGGCGTGCACGAGGCTCGCAGGCCGAGGTGTCGTGACGACCGCCAGCACCCCGACACTCGCCGGCAGCGACGCGATCGCGGCCAGCAGCGACTCCGGCACGACGAGGGTTCGCTCCGCATGCCGTTCGGCCAGGTCGCGGGCAGCCGGGCGCGCCAGGGCAGCATCAGAGACGATGAGCGATTCGGGCGCGCCATACCGCTGCACATAGGTCGCAACGACGTGCTCGCCTTCGAGCACGCATTTGCCCGATTTTCGCCGCTCGCGGGACGAGGCGATGAGCGCGGCGGCCTCGCGCAGCCGCGGATTGTGGCGCGAAGTGACGTGTCGCACGCAGGTCGCCGTGAAGAGTCGCGTTCGCCTCGCCGCGGCGCGAAAGCGCCGGCGGCTAGCGCTTTTCCGCGGCGCGGCTGGCTGGCCGGATCGGCAGCGACGTGGTGCCGCCCGGCGGCGGCACGACGGCCGCGGTCGGCTCGTTGCGGCCCTCGCCCGGACGCTGGCGGAGCTGGAAGAAGACCTCGTCCTGCTTCACCATGCCGAGCTCCGAGCGCGCGCGCTCCTCGATTGCCTCGTAGCCGGTCTTCAGATCGCGCACGTCGGCGTCGAGCGCGTCGTTGCGCGACTTGAGCTTCGCGTTCGACTCCTTCTGCGCCGCGAGCTGGCGATCGAATTCGCGCACCTGCAGCCACCCGCCCTTGCCGAGCCACATCGGATACTGCAAGGCCACGATGAGGGCGATGAAGGCGAGAGCGAGCCAGCGCACCCGATTTACCTCAGCTGGAAGAACGCCCCGCGGCCGGGATAGCTCGCCGCGTCGCCCAGGTCTTCCTCGATGCGCAGCAACTGGTTGTACTTCGCGATCCGGTCCGAGCGCGACAGCGAGCCGGTCTTGATCTGTCCCGCATTGGTGCCGACGGCGATGTCCGCGATCATGCTGTCCTCGGTCTCGCCGGAGCGGTGCGAAACGACGCAGGTGTACCCCGCGCGGTTGGCCATCGTGATCGCCGAGAACGTCTCGGACAGCGTGCCGATCTGATTGATCTTGATCAGGATCGAGTTGGCGACGCCTTTCGCGATGCCCTGCTTCAACAGTTTCGTATTGGTGACGAAGACGTCGTCGCCGACGAGCTGCACCTTCCGGCCGAGCCGGTCCGACAGGAGCTTCCAGCCGTCCCAGTCGTTCTCGGCCATGCCGTCCTCGATGCTGATGATCGGATACTTGTCGCACCACGTCGCGAGATAGTCGACCATCTGCGAGCGCGTGAGCCTGGAGCCGTCCGAAGCGAGGTTGTACACGCCGTCCTCGTAGTACTCGCGTCGCGGCGCAGTCGAGCGCCAGCGCGATGTCGGTGCCCGGCGTGTAGCCCGCCTTTTCGATCGCCTCCATCAGCAGCTTCAACGCGGCCTCGTTGCCGGGCAGGTTCGGCGCGAAGCCGCCTTCGTCGCCGACCGTCGTCGGCATGCCCGCGCTCGTCGATGATCTTCTTCAGCGTGTGAAACACCTCGGCGCCATAGCGCAGCGCCTCGCGGAACGATGGCGCGCCGAGCGGCACCAGCATGAATTCCTGCAGGTCGATCTTGTTGTTGGCGTGGGCGCCGCCGTTGATGACGTTCATCAGCGGCACCGGCAGTTGCATTTCCCCGGCCCCGCCGAGATAGCGGTAGAGCGGCAGCGACGATTCGTCGGCCGCGGCCTTGGCGACGGCGCAGGAGACGGCGAGGAGCGCATTGGCGCCAAGCCGCGACTTGTTGTCGCTGCCGTCGAGCTCGATCATCGTCTTGTCGATGAACGCCTGCTCGCTCGCGTCGAGGCCGAGGATCGCCTCGCAGATCTCGGTGTTCACGTTCTCGACGGCGCGCAGCACGCCCTTGCCGAAGTAACGCGCGGCGTCGCCGTCGCGCAATTCGATCGCCTCCTTCGAGCCGGTGGACGCGCCCGACGGCACGGCCGCGCGGCCGGACACGCCGGATTCGAGGACGACATCGGCTTCGATCGGTCGGGTTGCCGCGGGAATCGAGGATCTCGCGGGCGATGACGTCGACAATGGCGCTCATGGTTGTCCGGTATCAGGAGTTATTGTTCGGTTGGCGGTCACGCGCATTCGCGGCTACCTTGAGATCAGCCCGCGGCTGCTTCCATCAGTTCGTTTTCGGGAAAGCCGGAACGCTTGACCGCGGCGTCGAGCTCCTTGAGCGTCTCGAGCAACGCCCGCATCGCGGAAAGCGGCCAGGCATTGGGGCCGTCGGAGAGCGCCTTCGCCGGTTCAGGATGCGTTTCCATGAACACCCCGGCCACCCCGGCGGCAATCGCGGCACGCGCCAGCACCGGCACGAACTCGCGCTGGCCGCCGCTCGAAGTCCCCATGCCCGCCGGGCAGCTGCACCGAATGCGTGGCGTCGAATACGACCGGGCAGGCGCTCGCCCGCATGATCGCGAGGCTCCTCATGTCCGAGACGAGATTGTGGTAACCGAACGAGGCGCCCCGCTCGCAGACCAGGATGTTGTCGGCGCCGCTCGCGGCCTTGGCCTTCGCGGACAACCTGCAGCATGTCCTCCGGCGCAAGGAACTGCCCCTTCTTGATGTTGACCGGCTTGCCGGCGCGCGCGACGGTCTGGATGAAATCGGTCTGCCGGCACAGGAAGGCGGGCGTCTGCAGCACGTCCACGACCGCCGCCACTTCCGCCACATGGTCGGTTTCGTGCACATCGGTCAGCACCGGGACGCCTACCTGGCGCTTCACTTCGGCCAGGATGCGCAGGCCTTCGGTCATCCCGGGTCCGCGAAACGATGCGCCCGAACTGCGATTCGCCTTGTCGTAGGAGGACTTGAAGATGAACGGGATGCCGATCGCGGAGCAGATCTCCTTCAGCTTGCCTGCGACGTCGATCTGGAGCTCGCGGGATTCGACGACGCAGGGACCGGCGATCAGGAACAGCGGCCGGTCGAGTCCGACGTCGAAGCCACACAGCTTCCATCGCGACCGTCATAGCTCGAGGCGACGAGTTCGGCGACCGGCGTCGACGCGCGCTGCCATCCGGCGCATGCCGCTGCCGGTCGAGCGCGGCGCGCACGAAGCCGATGAACAGCGGATGACCGCGGCGGGGATTCGACGTGAATTCCGGATGGAACTGGCAGCCGAAGAACCACGGATGCTGCGGCATCTCGATCATCTCGCAAAGGTCGCCGGCCGTTTCGCTTCGAGCCCGCGCGCCGACCACGAGGCCCGCGGCTTCCAGGCGGGGCAGATAATGGTTGTTCACTTCGTAACGATGCCGGTGCCGTTCGGCGACGGTGGTCATGCCGTAGATCCGATGCGCAAGCGAACCAGGAACGACGTCGCACGGCTGGCCGCCGAGGCGCATCGTGCCGCCGAGATCGGAATTGGCGGCCCGCCGTTCGATCGAGCCATCGCGGTTCTGCCATTCGGTGATCAGCGCGACGACCGGATGTCGGCGTATCCGGGTCGAATTCGGTGCTGTTCGCGCCGTCGAGTCCGGCCATGTGCCGCGCATATTCGATCACCGCCAGCTGCATGCCGAGGCAGATCCCGAGATAGGGGATGCTCTTCTCCCGCGCGTAGCGTATCGCCGCGATCTTGCCTTCGACGCCGCGCTTGCCGAAGCCACCCGGCACGAGGATCCCATCCATTCCCGCGAGGCAGTCGATGCCATCGCGCTCGACCGCCTCGGAGTCGACGTAGTGGATGTGCACCTTGCTGCGCGTGTGAATGCCGGCATGGGTGAGCGCCTCCGACAGCGACTTGTACGACTCGGTCAGGTCGACGTACTTGCCGACCATCGCGATATGCACCGCGTGCTCGGGATGCTCGAGCGCTTCGACGAGCTTGTTCCAGGTCGACAGATCCGCGGGCGGAGCGGACGATCTGCGAGCTTCTTGCACACGATGGCGTCGAGGCCTTCGGCGTGCAGCGCACTCGGAATCTTGTAGATCGAGTCGGTGTCGAGCGCGGGAATCACCGCCTCGGGCGTCAGGTTCGTGAACAGCGCGATCTTGCGCCGGTCGCTCGTCGCTGATCGGCCGGTCGGCGCGGCACAGCACGACGTCGGGCTGGATGCCGATCTCGCGCAACTCCTTCACCGAGTGCTGCGTCGGCTTGGTTTTCATCTCGCCGGCCGCCGCGATGTACGGGACCAGCGTCAGGTGAACGTAGCAGACGTTGTCGCGGCCGAGCGTGATGCCCATCTGCCGGATCGCCTCGAGAAACGGCAGCGATTCGATGTCGCCCACCGTGCCGCCGACCTCGACCACGGCGACCTCGGCCTCGACGCCGTCGATCGTCGCGCCCGCCAGGATCCAGTTCTTGATTTCGTCGGTGATGTGCGGAATGACCTGCACGGTGCCGCCGAGGTAATCGCCGCGGCGCTCCTTGCGGATCACGCTTTCGTAGATCTGGCCGGTCGTGAAATTGTTGCGCCGACCCATCTTGACGTCGGTGAAGCGCTCGTAGTGTCCGAGGTCGAGATCGGTCTCGGCGCCGTCTTCGGTGACGAACACCTCGCCGTGCTGGAACGGACTCATCGTTCCAGGATCGACGTTGATGTACGGGTCGAGCTTGAGGTGGGTGACGCGGACGCCGCGGGAGGCGAGGATTGCGGCCAGTGACGCGGCGGCGATGCCCTTCCCCAGGGAGGAAACGACGCCGCCGGTGACAAACACGAACTTGGGCATGGGCGACAAGTTCCGGAAATCCGCTATTCTACAGGAATTCATCCGCGGCTGCCCAAGCCTGCGAGTGAGGCGCGCGATCACCGAATCGCGTCCGAGCAACGCCAGCACGGCGTCGATCGCCGGCGTCTCGCGCGTGCCGCAGACGAGCACGCGCATCGCCATCATCACCGATCGCCGGCTTCAAGCCATGCCGCGCCGCGGCGGCCTTCATCGCGGCACCGAGCGACGCCCGAGTCCAGGCCACCGACGCCGAATTCCATCGCGAGGTCCGCGAGGGCCGCTCCAATGGCGTCATTGACCGACGCTCGCGCGAGCAGTTCCGGCGGCGGACTGCGGCGCCACGTAGAAGTAGCGCGCCGCGGCCGCCATTTCGGCGAGCGTCGCCGACGCGCTCGCGCAGCAGCGCGGCCACGTCGCCGGGCGCGGGCCCCTTCGCGGGATCGAGCCCTGCGCGTGCGAGGTAAGGCACGAGCCTGCGCCCGAGCTCGGCTTCGGCGAGCCGCTTCATGTGCTCCTGGTTCAACCACTTGAGCTTGCCGGCGTTGAACCGCGACGGAGCCGCGCTGATCGCGTCGAGCTCGAACCACGCGACCAACTCGTCGCGCGTGAACACCTCGTCGTCGCCGTGCGCCCAGCCCAACCGGGCGAGAAAATTGACCATCGCCTCCGGCAGGTAGCCCTGCTCCTCGTATTGCATGACGCCCACCGCGCCGTGCCGCTTGGAGAGCTTCTGGCCGTCTTCGCCGAGCACGGTCGGCACGTGCGCGTATACGGGCGGCTCGGAACCCGAGCGCGCGGATGATGTTGATCTGCCGCGGCGTGTTGTTGACGTGATCGTCGCCGCGGACGACATGCGTGATCCGCATGTCGAGGTCGTCGACGACGACGCAGAAATTGTAGGTCGGCGTGCCGTCGGGCCGCGCAAGCACGAGGTCGTCGAGCTCGGCGTTGGCGATCTCGATCCGCCCTTGATCGCGATCGTCCCAGACGACGCTGCCGGTCAGCGGATTCTTGAATCGGATGACCGGGGCGACGCCTGCCGGCGGTGTCTTGCCGACGGCGTTCTCGGGGCGCCAGCGACCGTCGTAGCGCGGCTTCTCGCCACGCGCCATCTGCGCCGCGCGCAACGTCGTCGAGCTCGGCCGGCTGCATGTAGCAGCGGTACGCGAGGCCGCGCTCCTCCATCTCGCGCAGGACCGCTCGATACCGATCCATCCGCTGCATCTGGTAGAACGGACCTTCGTCGTACTCCAGGCCGAGCCAGGCCATCGCATCGAGGATCGCCTGCACGGCCTCCGGGGTCGATCGCGTCGACATCCGTGTCCTCGATGCGCAGGATGAAGGTTCCACCATGGCGTCGCGCGTAAGCCCACGCGAACAGGGCCGTGCGCGCGCCTCCCAGATGCAGGAAACCCGTTGGACTCGGAGCGAAGCGGGTCCGGACTGTGCGCCCCCACGCTTGCGGCCTCATTGGCCAGTTCGGCCGCTGCGCTGCCCCGAGGCGAGCAATTCGCGCCGTGGGACGGCCCGGTGGCGCTCATGGTATGCGAGGATCCCAGCGCAGATCGAGGGTCGTCGGCGTGGCCGGATTCCCGGGCTCGTCGGCCAGCGGCATCGCGCCGGGAGTGTGGCCATGCGCCCAGAAGCGCGCGATAACGGCGCGCCTCGGCTTCGTTGGCGTTGACCGGAAACGTGTCGTAGTTGCGGCCGCCAGGATGCGCGACGTGGTACGTGCAGCCGCCGAGCGCGCGCTGCGCCCACGTGTCGACGAGATCGAACACGAGCGGCGCATGCACGCCGATCGTCGGATGCAGCGCCGACGGCGGGCTCCACGCGCGAAAACGGACGCCGGCCACGTATTCGCCGGGTATGCCGGTCGACGCGAGCGGAAGACGCCGGCCGTTGCAGGCCACCGCGATGGCGCGCGCCGGTCATCCCCGTCACTTTGACCTGCAGCCGCTCGACCGACGAGTCGACGTAGCGCGCGGTGCCGTGCCGCTGACTTCCTCGCCCAGCACGTGCCACGGCTCGATCGCCTGCCGCACCTCGATCGTGATGCCGTCGTAGGCGACGGTGCCGAAGCGCGGGAAGCGGAATTCGACGAACGGATCGAACCAGCTCTGCGTCGAATCGGATAGCCGAACGCGGTCGAGATCCGCGACGACGTCGCGAATATCCGCCGCGACGAAATGCGGCAGCAGCCAGCGATCGTGCAGCGCCGTGCCCCAGCGCACGAGCTTGCCGCGGTACGGCTCCTGCCAGAACCGCGCGACCAGCGCGCGCAACAACAGCATCTGCACGAGGCTCATCCGCGCGTGCGGCGGCATTTCGAACGCGCGAAACTCGAGCAGCCCGAGGCGGCCGGTCGCCGTGTCGGGCGAGTACAGCTTGTCGATCGAGAACTCGGCGCGGTGCGTATTGCCGGTCAGGTCGGTCAGCAGGTGGCGCAGCAGCCGGTCGACGAGCCACGGCGTGGTCGTCGGCTCCCCGGCCCGGTTCTTGCGCCGCATTTGCTGGAACGCGATTTCGAGCTCGTAGAGACGGTCGTCGCGCGCTTCGTCGACGCGCGGCGCCTGGCTCGTCGGCCCGATGAACGTCCCCGAGAACAGTACGACAGCGCCGGATGGTTCTGCCAGTACGTCACCAGGCTTTGCAGAAGGTCCGGCCGGCGCAGCAGCGGACTGTCGGCGGCCGTAGCTCCGCCCAGCGTCACGTGATTGCCGCCGCCGGTGCCGGTATGCCGGCCGTCGAGCATGAATTTCTCGGTCGACAGCCGGGACTGCCGCGCTTCCTCGTACAGCGCCTCCGTCATGGCGACCAGAGCTCGTCCCATGACGACGCCGGATGCACGTTGACTTCGATGACGCCGGGATCCGGCGTTACATTGAGAACCCGGATGCGCGGATCGCGCGGCGGCGTGTAGCCCTCGATCACGACCGGCTGCCCGCATTCCGCCGCCGCGGCCTCGACGCGGCCAGGAGCTCCACATAATCCTCGAGGCGCATCAGCGGCGGCATGAACACGTTGCAGATGGCCGTTGCGCACTTCGACGCACAACGCCGTCTTGATCACGTCTTTCGGCACCAGCGCGACTGGCGTCGCGGCAGGTTTCGTCTTGCGTCTCGCGAGAGCCGCCGCGCCGGGCAGCGCGTCGCGCGGCGCGAACGGATCGACCGGGATGTCCGGCTCGATCATCCTCGGGCAGGACGTCCGGCAGCGATGCCAGCGGCAACCGGAGGCCGAGCGGCGAATCGCCCGGCAGCAGATAAAGGCGTTCGCGTCTCAACGGCCAGGGGCTGCTGCGCCACGCGGTGCGCATCGTTCGCCCTCGGGGTCGCGGCGCGCGTAACGGCAGCACGAACCCTGCCGGTCGATCGAGCCCCTGCAGCAGGAGCCGGGCGAGACGGGCACGCTCGTCGGTCTTCTCGAGATCGGCCAGCAGCGGGTCCACGTTGGCGGGAAGCGCCGCCTCGGTCGCAAGCAGCTTCGGCACGTCCTCGAACGCGGTGATCACGCAGGATGCGTCGAGGCCGAGTCGCCCGGCGATTCCGGTAATGAAGCGTTGGGCGGCCGCGAGATCGGCATTGCCGGGTACACGCGTATCGGCCATCAGCGTCGCGTCGCGCCACAGCGGCTGCCCGTCCGCGCGCCACCAGACGCCGAGCGCCCAGCGCGGAAGCGGCTCGCCCGGATACCATTTGCCCTGGCCCGCGTGCAGAAAGCCGCCGGAGCGCGAAGCGCGTGGCGAGCCGGCGCAGCAACGTCTCGGCCAGCTCCCGTTTCTTCGGCGAGAGCGCCGTGTAATTCCACTCCGGGCCTTCCATGTCGTCGACCGACACGAACGTCGGCTCGCCGCCCTGCGTCAGGCGGACGTCGTGCTTCGCCAGATCCTCGTCGACCTGCCGGCCGAGATCGCGAATCGCCGCCCACTGCGCATCGGAGTACGGCTTGGTGACGCGCGGATCCTCGTGCACGCGCGTCAGCTCATCGCGAACGAGAAATCGACCTCGCAGACATCGGTGTAGCCGATCACCGGCGCCGCATTGCCCGGGTCGGCGGTGCACGCCAGCGGAATGTGCCCTTCACCCGCGAGCAGACCCGACGTGGGATCGAGTCCGATCCAACCTGCGCCCGGCAGATAGACTTCCGCCCACGCGTGCAGGTCCGTGAAATCGCGATCCGGACCCGCCGGACCGTCGAGCGGTTTCACGTCGGCGGTGAGCTGGATCAGGTACCCCGAGGCGAACCGCGTCGGCGAGCCCCAGGTGACGCAAGATCTGCACGAGCAGCCAGCCCGTGTCGCGGCAGGAACCCTGTGCGCGCTCGAGCGTGGTGTCAGGCGGTCTGCACGCCGGGCTCCATCCGGACGAGGTAGCTGATCTCGTGCTGCAGTTGCCGGTTCAACCGCACCAGCATGTCGACCGTCTTTTCGGTAGGCCGGATCGTCGGTCGGAAGCGCTCGAGCCACGCGCGAGAGCAGCGGTCCCGCCGGCGCGGTTTCGAGGAATGGAATCAATTCCTTCGCCAGCGCCGGCGCATAGGTGAACGGCGACGATTTCGGCGTACGGCTCGACGAAGAAGTCGAACGGATTGATGACCGTCATGTCGGCCGTGAGGTCGACGCGGATGTCCAGTCGGCGGCGGCTCGGTGAACACCAGCCGCGCGACCCAGTTACCGTAGGGGTCCTGCTGCCAGTTCAGGAAATACTTGTCCGGCGCAACGTTGAGCGAATAGCCGAGAATCGGCGTACGGCAGTGCGGCGCCGGCCGCAGCCGGATCTCGTGCGGCCCCAGCCCAACGTTGCGATCGAAGCGATACGTCGTGCGGTGCTGGAGGGCGACGCGGATGGCCATGCGTCCAGCATCCAATCGGGATTCGGCAGCTGCGCGAAGACCTGGCGCAGCCCCTCGCCCCACTGGCGGTGGATCATCTGGTAGTAGGGATCGTCCTCGTCGATTCGCCGCTGCATGCCGATCCGCAGCGCATCGGCTTCGTAGACGACGAGTCGATCGGCAGCCCGACCGAGATGTTCGAGCGCATCGTCGAGTCGAACGAGACCATCGTGCACTTGGTCGCATCGATGAGCGATGCGCGGCGGGTGATCACGCGGTCGATGATCGGCTTGCCGTATTTGGTCTCGCCGATCTGGAAATAGCACGTGTCGGCGGTCGCCTCGATGAAGTTGCCTTCGCTGTAGACGTTGAAGAGCCGCGGCGGCTCGCCGCGGATCTGGCCGCCGACGAGAAAGCTCGCGCTCGAGTCGATGTTGTTCTGCATCAGGTAAGGGCGCGTCGCGGTTCTTCGCCTCGCGCAGCGAGTCGCCGATGAGCCGCGCGATGTCGAACATCGATTCGGCATTTGACAGGTTGAGCGAGTCGTCGCCGGGCGCGCGTGCGCTCCTGCAGTGTATTGAGCGCGTTCTGCGTGATCGACAGATTGCCCGACGACAGCGTCACGATGACGCGTTCGCCGTCGGTCGCGATGACGCGCATCTTGGAGAAGCGGGCGATCTGGTCGACGCCGGCGTTGGTGCGCGAATCCGAGGCGAAGATCATCCCTGCTTCGAGGGACATGGCGACGCAATAGGTCATCGGTAGCTGGCGATGGCGAAAATTGCGATTCTACCCAATCGCCGCCGGGCGCCGCCACGCGGACGGCGAAAATCGCGGCGCGTCATCCGGGAACGAGAAAATGCCGGCTGATCTCGTCGCCCAGCTTCGAAATGCGCTCGAGGAATTCCATCAGGTACTCGTGCAGCCCGAGGGCGAATGATGTCTTCGGTCCGGCCGTAATGCAGCTTGGCGTGCAGCTCGCCCGCCGGCCGCTCGATTTCCCGCGTGTGTTCGTCGCACAGCCACTCGAGGGTTTCGTAGATGAAGTTCATGCAGGCATGCAGCGAGCGCGGCATGTCGTCGCGCAGGATGAGGAGCTCGGCGACGCGCCGCGGCGTGATGACGTCGCTGTAGATCTTGCGATAGGACTCGAACCCGGACACCGAGCGCAGCAGCGCGCCCCACTGGTAATAGTCGACGGCGCCGCCCACGTCGGCGGCGCTCGGCAGCAGCGTGTGGTACTTGACGTCGAGGATGCGCGCGGTGTTGTCCGCGCGCTCCAGGTGCGTGCCCAGGCGGATGAAGTGATAGGCCTCGTCGCGCAGCATGCGTGCCGAAGGTCACGCCGCGGAAGAGGTGCGAGCGCATCTTGACCCAGTCGAGAAACTCGGAGACGCCGCTGAGCTTCGAGCCGTGCGTAGTCGTACGCCGCGCATCTCGAGCCACGATGAGTTCAGGTCTTCGTACATCTCCGACGTGATCGCGCCGCGGACCGATCGCGCCGATTCGCGCGCGGCGCGCAGGCAGCAGAAGATCGACGACGGATTGGCGGCATCGAGGATCATGAAGCGCAGCACGTTCTCGGCGGAGAGCACCGGATGCCGCTCGTAGTACGCGGTGGCGAGCCCGGACGTGATGAGCGGCACCGCCCACGGGTTCGGCCCAAGCGAGGCCGGGCTCGATCACCTCGTAGGGCAGCAGCGACATCCGGTAGGTGACGTCCAGCATGCGCGCGGTGTTCTCGGCGCGCTCGATGTGGCGCGACATCCAGAAGAGCTCGTTGGCGGTGCGGCGAGCATTGCTAGTCGCGCAGATGTGTCGGAGCGCGTGCGCACACGCTCACGCGGGGTCGGGGGGAGAGCTGAGGTGGGGCGTTCATCGTCAGTTCCAGCACCCAGGTGTCCTTGGTGCCCCCGCCCTGCGACGAGTTGACGACCAGCGAGCCTTCGCGCAGCGCGACGCGCGTGAGCCCGCCCGGGACGAGGCTCACCGTCTTGCCGGACAGCACATACGGGCGCAGATCGACGTGACGCGGCGCGAGCCCGCTTTCGACGAACGTCGGGCACGTCGAGAGCGCAAGCGTCGGCTGCGCGATGTACTTGTCGGGCGCCGCGACGATCCGCTCGCGGAAGGCCTCGAGCTCGGCCGCGGCCGCCGCCGGGCCGATCAGCATGCCGTAGCCGCCGGCGCCCTGGGTTTCCTTGACGACCAGCTCCGCGAGATGGGCGAGCACATACTCCAGATCCTCGGCTTGCGGTGCAGCAGGTACGTCGGGACATTGGCGAGCACCGGCTCCTCGGACAGGTAGAAGCGGATCATGTCCGGCACGTACGGATAGATCGATTTGTCGTCGGCGACGCCGGTGCCGATGGCGTTGGCGAGCGTGACCCGTCCGGCGCGATAGGCACCGAAGAGCCCGGGGACGCCGAGCATGGAGTCGGGGCGAAACGCCTGCGGATCGAGAAAATCGTCGTCGACCCGGCGGTAGATGACGTGCACGCGCTGCGGCCCGTGAGTCGTGCGCATGTAGACGATGTCGTTCTGCACGAAGAGATCCGGCCCTTCGACCAGCTCGACCCCCATTTGCTGCGCCAGGAACGCATGCTCGAAATACGCGGAGTTGTGCGCGCCCGGCGTCAGCACGGCCACGGTCGGGTTGCTCCTCGCCGGCTGGCGCGAGCCGCATAGAGATTCGCCAGCAGCAGGTCGGGGTAATGCTCGACCGGGCGTATGCGCTGCGTGGCGAACAGCTCGGGAAACAGCCGCATCATCATCTTGCGGTTTTCGAGCATGTAGGAGACGCCCGAAGGAATGCGCAGATTGTCCTCGAGCACGTAGTACTCGCCCTCGCCTGCGCGGACGAGGTCGACGCCGGCGATGTGCGCGTAGATGCCGCCCGGGACTTCGATTCCTTGCATTTCGGCGCGATATTGCGCGTTTGTCAGCACTCGTTCGGGCGGGACCACGCCGGCTTTCAATATCGCCTGGCCGTGGTAGATGTCGCGCAAGAACGCGTTCAAGGCCTGCACGCGCTGCTTCAGGCCCCGATCGAGCACTTTCCATTCGTCGCCGGAAATGATCCGCGGCACGAGATCGAACGGGATCAGCCGTTCGGTGCCGGCTTCCTCGCCGTACACCGCGAAGGTGATACCGAGCCGATGGAACGCCCGTTCCGCCTCTTCCCGCTTCTGGGCGATGCGGTCGGGGGGAGTCCGCTCGAGCCAGCCGGCGAATGCCTGGTACGGCGGGCGTATTTCCCCGCCGGCCGCGCGCATTTCATCGTAGGTTGAGCGGGACACGAAATTTTGTCGGAGGAGGCTCGCTAACCGGTAACGCGCTGCAAAAGCCGGGCCAAAACCAAAATCATATGGTCCGTCCTAAGCTTACCGCTTTATCCACAGCGTAGGCCGTCGGCTTCGCTCCAGTTCGGGGCGGTCGACGCACCAATCGATCACATTTTATGTCCTGGACATACATAGACAAATAGCAAAACCGGTTTGACCCCCGTCGGGACGCTATGGTTAAATCGCGGCTCCTGTCTGGGTTCGCGGGCGGTTAGCTCAGCGGTAGAGCACCGCCTTCACACGGCGGGGGTCGTTGGTTCGAAACCAATACCGCCCACCACATGAACCAAGGGGTTACGCGCAAGTGTAACCCCTTCTTTTGTGCAATTCGGCTGTTTCTCGGACTCCTTATCCACCTGTTTTACCGTCCTTTTCAACCCCCTGCCTTTTGGCGACGGCAAAGTACGGCAATCCTTGATGATGTCGAGCCTTCCCGCCCATGCTACGCCACCGAGCGCAGCTAGCGCCGCGATCAGCAGCGCGGAGTGTCAGGGTCAGCCGGACTCCGAGGATCGTCGTTCCTGACCTTCCTACGCGGCGCAGAAACGAAAACCGCCCCGAAGGGCGGTCGTTGAGTTGGTTCTCGGGCGGGCTCCACCCCGTATCGCTGCCTCCCGCGCCTCGGCGTCCTTCGTCGGCTCCGGCACGGCAACCTGCCGATTGCGGCTTGCGGCTTGCTCCATCGAGCCGACCAGCGCGCGCACCGTGCTGCGCAATCTCGACGCCGCAGATGACGTCATTCCTGCTGACCCGGGCGCACCGCATAGCGCCGTCAGGCGCAGCCGTACTGAATCGTTACATGGCCTCCTGCGCCTCGGCCTGTCGTTCGTGCGGCAGGGCGGCAGGGAAGGTGCTGCTGCTGGCGCGTTGGTTGTACGGGTACTGCTAGACTTTCGAGTAGCCATGATGTGAAAGTCTCCTTTTTCACGTTGTGGTTAGGGCGCGCCGGTCGTTAGTAGCACTCGCGTCGCCGCTCTCCCTGGTTCCGCCGGGTCGGTTACTTCTTCGTTGGTCCCGGCGTTGGCACCGTCACTGCGGCCTGGTGCTCCGCAACTCAGCCAATTCGGCTAATGCCTCGTTGGCAACCTGCTCGCTCACTTTGTTTAGCCGCAGCAACAACTCGATGCGCTTGGCGTCAGTCATGGGCTTTGCGGTCACTACTTCGTTTTCGGCCCTCGGGTTAAAGGTTCCACTTGAACGACGCGGGCACCAGCCAATCACGGCCTACCCGTAGCGCGCCCTTGACGCGACCGTCTTGACACAGCCGCTGGACGTAGCGAACCGATACCCCGTTGCGCGCGGCGGCTTCCGCAGTGCCGGTTATTCTGTTGTACGCCATGCCGCATTTGTACGCCTAGACTGTACAATGTCGAACGCTGGCACCGAAACGACCGCGCGGCGATCAGGATGCGGGAGCTACCTGCACCTCATCCCGAGTCGATCGCGCCCCGTAGCGCGTTCTACGCGGCCGGCGTCACGCCCGTGACGCGCGAGCGCGCGACCGGTTCCCGAGAGTGTGAATATTCTGCAAAGCGGATGAAGGATTGTCCGTGTCGCCATGTCGGCCAGGCGAGCAGATTGTCTCCACCGACGGCATTTCGGCGCCGGCAAGCGGGGCGATGCACGACTACTCGGAGGTTCGAATGAGCAGAATAGAACGTCTGGCATGGGAAGCAGGCTATACGACCCGCGGAGAACGTCTAGCAAAGGAAACGGGCTTTACGACGACCGGAGCGACGGTCATATCGACCCTGTTCGTGGTCGGCGTTCTTGTGCTGTTAGTAGGGTGGACACCGTTCATTTGAGCAATACAGCGCCCGCGCCCTCAACGCCGACGGCTGTCGAGCCATCGGATGATCAAGCGCGGACATTTGGATCGGCACTCTCCTTGCAGCAGGCTGAGGCTGCCGCCAGAGCGGCAAAGCAGCACGACCCTCCGATCTCGTCATTCTGAAGTCCATTCGGCGCCAAAACAGGCCCGCTTCCGGCCGGGCTTGTTGTTTCCGACCGCCAGAATCGCGCCGGCGCGACGATCAGGAGCCCGAGCTACGTCGGCATGTCCGGCGTTTCGATCACGTCTCCTGCGTTGATCGCAGCCTGGCGCTATCATCTCGCCATGTTGATCCCGCCGACGCGCCCGACCCTGACCTCGTTTACGCGCACTATCTCAAGACGTGCGCGATGCTCGGCATCGAGCCGGTGCCGCAGGAACGCGCACTAGGCTTGATTGAGGAGTGGGCCAAAGTGCAGACCGGTCCGCCCGGAGCCGACTACGCACTAGCGCCGCGCATCGAAAGGCGCGAGTCGGCTTATGGCAATGGCCG
Source organism: uncultured beta proteobacterium (assembly GCA_963840945.1). Classification (GTDB taxonomy): domain Bacteria; phylum Pseudomonadota; class Gammaproteobacteria; order Burkholderiales; family Casimicrobiaceae; genus CAIWHR01. Next base: position 49,923 of record CAWJAU010000008.1, on the reverse strand, counting down.
AGTTCGACCCCAAGCCGACGGCCGAGTGACTCAGAAGCCGTCATCGAACCATGTCCAAGCGGCCATTCGGACGCACCGGCGCCGCACTTGCTCGCAGGCACGTTCGACGTTCACGATCCTGGTTGCTGCGCCTCCTATGCACTCGCCATGCGTCAATGGTGACCCGGAGGTGACGTCGCACAGCGAGCCGAACAACCCATGCACTCGTCAACTGGGCCGGCAGTGAAGAAGAGCGTGTTACTGGGCCCCGACCCTGCGGTCCCACCCTTGCCGAATTGGAGGGCCCACAAGCCATCGATCTTGAGCGGCGGTCCGTTTGCGCTATGCAATTGGCCAAGCAGCACGGCCTCACCGGTGTCCGTGCTTGCAGTCAGATCGTAGGCGTGGATCTTGCCATCGCCGAAGTTGCCGACCAGTAGCGCATCGCTGTAAAGACCGAAATTGCCGGGCAGAGAGCCAATCCCCATGGCGAATTCAGCGGGCCCTTCGTCGTTCCCCGGGTCGGCTGTCATCGACGCCACGCGAAGGTAATTTTTACATATGTTGCAAGGGCACAACAGTGTGCAAGGTCTTTTTTGGCGAACTTCTGGCCTTACTATTGTGACGCCGCGTAGAGTAACAACATCGCCCTCATCCCAGAGGCGCGCTAACGTTACGGAGAGATGTTATGCGTGTACTGCATGTACTGGCAAAGCTTGGTGCCGCCAGCGTTTTCGCGGCCACACTGATCACCGGCGCTCATGCGCAGGAAGTGCACCCATATCTTCCCAATGAAGGCACGAGCGAGGTTGGCTTCTCAGCGACAATCAACTTTGAACCCAATAATTCCTATGGGGTGGTTGGCCGCTACGGCCACTTCTTCAACCGCCATTTCGAGCTGGGCCTTGACGCTTCCTATACGAAGGTGAAGAACGGTAGCAGCGTGGACTTCTGGGATGCGGGCGTGTTCGGAAACTTTAACTTTCCGGGGTCCACACCGTGGTTGCCCTACGTAGGTCTGTTCGCTGGGGTCGCTGACGGGTCGGATCTCAGTAGCTCGTTTTCGTGGGGCGCACAGGGCGGAGCGAAATATTTCTTCAACCCGAACGTCGCCGGCTTTGGGGAACTGCGCTGGCGCGATCTGGAGAAAGGCAACAACCAGTTAGGACTCTTCTTTGGTCTGTCGATCTTCTTCCGCTAGGTTCGTGCACAGAATCGGGTAGGAGGCCGGGGCAGCCCCTGCCTCCGCCCGGAGAGCGGGACTGTACCGGTGTTCAGCCGGTCAAGCGCAAGGATCACGTCAGCTCGTAAGCCGTTGTCGTTGGTAACCCGCAACCAATTTCGACGCGGTGTCGCGAACGCGGCCCGGTCAGCAGCTTCACGACTCCGAGGCCGCTGACCGCGCGGGGCGCGGGCGGCTGCTGCGTTACTGCGCCCGCCCGCCATTCGCCCTGGACCGGCCGCGCGAACCCGAGCGCCTGCTCTACGAGAGCACCAAGCCGGTTCGGGCGGGATCGGCCCGCTGCTGCCGACGCCGCTGGAGACTGCTCGACCGCCTCGCCGCGCCGGTGCCGCCGTCGTGGATCCACCGTCATCGCTCTTTCGGCGTGCTTGCGCGAGCGGCCGCTCACCGGAAATTTTCGCGACGGCCCCGAATGGCTGGAATTGGCCAAGGCCGCCGAGGCGCAGGAGGCAGCGATGCGGGGTTGAGCCCTTTGCCTCGCCGAGCAACGCGACGACCGCCCTTCGGGGCGGTTTTCGTTTCCGGGTCTACCTGCACCTATCCCGAGAATCGATCGCGTCCCGTAGCGCGTTCTACGCGGTCGCGTTTAGCATTCGTGCCATGCCCGCCCGACGCCGACGCGGTGTACTGCTACTATGTCGAGACGGTGCCGTGCCCGAACAGAGCATCCTTTTTCGTGGGCGAAAAAAATGACCGTGTTCATAATTGGCTTTGGTATTGGTTGTTTGACCGGGGTTGTCGTGGGCCTCGTGTTGGACTTTCGCCGTGGGAGCGATTCAACTAACGCGCCGGTATCTGGACTTGGAGTGCAGACAACCAAAATCATTGAGAGCGGGACTTCGCTAAAAAAATAGGCAAAAATTTGCCTAATCAGGGGAAGATGAGCCTTGGCTGGATCTTGCTGGCAGTTGTGGGCTGGCGGCTTGGCCTGTTGTTCGTCCTGGTCTTGATGTGTACAGCCAGCGACCAGGACCGCGAGGCTCGCCACGCGCAAAAGCGCCTCGATCCTTCTCCGCGTGACCATCACCTAGAGCTCAGCCGCCGCCTCGGCATCGAGCGGTGCGCGCGAGCGCGCGAAGGCTGAGATCCAGGAGTGGGCCGACGCACTCGCCGCCGCGCGGGCCCCCCCCCCTCGTCGGTCAAGTGGCAACGCCCGCGATCCCTAATGCTGCTTCCGCCCGGCTCCGGTCAGAAGTTTCAGCAACACATCGAAGAACTTGAGCGCAGCCGGCGCGAAGTCGCTGCTCGCGAATGATGTGCGCATTGCGTAGGTAGCTTGGATGCTCACGGCATCCTCACTTGGGTCGATTGCGGCATCGGGCGGCAACAGTTGGTAGTGGCGCCCGGTGCGACGATTGACCTCCCAATCGCACGCACCCTTGATCCACGCCAGCAAGCCAGGCGCGATCTGCGGTGACTCGGTGGTCGTGACGATAAGCGCGTGGAGCTCAAGGTCGGTGAGCCCCTCGAGCGCATCTCGGACAACGGTGAGGTCGGTCACTAGCGCGCCCGAACCCATTTGCCGGTGCGTGGGTCGCGGTAGCGAAACGGGAAAAGCTCGAGGCGCGGTGCTATGCGGCATTATCTGCCGCCAAAGCAACCCAAAGGGGAAAACGGCTACGCACACGACCACCGCGACGCCAGCGACGACGTACTCGCCCAAGGTCCAATCTCCCTTGAATGCTGCGGGACGTTTCATATCTCTCCAGCGCGTCAGGTGATGAAAGCGGCGAGTGCGCCAGCACCGCCGCGGGGGGGATCCCGCATCCTGATGGGTTCAGTTGGTGCAGCGCACTTGCCACCTAGCGAAAAAGCAAGGGTCATGCCATCGCTCCCGGCGGGGATGGGTGTCACGATTGGAACACTACAACGAAGCATTTCCGACCTTGCGGCCAGGTGCGCGTGCTGATCGTTGTTGTATTCAGGTACGCCGCAATCGCAGAAACGAAAACCCCGCCACGCAGGGCGGGGTCGTGTTCGCATTGGGCGAGCAATAGTTCAGCGTGCGCCGCCATGCGGATCCGAGACCGGCAAGCCGAATACCACGACGTGCGCCACTGGCCGTATCAATGCTGCGTTGACGGACACATTTCGTTCACGACTAGATCTCTCGTGGGAACATTTTCCATGCGTCGCCTGTGCAATGTGCGGAGTACATCATTAGCAGCAATAATCCACGATCTGGAAAAGCGGTCTGGTACTTGCATAGGAGGACGCCTCCAACAGCTAAAGGGAGATGTCGATGGAGTCTTTAGACACTGTCGAGTTCCGAAGCGATCGATCGCCAACGCCAAGCGGGAGATCGAGGGCGAGCCCCAACAGGTACTCGAGCGATCGTGGCCATGGATGCGCGCAACGGCAGACAACGAACGACAATGTTCTGCTGGATACGACTGTATCGTGGATGGACACGTTGACCTAAGGACGTGCGCCCGATGGTACTTGCCGCGGCGCCGCATCCACTTATTGTGATCCAGATTCCGCCGACATCTGGCGGTGTGTTGCTGCTTGTGAAGAGTATCTGGAGACTTCTGTTGTTGATTGCTGCGGCAATCGCAAAGGGCTTTCTTGTTAATGCTGGCCCAGGAGTTGAACAATCTCAGGGGCTTCTTAATGTGGAGCCGGATCCGAAGATCCATCAGGTTGGAATCAGGTAAGGTCGGCGTCGTAGCGTGAACGTCTTCCTTTTCCCGCGCCAGCGCAGGCCCCGCTCCGGGCGGGGTCTGTCGTTTTGCAACGCTCAGAATCGTGCGCGCACGATCGGGAACGACGAGCCACCTTCACCTATCCGAGAGTAGATCGCGCCCCGTAGCGCATCTACGCGGTCATGTTACCGACTTCCCAGCCGCGTGCGAGGCCGCTCCCCGCGACCTGAGCTCGTCAGATGCGTTTCCCGAAATCGGACCTAGCAGGGAACGAATGCTTCCCGGAACGACAGGGATAATGCAATGTGCGCGAAAATGCGGCATTGGGGTGCAGCGGGCGGGACGCCCGAAGAGAGGGATGAAAGTTGTGCCACTTGAGAGCTGGCGGAGAGCACTGGAGGAACCTGTTCCGGAGCCGACGTAGTCTGCTTCGTGACTGCCTGGCGGCGCCGCGGTCGCGGACGACGATCGCTGACGTCATATGGAAAATGCGTCGACCGGCAACGCCAAGGACACGAACTTCAAGGTGCAAGGCGAGTCTTAAAGAAGATCGATCAGCGCAGTATTGCCCGTGCTGAGTCGAGGGCTCGGCACGGAGGGAAAGGGGGATCGCGGGCGGAGCAATCGCGCTGGGTCGCGAAAGTCGTTGCGGAGCTCATCTCGAACGCGAAGCAACGAAGAGCAGGCGCATGAATCAGGATCCGACCGCCACGCAACGCAGTGCGACCGTGTACCGCCGCGCTTCGCTTCGACGTCGTCGCGGGTCTCACCGCCGCAGCGGTCGTGCTGCCCAAGGCCATGGCCTATGCGACCGTCGCGGGTCTGCCGGTCGCCGTCGGGCCTCTACACCGCCTTCGTCCCGATGGTCGATCTACGCGCTGCTCGGTTCGTCGCGCGTGCTGAGCGTCAGCTCCACCACCACGCTGGCGATCCTGACCGGCACGCAGCTCGGGCTGGTCGTGCCGGACGGCGACCCAGCGAAGCTCGTCACGGCGACGGCCACGCTGACGGCGCTGGTCGGCGCGATGCTGGTGCTGGCGCGACTGATGCGCCTGGGCTTCGTCGCCAACTTCATCTCGGCGCCGGTGCTGACGGGCTTCAAGGCGGGCATCGGCCTCGTGATCGTGCTCGACCAGGTGCCGAAGCTCCTCGGCATCCACATCACCAAGCAGGGGTTCTTCCGCGACGTGCTGCAGCGTCGTCGCAGCACGTGCCCGACACGTCGCTGATCACGCTGGCCGTGGCCGCCGCGACGTTCGTCGTCCTGATCGGCATGGAGCGCCTGCGGCCGCATTCGCCGGCGCCGCTGGTCGCCGTCGGCGGCGGCATCGCCGCGTCGTGGTTCCTCGGGCTGCAGGCGCTCGGCGTCTCGACGGTCGGCCTGATCCCGCAGGGCTTCCCGCGCTCACGCTGCCGGACCTCGCGCTGGTCGAGCAGTTGCTGCCTGGCGCGCTCGGGATCGCGCTGATGAGCTTCACCGAGACGATCGCGGCTGGCCGCGCGTTCGCGCCCCGGATGACCCGCCGATCGATGCCGAATCGCGAGCTGATCGCGACCGGCGCCGCCAATCTGGGCGGCGCGCTCGTTCGGCGCGATGCCGGCCGGAGGCGGCACGTCGCAGACGGCGGTCGTGCGCGCCGCGGGTGGTCGGTCGCAGACCGCGTCGCTCGTGACCGCGGCGGCCGCGGTGGCCACGATGCTGCTGCTGGCGCCGTTGCTCGGCCTGATGCCGAACGCGACGCTTGCGGCGGTCGTGATCGTCTACTCGGTCGGACTGATCCAGCCAGCGGAGTTCCGCGCCATCCGCCGCGTGCGCACGATGGAGTTTCGCTGGGCGCTCGTCGCGTGCGCTCGGCGTCCTGGTCGTTCGGCACGCTCAAGGGCATCGTCGTGGCGATCATCGTCTCGATGATCGGCCTGGCGAGCCAGACCGCCCATCCGCGCGTGTCCGTCATCGGCCGGAAGCGCGGGGCCGACGTGCTGCGGCCGCTTTCGCCCGAGCACCCCGACGACGAGACCTTCGAGGGCCTGCTGATCGTGCGGCCGGAGGGACGGCTCTTCTTCGTGAACGCGCAGAGCGTGGCCGATCAGATCGACGCGCTGGTGCAGGCAGTACAAGCCGCGCGTCGTGGCGCTCGACCTGAGCCGCGTGCCCGACATCGAGTACTCGGCGCTGCAGGTGCTGATGGAGGGCGAGAAGCGGCGCGACCGAGCGCGGCGCGGTCGTCTGGCTGGTCGGGTTGAACCCCGGGTCCTCGAGGTCGTGCGCAATGCCGGGCTCGCCGAGCGACTCGGCCGCGAGCGCATGCTGTTCAACGCGCGCGCCGCGATCGAGCGCTACCAGGCCATGCAGGCCGTCGCGCACGGCGCGGCGCCCTCGCGCGCTGATCCGTCGCGACCGACGACGCCGCGCGTCGAGTCGACAAAATCGGGGCGCTGCGGTACAAATACCGGCTGCCGCGGCCACGCACTGGTCACGCGGGTCGTCCATTACCGCTTCCACGCGAAAACGACGGACCTACTGATTGAGGTGTGCGTGTGCCTGACGCAAGGGTTCAGCGGAGACCTTGAGCACACCGTTAAATGGCCCATCCATTTCCACGATAAGAAATACGGCGCCACCAACAGACAACGCGCAAACGAATAGTGCGTAGTAACTGTTGCATTCCGCGGCGCGAACGACCCGAAACTCGTGAATATCTTCATTAGCCAGGGGAGCCGCGGGACGTCCGCTTTGACGCAAATCGAGAAACGGCGATGACTGACCGGAAATGGCCGCAATCGGACCTTAAACATTGGCGGCCATGAGCAGCGGCGCTCAACCCACTCGTCCTATGATACGGTTGAAATTCCTATCCGTGGCCGGAGCAGGCAATCTGATTTGGATGGACGTTGGTACTGACCGGTCCAGTCGACCAACGATGGAGGGGATGATGACGGTGCTCCGCAACCCCGATCATGTGACCATCGCGGTGGCGAACGCTGCGACCGCGATCGAGTTCTTCGAGCTGCTCGGCTTCCGGAAGCAACACGTCGCGATGATCGATGGCGGTGCGCCCGCGCGATACATGGGCATGCCGGACATGAAGGCCCAGCACATCACGCTCGCACTCGAAGGAGCCGAGCCTCGCTTCGAGATCCAGTTGCTCGAGTTCGATCCAATGCCGCCGGACGATCCGGGTGAGCACCCGACGAATCTGCGGCGACGGGGCTACAACCACCTTGCGTTCCGCGTCGACGACATCGGGGCGGCCACCAGCCACCTGGTGGCCAACGGGGTGAACATGCTCAGCGATGAGATGGACTACATCAGCCGGCGGCTCCGGTTCTTCGAAGGTCCCGAGGGGATCACCCTCGAGCTCGTGCAGTGGGTCGACTCTGACAGCGCCCAGGCGTGATGGCCGAACAACTGCCCACAGATCTGTTGACCCGTGAAGCCTGGCGACCCGGCGCCACGCCTCTAACGAACCTCCGCTTCGGAGCAACTTGGGGAAGGGCGCGTCCGGCCGGTAGTGGCCGTACCCGGTCTGATCGTCCAGGGTCGCAGTTCGACTCTGAGCAGCCGTCGCGTCCTATGAAAACCGGACGTTCGACGACCAAGTCGGCCCATGGTCCTGCGGGGTGTCGCTGGGCAGTAGCGCACCCCTAAAGCCGGTACCGCTTTGTGCGAATGGTCCAACCGACTACGCAGCAAAGCAATCACAACACCGAGCAATGACTGCGCGGGTAGTTGGGGGGATTGCTGGGTGGCGCGTAACGGTCAGGCTTCGCAGAGTGCCTCAATCGTCGTTTTAAGCACCAAAGTCGAGCCGACATACGCCTTGCCTTCCACAACCACCTTACGAATTCTTGCGACCAGTTCGATGATCGTGAGTTCAATGCGCACCTCGTCGCCGGGTCGCATAACAGCTCTGAACTTGCATGTGAAAGTCCTGGCCACAGCGCCAGGGCCGAGCAACTTGAACATGGTGGCCGAGAAAAGACCGATGAGTAAGTACCGTGCGCGATGATGTCGCCGAATCGCGGTGTTGCGTATTGGACATCAGTATGCAGGGGGTTGCGGTCGTCGACGACATCGGCGTAGGCAGCGATCAGTTCCCTCGTCATGGCGACGGTCTGGACAATGGACTGTCCAACCACAAAATCCGCAAAGTGCCGTGGCTGCATGGATGCGGTTCTAAATCTGCCGAATCCAATTATAGCCGTCGTGCCCGTGCGGAGTTCGACCCACAACAGCCGGTCGACGTTCTCAACAGCGGCCACTCAACCATGGCAGTTAAGGCGCCTGCACGAGGGATTTGCTGCCAACCAACCGCGCTCGCGCAAGCCCGCTGACAAGGCCGACAGGAGTTCAATCGACAGTACATTTCAAACTGAGCGCGCCCGCGGGAGAAGGTGACGCGGCCATCGGGCGTTGATTCCCCAACGCAGCGAGCGATTTGGGCCTTGATGGCCGAGGTCTATGGGTTTGCGGATACACCCCTGAGGTTTGCCCCGGGGTAAGGGTAGCATCCGCACATGGCCGCGCCCATCCACCCTACTGATCTTGAACGGCGAGCCTCCGCGACCCTGGCCCCGAACACTGCCGGTCGCTTGCGCCCCGCATTTCTTGAAAGCCGTCGCAGGCAGAGCTTCATCGTATTCGCGCTGTGCGCTGCGATAGGCGCCGCATCGGCGTGGATGTACTTCGGCATCGAGCGCTCGCTGCGCGAGCTTCGCGCGCAGAGCCTGCCCGCCCTGCTCGATGCCAAAACCAAGTCGCTCGAAGTGTTCATCGCCGAGAGACGGGCGGACGGTGAGCGGTGGGCACGCGACCCCCAGATCGTGGGGCTGACCGCTGACTTGGCGCGCCGCGCCCGTGGCCGCGATATCGGTGAGCATTGCCGCAGCGCCGAAGTGATCGAGTGGCGCGCGCTGTTGGCGCCGTTGCTGCGAGACGAGAACATCGCTGCGGTGAACGTGATGGATCGCGAAGGCCGCATTATCGCCTCATCCCTCCCCGGGATCTGTGGCCTTCAAGCGCAGCCACGGACGATGGCGCCGCAGCTCGCGCAGGTATTCGCCGGCCGCACGCAATTCATCCGACCTTATGCCGCCGATTCGCGGCTTGTCGCTGCGCAGCCATTCCTCGGCAAGCGCCCGCTGGCCTGGATCGAGACACCGGTTCGCGACGCAATGGGCAACGTCGCGGCAGCCGTGGGCTTCGCGAGTTACGTCGATCGCGATTTCGAGAGCATCCTGTCCGCGGCCCGCCCCGGTGCAACTGGCGAGGCCTATGCGTTCGACGAAACCGGCACGTTGTTGTCAGATGTCCGCGACGTACGTGGGTTGCATCGTCCCGGTGTACTGCCCGCGGGCGTCAACGGAACCGCCTTCCGCCTCAAGGTGCGCGATCCGGGCGTCGACCTGGACGCTGGCGCGGTGCCCGCGAACAACGCGGCCGAGTGGCCGCTGACCCGGCCGGTTGCCGCAGCGCTGTCTGCCGGCGCGTCCGCGCAGAGCGGCACCCCGGCCCGCGGAGTGTTCCTTGATCCGTACCGCAACTACCGCGGTGTCGAAGTAATCGGCGCATGGCGCTGGCTTCCCGACGAAAGGATGGGGATTGTGGCCGAGATCGGAGTCGACGAGGCCTACGCGCCGCTTCGCTACGTGCGGGTGACGCTGGCCATAGTCTTCATGTTACTGGTGCTGACCGCCGGTTGGGCCGCATGGTCGACGCTGACGCTCGCCCGCCTGATTGCCAAGCCGGGCCGGACGGCGCATCGGCGCGTACCGGCTCGAGCGCGAGTTGGCCGAAGGGGGCATGGCGACGGTGCACCTTGGACGCCACGCTTGCTTAAACGCCCCACGGCTATCAAGATACTAAAACGCCATATCGCGACCGACGAGGTCGCGGCCCGCTTTGAGCGCGAAGTTCGCCTCGTGAGCGAACTGCGCCACCCGAATACGATCGAGATCTACGACTATGGGCACACGCACGACGGACTGCTGTACTACGCGATGGAGTACGTCGACGGCCTGACCCTCGATGCATTGATCGCCCGCGAGCGCGCGCTGCCGCTGGAACGGATGCGACATATCATTGTGCAGGTGTGCGCGGCGCTGGCAGAAGTGCACGCCAAAGGCATGGTCCACCGCGACATCAAACCCGCGAATGTGATGATCTGCGAACGCGGCGGTGAGTATGACCTCGTCAAACTTCTCGACTTTGGCATCGTCAGGCGCATCGAGGAGGTATCGGAAGCGCATCCGGACGCGAATCGCAACCTGACCCGCCAAATGCGGTTGCTCGGGACGCCCGCATTCATGCCGCCGGAACGCATCGGACATCCGTCGACATCGACGCGCGGGCCGATGTATATGGCGTGGGCGTGCTGATCTTCTTTTGACCGCAGGGCGCGCGCCGTTCCCCGGCAACGACGAAGCCGACATCCTCCGTCAGGTTCGCGACGACCGCCCCACGGTTGGCGGATGTGATGCCGAGCGTGCCGGCGCAGCTCGATGAGCTTGTTGCGCGCTGTCTCGCGAAGGCGCCGATCGAACGTCCTGGTGCTGTCGGCGATATCTCGACCGTCTTGGCGTCCGTCACCCTGCCACCATGGACACGCGACAACGCGCGGACGTGGTGGGAAACATGGCGCGAGGGTCAACTGGCCGGGGCAGCGGCAGCGCCCGCGTCGAGGTCACCTAACCAATGGCTGCTTCTGGCGTGCGCCGTGATAAGGCGGCGCTTTCCAGTGGGTGCAAGCCCCACCCGGCAACCGCTCCAGCCGGAAGCAACCGGAGCAGTCATGGAGGTAACGAAGTGGCTGAAGCCTTCGGGTAAAGCGAGCCACGAATTGGTGGCAGCGCGAGTGTGCAGGCCGCAACGCGAGTGAACGCCGAGCAAGATTCTATGGTTCATGTCAAGGCCTTCGTGAGCCGTTGCGGGTCGAACACGGTCTTGTGGGTGTAGATCGACCAGGCGGTACGCGCGATGCGCCGTGCGAGGACGACCAACGCTGCTGTCGTGGATAGCCCTCGTGCTCGATAGTGCTGGTACAGGGGCTTCCAGGTTTTGGTTTTGGCTGCCGCCATGGCGGCGAGGTAGAGCAGCCGGCGCAGTTCGCTCGGCCCTCGCTTGGACAGGCGGCGCCGGCCGCGATGGTGTCCGGACTCATCGGGGCGTGGATCGAGGCCGGTGAAGGCCACAAAGGCGTCGGCATCGCGGAATGGAACTCTGTCGAGCGTGTTGAGCACACTGCTGCCGACGACGGCGCCCACGCCGGTGATCTTGCGCAGGCGCGTGTAGTCCTGCTTGCGCTCGGTACTCGCTTCGATAAGCGTCTTGACCTTCGCGTCGAGACGCACGAGGAGTTGATCCAATCGTTGCCTCAGCACATTGATCTCGGCAGCAAATCCCTTCACGTCCTTAAACGACTGAGTGAGGGTAGCCCGGATGCGGCTGACCTTGGCGCGCCGTTTGAGTAGTCGGTCGATCTGGCGCTGCTCGGCAGTGGGCGGAATCCATGGGTGGAGCTTCTCGTGCTCGTGGGCGATCATGCGGGCGATGAGCTCGGCATCGACGCGATCGGTCTTGCCGCGAAGCCCCATTGCCTTGGCATAGTGGCGGGTGTCCTTGGGATTGAGCACGTAGACCATGAAGCCGCGCGCGTGCGCGAGCTCGGCGAGCGGTTCGTGATAGATCCCGGTCGATTCCATGCCGATGCGGCTGCCCACGGGCAGGTCCTTGAGGAAGGCGAGTAGAACCGCGCGCTGGTTGCGGATCTTACGCGCGGCGAAGCTTCCTTCGGCGCACGCCATCGCCACTTCGTCCTTACCGATATCGGCACCGATGTTGAGTGCTACGGATGAGGTTTGCATGGTGTCTCTCCTTTGATTACGCTTCGGTTGCTGGGGTGGAACACACACGGGCGTGAGCTTGCGGTCAAATCGGCGGTCGCATGCCGCTAGATTCTTCATCGACGCTGGGTGGTGTGGGTGGGGGAGTTCTTACTCGGTCTGTCCCTCTGGAGAGGGCAGATGCCTCAAAAGGCCCCTCCACCCCGGCCTCTTCACTGTTGCCGAAGGCAGCCGAAAACACCATCGGTTCGCACAACAACTTCGACCACTGAAGAAAGCATACAAGCCTCGAAAAGGTCGATGCGCAGGCCGACCCGGCTGCCATACCGGGGAAGGCTGCCACGATTGGGTGGGATGAGCGAAGCAACAAGCCCAGTCGCTGCGCCGGGGTAGTGGCGGCAGCATGTACACAAGGAAAGCGTACGCAACACGGGAAGCCCCAAGGTGTGGTCGGGGACGACCAACCGGACGCCGGTGACGGACAGGCCGGGCGCTTTGGGGTGGCGGAGAGGTTCGTAGTACCGAGGAAGCTGGGTAACGCCGGTGGAGGGAAGGGACCTCAGTTCAAGGCTGGAGCTGAAAGTGGCGACGCACAGGAGATTGGGGTGACCCTACGAAACTCCGGAAGTCTGCGGAAGCTGCGGAAAGCACCACATGCTGAAGCGAAGGATTGACCTGGATTTCGATCCGGGGAGCGAATGTTCGCCCAAGTGGCAGCGTTCGCGGTTGTGTGGAGGACGACCGTGCAGGCGTACAGCAGGTGCTCAACATGCCTGCTGTTGCTCGGCCGGCTTGCTCGCGACCTTCCGTGGGCGAAGGCATGCGTCTTGTCCGAGAGCCGGATGCGGGAGATCTGCACGTCCGGTTCGATGAGCGGCGACTGGAAACGGAGCCATGGAGCGGCTAGTAGGGCACCGCGAACCGAAAGGCGCGGACACAGCGATGCCACGCCTACCGCCACCGCGCCAGTCGTCGACTCTACCGAGGCTGTGTAAATACTGCCATTTTGTTTTCGGGGGTCTTCTCACCCCTCCGAAGGTGGCGATCGTTGAATACAGCTCGATCTGAGAGGTCGATTTTCCGTCACGCTCGCATCGCGTGCGTTTTCACACAGCCTCGGCCGGGAGCGGCCACCCATCGATGACGGCTTACGACCCACACCCGCCGATCGCTGTTCGCGAAAGCGGACGGGCGATCGGCTCTTCAATTGCTGGTCAAGATGGAGAGCGCGGTGCGCATCGGTGCGTCCGAGATCCTCACCATCCCCTTGAGCGGGTCGTCCATCTCCATGATCAGGACCATTGACCGGAAACCGACAGCGCGCATAGAAACAAGGCGGCAATTACGGTTCGGTTGCGGGGGGAAAACAGCCCGAAGCCGACGAAGATCAGCGTAAGCCATAACACCACGACCACCAGCAGTGCGCGCGAGATCGAGTCGTGCTCTTGCAGCAACAACAACCAACGGAAGGCAGCCGCGTCCTCCGCAAATGCCAACGCCTGCGAGCGCAGTTCGCGCTGCGCGTCGCTCCGTGGCACAAGCGCGCGGATCGCGGCCTGGACTTCGCCTACACTCTCCCTCATGCCGCGCAGTTTCGCATCCTGGAATTCGTCCGGGCCAACCAGCGCCTCGACCGCTGCCTGGAAATTGTGTCGGAGCGTGCTGCGAACCTCTTGCGCTTCAGGGCCATAATGAGCGAGCGCGCGATCGAGTTGGACGACCTTCGCCGCCTCCAGCGTAAGGTCGTCACTCATCTTGTCGAAAGAACTCTTGGCGGAGGACACGACAGGCCCAGCACGAGCGCCGCCATCGTCGCGACGACGCCGATTCCCAGCTTCACGATGTCCTTCGAGTCCTCCTGGAGATGGTGACGGGGCAGGCGCTTTCCCAGGAACTGACCTGCGAGGGCGCCGCCGAAGACACGCGCGAGAACAATTGCGGCGATCGTGAAAGGATTCATGATCAGGGACGGGAATCCGACAGGAGAAGATCAGCGCCAGGCATTGCGACCCCATGGCCTGATCGAAGGCCTCGAACGACTGGTCCAGCGTGCCAGGCGCATTGAACTGCACGTAGCCGTTGATGCTCTTGCCGAACATGCTGACCGTCTTTCCGTCGAAGTATAGCGTCACCTCCGCGTAACCGCCACCCGGTGGGCGCGCAGCTTGTCCGGACGACTCACCGCCCTCGAACGACTGCTTTTCGCGACTCGCTATGTGGCTGCTGTTGGCCGAACCCGGTCATTGCCGATAGTCAATCTCGCGCGGGCGCCGCTGGTCCTGTCCGTTAGCAGCTAGGCGCTCATCGCGTTCCGCCGACGACATGAACTCTAGCACGGACTTCGACTTCCGGATCGTCGACGCGCGAGCGCTGACGGCGCCGTAGATCGTGCGCAAAAGGATCGCGGGCGCAGCGTCCGGCGAATCCGGCAAGTTCGACGCGAGCCGATTCGAGAGCGCGTCGAGCTTTTGGTGAAGGCTGGCGATTTGCGCCAAAATCGCCGCCAGGATCGCCGCATCGGCTGCGGGCGCGATAATCGGCAGGGGAACGGCTTGCGGCATCTACCGTGCGAGCAGACCGTCATGAGGATCGCTTGAATCGCGGTCGCGCCACTCCCAGGGCTTCGCCGCCGGCCGCTGTTGCAGGCTATGCGCCTCCGCGCGAATCCGCGACGACGGCGCGAGCCTCAACTTGCCCGCCAGCGCAGCCAACGTCTTGCCGTGGTCGGACGCTACCCTGAGCCATGGCGAAATGCCGGCCGCGTCGAGCTGGCCCTGCTCCAAGTGCCGAATTGCCTCGTCCGCCAGCACCGACACGCGGCAGAACATCGCGAGCAAGGGCACGTCGCCGGACGCCATTGGTCTTCCGGCGTCGTCGCCATAATCCGGCGCCATAGCGCGGCGGCTGCTCGGGGAAGCCCGGGAGAACCTTCAGGGTTCCCGCCCGGTGAAAGTAGGAGTCGGATACTTGCTTCGGTCGTGCTGCCATCAAATGCTCCCTTAGAAAACTACACGCCTCATATAGAAAAGCCCCGCGCGTTCTAGAAAGAGCTTCACTTTTTGACGCGAGCGCCCCCCCCGGACATGATCCCCCGGAGACGGTTTCGATGGGCCATCCGTCGAAGCCAATGCGGACCTGTGGCTGGCGAAGCTTGCCCCCGCGATCCTCAGTCGCGGTCTTCATTGAATGACAGGATGCACACAGCGCGGACCAATTTTCCCGATTCCAAAATAACGCCTGGTCCCCTTTGTGCGGTCGACGATGATCGACTTGCGTGGCGAGTACTACCTTGCCCTGTTGAGAATGGCGCTCGCACAGAGGATTGCTTCGCAGGAAGCACGCGCGAGCCTGTTGCCAGCGATAGCCATAACCGAGTTGCGTCGACGACCGCTTAGCTGTCATAGCCGGAGCGGTCCAACCAACGGCGTAACTCGGCGTCGCCGGGCACGACAGCGGCGAAGATGGCGGTAACTTCCTCGCCCGGCTGTCGATGCGATGCGCCGCATCGGCAGGCCACAGGCGCGTGTGTGTGTCCCCCTATACCCCCCTGCGCATGCTGTCGATGCGCCGCAGGGGCGGCTACGACAGCAGCGCAGCATTTGGCAATTTCCCGTCATGTCGATGCTGTCGATGCGCTAACGCATGCTCGGCCGGCGTCTGTGACGTGCCAAAGCCTGACTGGCTGGCGCTTGTGCCGGGCTTCGGTTTCTTCGATTAACCCCTCGCCGCGCCAACGCAGCAGCAAGTCGAATAGCGCCTTGCGCCCCGCGCGGCTCGCGAATCGCGTCGGCAGCTTCCCCGCGATTCAGCCGCCGGTGCGCGTTCTCGTTGGCGCGCTCGGCGGCGTGCACTGGCTTGCTGGCCGCTTCGGCCTCGAGCAGGAAGCACAGGACGTCGCGCTCGGCGGTGCGCCGCTCGATGCTGTCCCTGAGTCCGCCAGGGGTCGCGGGTGGTCGGCGACGAAGATCCCGGCCTCCGCGTCGAAGCGCAGCGCGAGCTCCGCGCCGGGGCCGGTCCGCGATGTTCTTCGCCAAGACCAGCATGCGGCGCGGGTCGGCAAGATCGGCTTGCCGCCTTCCGCCGTCCTCGTCCCCTCGTCGGCTGGGCGCGAGAGTTCCCATCGTTGGCGGACGCTTGTCTGTGCCAAGCAGTCGAGCCCGAGTAGCCCTGCCCGCTGGCGAGTCCGCGGGCGTGCGCCTTGTCGACGTGACGCCGCCTGCAGCACGGCGCCGGCGTCGGGCACGAGCCGCTGCACTTCGCAGATGTAGCGGCGCACCTCAGCGCGGGCGATTTCGTTGCCGCCGAAGGCATCGCTTGCACTATCAATCACGAGCACGTCGGTCTGGCGCTCGCCCAGTTCGTCGGCGAGCACTTCAAACAGCGGCGCAAACCCGAGCGCCCCATAGCGGTCGCGGCCCATGAGCTCGGCCGGCTTGCGCGACTGGTCAATCACGATCAAGTTTTCGTCGAGCGTCGCGGGCGCAATGCTCAAGCCCGCGCAGATCGAGCGCAGGCGCCAGCGCAGCACGTCGGCGCGATCCTCGGCCGCGTAGAGCAGCGTGCGCCGGCATTCGTGGCGAGGCCCAGGAACGGCTGGCCGGCCGCGAGGCACGCGGCGGCTTGCAGCGCGGCCACGTTGCCGGTCCACCATGCGCGCCGATCAACACCGACGCGCCTTCGCTGACCCAGCCGTCGACGAGCCAGCGTGTCGGCGTCGCCATCGTTTCGAGGAGCGCCGCGCCGCTGTAGATCGTGCCGAGGAGCTCGCCCGGTTCGGGCTTCGCGTTGTCGGCGTCGGGTTCGGCTGCGTACTTGCCGATCGAGCGCGGATCGTCTCGACTTCATCATCCTCGAGCGGCGGGTCGCAGCGCTCCCGGTTGATCTGGTGCAGCGCGGCCGCGATCGTTGCGGTCGACAAACCGATGCGGCGCAGCTTGCCGCCCTCGCGGGTCAACATGGCGTTGCGGCCGCCTTCGCCGACGTGCGGGCCGTCGCCCTGGACGTGCTCTCGCTCCGGTTCGGCGTGTGCCTTCGAATAGGCGAGCGCCCGATCGACGTCGATCGGCTCGCCCACGAATACGCCCGCGGCCGCGCCCTGGGCCGGCAGATACCAGACTCGTGCAACATCGCCGGATGCCGCTCCGTCAAATTCGATGCCTTCGCCGACGCGCTCGCGTAGCCATGCCTCAACGGCCGCGACGACGGGCTTATGTTCGGTGAGCTCGACGACGCGCTCGCATTCCAGCACGACGCGCCGTTTGAGGTTGTCCGGCGTCGCCGACAGGCTCGCGTGCCAGAAGCCGCGCCACTCGACGAGCGCGGCCGTCAGTGCCGTGGCGGCCGCCGGCGTCAGTGTGTCGACGTCGAGCGCGATCCACGCGCACGGCAGCGCGAGCTCGCGAGCCCGCTTCGGCATGTCGGCGCCATTTGCTCCGAAGGCGCGCGCGAAATAGGGCGCCTCGTTCTTCGGCCGGTCATGCCGTGCCGACAGCCAAGCATCCTGCAACTCGTCGAACGTTGCGACATTGTGAATCGCCGGATGCGCGTCGCTCCGATTGCGTCCGACCGAATAGGCGAAGGGCCTCATCACGACGAGCTCCCGCGCGCCGCCCGCCACTGCTCGCGGTCGAACTGCTCGCGGGCCTTATCAGCAAATCCAAATCGGCAAGCGGCGGTTCGTAGTCGCCGAGCTCGGCCTTGGCTTCGCATGCGCAATCGCGCCTTCGAGATCGCGCCAGCACTTCAAGCAATAGCGGCGGTATTGTGTCCCGCCCGCCCCACAGTCAAGGCGCACGAGCACGCTCGCCAGGTGCGCGCAATCGCTCATGACGCCTCGCTTTCGACTTCGGCGACGATGCGCTCGACGACGCGCTCGGGCGGAACCGCGCCCAGCATCAACGCCCACACAAGAAAACGTCTGCGATCGCTCCCATGCTCGGGCTGTTCGGGAACGGCATCGATGCGCCGGACTTGCACGAAAACTTGTGCACCCGCAACTTCGCCGCCTCGACTTCGGCGAGCTCGCGATTGGGGTACGTGTTCCACACCGTCGCCTTGCCATCCTGCGGGCGGACGATTTCTACGTACCAGCGCGCGGTCATGGCGCAGACTCAACCGCGACGGCCGGCGCGACGGCTTGTTCGATCGCCTCAGCGTCCTCGATGAGCTCGCGCAGGCGCTCGATCGTGTCAGGGGTCAGGAAGCGATCACCGAGCTCGTCACATATCTCGTAGACCTCGGCGCGCTCGAGCAAGGCGCCGTCGCACCCAAGGACGTCCCAGAAGTCGGAGGACTCGAGCAATCGGGCGAGGTCGAAGCTCGACAAACGATCGATCGCGGCGATGATGGCGGCGGGCGTCATGACCGTCCCCGGCGCCGCAGCGGCCGCAACCCGACGAACAGCGCTTCCAACCGGGCGAGCGCCTCGGCGCATTCGGAAGGCCCAGCGTGGCGGTCTCTGGCCGGCGTGGCGTGCGTTGGCGATGCCTTGAAAAGCGCGCTGGTCGTCGGTACGCTTTGCGGTGTCGTCCCTTGCCTTTGTTCCATCGCCGGCTGCCCCCGCACGGGCGGCCGGTTTCAATTTGGGCGGGCGCATTACGCCGCCTGTGTAGCCGGCCGCGCTGGATCGGCCGGATAGTCGGGCAGCCCGGCGTCCCACTCGCGCGCAGCTTCGTCCGGGATCAGCGTGCGATCGCCGACCTTCTTTGCCTTGAGCCTGCCGGCCCGCAGTTCCACATAGGCGCGCGAGCGCGAGACATTGCGGGGACGCGCAGAATTCGGGGATCGTCAATAACGCTTTGTCCATCGCCTACTCCTTCGTGTGCGCGTGCGTCCGAATGGACGTACACAAACGAAGGATAGGAAACGAATCGCCGATTAACAGCGACGCGAACCCCGGTTTAGCGCTAAACCCGGATTTGTCGGCCAGGACGGCCGAGATCTACTGCGACTTACGCAGGTTCAGCCGCTCTTCGAGCGACCTGAACCTGATCTCCTTTCCGGAGATCTTATCGATCATCACATCATGCTCATTGATGTAGATGGGGGCACCAGGATCTGGCTGCTCCTTGATGCGTTTCCAGAGTTCCTTCGCCGTTTCCCCTTGCTGCTTGGTTTCGCGCAGGTAGACCGTCGCCTTGCTCGGCCGGCGCCCTTTCCGCTGCTCCATGAAGGTCTTGCCCTTGCGCGCGAGAGGCATCACGTCGCGCAGCACCACGATGCTGTGCCACAGGTGATCCGCTTCCTTCAACAAATACCAACCTTCCCTCGAGACCTTGCCCGCGGTTTTCAATGGGATGCTCAGGCGATCATGAATGGCCCGGATCGCGGCGACGTGCATCTGGATAAAGGGATCGGTGCTGTTGCCGAGAGTGGCGAGACGCTTCTGCATCTCGAGGATGCGCGCCTGCGGCGATTAATGTCCTCGCCATGCCTCCAATCGTCCGGGTAATGGCTTCGTCATGTCAAGGCGCTCTTCGACCCACATCTGTAATTCCGTCCGTCCTCTTGACCGGCTTGTAGGCGCGATATTGCGGCCGGTCCGCCGCCGGCATCGGCGCCGGCTCGGCGGATGGCGCGTCTTGCCGCTTCGACTTGTCGCGCTTGACCATGCTAGATCATCCTTACTGCGTCGAGTCGCTCGCGCACGCCTTCATGGATCAGGTGTCCGTAATGCCTATCGATCATCGCCGTACGTCCCGGCGAGCTTGGCGACGACCGACGAGTTCACCCCCCCGTCACCATTTCGCTGATTGCCGCATGGCGAAGCAAGTACAGCACCACGTCACGCGGCAGCCGCGCGGCCCGTACTGCAGGCTGAACAGGTCACGCCATGCAAAGCGATTCCATGGGAGACCGTTGCTTGCTCAAGGATAGGCGCGCTGGCGATGCGGTCCTTCGTCAGCTCGGCGAAGAACGTGATCGCTGCCGTCGACAGGGTGACTTGACGGAATCCGGTTTTGCTCTTGCGTAACGTCAAGACGCCCAGCTTCTTGTCAAAGTCGGCGACGGTCGCGCGACGATTCGCCCGGCCGCGCAGCCGTCAACAGTACCGCGACACAAAGGGCCGTAGATCGTCCGGGCATTTCTCGAGCAGCTTCGCCCGCTGTTCCGCGTCAGGAACGATCACGCCGCCGCCTGACATCCTCGAAGCCCTTGACGGTCCGCCATGCCGAATCGTTGCCGATCAGCTTTTGGTTGTAGGCGTAATTGAGCCCGGCCCGAGCGCGGAGAGGCTACGGTTGGCGGTGTCCTTCGCCTGCCGTATCTCCTCTTCCTTGTCCGACTCCGGGATCTGGTCGTTACGCCAGCGTTCGACGTCCGTGCTGCGAAGTTTGGACAAGTCCTGCGCCCGAAGGCTTGTCATACACCAGTCGCTTGAACCTGATTTCGGCGTCGTTGGCGTTCCGGTCCCTGACTTTCGGCCCGGCGATTCTCGACGTAGAGCCGACAAACGTCGGTTACGGTTTCGCCCTTCGGGATGGCCCCATGCTCGCGTTGGTCGGCCCATTTCTCGGCCGCGCGGCGGGCTTGGTCATAGGCGGGCCGGTCGGGTGTATCCTGAAACGCACCGAGGGCGTGCAGATGCCGCTTGCCGGGTTCCCCGTCCAGACCTGGCGATCCAAGTGCCCTCACCTTGCTCAGCAGCGCGGAAGCCCAAATGCAGACCCTTGCGAATCGATGCCAGTACGGTTCACGACGTTGGGTAAGTTTCGTCCGTTTGGTTTTCCCAAGTCGATCAAACAGGTCATTTTGTCCGCCGGAAAATTTGCCGTACGGTAAAAGAGAGGTGGCCCCGCGCAGTCGGACAGTTTTTCGGGTTTGTTAAGTGATGGCTCTGCGGTTTAGGCCGCCGCAGCGAGCGGTGGCCGGTTGAAGTATGCCGCGTCGGGCGTTTGCCGGTCGAGCGCGGTATGCGGGCGGCGGCCGTTGTAGAAGCTGACGTATCGAGTCAAGGAGTCCTTGGCGGCGGACACGGTATCATAGGCATGCAGATAGACCTCCTCGTACTTGATTGTTTTCCACAGCCGCTCGACGAACACGTTGTCACGCCAGCAGCCCTTGCCGTCCATGCTGATGCGAATGTCGTGCTCGGTGAGGGTGGCGACGAACTCGCTGCCGGTGAATTGGCTGCCCTGGTCCGTGTTCATGATCTCTGGCACACCGTAGCGGGTGATCGCCTCCTCCAGTGCCTCGACGCAGAAGTCGGCGGTCAGGCTGTTCGACAGTCGCCACGCCAGGATGCGGCGGGTGGCCCAGTCCAGGACCACGGCGAGGTAGACGAAGCCACGCGCCATCGGCAGATACGTGATGTCCATCGCCCAGACCTGATTCGGCCGATCGATGGCCAAGCCCCGCAGCAGATACGGATAGATCCGATGCTCGGGATGCCGGCGACTGGTATTCGCCTTCCGGTACAGCGCCTCGATGCCCATGGTGCGCATCAGCGTGGCGACGTGCTTGCGGCCAGCCGCAAAGCCGTCCTGCCGCAACAAATCGCGCAACATCCGCGCTCCGGCAAATGGGTGGTCCAGATGCAGCTCGTCGATTCGCCGCATCAGAGCGAGATCGGTATCCGCCGTCGGCTGCGGGCGGTAATACACCGCCGAGCGCGACAGTTCCAGCAATTGCGCCTGCCGCGTGATCGGCAAGTCGTGTCCCGCGTCGATCATCGTTTTGCGCTCGCATCGCCGATGCGACCGAGCGCGCCGGACAAAAAATCGTTCTCGAGCGCCAATTGGCCAATCTTGGCGTGCAGCGTCTTGATGTCCGGTCCGTGCTCCCGTTTCTCGCCGGCGGTCGCGAACACCTCGGCCGCACGCTGCAACAGCTCGGTTTTCCACTGCGTGATCTGGTTCGGGTGGACATCGAACCTCTCGGCCAGCTGCACCAGCGTGTGGTCGCCCTTGATGGCGGCCAATGCCACCTTCGCCTTGAACACGGCTGAGTGGTTACGGCGGGGTCGTTTCATATTCTCTGCTCCTTTCATCAGCGGCATTATGATCGCCGCAAAGAGCAGAGCCGTCACCTATAACCCTGTCCAGATTTCCGGAGCCACCTCTCATACGGCAAAACGCTCGCGGACGCAAGTGGTACGTCGGGACGGAAATGCAACTAATCAACGAGTTAGAAAACAGGGGTGGACGCAGGCGTACGGCTAACCCGGCGTTCACACGGCAGGGGTCGTTGGTTCGAAACCAATAATGCCCACCACATGAACCAAGGGGTTACGCGCAAGTGTAACCCCTTTTTTTTCCGCCGACCGCACGCGGAACGACGCGGCGGGCGTCATTACCGACGAGACCGAATGACGGATCCGGCCACTCGATCGATGTCGACGCGCTCGTCTTCGATGCGTACGGCACGTTGTTCGATGTCTACGCCTTCGGCGCGCTGGCCGAGCGGCTGGCGCCCGGTCACGGTGCGCGCGCTGGCGCAGTTGTGGCGCACCAAACAGCTCGAATACACGTGGCTGCAATCGCTGATGGCGGTCTGCGCATCGCCGCGAGGATTTCGCCCGCATGACCGCGCATGCGCTCGACTTCGCGCGTGGCCGCGCTTGGGCTTCCGCTCGGAGCGCCGGCGAGGCGCGCTTGCGGGATGCGTATCTCACGCTCGCCCCGTTTCCCGACGCCGCGCCGCCCTCGCCGCCTTGCGCCGCGCCCGCGCTGGATCCTGTCCAACGGCACGCTTGCCGGTCTCCTCCCGCTGTGCGACACAATGGATTGGAGGCGCTCGTCGACGGCGTGCTGTCGGTCGACGCCGCCGACATCTACAAGCCGGCGCCGCATGTTTATGCGCTCGCGGTGGATCGCTTGCAGCGTGCCGCCGACCGCATCGGCTTCGTTTCGTCGAACTGCTGGGATGCGATCGGCGCCCGCGCTTTTGGTTTCGCGACGTTCTGGATCAACCGTACAGGCGCACCGCTCGATCGTCACGGACCGGCCCGCAGCAGCTCATCCGTTCTCGCTCGCCGAGCTCCCGGGCTCGTGCTGGGCGCGCCATGGCGGTCTTGACCCGATATCCTGCAGGCAACTCGCCCGCAACGCGCGTCAAGGCATGTACTGGCCGCCGTTGATCTCGATCACCTGCCCGGTGACGTAGCCCGACAGCGCGTCGGACGCGAGGATAGAGAAACGTTCCCGCGCATTCGTCGGGCGCGCCCAGGCGGTTCATCGGAATCGTCGCCTGCATCGCTTTCAATTGCTCGGCGCTCGAATAGCGGTCGTGGAACGGCGTCGTGATGACGCCGGGCGAAACGGCGTTCACGCGAATGCCGTCGCCGACCACCTCCTTGGCCCAGCCGTGCGTCACGGTCGAGATGAAGCCCTTGGCGCCTGCGTAGAGGATCGCGCCGCCGCCGCCGCCGTGCCGCGCCGCGATCGACGTGACGTTGATCACGTTGCCGGATTTCTGCTTGCGCATCACCGGGATGACTTCGCGCATGAACAGCGCCACCTGCGTGCACGTTGAGCGCGAGCACCCGCTGGATGTGCTCGACGGTGTAGTCCTCGATCTTGATCCGGCCGAGCATGCCGCCGGCGTTGTTGATCAGCACGTCGATGCGGCCGTACGCCGCCGTCGCTTCGGCGACGATGCGCTTGACGTCGGCCTCCTGCATCACGTCGCCGCCCGCCAGCACCACCTTGCGCGCCGAGCGCCTTGATGTCGGCCGCCACGGCCTCCGCGGCTTCGCGGCTCGCGTTGTAATGCACGACCACCCGGCCGCCTTCCTTCGCGAACGCGCGCGCCGCCGCGGCGCCGATGCCGGTCGACGCGCCGGTGATGAGCACCACCTTGTCCTTGAGATCCGAAATCATGTCGTGTCCCTTCCCGATTGTCGCCGCCAGCGCAGCGCAGCGCGCCGGCGCGATCTTGCAAGCTTACTTGAATTGGCCGCTGGGATTCTTGCACAAGTCTATCTAGCCCTTGAGGCCACTCATCACGACGGCCTGGACCACCCAGCGCTGCAGCGTGATGAAGATGAGCAGGATGGGCAGGATGCTGATCACCGCGGCGGCGGTGAGGAGGTTGTATTCGATGAAGTACATATTGGTGAAACTCATGAGGCCCATGGTGACCACCTTCATCTGGGGGCTGCTGATCACCACCATCGGCCAGAAGAACTCGTTCCAGCTCCACAGGAACTTGATGATCAGCAAGGTGGCGATGGCCGGCTTCACCGACGGCAGAATCACCAGGAAGAAGATTCGGAGCTCGCTGGCGCCGTCGATGCGGGCCGCGTCGATGTAGTCGTTGGGAATCATCTCGATCGCCTGCCGCATCAGGAAGACGCCGAAGACGCTGACCAGGTCCGGGGCCACGATGCCCACGTAGGTATCGAGCAGCCCGAGATCGTTCATCCAGACGTAGAGCGGCACCACGACCGACTGGAAGGGGACCATCAGGATGCCGACGACGGCGAGGAAGAAGACATCCCGTCCGGGGAAGCGATACTTTGCAAACCCGAACCCCGCCAGCGACGAAACCACCACGCTGCTCACGGCGGCGATCGACGCGACGATCGCGCTGTTCAGCAGGTAGCGCAGGAAGGGCTCGCGCTTGAAGACTTCGAAGTAATTGCTGAAGTTGAGCCAGTGGTCGGGGGCGATCTGGAGCGGAACGCGCTGGATCTCCGGGGCGGTTTTCAGCGACGTGACCGCCATCCAGAAGAAAGGGAAGAAGACAATGATGGCGCCGCAGGCGACCGCGAGCGTAATGAGCCAGCGGACGTGGACTTGCTTGAGGGTGAGGCCTGCGCGCGGAGCAGGCCATTCGATGCGGCGATGGCAGTCATGTCGTCAGCAATGCGTCAGTACTCGACGGGTTTTCGGAAGAGCCGCCATTGCAGCAACGTCACCACCATGAGCGTGACGAAGACGAAGACCGCCATGACGGAGGCGTCGCCGAAACGGAAGTATTTGAAGGCCGTGTCGTACAGCAGCATGATGATGGTCTGACTTTCGCCCGCCGGCCCGCCCTGGGTCGTGGCGTACACCTGATCGAAGATCTTGAAATTGAATATGAGCTCGAGAATGCAGACCATGATGATCTGCGGGTTCAGCAGCGGCAGAGTGATGTAGCGGAGTCGCTGGACGGCATTGGCGCCGTCCATGTTGGCCGCCTCGTAATACTCCTGCGGGATCGATTGCAGCGCGGCCAGGAAGATCATCGTGTCGAAGCCGATCCGGACCCAGACGCTCACGGCGGCGATGGCCGGGCGCACCTGGAACAGGCTCTGCAGCCACTTCTGGGGCGGAATGCCGATGAACGACAGCGCATAGTTCAGGAAGCCGTAGACCGGGTCGTAGATCCATTGCCAGATGAGCGCGGCCGCCACCAGCGAAGTGGCGAAGGGCAGGAAGTACATCGAAGCCCACACGTTGCGCCACTTGAGATTGGTGATCCGGTTGAGACCGAGTGCCACGGCGAGGGCAAGAACGACCGTCGTGGGCACGGAGAACAACAGAAGCTGGAGCGTGTTGCCGACGGCGGTCCAGAACGTCGAATCGGTGAGGACCTTTTCATAAAGGCGCAGGCCGACGAACTCGCTTCGCTCCGCCCGGGGCGATCTTGTAGAACGAGTACATGACCGACTGGGCGAGCGGCAGGATGAAGACGGAACCGAAAAACAGCAGCGCGGGGAGGACGAACAGGAATCCCGCACGACTTCCGGCGATCCAGGTAGTTCCTGGGGAACGCGATGCGAAACCATTGGCGCATGGCAGTGGAAAACACCCGATGAGTATCACGCGGACTTCGCCTCGACTCGGCTAAGTGCTTGCGCACCTCGTCGAGCAGTCGAGGCAAACACCTGCGGTAGCGCCGCTACCGCAGGTTGTCATACGAGTCTGCTAGTCCTTGAGGATGCGATCCATCTTGGCGGCAGCTTCGTCCAGCAACGGCTTCGGCTGTCCCTTGCCGAACAGCACGCCTACGACGGCCTCGCCGAAGGCGGTCGCCAACTCGTTCGATTTCGGGTGGAAGTAGGTTGGCGGCACCTGCTGGGCGAGCATGTCTTTCGTGGACTGATAGTCGGGCCGTGCCTTCACGTAGGCGCTGTCGAGGTTCGCCGTCCACACGGGAAGTATCCCCTGCATCTGGTGATGCTCCATGTCGTCCTTGGGATTGCTGATGAACCTCATGAACTCCCACGCCACTTGCTTGTTCGGGCTGTTCTTGTAAACGAGGTCCGTCCAGGGAAACAGGGCGCCCGCACCGGGGCAAGCCTTCTCGCAAGGCAGTGCGTACACCTTGAAGTTCACGTCGGGCGCGTTCTTCTTCAGCCAGCCGAAGAACCACGACTCGCGGAAGATGACGGCGGCCCGTTTCTGGCCGAAGGCATCTTCGGGATTGCCGAACGCGAGGCTCGCCACCTTGTCCTTGTTGACCAGATCGCCGAAGAACGTAAGCGCGGCCACCATCTGCGGGCTGTTGGCATAACCGGTGGCCTTGTCCAGTTCCGGGCTCAGCATCCGGGCGCCCCAGGCGTGCGCAAACGGGAGGAACTTGTCCGTGATCCCCACCGGAGCACCCTTGCTGCGGATCGCGAAGCCTACCTGCGTCGGCTCACCGCCCTTCGGGTCGGCAATCGTCAGCTTCTTCAGGTCCGCCAGCCATTTGTCGAAGGTCTTGGGCGGATCGTCCGGATTGAGGCCGGCCTTCTTGAACATGTCGACGTTGATGTACATCTGCTGGAAGTTGCCGTGCTCGATGGGGATTCCGTAGCGCGCGCCCTTCCACTTGCCGACCTCGACCATGTACTTCGGCAGATTGTCGTCGTAGGTCTTCGCGAGATCGGCGGGCATCTTGTCGCAGAAGTCGTACTGGCCGCACCATTGGTGCGTCATCCCCATGAAAATGTCGGGCGCGCTGCTCTTGGCCATGAAGGCCGCCAGGTACTTGGCCTCGTATCCCTGGTACGGGATCGTGACCACCTCGACCTCGTAGCCGGTCTTCTTGGCGAACTCTTTCCCCTTGTCCGCGTACCACTTGTTGAAATCGGGGTTCTGATCCCAGTGGGTCCAGAGGACCAGCTTCTTCTGCTGCGCGACGCTGGTGTTAGGGAGAGCAATGGCAACCATCACCGCGGCCAGAATCACCAGCATCCACCGTCCACTTCGTTTCATGACCCCTCCTCCTTTAATCTTGCGAATTCCTTGACAAATTTTGGACACGGCGTCGCTTCGACGGGACGACAGGCAGCCTTTAGCAGGTTGCTATTTTGCTTGTCAAGGATGGCGCCGGTCTTGGGATCGCCTGGTTCCAATTCAGGTGCACGCGAGGCATCCGGAGTGCACGTTCCGGCATCCTCGCAGCGCCGCGTCTCGTGTCCGCACCGCTTCCTAGGCCGAGTGGCGGGCCGACGTCGGTGTCCGGCACGCAGCCACCGCCACACGGATCGCCTTGATCGCCTCCGGGCGCGGAAAGCTCTTGCGATACGCAAGCGCGACGCGGCGCGACGGTGCCGGCCGAGTGAACGGGATGGGAACCACCAGCCGGCTGTGGTACTTCGGCGTCAGTGCATCGCGCGGCAGCACGGAGACGCCGAGACCGGACGCGACCATGTTGCGCACCGTTTCGAGGGAGCTCGATCGCGTCACGCGCGCTTCGGCGCGGTTCAACTCGGGACAGGCATCGAGCACCTGTGCGCGAAAGCAGTGGCCGATGTCGAGCAGGATGAGTTGCTCCGCCGCGAGCTCGTCCGGATGGATGGACTTGCGCTTCGCCCACTTGTGGTCCGCCGGGACGACCACCCGGAACGGCTCCTCGTACAGGAATTCCGTAACGACGCCGGGCGGCGTAAACGGCAGCGCGATGATCGCGACATCGATGCGTCCGGACCGCAGCGCGGACTCCAGGTGCTCCGTGAGGTTCTCATCGAGATCGAGCGGCATCTGCGGCGCGCAATCGTGCAAGGCCGGAATGAGGTCGGGCAGGAGGTACGGAGCCACCGTGAAGATTACACCGAGTCTCAGCACGCCGGCGAGCTGGTTTCGCCCGGCCTGCGCGATCTCCGTGATCCGGGCCGCCTCCTCCAGCACCTTCTGCGCCTGTTCGACCACGCGCGCCCCGACGGGCGTCACCGTGATCTCGCTCTTGCCCCGCTCGAAAAGCCGGGCCCCGAGCTCTTCCTCGAGCTTCTGGATCGCGACCGACAATGCCGGCTGACTCACGAAACAGTGCCGTGCGGCACGGCCGAAGCTTCGCTCGTTGGCGACGGCGACGATATAGCGAAGCTCGCTCAGCGTCATCGCAGATGACGTGTCACCCGATCCCGCAGGAACGCCGCGAAGTCGTCGGCCAGTTCAGGATGCTTGAGACCGAAGTCGACGGTCGCCTCGAGGTAGCCGAGCTTGCGCCCGCAGTCGTAGCGCCGGCCCTCGAACCGGTACGCCACGACGGCCTCCTCGAGGAGGAGGCGGGCGATGCCATCGGTCAGTTGTATTTCGCCGCCGGCGCCCGGCGACACCGCGCGCAGATGTTCGAAGATCTTTGCCGTAAGGACGTAGCGTCCGACCACCGCCAGCGTCGAAGGGGTCGTGCCCGGCTGCGGCTTTTCGACGATGCGCGAGATGGGCGCGGTTCGACCGCCGGACTGCCGGGTTTCCACCATGCCCCAGCTGGCGACGTCGTCCGCCGGCACTTCCATGACGCCGATGGCCGATGCATTCTCCCGCATCGCGACCTCGACCATCTGCTGCATCACCGGCACCTCGGCATCGATGAGGTCGTCGGCGAGAATCACGGCAAACGGCTCGTCACCCACGACGGGCGCGGCGCACAGCACCGCGTGGCCGAGACCGAGCGCTTCCGTCTGCCGGATGTAGATGCAATTGATTCCCGCCGGAGTCGCCGACTGCACCGCCTTCAGCAATTCCGTCTTGTTGCGGAGCTCGAGCTCGGTCTCGAGCTCGTACGCCTTGTCGAAATGGTCCTCGATCGACCGCTTGTTGCGCCCGGTGATGAAGATCATGTCGGAAATTCCGGCGGCGGCGGCCTCTTCGACCGCGTACTGAATCAACGGCTTGTCGACGACGGACAGCATTTCCTTCGGGCTCGCCTTGGTCGCCGGCAGGAACCGGGTGCCAAGGCCGGCCACCGGGAATACCGCTTTCGTGATCCTGCGCATGGCGCTTTCCTTATCGAGATTTACCGTCGACCGCCTGCGCGGCCGGTGTTGAGGAGATGCAGGAGACCGGCCTCGTCCAGCACCGGCAGGCCGAGGTCCACGGCCTTGACAAGCTTGGTTCCGGATTCGGCTCCCGCAACCACGTAACTCGTTTTCTTCGACACGCTGGTCGCGACTTTCCCGCCCTCGGCTTCGATCCTTGCCTTCGCATCGTCGCGCGTCAGGCTCGGCAAGGTGCCGGTCAGCACGAACGTGAGGCCCGCGAGGCGGCCGGGGGCCGCGCGGCGAGGCTCGGTCTCGGGCCAATGCACCCCGGCGGCGCGCAGGTCCGCGATCACCTCGCGATTATGACGCTCCGCGAGGAACCGGGCGATGCTCTCGGCCAGCACAGGCCCGACGTCATGCACCTCCAGCAGCTGTGCATCGTCCGCGGCGAGCAGCGCGTCGAGTCTGCCGAAATGGCGCGCGAGATCCTTCGCCGTCGCTTCACCCACGTGCCGTATGCCGAGGCCATAGATGAAACGCGCGAGGGTCGTGGTCTTGCTCTTTTCGATGGCGGCGGCGACATTCGCCGCGGACTTTTCCGCCATGCGCTCGAGCCCTGCCAAGTCCGTGCTGCGGAGCCGATAGATGTCGGCGGGCGTTCGCACCACTTGCGCCTCGACCAGCTGATCGACGAGCTTGTCGCCCGAGGCCCTCGATGTCGAGCGCGCGCCGGCTCGCGAAGTGAAGCAGCGCCTGCTTGCGCTGCGCCGGACAGAAAAGCCCTCCGGTGCAGCGTGCGACGGCCTCGTCGGGCAACCGGACGACAGCCGAGCCGCATTCCGGGCAGCGAACCGGCATGACGAAGGCGCTCGTTCCAGCGGGGCGCTTGTCGGCCAGCACGCGCACGACTTCCGGGATCACGTCGCCCGCCCGGCGGATGACGACCGTGTCGCCGATCTGCACGTCCTTGCGCCGCACCTCGTCTTCGTTGTGCAGCGTCGCGTTGGTCACGGTCACGCCCCCGACGAAGACGGGCTTCAACCGCGCGACCGGCGTGATGGCGCCAGTGCGCCCGACCTGCACGTCGATGCCGATGACCTCGGTCGCCATCTCCTCGGCCGGAAACTTGTGGGCGATGGCCCAGCGCGGCTCGCGTGACACGAAACCGAGCGCCTCCTGCAGCGGCAGCGAATTGACCTTGTAGACGACTCCGTCGATCTCGAACGGAAGGCTCCCGCGTTTCGCCGCCACATCGTCATAGAATGCCGAAAGCTCGGCGGCCCCGCGCGCCACCCGGCGATCGCCGTTGACCGGGAGGCCGAACGCGCCGAGGGCATCGAGGAGCGCGCTGTGGGATTCGGGCCGCGCAAAGTCGCGCGTCTGCCCTACCCCGTAGGCGAAGAACTCGAGCGGACGCTGCGCCGTCATCGCCGGATCGATCTGCCGCACCGCGCCTGCCGCCGTGTTGCGCGGGTTGATGAAGCGCTTTCCGCCGGCCGCCTGCTGCCGCGCATTGAGCTCCTCGAATGCGCGGCGGGTCATGTAGACCTCGCCGCGGACTTCGAGCAATGATGGCAGACGCGTGCCACGCAACCGTCTGGGTATGGAGCGGATGGTACGGACATTGAGCGTGACATCCTCGCCTACCTCGCCGTCGCCGCGGGTGGCCGCCACCGCGAGTCGACCCTCTTCGTACCTGAGACTGATCGCGAGGCCGTCGAACTTGAGCTCGGCCATGTACTCCACCGGCGGCGCCTCGGCTGCGAGCCCCAGATCGCGGCGCACGCGGGCATCGAACTTCGCGGCGGCGCCCGCTATCGTGTCGGTCTCCGTGCGAATCGACAGCATGGGCACCGCGTGCCGGACCGGCGCGAAATCGGTTTGCGCCGCGCCGCCGACCCGCTGAGTCGGCGACTCTGCGCACACCAGATCAGGATACCGGGCTTCGAGCGCCTCGAGCTCGCGGAAGAGGCCATCGTATTCGGCGTCGGAGACCGTCGGCGCGTCGTCGACGTAGTATCGCCGGTTGTGTTCCTCGATGAGCTGCCGCAGGTCGGCCGCGCGCGCGATGGCAGACGTTGGCGCCCGGTTGTCAGAATCGCCGGAACGTACGGCGGACACGGTCGGAATCCCTGCGCTCGGGCTCGCCGTAGCGTCAGCCACCGAAGAGCGCCAGCGCGCGCGGACTGCCCGGCTCGATATGGACTTCGCGCAATGCGTTCGCGGTTTGACGCACCTGCTCGCGGATGGCGCTGAACGCGGCGTCGTCCAGCACGCGCCGGTTGTCGTCGACGAGCGCGGCATCCAGTGTCTGCGCCATGCGCTTGGCGGCGAGTTTCATCTGGTCGCACACCCGAACCGGCTCCGCGACGCGTGGGACGTCGAGCAGGAATACGGCGCCCGGGGTTGCGGTCGCGCGGAGCGTATCCGCGGTAAACGGCTCCGCGCGATAGTTCTGCAGCGCATACAGCACGGATCCGGTCTCCTCCTGGATCCAGTCGAATCGCCCGCCGTCGGCAAGTCGAAATCCCGCCGCCTCGGCAATGCCGCGGAGCCTGGTGCCGGGGATCATCGCGCCGTCGGTCTTCAGCACGGTGATGCCGATCTGCACGTCGAGATCGGCGCAGATGCGATCGAGGGTCTCGGCTCGCGCCGCTTCGCCCGCGATGTCCGGCGCCTGCACTGCGGCCGGCAGCGTCGCGGCGATCGCGGTGACCGCACGCACGAAACCCTCGAGCAGCGGCACGGTCGCCGCACCCGAGCGATTGGCAAGGAGCAGGCAAGCTGCGATTTCGGAGAACTCGCCCACGGTGTCCGATTTCAGCAATTGCCACGGCAAGCCCGGTCCGCGTCGGCCGAACCAACGCAGAGGGCGTCCCAGCCGCGCATGCAAACCCGCGGCGAGCGCACCGGCCGACGCCGGCCGCGCCGGCTGCATCGTCACGATGCACTCGATATCGGGATCGGGCTGCGGCGAGTGGCGCTCGGCCGCCGTGGCGCGCGCTGCGCTGCCGGGACCCAAGGGCGCCGGAGGCACGAAATCTGCGGCCGCCACTTCGGAGGCGATTCGCGCATGGATCGCGAGGGGCGGCTCGTAGTCGTCATCCCGCCCGCCGGGCTCGGCGCGCCGCGGATTCTCCGGAACGCCGTCGGCCCCACGCGATTGCGCCAGCGAAGGCTCGATGCGGGAGCCCGTCGACGTCGAGGACACCGCCGCCGGCGCCGCATCGGCGTCCTCATTGCCGCGGGAAAAGGCCTCGCGTATCCGGCGCCGCACGCGGCGCTCCTGCCACCAATTGTAGACAAGGACCCCGGCCACGAGCAGGGCACCGGCGGCAATGAGGCCCAGTTGCAACGAGGTCATGAGGAGCCTAGTTTACCGAATTCGCTTCGCAGTCACGCAGTGCCCGTGGCCGCGAGCTCCAGCGCTTCCGCGATGTCGACGGCCACCACGCGCGAGATGCCCGGTTCCGGCATCGTGATGCCGATCAGCTGGTTCGCCATTTCCATCGTGATCTTGTTGTGCGATATGAACAGGAACTGGGTTTGCCGCGCCATGTCCTGCACCATCCGGCAGAAGCGGTCGGTGTTGGGATCGTCGAGCGGCGCATCGACCTCGTCGAGAAGACAGAACGGCGCAGGATTCAGCTGGAACAGGGCAAAGACGAGGGAGATGGCCGTGAGCGCCTTCTCGCCGCCGGAAAGCAGGTGGATCGACGTGTTTCGCTTGCCGGGCGGCTGCGCCACCACCTGCACGCCCGAGTCGAGGATCTCCTCTCCGGTCAACACGAGCTGCGCCTGCCCGCCGCCGAACAGCACGGGGAAGAGGCGCGCGAAATTCTCGTTCACGCTGTCGAAGGTCTGCTGCAGGAGCTGCCGGGACTCGCGATCAATTTGACGAATGGCATTCTCGAGCGTTGCCATCGCTTCCGTCAGATCGGCCGCCTGCGCGTCCAGGTACTGCTTGCGTTCCGTGGCGATCCCGAGCTCGTCCAGCGCGGCCAGATTGACGGCGCCGAGGTCGGCGATCGCCCCCTGGAGCCGCTCGATCTCCGCCGGCAAGCCGGATTTGTTCCCGAACGCCTTCAGCGCGGCGGGCAGCGCATCGAGGTCGGCATGCGCCTCGGCCAATTGACCGGCAAATTGCTCTTCCGCCAACGCGACGGCCTGCTCCTTGAGGCGCATCTCCTCGATCTTCGCCCGCGCCGGTTCGAGCTTTTGCTCGGCGGCGAGGCGCGCCTCGTCGCCGGTACGGAGCTCGGCGCCCAGACCTTCCTGCCGGTCGCGCGCCGCTGCGAGCGCCTGTTCGGCGTTGCCCCGGGCCGCGAGCTGGCGCTGCAGCGCCTCCTCGACCGGCGTCCAGTCGATGGCAGCGCGCTCGGACGTCAATTGCGCGAGCAGACCGCGTTGCTGCGTGACCTGGGCCGCAAGCGATTCGCGGCGCCGCTCGAGCTCCGCCAGGCGGTCGCGGCAACTGCGTTCGGCGAAGATCGCCTCCTGCGCCGCCCGCTCGGCCACACGAACGCGCTCGCGGCCGCGCGCGAATTCGGCCTCGGCCTCGAGCTGCGCGTTCCGGGCGGCGTCGCGCAGCGTCACCTCGTCGTGGAGCTTCACCTGCGCATCGGCGAGCTCGCGGGCAAGGGAGTCGCCTTGTGCCTGTCCCGCGCGCTCCTGCTCGGCGAGATCGGCAAGCTCGGCGGCAATCTGGCCCCGGCGCTGCTCCGCGGCTTCGGCCGCCTGCGTAAGCTGCAGCAACTCGAGATCGAGATCGTGACAACGCCGTTGCTGCGACGAAAACGCCATGTTCTCGTCGTGGTAACGGCGCTGCGTAGCGTCGAGATCGGATTCGACGGCAGCCAGCGCCCCACGTGCCACTTGGGCTTCCTGGCGCACGCCGCCGATCGCCTGCTCGAGCTCGCCCTGCTCGCGCTGCCGGGCGAGCACGCCGTGCAGATCGCTGTCCGCCGCGAAAAAATGGATCGATTGCGACGTGATGAGATGCCCCTGCGGCGTGACGAAGGACTCGCCGACGGCTAGCGATCCGCGATCGTCCAGCGCCCTGCCCACATCGGCGCGGCAGCGCACGCCGCGCACCCAGTCGGCGAGCAACCGCCCGATGTCCGGGCGCAGTCCGCGGACACGCGCGAGCAGGCTGTCGCCGTCACCGCTGTCACCGAACGCGGCCCCACCGGTCGCCCGCGCATAGAGGGCAATCCGCGGCGGCGCATTCGTCGCGTCCTGGCCCGCGGGAACAAAGGCCAGCGCGGCGTCCAGCCGTTCGAGCTCCACCGCGTCGAGACGTTCGCGCAATACCGCCTCGAGGGCGTCCTCCCATCCGGGCTCGATGTCGAGTCCCTGCCAAAGGCGCTTCGCGCCGGCGATGCCGTGGTCCGAGAGCCACTGCGCGCTGTCCTTGCCCTGCCCGATCTTCGCCTGCAGGGCGGCGAGCGCCTGCGATCGAGCCTCGATGTCCGCGAGCTTGTGCCCGGCCTTCTGTGCAGTCTCGCTCGCCGCGCGCTGGCGCTCCTGGAGCGCTTGCACGGCGTCGTGCAGGTCATTGAGCGCGACCTGTTTCGCCGCGAGCTCGGCCGTTTCCTGCCGCAGCTGCTGGTCGACCTCCGCAATCTGGCCGGTCACGGGCGCCCCCAGCACGGCGAGGTCCGCCTGCAACCGTTCGTGGCGCAACGTGTACTGTGCCATTTGCTCCGCGACATTCTCGCGCCGCGTTTCGATGACGCGGATCGACTGTTCGGCCTGGGCGATGCGCTGCTGGAGATCCGCGGCCGCCGCGGCCGCCGCGGCCACTGCCTGCTCGCGCTGGGGCAGAGCAGCGTTGGCGGCGCGTTCGTCGTCGCCGGTGCGCTCCCGTTCGGCGAGCGCGTTCTCGATCGCCTGCTCGAGGCCGGCGCCGTCCGCGAGCAGTGCCGTTTCCTGCCCGGCGAGCGCGCCGATCTGCTCGGTGAGCTGCGCGACCTGCTGCGTGATCCGGGTTTCGCTCTCGCGGGCGAAGGCGAGCTGCTGCTCGAGCCGCGTCACTTCGGCATTGGTTTCGTAGTACGCACCCTGCCGCTCGTGGAGGGCATCGCCCGCAGCGTAGTGCTCGGCGCGCACCGCCTCGAGCTTCGCCTCGGCGGCACGCACGTCCGCCTGCAGGCTCTCGAACGCCACGGCAAGGTCGGCGACCGCGGTCGAATGGCGCTCCCGGGCACTCGCGGCATCCTGCTGCTTCGAATACCAAAGGAGATGCTGGACCAGGCGAAGCCGGGTCTCGTGCTCGCGGAATTCGGTGGCGACCTTCGCCTGCGCGTCGAGCTTTTCCAGCTGGACGCCGAGCTCGATCCGGATGTCCTCGACGCGGGACAGATTCTTGCGCGTGTCCGCGAGTCGCGCTTCCGTTTCCCGGCGCCGCTCCTTGTACTTGGAGACCCCCGCCGCTTCCTCCAGGAAGACGCGCAATTCCTCGGGCTTGGCCTCGATCACGCGCGAGATCATTCCCTGCTCGATGATCGCGTAGGCACGCGGCCCGAGGCCGGTGCCGAGAAAGAGGTCGTAGATATCGCGGCGGCGCACAGGAATGTTGTTGATGTAATACGACGAGTCCTCGTCGCGCGTCAGCACGCGCTTGATCGACAACTCGGCGTAGCGGCCCCACTGTCCGCCGATCCGTCCGGCGCTGTTGTCGAAGAAGAGCTCGACCGAAGCACGGCCCACGGCCTTGCGCTCGCCCGCGCCGTTGAAGATCACGTCCTGCATCGATTCGCCGCGCAGCGCCGAGGCCTTGGATTCGCCAAGCACCCAGCGCACCGCGTCGATGACGTTGGACTTGCCGCAGCCGTTGGGCCCGACGATTCCCACGAGCTGGCCGGGCGTGGCGATCGCGGTCGGATCGACGAACGACTTGAAGCCTGCGAGCTTGATGTGGGTAAGACGCACTAGGGCCTGCGGACGAGAATTACGGGCGCGCGACGGCCCGGTGCAAGGAGAAAAAGGGATCGGCGCCGTGCGAGCGACGACGGCAGAACTTAAATTATAGCCGATCCTCCTCGACCGCGTGACACGCCACCTCGCCCCCGTCGCGTATCGGTTTCAGCACGGGGGTTTCAGCGCGGCAGCGATTCATCGCGTAGGGGCAACGCGGATG
The DNA here is from genome assembly GCA_963840945.1 of uncultured beta proteobacterium. Classification (GTDB taxonomy): domain Bacteria; phylum Pseudomonadota; class Gammaproteobacteria; order Burkholderiales; family Casimicrobiaceae; genus CAIWHR01. The sequence continues at coordinate 13,957 of CAWJAU010000008.1, read as the reverse complement.
AAATGCACACCCCGCCGGGGGGTCGAGCGGGTTGGGCACCTCGCCCGCCACCGCGGTCCGGGCCCGGCCGGTCATCGCGAGATCGGGCACGGCGGCAAGCAGCATCCGGGTATACGGATGGCGCGGCGCGGCGAACAGGCGCTTCGTGGGCGCGAACTCGACGATGCGGCCGAGATACATGACTCCGACGCGATCGGCGATATGGTGGATGACCGCGAGATTGTGCGAGATGAACAGGTAGGTAAGGCCCAGCCGGCGCTGCAGCTCGCGCATCAGGTTCAGCACCTGCGCCTGCACGGAGACGTCGAGCGCCGAGGTCGGTTCATCGCAGACGAGAAAGCGCGGCTGCGTCGAAAGCGCCCGCGCGATCGAAATGCGCTGCCGCTGCCCCCCCGAGAACTGGTGCGGATATTTCGCGCCATCGACGGCGGCGAGGCCGACCTGCGCGAGCAGCAGGGCGACGCGAGTAGCGACCTCGGCGCGGGGCATTGCCGGCGCCTGCGCGAGAATCGGCTCCGCGATGACGTCGAGCACTCGCCAGCGGGGGTTGAGGCTCGCGTAGGGGTCCTGGAAGATCATCTGCATGCCGCGCCGTGCCGCGCGCTGCGCGGTCGCGATCGATCGCGCCGTCACCCGCCACGATGGCGCCGTCGAATTCGATCGCGCCGCGTGTCGGCGAATACAACCCGACGATGAGCCGCGCGACCGTCGATTTGCCGCAACCCGATTCGCCCACCAAGCCGAGCGTTTCTCCGGAGGCAATCGTGAGGCTGACGCCGTCGACGGCTTTCAACAATGCTCGAGGCTTGCGCTCGAGGACGCGATCGAGCCAGGGCGGCGAAACGTCGAAGGTTCGCGCGACGTCGCGCAGCTGCAGCAACGGAGGGTGCGGACCCATTAGCGGAACTTCAGGCTTGAGCGACCCAGCAGGCGGCGCGGGTGGCGCCCACGGGGAGGAGTTCCGGCCGCTCGTCACGGCAGCGTGCGATCGCCCGCTGGCATCGCGGATGGAATGCGCAGCCGGTGGGGACGGCGTCGAGCCGCGGCATCACGCCGTCGATCTGCGCGAGGCGGTCGCGTTCTGCCACGATCGATGGAATCGAGCCCATGAGACCTGCCGTGTACGGGTGCTCCGGGCGGTGTATGACGTCGGCGACCGGCCCGATCTCGACGATACGCCCCGCATACATGACGGCCACCCGGTCCGCGGCCTCGGCGATCACGCCCATGTCGTGCGTGATCAGCATCACTGCGGTGCCGTGCTCGCGGCACAGCCGCTTCAGGAGCTCGATGATCTGCGCCTGGATCGACACGTCGAGCGCGGTCGTGGGTTCATCGGCGATGACGAGTCGCGGTCGCCCCGACAGCGCCAGCGCGATCACGACCCGTTGCCGCATCCCGCCGGAGAACTGGTGGGGATAGTGGTCGAAGCGTCGGGCGGCGGCAGGAATGCCCACTTCGTCGAGCAGCTCGATCGCCCGGGCGCGGGCCGCCGCGGGCCCGAGCGGCAGATGAGTGGCGATCGTTTCCACGAGTTGCCGGCCGATCGTGTACAGCGGATTGAGCGAGGTCAGCGGGTCCTGGAAGATGGCGCCGATCTCGCGGCCGCGGATCGTGCGCAATGTGTCGTACGGCAGATTGTCGATGCGCCGGCCGGCTAGCCGGATTTCACCGCCCGCGATGCGGCCGGGCGGATCGATGAGACCGATGACCGCCGCACCCGTGACTGATTTTCCGGCGCCGGACTCCCCGACGACCCCCAGAATCTCGCCCGGTCCGATGTCGAACGAGATGCCGTGCACCGCCCGCAGCGTGCCGTGGCGGGTCGGAAACTCGACGGAAAGCCCGCAGACCGCAAGCAGCGGCTCGCTCCGGGGGACCGACGCCGCCGCGCCTGCCGTCATCGACCCACGCGCGAGCGCACCGTCGTCATGGCTCTCACTGCAATTTGGGGTTGAGCGCGTCGCGCATCCAGTCGCCGAGCAGATTGATTGCGAGCACCATGATCACGAGCGCGGCGCCCGGAAAGATGGTGATCCACCACTCGCCCGAAAACAGGAAATCGTTGCCGACGCGGATCAGCGTGCCGAGCGACGGCTGCGTCGGCGGCACCCCCACGCCCAGGAAGGACAGGGTCGCCTCGGTGATGATGGCGGAGGCGATGTTGATCGTCGCCAGCACCAGCACCGGACCGAGGACGTTGGGCAGCAGGTGGCGCCGCATGATGCCGAACGACGAGATGCCGATGACGCGCGCGGCCTGGATGTACTCCTTGTTCTTCTCGACCATCGTCGAACCCCGGACAGTGCGCGCGTACTGTACCCAGTTGGCGGCGCCGATCGCGAAGATCAGCACGTACAGCGCGAGGCTCGAATGCGAATCGCGAGGCAGCACGGCGCGGGCGACGCCGTCGATGAGCAACGCGATCAAGATGGCGGGAAACGAGAGCTGCACATCGGCGACGCGCATGATGAAGGCATCGAGCTTGCCGCCGGCATAGCCCGCGACAAGCCCGAGCGAGACGCCGAGCACGATGGCGAGCCCGACCGACGCGAGACCGACCATGAGCGAGATGCGCGTGCCGAACATGATCGCCGAGAGCACATCGCGGCCCTGGTCGTCGGTGCCGAGCAAGTACCCCGCCTTGCTGCCGGTCATGCCGGCCGGAGGAGCAAGCGCGTCGAGGAGGTTCAACGTCCGCAGATCGAACGGATTGTGTGGGGCGACCCATGGCGCGAAGAGCGCAGCCGCGAGGCACAGGCCGAGGACGATCGCCGAGACAATGGCCACCGGCGAATGCCGGAAGCTCCAGCCGACGTCGCTGTTCCATGCCGCCGCAAGACGGATGGGCAGCGTCGGTAGCGCCGCGGCATCGGTGATGACGGTCGGAGAATTCATGGCCGGCCGAACAGGATACGCGATTCGATTGTTGCGTGACGCGCCATGAGGCGGACGGGTTGTGACGCCATGTCTGCGTGCTCCCGATCAGGCGGGAGCCTGCGACATCCGCTCGACCGTCAGCAATGCCGCGCCGCGGGCCTGGGCGAACACCTGCTCCTTCCAGTCGTCCGCCTCGACGTAGAACGCATCGCGCATCTGTTGCCGGATCGGCGGCCGCAGCGCTTCGGGCGCTTCGGGATGATTGTGCAGCCAGTGGTCGGCCCGCAATGCCAGTAATACCTGGGGCAGCGGAACGGTCCCGTATTCGAGCGCCATCGCCGTGAGTTCAGCGCCTCGACATTCGTCGTAGCCCGCGCCGGTAACGAAGCCCACGACGCTCGCCGACGTGGACGAGCCATCGTAGAACGACGTGACTTCGTCGCCCCACCATGCCCGGGCGCGCGCCAACTCGGCGGGATCGTTGCGTCCCGCATAGATCTTTTCACCGTGCCCCCGCGGCCCGAGGGCCGTGTGAAAATCGATCCAGGCCACGCGCCGGCGACCCGATGCATGCCGTCGCAGCACCGAGCGCAGAGTCCGATTGCTCCAGGTGGCGCTGGCGCCACCGAAAAAGAGCCCGTCGGGAAACGTGTACTGGCCGCCGGTGAGGGCCGCCTGGAACGCGCGCTCGCCATGTCTCGCGATGTACGCGCCGATCGCTTCCTCGTTCTCCTTCGGCGGGGGCCACGTCGCTGGCAGCAGCATCGGGTGCACGTCGGCATAGGCCGCGTTGACCGGTGTCGGTAGCGCGAAGTCGCAGAAATTGCGGTTGAGATCGACGTTGTCCTCGTTGACGCGCCGGCCGTAGGAAAAGCCGTGCGGATTGACCGCGTGCACGAGGAGAACCGCGACGCGGGCAGCTCGCGCTGCGCGCAGGAACTCCTCATCGTGCAGCAGACCAACCTGCGCGCCGGAACCGCAATAGCCTTCGATGCCGTGGGTCGCCGATGTCAGGACGAGCACGGCGTCGGCGTCCGGCGGGCCGAGCAAGGCCACGTCAATCGCGAGCGCCTCGTCGTCGACACCGCGAAGCTCGGGCAACACCTCCGAGGCGACCGCGAGATCGCGTGCGCCGGCGGCCGCGATGAATTTGGCACGAGCCTCGGCATAGCTCCGCGCGAAATGGCGAGTGGGAGTCATCGACGACAAGCCTTTCGACCCAGGAGTGCTTTCGCGCCTACTTCGCGATCGGCATCGCCGTCTCGGCGAGCGCTGCGAGGTAACCCGCGCCGAGGGGAATGACCGCGTCGTTGAAATCGTAGAGGCTGTTGTGCAGGAAACAGCCATCCTCGAGGCCACCCTGGCCCAACCGTGCGAACGCTCCCGGTTTCGCCTGCAGCATGAACGAGAAATCCTCCGACCCCATCGACGGATCGAGGTTGCGCACGACGTTGTCGCGGCCGATGAGGCCCTCGGCGACGGTTGCGGCGAACTCCGCCTCGCGCGGATGGTTGATCGTCGCGGGATAGACCCGCTCGTACTTCACTTTCGCGGTCGCGCCGAATGCGGCGGCGATCGAGGGCACGAGCTCGGCCAGGCGACGTTCGATCATGTCCTGGGTCGCGGGCCGGAACGTGCGCACCGTACCGACGAGCGTCGCGTGCGCCGGGATGACGCTCATCGCCCCCGGGTTGCCGGCCTGCATCGCGCAGAGGCTCACCACGGCGGTGTCGATGGGGCTCACGTTGCGCGAGACGATCGACTGCACCGCCGTGATGATGTGACCCGCGACGAGCACGGGGTCGATCGACGCGTGAGGATGGGCGCCGTGCCCGCCACGGCCATCGATCTTGATCTCGATACGGTCGGCGGCCGCCATCGCTGGGCCGGGCGTGATGCCGATGCGGCCGGGCGGCAGGCCGGGCCAATTGTGGAGCGCGAACACCTGCTCCGCCGGAAAGCGCTCGAAGAGGCCGTCGTCGATCATGGCCTTGGCGCCGGCATAGCCCTCCTCGCCCGGCTGGAAGATGAGGTACACGGTACCGTCGAAATTGCGCGTCTCGTGTAGATACCGCGCCGCGGCGAGCAACATCGTCGTGTGCCCGTCGTGGCCGCAGCCGTGCATCCGGCCGTCGTAGCGCGACTTGTGCGCGAACTCGTTCTCCTCCTGCATCGGCAACGCATCCATGTCGGCGCGCAGACCGACGGCACGGCCACTCGCGTCGGACCGGCCGCGAATGACTGCGACTACTCCTGTCTTGCCGATGCCCGAATGATGCTCGATCCCGAAGGAAGCGAGGCGCTCGCAGACGATCTTGGCGGTCCGGTGCTCCTCGAAGCCGAGCTCGGGATGCATGTGGAGATCCCGGCGCAGCGCCGTGAATTCGGCGTGCCAAGGGGAGATGTGCGCAACGGGACTGATCATGGGGCTCGGTGCCGCCCTGAGCGTAGGGGCTCTTCATCTTAGTGCGCGGCGTCGCGCTCGATGCGCAGGCGCGGGTCCACCGCGTAGTACATGAGATCGACGACGAGGTTGATGAACACGAACACGAGGGCAATGAAACAAAGATACGCCGCCATCACCGGGATGTCAGCGAAATTGATCGCCTGGATGAAGAGGAGACCCATGCCGGGCCACTGGAACACCGTCTCGGTGACGATCGCGAAGGCGATGATACCGCCGAGCTGCAGCCCGGTGATGGTGATCACGGGGACCAGCGTGTTCTTGAGCGCATGCCCGAAATGGATCGCGCGGTCGGTGAGCCCGCGGGCGCGGGCGAACTTGATGTAGTCGGTGCGCAGCACCTCCAGCATCTCCGCGCGCACCAGGCGAATGATGAGCGTCATCTGGAACAGCGACAGGGTGATCGACGGCAGGATCAGCGCCTTCAAGCCGCTCTTGGTGAGGAGGCCCGTCGTCCACCAGCCGAAGGCCACCGTATCTCCGCGGCCGAACGAAGGCAGCCAGCCGAGAAGGACGGCGAAGACGAGGATCAGCAGAATGCCGATGAGGAATGTCGGCAGGCTTACGCCGACCAGCGACGCGGCGAGCAGGACATGCGCCAGCCAGCCATTCTGCCGCAACGCGGTGTAGACGCCGAGCGGGATCCCGACGCAAAGCGCCAGGAGTGCGGCGGCCGCCGAGAGCTCGAGCGTCGCGGGCAGCCGTTCCTTGAGCAGCGTCGATACGGACCGGCCCTGCCGCAACGACTTGCCGAATTCACCTTGCGCAGCGTTGCCGAGGAACCGGACGAACTGCACGGCGGACGGCTGGTCGAGGCCCAATTCCGCGCGCAGGCGGGCCTTCTCTTCGGTGGTCGCATCCTGGCCCACCATGAAGCTCACCGGGTCGCCGGTGAAGTTGAAGAGTCCAAAGGCGATGAACGCGACCACCGCCATGACGACGGCCGATTGCAGAATGCGGCGGAGGACGAAGGCGAGCACGGGTCCCGCAAAAAGTGTGGTTCAATACTGGTCCCGGCATCCTAGCATCCTTGCCCTGTAAGCCGGACGGCCAGCGCCGCACCTGGCCGCAACCCGCGACGGCCGATCCCCAGATGCTGCGCTTTCTGCTGAGCCGTGTCAGCCTCGTCATCCCGACCTTTCTCGGCATGACCTTGCTGGCATTCTTCCTCATCCGGATCGTGCCGGGCGATCCGATCGAAACCATGGCCGGCGAGCGCGGCATCGACGCCACGAGACACGCGGCGCTGCTCAAGGAATACGGCCTCGACCGGCCGGTGCTCGTCCAGTACGGCATCTACATCGGCCGCGTTCTGCACGGCGACCTCGGCAAATCGATGATCACGCAGGAGCCCGTGATGCGCGAGTTCGCCACGCTGTTCCCGGCGACGATCGAGCTCGCCGCCTGCGCGATCGTGTTCGCGCTCGTCATCGGCATTCCCGCGGGAATGATCGCCGCGGTGCGACGCAACTCCGTGTTCGACCATGGCGTGATGGGCGTGTCGCTCACCGGCTATTCGATGCCGATCTTCTGGTGGGGGCTCCTGCTGATTCTGCTGTTCTCGGTGCAGCTGGGCTGGACGCCGGTGTCGGGCCGCATCGCGGTCAGGTACGACATCGAGCCGGTGACGGGCTTCCTCACGATCGACGCCTTGCTGGCCGGCAACACGGCGGCGTTCAAGTCCGCGGTGTCGCATCTCATCCTGCCGATGATCGTGCTCGGCACGAATCCGCTCGCGATCATCGCGCGGATGACGCGCTCGGCGATGCTCGAGGTCCTTGGCGAGGACTACATCCGCACGGCGCGCGCCAAGGGGCTGTCGAATCTGCGCGTCATCGCGCTCCACGCCTTTCGCAATGCGCTGATCCCCGTGATCACGGTGATCGGTCTCCAGGTCGGAGTGCTGTTCACGGGCGCGATCCTGACCGAAACCATCTTCTCCTGGCCGGGCGTGGGCAAGTGGCTGATCGAGGCGATCAACCGCCGCGATTATCCCGTGCTGCAGGGCGGCCTCTTGATGCTGGGCGTCGTCGTGATGTTGGTCAACCTCCTGGTCGACGTCACCTACGGCATCATCAATCCGCGGATAAGGCGCTCGTCCTCATGAGAACCGCCGCATGAGCACCGCCATGACCCCTGAAACCTTTGCGGCGGTCGCCGCGCCGCCAGGTCCGCTGCGCGAATTCTGGGGCTACTTCCGGAAAAATCACGGCGCGGTAGGCGGGCTCGTGATCGTCGTGGCCGTGCTGCTGACGGCCGCATTCGCCAACGTGCTCGCGCCCTACCCCCCCGATCTGACCAACAACGCGGCCTTCCTGCAGCCGCCCGCCTGGCAGGAAGGCGGCTCGTGGGCCTACCCCCTCGGAACGGACGCGATCGGCCGCGACATCCTGTCGCGGCTCATCTTCGGCGCCCGGCTGTCCCTGCTGATCGGCATCGCGGTCGTCGCGCTGTCCATCGTCGTCGGGATCGCGCTCGGACTCGTCGCGGGTTTCTTTCGCGGCTTGACCGAGATCGCCATCATGCGCCTGATGGACATCATCCTTACGCTGCCGAGCCTGCTCCTTGCGATCGTCATCGTCGCCATTCTCGGACCGGGAATCATGAACGCGATGCTGGCGGTGGCGGTTGTCGTGCTGCCGCACTATGTCCGCATCACGCGTGCGGCCGTGATCACCGAGACGTCCAAGGACTACGTCACGGCGGCACGGGCCAACGGCGCGGGCCTGCTGCGGCTCATGTTCAACGAGGTGCTGCCGAACTGCGCCGCGCCGCTGATCGTGCAGGCATCCCTGGGGGTCTCGACGGCCATTCTCGATGCGGCCGCTCTTGGTTTTCTCGGCCTCGGGGCTCAACCGCCGGCGTCCGAATGGGGCACGATGCTCGCCGACGCGCGCGAATTCGTGCTCCGCGCCTGGTGGGTGGTGACGTTTCCGGGACTGATGATCCTCATCACCGTGCTCGCGTTCAATCTGCTGGGCGACGGCCTGCGCGACGCGCTCGACCCGAAGCTCAAGCGCTGAATCAAAGTCCCCTCCCGGCCGACACGATGCCACTCCTCGAGATCGAAGATCTGCATGTCGATTTCCCGTCGCACGCAGGCGTGATGCACGCGGTCGACGGCGTCAGCCTGACACTGGACGAGGGCGAGGTGCTGGGCATCGTCGGCGAGTCCGGATCCGGCAAGAGCGTGACGATGCTGGCACTGCTCGGTCTCGTGGCCTTCCCGGGACGCGTGCGGGCGAAACGGATCGGCTTTGCCGGGCGCGACTTGCCGAGCCTGTCGGACGCAGAACGCCGCAAGGTCGTGGGCAAGGATCTCGCGATGATTTTCCAGGACCCGACCACGAGCCTCAATCCGTGCTTCACGATCGGCTTTCAGCTCACGGAAACGCTGCGTCTGCACCTCGGGCTCGAACGCAAGGCCGCACTCAGCCGCGCCACGGAGCTCCTGGAGCAAGTGGGCATCCCCGCCGCCGCGAGTCGGCTCAAGGACTTTCCGCATCAGCTGTCGGGCGGCATGAATCAGCGCGTGATGATCGCGATGGCGATCGCCTGCAACCCGCGGCTCCTCATCGCCGACGAGCCGACGACGGCGCTCGACGTGACGATCCAGGCGCAGATTCTGGATCTGCTGCGCGGCCTGCAGCGGGAACGGGGGATGGCGCTGGTACTGGTGACGCACAATATGGGCGTCGTCGCCGAAATGGCCCGCCGCGTGGCCGTGATGTACGCGGGTCAGGTGGTGGAGGAGCGCGCCGCCGAGGAATTGTTCGCCGCGCCGCAGCACCCCTATACGGCGGCGCTGCTATCGGCGATGCCCGAGCGCAGCACGGGCGAGCGGCGCCTGGCGACCATTCCGGGCATGGTGCCCGGGCTCTATGACCGGCCCAAGGGCTGCCTCTTCGCCCCGCGCTGCAACTACGATACCGGCCATCTTTGCCGCCAGCGTCCGGAACTGCGGCCCTGGACCGGCGGCGCAGTTCGCTGCCATTTTCCGCTCGGCATGGCGGACCGCGACGCGGCTCTCGCACGCGACCGGCAGTTGGCAAGGCCCGCCGCATGAGTGCCGCCGTCTCCTCCGCGCCGGCCGCAGCTCCGGGACCAGCACCGGTTGCGCAGGCCCACGATCTGCGGCAGGTGTACCCCATATCGCGCGGCCTGATGCGCGAGCCTGCCCGCCTGCACGCCGTTGGCGGCGTGTCATTCGCCATCGACGCTGGCCGCACGCTTGCCGTGGTGGGGGAATCGGGCTGCGGCAAGTCCACGCTGGCGCGGATCGTGGCGCTCATCGAAAAGCCCACGGCCGGGACCTTGACGCTCGCCGGAGTCGATGCGGTCCGCGCGTCGCCGACCGAGCGGGTGCGCCTGCGCAAATCGGTCCAGATGGTGTTCCAGAACCCTTATGGGTCGCTCAATCCGCGGAAGAAGATCGGCGCGATCCTCGAGGCGCCGCTCGCCATCAGTACCGACCTCTCGGACGCGAAGCAGGCGGAGCGGGCACGGGCGATGCTGACCAAGGTCGGCCTGCGGCCCGAGCACTACGCGCGATATCCGCACATGTTTTCGGGCGGCCAGCGGCAACGGATTGCGATCGCCCGGGCCCTGATGCTCAATCCGGCGCTGGTCGTGGCGGACGAGCCGGTGTCGGCACTCGACGTGTCGGTGCAGGCCCAGGTGCTGAATCTTCTCGCGGACCTGCAGAGCGAGCTCGGTCTCGCCTATCTCTTCATATCCCACGACCTCGGCGTCGTGCGGCACATCGCGCACGACGTGCTGGTCATGTATCTGGGCCTCGCGATGGAACAGGGTCCGAAGGAACGCATCTTTTCGCGGCCGCTTCATCCCTATACGCAGGCGCTCCTCGCGTCCACCCCGGGCATGGCGGGGATACCGAGGTCCCAGCGAATCGTGTTGAAAGGCGAGCGACCGTCGCCGTTGAATCCCCCGTCGGGGTGCGTCTTCTCGACGCGGTGCGCCTATGCGTTCGACCGCTGTCGAACGGAGCGTCCGGTGCCGCGGGCGCTCGACGAGCGGATGGTTGCCTGCCACATCGCCGAGCAGTTCCTCGACCCGCTCCACCCACCAGTTCCTCGAACCAGTCCATAATGTCGCCCCGTAGCTCGCAGTCCCCAGCTGCGAAGAGACGCAGCGTCATCCACAGGAGGCAACCTCATGACGAAGTCCCGATCCACCCAACCGCGGCCAGGCACCAGGCGCGCGCTGTTCGCGGCGCTGGCGCTGCCGGCGCTGCTCGTTGCCGCGAACGTCTCGGCAAAGACCCTCGTGTACTGCTCCGAGGGCAGCCCCGAGAACTTCTATCCGGGCGTCAATACCACCGGCACATCGTTCGACGCCAACAGCCAGATCTACAGCCGTATCGTGGATTTCGAGCGCGGCGGCACGACGGTCGTGCCGGGCCTCGCCGAGCGCTGGGAGATTTCGCCCGACGGCAAGGTCTACACGTTCCACCTGCGCAAGGGCGTCAAGTGGCATAACCACCGCGCGTGGAAGCCGACGCGCGACTTCAATGCCGACGACATGATCTTCGCGATCGAGCGGCAGTGGAAGGAATCCAATCCCTACTTCAAGGTCACGAGCCCGAACCACTCGTACTTCATGGACATGGGCATGCCCAAGTTGATCAAGTCGGTGGACCGTGTCAACGACTACACGGTCAGGATCACGCTCGAGAAGCCCGAGGCGCCCTTCCTGTCGAATCTGGCGATGGAGTACGCCGGGGTGCAGTCGAAGGAATACGCGGACGCGATGCTCAAGGCCGGCACGCCCGAAAAGATCGACCAGGAACCGGTCGGCACGGGCCCGTTCTACCTGGACCGCTACATCAAGGACGCCATCATCCGCTACAAGGCGTTCCCGCAGTACTGGGGCGGCAAGGCGAAGATCGACGACCTCATCTTCTCGATCACGCCGGACGCCTCGGTGCGCTGGGCCAAGCTGCAGAAGGGCGAATGCCATGTGATGCCCTACCCCAATCCGGCCGATCTCGACACGATCCGCAAGGACAAGAACATCGTCGTGCTCGAGCAACCCGGCCTCAACGTCGGCTACCTCGCCTACAACACGCAGAAGAAGCCTTTCGACGACGTGCGTGTGCGCAAGGCGCTCAACATGGCGATCAACAAGAAGGCGATCATCGACGCCGTGTACCTGACCACTGGCGTAGCGGCGAAGAATCCGATCCCGCCGACGCAATGGTCGTACAACAATGCGATCAAGGACGATCCGTACGATCCCGCCGCCGCGAAGAAGCTGCTGGCCGACGCCGGGTATCCCAACGGCTTCACGACCGACCTGTGGGCGATGCCCGTGCAACGGCCGTACAACCCCAACGCACGTCGCATCGCCGAGTTGATGCAGTCGGATCTCGCCAAGGTCGGCGTCACCGCCGAGATCAAGAGCTTCGAGTGGGGCGAGTACCGCAAGCGCATGCAGGCCGGCGAGCACCAGATGGGGATGCTGGGTTGGACCGGCGATAACGGCGATCCCGACAATTTCCTCTCCACGCTGCTGGGCTGCGATGCCGCGAAGACCGGTGGCAGCAACGTCGCCAAGTTCTGCTACCAGCCGTACGAGGATTTGGTCCAGAAAGCGAAGACGATGTCCGGCCAGAAGGCGCGCCAGCCGCTGTACGAGCAGGCGCAGGTGATCTTCAAGGAGCAGGCGCCGTGGTTCACGATCGCGCACGCCGTGCAGTTGAAGCCGGTGCGCAAGGAAGTGATCGACTTCAAGCTCTCCCCGTTCGGCCGCCACACCTTCTACGGCGTCGACATCAAGGAGGAATAACCCGCCTTCCGGATCAACAACGGAACGCCTTCGCGCCCCGAGCGGGGCGCTAGGCGCGATGCGGCTTTTGAACCCCGTGTGCGCGAAAGCGCGCTCGGGGTTTTTTCTTTTCAGGAAGGTCCCAGATCACTTTCTTTCGCGCCGCGCCTGGCGCGCCGCGTAAAGGCAGATTCCGCTCGCGACGGCGACGTTGAGGCTCTCGACGCTCCCGGAGAGCGGAATCCCGACGATCCGATCGCAGAGGTCGCGGGAGAGCCGCCGCAGGCCCGAGCCTTCGGCACCGAGAACCCAGGCAACCGCGCCGCCCACATCGGCGTCGAACAGATCTTCACCGCCGGCGTCGGCCCCCAGGATCCAGACGCCGTTGGCTTTCAAATCACGGAGCGCGCGGGCGAGATTGGTGACGGTGATCAATGGCACCGTATCGGCGGCGCCGCTCGCCGCCTTCGCCACCGTGGCATTGAGGCCCACCGCCCGATCCTTCGGGACGATCACCGCGTGCGCGCCGAACGCATCCGCGTTGCGCAGGCAGGCGCCGAGATTGTGCGGATCGGTGACGCCGTCCAGCACCAGCAGCAACGCGGGTTCCGTCAAGGTTTCGAGCACGTCGTCGAGCGTGACGTGCGGCGCCGTCGCGTCGACCATCGCGACCACGCCCTGGTGTCGCGACGTGCCGGCAAGCGCCGTCAGTCGATCGTCGTCAGTCGCATGAACGGCCAATCCGGCGGCCTCCGCCCGGCTCACCAGGTCGCGCATGCGCGGGTCGTGCCTCGCCGCTGCGACATAGATCGCGCGCACGGATTCGGCCTGCTGCCTCAAGCGGGCGTTCACGGCGTGGAAGCCGTACAGGGAGCGCGTGGCGGACACGGGTTCGAACGACGCGGCGCAATCGGCGCCGCACGGCCGTGTTAGTGTATCGCGCCCGCGCTGCGCCACCGGCCGCGGACCAAGAGGATCACGCGTGTCGGGAGATCTCCGCACCTTCGTCGAAGGCCTGCTGCTCGTGCTGGCGACGCTGTTGCCCATCGTCAATCCGTTCGGCGGGGCGCCGGTGTTCCTTGCCATGACCGCCGACTGCACGCCGGCGCTGCGGGCGACCCTCGCGCAAAAGATCGCGATCAACGCCTTCATCCTGCTGTTGGCCTCGCTGTTCATCGGCGCCTACGTCCTGGAATTCTTCGGCCTTTCGGTGCCGGTCGTCCAGGTGGGAGGCGGCCTGGTCGTGTGCGCCAACGCGTGGGACGCTGCTGCGGGCGGAGAACACGACGCCGAACCTCCGACGCGCACGCCCAGTGCCGTGGAGATCGCGACCCGCGCGTTCTATCCGCTGACGCTGCCGCTCACCGTCGGTCCCGGCACCATATCGGTGGCGATCACGATTGGCGCGCATCACCCGCAAAGCGTGCGGTCGCTCCTCGTGAACGCCGTCGCGGACACTATCGGCGCGCTGCTCATCGCCGCCACGGTGTTCGTGTGCTATCGCTACGCGGACCGGATGCTGCGGCTGCTGGGCGAGACCGGAACGAGCGTGGTCGTCCGGCTCTCCGCGTTCATCGTGCTCTGCATCGGCGTGCAGATCGTCTGGACCGGCGCGTCGGCATTGCTCGCGACGCTACCCGTCACCATCTCGCGCTGACCGCGTGCGCTGTGGCAGCGGCCCCGCGGATCGGCTATAATTTTTGGCTTGGCCTCGTCGGCGCAGAAGGCGCAAGTGCGACGGTGCCACTGCAAGTCTCGGGCCGGTGTAGCTCAGTTGGTAGAGCAGCGCATTCGTAATGCGAAGGTCGAGGGTTCGACTCCTTCCAC
>CAWJAU010000007.1:0-108407 GCA_963840945.1 uncultured beta proteobacterium | reverse complement strand
CAAGCGCCGCGTGGAGCGGTTGGTGGGCACGCGCGAGGTTTCGCTGCTCAACTCGGCCGTGGACGCGAAGCGGCTCGACCTCCCGCAACTGCAAGCCGGCGATCCGCGACCCTTCGAAGTCGTGGGCATTCCGCTCGCCGGGCCCGGCTATTACGTGGTGGAGATCGAATCGATGCGGCTCGGCGCGTCGCTCCTCGACAAGAAAGCTCCGATGTACGTGCGCACCGGCGTGCTCGTCACCAATCTCGGCGTCCATTTCAAGCGCAGCCGCGAGAACAGCCTGGTGTGGGTAACGACACTCGACAAGGGCAAGCCCGTCGAAGGCGCCGAAGTGTCGGTGAACGACTGCCGCGGCCGGCAGATCTGGGCGGGCCGCACCGATGCGCAGGGTCTTGCCCGCATTGGATCGCCCTTGGCGTCGCTGCCGAACGATTGCCTCGTGGACCAAGGCTATTTCGTGACGGCGCGCAAAGCTATTGCCGACGGACCTTCGAAAGGGGTTGTCGATACGAGCTTCGCCTTCAGCCAGTGGCAAAAGGGCATCGAGTCCTGGCGGTTCAACCTGCCGACCGATTTCCAGCCGGAGCCCGAAGCGCGCGCCCATACCGTGTTCGATCGCACGCTGCTGCGGGCGGGGGAAACCGTCTCGATGAAGCATTTTGTCCGCACCGAAACCACGAAGGGTCTGGCGTACGTCAATGCGGACGAGCTCCCGACGCGCCTCAAGATCGTGCATCAAGGCAGCGGACAGGAATACCTCCAGCCGGTGCAATGGAATGGCCAGAGGAGCGCCGTATCGAGCTGGAGCATTCCCCCTGCCGCGAAGCTCGGCCCGTATACCGTAACGCTCGAGCGCGATATGCCGGCAGGCACGCGTGGCGATCGGCGCGTGCCGCGAAGTGTCACGAGTGGTGAATTCCGCGTTGAGCAATTTCGGGTTCCGCTCGTCGATGCGCGCGTCAGCGGCCCCAAGGCCGTACAGGTCGCGCCCCGCGAGCTTCCGCTCAACGTGCAATTGAATTACTTGTCCGGCGGCGGCATGGCGCAGGCGCCCGCCCGCGTTTCGGCCTTGCTCAAGAACCGCGCACCGAGCTTTCCGGGCTACGACGCGTTCTCGTTCGAGCCTCCGCGCGATCCTGCGAGGACGAACGCACCCGACGAATCAAGCGACGAGTCCGGCGCGGGCGACGCGAGGCTCGTTGCCGACAAGCTGCCGCTCACGACCGACCGGAACGGTGCGGCGACGGTCACGCTGAAGGACCTGCCCAAGCTCGCCCGTCTCAGCGATCTCGTCGCCGAAGTCACGTTCAACGACCCGAACGGCGAGGTCCAGACCGCGTCGGCCCGCATTCCCTTGTGGCCAAGCGCGACCGTTCTGGGCATCAAGTCGGGCTCGTGGGCGAGCAACCGCGGACAGGTGAAGGTGACCACCCTTGCACTCAACACCAACGGCAAGCCGGTCAAGAGCCAAGGCGTCGAAGTCCGTGGCCGGTTGACGCAGGTCGTCAGCACGCGCAAACGCATGGTCGGGGGTCTCTATGCCTACGACAACAGGACCGACGTCCGCGACCTCGGCGTGCTGTGCAGTGGCAGCACCGATGAGCGCGGCTTGCTCTTGTGCGATGTGTCGTTATCCGCCGCCGGACAGGTGGAGTTGATCGCGCAAGCGAAGGACGGCGCGGGCAATCCGGCCGAGGCGGCGACCAGCGTATGGGTCACGCGGCAAGGCGAATTGTGGTTCGCCCAGGACAACGACGATCGGATCGACGTGCTGCCGGAGAAGAAACTCTACGAGCCCGGCGAGATCGCGAGGCTGCAGGTGCGCATGCCCTTTCGCGAGGCCACGGCGCTCGTCAGCGTGGAGCGCGAGGGGGTCATCGACACGCGAGTGGTGAGCCTGCGCGGCAACGATCCGACGGTGGAGCTCGAGATCGAGAAATCCTGGGGCCCGAACGTCTACGTGAGCGTTCTCGCGCTGCGCGGGCGCATCCGCGACGTGCCCTGGTATTCGTTCTTCACGTGGGGCTGGAAAGAGCCGCTCGCCTGGGCACGGAGCTTCTGGTACGAAGGACGCGAGTACCAGGCGCCGACGGCGATGGTCGACTTGGCCAAGACCCTCGTTCAAGCTCGGCGTGGCGGCGCTCAAAGTCGGCATCGCCGAGCACACGCTGCAGGTGAGCGTGACGAGCGACAAGCCGCAGTATGCGATCCGCCAGAAGGCTGTGGTGCGCATCAAGGTCACGCAGGGCGGCAAGCCGGTCGCGGGATCCGAAGTGGCCTTCGCCGCGGTCGATGAGGGCTTGCTGCTGTTGCGCAACAACGCTTCGTGGGACTTGCTCAACGCGATGTTTCACGACCGCGCCTGGGGTGTGGAAACGAGCACCGCGCAGAGCGAGATCATCGGCCGCCGGCATTATGGCCGCAAGGCCGTGGCCGCAGGCGGCGGCGGCGGCCGGGGCGGCGCGCGCGAGCTCTTCGATACGCTGCTCTTGTGGAAGGCGCAGGTCGTGCCGGATGCCAACGGCGAGGCCGTCATCGAAGTGCCCCTCAACGATTCACTCACCAGCTTCAAGCTCGTGGCCGTCGTCGACGAAGGCGTGCAGCGCTTCGGCACCGGCAGCACCAGCATTCGGGTGACCCAGGATTTGCAGGTGCTCTCGGGTCTGCCGCCGCTGGTGCGCGACGGCGATCAATTCAGCGCGATGCTGACGGTGCGCAACACGACCGCACGCGAAATGAAGGTGCGTGTCGGGTTGACGGGCACCGCGAGCGGAAGCGCTGCCGCCGCCCCCGCGCCGATCGTGTTGGCGTCGCAGGACGTCGTGATCGCCGCCGGCGGAGCCCAGGAAGTGACATGGCCGGTGAGCGTGCCCGCCGAGATCGTCGGCATCGGCTGGGAAGCGGCGGCCGAGGAAATCGGCGATGCGAATGCGTCTGAACGGGCCAGTGACCGGATGAAGGTGAGGCAGCTCGTATCGTCCGCCGTGCCCGTTCGCGTCCTGCAAGCCACGCTGTCGCAGCTCGATGGCACCTTCACGTTGCCCGTCGGTCCGCCTGGCGACGCGTTGCCGCCGACCGGCACCAAACGCGGCGGTCTCAACGTCGGCCTGCAGCCCAAGCTGACCGGTGCGTTGCCAGGGCTGCGCCGCTACTTCGAGACGTACCCATTCAGCTGCCTCGAGCAGATGACTTCCAAGGCCATCGGGCTGCACGACGCCCGCCTGTGGGCGACGGTCGCCAACAGTCTTCCCACCTATCTCGACGCCGACGGTCTCGCCAACTATTTTCCGCCACGCGCCGAAGACAAGCCCAACGGCAGCGATCGCCTCACCGCTTACCTGCTCGCCGCCGCCCACGAGTCCGGATTCGAGCTGCCCTCCAATGCACGCGAGCAGATGCTGGTCGGCTTGGTCGCGTTTGCCGAAGGCCGCATCGAGCGCAAATTCTGGTCGCCTCGGCAGGACCTCGACGTGCGCAAGATCGCCGCCATCGAAGCCCTCTCCCGCTACGGTCGCGCCCAGGCGAGAATGCTCGGGTCCGTGAATCTCACGCCCAACCTCTGGCCGACGGCGGCGGTGATCGATTGGCTCAATATCCTGCGTCGCGTCGACGGGATTCCCGAACAAGTGCGACGGCGGGATGAGGTCCAGCAGATCCTGCGCAGCCGCCTGACCTACGCCGGGACCACGCTGAAATTCAGCACGGAGGGCGAAGATTTCTGGTGGTGGCTGATGGATAGCGCCGACGCGAACGCGGCGCGGCTCATCCTGGCCGTGCTGGACGATCCAAATTGGCGCGACGACATGCCGCGCATGGTCGTGGGCAGTCTCGGCCGCCAGCGCAACGGCGCGTGGTCGACGACGACCGCCAATCTGTGGGGCTCGCTCGCGCTCGACAAGTTCTCGGCAAAGTTCGAGTCGGCGAAGATCACCGGCAAGACGACCGCGAGCGCTTCATCCTCGAGCGGTGCTCCACTCTCGCTCGACTGGGCCAATCAGGCCAGCGGCGGCGCGCTGACGCTGCCCTGGCCCGACAAGCCGGAAACGCTCAGCGTCATCCAGGTCGGCAGCGGCAAGCCATGGCTCACCGTGCAAAGCCTGGCCGCGGTGCCGCTGAAGGCGCCGATCCGTGCCGGCTACGGCATCACCCGCAGCGTTTCCGCCGTCGACCAGAAGGACAAGTCCAGGTGGTCGCGCGGCGACGTGATGCGCGTGCGCCTCGAGATCGACGCGCAATCCGATATGACCTGGGTCGTCGTGAACGATCCCGTACCCGCTGGCGCGACGCTGCTCGGCTCGGGACTGGGACGCGACAGCGCCATTGCCACGAGCACGGAAAAGCGCGAAGGCAACGCCTGGGCCGCATACGAGGAGCGCAGCTTCGAGGCGTTCCGCAGCTACTACGGTTATCTGCCGCGCGGCAAGCACGTCATCGAATACACGTTGCGCCTCTCCAACGCCGGCCGGTTCACGCTGCCGCCGACCCGGGTGGAAGCGCTGTACGCGCCGGAGACGTTCGGCGAGCTGCCCAATGCCGCGCTCGAGGTCGCGCCATGAAGCGGCTGCTCTGCGTGTTGACATTCGGGATCGCCGGAGTCATCCACCCGCCGGCGCTGGCGCTGCCGACGTTCAACGACGTCAAGGCCGCGTATCGGCCGTCGGACGTGATCCTGCTCGACCGCCGGGGCGTGCCGATCCAGACCGTGCGCGTCGACCGGGCCGTGCGCCGCCTGCCGTGGGTGCCATTGCAGGACATGTCGCCCGCGTTGCTGCGGGCGCTGGTGCTGAGCGAGGACCGCAACTTCTACGAGCACGCCGGCGTCGACTGGGGCGCGTTGGCGAAAAGCGCCTGGAGCAACGCCTGGAACACGCGCACTCGCGGCGCTTCGACGCTGACGATGCAACTCGCCGGATTGCTCGACGATGACCTTGCGCGACCCGAGGGCGGGCGCAGCATCACGCAGAAGGTGCAGCAAGTCTCGCGCGCGAGGGAGCTCGAGAAGCAGTGGCAGAAAAGCGAAATTCTCGAGAGCTATCTCAATCTCGTGCCCTTTCGCGGCGAGATCGTCGGCATCAATGCGCTCGCGCAGACGATGTTCGAGAAACACCCGACCGGTCTCGACTGGGACGAGGCGGCGATCGCCGCGGCGCTCGTGCGCGGCCCCAATGCGGACGCCGCTACGGTGGCGCACCGTGCCTGCGGCATCCTCAAGCTGCAATCGCTCGGTTGCGACGGCGTTGCAGCACGTGCCGGGATCGCCTTCTCACGCCCTGGCACGATGCCGCTGGGCGAGCAGCTCGCACCGCATTTTGCCCGGCAGGTGATTCGCCCGGAAGCAACGACGGGTCCACGCGTGATCCGCACGACGCTCGATGCCCGCGTACAGCGCGTTGCGATCGCCGCGCTGCGCAGCCAGCTGACCGAGTTGCGGGGCCGCCACGTCGAGGACGGCGCCGTGGTAGTGCTCGACAACGCCAATGGCCAGGTACTGGCCTGGGTCGGCTCTTCCGGTGTCCTGTCCGATGCGGCGGAGGTCGATGGCGTGCTCGCGCGCCGTCAGCCCGGCTCCACTCTGAAGCCTTTCGTCTACGAATTGGCCTTCGAGCAACGGTTCATCACGCCCGCGACGCTCCTCGACGATTCGCCGGCGCAGCTCGGCACCACGAGCGGCCTGTACGTACCGCAAAACTACGACCGCCACTTCAAGGGCTGGGTCAGCGCGCGCACGGCACTGGGCGCGAGCTTGAACGTGCCGGCCGTGCGCGTCGGCGCAATGCTCGGCGCCGACGCGCTCTTTGCGCGACTCAATGCCTTCGGCCTGACGCTGCCGGAAAGCGGTGGCTACTACGGCGCGTCGCTGGCCCTTGGCAGTGCGGATGTCACGCTGCTCGCGTTGACCAACGCCTATCGTGCGCTCGCCAACGGCGGCGTCTACCGGGACGTCAACCTGAACGGCCGCGCCGCGGCGGCCACGCGCGTCGCCGAGGCGAAAGCGGTCTTCCTCACCGCCGACATCCTCGCCGACAACGCGGCCCGCGCGCGCACGTTCGGACTCGCCAACGCGCTTGCGACCCGCGGCTTCGCGGCCGTGAAGACCGGCACCAGCAAGGACATGCGCGACAATTGGTGCATCGGCTTCACGGATCGATACACCGTCGGGGTATGGGTGGGCAATGCCAGCGGGGAGGCGATGCACAGCGTCAGCGGCGTGAGCGGCGCCGCGCCCGTTTGGCAGGCGCTGGTGGAGCACCTGCACGCGAATTCGCCGTCGCGACCTCCGGCGGCGCCAAGCGGCGTAGTGCGCGCACTCGCGGAATTCGATCGCGGCCTCGAGCCGCCGCGTCCGGAGATTTTCATCGCCGGCACGCAGGCGAGCCGCAAAGTCAGCGAATCGCAGATGCTGCGCGCGTCGCCATTCGGAATCGCCAGCCCGGTGGACGGGAGTCTGTTCGCGATCGACCCCGACATGCCGCCGGCGTCGCAGAAGATCACGTTCGAAGGCGAGCACGGCACTTGGGTACTCGACGGCAAGCGGCTGGGGACAGGTCGATTGCTGCGCTGGCCGCCGTGGCCTGGGCGGCACGAGCTCACGCTGTTGGGAGCCAACGGCAAGGCAATCCAGAGCGTGCGCTTCGAGGTGCGTGGGGCGGGCGTGAGGACGGCGAAAGCTCCCGAGCGTCAGTGAATGCCGACCCGGGGACGTCCTGCGCGCGGTCGGCCGAGGAAGTGATGAGCCCGGAAGGCATCAAGTTCATCGACGTCATCGCCTACCGCCTCGCCTACGTGGAGGAAGGCACGGCTTTGCCGGTACTCCTCCTGGTCCACGGATCGATGAGCGACTATCGCTCCTGGCTCAACCAGCTGGGCGCGTTCTCCGCCCGCTATCGCACGATCGCGGTCAGCCTCCGCCACGGCTTTCCCGAACGTTGGGATGGCATCGGCGATGACTTCAGCGTCGAGCAGCATGCCGCGGATCTAGCGGCGTTCATCACCCGTATGAATCTCGAAGCCATTCACGTGGTGGGCCACTCGCGCGGCGGCGCAGTGGCGCTCCAATGACGCTGCAACGCCCCGACCTCGTGCGCACGCTCACACTGGCGGACCCTGGCGGATTGGAAGCGCTGCTGCCCGACACGCCCGAAGGCAGAAAGATGGCGCAGGAGTCGACGGCGCGGCGCAGGCGATGCAACGGGAGAATCCGGCCGCCTTCAATGCCGCCGTGCTCGATTTCCTGTCCCGGCACTAGCGCCAGGGATCATCGCCACTCAACCCACGAACACCTGCTCGCGCCGCCGGCGGATCATCGGCAGGATCGCCACGACGAGCAGCACCGCAGCGATCAGCAGCAGCGCAGCGGAAATGGGTCGCGAGACGAACACGGTGGGGTCGCCGTTGGAGATCACCATCGCGCGGCGGAGGTTCTCCTCCATCATCGGACCGAGCACGAGACCGAGGAGCATCGGGGCTGGCTCGAAGTCGTGCTTGATGAACCAGTACCCTGCCAGACCGAAGATGGCGGTAAGCACGACGTCGAACGCCGAGTTGTTCACCGAGTAGCCGCCGATGCAGCAGAACGCGATGATCGCGGGAAAGAGCAACCGGTACGGCACGCGCAGCAGCCGGACCCAGACGCCGACGAGCGGCAGGTTGATGACGAGCAGCATCAGGTTGCCGATCCACATCGACGCTATCAGCCCCCAGAACAGGTCCGGTTGCCGCACCATGACCTGCGGACCAGGGATGATGCCCTGGATCGTCATTGCGCCGATCATCAACGCCATTACCGGATTGGCGGGAATGCCCAGCGTGAGCAACGGCACAAAGGACGTTTGTGCCGCAGCGTTGTTCGCGCTCTCCGGCGCGGCCACGCCTTCGATCACGCCGGTTCCGAACTTCTCTGGGTGCTTCGACACCCGCTTCTCGAACGTGTACGCGGCAAAGGAGGAAATGACCGCGCCACCCCCAGGCAGGATGCCCAGCACCGAACCGATCAGCGAGCCGCGGCCGATCGCGCCGGCCGATTGCTTGAGATCCGCCTTGGTCGGCATCAATCCGGTGAGCTTCGCATTGACGACGCCGCGATGCGCGGGTGTTTCGAGGTTGCGCATGATCTCGGCGAAACCGAAGACACCCATCGCAATGACCACGAAGCCGACGCCGTCCGCCAACTCGGGAAGACCGAGGCTCATCCGCGGCGCGCCGGTGACGAGGTCAGTGCCCACCATCGACAACACGAGGCCGACCAGGATCATCGCCACGGCCTTGGCGATGGAGCCGCTGGCGAGCACGACGGCGAACACGAGTCCCAGCACCATCAGCGAAAAGTACTCGGGCGCGCCGAACGCCAGCGCGACCTTGGTGAGCGGCGCGCCAAGCGAGGCGACGAGTAACGTGGCGACGGTGCCCGCGAAGAACGATCCGATGGCGGCGATCGCGAGCGCTGCGCCGGCGCGACCCTGGCGGGCCATCTGGAAGCCGTCCAGGGCGGTGACCACGGACGACGCCTCGCCCGGGATGTTGACGAGGATGGAGGTGGTCGAGCCGCCGTACTGCGCCCCGTAGTAGATGCCGGCGAGCATGATGAGGGCGCCGATCGGCGGCAGGCCGAAGGTGATGGGCAGCAGCATCGCGATGGTCGCTACCGGCCCGATCCCCGGCAGCACGCCGATCAGCGTGCCGACGAGCGCGCCCGCAAGGCAGAGCGCGAGATTCACGGGCGTGACCGCCACGGAGAATCCGAGGGCCAGGTTCGCGACGAGGTCCATGTACTTCAGGTCACCGGATCGCCGGCCACAGCGCCAGCGGCAGGCCCAGTCCGTAGGGGAACAGTATCGCGCAGAACGCGGTCAGCGCTGCGGCCCACGGGAGGATGTCGCGCCACCGGGTTTCGGCGCTCGCGACGCTGGCGACCAGAATCGTGATGAAGGTCGCGATGACGAGCCCGAGCGGCTTGATCGTGCCCGCGAACACGAGCACGGAGGCGAACACCAGCAGCGGGCCACGCGCCGCGTAGCGGCTGACCTCCGGACCATCCGTCAGCAGGCCGAGGAGCGTGACGGTCACGCCCGCCAGGGCGAGCAATCCGGCGAAAAGACGCGGCGCAGTGCCGGGGCCGAACGTGAGGCCCTTCGAGCCGGCAAGATCGCCGGTCGTCCACCAGGCGAACGCGGCGATGGCGATCAGGACCAGCCCGCCATAGAAATCGCGGGCGTTGCGGATCGGGCGGGCGTGCGGGCTGCGTCTGGAGTCGTCGGCCACGTTCAGCAACGGAAGTGTCGTACGTCCATGGCCGCCCCCATCCTCGCAGGATCAACCCAAGCCGGACTCGCTGGGCCGGCTTATCCTCAGTTGACCTTGAGCTTGTACTCCTCGACGATCGGCTTCCATTTTGCCCGATCGTCGACGATCAGCTTGGCGAGTTGCTCTGGTGTCGTCGGCATGGGTACGCACGCCACCGGCTCGAGCCGCTTCGCAACCTCGGGCGCCTTCAATGCTTCCACCGAAGCGCGGTTGAGCGCCGCGATGATCTCCGGAGGCGTACCCCGTGGCGCGTAGAAGGCGTTCCAGCCCACCAGCACGACGTTGAGGCCCATCTCCTTGAACGTCGGCACGTTGGATAGCAGCGGCGAACGCTCGGGCAACGTCACCGCCACGGGCGTGACCGAGCCGCCGGTGACCGATCCCATCGCCGAGGGCATCGCCTCGATCACGAGATCGGTGTCGCCGCGCATGAGATCAGGGAACAGATTCTGGTTACCGGACATGTAAGGCACGTTGGTCAACTGCACGCCTGCGGCCTGACGGAACATCTCGAAGATCACGCGCGACGTGGTGCTGGCGAGCCCGATCTTGAACGGTGGCTGGGCGGTCTTCGCGAGACTCATCACCTCCTTCACGTCCTTGCCGGTGAGCTTGCCGCCCACCGCCATGACGTAGCCGGTCGCAGCGATGCCGCTGATGGGCATCAGGTCTTTGTCGGGGTCGAAGCCCATCGACGAGTAGAGCAACGGATTGGCCACGTGGGTGGCGTTGCCGGTGCAGAGGAGCGTGTAGCCGTCAGGCGTGGCTTTGGCCGCCTCAGAGGCACCGAGGTTGCTGGCGGCGCCGACGCGATTCTCGATGATGATCGATTGCTTCAGCACGGCCTTCAACTGGTCCAGGAAGACTCGGCACATCACGTCCGTCGCTTGGCCGGGGCCGTACGGGACGATGACCTTGATGGCGCGGCTTGGATACGGCTGCGCCTGTGCGGCGCTCACGGCGACGATGAACAGCGTCGCGAACAACCGGCAAATCCATGCTCTCATTTTCGTTCCTCCTCGCGGCAGGCTGCCCTCGAGACGGCGACAACTCCGCCCATGTGGAATGCGTGCGGTGATGGCGCACGCTGCATCGGCTTCCGATGGCCCCGCCTTGCCCGATCTTGGCCGGCCAAGCTCTGCACTATGCGCCGGGCGGCGGGTTCCAGGACCTGTACTCATCCTTGATCCATGGCACCCCGTCGTCCCCGTAAGGCTCCTTCTGCCAATGCACCAGGTGGATGTAATCGTGGCGGACCGGCGAGAAGATTTCAATGAGGGACACCGGCGTTTCGCCCAGCGCATAGCCGCGGTGCATCGCGAAAGCCGGAACGTCCATCAGTTCGCCGGGGCCGATGTCGTACTCCTGGCCCTCGATCTCCATCCGCATCGTGCCTTTGACCACGATGAGCAGCATCGGGTGCGGATGATCGTGGGGCTCGCGATGATTGCCTTGCTTGCCCATCGGCTGTGGCTTGATGTCAGCGAACACGATCTGCGCATTCTTCGTGCGGATCGAGTACCGCGTCATGCGGCCTTCGTGCAACTGGGTCTCGCGAGGGATCTCGGCGACTTTGTAGACGCGCAGTCGTTCCGCCATGGTGGCCTCCTTTGCCATTTGTGGGTAGGATGCGGACTGGGGATACATCCCCGGGAAAGCCAAGTCGACGCCGGGTCCCCCGCACTTGCGTTCCTTCGGTAGAGGGAATAATAGAGACCGGCGTCGACTTCATCAATACGAAAAACTACATTTCTGCATTGCGCAGAGTGCAAAGCAGGGCCGCGCTGCAGCTCGAGGTATCGCAATCCATGCTGCACATGTGGCTGCTGCTGGTTCAGCCATCGCGCCCGATGACCGGTGCCGCGACGCTTTCAATTGCTACATCGATGCATGCAGGCAACCTTGACGCATGCGCGCGATCGAGCGCCGCGGGAAGATCGCCGGCCTTGTTGACATGCTCGCCATGCCCGCCCAACGCCTGCGTCACCTGGTCGTAACGCAACGGACGAAGCTCGCAGCCGATCAATCGGTCAGCGCCGTAACGCCGCAGCTGGATCTGGTATTCGGCATTCCAGCGCGCGTCGTTGCCGACAACCGCGACGAACGGCAACGCGCAGCGAACCGCCGTATCGATTTCCGCCATGTGGAAACCGAATGTGCCGTCGCCCATCAGCGCGACAACGGGCGCTTCCGGCCGGGCAATGCGGGCGGCCAGCGCGAACGGCAACGCCGAACCGATCGATCCCGCGACGCCATTGATGAGGCGATGCGGCGCATTGAGGCATGCCTGCGCCCATTGGCCGAATTCTCCGCCATCGCAGATGAGTATCGCTTCCGGATGGCGGTCGAGCAGCGGTTGCAACGGCCGGCACGCCTCGACCGGATGCAGTCTTCCTTCCCCAATGGAATGCGCGCGATCCCAGGCGGCGGGACGATAGGCCACCGCCGCACGAACTTCGTCCCGCCATCCGCGATGTATCGATTTATTCTTCCGCGCCAGCGCCGTCAGCGCATCGACGGCGGCAGCGACATCCACCACTGCGCTCGCTCCGGCGCGAGCCGCGACCGCCCGACGGGTGCGATCGAGCTCGTCGGGCTCCGGATCGATCTGGAGAAACATGCAACGCGGATCGAACGCGGGTGCAGCGCCGAAGGCGAGCGTGAAATCGAGGCGCTTGCCGAGCAGCAGAACGCAGTCAGCCTGCGTCAGGATTCCGGCGAACGCGCCGAGGCAAGGATCATTGACCCCGCGCGGGCTTTCCATGCCCACGCACGCAATGCCGGTAACGGATTCGAGTGTGGCAAGACGCTCGCGCCCGGGCCGCGTGAGCGACGAAGGACCGGCGAGGATCAGCGGGCGCTTCGCCGCCATCAGGGCCGCGAGGATCGGCGACGCCTTGCTCTCGTCGATCGCAGCGCGTTCCGGCGAAAAAAGCGCGGCGATGCCCACTGCCTGTCCATCGACGCGGGACTCGAGCACGTCGGTGGGAAGGCTCAAGTGCACGGGGCCAGGCCGGCCGGATCGGGCGATGCGCACGGCGCGCGCAATATCCGCCCCAATGTCGGCGGTGGCGGCGCACGTCCATGAAGCCTTGGTGACGGGCGCCGCCATCTCGGCCTGCTTCATCTCCTGGAACGCGCCGCGTCCCTGCTCGTCGTGCGGCGCGTGACCGGAAATGAGGAGGACGGGAGATTCCGCCATCAGCGCCGTATAGAGCGCGGATAGTGCGTTCGCATGCCCCGGGCCGCCAGTGACGAGCGCGATTCCGGGCTCGCCTGTGATGCGCGCCCATGCGTCCGCCATGTGAACGGCAGCCGCTTCGTGACGCGTATGGACAAGATTGAGTCCGACATCGAGCGCCGCGTCGAACACGGACATGATGTGGTTGCCGGAGAGGGTGAAAACGTGCCGCACGCCCGCGTTGACGAGCGAGCGCACCAGGACATCGGCGCCGCGCATGATCAAAGCCGGAACGCCGCCGCCAAGAGCTCATAGGAGCGGCGCCGCGCGGCCGGTTCGAAGGTCCAGGTGTTGATGACGAGGTCGTCGAGATCGAGGCGTTGCGCGAGCGCGGTGAGGCTCGCGGCCACCTGCTCCGCGGTGCCGACGAACGCCTTGCGGCGCAGCTCATCGATCCGCGCGCGTTCCGCTTCGGAATAGGGATGCGCCAGCGCCTGCTCCGGTGAGACGAGCGCGTTGCGCAGGCCTTGCTCGAAGCCCACGCGCCAGTATTCGCGCGTCGTCAAAAGTCGTCGCGCTTCGGCTTCGGTCTCAGCCGCGAGCGCCCAGACGCAGATAGTGGCGACGGGCTTCGGGTAGCGCTCGCTCGGGCGATAGTTGCGCCGATAGAGCATGAGCGCTTCGTCCACCCCCAAGCCATCGCTGAAGAAATAGGCGAACGCATAGGGCAGGCCGAAGTGGGCGGCAAGCCGCGCCCCGTAGTCAGAGCTTCCTAGAATCCAGAGCTCCGGATTGGTGGGGCCCTGGGGATGGGCCGCGACCGCGCGAAAAGGATGATCGTCGGCCAAGGGAAGGCCCGCAACCCAGGACTGCAGCTCGTGAACCTGTCGCGGGAACTCGTCGGCGGCATTGGAATGCGGGTTGAGCGCAAACGCCGTCAACCGGTCGGAGCCCGGCGCTCGGCCCACGCCAAGATCGATGCGGCCGGGAGCGAGAGCTTCGAGAACGCGGAATTGCTCGGCGACCTTGAGCGCGGAATAGTGCGGCAGCATGACCCCCGCGCTACCTACCCGGATGCGCCGGGTGGTGGCGGCAACCGCGGCCATCAGGATCTCGGGCGCGGTTCCGACAATGCTGGCGCTGTTGTGATGTTCCGACACCCAATAGCGGTGGTAACGAAGCTCGTCGCACAACTGCGCGAGCGCGAGCGATTCACGGATGGCCGCGTCCTGCGAGCGGCCCTGCGCCGCAGGGGACTGATCGAGCACCGACAGTTTCATCCACTAACCCCGTTCGACTGAGTCGCCCGATCGTACCGCGTCAGGCATCCGCCGGTCGAATGGGTGACGCGCGCGAAGCGCACTCCGAGTCGCGATGCCGTCATAATGGCGTCACTGGAAAGGCAGAGGAACCCGCATGAAGTACAAGGACTATTACGCGATTCTGGGCGTGAAGAAAGATGCGAGCGCCGACGACATCAAGACCGCCTATCGTAAGCTTGCGCGGAAATACCATCCGGACGTGTCCAAGGAAAAGGACGCGGAGGAGAAGTTCAAGGAGATGTCCGAGGCCTACGAAACGTTGAAGGACCCCGAGAAGCGCGCCGCCTACGACCAACTCGGCAGCCACAAGCCGGGAGAGGACTTCCGCCCGCCGCCCGATTGGGGCCAGCAGTTCGCGCAAGGATCCGGTAGCTTCGAGGACATCGACTTGGAAAGCCTGTTTGCGGGGCTCGCGGGTCGGCAGGGCCGTAGCGGCGCCCGGAGCGGTGCCCGGGGTGCGGATTACCCGATCGCCGGCAGCGACTACGAAGCCGTCGTGCGCCTTTCCTTCATGCAGGCCTTCAATGGCACGGAAGTCGATCTCGAGCTGTCGGTGCTCGAATGGGGCCCGGATGGCGGCGTACGGCGCGCACCGCATCGCGTGAAGACGCGCATTCCTCCGGGTGTCACCAACGGCGAAAAGCTGCGAGTTCCGGGCAAAGGGGGCAAAGGCATCAACGGGGGCCCCGACGGGGACCTCTATCTCGACATCGAAGTGGCCGAGCATTCGATCTATCGCACGTCCGGCAAGGATGTTTATGTCGATCTGCCGCTGTCGCCATGGGAGGCGATTCTCGGCACGAGCGTGAAATTGCCCACTCCCGCTGGCGCGGTCACGCTCAAGGTGCCACCCGGCACGCGGTCGGGGCAAGAGCTGCGCCTGACAGGCCGTGGCATGAAGCGCGGATCTGATGCCGCGGGACACCTGCATGCGGTGGTGCGCATCGAAGTGCCGACCGTCGTCGACGACAAGCAGAAGGCGCTCTACAAGGAGCTCGCCGAGATCTCGAACTTCAACCCCCGTCCCCAGCTCGATCGGGAGGCCACGCTATGACCACGCCCATCGAAGATGCCATTTACCTCGACACGGTCACCGAGGTGACCTGGACGCAGCTCGTGAGTGCATCCGGGCTGCCGGAAAGCGAGCTCACTCGAGCTCGTGCGCTACGGCGCGCTCGTGCCACGCGATCCGGATGCGCCCACATGGACGTTCGAGGCCCGCTTCCTGGCGGTGGCCAAGACCGCTTCGCGCATTCGCCACGATTTCGAGCTCGATCCGCACGCCGTCAGCGTCGTCCTCTGCTACATCGAGCGGATTCAACGCCTCGAAGCGGAGCTGCGCGCGCTTCGAGCGCACCGCGGCTGACCGACGTGTCGATAGTCGTCGCAAAATCCCCGCGCGGGCGCTGACGCATGTGTGGCATTGCCGGTTGGTACCGCCGGGCCCGGCGCCCCGTCGCGCGCGAGACCATCGTAACGCAATGCAGCCGGATGTTTCATCGCGGGCCGGATGACAGCGGCGAACTCGTCGATGGCGATTTCGGCTTTGGCATGCGCCGGCTCTCCATCATCGATGTGGCGGGCGGTCATCAACCGATCACGAGCGAGGACGGCCGCTATTCGATCGTCTACAACGGCGAGATCTATAACCACCTCGACCTCCGCGACGAGCTCGGCACGGCCGGCTACGCGTTCCGCACCAGAAGCGACACCGAGACGCTCCTCGCTCTGCTTCGTGCACTGGCAGGATGACGCATGGCTCAAGCTCGAAGGTATGTACGCCGTCGCCATCTGGGACCACGTCAGCCGGATCTTGACGCTGGCGCGCGACCCGCTCGGCGTCAAGCCGCTGTACTTCACGCAACAGCACGATGGCCTAGCGTTCGCCTCCGAATTGCGGGCGCTCAAAGTGCTGCCCGATCACCGCTTCGACATCGATGAGCGCGCCGTTCATGATTTTTTCAGCTTCGGTCACGTCCAGAAGCCGCGGTCGATCTACCAGCAGGTGCGAAGCCTCGAGCCGGGCAACGTCCTGCATCTCGGCCCGAGTGGCGCGCCCAAGGGACATGCGTTCTGGCGTCCGCGGTTCTCGATCCGCGAAGGCATGTCGGAGGAGGACTGGATCGAGGAGACGCGCAAGCGCGTGCTTCGCACCGTCAAGCAGCACATGCTCGCGGACGTTCCTGTCGGCGCCTTCCTCTCGGGCGGCGTGGACTCGGGCGCCGTGACCGCGGCCATGGCGCGATCCACCCAGCACAGGATCAAGGCGTTCACGATCGGCTTTCCACAATCGGCCATCGACGAAACGGACGCGGCACGGCGGATCGCGGAGCACCTTGGCTGCGAACATGTCGTTCTGCCGATGCAACCGATGGCGGCGGGTGAGATCTTTCCCGCCGTGCAGCACTCCTTCGACGAGCCGTGCGCGGCCACCGCGGCGGTGCCCATGTGGTACCTGTCCCGCCTCGCCGCCCAGCACGTGAAGGTCGTCCTGTGCGGCGAAGGCGGTGACGAGCTCTTCGCCGGCTACAAGCGCCAGCGTAAGGCGCAACTCATGCAGCGTTGGCGCCCGATAATCCGCGCGGTGGGACCCGTGGCCCGGCTCATCGATCGCCTGCCGCGATCATCTTCGCGCAACTGGAACTACCGCCGGCAGAACGCAATGCGCTTCCGTGACGCGGCGCTGCTCGATAGCGGGTTCCAGCGCTTCTTCGCTGGCACGCAGATCACATCGCCGGCGCTCCGCGCCCGCCTCTACAATCCCGCGTTCTGGCAGCGTCAGGACGGAAGCTCCGGATTCGCAAGGCTCGAGGCTGAATACTTCGGCGATCCGGAGCTTCGTGCACTCGCCCCGTTGCAGCAGTTCCTGCTGGCCGATCTCACCGTGCACATGCCCGGCTCACTTCTCAACCGCCTCGACCGCGCCAGCATGGCGCACTCGCTCGAAGCCCGCGTGCCGTTCCTTTCGCACCAATTCGTCGACTGGAGCCTCACGATGCCGCTCGACATGAAACTCAAAGGCAATGTCGGCAAATACGTGTTGCGCAAGGCGGCCGAACCCTGGCTCCCGCCCGGAGTGCTCGACCAGCGCAAGCTCGGATTCCATTTGCCGTTCGCGGAATGGTTCAGCGGCGACTTCAGCGACTTCGCGCGCGATGCGTGGTATGCGAGCGGTGCCGCGCAATCGGGGTATCTCGAGGCGAAGGAAGTCGAAGCGATTGCCCGGGAGCACCGTGCCGGCAAGACCAACCACGGCCGTATCCTGTACGCCATCACTATGTTCAGTTGCTGGTGGCAGGATCAGAAGGGCCTGGCGGAAACCGGCGCCGACGCACCGCTTGTAGCCGGAAGCGCGGCGCAACCGTAATGCTGATCGACTTGCGCGAGCAGGGTGACGCCGCCATCCCGGAGCGCGACGTCTGCATCGTCGGCACGGGTGTGGCAGGAATCACGCTGGCGCGGCGACTCGTGCAGTTGGGACACGGCGTCTGCATGCTCGAAAGCGGCGGCCTCGATTTCGAACAGCCGACGCAGGATCTGTATCGCGGCGCGAACGTCGGCATGCCGTACTACGACCTCGACCAGTCGCGCCTGCGGTTCTTCGGCGGCACGATCAGCATCTGGGGCGGACGTTGCGCGCTGCTCGACCCGATCGACTTCGAGCGGCGCGAATGGGTACCGCACAGCGGCTGGCCGATAGTCCGCAGCGACCTCGACCCCTACTATCGTGTCGCGCACCGGCAGTTCGAGCTGGGCGATTTCAACTATGAGCGCGATATCTGGCGATGCTCGGCATCGCGCCGCAATCGTTCGATTCCGATCGGCTCACGACGGGTTATGGCGCTTCGACGAGCGCAACGAGTGCTATACGCCTCGCGCAGCAAGGACCTGCTCGACTCTCCGGATGTCACCGTCGTGCTGCATGCGAATGCCGTCACGTGCAAGCCTCTCCCGACGCCCGCGCCGTCCTGCACATCGTCGTGCGCCCGCTCGATGGCAAGCCTCGGAAGTGAAGGCGCGCCACTACGTGCTCGCTTGCGGCGCCATCGAGAACGCGCGACTGCTCCTCGTCTCGAACGACGTCGAAGCGCAGGGAATTGGCAACCGGCATGACCAAGTGGGCCGCTATTTCATGGAGCATCCCACCGGCCGCATCGGCCACGTGCACACGCCGCGGCCGTACGAGATGTGGGACGCGTTCCAGAAGCGCTTCATGCCCTCCGGTCCGCCGCTCGCTCCGGTGCTGCGGCTCACCGACGCCACGCAGCGGGCCACGCGCGCGCTCAACAGTATTGCGACCTTCAAGCTGCAGCGCCCCCATCGCTCGGCGTGCCGATCAGCAACCGGATCTACCAGAACATCAAACACGCAGTCGACCCGAATCGTCGCGGACGCGCGCTCGATCACGCCTACCGCGGGGTGCGGGCGTGGTTTCATCGGGATATCCGCGGCCCGTTCAAACGGTTGCGCGCGCGCATGGGCACGAGCGGTCTCTACCTCATTGTCCGTAGCGAACAGGCTCCGAATCCCGATAGCCGCGTGCGGCTTTCGAGCGAGCGCGACGCGCTTGGCAATCTTCGCGCTGATCTCGACTGGCAACTCTGCGATGCCGAGAAGCACAGCGCCGGCGTGTTCGTCGAAACGTTCGACGCTGAGCTCAAGCGCGTGGGGCTGGGATCGGTGGAGCGAAGCGAATGGCTGACGACCCCAGAGCCGCAATGGCCGGTGGATCCGACGGTCGGCAATCATCCGATCGCGGGCTATCACCACATGGGCACGACGCGCATGAGCGCCGACCCGGCGGAGGGCGTGGTTACCGCCAATTGCAACGTGTTCGGCTACGACAACCTGTTCGTCGCGGGCAGCTCGGTATTCAGTACCAGCGGCTGGGCCAACCCGACGTTGACCCTCGTCGCCCTGGCGCTACGCCTTGGCGACCATCTCGATGCCAGGCTGAGCGCGACGTCGACCTCGTCTCGCGGCTACTTCACCTCGGCTTCATAGATGTAGAGCGTCGACTTTTCGTCCTCGGGCATGAAGTAGGCGCGCAATCCCGTGCTCGTGGGTTCGACCCAGAACGGGTTCTGCGTCATCGGCAGACCGCTTTCCGTCCACAGCTCCACCGGAATCTGAAAGATGGCGCGATTGGCGGCGAGGTCGACGATCTCGAAGCCGCCCAAGGGAAAGCGCGGACCATCCTTCTTCATCTGATAATTGTTGAGACCGGAGCACAGCGCCTCCTGCCGGCCAAGATACTTGCAGTCCTGGTAGTCGATGTAACCCGAAGGATTTGCAACGCGCAGTTGCTCCGGCGCCGTCTTGGCGTTGGTGACGGCGCCGCTACTGTCGAGCGTCCAGCCATAGAAGCGCCGCGAGCCCCAGCTCACGCCATGCAGCGACTTGTTCTCGGTGTTGTGAACCACGCCGCCGACGTGGTCGCCGTAGCGAAAGACTTCGGTCGCCTTCATCGCCGTCGGATCGACGCGGTAGATGATCGCGCGGCTGTTGGGACGATATTCGGCGACAGGCACCCAGATCGATTTGCCGTCGTAGTCGATGCCGCCCGGGTGGTACATCGTGCCTTCGCCAAGCGTCAGATCCGTGATCAGGTTGCCCTTCATGTCGAGCTTGAACAAGTGCCCGGCGCCCTCTCCCGTGTCGCGGTCGTAGCCGTCCTGCAGCTGCGGATAGCGCTTTGTCGGCGTCTTGATGTCGACGGACGAAAGGAACAGCGTGTCGCCGATCTTCACCATTCCTTGCGGGTGGAGGTATTGAAGTTCACGGGAATCGCCGCGACCTGCCGCCATTGCACCGCGCGGGTCAGCTTCTTGATGCGCTCGCTGACGAGCGCACCGGGATTCGTGGCCTGCGCCACAACCGAAGTACTCACGCCGAAGACGGCGATCGAGGCAACCAGCGCCAACCTGGAAACGAAACTGGAGATAATGACCTCCTCCATCGGGTGATTCGAAACGCCCTGGTCGACGCCAGAACGAAGTCGCGACAGCATGACAGCCGATCAGCCTCTTGGCCCCGGTTTAGAAGTATCGACGCTCGGGCCGCGCATGGCAAATTCGACGGCGGCGGAGGTCTCTCGCCGGCCTTGAGGCGGCCGGGCATCGACCCGAACGCCCGGGACCATCCGCGGTCGAACGTGCGACAATTGACCGGCGAGTCTTCCAAATTTGGGCGGAGGGCGACATGAACGAACGAGGTCAGGACACTCGCAGCGGCGCAGCGGGCGGCACGTCCCCCGATGCAGCCGACGCCGGTCACAAGGACCATTTTCTGCAGCTGATGTTCTTCCAGGCCCATCACCCGGAAGCGGCCGCGCACCCTCCGCAACCTCCGCGCCAGGCAACCGGGGATTACGCCCCGTTGCGACATTCGCTGGCGAAACCGGGCGAACGGTACCTCCTGCCGCTTCCGGGCGGATTCGCGTCGACAGGGCTTGACGCGCCGGCACGGGAGGTGATGACCGATCTGCGACGTGCGAGCGCGGTGACCATCGGACCGGACGCGTCGATCGACGAGGCGAACCAGACGATGATCGCCCACCGGGTACGCGCCTTGTTCGTCGTCGACGATGGGCGCCGGGTATCGGGAATCATCACATCCACGGACATTCTTGGCGAAAAACCGCTGCAGTTCATGCAAGAGCGCAACGTACGCCATGGCGAGGTGGTCGTGCGCGACGTCATGACACCGTCCGATCGGCTGGAGATACTCGATTTGCGCGATGTGGAGCTCGCCCGGGTCGGCGATGTCGTCGCGACGCTCAAGGTCGCCGGGCGTCAGCACGCGCTGGTCGTCGAGACAAACGACGAAGCCCCGAGCGTGCAAAAGTCGGTGCGCGGCATCTTCTCGCTGACGCAGATTGCCCGGCAGCTGGGAATCCCGCCGCAGCAGATCCACGATATTGCGCGTACGTTTGCGGAGATCCAGGCGGCGATCGCTTCGTAATCGCGGCGGCGCTCCGGCGACCCGGTTGTATTGGTCAATGGGGCCAACGATGGGGATCCGAACGCGGGTTCACCACCCGCCTTTGAGACCCCCGACCATGCCATAGACGACTTCGCCCAGAAATACCTGAATTTTCTGGACCTGGGATCGGGATTCATTGTGACGCCCACGCTCGGCGCATCAACCGGAGGGACGATTGTGACCGGGTTGCGGTTCTTCACGGCGAATGATGCCTCAGAACGCGACCCCGCCAGTTATCTGTTCGAAGGCGCCAGCATCTTCAGTGGCCCGTGGACCATTATCTCCTCAGGCGCTCTGGCTCTCCCGTCCGGTCGAAACACAGGTGGTACAGCCAACGCCATCGATCTCGGTGACTTCCATCAAGAGGTTCTGTTTGCGAACACAGCTCCTTACCTCAGCTATCGTGTGACGTTTCCCACACTTAAGGATTCAGCCGCGGCTAACGCCATGCAAATAGGCGAGGTCGAACTGCTGGGCGAGGTTGCCCAACAAGTAGTGCCTGAACCCGCCACGCTTGCATTGCTCGGTCTCGGCCTCGCCGGACTCGGCTTCTCGCGGCGACGCGCTCTGAATTGATTGCTCGCGCAATGCGAACACGACCCCGCCCGCGCGGCGGGGTTTTCGTTTCTGGCGTTCGATGCGCGGCGCTAATCGCCCTCCGCCCATCTCGTCAAACAACCGCGCAGCGCCATTCATCGCTGCGAACCTGCCGCGCCTAGCGCAGTAAGTGACGTATCGCTGAAGAAAGACCGCCAGCAGGAATGCCTCGGCCGCGTCGACGTTGGTTGCAGCTCGGGCGGTCGCTCGCTGTACCGGCGCATTGCGGCGTCCGGCGGCTACTTGACGTGCGGCGGGACTGGCTGAGGCTTAGGGCAGCCGACCGAGGATCGCCTTCATCAGCGATTCGAGCGCAGGGCGCATCGACTCCGCTGGCTTGCCTTTGGGCGCGTCGAGCGACAACGCGAGCGTGTAGTTCCCCGCCTTCGCGACCAAGAAAGCGACGCTGCCTTGATACTCGTTGTCCGGCTTCGGATAGAGGAAGTAAGCCCGCTCGCCGAAGCCCGGGGCCGGCGTCTGCGGCTCCTTGTCTTTCTTGAAGCCTTTCAGTGTTGACTCCCAAGCGTCCCAAGACTTGGGACCCGAATACATCTTCAGTTCGCCGCTGCCGACATTGCAGATCCAGCCACCCTGACCGGAGGGCTCCGGGTCGACCAGCGGATCGCGGCCGGTGGCCTTCGTGACGTCGGCGCGGGTGATCAGGGAACAGGCTTGCACGCTGCCGGCCGGCACCTTTCGCGCCAGCTCCTTCTCGGCCTGCGCGCGCGGCGTTTGCGCTGCTGCTGGCAGGAGAGCCAAGCAAAGTGCGAGCGGCAGCGCGGCACGGGCGAACGACTTGAGCTCGTTGTTCATTGCCTCTGCTTTCTATTGCCGTATTGAGAGCAGCGGAGTTTTTGTGTCGGCTGGTCCGGAGAGTAGACCAATTGCATGCCAATTCATGTTCGAGATCTAACAGAACCGACTATCTCCCATTCGGCGTAGCGAGTGCTAACTGACCGGCGACGCGACCTTCTCCACTCCGCGCAGCTTGCGCGGCTGCAAGCCACTGACTGGAGCCTAACCGGCGTTGGCCAGGCTGAACGCCATCAGTTTGACCGTCGACAGTCGCAGTTCGACCCGGTAACTGTCGCTGGCGCTATCCCGCGCGTTCCAGATAGCTCTGGAATACCCCGACGTGCACGAGCGCGGGCTCGCTTGAATCGGGCCAGAGCTCCCTCGTGTCGAAGCGCACATCATAGGTCGGCTCGTCAGCCGCCTCGACGGCATGGGCGTGCGCATCGGGAAAGGGATAGGCCGGCGATTCGCTCACCACGACGCCGGACTTGCCGCGGATGTAGCCTGGCATGCGCACGTGACCCGGCACGTAATCGCACCGCACCCGGACGCGATCACCGGGCAGGAATCGCTCCCGATCCCCGACGTTCGTCCGTCCTGGTGCGCTCGGCGCGGCGAGAGGGAATTGTCCATCGGCACGCTGCTCCAGCTCCTCGAGGGACAAGATGCCCTTCTCGACGCAAAGCGTGGCGAGGCTGGTGAGGGACCGCTCGTAGTAGCTCGCCGTCAGATAATGGCGCGGCTCCATGCGCTCGATCGCGTGACGGTATTCATCCATGTTGAAGATGCCGCGCTTGACCGCCAAGGCATACAGGGCGTTGACGCGCACCTCCCAGGGCGCATGAAAGGCCTTGGCGTCCGGCAAATACCGAACCACGCCGAATCCCTGCTTGCCGCCGAGGTCATGAATGCCATCCATTTGGGTTCTCCTACAGGCGCGCAACGCCGATCATCGAATCCCGCGTGACGATCTGCGCCAGCTTTTCTTCGGGCCATCCGATGGTTTCGGGTGGCTGTACCGGCAACACCATATAGCGGGTGTCGGCGGTGGTATCCCAGACGCGGATCTCAACCTCCGGCGGCAGGTCGAGGCCCATTTCCCGAAGGACCGTCCGCGACTGCCGCACGATCCGCGAGCGATACTCCAGATCCTTGTACCAGTCCGGCGGCAGGCCAATGATTGTGAAGGCCGTGCAGGAACAGAGCGTGCAGCAGATGACGTTCTGAACCGTCGGGGTGTTCTCGAGCACCACGAGATGCCGGTGATGGCGCGGCAGCGTGAATCCCAACTCGGCAACAGCGTCGCGGCCGTTCGCGAGCAGGCGCCGGCGAAACTCCGGATCGGTCCACGCCTTGGCGACGACGCGCGCGCCGTTTTGTGGAACCCATTGCTCATCGACGGTGTGCTGGAACTCCGCGATGACTTCGCCGGGCGCCAGGCCGCGCTCGTCGAATGCGGCCTCGACTGCCGCAACCCGCTGCTCCACGGACGCGATGTTGGGATGCGCAGGGCTTTGATCGGGCATTTTCGCCGCTCCTCGTTGGAGAACGCGAAAACACGGTACCGCAACTCCCGCGGTCAAGACAAGTGTGGAACGCCAGGCAAGGACTACCCAGTGAATAGCGTGTTCACTTCACGTGGCATCCAGTTGCTTCTTTACATCGGCCGGAATGGGCCCGCCGCCGGCAGCCACGGAAATCTGCAGGATCGACCTCAATGCCAGTCACGCCCTCTTCGATAGCGGCACAGGCGTCGCGCGTTTTCTGTGCGCTGCTCGGCGTGACCCGAATGTCCGACAATTACGGCGCCGGAGATACCGCCCAACATCTCGACCAACAGTCGCATGAATAGCCGAATCCTCAACGATGTAAATTCGATAGGCCCGCCTCACCGCGTTCAATGCAAGGGTCATTACCGGCCACCTGCCCGGCGAGATCTCATCTCGTCAACTTATAGGGAAGCGCCGGGAAGATGTAGGGCAATGCCGACAATCCCTGTAGGGGAAGGCGCTTCCAGGGTTCGCTGCCCCATCGACTCTCCAGCCCGGGACGCTGAGGCCTGCCGGAAGGCGTACCATGGGCGAATGGACCGTCGGACCTTCGTTGCCACAACCGGCGGCATTCTGCTCGGGCTGTCCCCGCACCCGTGGGCCCAGGGCCAGGCAACGCCGCGTCGTATCGGTTTTCTCTCCGGCTTCCCCGCGCCGACATCGAGGTTTCTCTGCTTTCTGCGACCTGAGCTGGAAAAGCTAGGTTGGACCGACGGTCGGGACATCCTCTTGCTCGAGCCGCGAATAACGGGCGGCGACAACACCCGCCTGCCGTCGTTGGCAAGTGACCTCGTCGCCGAGGCTCCCGACCTGATTCTCGTCCAAACGGTGCCCGCCACTCGCGCTCTCACGCAGGCGACGAAGTCGCCTTTGCGATCAGCGCGCGACGATTACGCGCGACCTCGTCCGCGCGCTACATCGACCGCCGATCTTGATAGGGCGCCAAGCCGGGCGAGCCTTCCATCGAGCAGCCGACGCGGTTCAATGCTCGTGATCAATCTCAAGTCGGCCAAGGCGCTCGGCCTGACGATTCCGCAGATTCTGCTGCTGCGCGCGGACGAGGTGATTCAGTGACGGCGGCGTACCTCCCCTTCAAGCATCGAGCTCCATGGCGATCTCGTCGAGGTAGCACCAGCTCCAGCCCTCGCCGGGCTCGAGCGAAGTGATGATCGGGTGCCGCGTCGCGCGGAAATGCTTCGTGGCGTGCTTGTTCTTCGAATCGTCGCAGCATCCGACGTGCCCGCATCGGCGGCACAAGCGCAGGTGCACCCAGGTGTCGCCGACCTTCAGGCATTCCTCGCAGCCCTTGGTGTTCGGGCGATCCGTCACTACGGAATCGAGATGAGTGCAACCAGCTGGCATCGCTCTTCTCCTTGCGAGTCGTCACGAGCGTAAACTATCGCACAACCATTGCACTTGATCATCCCCGTCGAGGTCTATAGATGTCGAACGAGGCGTGGCCCGCCCTGCCTCTCGCGCAGTGGCGCGACACCTGCGCCACGCTGCATTTGTGGACGCAGATCGTTGGCAAGGTGCGACTTGCGCACACCCCCTGGTTGAACCACAGCTGGCATGCCGTTCTGTACGTGAACGCACGAGGTCTCACGACTTCCATCATTCCCTACCAGGGCGGCGGGTTCGAAATCCAGTTCGATTTTGTCGAACATGTGCTGAACATTCAAACCACGGGCGGAACCGGCGCAGAGCTTGCTTTGCGCCCCCAGTCGGTTGCCGACTTCCACGACCGCCTGATGGCGGCGCTGCGCAAACTCGGCATTTCCGTCGAGATCAACGATTTTCCCTGTGAGATCGACGGCGCCATCCGGTTCACGGCCGACCACGAACACGCCTCCTATGACGCGGAATATGCCCATCGATTCTGGCGCGCGTTGGTCCAGGCGGATCGGGTGTTCAAGCAGTTTCGGACCGGCTTCCTGGGCAAGTGCAGCCCCGTGCATTTCTTCTGGGGCAGCTTCGATCTCGCGGTGACACGATTCTCCGGGCGTCGCGCGCCGATCTTCAGCGGCAAGGTGCCGGGCGTTGCTGCCAAGATCATGCAGGAAAGCTACTCCCACGAGGTGAGCAGCGCGGGATTCTGGCCCGGCGGTCGCGGAGTGGACGCATCGTTCTACTCCTACGCCTACCCTTCGTCGCCCGAGTTTGCAAAGCAGAAAGTACGACCCGGACGCCGCCTTCTACAACGCTGACATTGGAGAATTCCTGCTGCCCTACGAGGCGGTGCGCTCCGCCAGGGATCCCGATGCTGCGCTGCTTGACTTCCTGAGGAGCACCTACGAGGCCGCTGCCGTGACTTCCGCGTGGGACCGGGTGGCGCTCGAGTGCCCGCTGGGGGTGGCGGGAGTATGCCGTGACGTTGAGCCGCCCAAGAGTTGATCGCCTTGGCGCGAAAGTCAGGGGATATCCTGGACTTCTCCGGCGCCGGCGGCGAAACGTGCTCTCAAGTCGCGCTTCAGTACCTTGCCGTAGGGATTGCGCGGTAGCTCGTCGATCCAGATGAAGCGCTTGGGTCGCCGGTAATGGGCAAGGGACGACCGGCAGAATGCCTCCATAGCGGCATCATCGACAGGCTCGCCAGTGCGGCTGACGAGCACGGCGGTCACCATCTCGCCCCATTTCGGATGCGGCAACCCGATGACCGCGACCTCCCGTATGGCGTCCATCGCGAGCAACGCCTCCTCGACTTCGCGCGCATAGACGTTCGAGCCGCCGCTGATGATCATGTCCTTCTTGCGATCGACGATGTACAGGTACCCCGCGTCGTCGAAGCGACCGACGTCGCCCGTATGAACCCATCCGTTGCGCAGCGTGTCGGCCGTGGCGTCGGGTC
Organism: uncultured beta proteobacterium; assembly: GCA_963840945.1. Taxonomy (GTDB): domain Bacteria; phylum Pseudomonadota; class Gammaproteobacteria; order Burkholderiales; family Casimicrobiaceae; genus CAIWHR01. The sequence goes on along the minus strand of CAWJAU010000007.1, from coordinate 81,830 downwards.
GATTCCAGTAGCCATTCATCATGTGTCGTCCCCGCGCAACGATCTCACCCACCTCGCCAACCGGCAAGTCACGATCGTCATCGTCCACGATCTTGACCTCGGCGCCCTCGACCCGCCGCCCGGCGGACCGGATGAGATGGGGCGTTTCGCCCTTCGCGATCCGGTCATGCTCCTGATGATCGAGCACCGTCAGGAACATCGGTATTTCCGCTTGCCCGAACGACTGGATCAGCACCGGACCGAACAGGCGCAACGCTGCGCGCAGCGTGTCGGGATCGATCGGCGAACCGGCGTAATACAGGCTGCGAAGCGACGGCGCGTCCACGCGGCCGGTTCCTATCGAATCCAGGAGCATCCGGATCATCGACGGCACGAAAAAGCCGTTGGTCACGCCTTCCCGCGAAAACAAGGCGAGCGCGCACGAAGGGTCGAATCTGGCGCATAGGACCGCCGTCCCTCCCGTGGCCATGGTGGGCAGCAGCAGGAAGCCCGACCCGTGGGTAAGAGGAGCCAGATGAACCGTCACTTCGTCGTCACCATACTTCAAGTATTGGCACGCGTAGTCCGATATCGACATCCATGCCCGATGGCTCAGCATCACGCCCTTGGGCTTTCCCGTGGTGCCGCTCGTATAGAAGATCGACGCGAGATCGGAGGGCGCGCTTGCGGTTGGCTCCAGCGCACTTCCGGACGCGAGGCTCTCGAAGGTGCGCAGGCCGGGCCCGAGCGGGCCCGTGGCTCGCACGACTACGGTACCGAGATCGGGGAGTGCTGCGACCGCTTCGCGCCGCTCGAGCAACGCGCCGTCGGCCACGAGCAGTCGAGCTCCGCAATCGGCCACCATGTGCGCATGCTCGTCCGGCAACACTCGCGTGTTGAGTGGGACCGCGACACATCCGGCGGCAGTGACTGCCAGGAACACGTGCACGAATTCCCATGAGTTCGACAGGAGCATGGCAACGCGGTCGCCGTCGCGCAAGCCGAGCGCGCGCAGTCCCGCCGCGGTGCACTTGACGGCGGCATCGAGCTCGCGATACGTGAATTGGCGCCGGCCCTCCGGAGCATCGAGATCGGCCACGGCGACGCGGCACGGCCATCGTGCGGCGGCTTGGCTCAAGACGAGACTGACATTCACGCTCATTACCCTTCCGTGACAGCGGCGATCAGGGGTGCAGTAACCAAGGACGGCCACTCTAGGGCGGACGAATCGTGTCCAGGCGATCGATCTTCGCCAGCTGCGGAAACGCGCGGACCGCAATCGCGACGGCGAGCAGCGTACCGATGCCGCCCAGCACCACTGAGGCCACTGCGCCAAACCAGGCGGCGGTCACGCCTGATTCGAACTCGCCCAGCTGGTTGGACGTGCCGATGAACATCGCGTTGACGGCGCCGACGCGACCGCGCATGTGGTCGGGCGTCGAGAGTTGAATCAACGACGAGCGGACGACGACGCTGATCATATCGGCGGCACCGAGTATCACCAGGAACAGCAACGACAACGGCAACCAGCGCGACAGGCCGAAGGCGACCGTAGCCACACCGAAGACCGCGACTGCGATGAACATCGTGCGTCCAGCATGCCGCTGCAACGGATGGCGTGCAAGGTACACCGCCATTGTCAGCGCCCCGAGCGCCGGGGCCGAGCGCAGAAGGCCAAGCCCCCAGGGGCCGGTTCCGAAAACCTCTTTCGCGTAGATCGGCAGCAACGCCGTCGCCCCGCCCAGCAATACGGCGACCATATCGAGCGTGATCGCCCCGAGCAACGCCTGGCGGCGCCGGATGAACGACAGCCCCGCGAAGACCGAGGCGAGCGTCACCGGTGCGCGGGGCGTCAGCGGCCGCTCGTACCGGATCATGCCAAGCAGCGTCACGGCGACGAGGTAAGCCGCGCCGCACGCGGCGTAGGTCCATGCGGGCCCGGCGACATACAGCAGGCCGCCGACGGCCGGACCGAAAATGATGGCAGTCTGCGACGCCGATGCGCTGGAAGCAACCGCGCGCGGCAGCAATTGCAGCGGCACCAGCGCTGGCAACAGCGCCTGCATCGTCGGCATCTCGAACGCGCGGGCGCAGCCGACGACGAATACCAAGGCGAAGATGAGATGCTCCGTGATCCAGCCCATCACACTTCCTGTGGCGAGTGTCGCCACGGCCACGATCGCGACGAGCTGGCACACCCGCAGGACGTGGCGGCGATCGAAACGATCGGCGATGTGCCCGACCACCAGCACCAGCGCGAACGCCGGCAAGAACTGCACCAGCCCGACCAGACCGAGGTCGAGAGCGCTGCCGGTCAACGCATAGACTTGCCACCCGACCGCAACCGTCAGCATCTGGTACGCCATGATCGTCGCCACCCGCGCGAACCACAGGCAGGCAAACGATCGGTGGGCGAAAACGGATTCGTCGATCGATGACGAGGGACGGGTCACACGCGCTCAGAAAGGGAGGTCCGCACGATCACGAGATACGCGCGAGCATACGCCACTCATAGGGGCCTTGTGTGTAGGACAGAACAGACAGGAACAACCGCGCCAGTCCTACCGCTGCGCCTGCAACGAGGACCCACGCCTGCGGTCGAATTGTTACTGGCTCGCGCCGAAGGCGTTAACGTCTTGCGCGGAAACGTTGCATGCCGGTTTCGTTTCTGGCAAAAAACGTAATGGAGGTACAAATGCTTGGTTCAGATCAAAAGCGCAGGATGCTCGTCGCTACGGTCGCAGGTTGCTTGACGGTGGCCGGGTCGGTCTTTGCACAAACGCAGTCCGCCACACCGGCGGCGCAGGCCGCTCCACCCGCACCGCAGGCCGCTCCACCCGCACCGCGGTCGGTACCCGCACCGCAGTCCGCCACACCCGCACCGCAGTCCGCCACACCCGCACCGCAGTCCGCCACACCCGCGCCGCAGTCCGCCACACCCGCACCGCTGGCAAACTCCGGTTCTTCGAGCTCTCCGATTCAAATGCCGGCGGCGATTCCGAGCAAGTCCGAAACGGCGCCTTCGGCCTTCGAGAAGCTGGGGGCTTCCCGCCTTGGACACGTCACCAAGGAGGAAGCGTCGAAGCTCGATGGATTCGACCGCGCGTTCTCGGAAGCGGACAGGGACAAGGACGAGAAGCTCAACCCTGACGAATTTGCGCTGGCATGGGCCATCTATACCGGCAAGACGTAGCTGTCAAACCGGTTGAGCGAGTCGTGTTTTCGATAGGAGGTTGAGGATGAGCGTCAGACATTCGGTCAGACATTCGAAATGGATTGTACCCACTGCCCTCGCGCTCGCGGTGACGAGCGCGTGGGGCGGACAGATCACGCTGTACGAACGGCCGGATTTCCGCGGCCCCTCCGTCGTAGCGAATGAACGCATCGACACCGTTGCAAGGCAAGGACTGGAAGATACGGCATCCTCGCTCGTTGTCACGGATGGCAAGTGGGAAGTTTGCACGCAAGCCTACTTCCGCGGACGTTGCACGGAGTTGTTGCCCGGTAGCTACCCGAGCATGAGCGTCAGCTTGAATGGACGTGTGGCTTCGGCGCGTCAGATCGGATACGCAGACCCGCTGCCGGTGACCATGAGCCCGCAACCGCCGGTCGTCGTCAATCTGCCACAGATCGTGGTCAATCCGCCCAGCGTGGGGTCGACGCAGCCCGTGGTGGTCAATCCGCCGCCGATCGTCGTGAACCCGCGCGTGGAGACTCCCGTGGTGACGTCGTCGGTGGTTACGACGGTTCCGCCTACAGGCCGCGCCTATCTGTACGAAGATCCGAACTTCGGCGGCGCGTGGGTCGCCGTGGATCGCGGCCTGGCCAACGACCTCGATTGGGCGAATTTTACCAATCCGACGCACCGCGCGACGTCCGTTCGCGTCGAATCGGGCAACTGGTTGTTCTGCACGGACATGGCGTTCCGTGGTGACTGCCGCGTTCTTGGACCGGGTGAGTATCCGCAACTCGGCGGCCCGCTGACGGCGGGGATCGCTTCCGCCCGGCAAGTGTGGTCTCCGCAGTACGGATCGGCGGACGTCTATCGCCGCTGGTAGGTAGTTCAATGGCAGGCGGGAGCTCGCGGCTGAACCTTAGTCGCGGCTCCCGCCTCGCTGCGTCTACGCCTTGAGGCTGTGATTCTTGAGCGGCAGATCGCGAATGCGTTTGCCGGTGGCGGCGAAGATTGCGTTCAGCACCGCAGGCGCCGCGACAGCGATCGTCGGCTCGCCGACGCCGCCCCAGAAGCCGCCCGATGGCATGACAATCGTTTCGACCGGCGGCATCTCGTCCATCCGCAGGACGCGATAGGTGTGAAAGTTTTCCTGCTCGATGCGCCCGTCTTTGACCGTGCATTCCCCGTAGAGCGCCGCCGACAGTCCGTATGCGAACGAGCCCTCGACCTGCGCCTCGATCTGCTGCGGGTTGACCGCGTGACCCGGATCCGTCGCCGCAACGATGCGGTGGATCTTGAGAACGCCGTTGTCGCTCACCGAAACCTCGGCGCACGCGGCGACATAGCTGCCGAATCCCATCGTCTGGGCGAGACCGCGATAAATGCCCTTCGGCGCAGGCGTGCCCCAGCCGCCGCGCTCGGCCGCGGCATTGAGCACGGCAAGGTGCTTCGGATGGTTGGCCATCAGCTTGCGCCGGAACGCGAGGGGATCCTGCCCGGTCGCGTGCGCCAGTTCATCGATGAAGCACTCGAGATAGATCGTGTTCTGGTTCAGATTCACGCCGCGCCAGAATCCGGGCGGAACGGACGGATTGCGCATCGCATGATCGATCAGCAACGCCGGAAACGTGTAGCCGATCGAGGCTTCAGGTCCCGGCGGGTTGAGGCCCTGGAACACAACCGGATCCTTGCCGTCCTTGATGTTCGCCGGAAAGACCCCGGCACTGATCGACTGGCCCGAAATCCGCATGTGCAGCGCGGTCACGTTGCCTTGGGCATCCAGACCGGCTGTCAACTTGCACTGCGTGACCGGGTGGTAGCAGCCATGCAGCATGTCTTCCTCGCGCGACCAGATGAGCTTGATCGGTGTGCCAGGCATATCCTTGGCGATCGCAACCGCTTGGCGCACCCAGTCGTGGACGGCGCCGCGGCGGCCGAACCCTCCACCCAGGTGCAACTTGTAGACATCGCATTTCGCGAGTGGCAACTCGGCCGCCTCGGACGTCGCGGCAAGCGCGGCCTCGCCGTTCTGCGTCGGAGTCCAGACCTCGCAGCGCTCGGGCGTCCAGCGCGCCGTCGCGTTCATGGTCTCCATCGTCGCGTGGTTCTGGTGCGGATAGGAGTAGACCGCCTCGATCTTGCGCCCCGCGGCCGCGATGGCCGCGCGTGCATCGCCGACCTGATTGCCCACCGCCGCTTCCTTGGCCTCGAGTCCCGCCTTCATCACTTCGGCGAATTTGGCGCTCGATGCCGTCGCGTTCGGGCCATGGTCCCACTCGATCGGCAGTGCATCGAGTGCGCTCTTCGCGTGCCACCAGGTATCGGCCACCACCGCGACCGCGGAGTCGCCGACGCGTACCACCTTCTTGACCCCCGGACGTTTCAGCACCGCCGCGGTATCCACGCTCTTGACCTTGCCGCCGAAGACCGGGCAGTCCTTGATTGCGGCATTGAGCATTCCGGGCAGCTTCAAATCCATCCCGTAGATTTGCGCGCCGGTCACCTTGCCCGCCGTATCGAGCCGTGCCAGCCGCTTTCCGGCGACCTTCCAGTCTTTCGGATTCTTGAGCGTTACGTCGGTTGGCGGCGTGACCTTCGCCGCCGCGGCAGCGACCTTGCCGTACGTCGTGCTGCGCCCGGAAGGCGTATGCGTGATCACGCTGTCGGCGGCAACACATTCGGCAACGGGGACCTTCCACGAGTCCGCGGCCGCCTGCACCAGCATCATTCGAGCGGTCGCGCCACCCTTGCGCACGTATTCTTGCGAATCGCGTATGCCGCGGCTGCCGCCGGTCGAGAAATTGCCCCAGACGCGATTGCGCGCAAGATTCTCACCGGGCGTCGGGTACTCGGTCGTCACCTTGGACCAGTTGCAGTCCAGTTCCTCGGCGACGAGTTGGGCAAGGCCGGTTAACGATCCCTGACCCATCTCGGAGCGCGCGATGCGAATCACGACGGTGTCGTCGGGTTTCACGACAACCCAGGCGTTGATCTCGGGCGTTGCGGCGCCGGGCGCCGCAGTCGACGTGCTTTGCGCCAAAGCCTCGCCGGTAAACGGTATGTGGAATCCAACCACCAGCGTGCCGGCGGCTGCGGCCGACGTCCCGAGAAACCGGCGCCGAGAGAGGTTGGTCGTCATGTCGTGCTCCCATCGCTATGCTGAATGGACAGACCGGCGCTCTTCGTTTCTCCCCCCTTTGCCGCGGCCTTGATGGCCGCGCGTACTCGGTTGTAGGTACCGCAACGACAGATGTTGGTGATTGCCTCGTCGATATCGGCGTCGGTGGGATTGGGCTTGGTTTTCAGCAAGGCCGCGGCCGCCATGATCATGCCGCTCTGACAGAAGCCGCATTGCGGCACGTCGAGCGCGACCCACGCCTTTTGCACCGGGTGCGAGCCGCCCGGGGACAGGCCCTCGATGGTGACGATCTTCTCGGTGACCTTGACGGTCGAGGCCGGGCGCACGCAAGTGCGCGTCGGCACGCCATCGATGTGGACCGTGCAAGCGCCGCATTGCGCAACGCCGCAGCCGTACTTGGTTCCGGTCAGCCCGAGCTGCTCGCGCAGCACCCACAGCAGTGGTGTGTCCGGTTCGACATCGAAGCTTCGCACTTCGCCGTTGACGTTCAAGCTTGCCATAGCGATCCTCCAAGTCGGAAGCACGGCCAAAACCGGATTGTAGTAAGTTTTCGGTGACGGTGACGGGGATATGCAACCTCGCGGCCGGCGAACGGTCCATTTTCCGGTGACTCCACGTAGGATGATGGGACTGACGTTCCCTCCCCCTACCCGCCTCGCGGCCGTGCGGCGGCGGCCAAGCTGCCGTGCCTTTCGACAAACTGCGCCAGTGCGGCCTCGGTGCGAGCGAGGTAGTCCGTGGCGTGCGCCCGATAGTCCACGCCGGGCACGGCCAGGTGAATCGCGGAAACCATCGCCCACGCCGCCTCGCGCAACGCGCTTGCCACCTTCATTGAGTCGAACGAGCGCTGGATCTCATCGCGCACGGATTGCCGGAAATAGGTTTCGAGTAAACGGCCGTCATCGATGGGCGAGAAGTTGCCATTTGCCGCGAGGTTCGCGAGATCGAACATCGCGGTGCCGAAGCCACCGTACTCCCAGTCGATCAGCCAGAGCCGCTTGCCGTCGTCAAGGAAGTTGCCGGCGAGGAGGTCGTGGTGGCCGAAAACGATGGGCAGCGGCGCCTGCAAGGCCTCGAGCGTGTCGAGGAGCACCAGGTAACGCGCCAGCTCGGGATCGTTGTCGCCTCCGGCGGTGTCCAGCGTCCGCGCGTAGTCGCGGATGACGTGAAAGACCCAGAACGTGTTCGCCGGACCTGTAAAATGGCGCGGGAGCTCGCGGTGACACGTCGCAAGGATCCCGACGATGCGCTCGATGTTCGTCCGCAGGTCGGCTTCCGCCAAGGTCCTGCCGTCGATATGCCGGATGACCATGACGCCCGGCTCCGCATAGACCAACTCGGGCGACAGGCCCGCCGCATGCGCGGCGACACTGGCTGCCCGCTCCCGATCGCGGCAGACGTGATGCGCCGGAATATCGCCGCCGCAACGCGCCACATAGCGCCCGCTCCCGTCCTCGACGACGAACGCCGTGTTCGAGAGCCCTCCGTGCAGCGGCTCGAGCCTCACCTTGCCGCGCCAGCATGGCAGCGCTGCAATTCGTGCTTCGAGATCGATGGTCATCGGCCACAACGATACTTGGCGATGCAGGACCCGAGCGGGGTGAAGCGCAAATTGTAGCTTTGGCGCCGTGCAGCAAATGTACGATAGCGTACAAAAAGAGCTATCAGGAGCAATGCGCGTATAGTGGGGAAGCTCGGTTCCCCCACTCGTCATCGGGTTTGCACCTTGTGCCGACTGTTGGAATTTTCCAACGTCCTGCAAGGTGATCCAGTGTCGAAGCTCGGTGAGCGAGACTTACCGGCCAACGCCCTTATCCGGTTGTTGCCGGCGAACGACCGCGAAGACGCGGTTCGCGCGTGTGAACCTGTTGAGCTGGCAGTGGGCGAATGGGTGTCCAAGCCAGGGGAGCACATTCGCCACGTCTACTTTCCCGTCGATTGCTATATTTCGCTCATCACGCCTGAGGGGATGAGCGAGAGCCTCGAAGTGGGAATGGTCGGCGACGAAGGAATGTTCGGCATAACCTTGCTGCTTGACGTAAAGGCGTCTCCGCTGACCGGTCTGGTCCAGGGCAGCGGCCGGGCGTTGCGAATGAGCGCTGCGCGGTTCGTTCGCCTCGCCAAGAACAGCTTGCCGTTCAGGCACACGCTCAACCGATATCTTTACGTACTGACCGCACAGCTCGCCCAATCCGCCGCTTGCAACAGGTTTCACCAACTCGATGCGCGCATGGCGCGCTGGCTCTTGATGACCCAGGATCGAGCCCATAGCAACACTTTCCGACTGACCCACCAATTCCTCGCCTACATGCTGGGCGTCAGGCGTGCAGGCGTGACCGAAGCCTCGGGTCGCCTTCAGGCGAAGTGCTTGATCCGACACCGACACGGCGAGCTGACGGTCCTGGATCGGGTCGGACTAGAAGCAACTTCGTGTCCCTGCTACGGAGGCTTCAAAGACCTGTATCGGGAGCATCTCGGAAGCGCGCCACGCCGTCGCGCACAAGGTGTGCGCAAGACCGTCGAGGCGTAGCGCCCGATTTCGGGCGGGACGGCAGCCAATGCGGATCAGCGCGACCCGCACTTTTCTTCCAACGTCGGTCCCTCAAAACGGCCAACGCTAGCCCTCTGGATTCGAATGCATCTTTAGATACCGATAACCCTTGGGTGTCACGGTCACCACCCTGGCGACGCCTTCTTTGGCATAGCCGCCGGCGACGAGCGCGGCAACGATCGCCGACGACTCGAACCGCAGGGTATTGCCATCGGCGCACCGCTTCAAGCGGTCAAATTGCTCATCGGTCAAAGGCGCCGCCATTCGGACCCATCTCTGGACATCGGGGTACGGCTGCGCGCCTAAACGCAATTTCCAAGTGTCTTGCACGATTTGCTCCAGAACAAGACTTGGGAAGCGGATTATGGCAAGTGCATGAACCGATGCAAGTTTGTACGGTTCCGTACAATTTTGTCGATTGTACCCAGCGCGGGGGATAGGCGGTCACCGAATGGGTTCGCAGCTGTAGCTGGCGGCGTCAGGCGGCGACGGCGCGCACCGACTGAACTCGGTTCGGAAGGGCTGCATAGGCGTGGTAAGCCGCAGCCTCGGCGGCGCCGAACTCCACCTTGATTCCCAGATCCGCGAACACCGTTTCCAGCGCGCACAGCGAGAGCATCACGTTCTCCATCTTGCACGAGTAACCCATGATGCCGAAGCGCCAGATCTTGCCGGCGAGGTCGCCCAGACCCGCCCCGATTTCAAGGTTGTAATCCAGCAGCAGCCGACGGCGCACTTCCTTTTCGTCCACTCCCGGCACGACGGTCACCGCGTTCATCTGCGGCAGCCGGTGGGGTTCTTCGACAAGGAAGTTCATTCCCAACGTCTGCAGGCCGGCCTTGAGCGCCTTGTGATTGCGTTGATGGCGCGCCCATGCATTTTCCAGGCCCTCCTCGCGAAGCATCAAGAGTGCTTCGTGCAGGGCGTACAGCGAATTGGTCGGCGCGGTGTGGTGATACGTGCGGTTGGTCGCACCCCAGTACCCGAGCAGAAGGTTCATGTCCAGGAACCAGCTGTGCACCTTTTCCTTCCGGTTCTTCACCATTTCGACCACGCGGTCGCTGAAGCTGATCGGCGACAGTCCCGGCGTGCAGGACAGGCACTTCTGGCTCGCGGAATAGACGGCGTCGATGCCCCACTCGTCGGTCATGACCGGCGTGCCGCCGAGCGAGGTGACCGCGTCCATGATGGTGAGCGCGCCGTGTTTCCGGGCGAGAGCAGCGAGGATCTTCGCGTCGGATTGCACGCCGGTCGAGGTCTCGGCGTGCACGAAGGCGAGGATCTTGGCGTCCGCGTTGGCCTTGAGCGCGTCCTCGACCTTTTGCGGATCCACCGGCGTGCCCCATCGGTCCTCCACGACGACGGCGACGCCGCCGCACCGCTGGACGTTCTCGATCATGCGGCCGCCGAACACGCCGTTTCGGCAAACGATCACTTTGTCGCCGGGATCGATCATGTTGACGAAGCACATCTCCATCCCCACCGAACCGGGGCCGGAGACCGGGAAGGTCAGCGCGTTATGGGTCTGGAAGGCGTAGCGCAGCAATTCCTTCAGCTCCTCCATCATTTCCACGAACACCGGGTCGAGGTAGCCGATGGTCGGCTTGCCCATCGCCGAAAACACCCGCGGGTGAATTTCCGAGGGGCCCGGTCCCATCAAGTGGCGTTGCGGCGGATAAAAGGAAGCAATCTTCCTTTTCGGTGCGTAGTCTTGGCTGGACATGGATTGATCCCGGAAGAAGTCGAGAAAGCTGCTGTGCGGGGCGCACGGATGCGCGCGCAGAATGACCGCACAGTTTAGCAAGGTCTTTGATATTGTGCGGCATCGCCCGCCAACGGCCGAAAGCCCGCCATGAAGAGGATACCCATTGCCCTGATCGGCGCCGGATTGATCGGCCGATCGCACGTCGATCGCGCGCTGAAGCAGCCAGGGGTCGACCTGGTCGGAATCGCCGATCCGGCGGAAGACGGACGACGTGCCGCGGAGTCCGCCGCCGTTGCCTGGTTCTCCGAATGTCGACTAAGGCCTGCGCGCGATGAGGTCGATCTCGACGAGCGCATGGCGCGCGAGCCCCGTCACGCCGACACATGTCCGTGCGGGCAAGCGATTGTCGGGGAAGTAGGAACGATAGATCTCGTTCATCGGTGCGTAGTCGCGCTCGAAATGGGTCAGGAAGGCGCGCGCCGCCACCACGTGCTCGAGTCGGAGGCCCACGCCGTCCAGCACCAGGACAAGGTTGTCGATCACCCGGCGGGTCTGAGCCTCGATACCCGCGGGAAGCGGCGCATCATCGTCGTTCGGATCGGTGGGCATCTGCCCCGTGAGGAATACCCATCCGTCGACTTCGACGGCGTGTGAGAACGGCGCGACCGGCGCGGGCGCGCCCGGAATCATCATGAACTGGATTTCGCTCATCGAATACCTTTGGAAATTCCCGCATTGACATGGCGGAAGTCGCTTCGGAACCCAATTGCAGCGGAGCGAGCGCCTCGAAGGTGTCCGCGTTATGATGATACTCATGTGTCTACTTGCTCGCATGCGACCAGTGGGGCGGCACGATCGCCCGCGGTCCTCCCGTTGATCATGAAGACGGTGCGCTGGGGAATGATCGGTTGCGGCGACGTGACCGAACGGAAGAGCGGTCCGGGATTCGGGAAGGCCGCACACTCCGAATTGGTCGCCGTCATGCGCCGCAACGGCGCGTTGGCGGCCGATTACGCGCGCCGACATGGCGTGGCGCGCTGGCACGACGACGCCGACGCGATCATTCGCGCACCCGACATCGACGCCATCTACATCGCCACGCTGACCGACAGCCACTGCGACTACACCCTGCGCTGCGCGGCGGCGGGAAAGCCCGTGTACGTCGAAAAGCCAATGGGAATGAATCACGCCGAATGCCTCGACATGATTGCCGCCTGCCGCGCGGCGGGGGTCCCGCTGTGGGTCGGCTATTACCGGCGCGCGCTCCCACGGTTTCTCGCCGTACGCGACCTCATCGCCGCCGACGCCGTTGGCGAGGTCCGCATGGTCACGTCGCGCCAGCTTCAGCGCCTCCCCGGCGTCGATCAATTTGCCGCCGGCGCGGTTCCCTGGCGGGTCAATCCCGCATTATCCGGCGGCGGCCTCTTCTTCGAGGGCGCCTGTCACACATTCGATTTTCTGGACTTCATGTTCGGGCCGGTCGCCGAGGTACGCGCATTTGCCGGGAATCAGGCTGGAGCCTACCGACCGGAAGACATCGTGACCGCAACGTACCGGTTTGCCTCAGGCGTGTTTGGAAGCGGCGTGTGGTGCTATACCGCGGACTTCGATGAGGAATACAACGAGATCGTGGGAGCCAAGGGACGTATCCGCTTTTCCACGACGCAGCCGGTCCCAATCCGGATCTTCCGCGGCGACGTCATGGAGGAGCTTCCTGTCGCAGATCCGGACCACGTCCACCAACCGTTGATCCAGACCATTGTCGACGAGCTCAACGGGAGCGGAAAGTGCCCGAGCACCGGCGAATCGGCGGCAAGGACCGCGCACGTAATGGAGGCAATCCTCGCGGATTTGCGCACGCAGTCAGCCGTCTAGTGGCCCCTGTTCCGCGACGAGTACGGTAGATACCGACCGCATCGACGGCGGTGAAGCCCAAATGCTACAGGGCATCCTGATCGATCGCGCGCCGTCCGCGAGCTTGGCGCCTGTCCTTCCCCGCCCAAGGCTCCCGCGAACTGCCGCGATCGGTCGCACGGCGGCAACGCGCACGACGATCGGCCGAACGGCGATAACCATCTGCCCGGTCGTTTGCCGCATCCGTGTCCCGCATCGCCGCGGACCATGATCTATTGACGACCACCCCCGGTGCGATCCAACGAAGCGCCCACGTATCGGGCTGCTGAAAGATCAGCGTCCCATGTTCGCCGTCGGCACCAGTTAACACAAAGCCCAGTTGCGCTTCGTTGGGCAGGCCGAGAAACTCGATGAACGGGTCCCAGACATCCAGCTGCGAATGAGCAACCGCAAGAGCCCTATCGAGCCACCGGTGCGTGTTCTCGCGCAGGATCGGGGTCTGTCGGGGCAGGTCCGCACACAGGGTAAGAAGGTGCGCCCAAGCGGACTCGGCAGCGGCGAGCCAATTGGGATACAGAGTGTCACGTCGTTGGATACCGGAGCGCGCTGCGCGCCGGCTCGGGAAATTCACGGCGCCGTCGACCGCCACCAGATGCAAGGAATTGGAGGTGCCCGCACCATACAAATTATTGCGCAATACAGGTTCGCCTTGCGCATTGCGCCCAATGATCGGGTAAACATTCATGTCGCGGTGAGGTATCAGCTCGTAGCCGAACAACCCATCTTCGACAATAGGCACCAGGTCAATAGGAGTCGCAAGCGGACCGGGAGCTGCCCCAAGGAGGTAGCCTCGTAGAAGCGGCAGGAGATGCCTGGCTTCCGAGAGACGGGGACAGTACGATCGATCTGCAGCGGGTTTCATGTTTCCCCCGTCTCGCAAGGCCAGCCCGCAGGTCATCCCCTAGCGGGTAACGCGTCACAATCGGACGCGCTATTTGTACTATACATCAACCCGGGCGACGCAATCTGTGCGATAGCGAACATAGCGGCAACTTCAAAACAAGCCGACCGGCGGATTACATGGCGGTATGAGAGCCCGGCCGATCGACAGCCGTCGCCGATCGGCATTGGGATCATGTATGGTTACTCCGCGACGACTAATCAATTAATGCGATTCTGTGAAGTCATCTCCGCGAGTCCTGGGACATCCCTCTCCGCCGCATTCCGAACCAAGGATTGAAGCACGCAAGATACACGCACCGGGATTTTCGGGCATGTCTGTGCGTTAGCTCACACTACGGGTTTTCAAGAACGCGAGCCATGGCCGCAGCCGCCTTCCCTGAACGCATCGTGTGCCTGACGGAGGAGTCCACCGAGGTGCTCTACGCACTCGGCGAAGAGCGGCGCATCGTCGGCATCTCGGGCTTCACCGTGCGTCCGCCACGTGCCCGGCGGGAAAAGCCGCGTATCTCAGCTTTCACCAGCGCCAAGATTGACGCGATCCTCGCGCTGAAACCCGATCTGGCGATCGGCTTCTCCGACCTGCAGGCCGACATCGCCCAGGCGTTGATCAAGCACGGCATCGAGGTCTGGATCAGCAACCACCGCTCCGTGGATGCGATCCTGGGTTATGTGCGCCGCCTGGGCGCCATGGTGGGTGCGAATACGCAGGCCAAGACCTATGCCGACAGCTTGCAAGTCCACATCGATCAGGTAGCAGAAGCCGCCGCACGCCTGCCGCGGCGCCCCAAGGTTTATTTCGAGGAATGGGACGAGCCGCAGATCTCGGCCATCCGGTGGGTCAGCGAACTGATGGCCATCGCCGGCGGCGACGATATCTTTCCCGAGCGTGCGCAAGCCAGTCTCGGTCGCGACCGCATCATTGCGGACCCGCTCGCCGTCGTGGCCCGCGCTCCCGACATCATCATCGGCTCGTGGTGCGGCAAGAAGTTTCGTCCCGAGCGTGTAGCGGCTCGTAACGCCTGGCATGCCGTGCCTGCCGTGCGCGATGGCGAGCTGCACGAGATCAAGTCTCCCCTCATCCTGCAACCCGGGCCCGCTGCTCTGACCGAGGGATTGGACGCCCTGCACCGGATCATCGCGACCTGGTCATTGCGACGTCAGGCAATCGCCTAAAACGCGGACCGAACTTCTTCAGTCGAGCGGCCATGCCACGGATTTGGGCACGGTTATGGCCGGCGGGAGCACGGATCGTTTACGGGACGGTCGTGCAGTCGCTTCCCTCCACCATGGCGCAAGTTGATGCCCGTCTTCAGGTTCAATCGGCTCGCCAAGCCGGGGCATCAGGAGTTGCGCGCCTTTCTTCGGACCGAGCGTCAGCAGCACTTCGGCTGGCTGATCCCAGTCGTGCATCGCCAACGCGAAGGTACCCCAATGCACCGGAAGCAATGGACCTCCGCCCAATAGTCTCAGCGCTTCGAGCGCATTGACGGGCCCAAGGTGAATGTCACCCCACGATGGATGATGGGCGCCCACCTCGAGCATGACGAGATCGAACGGGCCAAGGCGCTCGCGGATCGTCGCGTACTCGGTCGTCAGGCCGGTGTCGCCACTGAAAAACACCGAGTGCCGCGGGGAGCGAATGATCATCGATGACCAGAGTGTGGCGTTGCGGTCGTGTAGCCCTCGACCGGAAAAGTGTTGTGACGGGCCCGCGGTGATGGATAATTCACCATTCGGTAGTGCATACGACTCCCACCAATCAAGCTCGACGACGCGAGACTTTGGCACGTCCCAAGCCTCGAGATGCGCCCCGACTCCGAGCGAGGTGACGAATGGAACGTCGAGCTTCGCGAGCTCGCGGATCGTCGGATAGTCGAGGTGATCGTAGTGGTCATGCGACAGGATCACGACGTCGACGGGTGGCAGGGCCCGCAGTGCCACGGGCACTGGCTGGAATCGCTTGGGGCCCACCAGCCGTGATGGCGAAGCTCGCGGACCCCACACCGGATCCGTCAGCACGCGATAGCCGTCGATTTCGATCAGGACGGTCGAGTGACCGAGCCAGGTCGCACGCAAGCCGCTACGGGGTCCCTTCGCCCAAACTTCGCGCGGATCGCGAGAAGGCAGTGGGCTGCGTGGAACGCGTCGCTCGCCGCCACACAGAAATTCCGACAACGACAGAGGCGCGGCGCCGGCGTCCCGCAATCCCGGCAACACCGGATGAATATTGCGAAACCCGTCTCCGGCCCACAAGGGCGAAGAGCGCATGCGTTCGAGCCGCAATCCGTACGGTTTTCCGCCCAGGGATTTCATCGGTGAACCCTAACATGGATTCCAAAGCCGCAAGTTTCAAGAGCGGTCGCTTATGAACACCGCCGAGCTGGAGCGAAAACCTGCCTGCGGCGCTTGCCGGCCGGCGCGATCAGGTGTTCCCGCAACTCACCGACGCGGACATCGCGCGCATCCGCCGCTTCGGCGAAGTGCGGCGTTACGAGCGGGGCGAGCGCCTGTTCACCGCGGGCGAGCCCGCCACCGGAATGTTCGTGGTGCTGAAGGGGACCGTGGCCGTCAGCCTGCGTGACGGCCTGGGGCGCGTCGTGCCCATCGCGAAGGAAGGTCCCGGCCACTTCCTCGGGGAGGTTGCTCAGCTTTCCGGAGCGCCGCGGCTGGTGGATGGCACGCTGAGGAAGACGTCGAGGCGCTGCTCGTGCCGCCGCAAAAATTGCGCGCGCTGATCATCGCCGAGGCGGATCTCGGTGAGCGAATCGTGCGCGCGCTGATATTGCGCAGGGTGGGCCTGATCGAATCGGGGGCTGGACCCGTGTTGATCGGTCAGCCGGACTCCCCCGACGTGCTGCGACTGCAGACCTTCCTGAAGAGAAACACCTACCCTCATCACGTCGTCGATGCCGAACACGATGCCGCCGCGGCTGCGATGTTCGAGCAACACGGAGCGACCATGGGCCAGGTTCTGGTGGCCTGCCCCAACGGCTCCGTGATTGGTCGACCCCACTGAAGAGCAACTGGGACGCTGCCTCGGCATGCTCGACACGCGACCGCGGAACGAGCTTGTCGACGTGATCGTCGTCGGTGCCGGACCGGCAGGGTTGGCCACGGCCGTGTACGCGGCCTCCGAAGGCCTGCGCGTCGTCGTGCTCGACTGCCGATCCTTCGGCGGACAGGCAGGCGCCAGCGCGCGCATCGAGAATTACCTCGGCTTTCCGACCGGGATCTCGGGGCAGGCGCTCGCCGGTCGCGCCTTTGTGCAGGCACAGAAATTCGGCGCGGAGATCCTGATCCCCACGCAGGCCGCGCGCTCGACTGCGCGAAGGCGGGCCCGCGCGGCGAGCTTTCTCTGATGCTCACCGACGGCCGAAAGCTGCGCTCCCGCGTCGTCGTCATTGCCAGCGGCGCGCAGTATCGACGGCCCGACGTGCCGCGTCTCGCGGAGTTCGAGGGCCGCGGCGTCTGGTATTGGGCCTCGGCGCTTGAAGCGAGCATGTGCACCGGGACCGAAGTCGCCTTGGTTGGCGGCGGCAACTCCGCCGGCCAGGCGGCAGTCTTCCTGTCCGAGTCTGTCTCCAGGGTGCACATGCTCGTGCGAAGCTCTGGCCTCGCCGCAACCATGTCCCATTACCTGATCGATCGCATCAATGCGACGCCGAACATCGAGCTGCGTACCCATACGCAATTGGCGCAACTGCACGGCCCGCCGGGTGCGCACCTCGAGGCCGTCACCTGGCGCCACCACAAGGAAAATCTCGAGGAGCGGCGACCGATACGCCACGTTTTTCTGTTCGTAGGCGCCGACCCGGAAACTGGTTGGCTCGAAGGATGCGGTGTAGCGCGCGATCCGCAAGGCTTCATCCTCACCGGTCGTGCGTGCGGTCCCTTTGCGTCGGCGGGATCGCCTGCACCACTGGCGTCGAGCGTGCCCGGAGTATTCGCGGTCGGCGACGTGCGCTCAGGATCCGTGAAACGGGTCGGCGGCGCCATCGGAGAAGGCGCCGCGGTCGTGGCGTTGATCCATCAGTATCTGGCGGTCACGGATTGAGCTCGGAGTACACCGCCGCCTTCGCGGCGCAAGCAAAAATTCGACCAGGGGCGGAAAAGCTCGATCAGAGGAGTTCGATGCAAACGCAATATCGACGGACGAGCCAAGCGCTTCACCTCCCACGCCGTGGAGTCCACGATTTGCGCATGCAAGAGTTTGGGGAAGTAGTTCCATCCCCATTTGCGGGTATGGATTTCAACCGGGTATAGCCGGTTGGGCACCGAACAGAACAATAGGCCGTTCGGACGCAGCAAACGCGCCATCTCACGGACACAGAATTGCCTCGCCTCCATATCGACCACATACTCCAGGACCGAGGAGCATTGGCAGAAGTCGAACGAGTCGCTCTGAATTGGTAGCGGTTGCCCGGGGGAAACAAAGTGGAACTCGCAGCGATCGGCGACACCGTAAAGACTGGCGCGTTCCCGCGCCATTGTCACCTCGCTGGGGTCGATGTCCGTACCAATGCAAGTCACATTGGGGTACACCAAAGCGAGAGCAATGGCTGACCCTCCGGAACCGCAGCCAAAGTCCACGACCCGGCGCACATCGGGGCCAATGTAACGAGCCACTCGCGGGATCAGATGCTCCAAATGATGATCCACTACCCGCAGGTAATCCCGTTCGAGAGCGGCCGGCGATAGCCTTTCAAAGCGCCACGGGTAAGTCTCCCGGACCAATTGCGCGAACTGTTCGTAGCGTTGCCCGGAACTCGCAACCGCTCGTGCTGCTTGCCGTGCGCGCTCCAGTGAGGCCGTGAACGTGCCGTCCATGACTAGTCTTCCCCATGTCTACTGTCCAGACGCGAGTAGTGCGGCCCCGCTGGCAGGTCCGGTCTCAGGGTCCACGCAACTGCGCCGACGCCGATGTAGCGCTTGCCTCGGGACGTACTTCCGGCGCGTGCTGCCTGACCGTGAATGTGGCACAACTTCCACCTGGGAGGGACGGCTGGGATGCTTCCCGGAAACCGAGTCCGCCTGTTTCGTGATCGCTGACATCTCCGGCTGCACCAGCTTTCTTGCCGGCGTCGAGCTCGACCACGCACACGACATCATCGCCGACGTGATGGACACCGTGGTGCGGTGCCTGCGCCCGCCGGTTCCGGCTCGCCAAGTTCGAGGGCGACGCGGAAACATCACCAGCGAGATCCCGGGCCTTCGGCTGATGCTAGAGGGACGGCAGGGGGCCGCTGCAGTGTCGAAGAGCCCGCTCTACCAGTGTCAGCGGCGCGCTTCCTGACCCAGCCCGTTCACGCACGCTGACCTGCCGCTGGGCCGGCATCTCGTCGCGGCATACTCACGGCCCGAAACCCAGCAGTTCACGCGCCGTGTCCCACAGAAGCTTTGCGCCGCTCGGACGGATCGGGAAATACCGTTTGCACGAAGTTAAGCGTTACGCCGTAATCGACGCGCGCCGGCGCCCGAAGGTACGGCCAATCCGACGCCCACAGGCAATGCTCGAGAGTGAATGCCTCGACCAGCGCGTGCACGAACGGCCACGCGTCCTGATGCGGCGACGGCTCGCGCGAGAACTTGACGAGCCCGGAGAGCTTGACGAAGGCGCGCCTCGTCGAGCCCAATTCGAGCAGCGCACGAAAGCCGGGCTGGTCGAGGCCGGCATCGATCGTCGGGCGCCCACAATGATCGACCAGCACGCGCACGCCGGAGTTGGCGAGAAGCGGCATCATCGGCACGAGCTGGTCCCCCTCGACCTGGATGTTGACGAACATGTCGAGCGCCACGAGCTTCTCCAGGAGCGGCCGAGCATCGCGGTAGTGGTCGACGCCGTAGTGCGTGACGTTCCACGCCACGCCGAGGACGCCCATCCCCTTGAGCCTTTGCAAGTCTTCGATGGCTATGTCGTTCCCGACCACCGCGACACCCTTGTAGCGGCCGTTGCCTCGCGCGAGTGTGTCGAGCATGCAGGAATTGTCGAGGCCATAGCCGGAGTTCGGCCCGACCAGCAGCGCGTAGCTCGTGCCGTAGGCGTCCATCACCTGCGCAAGCTGCGCCGGCGTTCCCATCTCCTGACCCGTCGGACGGTAATGCGTATTCGCGCTGTAGGGGAAGCGCTCCGGATCGAGCACGTGCACATGGCAGTCGACCTTCGGCTCTTCGAAGATCCGGATATCCATCGTGCGAGCGCCTGGCAGCCTGACGCTAGAACGTGGCGGCGATGGCCTGTCTCAGAGCAGGCGTGATCTCCGGCATCACGCCGAACCAAGCTTTGAAAGCAGGGCGCGCCTGATTGAGCAGCAAACCGAGGCCGTTGACGGTGGTGTTCCCACGCATGCGTGCGGCGGCCAGCAGCGGCGTTTCGGGCGGGATGTAGATGAGGTCGCCGACGAGCGCGCTGTCGGGCAGGCGATCCAGTGGCATATCGAGCGCCGGCTTGCCGGCCGTGCCGAGGCTGGTAGCGTTGGCGAGCAGCGCGACACCATCGAGCGCGTCCGCGCGCTCATCCCATGGCACCACCTTCACCTCCGGACCCACGGCATCGGCGATTTCCCGTGTCTTGTCGAGCGTGCGGTTGGCGAGGCGGATTTCCTTTGCACCCTGGGCTGCGAGGCTCGCTACCACAGCACGCGCCGCCCCACCCGCACCCAGCACCAATACGGGGCCGCTGCCGGGACCCCATCCGGGGTCGGCGTCGCGCAGGCTCTGGATGAAACCGTTGCCATCGTTGTTGAAGCCGGTGAGCGTCCCATCGTTCTCGACGACGACGGTGTTGACTGCCCCGATCCTTCGCGCGAGGTCGTCGACCCGATCCAGCAGCGGGAAGATCGCCTGCTTGTGCGGCGTGGTGACGTTACAGCCGCGCAGGCCCAGCGCCGCGATGCCGCTTACTGCCGCTTCCAGCTTTTCCGGCGGCACAGGAAACAGCATATAACGCCCGGGAATGCCGTGTTGCGCGAGCCAATGGTTATGGATGACCGGCGAGCGCGAATGCGCCACCGGCCATCCCAGCAGGCCGGCGATGCCGAAGGCGTGAGGCTGATCCAAGAGCGGCGGTCGGAGGTTACGGGGCCGACACGGCCGGCAACACGGCGATCACCTCTTGTTTGCCGTTCGCCGCACGGGTCATGAAGCTCTCGCGATCGAGGTCCCCGTTCTTGTCGAAGCTCACGTCCATCAGGATCCCGGGATACTCCTTGGCCGACAGCTTGATGCCGTGCATGGCGTTGGCGAAGGCCTTGGGATCGACCTTGCCGATCTTCTCGGTGACCGCCTTGACCACGTACATCGCCGTGTAGCCCTTCAGGCCGTTGTGGTCCGGCTTGTAGTTGTATTCCTTCTGGAATTTCGCCGCGAAGGCCGTGATGGCGGGATTGGGTGCATCCGCAGTGAGGCCGACGTGCGCGACGGCGCCATTGGCCGCCTCGCCCGCCAGCTCGATCACCTTCTGGCTGGTGAGCACCGTCTCGCCCACGATCGGCTTGTCGTAGCCCTGCTTGCGCAACTCGCGCAACGCCCGCGCCGACTCCTCTTCGTTGCTGTAGACGAATAGCGCGTCGGCGTTCGCCTGCTTCGCCTTGAGCACCGCACCCGAGAAGTCGAGCTGGCCCTGATCGGTCGAGATGTCCGCCACGACCTTGATGCCCTGCGCCTCGATCGCCTTCACGAAGGCGTCGCGCCCGCCCTTGCCAAAGTCATTGTTCACCCAGATCACGGCCACCGTCTTCGCCTTCAGGTTGTCCTTGAAATAGCGCGCCACCTTGGGCATGGCGTTGGCCTGCGTGAACGACGTGCGAAAGATGTAAGGATTGCCCTGCTGGGTGATGGCAGTGGCTTCGCCGCCGGTGAAGTTCGGAATCTCCGCCCGGCGCGTCTCCGCCATGCTGACCAGGATCGAGCCCGAAAACACCGGTCCCATCACCACGTACACGCCGTCGTCGATGGCCTTCACCGCCAGCGCCTTCGCCACCTGCGGCTGCGACTGCGTATCCGACGAGCTGAATTCGACGCGGCGGCCCAGAATGCCGCCCGCGGCATTGATCTCCTTCGCCGCGAGCTTGACGCCGTCGTTGAAGTTGGTGCCCGACGTCGCCCCGGACCGGACAGCTCGACCAAGCCGGCAATCTTGATGGGCTGGGGCTGCGCCAGCAGCGGCGGCGCCGCGAGGCCCAGCAGAAACGTGACAATGCAGGCTAAGGAGCGCATGGGATCAGGACCTCCGGATATTGTCATGGCGTACCGACGCGAACGCGCCGAGCGAATTGAGAATTCTCGCACCAAAGATACTCGCAAGCAAACACGAAGCCTCTCGCCATTTTGTCGAAACTGCCTTTCGCGAGTTCGGTGTCAGGTTTTTCCGAACGACGCGCGCTCAGTGCACCTCGCCGGCCAAATAGCGGGCAATACAATTGGCGATGGGCAGCCCGGCGCGCCGCTCGTAGAAGCTGAACGCAGGGCTGGGGTTCACCTCGAAACACACATAGCGGCCATCAGGCGTGCGCCTCAAGTCGATGCCGGCAAGCGGAAGCTTGAGGCGCCCCGCGAGTCCGATGCACAGCGCGCGGACGTCCGCGTCGAGCGCACACGCGACAATCTCCGGTTCAACGCCGGTGTCCCGCGCCGCGTAGCGGTAGTCAGTGGCGTCGCTGACGATCGCCGCCGCCAGCGCGATATCCCCCACGACATGCACACGGATGTCCGTACCTGCGACGTGACGCTGGAACTGGGTTGGGCACCAGCGGATCCGATTAAGTCGTTGCAAATCCTGCTGTTCGACGCGCCGCACGATGGAGCGAACGCCGCTCACCGATTTGTAGATCACGCCGCCGCCTTCCGACCAGGCGCGCTCGATGAACTCGCGCGCCGACTGCGAATCGTTGGTGATCAGGGTCTCCGGGATGTCGAAGCCCGCGGCACGGATCGCCTGCGCCTGAAAGGGCTTCGAGTGATTTGACCCGGAGTCGACGGGCCGATTGAGCACACGTCCCGGAGCGATATCGGCAAATCGCAACAGGAGCTCGTGGAAGCGGCTGCAGCGGGTGCGCTCGGTGCAGTGCGGCGGCAGCCCGGCCATGCCGGGCAGGAACTCGTCATTCATCAGCCGCAGATACATCGCGGTGATCGCACTTAGCGGGACAGCCTCGCCGTCGAGAGTGAGCGTCCCGCCAATCGCGCCGCCGGCGGCCGCGTCGGCGATCTCGAGCGTGAGATTCGCAGCGGCCACGCGTCGCTGATCCAGCACGCGATGGTCCGCGCCGCTTGCTTCGAGCGCCGCGGTGACGAGGGCGAGCGGGCTTTCGTCCGCGATCCCGGCCAGGAGAATCATGCGGCTACGCTCCTGGCCAACGCTCGAGCGAGGTCTCTCGCCAGCAGGTTGCCCCCGATGCGGAAATCCACTGCGCCAGACGCGTTGACGAACTGCCAACCGCGCTCGGACGATTGGTGCAGCTCAACTTGCAGAAGGGGCGCGCCCAGCAGGAGCGCGAGCCGGCGGCAGCCCTCCTGCAAATGTCGCGGCAGGAGAGGCCCGAACAGCCGACCGTCGAAAGTCAGCACCGCGTGCGTCGGTGACATCGGAAGTCTCGAGTCGTCGTCACCGGCCGCACTGGCGCGCCAAGGCTGGGTCGGCAAGCCGGCCATCGCGGCCAGATGCACGACGGTCGGCATCGGGAACGTCCCGCCGCCGAGGGCGAAGGGCAGCGGTGGATTGATGACTCGGCCGGCGACGCCATTGATCCATGCGAGCAGGAACGCACTCAGCTCGGCTTCAGCGTAGGCGCGGTCCGTCGATTGCGCCCGCGCGAAGTGCTGAGTCGGTACGTAGCGGACTCGGTTGACGAGGCCGGTGATCGCGTCCGGACGCAATATCCGTCCATCGGCAAGCTCGATGCTGCCCGAGTCGCCGGCGTCACTCAGGCGATAGACGATCTGCCGGCTGAACACGAGCTGCTCGACGGCGACCACCTCGAGATCGCCGACACGGAGATACTGCATCGCGTCGCCCAGCCAAACCGCTGCTGCATCGCCGGGATGGCACAGGATGACAATCATCGCTTTGGTTTGGAGCGAAGGTCCCGCTCGACAGGCGCGATATCCTTCGCTATTTCAGCCCTCCGACAGCTTCTCGGCGTCCTTCAGATCCTTCTCGTCTTTGGCGGCTTGGCTGCTGCCCTGAAGCGCTGACCGGCTGAGATCGGGCCGCAGCTCCGTACCGATGAAGTGCACGAGCTGCTGCACCGTCTGCTCGAGTGCGGCGAGCCGCTGCTGCGTGCCACCGTCGCCAGCGCCGGCGTCGGTTGGCCTGATGCCGATGACTCCGTCGGAGAGCTTGCCCTCCACCAGATCCTTGTCCTTCTCCTTTATTTCCTTGCCTTCCTTGAACTCCTTCGTGTCTTTCCCTTCCTTGAACTCCTTGTCCTTGAGCTCCTTCGTGTCCTTGTCCTTGACGAGCTCCTTGCCCTCTTTTTCCTTGACGAATTCCTTGCCCTCCTTGCCCTCCTTGAACTCCTTGGCCACTTCCTTGGCGAGCTCCTTGCCCTTGCCGAAGGCGCACGTTGCAAACGCGCGGATATCGGGACGGTTGCCGATGCGCTGGGTCGCCGGGCGGCCTGGCGCATCCTGCTGCGGGGAACCCGTCGAGCGAAGGCAGTTGCGCACTTGCGCCGGAGTAAGGACAGGGCGCCCCCTGGCCTTGGCCATGCCCTGAATGCAGGCGATGGCGCCAGTCACAATGGGCGATGCGCTCGAGGTGCCGCTGAAGGTGTCGGTGTACCAGAGATCTTCGTTCGTGCCGCCTTGCAGATCGCCGTAGCCGCACGTCGTGACCTCGCGGCCCCAACCCTGCGCGTCGATGAGCGCGCCCCAGTTCGAGAAATCCAGGCGTGATCGATCAGGTCCGTGATCGCGGCCGTGCGTGCCGGGAGGCGGCGCGCCGGCCCCGACGACAAGCGCGCCCGAATCTCGATTCGTCCGCCGGAACGAGTTGCGCCAGCCGGCGGGGAAGCCTGTGCCGGGGGTCTGATACAGAGCGTCGTCGAGATTTTCCGCCCCGTTGCCCGCGGCTTCCACGACGATGATGCCGCGGCTGGTGGCGTTGAGAATCGCCGCGAAATCATCGGGCCACCATTCCACCGCGATGTAGCCGCGCTGATCGGCGCGACTCGCGAAATTGAAGCGCGGGCCGGGCCGGTGCATCTCGAGGAGCATGATGTCTCCGGCTCTCAGTCGGGACGCCGCCTGGTTGATGGCCGCGGCGGAACCGATGGTGCCGTGCGAACAGGCGCTGGCGATCGCTTCGGCGGAGATGCCGACGACACCAACCGTGTTCACATCGCCGCTGTACTCGCCGAGGACGGCGGTGCCATGGTTGCGCCAGTCGACTCCCGCGAGCGTGGTTCCGGCAACGACGCCTCCCTGGTTTTGCGTGAGATCTTCGTGCGTGAAGCGCCACGCGCCCTCGATGTCGATGATGCGGATGTCGCGGCCCCGCCCGCCGGCCTGCGTCCACGCCCAGCGTGCATCGATGCCGCTCGGCGCCGCATTGAGAAAGATCTGCCGGGCGGTCAAATCCGGCGTTGCCGGAGGGGGCTCTTCCGGCGCCGCGGCCATATCGTTGATCCTGGGCAACTCGACGGCTGGCTTCACGAAAGCCGCTTCGACAAGCTCGCTCTTGGCTAGCTGCGCTCGCAACTCGGCGACGCGTTCGTCCGGAACCTCGACCTTGTAGAAGACGGAGAGGTCCTCCATCGGTGCCTGCGCCGCCATGCTCTGCGCCGCTTGGCGCGCCATGACGCGCTCTTCCGTGGGTCCGAAGATCGGCGTCAGGGTCGCACCATGGCGCGCGAGTACCTTCGCGACATCCGACACGTTTTCACCGGCGGCGGACTTGAAGCGCCCGGCCGACGCCCTTAACGCGGCCTGCGCCCGCATGACGACTACGAGCTCGGGTGGCGCCGTCGGCGCGTCGGCTACCGGTTTGCTTCGCTTACTCTGCTTGCTCGCGCGTTTGCGTACCATGCTGACCTCCTTTCTTCAAGACGCCCCTGCGGATAACCGCGGGAGTCAACGATGCCCTCTGCTAGGGCAATTCCTCGCCGGGCTTCGCGTACGCCGTTACGATTCCGTCGATGCCGCACAAGGCCGTGGCGAGCTTGTGGGCGCACGCCATGTCGGGAACTGCGATCGTTTCCGACAAAGAGGGGGCGTCGCGGGCGGCATCCCGCACGGGGGACACGATCAACACGCCATCGTGCTCCGACGCGAGCCGCTTGACATCACGGCGCGTCAGCGCCCGCTTGGCGCCACGGTTCGATGCGAGTTGAACGACGACGAAAGCGGGCACGATGCGCCTCCCTGTGGTGCCGATTGCGTCAATATTCTAATGTAGTAGACATTCTCGGGCGCGGTTGGCGCGGACGAGATAGTCGAGTACCTCCCAAGCGGCGCACGTGGCCGCCGGCGATGCGGGTGGAGAAATCGGTGCGGTCGTTCACGGCGGGACTCCTTCGGGATGCAGGGCCTCGTACGCGGCGGCGAGCGCGGGATCGCGCGCACGGACGTCCTCATGGTCGACGCGCCCGGTGCGACGCAGGTAGTCGTAGGCGAACGATACCGGGTCGAGCGAGAGACGCGCGCGGACCGTCTCGTACCACTGCGTACTCTTGATCGCGGCGTTCTGCAGTGCGTCGGATCCCGGCCTCCGCCGGCGCTCGAATTCGGCAAGCCGCGCCGGCACGTCGGCGAACGCGACGCACGCCTCGAACAGCGCGATCGCATCCTGCATTGCGAGCCGCGTGCCCGAGCCGACCGAGGGATGGCCGGTACGCAGCGCGTCGCCGAGCAGGACGAGGTTACGCCAATACCAGCGTCGGTTGCTGACGATCGCGTAACGGAACCACTCGGACCGGTTCGACAGCAACGATCCGCCGTCGAGATCGTCGCGGAATACGCCTTCGCAATAGGCGAGGCTCTGCGCTTCCGGCATCCGGTCGAGCCCCGCCGCGCGCCATGTTTGCGGATCGCATTCGACGAGGAACGTGCTGTGCGTGCGGCTGTAGCGATACGCGTGCGCGATCAGCAGGCCATCATCGTTCTCGCGAAAGATGAGCGACAGCGGGTCGAAGCGGGCGGTCGTCCCATACCATGCAAGGAGGTTCGGCCGCACGTCGAGCACGGGCTCGAAGTGCTCGCGATAGCGCGTGCGGATCGCGCTGGCCGCGCCGTCGGCGGCGACGACGAGATCGCAGTCGTCGAATTCGCCGATGTCGTCGACCTTGCGGCCGAACTCGATCGCGATGCCGAGCGCCGAGCAATGCTCGCGCAGCGTGCGCAGCAGATCGATCCGCGCCATCCGGTGGAACGTGTTGTTGGCGAGCGTGATCGCCTGCCCGCGGTGCACGATGCGCATCGCGTCGTGCACCTCCTGGTTGCGCGTCATCGCCGCATAAAGCTCGGGCGCGACCTCACGGACGAACGCGAGCGCGATGTCGGTGAACACCACGCCCCAGCCGTAGGTCGCGGCCGCCGGATCCCGCTCGACGATCCGGATGCGGTGGCCGGGATCGTGCCGCTTCATCAGGTACGCGAAAAAGAGTCCGGCGGGGCCGCCGCCGACGATGCCGATGTTCACGCGGTCCCTCGCTCGCGGGCCTCGCGCGCCAGCTTTTCGGTGATCATCTCGCGCAACTCCCGCTTAAGGATCTTGCCGACCGGGCTCAACGGCATTTCGGCTGACGACCTCAAGGCGCTCGGGCAGCTTGAAGGTCGCGATCTTCTGCTGCCGCAGGAACGCGATCAGCTCGTCGAATGCCAGTGTTTCGCCGGGCTTGGGCACGACGAACGCGCACGCCTTTTCACCGAAAACCGGATCGGGCATCGCGACGAGCGTCGCCACCTTGACTTTCGGATGCGCGTAGATGAGATTCTCGACCTCCTCGCAGCTGATCTTCTCGCCGCCGCGATTGATCAGGTCCTTGCGCCGCCCTTCGGTAAAGACGTGGCGCCCCTGGCGACGCACGATGTCGCCCATCCGGTAAAAGCCATCCTCGGTGAAGGCCTCGCGGTTCTTTTCCGGCGCGTCGTAATAGCCGCGGATAGTGTAGGGGCCGCGCGTCAGCAGTTCGCCGGGAACGCCGGCGGCGACCTCGCGGCCGTCGTCGTCCACGACGATGATCTCGTCATCGACGCACACCGGCGCGCCAGAGCTTTCGAGCAGCAGCTCATCCGGATCGTCGAGCCGCGTCATGTTGATGAGCCCTTCGGCGGTGCCGTAGATTTCCTGCGGCGTGCAGCCGAAACGATCGCGCAGGCGGCTGCGCAGCTCCGGCGCGAGGCGGGCGCCGCCGTTCTGGATCACCTTGAGTGACGACAGATCGAAGCGGTCGGGCACGTCGGAAGCGAGCCAGGCCGAGATCAGCGGCACGACGGCGGCGATCGTCGTCACGCGCTCGCGTTCGACGAGGCCGAACACGTCGGTGGCCTCGCCCGACGGCGCCAGCACGACGGTCCCGCCGTAGTAGAACGCGCCCAGCATGCCGGGCGAGGCGAGATTGTAGTTGTGCCCGAGCGGGAGGATCGCCATCAGCACGGTGCTCTCGTCGAACCCGCCGACCGCCCCGCAGAGCCGCGCATTCAGCACGTAGTCGTCATGGGTGCGGGGAATGAGCTTCGACAACGACGTGGTTCCGCCTGACAGCAGCATCGTCGTGACCTCGGCCGGGTCCGGACGCACCCTCGGCAAGGGTACCCGTGTCCGCCGGCGTCGCGAGCAGCTTCGACAAGGAGTGTTGGCCGCCGGCCGGCTCGCCCACCACGAAAACCGTGCACAACGCCGGCGCCTTCGGCACGAGCTCCTGAGCCATCGCCCGGTAATCGAAGCCCTTGATCGCGTCTGGGATGACGTACGCGACGGCGCCCGAAGCGCGCAGGAAATGCCCGACCTCGGTGTGCCGGTGCGCGCGCAGCGCGGTGACCGGAATGGCGCCGATCCTCGTCAGTGCGAAGTACGTGTACACGAATTCCGGAATGTTCGGAAGCTGGACGACGACGCGGTCGAGCGGCCTGATTCCCGCGCCGATGAAGCCGCACGCGAGCCGATCGACGGTCTCGCCCAATGCACGGTAACCGATCCGCTCGCCGCCATGGACAAGCGCGGTCTTGTCCGGCGCACGGCCTATCGTCCGCGCCAGCATGTCGGTCAGCGTGATGCGCTGCCAATAGCCGAGATCGCGGTACCGCTTCGCGTCCGCTTCCGGCCACGGCGTGCAGCCTGCGAGCATTGCGTATCCTCCGGTCGCGATGTTTGGGCCGTGTCGTCGGCCGCCGTGCGTTGCCCTGCACGCCACACTACTCCTTGTTCAGATAGTGTTTTTCCAAGAATTCGGACCTGAAATTTTGTGGCGGCGTGGGGATGTCCGGCCGACCCTCCGGCGTAAAGTCCATGAGATTCCAATACGGCCAGACCGTGTCGACATGATTCGCCGACAGCTCGGTTCCCCAGAAATGAAGGATTCTTCCATCCTGCTTCCTGAATACATGCATCACCGGCAATTGCATATCATCGGAGTCTCCCTGGCATTTGTAGTCGGCTTGATAGGCAGAGTGCGATCCGGAAACCAGTGCAATCTGCGACCATCCACGCTTCTTGGCCCACGCATTGATTCGATCAGCCGGGGCTTTGGCAATTGCGACAAACGCGGCGTCTCGAGTCACCTGATACGAGGTTCGATCGAACCCATCGACCAGCGACGTGCAAGAAGGACAGGGATTGTCCCAGTTCGGACCGTACATGAATGAATAAAGCAGCAGGGTGTTCTTGTCGGCAAATAGCTCGGAAAATTTCACGCTCCTCCCGACTTTCCCGTCGTTCGCCCATTGGAAGACGTAGTCCTCCTTCAACTGCCCACCGGGAGGAAGATTGCGGCGTTTTTCTGCCACCGATTTTACTTTGTCGATAAGCTCTTGTTCGTCTTTGAGCAATGCTTCGCGCGCATCGCGATACTCTCTGCTTTCGTTTGGATACCGCAGTTCGCTCATGTTCGTTTCCTCGTTGAAAGTTCTCCAGACTCGTCAGCCGCGCCGCACTATGATTTCCTTCAGCAATCGCCCCCGTCTTGGCTCGGCACGTCCCAGGTTGGGTAGTGCGATATTGAAAACTTGATGATGGCCACAATATACGAGCCGATGGCTACCCCCGCTGCATTCCGCTTCGACAACTCATTCGCTCGCGAACTCCAGGGGTTCTACGTTCCTCAGCGACCTGCGATCGTACGCGAACCACGCCTGCTCTTTCTCAACGATACACTCGCGGAGGAGCTGGGTCTCGACCTCACCTCGCTCGATGCCACCGCGAGGGCAGCGCTATTCGCGGGAAACACACTGCCCGACGGCGCCGAACCGCTTGCCCAGGCCTATGCAGGCCACCAGTTCGGCGGGTTCTCGCCGCAACTCGGCGATGGCCGCGCGTTGCTTCTCGGCGAGGTGATCGACCGGCAGGGACGCCGCCGCGACATCGCCCTCAAGGGCTCGGGCCGCACGCCGTTCGCCCGCGGGGGCGACGGCAAGGCCGCCGTCGGGCCCATGCTTCGCGAGGTGCTGCTCGGCGAGGCCATGCATGCGCTGGGCATTCCCACCACCCGCGCGCTCGCGGTCGCAGCGACCGGGGAGCCGGTCTATCGCGAGCACGAGCTACCCGGCGCAGTGCTGACACGCGTGGCGGCGAGCCACATTCGAGTCGGGACCTTCGAGTTCTTTGCCTCGCGCGGTGACATGGACAGCCTACGGAAACTGGCCGAGTACACGATCGCTCGGCACGATCCCGCACTCGTCACCGCACCGCAACCGTTCCTGGCGCTGCTGCAGAGGGTGGCCGAGCGTCAGGCCGCTCTGGTTGCGCAGTGGATGAACGTGGGGTTTATC
This sequence comes from uncultured beta proteobacterium, assembly GCA_963840945.1. Classification (GTDB taxonomy): domain Bacteria; phylum Pseudomonadota; class Gammaproteobacteria; order Burkholderiales; family Casimicrobiaceae; genus CAIWHR01. The sequence goes on along the minus strand of CAWJAU010000007.1, from coordinate 51,541 downwards.
CATGGCGTGATGAACACCGACAACATGGCGATATCGGGCGAGACGATCGATTATGGGCCGTGCGCCTTCATGGAGGCCTACGATCCCGCCACGGTGTTCAGCTCCATCGACCGCCGGGGACGCTACGCCTTCGGCAACCAGCCCGACATCGCGAGCTGGAACCTGGCACGCCTGGCCGAGACGCTGCTGCCCCTGCTGTCCGACGATCCCGAGCAGGCAGTAGCTATGGCTACCGAGGTCATTGCTGCGTTCCCGGCGCAGTACCGCAGGCACCTGCTCCGCGGACAGCGCGCCAAGCTTGGGCTGCGTCGAGGCGAACCGGACGAGGACAGCGCCGATGTCGCGCTGGCCGAGGACTGGTTGACCTTGCTTCATGCCGAGCGGGTGGATTTCACCCTGGGTTGGCGGCGGCTGGCCGACGCCGCGGCCGGTGACGAAGCCGCGCTGCGCGCGCTCTTCGCTCGGCACGCCCGCACCCGACGCCTGGCTGACGCGCTGGCGGGCACGCTGCGCCAGCGAGGACGACCGCGCGGGGCATGGCTCGGCGTTGGCCAACATCGAGCGCGCCGCGGCGATGCGGAGCGTCAATCCCTGGGTGATCCCTCGCAATCACCGCGTGGAAGAGGCGCTCGCTGCAGCGTCGAATGAGGGCGACCTCGCACCGTTCGAGCGGTTGCTCGAGGCCCTCAGGCAGCCGTACGACGAGGCTTCCGGACTGGCCCTGTACGCCGAGCCGGCGCCAGCCGCCGTAACAGCCTGCTACCGCACGTTCTGCGGCACGTGATAGGCGATCCGCACCCGGCGAGGGACTATCATCATCCCCCAAGGTGCCCGACTAGGTCGGGTACGGGAAATGTCGGCCAGGAACGACGCCATGCATCTCGATGCCCGCGGCCTCCCCGTCTCGATCGCCAGCGCCGAGGCGGCCGCTGCCTACGACTATCTCGTCACGGGCTACCTCACCTACCGAGCCGATACGCCCGCCCGTCTCAACGCCCTGCTGGAAGCCGATCCGGACTTCGCGCTTGGTCATTGCATGCAGGGCTATTTCGCCATGCTCGGCTTCAAGCAGGCCATCGTTCCGCTCGCCGTTCAGGCGGCGCGCACCGCGGAGTCGCTTGCCGCGGGCGCGACCCCGCGCGAGCGCAGTCACATCGCCGCCCTGACCGCCTGGGCCGACGGCGAGCTCGATCGTGCCGTCGCAACGTGGGAGTCGATCCTGCGCACCCATCCGCATGATGTGGTCGCCTTCCGTCTCGCCCATTTCGTCAATTTCTGGCTCGGCCGCCCGCAGGACATGGTCGCCTCCGTCGAGCGCGTGATCCCGGCGTGGTCGGAGGACATCCCCGGCTATTCAACGATCCTCGCCTGTCGCTGCTTCGCCCAGGAGGAGGCCGGGAATTATCTCGGCGCCGAGCCGTCCGGGCGCCGCGCCATCGAGCTCGACCCCGGCGATCTCTGGGCCGCGCACGCGGTGGCCCATGTGATGGAGATGCAGGGCCGCCGCAGCGAAGGCATCGAGTGGCTCACCATGCTCGCGCCCAACTGGGAGGGCAGCCACAATCTGCAGCACCATCTGTGGTGGCACTGCGCCCTGTTCGAGCTCGAGCACGGCGACCATGCCGCCGCGCTCGAACTCTACGATAGCCGCTTCCGCAACCTCGCCGCGCCCCTCACGGTCGCCTCGCCGGATGTCTACATCGACGTGCAGAACGCAGCGTCCATGCTCTTCCGCCTGCAGCGCCTCGGCGTCGATGTCGGCAACCGCTGGGAGGAACTGGCCGACAAGGCCGAGGCGCGGATCGGCGACTGCGTCTCCGCCTTCACGCTGCCGCACTGGCTGATGGCGCTGACCGCCACCGGCCGCACCGCCGCTGCGGAGCGCATGGTCGAGGCGATGCGCGTCTTCGCCAATGGCCGCGGCACCGTCCCTCCCATCGTGCGCGACTACGTGCTGCCGATCGCCGAGGCCCAGCTCGCCCACGCCGCCGGGCGCCACGCCGAGGCCGTCGCCCTGATGCGGCCCGGCCATTGGCGGCATGTACCGACTCGGCGGCAGCCACACCCAGCAGGACGTGCTCGAGCAGCTCTTCGTGGACGCCGCCCTCAAGGCCGGCAGCACCGCGGATATCCGCCTCGCGGTTGAGCGTGTCGCCGGTCGCCGGGCCATTCCGCCCGAGCGCTTCGTGGGCTGGCGCGAAGCCGCTAGCCGGGCAGCGGCGGGAGCGCTCTAGGCGCGGTGGACACGGGTCTCGCGGCGCCGCCGCGTGGCGAGCCCCGCGTCACTACCCTCTGACGGGGCCTGTTAGAGTAGGTGCCCGCAATCGCGCCTTTTTGGAGGCATCGGCGTGGATGGCCACTCGGCAGTCATCACTTACCTTTTCACGGAAGTCGAAGCGAGTGCTCGGCTTAGGGAGCACGAGCCCGAGCGAATGCCCCCGCTCGCCGTCGGGCAGACTCCGGAGATGATGGATCTGAAAATGTCCAAGACCCACATCTTCGACAGGGAGATATCACGAACCATCATCTAGAAAATAGCCCAGGTCGCGTCGTCGACTGGCTCCTCGACGCCGCCGGCTGGCTGGCCGCAGCGTTCATATTCGCGATCTTCGCCGTTATGATCGGCGCCTCCGCGATGCGCATTCTTGGCTTGGCGACCGGCGGGTCAGACGACATCGTCGCCTGGTGCTGCGCGGCGGCGGGTTTTCTCGCGATGGCCCACACGTTCCGGCGCGGCGACTTCGTGCGGGTCGTACTGTTGATCGACCACCTCGACGTCCGCCGCCGCCGGGCCTTCGAGATCGTCGCGCTCACCATCGCGGCCGCGTTCGTCGCCTACCTTCTTTGGGCGGCGGCGCAGTTCGTCTACGAAAGCTGGGATTTCCACGACATGGCGAACGGCATGATCGCCATCCCGCTATGGATTCCGCAGTCGAGCTTCGTGCTCGGAGTGTTCCTCCTTCTCGTCGCGGTGATCGACGAGCTGGTGACGGTCCTCAAGGGCGGGCGGCCGGCGTACGAGGTCGCGATCGAGGAGCGCCACGCGCGCGGCGACTTCAGCGAGGACGTATGACGCTGGTCGAAATCGGCGCGGTCCTGCTGGTCCTGATGTTCGTGCTGCTCGCAGCCGGCGTCTGGATCGGAATGACGCTCGCGATCATCGGCGGCGTGGGCATGGTCTGCTTCACCACGTTGTCCGTCGGCGTCACGGCCAAGAATCTCTTCACGGCGTTCTGGAACGCGAACGCCTCATGGGAGCTCGCGGCGTTGCCGCTTTTCATCTGGATGGGGGAGATCCTGTTCCGGACGCGGCTCTCCGAGCAGATGTTCACGGGTCTCGCACCTTGGCTCAATCGCGTGCCCGGGCGCCTCATGCACACGACGATCCTCGGATGCGGAATCTTCGGTTCGGTGTCGGGGTCCTCCGCCGCGACCTGCGCGACGATTTCCAAGGTCGCGCTGCCGGAGCTTCTGCGACGCGGCTACGACGAGCGCATCGCGCTGGGATCGCTCGCGACGGCCGGCACGCTCGGCATCCTGATCCCGCCCTCGATCACGATGGTGGTCTACGCCGTGGCGGCCGAGGCGTCGATCATCCGGATCTTCCTCGCGGGCTTCCTGCCCGGTCTGCTGCTGATGCTGCTGTTCTCGGGCTACATCGCGTGGTGGGCCTGGCGGCACCCGGAGCTCCAGCCGGCACCGGAGCCGCCCACGACGCTCGTCGAGAAGTTCCGCCGCTCCGGCCAACTCATCCCGTGCATGCTGCTGATCGTGTTCATCGTGGTCGTGCTCGTCGCCGGCTGGGCCACGGCCACCGAGTGCGCGGCGTACGGCGTGCTTGGTTCCCTCATCCTCGCATGGACGGGAGGCTCGCTCAACCGCCGCTCGTTCATCGACAGCCTGATGAGCGCGACGCGGGTCTCGTGCATGATCATGTTCATTCTCGCGGGGGCGAAGTTCCTGTCGATGACGATGGCTTACACCGGCATTCCGCGCGCGCTCGCGGAATGGGTCGCGGTGCTCAACCTGCCGCCCTACGGGCTGATCGCGGTGCTCTGCGTGGCCTACATCATCCTCGGCACCGCGCTCGACGGCATCTCGATGATCGTGCTGACTTCGGCGGTCGTCCTGCCGATGATCCAGAAGGCGGGCTTTGACCTGATCTGGTTCGGCATTTTCGTCGTGCTGCTGGTCGAGATCGCGGAGGTCACGCCACCGGTCGGCTTCAACCTGTTCGTCCTCCAGAACATGACCGGGCGAGACAGCAACACGATTGCGAGGATGTCGCTGCCCTTCTTCGCGCTGCTCATCGTTTGCATTGCCCTGATCACCGCGTTCCCTGAGATCGCGACCTGGCTTCCCGACGCGGTGATGGGCGTCGAAAAGTGAGCGCCGAAAAAGGAAAACGGCCTGCCCGAAGGCAAGCGTTGATTGATGTGTAGGGAGTGCAACCGGGCCGCGAACAGCTGCGCATGCGAGCTCAGGTATATGCTTCCGATTGTTTGAAAAACCGGGCCGGGAACGATCGAGCATCCAGCGCGATCTTCGGATGCGGGAGAGGAAGAATAGAGAGGATAGTAATAACGTGAGGCGTGCTCTGCCGATGGGGGCTACCGGGCCAGACTTGCTGCCCCGCGAAAACTCCCTGCCAGGGCTCGTGCGGTGCGCAGCCATTCGGCCCGGACGGTGAAGAACCGTGGCCGCAGGCTTGGCTGCCACTCGCTGCGCCATTGCTGGCGACGATTTCTGCGATCGTCTGGTCTTTGGCTGCCAGCGCTACGTTCGCCGCGTTCACCCCACCCGAGCGAATTACCGTCGTCACCGACTTTGACTACCCACCCTACCTGTTCACGTCCGACGACGGCGAGTTGAAGGGGATCATCCGCGACAAGTGGCACCGCTGGTCGGAAAAAACCGGCATCCCGGCTGAGGTCAAGGGGAAAACCTGGATCGATGCGCAGCAATCGGTCCAGCAGGGCATCGATGACGTCATCGAGACCCTGTCGTACACCGCCGATCGCGCCGGGTTGTACGAGTACTCGCAGCCGTACGCACCGGTCGAGGCGCATGTCTACTTCCATCGCAGCATATCGGCGATCAGCGACGTTGCGAGCATGCGCGGCTTCACGATCGGCGCCAAGCGTGGAAGCGCCTGCGGCAATTGGCTGTCGGAGCGCGGAATCACGCTGCGCGAGTACCCGAGTTCCGAGGCCCTGGTCAATGCCGCGGGATCGGGCGAGGTTCGGCTGTTTTGCATGGATTCGATGACTGCGCGCTACTACCTTTACAAGTTGCAGCTCGCAGATGACTTTCGCGCTTCGCCACCGCTCTACGCGACAAAGTTTCATTGGGCCGTCAAGAAGGGCCGCACGGAGCTCCTCGCATTCATCCAGCAGGGTTTCGACAAGTTCTCGCCGAACGAGCTCGAGGACATCGACAATCAGTGGGTCGGAAACCCGATCCAGTTTCCATTGGCGACCCGTTTTCTGTATTACCTTGCAATCGTTGCCGCAATCGCGTTAGTGCTCTACCTGGTGCTCGTCATCTGGAACCGGATGCTGCGCAAGCGCGTCGCGGCCAAGACGGACGAGCTCGACAGCGCGCTCGGTTCGCTTCGGCAGGCGGTTGGCGCGGGCAATGTCGGTCTGTTCGACTGGGACCTCCAGACGGACCGCGTCCGCTACTCGCCCGAGTGGAAGCGTCAGATCGGACACGGCGACGATGAAATCTCCGATGCGTATTCGGAATGGCACGACCGAATCCATCCGGACGATCGAGAGCGTGTGCTCGCGACAGTGCGCGGATGCATCGACAGCCCTCCGCATGAATGCCGAGTCCAATTCCGCTTCCGTCACAAAGACGGCAGCTACCGATGGATCCTCGCACAGGCGGGCGCCCAGGTTGAAACGCACGGCAAGGTGGCACGAATTGTGGGCTCGCACGTCGACATCACCGATCAGAAGCGCAACGAAGCGTTGGTGGCCGGCCAGGCGCAGGTGCACGAACTCGTGGCCACGGGCGCTCCGCTCGAGCAGTCGCTCGATTCGCTGCTACGCGTCGTCGAGGCGCAATCGCCGGGCATGCTCGGTTCGATCCTGCTGCTGGATGCCGATGGCACGCATGTGCACCACCTTGCCGCGCCCAGCCTGCCGGTCGCCTTTTGTCGCGCGATCGACGGCGAATCGATCGGCGAGGGCGCCGGGTCGTGCGGGACCGCCATGTTTCGGCGCGAACCTGTGATCGTCGAAGATATCGCAAGCGATCCGCTCTGGGCCGACTACCGCGATATTGCGCTGCGCCACGGATTGCGGGCGGCGTGGTCGACGCCGATCTTCGACGCCGACAAAGAGGTCCTCGGCTCGTTCGCGCTGTATTTCACCGAACCGCGCCGCCCGTCCGAATTTCATCGGGAACTGATTGCGCTGGTGACGCACTGCGCAGCGATCGTGATCAGCAAGCGCCGAGAACAGCTTGCGCTGATCGAGGGGGAGGAGCGGTTACGACTGGCCATCATCGGTGCGCACTTGGGCACTTGGCACCTCGACCTGTCCACTCGGCGACTTGTATGCTCGGATGCATGTCTCGCACTTTGCGGGCTTGCGGCGGGGACGGCGTTCTCGCCGGCGCGATTCCTCGAATTGCTGCACCCCGCTGACCACGACGCTGCGGACGCCGCTTTGCGCCGCGCGCTGAAGGATCGCGTCAGTTACGAATCCGAGCTCCGCGTCATCTGGCCTGACGGGACTATCCATTGGCTGGCGGTGCGCGGCCGGGCCTACCCCGCTCCCGATGGCAGGGCCGCCAGAATGGAAGGCATCGCTTTCGACATCACCGGGCGCAAGCTCGACACGGAGCGCATCCAGCGCCTCGACCGCGTTCATGCGCTGCTGTCCAGCATCAACTCGGTCATTGTGCGTGTGCGCGACGACCAGGAGCTTGTCCACGAGGCCTGCCGCCTGGCGATCGTGATGGGCCGATTTCGATGCGCCTGGATCGGTATCGTCGATCGCTCGGGACCCGGCGTGCGTCTCGCGGCCTCGCACGGCGCCGACGCAGGTTTCCTGGCGGAGCTCGATGCGACCCTGCTGCGCGATGTCTTTGCCACGCACGGCATCCTGCGCGCGACCCTGGACACACAGGCGCCTCTCGTCGTCAACGATGTCGAGCACGCAGACGTGGAGATTCCGATGCTCGCAGCAGTGCGGGAACGCGGCATACGTGCGTATGCGCTCCTGCCGCTCCTAGCGAACGGCGGCGCCATCGGTGTCATGGGCTTGTATATGGACGAACCGGACTCGTTCGATGCGGCGGAGCTCGATTTGCTGAACGAGATCGCCGGCGATATCGCGTTCGGTCTTGATCACATCCGGAAAGAAGAGCGGATCACGTTCCTCGCCTACTATGATTCACTGACGGGCCTCGCCAACCGGTCACTGTTCCATGATCGTTTGACCGCCATGCTGCGCAAGGCGGAGCGCGAGGGACAAACTCTCGCGCTGTGCGTCGCGGATCTCGATCATTTCAAGAACTTCAACGACGCGCTGGGGCGCGAGAGCGGCGATCTCCTCCTCGTCGAGTTTGGAAAACGGCTGCTCAGTTGCGCAGACACTCCGGAGCAGGTCGCGCGACTGGGGTCGGATCGCTTCGTGATCGCATTGCCGCACGACCGGGCCATCGATCCCTTGCACACACGGATCGAAGCACATCTCGATCGCTGCACGGCACAGCCATTCCGGCTTGCCGACAGTGAAGTGCACATCGCTGCGCGCTTCGGCATCTCGCTCTATCCGGCTGATGGCAGCGATGCGGACGCGTTGTTCCGCAACGCCGAGGCGGCGCTCAAGAACGCGAAAGTCGACGGTGAGCGCGTTCTCTTCTACGTGCCGTACATGACCGAACGCGTCGGCGAGCGGGTCGCGCTGGAGAATCGCCTGCGAGGCGCCTTGGAAAGAGAAGAATTGGTGCTGTATTACCAGCCGAAGGTCGATGCGGTCAATTTCGCGGTGACCGGCGTGGAGGCTCTCCTGCGCTGGCAAGATCCGTACGCGGGTCTCGTGCTCCCGGCGACATTCGTACCGCTGCTCGAAGAAACCGGCATGATCCTGGAGGTCGGCGCATGGGCCATCGGCCGCGCGATCGCCGATCACTCCCGGTGGGTGGCACGAGGACTCGCAGCGCCGCGCGTGGCAGTCAACGTATCGGCCGTCCAGTTGCGGCAGCGCGACTTTGTCGATCTGGTCAGGGACGCGCTCGCCGCATCCCCTTCGCGGACGGAATCGCCCCTCGACATCGAGATCACCGAGAGCGTGATCATGAAGGACGTCGAGACCAATGTCAGCAAGCTCCGCGCCATCCATGATCTCGGCGTCAAGATCGCGATCGACGATTTCGGCACTGGTTATTCGTCGCTGAGTTACCTCGCGCGGCTGCCGGTGCAGGTCCTCAAGATAGACGTCACGTTCATCGCCAGGATGTCGCAAGAAAGCAGCATCATTACCGTGGTCACGACGATGATCTCGCTCGCGCACTCGCTGGGGCTGACCGTCGTTGCCGAAGGAGTGGAAACCGAAGAGCAAGCCGCGGCGCTGAAGCGGCTGGGTTGCGACGAACTGCAGGGCTATCTCGTCAGCAAGCCAGTGACCTTCGAGCAAGTCGCCGAACTGCTGCAACGACAAGCGGCGTCCGATACGTTATACGAGGTGGGGGTTGGGGCAATTTGACGAGATGACCGGCCGGCGTGTATGCCGCCTTCGATGACCCGGTTGCCGCTCTCGGCGCCGCTTTGGCAATCCAGTGCGGGCTCGCCGATTCGGACAATACGGATGGATTGGAACTGCGAGTGCGCTGCGGGCTGCATCTCGGCGCAGTTGAGCGGCGCGACGACGACTACTTTGGCGATGCCGTCAATCGCGCGGCGCGGGTCATGGGCGCAGCCCACGGCGGGCAGATATTGCTCTCGGAGGTCGTCGTCAATCGCATCCGCGGGCACCTGCCGGTATCAAGCTCGCTGCGTGATCTCGGTCGCGTGCGCCTCAAGGACTTGGCGGTCCCCGAGCGCGTCTACCAGCTCGTCCACCCGCAACTGCGACAGGATTTTCCGGCACTGCGTTCGCTCGAAGCGACGCCCAACAACCTCCCGCAGCAGATTTCGTCGTTTGTCGGACGCGGGCGCGAAACTCGCCGAGGCCAAGCGACTCCTGGCGCGCTGCAGACTTCTGACAATGGTGGGCGTCGGCGGCATCGGCAAGACCCGCCTCGCTCTTCAGGTGGCGGCAGACACACACGATGCCTATCCCGACGGCGTATGGTTCGTCGAGCTCGGGTCCATCACGGACTCATCGCTGGTGCCAAGCGCGCTCGCGCAGGTACTTGGGGTTCGGGAACGGGCCGGTATCGACCTTACGCAAACGCTCGGCAGTCATCTCAAATCCCGGCGCCTGCTTTTGCTGCTCGACAATTGCGAGCACCTGATCGATGCCTGTGCCGCCCTCGCCGCCGCGCTGTTGGTGGCAGCGCCGGAGATCCGCGTCCTTGCCAGCAGCCGTGAGCAGCTTCAAGTTGCCGGCGAACAAATCTATCCGGTGCCGCCATTGTCCCTCCCCGTTCCTGATGGCGATCTGGAGTCGCTCGCGCGCTCGGAGGCCGCGCAGATGTTCGTCGAGCGCGTCCGCTTGCAAGACCCCGGCTTTGTGTTGACCGAGCGCCAGGTACCGGCGATCACATCCATTTGCACCCACCTGGACGGCATCCCGTTGGCGCTGGAACTGGCTGCCGCGCGCGTTCACTCGTTGTCGGTCGACGAGATCAACGTCCGTCTGAAGGACCGCTTCAAGCTGCTCACCGGAGGGAGTCGCTCCGCACTTCCGCGTCAGCAAACGCTGCGCGCCACTCTCGATTGGAGCTACGAATTGCTCGCCCACCACGAGCGCGCGGTCCTCAATCGGCTCGGAATATTTGCCAGTGGATTCACGCTCGCGGCGGCATCGATCGTCGCTTCCGACGAAGCATTGGACGAATTCGCGGTGATTGACCTCATTTCGCACCTGGTCGCCCGGTCGCTGGTCGTCGCCGAGGCGAACGCCACGGGGAATCGATACCGGCTGCTCGAAACCACCCGGACCTACGCTCTGGAGAAGCTCGCCGCGACCGGGGAGAACGATCGCATCGACCGGCGGCACGCGCAGTTTTTTTGCGACAGGGTCGCCCGGGCGGCCGACGATTGGTTGTGCATCCCGGATGCGGATTGGCGCGCCACCTACTTACCTGAGCGCGACAATGTTCGCGCTGCGCTGAACTGGGCGCTTGGATCAGGCGGCGATCGGGGCATCGGCGTGGCGCTCGCGGGTGCCTCCGGGCCGATTTGGACGGAGCTATCACTCTACGGCGAGGGTCACCGGCGGCTCGAAGCCGCCGCCACGCAAATCGATGCCGACACGCCGGCGTCGGATGAGGCGCGGCTGTGGCTCTGGCTCGGGTTGAATTGGGCGCTCGCTGCGCCAGACCGGGCAGTGCCGGCATTGGAGCGTGCAAGCGACCTCTACCGTCGGTTAGGTGACGCGCGAAACCTCGGCTTTGCGCTTGCGCGTCTCGGGCACGAGGAGGCGATCGCGGGTCGATTCGATCGCGCCGCCTCGGTTCTCGCGGAGGCGTTTCCGCTGCTGGAAAACGCGGGACTGCCAAAGGCCCTGGGCGACTATTTCGACTATTCCGGCGTGTTGAAGGCGCTCACGGGCGATCCGGTCAATGCCAGGGCGGATTTGGAGAAAGCACTGCTGCTTTATCGCAACGCCGGGGCCGAGCGTTACGCTCTTTACACGCTGGCCCAACTTGGCGACATCGCATGGGCGCTTGGCGACCTCGACGCCGCGCTTTCCGGCATCCGCGAAACCATCACGCTGCTACGCAAGGCGCCGCTTACCAACGTCATGCTCGGGTTGTGCCTTAGCAACCTCGCTGGCGTGCACACCGAGTCGAGAAGTCGGCGGGCCTGAAGCGTCATACGCCTGCAACATGGGCGGCGTATACATTCGGTATCGATGTACGCGCGAGGGAGCGATGACGGTTCGGTGCGAAGGCGACTCGTGGGTCATGGAGCAAGTCGGTGAAAAGCAAGACTTCGAGGCCGAGCTCAGTCGCCTCGGTCTCAGGCATGAGGACTTCACCTTGCATGTCCGTCGCGGGCGGCTTGGTGGCCTCGACAGGGGCTGGGGATCGCATTACGCGGTCCGGGTAACGAACACCGTCACGGGGAACCGCGGGATCTACCTGGGCGGCCCCGGCGAAACCTGGGTGGCGCAGTTCGCCGCCGACGTTGCCAACGGGATATACCGCAACCCGCCGATCATGAGCAGGTTGCCCGTTCGGGTTCGCAAGTCGCTTCGGAACGTTGGTAGCGAGCGCCGCTAGAACCTGAGCCGCACAACGTCGTCTGCCGGCAACGTGGGCAGCCTATACATTCGTCATCAACGATGGCGTGAGGGCATGATGACGGTTCGATGAAAGGCGATGCCTGGGTCATGGAGCAGCCCGGGGACGCCCGATACACTCAACCGCTGCCCCAGTGTTACGCTCGCGACGTCCCTGTCCACGGCCACCGCGTGCGCCTTGAATCCCGGTTCGAAATCCTCGGCCCGCATGACCGCGGCCTCGATCAGCACGGCGAGGCGCAAAGCGCGAGGAACGCCAGACGAATCAGGGTCGGTTCCTTGATTTGGCCGATCAGCATGCTCGACTTTCCACGGCACTTGGTGGACTGAACTATTCGCCGCACGATCCCACTGGGAATGCAATCGACGCACAGGAACCCAAGATGCCAAACAGTCCGCCGGCCAGCAAAGCAAGCATCGATCAAGCAAGAGGCTGGGTCGATGATGCGACGCGGATAGTCGTGCTCACCGGCGCCGGCATCTCGACCGAATCGGGGATTCCGGATTTCCGCGGACCGCAGGGTGTGTGGACGAAAAATCCACTGGCCGAGAAGCTTTCGAATATCCGCTACTACATGTCCGATCCGGAAGTGCGCAAGGCGTCCTGGAAGGCTCGGCTTGACCATCCCGCCTGGTCCGCTAAACCGAACGCCGGGCATCTCGCGCTCGCGGCGCTGGAGAAGCGCGGCAAGCTGCATGTGCTCATCACGCAGAACATCGACGAGCTCCATCAGATGGCGGGCAACTCGCCGGGCAAGGTCATCGAAGTCCACGGCACCGTGCGCAAGGTTGTGTGCATGGCTTGCGGGATGACCGCACCGATGCAGAAGGCGCTGGACCGAGTTCGCGCCGGCGAGGACGATCCACCATGCCGCCAATGCGGCGGCATTCTCAAGAGCGCCACCATTTCCTTTGGGCAGCCGTTGGTGCCCGAAGTGATCGATCGCGCCTTGCGTTCTGCGGCGGAAGCGGACCTGTTTCTTGCAATCGGCACCAGCCTGCACGTTTACCCGATCGCAAGCGCAGTGGAAATCGCGAGCGCAGCTGGCGCGAGGATCGTGATACTGAATGCTGAGGAGACACCGTTTGATGGCATGGCGGATGCGGTGATACGCGAGTCCGATTGGGACTGCGCTGCCACAGCTCCTCGGGTTGTGACGAGGATCAGGCTCTGAGCGATTTGAGCTGCGCCTTGAGGCCGCGCGCGGCAATCGCGTACCCACCGTCACTGCCGTCGACAAAGTGCACGTGATTTCCGTTGTAGGAGAACACGATGCAGGTCAACAGTGCTTCGCGTGATCTGTGCGTGCCGTAGACCAGCCGGCCTTCGCGGTGCTGCCCCTCGAGGTACTCGCGCAGGTCCCGGTACTGCGCTTCACTGCCGTCCATCACCATGCGTAGCATCCCGTCGAACTTGCGAAAATCCGTGTTTTCCACCATCTCGTCGGTATAGCGACTCCAGCGCACGGCCTTCGTGTCCATCTTGCGTGCGAACAGGTAGACGCCTGCCAGGTTGAGGAACACCATCCGTGCGAAATACTTGACCCGCCCCCAAAGACTGAGCCGGCTCGAACGTACGCGCCACTCGTGGCCGAGTTGGCGCGGATTGAACGACAGGCGCATGTGCTCGGCGCGCAGCGGATGGTAGCTGGAGATGTCGCCGTAGATATTCGCGATCTTGTCGGACAGCTTGCGGTAGGTGGCCAGCTTCACGTCGGCGTCGCCAGACACCGCAGCCACCAACAGCGCGAGTTTGTGATCGTGGAAGCTCGGCACAGCCTGCCAACGGCATTCGAAACCCTCGAAGCTGCCCTCGCATGGGCCTTCGTCTTCTTGAACGCGCAGCACGCCGTTGGCCAGCGGATCCTTGACCATGCGCTCGGCTTCTTCCCAGCCTTCTCCGGAAAAGGTCGGCTGTGTAACGTTCGGTGACAAGCGAAGCTTCGCCAGTCGCACCGGCAGGCCATTGTCGAGGAGGCTCGAAACCTGGACCACGCCGACGCGCAAGGCCAGGTCGAAGCTCTCCCGCGACAAGCGCTGGGCCTCTCGCAGCGCAGGGATGACGCGCTCAAGCAAGCTGCCAGGCACGGCGAACGTCGCGCCATCGCCCCCGAACACAAACGGCATTTCGACGCTTCGGTCCACGTTGACTACCGCAGCGATACAGGCCACGCCGACGGTGTTGACCTTCTTGTAGGCGCCCGATTCGATCGCCTTCGTCGAGCCGATCACATCGGCGACGACGATCCACCAGTCAATTGGCACCTGTGCGTGCCGGGCGGTCTCGATGGCTTGGGCAAAGGACTCCAGCACCGGAAGATCGTGATAGAAATTGACCGTCGTCATCAGCGGGTGGGACTGTCAAACGGAAATTCGCGATAGATCGAAATCATGGCACGGCTGTCCGGTTTCACTCCCCCTCGACCGTCAAATGAACCCGTCCACCAGCGTTCGCGTCGTGGGGTGAACATTATCGACAGCGGCCCCGAAAGTTATAGCCGGCAATACCTTAGTCATGTCTAGTTATTCTTTTCAATTATAACCGTGCCGAGTTAGTGTATGCTTTTGATTATAAGCGGGCACGCGTATGCACAGCTGGAGCGAGAATTTTGACGAGGGCATCGAGGGGCAAGTCGCCGGGGTGGTCCTACTGCTGCGCGACATCGCTACCCGTCATGCACCGGCCGTGTTCGGCACGGGCTTTGGCGCCGAAGGCATGGTGCTGATCGACCTGATCGCGCGGCATGCGCTACCGATTCGCATTTTTACGCTCGACACCGGTCGCCTGCCCGAGGAGACATACGCGCTGATCGATCGCACGCGCCAGCGCTACGGTCTCCCGATCGACGTGTACGCGCCGGACAGCCTGCTCCTGCAGAATTACGTGCGCCAGCATGGGGTCAATCCGTTTCGTGCCAGCGTGGAATTGCGCAAGGCGTGCTGCGCAGTCCGCAAGATCGAACCGCTCGCCCGCGCGCTTGCCGGCAAGGGCGCGTGGATTACCGGGCTGCGCCGCGAACAATCAGTTACGCGTCGGACGGTGGCAGTCGAGGAGTTCGATGCGGATCACGCGCTGCCGAAATTCAATCCCCTCGCAGAATGGCCTGACGACGACATCTGGACCTATATCCGCACTCACGACGTTCCGTACAACGCGCTGCACGATCGCGGCTATCCGAGTATCGGTTGTGCGCCATGCACGCGTCCGGTGCAACCTGGCGAGGACGCGCGCTCAGGCCGCTGGTGGTGGGAGGCACCGGAGCACAAGGAGTGCGGCCTGCATCGGCACCGTGTCGTGCCGCTGACCCGGGCAGCGTAGCTGAATTGCCCCTCAGATTGAGTCATCGAGCGGAGTCTATCGCCCGTCTTGACCGCGAGCCATCTCGATCCAGTCCAATTCCTCTTCGATTCGAAGAAAGGCATCGTCTTCGATCTCGTCGTTGGCCCACATGACGAAGACCGCTTGACTACCGCGCCGGGCAGGGCATGCCGCCCGATACCCAATCCTTGAACGCGCCCACGAATTGCGCGTGAGAGACGGACACCGGCGCGCGCTGGCCGCCGGGCTCCCAACCCCAGAGCACGAGCTTGTCTTCGGCCACATGCTTGACGAGCTGTTCGGGGGATTTGCCGCCGTTGCGCTTGGGGTCCTTGAGCACGCGGCACAGTTCGGCCGAGGGCAAATTGATGAAGACCATCTTCATGCTCTCGGGCGGCAGGTGCCAGTTCGGCGCGCCGGGCGGCGCGCGCAGACCGTACTCGGCGGGAAGGTTCTGAGTCTGATGACAGCCGCTGCAGTTCATCCCCACGGTGCCGAAGCCGTCGCGGCCGCGCTGGACATTCATCGCATGCGGCAGGCCCTGGTCGTATTGAAGCGGCGCGTTCCCCGGGATGTGACAGTTCTGGCAGCGCGGGTGCTGCAGCACTTCCCGGACGGTTTCGAACGCGCGCACCGCCTGCGCGCGATCCTGCGCGTGGGTTGCGGCGCTGAAGGCGGCGATCGATGTGCAAGCCGCGAGTGCGATGGTTAGTGCGCTCAGCGTCATACGAACGTAACTCCTTGCGTGGACATCGGAAGCGCGCGGATGGGCTTGCCGCGCATCGCCAGGATCGCGTTCGCGAGGGCGGGCGCGATCACGGGCGTGCCGGGCTCGCCGACACCGGTGGGCTTTTCCTTCGAAGGCACGATGAAGACTTCGATCTTCGGCATCTGGTTCATGCGCAGCACGGGGTAGTCGTGGAAGTTGGACTGCTCGACGACACCTTCCTTCAGGGTGATGGCGCCGGTGAGGGCGGCGGACAGTCCGAAGCCGATGCCGGACTCCATCTGCATGGCGATGATGTTTGGGTTGACCGCCACGCCGCAATCCACCGCGCAGATCACTCTCTCGAGCTTAAGGGAGGATTCTCTTCCGGAAATTTCGACCACCTGGGCAACGATGGTGTTGAAGGATTCGTGCACGGCGATGCCGCGGCTGACGCCTGTCTTCGGTTTGCCCCAGCCGGCCTTTTGCGCGGCAAGCTCTAGCGCAGCCTTGTGGCGCGGGTGCTTGGCCAGCAGCGCGCGGCGCAACTCGAACGGATCCTTCTTCGCCTCGCGCGCGATCTCGTCGAGGAAGCACTCGGTGGCAAAGGCGGTGTGGGTCGAGCCGACCGAGCGCCACCACTGCACAGGCACGCCGATCGTGGGCGTGTGCAACTCCACCGCGAGGTTCGGAATGGCATAGGGCAGGTTGGCGGCGCCTTCGACCGAGGTGCCGTCGATGCCGTTCTTCACCATCATCGGTTCGAAGGCGGTGCCAGTGAGGATCGACTGTCCGACGATGACGTGCTTCCAGGCAACGAGGTTGCCCTGCGTGTCGAGGCCCGCCTTGAGCGTGTGGTAGTACATCGGCCGGTAGAAGCCGGCGCGCATGTCGTCCTCGCGTCCCCAGACGAGCTTCACCGGCGCGGCACCGTTGGTCGCCTTGGCGATCGCGGCGGCCTCGAGCACGAAGTCGGACTTGGGGTTGGCGCGCCGGCCGAAGCTGCCGCCTGCGTAGAGCTGATGGATGCTGACCTGCCCCGCGTCCAGACCCAGAAACTTCGCCACCACCGCCTGGTCCACGGTGTGGAACTGCTCGCCGTTCCAGATCTCGCAACCGCCGCCGTCGAGCTTCACGACGCAGTTCATGGGCTCCATGCTGGCGTGCGCTAGGAAGGGGAATTCGTAAGCGGCTTCGAGGGTCTTCGCCGCGCCCTTCAGGGCCACGTCGGGGTCCCCCTCCTTGCGCGCGCTCAAGCCCGGCGTCGCCGCAAGGCTTTTGTACTCGTTCATGACTTCCGCAGATCCGAGGCGGAAAGCGGCGGACTCGTCCCATTCCGCGCTAAGCGCATCG
This sequence comes from uncultured beta proteobacterium, assembly GCA_963840945.1. GTDB lineage: Bacteria > Pseudomonadota > Gammaproteobacteria > Burkholderiales > Casimicrobiaceae > CAIWHR01. The sequence continues at coordinate 34,737 of CAWJAU010000007.1, read as the reverse complement.
CGGCCTCTCTTCGCGGTCCAGTAGTCCTTCGCCAAGACCGCGACGCCGTTCGTCGCCGGAGTGGAAAAGGCCACGACCTGTTCGACCCCCTTGATCTGCTTCGCTCTTGCCGCATCGAAGCTCTTCAACTTCGCGCCGAAGCGCGGCGGATGCAGGACAACTGCCGTCAGCATGCCGGGAAGCTTCACGTCCTGCGTGAAGATCGCGCTGCCGTTCGACTTCGCGCGCGCGTCGGTGCGCGCCGCGGGCTTGCCGATGAGAACGAAGTCCTTCGGGTCCTTCAGCTTCACGTCGGCCGGCACGGGTTGCTTCCCCGCGTCCGCAGCGAGCTCGCCGAAGGTCGCTTTTTTGTTTTTCGAAGAGACAGTTCCTCTGGAAACCTTGATCTCCGATGCCGGCACCTGCCACTTCTCGGCGGCCGCGGCAACCAGCATGGCGCGCGCCGCGGCCCCGGCCTTGCGGAGCTGCTCGTAGGAATTGGCGAGCGCGGTGCTGCCGCCTGTGCCCTGCGCCTCGCCCCAGAAGAGATTGTTGTATCGCTTCGCGTCGGCCGGCGCGCCCTCGGCGCGGATCTGCGACCAGTCGGCATCCAGCTCCTCGGCAACCAGCGTGGGCAGGCCAGTGTACGTACCCTGCCCCATCTCGAGGTGCTTCACGATCACGGTGACCGTGTTGTCCGGGCTGATCCGAACAAAGGCGTTCGGCGAGAAGGCGTTCGCAAGATCGGTGTTTACGGTTCTTCCCGGTCCCGACTGCGCTAACGATTGCGGAAGATGAAATCCCAGGGCGAGGCCGCCCGACGCCTTGAGGAACTCGCGGCGGCTCAGGTTGAGGATGGTGTTCATGCCTGCTCCTTCGCATTCATTCCTGCTTCCTTCGCGGCGCGCTTGATCGCGGCGCGGATGCGAGGGTAGGTGGCGCAGCGGCAGATGTTGCCGCTCATGGCGGCGTCGATGTCCGCGTCGGTTGGCGCGGGGATGGCCGCGAGCAGCGCCGTGGCTGCCATCACTTGGCCGGATTGGCAATAGCCGCACTGCGGAACGTTCTCAGCGGCCCACGCCGCCTGGACCAACTTGCCGACGCGGGTTTCGCCGATCTTCTCCACGGTCGCGATTTTCTTGCCGGCGACGGCGGACACCGGTGTGACGCAGCTTCGCGCCGGCTTGCCGTCGATATGCACAGTGCACGCGCCGCACAACGCGATGCCGCAGCCGAACTTCGTTCCGGTCATGTCCAGGTAGTCGCGCAGCACCCAGAGCAGCGGCGTGTCGCCGTCGGCGTCCGCCTGGACAACGTTGCCATTGACGTTCAGTGAAATCATTTCTGGTCTCCGTTGCGTGATTCAAGCCCGCTCGCGATGTTCAAGTGCATGGTAGCAAGTGGAACGCCGACTGATTAGAGGGGACACGGCTCACTGATCCACGGAGAGCGCCAGTCGCCGGGCCGTAGCCGGAGGTCATTCCCATGCAGCCGAGACCGAGCGCCGACACCTCAACGGCGCCGTTTCCCATTTTGCGCTTGCGCATGTTCTCCTCCTATTCCCGTCGAAGGCCGAAGCTCTCTGGTCCTGAAGGCAATGATGCGCGCTCGGATAACATCGATAAAGAGGTAGAATTCGCATGGGGTATTGAGGAATTATCAAGAATGGACCGCGAAGATTGGGGCAGCTTGGCCGCGTTCGCCATCGTCGCGGAAGAGCGCAGCTTCACGCGAGCCGCCGCGCGACTCGGCGTATCGCCGTCGGCGCTCAGCCATACACTGCGTCGGCTCGAGGAGCGGCTGCGCATCAAGCTGCTCGCGCGAAGCACCCGAAGCGTCTCGACGACGGAGGCGGGCGAAAGGCTGCTTGCGCGTCTTCGTCCCGCGATCGAGGAGATTTCCGGGGCGGTCGAGGATCTGGGGCGTTTGCTCGACCGCCCCTCGGGCCTTCTCCGGATTACCGCATCCCGGAGTGCCGCTCGAATGGTCGTAGCGCCCATCCTGCACCGGTTTACCCAGAGCTATCCTGAGATCGTTGTCGAAATCCTCGTCGACGCTGCTCTGACCAACATCGTCGCGCAGCGGTTCGACGCCGGCATTCGCCTTGGCGAGTCCCTCGAGAAGGACGTGGTGGCCGTGCCGGTGACGGGACCACTTCGGATGGCCGTCGTGGGGTCTCCGCAATACTTCAGGGCACATCCGGCACCGTCAACGCCTCATGACCTCCGTCAACACCGCTGCATCAATTTCAGGCTGCCCTCGGCCGGCACGATCTACAAATGGGAGTTCAAGAAAGCACACCGCAGCATGGAGGTGGGTGTGGAAGGGCCACTCATCTCCGGCGATGAAGGCATCGTCATCGAAGCCGCGCTGGCTGGTGTGGGCCTTGCGTACCTGATCGAGGACCAGATTGACTCGCTAGTCCAGGACGGGGACACTCGCCAGGGTACTCGACGACTGGTGCCCGCCGTTTCCCGGCTTCTTTCTTTATTACCCAGGTCAGCGCCAAGTATCCCCTGCACTCGCGGCGTTCATCGACGTGATCCGGGTGCCGGCCAAGGCCACGAAGAGGCGTTGATCGCCAACGTCCGAGAAGCGCTCCTCTCAGAAAGCGACGATGCAACGTGTGATGCCGACAACTTCGCCGACCAAAGACGTTGGTGGCGCCTCGATATCCGTCATCTGATGCGCACGGATGAGCCCCAGTCGCCCGCGGTCGAGGCTTCGCTCGCTGACGCGGAACGCAAGGGGTTCCGGCTGGCCGTAATCGGCCGGGCCTGCGCCCTCGTTTCGATCGCCTTCTTCTACCTGGGACTTTACGGCTATCCGAACAACGTCTACACAGCGGGGCTGATCGCGGCCGCCGCTCAGTCGGCCTCGCGCCACTCGGGTTGGTCGGCGGTCCCTATGAGCGCAGTCGGGCGCTTCGCCTTGTTCGCCTTCGACGCGGCGGTGCTCAGCGCCATACTTGCTCTCGCACCGATCAGCAGCGGTGGCGACATACCTCAGAACCTGGTCTTTCTCTCCAGCCGTGGCGACTACTACTTCGTCGTCGTGGCGATCTCCGTCCTGGCACTATCGCCCGCTCTCGTCCTCTGGACGGGCCTTTGCTCAATAGTCGGTCTCGCCGGTGCCACGGCCTGGATCGTGGCCGGCATGGACCACGTCATCAGCTTTGCAGATCTGCCGCCGTCCCCGTCGCGCGAGGCTTTTCTGTCCGTCGTTCTCGATCCCGCCTTCCTTCCCATCTCGGTTCGCATCAGCGACAGCGTGAAGATTGCATTGGTGACAGCCATCGTCGCCCTTGCTGTCCACCGGGCGCGCGCTGTGGTACGCGCGCATGCCGTCGTCGAGATGGAGCGGGGCCGGATCCAGCGGCTCTTTGGACGCTACGTGCCCGCGCAGGTCGCCGAGCAGCTCATTGGTTCCGGCCAGCTCGCGCCGCAGACCCGCGAAGCGAGCGTGCTCTTTGCCGACATCGAGGGATTCACGCTTCTCTCGGAATCCCTGGCGCCTTCGGATGTCATCGCGTTGCTGAACAGCTTCTTCGGTGCGGCAGCGGGCCTCGTCGACAAGCATGGTGGCGTGGTCGTCAACTATGTCGGCGACGCCCTGATCGCGGCGTTCAATGCGCCGCTTCCCATCGAGGACTATCCGGCACGCGCCGTGAGTGCTGCCCGCGACCTGCTATCGCTCGTCTCGGCACGCGATTTCGAGGGCCGTCGATTCGCCTGCGCATCGGTGTCGCTACCGGGTCGGTCGCAACCGGCATCGTCGGCGGCGCTGAGCGCCAGACCTACACGCTCTATGGTGACACCGTGAACCTGGCGCAGCGGCTCGAGCAGTTGAACAAGGAGTACGAGACCGGTGCCTGATCTGTGGAACGACGTTCGAGTCTGCGCGATCGAGCGCCGCGGATGCGGTCGCGATCGGCGCTCTCCAAGTGCGCGGTCGCGATCGCGCAGTCGAGGTCTTTTCCCTCAGCGATAGCTCGCGGCATTCATGAACAGAATCACAGATCCATGCGAAACCAACCGTCTGTCGGCATGTGCGACGGGCCTATTTCCCCGGATCCTTCTGGTCCGGGAACCTGTCGAACTCGACGTTGTACAACCCGCCACCGACCTTCTCTACCTTCCGTATGTAGACCGTCTGCACGACGTCCCGCGTCTCTGGGTCGATCATGATCGGTCCGCGCGGGCTGGTGAGCTTCATCCCCTTGATTGCCGCCAGCAACTTGTCGCCGTCGGCTGAACCGCCGGTTTTCTTCAACGCCTCGTAGATCACCGCCATGCCGTCGTAGCCGGCCGCGGCCATGAAATTCGGTCGCAGCTTGTCACCGTTGACCTCGCTGTACGCCTTCTTGAACGCAGCGTTCTCCGGCGAATTGTGCGCCGCCGAGTAGTGGAAGCTGGTGATGAGCCCCAGCGTCGGGTCGCCCATCGCCTCCAGAACGCCGTCGTCGGTGATGTCGCCCGTGGCGATGAGCTTGATCCCAGCCTGCTTCAGGCCGCGCTCCTCGTAGCCCTTCATGAACGCGATCCCTTGCTCGCCCGCGGGCAGGAACAGGAATACCGCTTCCGGCTTGGCGTCTTTCACGCGCTGGATGAACGGCCCGAAATCCGGATTTTGCAGCGGCGTGTGGATGCTGCCGACCATCTCGCCGCCAGCCGCCTTGAACGCTTCGCTGAACGCCTTCTCGGAATCGAGCCCCGGACCGTAGTCCGCCACCACCGTATAGACTTTCTTGATCCCGTTTTTCGCGGCCCAGACTGCCATCGGCTGCGTCACCTGCGGCAGCGTCATCGAGACGCGCACGATGTACGGCGATCTGGTGGTGATGATCGAGGTGGCGGCATTCATGACCACCATCGAGCTTCTTCGCTTCGGTAGCCACCGGCGCGGCCGCCAGCGCATTCGGCGTAAGCCCGAAGCCGACCAGGATGTCGACGTTATCGCGCGTGACAAGCTCCTGCGCGTGCCGCTTGGCGATATCCGGCGCGGGACCGGTCGTGTCCTTTTGCACGATCTCGATCTTCTTGCCGGCAACCGTGTCGCCGTTCGCCTTCATGTACGCCTTCATGCCCCCCAGGATCTGCTGCCCATACTGCGCGAACGGCCCCGAGAACTCGCCGACCATGCCGAGCTTCACCACGCCCTGCGCCAAAGCGGAAGCCGCCACCAAGGTCAACGCCACTGCAGACGCAAATTGCACTGCTCGCAAAATCTTCACAGAGCTCCTCGTTAGTAGTGATGCCAGGAACGGCCTATCGACCCTCTCCACTCCTTTGCGCCCTGCCGCGGAACGGTCCAGTCTCGGAACGACGCCCTGGCAGCGTTGATCGGCGATGGACGCCATTACTGGGGCAACGGCAGTCCGACATAACTTTCCGCCAGCGCCGTCTGCAACGCCCGCGAACTCACGACTTGATTCAGCTGCGCGATCTGCAAGCGTCGGTGCATCGGATCGCCGTCGTCGAACCGATGCAGCATCGACGTCATCCACCACGAAAAATGCTCGGCCGCCCAGATTCGCTCGAGCGCCCTCGCCGAATATCGCTCCAAGCGCTTCGCGCGAGCCCTCCGCGTAGTACTCCGCGAGTGCCTCGGCCAGGACCTGCACGTCGGCGACGGCGAGATTCAGTCCTTTCGCGCCGGTCGGCGGAACGATGTGCGCCGCATCGCCCGCGAGGAACAGCGAGCCGAATTGCATCGGCTCGACGACGAAGCTGCGCATCTGGATGATGCCCTTCTGGAAGATCGGATCCGCGATAGAGCTCCCGGCCGTCGCTCGTGGCGAGCCGCGCATCCAGCTCGTTCCAGATGCGCTCGTCCGGCCAGTTCGCGACCGCATCGGCCGGATCGCATTGAAAATACAGGCGCTGAACTTCGCGCGAACGCGTGCTGACGAGAGAAAAGCCGCGCTCGTGATGCGCGTAGATCAACTCGGGCGCGTAGGGCGGCGCCTTGACCAGGATGCCGAACCAGCCGAATGGGTAGGTGCGGCTGAATTCCGTCCGCGCGCTCTCCGGGACGGACTGCTCTGCACACGCCATGAAATCCATCGCAACCCGTGATGAAATCGCAGGCGAGCTCATGCGCGGCGCCACCCGATGCGATAGCGGATCCGCGGCTTGGCGGAGTCGATGTCGTGAACGCTCACGTCCCGCGCCTCGAACACGATCGTCCCGCCGGTCGCCAGCCGCGCCCGCACGAGATCGCGGATCACTTCGTGCTGCGCGTAGAGCGTGATTGCGCGCCCGCCGGTGAGCTCGGACAGCGCAATTCGATGCCCCTGTCCGTTGAAGCGCAGCTCGATGCCGTGATGCACGACTCCCTCGCGCAGCATCCGCTCGCCGACGCCGCATTCGCACAGCAGATCGACAGTGCCCTGCTCGAGTACGCCGGCGCGCAACGTCGCTTCGATCTCGGCCCGGCTGCGCGTTTCCAGCACGACGGAGTCGATACCTTCGAGATGCAGCAGATGCGAAAGCGTGAGGCCCGCCGGTCCCGCGCCGACGATGCCGACCTGCGTGCGTCGCGGCACCGGTGTAGGTTTGCCTTCAATCACCATCGCGCACGCTCCGCGTTGTTGTCCGGCTCATCGAGCGCGACAAAGACGCGGAGCGTTTGGGAGTTGCGGTTGCGCTATTGGCAGACGAAATTTGCGGCGTTGTCCGGGTCTCCGCTGCCGGTGTAGCGCGCGAGCGCCGGATACGGACACAACGGCCGCGTCTGCGTCACTCCGGAGACTGTCCGCGAGGCCAGGATCGTTTCCGGCGGCCGATTATGCTCGACCCAGTCGACCACCGCTTGGAACAGCCCTTGGGGTTGCGGACCGTTTCCGCCACCACAGTGTCCGACGCCGGGCGCCATGAACAATCGCGCGAATTGCTGGGTCTGCGCGTAGCCGCCGCCGAGCCTTCCGGTGACGGCATCGTAATAGTCGATGGTTCCCTCAGGCACGATGAGCTGATCGGCGAAACCGTGCCACATCACGATCTTGCCGCCGTGGTCGCGGAAAGTCGCGAGGTTCGGATTGTCGGACGCCATGATCGGGTCCCACCTGCGCCACCGTGTCCCTGAAGAACTGCAGATAGTTCCCGTAGTTCAGCGTGCGAAAGTCCCAGGTCGGATCGAAGTAGACCCAGTAGCGCGGTTGCGCAACGGCGATCGCGAACGGGTTTGCCCCGGCGAGTCCGCCCAAATTGGTACCCGGCGTGTCGCCATACCACAGCCGCTTGTTGCCGCCACCGCTCAGATCGCGCGTAGCCACATCAGGCACGGTACAAGCGCCGCTGGAGCCGCCGGCGCAGCTCACCGGCCCCTGCCACATCTTGTCGATTGCCGACGCCTCGGTCGGCCTGAGACACGTGTTGTCGGTCGCTGCACAAGACGCCCTGGTAATGGTTGCATCGGCTGCCGCGCTGTACTGGCACTGCCTGGGATCGGTGAGCACACCGTCCACGACGCCGTCGAGCGCATCGCAAGCGGCCACCGCTCTCGTCGTAGCGAGCTGCTGCTTCGCGGTCGAAACAGGTCCGCCGTTGTCCTGGTACATGACCGTTTGATACCAGATCTGACCGGCCTGGAAGCGATCCCAGTGAACCGCTGGCGCGCCTGCCAGGATCCCGTCGTAGTCATACGGAAAGTCTTGCGCAATCCGCAAGCCCTGGCGGCCGCCGGTCGAGCAGCCGTTCCAATACGAGGCTATGACCGGCCGGCCGTAGTACCGCTTCACGAGTTGCTTCCCGAGGTAGGCCATCAGGTGTTCGGAACGGACGGCGAAGTCGACCTGCAGCGGTACGTTTGGCTGGCCGGGGTTGCTCGCGCTATTGCCCACGCAGTCGTTCACGCAGCCAAAAGTGCCGCTGCCGCCCGTGTGTCCGGTATCCGTCGTTGCGCCGGCGTAACCGCCATTCACCGCCTCGGTTGGCGCCGACACCGATCCCGCGTAGCCGCCGCCGCCCAACGATTGCCAGCGACCGTTCCAGTTGTTCGGCAGGCCGACCCAGATATTGATTGCCGTCGGCACGAGTAGCCTGACCAGGCAGTACGGGACCGAGGCAGGCGCGGGCGTGACCGCCGGGGTCGCCGAAAGGATGGTGACCGGCGGCCCGTCGCCGAACAACGGCACCGAGCCGATGCCAGCGGCATCGCAGGTCGTGATGGGAGACTGTGCGTTTGCGCCGGCCGCAAACGTCGATGCGGCGAGTATCGCCGCGGCCGCTACGGCACGGCGACTCCAGCACGGCCGGACCGACGCCATCCCCGATGACAAGGTTACCTTCGACATGTTTCCTCCGTTCCCAGCCAGCTTGCATGCGAGGCCGGTTGATTGAATGACTGCGCTCCTGAGCGCAAGGATCCCACCCCTTCGGGCGCCGGACGCCGCTGCGATGCGGCCTTCTTCGTCTTTCCGATGCCAAGCGCACGCATGATTCGTGTAATGTCATTCGATTTCAAGACGTCGTTGCGAATACTTTGTATCAGGATTTCGAATATCACCTTCCGCGTCATGAATCAGGTCGATCTCAATTTATTCCCGATCCTGCTCGCTCTCTACGACGAGTTGAGTGTCAGCCGTGCTGCACAGGCGCTCGGCATGAGCCAACCCGCCGTGAGCATGGCGCTGCGAAAAATGCGCGGCACATTCAACGATCCGTTGTTCGTACGCGCACCGCACGGGATGACGCCGACTCCCCGTACGCACGCGCTCGTCGCCGTCGTGCGACCCCTCGTTACACAGGTGCAGGCAGGGGTACTGGCGGAGGAGCAGTTCGATCCCGGCGTCACCACCCGTCCGTTCACCTTCGCACTGTCGGACGTAGGCGAGATGGTGTTTCTGCCGCGCATCCTGGAGCATGTGCGCTCGCAGGCGCCCAACGCCGGGATCAAGTCGGTATCGATGCCGCCCGATCAGATGGCGCTGGGACTGGAGAAGGGCGAGATAGACCTGGCGATCGGCTATTTCCCCGACCTCGTGCGGCAGTCGTTTTTCCAGCAACGCCTGTTCACGCATGAATTCGCCTGCCTGATGCGTGCCGGTCATCCGCTGCGGGCGAAGCGCCTTACGCTCGAGACATTTCTCGCGATGGAGCACGCGGTCGTGCGGGCGGAAGGTCGCAGCCAGGAAATCTTCGAGCGGTACCTCGAACGCAGGAAGATGCGCCGCAAGATCGTGCTGCTGACACCGCATTTCCTGAGTCTGCCGATGGTCATCGCGCGGTCGGACCTCGTCACCACGGTACCCCATGCGCTCGCCCTGTATTTCTCGCGCTTGTCCCCCGAGCTTGTGATCGCGAGGCCGCCGTTCGACATCGCCGGTTTCGACCTGAAGCAGCACTGGCACCGCAAGTTCCACAACGATTCGCGCAACCAGTGGATCCGCAAGCAGATTGCCCAACTCTTCAACGACGAGAACGACGAGTGGAGCGCCGGCTGGAAAACCTCATGACCGTCAGGCAGGAAGGCGCTCGCAGGCAGGTCTGGTAGCGACTTTCGACGCGATTGGCGAACCAGTCGGTGGTGAGGTTGCGCGTGATTTTCGGGCTGTGCAGCGCGATCTGCGGCAGTACCGCGCGCGGTGCCGGTTTCCCCAATCAGCTGATCGGCAAGTCCGAAGACGCGGGCATAAAGCCGCGTCTGCTCGAAGCTCTGTGCCTTCCCGCGTTCGAGATCGCGGCGAATCTCCTCGTTGCTCAAGTCGATGCGACGCGCCAGCACACGTGTCGCAAGTTCCGTGCTACTCGGCTCGCGGGCAGGTTGATCATGGTCATAACGGAGAAGATCGCCATCGAGCTTTAGCGGTATCCCGGACACTTGGGTTACGGCATTCTGGAATGCCGCGTTGCGGCTCGCATACTGGCCCGCGTTGAAGTCGGCGAAGCGATAGAGCGGCCGCGCGTAGGGGGCCGGATAGTCGAGGAGGTGGGCGATTCCGAAATACATGCCGCCGCGGCGGGTGAACACCTCCTGTCGAATCGTTCCCGAAACCGGATAGGGGTAAGGCGCCGCCGCAAAGGTCTCGGCGAACGCTATGCTGACCTGCATCGGGCCGCCGGTACGAATCGGATTGCGATCGGCCAACAACGATTTGCCGAACGGCACCCGGCCGATGAAATCCTCGTACACGTCGCTCAGTTGCTGTTCGGTCTTCGCGGTGTCCAGTCGCTCGCTATAACTCTTGCCATTGGCCGAGGGAATCGCCAGCGCGGCGTCGAGGGCAAACCTGGGAATGCCGGCGCTTTCGCGGCGCTTGTCGATCTCCTTGCGCGCGATGCTCGCCAGCCCCGGTACCACCGGGTCAACCTGAAACCCCGACTCCTGCGCCGTCACGGCGACGGCGGCACAGATGTTCTCGGGTGTGGGTGGGATATCGAGCGCAGCGAAAGCCGCGAAGATATCGGTTGCCCAGCCCGCACGATCCTTGACGCCGTCTGGCAGCAGGCGGCTGACCAGAGCACGCCCCTCCGCCGCGCTGATTGGCCGGTAACCCGGCGTGGGTGTCGGCCCCTCGATCGCTGCGCAGCCTTCCAACAACGCGATCAGTGCGACAGCGAACGATTTCTCGATTCCCCAACCCATGAGGCAATTTTACGCGGGGTAAGAGGAACCCGTTCAGACCCTTCAGTGTTTTCCAAGGCGTTTGGCATTCGCGACGGCCTTGGCGTGGATGGGCTTCAATCCGCGATGTGCGAGCCTGGTGACGTTTTTCGAACCGCCGGCGATGCTGACCGCGGATTGTCCCAGCGTCCGCGCAAGTGCCGCCTGCCGCGCGATCATCTGGCCGACCGTTCGACTACTGGCGAACGACATGAACGCCGCGTAGTTGCGGAGGAAATCGCGGTACGCCAACGCTCCCAACGGCTGGCTCATGGACAACATGTGTACCGCCATGGCCTGAGCCGACTTCGCGCCCGCTTCAATCTTTTCCTGTCCCATCAATGCGAACTCGCGCCGGTCACGCGCGTTTGGCGTGTGGCCCGCCAATGCCATCCGACGGCTGCGATGGGCGATAACCTGGGCTGAGGCCAACATCATCTCAAGAGTCTTGGTCCCTAGATTGCTCCAAAGCATGAATGGGACGAAGTAAGAATAGACGGAGGAGTTTCGTTTCACGGGGTCCCTTTGGGTACTGTATCTGCATGCCGGGCGGCAAGCTGCGAAGAGTCTGGAGGCGTCGAACATCTCCATCAATGGTCCGGTTACGCGCGGGCCGCGTGCGAATGATTAGGCTTGCGGTGGTCGCGGTACATCCGCAATACGTGATTCCAGGTCGGTCGACCGCTGAGGCTCGCTTCGAGGTCCGCAAGCTCCGGGGGCATTGCCGGCCACTTCACTCGGTGCTCCGGCACTCGACACACGGGCGCCAACAGCGCAGCCAACGTGATGTCCGAGCGATTCGGTGCGTCGCCGCCGAGGTAGGGCTGCTTCGCAAGCACCACGTCAAGTTCGTCGAATGTCGTCACGAAGCGTCGTTTGGCCTTGGCTACACCTTCAATGTCAGTGGTTTTGTACATGCGCTTCACCGCGGACGCCACCACCGGATATCCGACGGCATAGAATCCGCGTGCCCAGAACGGACCGCCGGACGACCACAGATCGATCACTGTCGCCCGATCCTTCAAGAACGCCGAATATAGGACTTGTTGCATGCCGCGGCCGAACACCTGGTCGAGCGTCTTCTCGAGTTCGAGCGCCTTGGCCCGCTGTGTCGGATCGATCGCAGTCAGCTTGCTGCCGCCGAGGCGATCAGCAACGTAGTCGATGATCGCACTCGACCCCTGCACGTACTGACCATCGTGCTCAAGCACTGGCACATGGGTACGCGGAGTGATACGGCGCGTAACAAGCAGATGCGGCCCCGGCAGCAGCACCCTCTCCTCGTAGGGGATGCCCTCGTAGTCGAGCGTCCAGCGCGCCTTCTCGGCGAAGTGCGAAATGTTGAACGTATAGAGTTTGAGCATGTCCGCCGAGGAAATCCAAGCACCGAAGCGCCTGCCGGACCTAGGTTATCACGGGTCCTTCCACACTTCTGCGCCCATGCCGCCCAGCAGCAGCGCAGCGTACGGCCCGGAAAGGGCAACCGTCAGGTCCAATACTCTGATGCCCTCCAGCGGGCGAGAACTTGGAATGGGCATGAAGGCCTCCTATGTATTTGATCCGTGCGCGGTCGGATCGCGTTCGGGACCAGCGACGATGTTCTCGTCGTGCAGCCTGCCGATCGCGCCCGAGTCGAGGCCCAGCACCTCGCTCAGCACCTCGTCCGTGTGTTGCCCGAGCAAAGGCGCGGCTGCCGTCGTGCCGGGAGGCGCGCCGGTCGCGCGAACCGGTGTCCCCGCAGCGAGGTGCGTGCCCACACCCGGCGTTTCCATCCGCTCGAACACCGGATTGCCGCGCGCCGACGCGTGGGTCGTTGGCGATCAGATCGCGCACGCCGTCGGTACAGCCCCAGCAGACGCGATGCTCGTCGAGCGTCGTCTCGATCTCGCTCAGCGGCCGCGCCGCGAACCACGGCTCGAAGAGCGCGGCGATGGCATCGCGCGCCTCGTAGCGGTCCGCCTCGCGTGAAAAGTCGCGCTGCATCGACGCTTCGAGCGCGGCGATCTCGCTGCTCAACGCCGCACGCGCGCACGAGCGACGTCCATTGACCCGCCGAGATCGCCGCGACCATCACGCGCTTGCCATCAGCCGTGCCGAAGTCGCGGCCGAATGCGCCATAGATGTGGTTGCCGATCGACGGCCGTTCCTCGCCCAGGAGCTCGGCCTCCGCGATGCACGCCGAGATGCGACAGCATCGAGAATGCGACGTCCGACAGCGCAAGCTTGAGCTCGGCGCCCTCGCCTGTCCGCCGCCGCCGATCGACTGCGGCGACGACCGCGAATGCGGCCTGGAACGCGCAAGCGATGTCCCATGCGGGCAGGACGTGGTTCACCGGCTGCGTCGAGAGAGCCGCCGCCGGTGACCGGCGGATAGCCGGTCGCGCAGTTCACGGTGTAATCGACGGCGGTCGAGCCGTCGGCATTGCCCTGGATCGTGCAGGACACGACATCCGGCTCGCAGCGCCGCGAGCGACTCGTGCGCAAGCCATGGCGTGCCGATGTTGGTGAGCAGCACGCCGCCCTCGTCGCCCGGCGCCGTCACGAGCGCGCGCACGAGCTCACGCCCTTCGGGCTTGCGCAGGTCGACGGCGACGCGAGCGCTTGCCCTTGTTGAGGCCGGTCCAGTAGAGGCTGCGCCCGGACGGCATCAGCGGCAAGCCGGCCGTAGTCGATGCCGCCGCCGATCATGTCGACGCGAATGACGTCGGCGCCGAATTGCGCCAGCGTCAGTCCCGCGAGCGGCGCGGCGATGAACGCCGAGCTTTCGATCACGCGCAGGTCGAGAAAGCCCGAGGCTCATCGCGGCAGCGCCGCCTCGAGCAGCGATCGCGCGACGACCTTCAGCGCGAGCGTCTCCTCGGCACCTTCGAAGATCGACAGCACCCGCGCATCGACCGAGTAGCGGCTGACGGCGCGATTCTTCCGCGTAGCCCATGCCGCCGTGGATCTGCAGCGCTTCGCGCGTCACGATCTCCGCCGAACGGCAAGCGAGCAGCTTCACGAGGCTCGCCTCCATGCGCCCGCCGCCGCTGTCGAGCTGCCGCCCGACGGCATAGGCGAGCTGCCGGCACGCGGCGAAGCGTGCCGCCATCAGCGCGATCTTGACCTGCGTGAGCTGGATAGTCGATCAGCGGCGCGCCGAACACCTTGCGGTCCTTGGCGTACTGGATCGCGGCCTTCAGCGCCGCGCGCATGACGCCCAAGGCGCGGCCCGCGGTCTGGATGCGTCCGCCGAGCATGCCGGCCATCGTGAGATAGAAGCCCTTGCCCAGCCCGCCTTCGCCGCCGATGACGTTCGCGTCGGGCACGAAGAAGTCCTCGAACGCGAGATCGAACGAGTGCATGCCGCGATAGCCGATGGTGGGAATGGCGCGGCCGTGCAGCTTGCCGCCGCCTTCCTGCACGTACGTGAACTCGTGGCCTTCGTACGACGGCTTCTCGACCAGCAGCAGGCTCAGACCGCGATGTCCGAGCGAGCGATCGGGGTTGGTCCGCGTGACCACCATCAGCACGCCGGCCTTGCCGGCGAACGTGCACCACGTCTTCGCGCCGTTCAGCAGCCAGCCGCCTTCGGTCCGCGTGCCCTTGAGCGACAGGCTCGCGACGTCCGACCCGTAGTCGGGCTCGGTGATGGCGATCGCGCACAGCGGATCGCCGGCGGCGATCCTCGGCAGCCAATGCGCCTTCTGCTCGTCGGTGCCGCCGGCGATGCAGCGCGCGCGCGAGAATCTCGGGCCGCGTGATCAGGCTGCCCGCGGCCGCGAGCGACGCCTCCGACAGCGCCTCGGTCACCGCGATCATCATCGGCGTGTTCTCGTGACCCGCCGGCGAGCTGCCGCCGTATTCCTCCGGGATCGACAGGCCGAACACGCCCATCTCGCGCATCGGCTGCAGCAGCGATTCGGGCACGGTCAGGTCGTGGCGATGGATCTTCTCGGCCATCGGCGCGACGACGTCCGCCGCGAAACGCCGGAACGCGTCGCGCGCCATCGCGGTCTGCTCGTCGACCGCCACATCGCCGATCTCGCCGTTCGCGTTCGCGACCGCGCTCCGAGCTTCGCGAGCACCTCGGGTCGCGCGGCGTCCCGGCGCAGACGCCGCAGGTCGTCGCCGGCGGCGAGTCTGTGCAAGCGGCTGCGGCATCGAGATCCGTCGCGATGTAGATGTCCTGCAGCCTTCCCAGCACCGAGACGATCGCCTCCGTCGTAAAGGCAAGCCCGAGCGCCGCTGTCGAGCTCCGAAGCGTTCGCGCCGACGCTGACGAGCGTCTTGCGCCGCGAGCAGGTCCGCATCGGCGAGCGCAAGCTCGTAGCAGATCCACTGATGCTCATCGAGGCGCTTCGGAATCGAGCTTGCCGTCGCGAGCGCAAAGCGCCGCCGCTCGAGCGACCGCTGTGTCGAACGCAGCACCGAGTCGATCGAGCAGTGATTGAGCGAGCGCATTCAGGAACCCGCAATGTCCGTCGCCATCTTCCTGCTCCGGTAAAACTGTCGCATCGTAACGGACGCTCCAGGGCGCGTACTAAACTGAAATCGGCGACGCGCCGACGGCGTGCGATCAACACGTCAACGTCGTTCGCCTGCGCAAGCCTGCGGGGAACCTCGGCCACGGTAACGTCCGCCTCGTTGCCCATATTGGCGTAGTATCGCACCCGACATCCCGGGCGACCGTCGTCGCAAAGACACTATCGGCGGTGGCGATACCCTGCCACTGCCATGGCACCGGTTGTACTGCGCCGTTGGCATGAGATGAAGCCGCGATCCTATTTGTTCGTTCCCGCCGATCGGCCGCAGCGCTTCGCGAAAGCGATCGCCAGCGGCGCGGATGCGGTCATCGTCGACCTGGAAGATGCCGTTGCGCCCGCCAACAAGGATGCGGCGCGCAGCGCCTTGGCCGCGTGGCTCGCGGACGACGGCGACGCGAGCATCATCGTGCGCGTGAACGGCGCGGGCTCGCAATGGTTCGAAGCCGATCGCGAGCTCGTGGTGAGCTCACCGAGCGTCGGCGCGGTCATGCTTCCGAAGGCCGACGGTGACTCGCCGTTCCATGCGTTCGAAGGAAAGCCGGTGCTCGCGCTGGTGGAGACCGCTGCGGGGATCGACTCCCTGCGCACGATCGCACGCGCGCCGCAAGTGTGCCGGCTCGCCTTCGGCAGTATCGATCTGCAGCTCGACCTCGGGATCGAAGGCGACGATGATGCGCTGCTTTACTTCCGGTCGGAGCTCGTGCTGGCGTCGCGCCTGGCGGACCTGCCGGCGCCGGTGGACGGGGTGTGCACGGCCATCGACGACGCACGCGCGCTTGCCGCGCATGTGCAACGCGCACGGCGGATAGGCTTCGGTGCGGTGTTATGTATCCATCCGGCGCAAGTGGCGCCGGTGAACGATGGCTTCGCGCCGACCGCTGAGCAGCTCGAGTGGGCGCTGCGCGTGACAACTGCCGCAGCGCAAGCCGACGGCGCCGCGGTGGCCGTAGATGGGAAGATGGTAGATCGCCCGGTGCTCGCGCGGGCACAGGCATTCATCGATGCGGCGGCTGATGCGAGCGACACGCCTCTTTCCAGGACTTCGCGCGATTCGCGATGATCACCCCGCTGCGCCGGCGTTCAGACCCGACGGACGCGTTCACGGTGCCTTGGCGGGCCCCTTTCCCCATCTATCCCTCATCATCCTCCCGCCGTCCGTTGCGCTCGCGCTCTCGCCTCTCTTGCCCGAACCTGGGCCGCGGGAACCTCCGCGATCCGTCTCCCTGCGACGATCGTTGCGACGGTCCGAGTAGTGCACGTAAATGCAACTGCAACGCCAAGGCGACGAGCAATCCGGAAGAGGCAGAGGAGGCGCCTGATCGCTCAAAAACCGCTTATCACGCAGCCCCTCGGTAGCGGGGCACGCCCCACCGCCCCCGACAACGCTGACCGCGTGCCACGGCTGTTTGAGAGACTCCGGCACCTTTGTTTTTGCGAACATCCAGTGTCCACCCGAAAATACCCCTCTATGTGCTAACTGGTGGGTATGGCCACTCGACTACCGTCAGACGTGGCCAAGCAATGAGGGTAATCGTATCTCCGGGGTATCGCCATGATCCTCCGCTGAATACGATGTCGGGAAAATCCTACAACGGCCGAGTGTTTGGGCGTCGCGTATGCACCGGTGCTCCAACCACAGTGATCGGCGCTGCACATTGCGCCATAATGCCGCATGCGCCTTGAGCTATTCCCGTTTCGCTTCCGCCATCCCCGCACCGGGAAATGGATGCGTGCGCGCTACCGGGCCGAACGGCGCGAGGTCGAGCGGCGGTACGCCGAGTATGAGATTACCGGGCCGCGCCGAGGTCCGCGAGGTTGACATGGTGGCGCGCGCTTTCACCCCGCATGCTGGTTCTCGCATCGATGGCCCATCGACCGATCAAGGACCCGCCGAAGGATCAGCCGCCGCGCCCAGAGAAGGACCCGCCCGACGGCGACCCTCCGTGAAGGAACCGCCCGAGGAAGCAGGCGCCGCCCCATAACCTCGCAGAGCTTGTCGAACTGTCGACAACAACGGGAACCGCGATCGGCATCGGGTCGCACCCGGCATCGCGGGAAATCCGACCATTTCCCGCCGTATTTCTTCGATTTGACCGGGCAACTCGTTGCAGGCGCACAACAAGGCCCGGCGGAAGGGACAGAGACTACTGGATTTGGCCGGCACTTCGGCCTTGTTGAGTCTATGCTGAAAGGCTCCCCCGAGCCGACACATCTTCCACTTGCCGAGCCGTGCGCCGTCGTCGAAGGAACCGAACCCGGAACCCCTGGCAGAGTCCGCGGCGGGGATATCCGGTTTCGAACGGCGCGTCGTTCTCCGCCGCGATGGGCTTTTGGCACGCCTCGCCAATGGCCGCCTCCGAGGAGCCCTAGCCCCGCCGTTAGTTGGTGGAGGCGTGGATCAGGTTCATTCGGGACTCCGTTGCCGATCGGCACGCGGCTCGGCGATTTCGACATCACCGGCGTTGTCCATCGGGGTAGTTTCGGTATCGTCTACGCTGGCGAGGATCGCTCGTCACAGCGCAAGATCGCTATCACGGAGTATTTGCCCGCGAGGCTTGCCGAGCGGATGGCGGACGGCAATGTTGGCGTGCGCTCCCTCCGGCACCAACAGTCCTTCCGGGATGGAAAACAGCGTTTCCTCAGCGAGGCCGGGATACTTGCAGCGCTCGACGAGACCGCGTTGGTCAAGGTCTTGCAGTTCTGGGAGCAGCACGGCACGGCTTACATGGCGATGCCCTTGGACGAGGGCCAGACGCTGAGCGACGTATTGCGCAATTCGCCGAAGCCCTGCGAAGCATGGCTCAAGGCAATTTTTGGGCCTTTGCTGGACGCGCTGGCGGCGCTCCACCGGTCCGATTGCTATCCGTATGACGTCACGCCCGACAATATCGTAGTGCTCGACGATGGCACCCCCCTGCTCTCGGCCGTCGGCGCCGCCCGTCGCATCGTTGCCGACACCACTGAGGAGTTGACTCTCGACCTCAACCCCGGCTTTGCGCCGATCGAGCAATTCGCTCACGATCCGACGATGCGCGGAAGGCCCGTGGACCGATATCTATGCCGTGGCCGCGGTGCTCCATTTCGCGATTACCGGGAAGCCGCTCCCCGCGCCGACAGCGCGAATGGTCTCGGACACTTTGCCGCATTTGCGCGACGCGAACGGAGACTACTCGGCCTCGTTCTTGAACGCCGTGGAGCGCGGGCTAGCGGTGCATCCGGGAGATCGTCCGCGGACGATCGCCGAGTTTCGGGCGGCACTCGGGATTCCGTCGATCACGCCTGGCGGGATGCCGACGGCGCGCCCGGCAGCATCACCGGCGGCACCGAATACCGCCGGCCGGACCGCCAGCCTCTTGCCCGAAGCTAGTCCGATTCCGCCGTTCGGCGTGCCGGAGGGTACGCGCGTATACGTACCGAGGGCCGCATCGGAGGTGACGCTGCCGTCGTCCTCAGTACCGGAACCAACTTCGCCCACCCTGTCGTCGCGAACCGCGATCGGGAGTTCCCTGGTCGCGGCGCCATGGAAGCTCGTCGTGCCACTGATCGTCGTCGGGCTAGGCGCGCTCGGTCTTCTTGTCTGGGCTGTGGGCGAGCCTCGTCATTCTGCTCCGGCAACCGTGGACCGCGCCTTGTCGATGCAGCCGATGCCGACCGGCGCGCCACCGAGCCCGCCTGCCGCAACGCCGGCAGTAACGACCCAGAGTGTCTTGGCCCCGGTTGCTCCGACTCCCCCCGTTGCCGACTTGGCGCCACAACGGGACGTAGTGCCCCACGCTGGAGCCGTCGCTCCGGTTCCAAAACGTCTGAAGACGCCCGTCGCATCAGCGCCGCCCCCGCCGCGAACCGGCAAGGTCCGGTTTTCGATCAAACCCTGGGGGGAAATCATGGTCGACGGCAAGAGACGCGGTGTGAGTCCACCCATCAAGGAGCTTTCGATTCCGGAAGGTCGCCATCGGATCGAAATCCGGAACGGCACCTTGCCAGGCTACAAAAGCGAGCTCGACATCAAGGCCGGAAGCACAGGCGCGATCTCCTATTCGTTCAAGGCGCCGTAGACGCCATCAACGCCGACGAGCTGTTCCCCTCCTGGGGCACGCTCCGTGTCGATATCACGCCGCGGTGACGAGGCCAACCTCCGCATGTCGAATGTTCAATCACGCTCCTACTGAAGGAGGCCGCGTGAAAACCTATCGGATCGCAACTATTCCAGGCGACGGCATCGGCAAGGAAGTGGTGCCGGCAGGGCAGCAGGTGCTGGAGGCGCTGGCGCGACGGCACTCCGGATTCGGCTTCCAGTTCACCGAATTCGGCTGGGGCGCGGACTGGTTTCGGCAGCACGGCGCGATGATGCCGGCGGACGGGCTCGACCAGCTCCGCGACATGGACGCGATCCTGTTCGGCTCGGCGGGCGACCCGCACGTTCCGGATCACATCACGCTGTGGGGACTGCGCCTCAAGATCTGCCAGGGTTTCGACCAATACGCTAACGTCCGCCCAACGCGCATCCTGCCCGGCATCGATGCGCCCCTCAAACGCTGCCGCGTCGAGGACCTCGATTGGGTTATCGTGCGCGAAAACTCCGAGGGCGAATATGCGGGCGTGGGCGGGCGCGTCCACCAGGGACATCCGATCGAGGTCGCGACCGACGTGTCGGTCATGACCCGTTCGGGCGTGGAGCGAATCATGCGCTTTGCCTTTGAGCTCGCGCGATCGCGCCCGCGCAAGCAGCTTACGGTCGTGACCAAATCCAACGCCCAGCGCCACGCGATGGTGATGTGGGACGAGATTGCGGTGGAGATCAGCCGCGAATTCCCGGACGTCGGCTGGGACAAGGAGCTCGTCGATGCGGCGACCGCGCGGATGGTCAACCGGCCGGCGTCCCTCGACACCCTCGTCGCCACGAATCTTCATGCCGACATCCTGAGCGACCTCGCCGCCGCGCTGGCCGGAAGCCTCGGCATCGCGCCGACGGCCAACATCAACCCCGAGCGACGCTATCCCAGCATGTTCGAGCCGATCCACGGATCGGCTTTCGACATCATGGGCAGCGGCATCGCCAATCCTGTCGGCACGCTGTGGAGTTGCGTTATGCTGCTCGAGCATTTGGGCGAGACCGGTGCGGCGGCAAGCCTCATGGCCGCGATCGAGGCCGTGACGGCGAATCCGGCACTGCATACGCGCGACTTGGGCGGCGTCGCCACCACGGCGCAAGTGACAGAATCGGTGTGCGCGTCGCTTGCGAACCCGGCCGCTCCGATGCACCGTGCGGCCTGAGCGCAAACCCGGCCCTTAATCGTGATGACTGGAGACGGAACATGAAGAAACTGCTCGCAGCCTTGTGCTTGCTCCTGCTAGCGCCGTGCGCGGCAGCACAGACCTGCCCGGACAAGAACCTGCTCTATTGGCAGGCGTTTCCGCCGGGCGGGGAGTCGGACCTTTCGGCGCACCACCAGCAGATGGTGCTCAAGAGGAAGTGTCCGAATATCGATACCATCATCCAATACAAGCCCGGCGCGGGCGGCGGCCTGATGTGGACGCTGATGAACAACCTGCCGGGCGACGGTGTCAATATCGTCGGCATCAATCTCCCGCACATCGTCTTCCAGCCCATCGAGGGCGAGGTGCAATACAAGACCGAGGACGTGGTGCCGGTGTTCTGGTTCCACTACACGCCGGACGTTCTGGTCGTTCCCGAGCAAAGTCCATTCAAGACATTCGCCGACTTCGTCAAGGCGGCGAAGGCGGAGCCCGGCAAATTCAGCCTCGGGGGCTCCGGCCTTAATTCCGCCAATCACGCCGCGCACGAGCGGCTCAACTCGGCGTTCGGCGTGAAGACGGTCTACATTCCTTACAAGGGCACGGGCGACATGACGACCGCGGTGCTGGGGCGGCAGATCGACGGCGCAATGTCGTACTCGGCTTTCGCCATCAACCAGAAAGGCAAGGTGCGAGCGCTTGCCATCGCCACGGACAAGCGCCATCCGCTGCTGCCCGATGTGCCGACCTTCCGCGAGCTTGGCGTGGACTGGGTCGACGGAGCCTATCGTGGCATCGGGGTACCCAAGAGCACGCCGCCGGAAGCGCGCAAGCGGCTCTCGGATCTGTGGGCGAGCCTCAACGGCGATCCCGAGATGAAGGCGCTCGCCGACAAGAGCGGCTTCGAGCTGGTCAACGTCGGTACCGAGCAAATGGATGCGTTCATGAAGGAGAAGATTCGCATCTATAGGGACGGCGCGCAGCAGCTCGGCCTCGGCAAGAAGTGAGCCTGCAACTAGGGAAATGCCTGGGCGGCGTCAAGACGTAATCCCACGATCTCGCATTCAGCCACTGCGACAGGAAGTCGACGAAGGTGCACACCTTCGCGGAGAGGTTCGTTCGTACCGGATAGACCGCGAAGATATCGGCCGGCGGCTGCGCAGGAAAGCGAAAGCAGTACGATTCAGAACAGCAAGGGGTTGACTGTTGCCAAACGACCTCCATGGAAAGGACACGGGTATGAACCGCGCGGCCTCACTCCTCCGGCGCATCAAGCGTTTCAATCGAGACCGGGACCCGGAGAGGGTCGCGCTCAAGTACAAGGCTATGAGCAAGGACGCGCACGCGTTCTTCCGAGGGTCGTGTCATCTGTTCTACGAAGATTGGCCGAAGAACCATCGCCTCGACAGCGCGCCCCTCGTATGGGCTTGCGGCGACCTCCATATCGAGAACTTCGGCACCTACCGAGGCGACAATCGGCTGCTCTACTTCGACATCGCCGATTGCGACGAGGCCATCCTCGCCCCGTGCACATGGGATCTCGCGCGTTTGCTCACAAGCGCGCTCGTTGCCGCAAGGGCCTTCGGTCTGAAGCGCAAGCCGGGGCTCGCACTCTGCAATACCTTTCTGCACGCGTACTGCTGGGCATTGGACGATGGAAAGGCGCGCTGGATCGAGCGTGCACTGGCAAGAGGCCTCATCAAGACCGCATTCCAGCGGGTCGAACGCTTGACGACGCGCGAGTTCATCGGCAAGCGCACCGCGCGCAAGGCCGGCAAGACGGTGCTCAAGCTCGACGGCAAGCATGCGCTGCCTATCACGCAAGACGATCGCGAGCGTATCGACGGTTTCATGCGATCGTTCGCAGAAAGGCAAACCAATCCCGCGTTTTTCAAAGTCCTGGACCTCGCGAGACGGATTGCAGGAACGGGTTCGCTCGGCGTCGAGCGTTACACCATTCTCATCAAGGGCCAGGGCACGGAATCGGGCCGATTTCTGCTGGACCTCAAGGCGACCACTGCGTCGGCCCTCGAGCCTTATCTCGCCGTGAAGCAGCCCGATTGGAAGAACGAGGCGAAACGTGTCGTTGAAGTGCAACGAAGGATTCAAGCGATCGTACCTGCCTTGCTGCAGGCCGTGACGATCGATTCGAAGTCATATATTCTGCGCGAGCTCATGCCGACCCAGGACAAGATCGAGCTGAAGGAGACGACCGCATCTGCCGAGGAACTCGAGGTACTCGCCAGAGATACGGGATTGGTCGTGGGGTGGAGCGAGCTCCGAAGCGGCGGCCGCGACGGCTCTGCCACTATCGACGAGCTCCAGGCTTTTAGTAAGCGGCGCAAATGGCGCGCGACAGTTGTCGAATACGCGGAGCACTACGCCGACGTCGCGTGGCGTGATTGGAAAAGCTTCCGCGATGCCTATCAGGATGGTGCATTCTGAACGGGCGGCGGCGGCCGCTGTATCTTCGACGCGAATAGTGCCGGCTCATCCCAGCGGGATAGTGTGCGAGGCAGACGTCCAGCTGCGCTACAGCGCCTGCCACCTGATCCTTCCGGCGGTACCGGCGAACTCGAGTTCATCGGCACCTCCGGTTGGATCGAGTGGACAGGCCAAAGCCTCGCGGCTACTGGCGCCGGTAAATTTCGTAGATCAAACCATTCGAAAGCGATACCAAGAACAGGTTGCCATTCGGTCCGGTTTGCAAGTCGGTGACCACACCGAAGTTCCTGCCGAAGAGCAGCGTTTCGCTTTCCGTGATATCGAACTTGCAGACATTGTCCGCGACCTGATCGGAAAGACGAGGATCGTCGACGGCGATGTTCGTGCGGTCGGCGGTCAGTTTGAAGCGGAACAAGTGCCCGCCTTGGAGGAAGGTGCGCGCGCCGCCCATGAACAGGTTGCTCTGATATTCGGGTCCGAGCGCGCCACTCCTCATGAATCCGATACCGGCCGGCGCCACTTCGAATTTCCAGCTCAATTCGGGATCTTTGTGGAATGACCCGGGGAGCACGAATAGCCGCGATAGCGCATCCTGAGGTGTGCTGGCGATGTTCGTCGGCAGCCAGCGGATCTGCTGCAGCCCGGAATAGGCGCCGCCGATGCAGGGATCGCTTGCAGGGCTGGTTTCGATCGCCTTGTATTCGCCGATGCGCGAAACCGGTCCGCGAATCTGCACCCAGCCGCTGTTCAGCCCCGGCACGACTCGACTCAGCTGGCTGAACGAATCGTCGCCATTCTCTTCGAGCCAGAGGCTGCCGGACACCGGATCGAAGTCCATGCCGAAGGTGTTGCGGATGCCGTAGGCGAACACCTTCTGGATATTCGCGCCCGCTTCACCGCCTATCGCTGCGCCAGCGCCAAAGAACGGATTGTCGGCCGGTGTCGTGCCGTCGTCATTCAGGCGCAGGATAACGCCGGTTAGATGCGCGTTGTCGGACGCAGGTCCGCCGAACTGATCGTCTGCGACGACGGGCCCAGGGCAAACGGCGGTGGGACCGCATGGGAGGTTCTGCATCCATCCGCGGCGGCCGTTGTCGCCGATGACGATGTAGAGCTTCCCATCGGGACCGAATTTCAGCACGCCGCCGTTGTGGTTGCCGCGAAGCGGCTGCCCGGCATCGGCCTGAAACGCACGCAGCCGGATGATATTTCGATCCAGAGTGAGCGTCGATCCATTCCAGAGGAACCGGTCGATGCGATTGCCGAGCAGCGGAACCTCGGCGAGACTGGTCGAATCGGCGCCGGTCGAGCTCTCTGACCAGTACAGATAGACACCCGGATTGCCTGGAAAGCCAGGGTGCAGCGCCATGCCCAGCAGCCCACGTTCGGAAGCGGAATTGACCGGGAGATCGAGCGCCGGCGTGCTTTGAAGGACGTTGTTGATAACCCTCTGTACCTTCCCGGTCGCCTTTTCGAGGACGAGGATGTCGTTCGTTCCGATGAAGGCCATGCTGGTCGGTTGGTTGAGACCGAAAGCCACCTTGCGCACGGCCAGGTTAGGATCGACGACGGACGGAGCCACGAGGGGCAGGGGCTGCGCCATCGCCGGCAGAACAAGCCCGAGGGCGAGAATCGCGGTGCCAACACCCGCGCACAGCACTTTCGTTCGCGGCTCGATCGCTGCCGTGGCCGTGAACTTTCTGGCATTCGGCAGGAGCACGCTTTTGTGTGGATTGCTTCGCATTGGCTTCTCCTCAAATGAGTGGCGGTTTGAGCGCAGGCTCTCGAGGCGACCGATGGGTAGACCTACGACAATGCGTCAACTCGATCGCTGCCACGTCTCGCTGTCGGCGTTCCGGCGGCACGACGAAAGACCGCAGGGCACGGTCCGAGAGCCCGAACACGTAAACAGCGGGGGTTGGAGCCTATTCCCTGTAGTGAACACCCCCCGGCCTGAAACGATTCGCCGACCCAGCTTAACCAAGCGCGAGCGCCATGACGCCGAACGCGATGAGGGCCGCGCCGGCGATCCGGGCCAGGCGGTCACGCTCGCCGAGCAACTGTCCGCCGATCAGCGCGGCGAAGAGCATCGAGACCTCGCGCGCGGGCGCAACGTGCGAGAGCGGCGCGGCCTTCATGGCATACAGTACGAGCACGTAGCTGATCGGGCTGATGGTCGCCACGACCAGCGCGTACTTCCACTGCTTGCGCCAATGCTGAGCCGCAGTCACCCGGTCGCGCAGCACAATCGGCAGCAAGAACAGCAGCCGCACGAAGTTGCCGTAGTAGTCGAGCAGGATCGGAGACATCAGGACGAACTTGACCGCATAGCCGTCGACCACGGTGTAGCTGGCGATGAATACGCCGGTCAACAAGCCGTAGAGCATGCCCTTACGAATGCCGGCCTGCTTCGCCGGGTCGTGCGCGGCACGGAACAGCCCCGGTCCACCGGCAATGAAGAACACCCCGGCCACCACGGCGAAAATGCCCGCCATGCCGACCGCCGTGATCTGTTCGCCGAGCACCAGTATCGCCACTAGCGAGGACAGCAGCGGCCCGGAGCCGCGCGCCAGCGGATACACAACGGTCAGGTCGGCCTTGCGGTAGCCACGCAGCAGCGCGATGTAATACAGCACGTGCAGGATTCCACTCGCCACGACGAATCCCCACTCCACGCTGCCCCAGGTCGGCAGCACGTCCCAGCCCAGCCCGATGCCGAGCGGCGCCCATATCAGCGCCATCAGCAGACCGGTGAACGTGGCGAAGCGCGCGTCGCCGCCTGCCTTCTTGGCGGTGATGTTCCAGACGGCGTGGATCAGGCCGGCGAGGATGACGAGCGCGAGGGACGAGGCAGGCATGGAGCGAAACCAAAGCGGATGATCCTGATGAGGCTTCGATTGTCTCCCAACTTGCTCGGACGCCGGGACAAGAACGCAGGTGTTTCGAGCATGGCCGGCGAATCGGCGCGGAGGCACTATCGCCGTACCCGATTACGGCGTCCCTCGCTGCCATGGCCACACTGCCCGACTCCGTTGGACTGATCACGTCGACCGACGACCCGGTCTCGCTCGAACGGTTCGAGCAGGCGCTCGCGATCTTTTGCGCTCCGATGGAAACGCGATGCCGAGTATCGAAGATGCGATAGAGCGTGATCCAGCATTTGCCATTGGCCACTGCCTGCGTGCTGGAGCGCTCGTGCTGGATGGCGCCGACTCGTCCGGGCCCGCGCTGGCCGCATCCGTCGCTGCAGTCGAGCGCAACTCCGCCGCGAACGAGCGCGAGCGAAGGCATGCGGCCGCCGCGCGCCACTGGCTCGACGGCAATGTTACGCGCGCGGCCCAGCTCTACGGGGAGTTGCTCCGAGAGTATCCTCGCGACCGACTGGCGTTGCTGGTGGCTCACGGCCTCGATTTTCGCCTCGGCCGGCACGAAATGCTGCGCGACCGTTTTGCCGAGATTCTGCCGCATTGGGACGCGAGGGACGCCGAGTATGGGTACGTGCTCGGCATGCACGCGTTCGGATTGGAGGAGACCGGCGACTACGATGGCGCGCTGGCGGCGGCCCACAAATCGCTCGAGCTCGTGCAATCGACAGGCCATAATCGAACTTGCCAGTCCTGACCGCCCCTGCGTGCGCCTCATCGGCGCCAGCGATCTTGCCCTCGAGAATCCAGAGCCAAGGCGACTTGACGGCCGGGTCCAGGATGCGCTTAAGGCCGTAGGCGTAGTCGGCGGCGGTCAGCTCGCGCGGCTTGCCTTTGAAAGCGGGATCGGGCGTGAAAAAGATTCCCTTGCGAACCTTGCAGACATACGTCTTGCCGCCGTCTTCTTCGGTGGGCATAGCCTCAAGGGTTCGCGGCACAAGCTTGATCGGCCGCGCGAGATAATCGTAGTCGAGCATCGCCTCGAGAATACTGTCGATGACGACAACGGAAATGTCGTCGAATGCGAATGCAGGATCGAAACTCGTTTCGGCGGCCGAGACCGCAATTCGAAGCGTTCTGTCGGTAGCAGCGGCATGCGCGCAAACGATCGAGATGATTGCGATGAGGCTCCATCTCAGAAGCCTTGGCGGATCGAACGTAGCGTGCATCGCTTCTCCCTGGAACGGACTGCGGCCCACAGGTTAGCAGAGTGCTGATTTCAAACACATCTACGCAGGTCTTGGCCGATGTTGCGCCGCACCTTGTTATCGCTTCTGATGTGGCGCAGCCTGCGATCGTTGCGGGAGTGATCGACAAGCCTCCGCTCTCGATAGTCTTTTCCGCTTGATACCTCCGGGCGCGTCCGAGACGGTTCTTCCATCGTCCCGCTTCCCTGCGCTCTGCGGCCCATTGGAATGACCGTGCGGTGCTCGCAACGCGGCGTGATTGCGGGTCGCTACGCAATCACTTTTGTCAGCCCCACACCGGGGTGATTCGATTCACAAGGGAGCCCATATGAAGCACAGCCTGAGAACTATCCGCGCCATGTCCGGTTCACGGACGTCTGTCAAAATTGAGAAGAGCATGAACAACGTGCACAAGCTGAGAATCCGCGATCTCTCAGCATGCATATTGGCCGCCACGCTGTGCTCCGGAAGCCCGGCCACCGCAGCAGATCCGCCGGACTTCACGGATTTCTACCCGGCTGGAGTAGCGTGCGACTTCGACCTGAGCATTGAGGGTCGCGGTGGCAACCAGGTCAGCAGGGAGTTCACGGACAAGAACGGCAACGTCGTACGCCTGCTCACTGCTGGCAAGGGCCCAGCGCTGACGTTCACGAATGACTCTACTGACGCCACGCTCTCATTGAAATCTGACGGGTCCGTAGCTACAGATAACGCCCAACTCCGACGGATCGAGTACATGGGTCATCATGGGGCACAACATACTCATTCTCTTCCCCACCGACATTCCGGCTGGGCCCTCGACAACGCTGTACGCGGGTCGTGTCGTCTTCACAGTCACGGCCAGTTTCGACTTCGAAGTGCAGCAAGTCAGCGGAAAAGCGACAGACATTTGCGCCGCCTTGTCCGGCTGATCTCGGCACGCTCACTCAGGTGAGCGCGCCCTATCGCCCGCTCTGGAGCTGTTACGTGTGCCCAGAGCGGGCGCGCGCGGATTCTTCCTGCCTAAGCGCAGTCGATAGAAATGACGGGCGATCGCAGGAAACGAGATAGGTCCGGACAATCTGTTCAATCCGGGGAAAGTGGTCTAGGAGATTAACCATGCAACTCGCCGACGTCAAGCTCGACGACAAATACACGCTGGAAAGCGGCCGCGTCTACCTGAACGGCATCCAGGCGCTGACCCGGCTGCTCATCATGCAGCGCGTGCGCGACGCGGCGGCGGGGCTCAACACCGCGGGCTTCGTCTCCGGGTTCCAGGGCTCGCCGCTCAACAACATGGACAAGACGCTGTGGGAAGCGCACGACCTGCTGCAGCAGCATCACATCCATTTCCAGCCGGGGCAGAACGAGGAGCTGGCGGTGATGGGCGTATGGGGCTCGCAGCAAGTGACGCTCGACCCGCATGCGCGCTACCAGGGCGTGTTCGGCATGTGGTACGGCAAGTGGGCGGGCCTCGCGCGCTCCGGCGACGCGCTGCTGCACGGCAATTCGGCGGGCGCGTCGCCGCATGGCGGCGTGCTGCTGGTTTGCGGCGACGATCACATTGCGAAGTCCTCCACGGTCGCGACGCAAAGCGAGACGATGCTGATGTCGCCGATGATTCCGGTGCTGGTGCCCACCGGCGTGCAGGAATACCTGGACCTCGGCGTGCACGGCTTCGCGATGTCGCGCTACTCGGGCTCGTGGCTCGCCTTCAAGGCGCTCGACGACACCGTCGAGTGCTCGGCGTCGGTCAGCGTCGATCCCGCGCGCATCAGCGTCCGCTTGCCCGAGGATTTCACGCTGCCGCCGGGCGGGCTGGGATTGCGCCTGCCGGACCAGCCGCTGTCGATGGAACGGCGCATCCACGAGCAACGGCTGCCGGCCGTGCTCGCCTATGCGCGGGCGAACCGGCTGAACTACGTCGCGCTACGACAGTCCGCGCGCGCGGCTCGGCATCGTCGCCGCCGGCAAATCCTATCTCGACGTGCGGCAGGCGCTCGAGCACCTCGGCATCGACGAGCAGGAAGCCGCGCGCATCGGCATCCGCGTGTTACAAGCTCGGACTCACCTGGCCGCTCGAGCCGCAGGGACTGCATGCGTTCGCGCTGGGGCTGGAGGAAATCCTCGTCGTCGAGGAAAAGCGCCCGATCATCGAAGACCAGATCCGCACGCTGCTCTACCACTGGCCCGATGCGCGACGTCCGCGCATCGTCGGCAAGCGCGACGAGGAAAGCGGTCCCAACGAATGGCTGCTGGCGCCGAACGGCGAGCTCAGCGCGGAGCAAGTCGCGCTGGTGATCGCGGCACGGCTCAAACGGTTCCACACCGGCGCGCGCCTCGAGGAGCGCGCGGCGTGGCTGCGGGCCAAGGAAGAGGCGCTCGCCAAGCCGTCGCTTTCGCCGCAATTGCGCGGGTACTTGAGCGACGCCGGGCGGGTTCCCTATTTCTGTTCCGGCTGCCCGCACAACAGCTCGACCCGCGTGCCCGAAGGCAGCGAAGCGATCGCAGGCGTCGGCTGCCACTTCATGGCGACGTACATCTTCTCCGGCACGAAGATCTTCTCGCCGATGGGGTCGGAAGGCGCCGCGTGGGTCGGACATGCGCCGTTCACCGACACCAGGCATATCTTCGCCAACATGGGCGACGGCACCTACTACCACTCCGGCCTGCTCGCCATTCGCGCCGCGGTGACGGCCAACGTCGGCATCACCTTCAAGATTCTCTACAACGACGCGACCGCGGCGACAGGCGGCCAGCCGTTGCCGAGCTCCGCTCAATGTGCCCGCCCTCACCCGCCAGCTGGAGGCGGAAGGCGTGGCGCGCATCGTGGTCGTCACCGACCAGCCGGAGAAGTATGGAAAGGACGCGCGCGTTCGCCAAGGGCGTCACGGTACGGCATCGCGATCACCTGGACGCCGTGCAGCGCGAATTGCGCGAAGTGGCCGGCGTGTCGGCACTCGTCTACGACCAGACGTGCGCGGCGGAGAAGCGGCGGCGGCGCAAGCGCGGCAAGTTTCCCGATCCCGCGCGCCGCTCGTTCATCAACACGCGCGTCTGCGAGGGTTGCGGCGACTGCAGCACCAAGTCGAACTGTGTATCCGTGACGCCGGTCGAGACGGAATTCGGCCGCAAGCGCGCGATCGACCAGTCGTCGTGCAACAAGGATTTCTCCTGCCAGAACGGCTTCTGCCCGAGCTTCGTCAGCGTCGAAGGCGGCCGGCCGCGCCGCGGGCAAGGCGCATGGCGGCGGATGACCTGTTCGCGCAATTGCCGGAACCCGAGCTGCCCGCACTGACCCGTCCGTATTCGATCGTCGTCGCGGGCGTCGGCGGCACCGGCATCATCACCGTCGGCGCGCTGCTCGGCATGGCCGCGCATCTGGAAGGCAAGGGCGTGTCGGTGCTCGACATGACCGGCGTCGCGCAGAAGGGCGGCGCGGTGACGACGTTCGTGAACATCGCCGCGCGCCCGCGGACCTGCACACGATTCGCATCGCCGCCGGCGAAGCCAACGCGGTGATCGGCAGCGACCTGCTGGTCACGGCCGAGAACTCGATCATGACGCGGATGCAACGCGGCGTGACGCGGGCGGTGATCAACACCAACCGGATGGCCACGGTCGCCTTCATCAAGAATCCCGACCTGCAGACGCCGTGGGTCGCGATGGAGGAAGGCGTGCGCGACGTCGATCGGCGCCGACGCGACGCGATTCCTCGACGCCACGCGCATTGCGACGGCGTTGCTCGGCGATTCGCTTGCGACCAACATCTTCCTGCTCGGCTACGCGTATCAGATGGGGCTCATTCCCGTGTCGCGCCAGGCCCTCTTCAGGGCGATCGAGCTCAACGGCGCCGCGGTGGACGCCAACCAGCGCGCGTTCGAGTGGGGACGGCTCGCCTGTCACGATCCGGCGAGCGTCGAGCGCCAGTCGCGTCCCGCCGAGACCGATGTCGGCAGCGATCGCGTCATCGCGCCCGACCTCGACGCCGCCATCGCGCGCCGCGTCGATTTCCTCACCGCCTATCAGGACGCCGGACTGGCGCAGCGCTACCGGGCGCTGGTCGATCGCGTTCGGCGCACGGAATCGCGTGTGGCCGGTGGCAGCATCGTGCTGACCGACGCCGTCGCCCGCAACTACTTCAAGCTGCTGGCGATCAAGGACGAGTACGAAGTCGCGCGACTGTACACCGACGGCGAATTCGAGCGGCAGGTCGCGGCGGCGTTCGAAGGCGACTACACGCTGCGCTATCACTTCGCGCCGCCGCTCTGGGTGAAGCCCGACAAGGTGACGGGCGCGCCGGTGAAGCGCACCTATGGCGCATGGATGCGTCCGGTGCTCAAGGTGCTCGCGAAGTTCAAGGGCGTTCGCGGCACGTGGCTGGATCCGTTCGGCCACACGGAGGAGCGCCGGCTGGAACGGCGACTCATCGCCGACTATGAGCGCACGGTCGAGGAGCTCGAGCGCGGCTTGCGTGCCGACAACCTCGACGCTTGCCGTGGAAGTGGCAGCCCTTCCCGCGACGATCCGCGGCTACGGCCACGTGAAGCGGAAGAACATCGATGCCGCGAAGAGCCGCGAGGCCGCGTTGCTCGCGCAGTTCCGCAAGCCCCACGTGCAGCCCGTGCCGCTCGCGGCCTGACGGTCGAAGCCTTCCCGATACGCACATGCAACTGCAGGGCATTCGCGTCGTCGATTTGTCCCGGATCCTGTCCGGGCCGTTCTGCTCGATGTTCCTGGCCGACATGGGCGCCGAGGTCATCAAGATCGAGGACGTCGACGAGGGCGACCCGATCCGCAAGCAAGGCATGATGCGCAACGGCTTCAGCCTGTACTTCGCGTCGTTCAACCGCAACAAGAAATCGCTGACGCTCGACCTGCGCAGCGCCGAGGGCAAGGCCGTGCTGCGCAAGCTGATCGCGACGGCCGACGTGGTGCTCGACAACTTCCGGCCCGGCGTCATGGAGAAGATCGGCCTGAGCCGCGCCGAGCTCGAGCGCATCAAGCCCGACCTCGTGAGCTGCCACATCACGGGCTTCGGCCTCGACGGCCCGTATCGCGACCGGCCGTCGTTCGACTTCATCGCGCAGGCGATGAGCGGCTTCATGAGCGTCAACGGCGCCGAAGGCGAGGCGCCGGCGCGCGCGTCGCCGCCGTTGTCGGATCTCATTGCCGGCGCCTACGCGGCGATGGGCATCTGCGCGGCGCTCGTCCGGCGCGAGCGAACGGGTCTCGGCGAAGAAGTGGCGACCAGCCTCACCGACAGCATGGTCGCGAACCTTGCGTATCTCGCCTCGCACTATTTCGAAACGGGCGAGCAGCCGCTGCGCACCGGCAACGACCATTCGCTGGTCGCGCCGTACGGCCTGTTCGAGGCGGCCGATGGCCAGGTCGCCATCGCGCCCTCCAACGACCAGTTCTACTACAAGCTCATCGACGTGCTCGGACTCTCCCATTTGCGCGCGCATCCGGAATTCCTGACCAATCGCGATCGCTTCGAGCGCCGCGCCGCGATCAACGCGATCATCAACGCCGAGATCCGCAAGCAGCCGATCGCGCACTGGCTCGACGTGCTGAACGCGGCCGGCGTGCCGTGCGGCCGCGTGATGAGCCTGCAGGAAGTGTTCGAGGACCCGCAGATCCGCCACCAGCAGATGAAGATCACGATCGACCATCCGCGGCACGGGCCGCTCGATGTGCTCGGCTTTCCGATCAAGTTCACCGACGATCCTTGTCGCGTGCATCGCGTGCCTCCCGATCTGGGTGTGGATACCGATGCGATCCTGGCCGAGCTCGGCTACAGCGCCGACGAGATCGTGGCGCTGCATGCGCAGCGGGTAGCATGAGCGCCGGCCGCCCCAAGGGCGTACGGAGCGCGCAGCGCGGGCACCCAATGCGCGTCCGGTACGCACCCTCAGGCGCTGCGCGTCTTGAACGGAGGAACAACGATGAACTTCACCGATCCCCCCACTGAACGACCGCAAGTCTCGATCACCGAAGTCGGGACCCGCGACGGGTTCCAGGTCGAGCCCAGTCTTCATTCCGACCGAGGTCAAGGCCGAGATCATCGATGCGATGATCGCCGCCGGCCTGCGCCACATCGAAGCGACGTCGTTCGTCAGTCCGCGCGCGGTGCCGCAGCTTGCCGACGCGCATGACATGCTGGCGCGCGTGCGCCGCCGCGCCGATGCCCATCTCGCCGCGCTGGTGCCCAACGCGCGCGGCGCCGAGCGTGCGCTGGGCGCCGGCGTCGACGAGATGGTGTGCTTCGTCTCGGCGAGCGAGACGCACAACCAGGCCAATCTCAATGCGCCGATTGCCGGTTCGCTGGCGAACGTCGGCGGAAATCGCGGCCATCGCGCGCGGCAAGGCCGTCGTTGCGCGGCGCCGTCGCGTGCGCGTTCGGTTGCCCGTTCGAAGGCGAAGTCCCGGTCGATGCGGTGCTGCGCATCGTCGACGCCTACGCGACAGCTCGGCGTCGACCGCCTCACGCTGGGCGACACGACCGGCATGGCGACGCCGCCGACGGTCGCGCGCCTGGTCGAAGCCATCCGCAAGCGCTTCCCCGACGCAGCGGATCGCGCTGCACTTCCACAACACGCGCGGTGTCGGCCTCGCCAACGTCATGCTCGGCCTCGACCTCGGCATTCGCGAATACGAATCGTCGATTGCCGGCCTGGGCGGATGTCCGTTTGCGCCGGGCGCGACCGGCAACATCTGCACCGAGGACCTCGTCTACCTGCTCGAGGAATCGGGCTTCGACACGGGCATCGATCTCGATGCGCTGATCGCCGTCGCCCGCCGGGTCGAAGAGATCATCGGACGTCCGCTGCCCGGCCAGGTGATGAAGGCCGGTCCGCGGCTGCGCAAATATTCGCTCGACGGACGCGCGTCGCGCGGTCGGTTGATCAACGTTCCACCAATAAGTCTCTAAGGAGGAGTCCAATGATTCGCCTGTTGATTGCATTGCTGGCTGTCGTCGCGGTCGTCGCGCCGGTCCACGCACAGACTTATCCCACCCGACCGATTCGCCTGATCGTTCCGTTTCCACCCGGCGGCGGCACCGATTTCGTGTCCCGCGTCGTGGCCACCGAGCTCGCGAAGTCCACCGGATGGACGGTCGTGGTCGAGAACAAGGCCGGCGCCGGCGGGCACCATCGGCCTCGTCGAAGCGGCGCGCGCCAACAACGAAGGCTACGACATGGTGATGGGACAGGCCGACAACCTGATCATCGCGCCGGCCATCCAGAAAAACGTGCCGATCGATCCGATCAAGGACCTGACGCCGGTCGTGCTGGTGGCGAGCTCGCCGTTCCTGCTGATGGCCGAAGCCAATTCCAAGTACAAGACGTTGACCGATGTCGTTGCCGCTGCCAAGGCGAACCCCGGCGTCGTCACGTACGGCACGGCGGGCAATGGGACGTTTCACGCATCTGGCGGTCGAGCTGCTGCAGACCGCGGGCAACTTCAAGATGGTGCAGGTACCGTACAAAGGCGCCGCGCCCGCGATCACCGACCTGCTGGGCGGACATATCGCGATGGCCGCGCTGTCCATCGCGTCCGGCATGCCGCATATCCAGGGGGGCAAGGTGCGCGGACTCGCCGTCACGTCGCTCAAGCGCAGCCCGGCATTGCCTGACGTTCCGACGGTGTCCGAATCGGGCTTCAAGGATTTCGAGGCGACCGGGTGGCTGGGGATTCTCGTCCCCAACGGCGTCCCGCCCGCGGTCATCGCGAGGCTCAATGCCGAGATCGGCAAGGTCATGCAGAAGTCCGACGTACGCAAGGCGCTCCTCGCGCAGGGCGTGGAAGCCCGGACCAGCACGCCAGAGGAAT
>CAWJAU010000006.1:0-189549 GCA_963840945.1 uncultured beta proteobacterium | reverse complement strand
AAGACTGATGTCAGCAACTTCGCTGTATGGCCGGTTGTGGCCGAGGCTGTGTAAAAACGCGGAAGTTGCCTAAACGAAAAAATTTCCTACACTGAAGCAACGGGTTTCTTCGGGGCGGCAGCATGAAGCGATTCATCGAAGGCGAGGACCGAACCCAGGTGACCTTGCTGCCTGCGTGTCTGGACGACTACGTTGAAGCGGAGAATCCGGTTCGCGTGGTCGAGGTCTTCGTCGATGGGCTTGATCTGGGTGCGCTTGGCTTCGTTGGGGTTGACCCGGCGGCGACGGGCCGGCCGGCGTACCACCCGGCGGTGCTGCTGAAGCTCTACATCTACGGCTACCTGAACCGTATCCAGTCCAGCCGTCGGCTGGAGCGTGAGGCGCAGCGCAACGTCGAGCTGATGTGGCTGACCGGGCGGCTGATGCCGGACTTCAAGACCATTGCCAATTTCCGCAAGGACAACGGGCGGGCGATCCGCAACGTGTGCCGCCAGTTCATCGTGCTGTGCCGCCAGCTCAATCTGTTCACCGAGGCGATCGTGGCCATCGATGGCAGCAAGTTCAAGGCGGTGAACAACCGCGACAAGAACTTCACCCCGGCCAAGATGCAGCGGCGGATGGCGCAGATCGAAGAGAGCATCGCGCGTTACCTGGCTGACATGGACACCGCCGACCGGGCCGAGCCGGAAGTGGCAGAGCTGAAGAAGGGCCGGCTGCAAGACAAGATCGCGGCGCTGAAGGAGCAGATGCAGCAGCTCAAGAGGCTCGAAGCGCAAATGCTCGCCAGCCCCGATCAACAGCTGTCGCTGACCGACCCTGATGCCCGCTCGATGAAGAACCGCGACGGTGGCATCGTCGGCTACAACGTGCAGACCGCGGTCGATGCCAAGCACCACCTGATCGTGGCGCACGAAGTCATCAATGCGGGCATCGATCGCGACCAGCTGACGCCGATGGCCGAACAAGCGCGCGCGGCCACCGGCATCGACGCGCTCACCGTGGTGGCCGACCGCGGTTACTTCAAGGGCGAGCAGATCCTGCAATGCGAACAGGCCGGGATCACGCCGCTCGTGCCCAAGTCGATGACCTCAAACAGCAAGGCCGACGGTCGCTTCGACAAGCAGGACTTTATCTACATCGCCGCGACGATGAGTATCGCTGCCCCGCAGGGCAACGGGCCATCAAGCGCTTTACCACCGTCGAGCACGGCATGACCCTGAGCAAGTACTGGTCCTCCGCTTGCCCCCGGTGTCCGCTCAAGGCGCAATGCACGACGAGCGACTATCGGCGCATCACGCGCTGGGAACATGAGGCGGTGCTCGAGGCGATGCAGCTGCGGCTGGATCGGCAGCCCGAGATGATGCGCGTGCGACGACAAACGGTCGAGCACCCGTTCGGAACGATCAAGTACTGGATGGGCTGGACCCACTTCCTGACGAAGACGCTGGCGCGCGTGCGCACCGAGATGAGTCTGCACGTCCTCGCCTATAACCTGAAGCGCGTGATGCGCATCCTGGGCATCGGCGCGATGATGCGAGCGATGAGCGCTTGAGCCGCGCAGGCTCGTGTTTCGCTCGAAAACTGGCGCCCTTGGCCTCATACGCCACCGAAACTGCGTAACCGCCTCTTGGGGTTACAGGACGGCGAAAAGGGTCCGCGCGAACCCTCCAAGGTCCGGTCCGCCATCATCGCTCAACCCGAAATATCTGCAAGCTGTTTTTGCACAGCCTCGGGCCAGGAGCGGACGTAGCGCATTGCGCTCCATAGCGGTCAGTTGCGCGAATGATGCCGCTTGCGAGCTGCGTTGTTGTGCCGCCTATCGCGGTACAAAGACCGGTTCACCCAGTGCTCCGTTCGCGATGGAGAGCACCGGAAATCGCGAGCTTGGTGAAAAAGGCACGCGCGGGCAGAGACCGGTCACTCGATGACCCGGTCGGCGCGGACGAGCATGGCCGGCGGCAGCTTCACTCCGATGGCCTTCGCAGTCTTCGCGTTGACCACGAATTCGACGGATGTCGGCAGCTCGATCGGCAAGTTCGCCGGTTTCGCGCCTTTGATGATCTTGTCGACGTAGGTTGCGAGATGCGCGTAGGAGTCGCGAAGGTTTGGACCGTAGCTCATCAGGAACCCACTGTCCGCGAACAAACTCCATCCCGACACCGCCGGCAGCTTCTGCCTGAGTCCGAAGGCCGCGATCTTTTCGCGCTGGTCGAGCGTGAAGGCGTCCGGGAACACGACGAGCGCTTGCATGCCGTCGCCGGCGATGCGCCTGAATGCCTCGTCGAGCTCGTCCACGCTGCGCACCGGAAAGTAACCGAGCCCCAAGCCGGTTTCCTGTGCCGCGGATCTTGAGGTCCTGAACTCCGCTTGCTCGCCCGGATGCTCGGGATCGGCGATGATTGCGACACGCGACCCCGTGGGTAGCACCTGGGCGAGCAACTCAAGGCGCTTCCCGACCAGCTCCAGCGCGGGAAAGCTCATGCCGGTGCGCGTGCCGCCGGGCCTCGCGAAGCTTTCCACGAACTTCGCCGCGACCGGGTCGCCGCTGTAGCCGAACACAACCGGCGTGGCGCCGCCCTGACGGATCGCACCGCGCAGCGCGCCGCCTTGCGTGACGATGACGTCGACCTTCGTGCGCACCAGCGCCGTGACTAGCTCGTCAGCACGCTCGCGGGTGCCATCGGCAAACCGCGCCTCGACGATCACGTCCCTGCCTTCCACGTAGCCCCGCGCCCTGAGGCCCTGCCGGAAGGCGTCGAGGAACGGGGAGGGCGCGTCCGCCTTGCCCAACGATATCCAGCCAATGCGATAGACGCGCGGCGACTGCGCGAAGCCTCCATGCGGAGTGACCAGCACACACGTGCCGAGGGCCGCGAGCGCTTGGCGGCGGGATGTCATCACCCCAGCGTACTTCCGGTCCGATGACCCGTCAACCTGGATGTTCTAGAACCGAGAGCGCTTCGTACTAACTGGTCCGGTGACTACTCGTAGTCGACTAACGCACCCTGACCGTCCGCTTCTCCGAAACAAAACCGGCCGCTATGGGTCGGCAGTTCGCGTTCGCCCGCGGGTTGCGACCGGCTCCTGACGGTCTGCTGACGCTGGGCCGAATCATCTCAGAACAGCTCATGACCCTGGGGAGACGCCTTTTCCCGGGACCGGGACTGGCAACCAAACGCGTATTCTGTTGCGAGTTGCCGCTATGACGCCATTTCTGGATCGATTGGTGCTCCTGGCCCGCAGCGTATTTTCGAAGCTCCGCCGCGTGCATTCGAGCGGCCGGGCGAGCGCGCCCGACTAGCCGGCTCGGTGGCGCGTTGGCGAAGTGTTCGAGCAGATCAGGGACGAGCCACCCGGTAACTTTTCCGCCGAAGTGACGCAGCGGCAGCAGTTCGCCGCGGGCGATCATGTTGTGCGATGTGCCCGCGCTCCACCCGAATATTTCCGGGCTCTGCTGCGGCCGGACGATGATCCGGCCGCCGAGTCGCGCGATCAGCGCGTCTAGCAGCCGGCTATTTTGCGGGCCGTGCATCGCCTATCTCCGTTGAAATTCATACAACGAAGAATAGGCACGCGCCCGCAGCGCGTCATTCCACTTATTTAGGGGGGGTTGCTTGGAAAAGTCGGCCGCCGCCGCCTCGAATGCTGACCACGCTAGAAAACTGTCGCTGTAATAGGCGGCGCGCACCTTGCCAAAGGAAGCGCCGAGATCCTTCGCCGCCGTCTCGAGTCGCTTCAGAACCGGGCCCGGCGGCATTTTTTGCATCGCTTTGACGAGCCTCCTAATGAACGCAACGCGCGTCTCGATCTTAATCGCATTCCCGCGTGCGAGGTGCGGCAGCTGATCTTTGTCACTTAGACACATGAGCACCCAGGAAAGGTATTGTCGAATGGGTTGCCTTATGGGGTGATCGGCGAGCAGATGCCAGCTAATGCGGCTCGCAAGCTCGGAGCGTAACTGCGGATTATTACTATGGACGGCACTGTGGATTAGGTTTCGCATCTCCCAGTCATGGAGCTCGTTTTGCATCCGGGCGCGTTCCTGCTCGTCGCGCGGCTTGTGAATAGGCGGCTCCGGCCCCGGCGAGGGGAAGCGCAGCGGAGCGGAGTCATCGGCCCCCGGTATTGCGCGGTCGGTCCGCTTCCGCCGAGTCGCAGCTTGCCGCGGTTTTTTCTTCGGCATGGCGCGCCTATGCCGCAGCCTTGCGGTGCGGCAACCGCCGCAGGGATTCGCTCGCGGCGATCGCGTCAATGTGCGCGTTGAGTTTGCCGAGCCATTCGACTTTTTGCGACACGTACTCGCTGCGCTGGTATTTCTTCGCCACGCCCGGCAGGCGATGCGCGAGGATGGATTCGATAATTTCGAATGGGCAGCCCAGATCGCCCAACAAGGTCGCCGCGCTGCGCCGCAGATCGTGCGGCGCCCAATTCGTCAACCGGGCAGCGCGGGCGTTCGGTTTCCGGTCGAGTCATGCTCGATTGCCCGTGAAAATGCACGGCGACGCCGAGCGCCTTTTGTCCGATGTGTTGTCCGCGCCGCGGCGAAGGGAACAGGAATTCGCCCTCTAGGCGCGCCTCGGCAATCTCCCGCGCCCGGCCCATAAAGGCGACGCGATGCGCGCGGCGCATCTTCATGTGCGCGGCGGGGATTTCGACCCATAGCACGCCATCGACTTCCTCGAACCACGCGCGCCGCAGCGCGACCACTTCACCCGAGCGGAGCCCGGTGCGTAAAGTGAGTTCCAGCGCGTCGGCGATGTTCGGCGTATAGGTTGGCAGGAACCGCAACACGCTGCGAACTTCGCCCGCGGTCAACACGCGCTCGCGCTCCCCTTGCGCCAACTCGCCGAGCAAGGCATCGGGCCAGGGATTCGGCGCATCGGCCGGCAACAGTCCGCGCGCCCGCGCCGTGCGCCATGCGGCCGCCAACTCGCGCCGCAACCGTAGCGCAATGTTCGGTGCCCGGTCGCGCACGTCCTCGAGAAATCGCACAGCAACGCGCGGGGTTATGTCGAGCGCGTGGCGCTTGGCGATCGGCGCTAGGTCGAAGGCAAACAGCCGCTCAACTTCGAGCTGGCCGTGCTCGGTGCGACGTGGCGCCTTCTTCTTCGGGTTGATCTTGCCGAGCGCCTCAACGTACACGGCGACGACGTTGGCGACGCTCTGGGGGCGCGGCTCGTGGCGTATGCGTTGGTTCTCGGCGCGCCTTTCGAGCGCCGGATCGCGCCCGGCCCCGCGTTCGTCGCGCCGCTTTTCCCAGGCGCCGAGCGCCCGGGGCGCTGGCAGCGCCGGCCATGCGCCGAGTTTGATCTGCCGCAGCGCGTTGTCGATCGGCGAGCGGTAGCGGTAAATCCAGCGCCAGCCGCTGCGAGAGCATTCGAGGCGCAGGCCGGGCGCCTCGGGAAAGGCGATAAACTCGCC
Organism: uncultured beta proteobacterium; assembly: GCA_963840945.1. Classification (GTDB taxonomy): domain Bacteria; phylum Pseudomonadota; class Gammaproteobacteria; order Burkholderiales; family Casimicrobiaceae; genus CAIWHR01. The sequence continues at coordinate 184,128 of CAWJAU010000006.1, read as the reverse complement.
GGGCTTTAGCCGCTTCGCGCGGGCGGGGTCAAAGTCGAGATTGATTTCGGTCATGGGGTAGGCTCGGAGACGGTCCCGGGGCTGGAACCTATACCAAAACCTACACCAAAATCAAAAACTACACTAGACGCAGATAAACCAGGTTAGCGATGCCGCAATACGGTAACTCATTAATATGAAACAGAAAACAGGAGAAAATGCGAGCCCCGCCAAGGACTTGCAAGCGGCACATACGCCCATGATGCAGCAATACCTCCGCGCCAAGGCGGAGCATCCGGACAAGCTGCTGTTCTACCGGATGGGAGACTTCTACGAGCTTTTCTACGACGATGCGCAGCGCGCCTCGCGGCTGCTCGATATCACGCTGACCGCGCGCGGACAATCGGCGGGCGCGCCGATCCCGATGGCCGGCGTACCCTATCACGCCGTCGATGGCTACCTCGCGAAGCTGATGAAGCTGGGCGAGTCCGTGGCGATCTGCGAACAGATCGGTGATCCGGCTACCAGCAAGGGACCGGTCGAGCGCAAGGTCTTGCGCGTGGTCACTCCGGGCACGGTGACCGATGCCGATCTGCTCGACGCCAAGCGCGACAGCCTGCTCGTCGCCGTCAATCCGGGCCGGCATCGGGCGGGCATCGCGTGGCTCAATCTGGCGTCGGGGCAATTCACGCTCACCGAAGTGCCGGCGGCCGACGCAACGGCCATGCTCGATCGCCTGGACGTCGCCGAGTTGCTCGTCCCCGACGGCACACCGGCGCTCTCGCGCAGCGAGGGCGTGCCCACGCGCGCCTTGCCGGCGTGGCAGTTCGACGCCGCCGCGGCGGCCAAGGCACTGGCGAAGCATTTCGGCACGCACGATCTGGCGGCGTTCGGAGTCGAGGATCGGGAGCTCGGTGCCGGAGCCGCCGGCGCGCTGCTGGGTTACGCCGCAGCGACGCAGCAATCGGCGCTCGCGCACGTGCGCTCGCTCACCGTCGAATCCGCAAGCGATTTTCTCGCCCTGGACGCCGCGACGCGACGCAATCTCGAGATCACGGAAACGCTGCGCGGCGATCCCGCGCCCACGCTGCTATCGCTGCTCGACGCGTGCGGCACCGCGGCGGGCAGCCGCCTGATGCGCCACTGGCTCACCCATCCCTTGCGCTCGCAGGGAGACGCTGCCGCGCGGCACGCCGCGGTTGCCTACTGGATCGACGAGCGCACCGCGCGTGCGGCGCTCACCCACGAGCTCGCCCGCACCGCGGACGTCGAGCGCATCGCCGCGCGCATCGCGCTCGCCTCCGCGCGGCCCCGGGATCTGGCCGGTCTGCGCGATACGCTGGGACGCGTTCCGGCAATGGTCGGCGCGCTCGCACCGCTGGACGCGCCGTTGGTCGCTTCGCTCTCGCAGGCGCTCGAAATCGACTCGCGTTGGGTCGACCTGCTGACGAGAGCAATCGCGGCGGAGCCCGCGGCGCAAGTTCGCGACGGCGGCGTGATCGCGACCGGTTTCGACACCGAGCTCGACGAGCTTCGCGCGATCGACGATACCTGCGGCGAGTTCCTCGTGGCGCTGGAAGCGCGCGAGCGTGCGCGCTCCGGGATCGCCAATCTGAAGGTCGAATACAACCGCGTGCATGGGTTCTACATCGAGGTCACCCACGCGCAAGTGCAGAAGATCCCCGACGACTACCGGCGGCGCCAGACGCTGAAGAATGCGGAACGCTACATCACGCCCGAGTTGAAGGCGTTCGAGGATCGCGCGCTGTCGGCCCAGGAGCGGGCGCTGGCGCGCGAGAAGGTGCTCTACGAACGCCTCGTGGCGGATCTCTCGCCTGCGATTCCGGCGCTGCAGAAAATGGGGTCGGCGCTCGCGGCGCTCGATGTGCTGACGACGTTCGCCGAACGCGCGGAGACGCTCGATTTCGCGCGCCCGCAATTCGTCGCCGCGACCGGGCTCGCGATTCGCGGCGGCCGGCATCCGGTCGTCGAGCGGCAGATCGACGCCTTCATCGCGAACGACCTCGACGTGACGCCCGGGCGCCGGCTCCTCGTCATCACCGGCCCGAACATGGGCGGCAAGTCGACCTACATGCGGCAGGCCGCGGTGATCGCGCTCCTCGCGTACTGCGGCTCGTTCGTCCCGGCGCGCGCGGCCGTGATCGGCCCGCTCGACGCGATCCACACGCGCATCGGCGCCGCCGACGATCTCGCCGGCGGCCGCTCCACCTTCATGGTCGAGATGACCGAGGCGGCGGCAATCCTGCACCGGGCGACGCCGCAGAGCCTCGTGCTGATCGACGAGATCGGCCGCGGTACGTCCACGTTCGACGGCTTGGCGCTCGCCTGGGCGATTGCGCGCGAGCTGGCGGAGAAAAACCGGTGTCTCGCGCTGTTCGCGACGCACTATTTCGAGCTCACCGCGTTGCCGGCCGAAATCGACGGCTGCGCGAACCTGCATTTCGATGCGGTCGAGCATGCCGACGGCATCGTCTTCCTGCACGCCGCGGAGGACGGCCCCGCCAATCGCAGCTACGGGTTGCAAGTGGCGAAGCTCGCGGGCGTGCCCTCGCCCGTGGTCCGTCGTGCGCGGGACTATCTTGCGCGCCTCGACAAATTCAACGCGACGGGTGGAGCTCAGCACGATCTGTTCGCGCCGATCGGTGTCGTAACGGAACGCGATGCCGCAGCGCCTCCGGCGTCACCCGAGGCGCAGAACGTCGCGGCAGGGCTCGCGGCGCTCGATCCGGACGCAATGACTCCGCGCGACGCACTCACCGCGTTGTACGAGCTACGGAAACTGCTCGAACGTTGATCTAGTGGTGGTGGGCGCCCGCGCCATGCACATGGCCGTGCTCGACCTCCTCGGCGGTCGCCGCCCGGACGTCGAGAATCTGGCAGTCGAAGCGCAAGCGCTTGCCGGCCCATGGATGATTGCCGTCGAGCACGACCTTGCCGTCCGCGATGTCGGTGACCGTGAATACCGTGCCGCTGCCGTGCTCGTCGTCGGCGCTCGTATGCGCCTCGAATTGCATGCCCACCTCGATCTCGGGCGGCAGCCGGTCCGCGCTCTCCAGTTTGACGAGCTCGGGATCGTAGTCGCCGAATCCGTCTTCCGGCTCGACGTCGACGGAGATGGCGTCGCCGGCTTTCTTGAGATTGAGCGCTTCCTCGAGCTTCGGCAACATGCCGGAGTGGCCGCCATGGAGGTAGGTGATCGGCTCGTCCGTGGACTCGAGCAAAACGCCGTCGGCGTCGTAGAGCTCGAAGGACAACGTGACGACGGTGTTGGTGAAGATGTTCATGGCGGACCTGTCGACGAGGGATGAAAAGGCGCGCGTCACATGGCGCCGCGCCCTCAGTTTAGAACAGGCGGAACGCCCGGCGAGCACTCGCGTATTCCGGCCGGATTGTAACGCAGCCCGCGGCCATGGCCTCGCTATAATCGGCTGATGGCCGCCCCCGCCGCGCCGCGACGTCTCGATGCCTCCGGCGTACCATTGGGCGCGCTCGCCCCGGCGGCGTTTCTCCGGCGCCATTGGCACAAGCAGCCGTTGCTCGTCCGCCAGGCAATGTCCGGATTCACGGGGCCATTCACGTTGCGCGAGCTGATGGCGCTCGCCCGGCGCGACGATGTCGAATCACGCCTCGTCGTGCGCCATGGAACGCGCTTCACCCTTGCGCATGGCCCGTTCCGCCGCGCGGACTTCAAGGCGCTCCCCGCGCGCAGCTGGACGCTGCTCGTCCAGGGCGTGAATCTCGTCGAACCCGCCGGTGACGAGCTGTTGCGCCAGTTCTCGTTCCTGCCGTTCGCCCGCCTGGATGACCTGATGGTGAGCTACGCCGCCCCCGGCGGAGGGGTCGGGCCGCACGTGGACTCGTATGACGTGTTCCTGCTGCAAGGTTTCGGCCGCCGTCGCTGGCGCTTCGGCGCGCAGAGTGATCACACGCTCATGCCTGGACGGCCGCTCAAGATCCTGCGGCGTTTCACACCCACCCACGACGAAGTGCTCGCGCCAGGTGACATGCTCTACCTGCCGCCGCACATCGCCCACGACGGTGTCGCCATCGACGCTTGCACGACCTACTCGATCGGATTTCGCGCGCCGGGCGCGACCGAGCTGGCAGCGGCGTTCCTCGACTTCCTGCGTGACGAGCTCGATTTGCCCGGGCGCTATGCCGACCCCGACCTCGCCCCCGTCCCGGCGCCGGCTGCGATCGGCCCGGACATGCGCCGGCGTTGTCTGCACCTGTTGAAGGGGATTGCCTGGGACCGCGCGACATCCTCCCGATTCCTGGGCTGCTTTCTCTCCGAGCCGAAACCGCACGTGTACTTCGAACCGCCGGCCACAAGGCTGTCGCCCGCCGCCTTCGGCAAACGCGTGTCGAAGCACGGTATACATGTCGATCGGCGGGCAGGGCTCCTCTACGACGCCACGCATCTTTTCATCAACGGCGCCGCCCTGCCGTGGCCGGCGAACGGCGCCGCGACGCTCCGGCGCCTCGCCAACGCTCGTGCGCTCGGACCACGGGGGGCGCGAGGCATGTCCCCGGAAGCGGCCACGATCCTCTACAATTGGTACTGTGATGGTTACGTCCATTCCGGCGTCGCCTGACGGCGGCGAGTCGACGGGTCCGGTGCCGCGATACGAGGCGCTCTCGACCGTTGCCGAGCAGGTCGCGGCCATCGACACGCTGATCGGCCTCGCGAAGCTCTCCATCCGGGTGTACGACATCGACCTGTCCGGGATGGGCTGGAACGATGCGGCGCGTAACCAAAGCCTGGCGACGTTCCTGCGCTCCTCCGCGAGCGCGCGACTCGAAATCGTCGTGCGCGACACCGGCTGGATCGAACGGTCGTGTCCGCGGCTCACGCAGCTCATGAAATATCGAGGTCATGCCATCACGATACGGCGAGCCGGCGAAGATGCGCGATCCGCGATGGATCCGCTGATGATCGTCGACGGCGTCCATTTCCTGCATCGCTTCAATATCGCCCAGCCCCGCGCGGCGCTGTCGATCGGCGACCCGGCGGCCGCCACGTCGCTCGTCACGCGGTTCGATGCGATCAGCGAGACCTCGGAGCCGGGACTTACCGCGACGACACTCGGTCTTTGACGCGTTCGGTGCGCCTGCCCACGGGGCGGCGCGGCGCGCAATCGCTTTTTGCCGCGAATCGCCGCGCTAGAGCGGCGCGCCGATGCGTTGCGCGACTTCGCGGTAGTGTTCGATCACGCTGCCGAGATCGCGGCGGAAACGATCCTTGTCGAGCTTTTCACCGGTTTTCGCATCCCACAGGCGACAGCCGTCGGGCGTGAATTCGTCGCCGAGCATCAATGGCGCCGAAGGCTCGTCCAGCGGATGTCCGAACTCGAGCTTGTAGTCGACGAGGTCGATGCCGGCGTTGGCGAAGAGCGGCCGCAGGACCGCGTTGACGTCGTGGGTCAGTTTCTTCATCTGCGCGATCTCGGCCGCGCTCGCCCAGCCCAGGACGCGAACGTGATCCTCGTTGCACAGCGGATCGTGCAGCGCGTCGCTCTTGAGGAAAAACTCGAAGATCGGCTCGGCCAGTTTCGTTCCCTCGGCGATGCCATACCGCTTGGCCATCGAGCCCGCGCACACGTTGCGCACGACGCACTCGACCGGAATCATCTTCATCGCCTGTACCAGCGACTCGCGTTCGTTCAGCACGCGGACGAAGTGCGTCGGGATGCCCGCCGCGGCCAGCTTGCCCATCACGTACGCGTTGATCTTGTTGTTGGTCTCGCCCTTTTGCGGCAGCTTGGCAAGCTTCACGCCGTCGAAGGCCGACACGTCGTCGCGATAGTGCATCACGAGATAACGCGGGTCGTCCGTCGCGTACACCGTCTTGGCCTTTCCCTTGTAGAGCTCCTGGCGCGGCTCCATGGCCTTCTCCCTATCCTTACATTTCGCGCCAGGCGAAGCCCAGCGCCTGATCCGCGATGCCGATCCAGTCCGGCAGACATCCCAACGCCGCCGCCAGTGCGGTCCTGGCGAGCTCCGGCGTGTTGTTCTGCTGCGAGAGGTGCGCGGCGATGATGTGCACGAGGCGCGATGGTGTCGATCCGCGCCAGTATTTGCGCGGCCGCTTCGTTATGCAGATGGCCGAGGCGGCCGCCGATTCGCTGCTTCAACGGACGGGGATAGTCGCCGTTCTCGAGCATATCGAGATCGTGATTGCACTCCAGAACCAGCGCGTCGCAACCGGAGAGGCAAGCTTCCACGTAGGTCGTCGACACGCCGAGGTCCGTCAGCACGCCCAGACGGTGCGCGCCGTCGCCGACGACGTACTGCACCGGCTCGCGCGCGTCGTGCGGAACGGCTATCGGCTCGATTTCCAGCGCGCCGATCGCGAATCGGTCATGGCTGTCGAAACCGTAGACGCGGGTCATGCCCTCGAACCGTTCCGCTACCGCGGCCAGCGTGCCGAACGTCGCCCACACCGGAATGCCATGCCGTGCGGCGAACGCAGGGACGCCGCCGACATGATCGGAGTGCTCGTGCGTGACGAGAATCGCGGTGAGCGACGAGGGCGCGAGTCCGAGCCGGGCGAGGCGTCTCGCCGTGCCGCGAATGCCGAACCCGCAATCGATCAGGACGCGCGTGCCGCCCGCTTCGACGACGAGGCCGTTGCCTTCGCTGCCGCTGCCCAGGGAGGCGAAGCGCATGCGCGCTGCGCCGCTACTTGAGCTGGTCGCGCAGGAGCGAGAGGATCTTCTCGCCGGTCGCGCTCTTGTCGGGAGCGCCGTTCGGGTCCTGGACGGTGACGAGGCTGCGCTGAGTAGCTTCCGCCACCGTGATCCGGTACTGCTCGACATTCGCGGGTCGTCGGTCTTCCAGAACATGAGCTTGTCGAGGAATCCCTTGTCCTTCTTCGCGCCGTCGGTTTCCGGATCGGCATAACGAACGAAGTACGTGCCCTTCGAGCGGTCGCGGTCGACCACGGTGAACCCGACGCGGTCGAGTGCCAGTCCCACGCGGCGCCACGCGCGGTCGAAGCCGTCGTCGACGACGAGTTGATAGGTGCCGCTCGCTTCCTTCTCCAGGCGGGCGCGCTCGGGTCCGGCGGCGGCGGCGCTGGTCGCGGCTTGCACGGCCGCATTGGCCGTCTGCGTCGGGGCTCCGAAACGCATCATCACCGCGTCCGAGCATCTCGGCTTCGAGGCCGGGATCGGGCGGCATGACAGCCCATACGAACGCCGCCGGCGAGCGATTGTCGATCAGCGTCGTCGGCACCTGTTCCGCGCCCCGGTGCGAAATGTAGATGTCGACCGTGCCGGGCTCGGTGCCCTGTTCGATCCGCGTGCGGAACTTGTCGCGCTTGTAGCTGTTGAAGAACACGTCGGCGACCTTGCCGATCATGCCCTCGAGGACCGTGCTCGGCAGGCCGACGCGGTTTTCCGCCCAGTCGGTTTCCATGATGCCGAGCGTCGGTTGCTCGACCGCGAGCACGAAGCCGATGTCCATCCAGAACTTGCGCATCGTGTTCCACGCTTCTTGGGGTGTGGCCTTGACGACGAGCCAGCGCTCGTTGCCGGCGCGAACGATCCTGGCATCGGCCGTCGCATTGACGGCGATCCCTTCGACGGCCCGCGGGCGGCGCGCTCTGCGCGGCGAGACCCGACGCGGTCGACACGTGTAGCGGTCGTCGTACTGCGGCGTCGTTAGGTCGGGCGGCAACTCGAGCGCGGGCGCCGCGCGTCTCCGACTTGTAATCGATCCTCTTCGTCATCGATGCTGGTCGACTCGCAGCCTGCGACGGCAACGGCGACGGCGACGACAGCGAGCGCGCGCAGCGGCGCTCCTCTGTTCACATGAAACATGCGGCGGCACCTTCGATTTCGTCATATGCAGCCCGCTTCGCCCAGCGCGGTGCGAACCGCCTCGTAATACTGCGGCGGAAAGCGGCACCATCGGCAGCCGCAGTTCGTTTTCGATCAGGCCCATCTTGGCCAGCGCCCACTTGACGGGAATCGGGTTCGCCTCGACGAACAGACTCCGATGCAAGCCGAGCAGGCGGTCGTTGCGTCGCGCGCCGTGGCGATGTCGCCGCTCAGCGCCGCCTGGCACATCTCCGCCATGAGCTTCGGCGCCACGTTGGCGGTGACGGAAATCACGCCATGGCCGCCCATCAGCATGAGCGGCAGCGCCGGTGATGTCGTCGCCGCTGTAGACGGCGAACTCGCGCCGCGACGCCGCATCCGAGCGCCTTGATGAGCTCGCTGCCGCGCGCCGAGGTCCGCCGTCGCGTCCTTGATGCCGACGATGCCGGGCACCTCGGCGAGACGCAGCATCGTATCGTTGGCCAGATCGGCAACGGTGCGTCCCGGCACGTTGTAGAGCAGGAGCGGCAGGTCGACCTTTTCGGCGATCGTGCGAAAGTGGCGGTACAGCCCTTCCTGCGTGGGCTTGTTGTAATACGGAACGACGGAAAGCGCGCTGTGCGCGCCGGCTTCCTTCGCATAGGCGGTGAGCGTCGACCGCCTCGGCGGTCGAGTTGGCGCCGGTGCCGGCGACGACCGGAATGCGCCCGCGAGCCTCGACCACCGCCGTCTTGATGAGCAGGCAATGCTCTTCGACGTCGACGGTGGGCGATTCGCCGGTCGTGCCGACGATCACGATGCCGGACGTGCCGTTGGCGACGTGAAAGTCGATCAGCTTGCCAAGCGCGGGAAGATCGAGCGCGCCGCCCTTCCGCATGGGCGTGGCGATTGCGACAAGACTACCGGTCAGCATGGAATAAAACCACGAAAAGGATCGATTTTACCCCATTCGAACGTTGCCGGTCCGATACGTTCCTTCCGGGGTCAGCCACAGGGCAGCGCCGGCGGCCACGGCCGGTCGGGTCCGACTGCGGCCAGTCGCTGCACGACGGCGCCGGGCTGCGGCTCGTAGACTGTGCCCTGCTCGAACGCGACCACCGTCAGACGGCGCTCGGCGATCTGCAGAAGCTCGTCCCTTTCGCAACAGGAAATCGGGATTGGTCGGCCGGCCATAAGCCTCGTTGCCGCGGGCGAACGTCTCGTAGAGAAGGACGCCGTCGCCGTCGAGTGCTGCGAGCAGGAACGGGAACAGCGGCCGGTGCAGGTAGTTCGTCACGACGATCGCGTCGAAACGCTCACCCGCGAAGCGGCCACGCGATCGCCTTCGAGATCGAGCCTGCGGGTTTCGATGTGCAAGTCGCCAGCCAGCGTGGCAAGCGCACCTTGCGTCGCGGTCGACGGCGACGACGCGGTGCACCTCGCGCGGCGAAGTAGCGCGCGTGGCGGCCGTGTCCGCAGGCAAGGTCCAGCACGCGCGCACCAGCCGCGACGAGCGGCGCAAAGCGCTCGATCCAGGCCGAGACGCCCGGTCGCGGGCGGGTGCGGTGGCGGCGATTGGGCGCGAGCGGATCGCATGCGAGCTCGATGCCGGCCAAGGCTTTCGGGCCGGCATCGCATTCTAGGCGCGCCGGCGCTTCGATGGCGGCGACGTCGCCTTGCTCGAGCTCGAGTTTCGCTTCGTCGGACAGCCATTGGACGAAGCCGGCGACATCGGCGCGCTCCGTCGCGTGCGGCGCGATCACCGCGTAATAGCCGCGCGCCGAGTCGTAGCGCTTCGGGAACGGCGCGGTGAGCCGGCCGTCGCGCAGATGTTCGGCGATGAGCGGAATGCGGCCCAGCGCCACCCCTTGGCCGCCGACCGCGGCCTGGATCACCTGGTCGTAGAGCTTGAAGCGCAGCGAGCCGGCGGGCTTCAAGCCCGGCTGCCCGTTCGCATGCGAGCCACACGCTCCAGTCGAGCCACGGCATGCGGCCGTCGGGATCGTCGAGATGCAGCAGCACGTGCCGCGCGAGATCGCCGGGCTGCGCAAGCGGCGTTCCGCGGCGGCGCACGAGCTTCGGGCTCGACGACCGGCATCATCCGCTCGCCGAACAGGCGCACCGCGCCATCGGGCGCGCTCGCATCCGCAAGATAGCGCACCGCGACGTCGACCTCGCCGCGGCCGAGGTCGATCAGCCGATCGTCGGCCGAGACGTAGACCTCGACCTCCGGATGCGCGCGCGCGGAAGACGCGAGCCGCGGAATCACCCAGAGCGACGCGAACGAAACGGTCGTCGACACCGTGAGGCCCGGCTCGCGTGACTCCCGCCTCGCGCGGCGTCCGCCGCCGTCGCGAGCGCCCGCAGCGCGGCGGTGACGTCGCGATGAAACGCGACGCCGGCCGGCGTCAGCGCGAGCGCACGATGCTTGCGCACGAACAGCGGCACGCCGAGAGCGCGTCTTCGAGCGCCTGCACCTGGCGCGACAGTGCCGATTGCGTGACGAACAGTCTCCTCCGCCGCCGCGTGAAGGACAAGAGCCGGCCGGCGGCTTCGAAGCCGCGAGAAAGTCCAGCGACGGCAGCCGCCGCAGCGTCTTATGCATGCGTACAGATCATGCGAAGCATTCCCAATGACCGTTTGAAGACGGCGGCCGAGATCCCTAGTATTACCTCTGTCAATGCCGTGACGGCAACGACGGTCCGGGCGGCGGCGCGGAAACATGCCTTCCCCGATTCGGATGCATTGTACGCATGATATAGGAGGTTGACCATGCTTTGCGCCGGCTATACGAAGGTCTGGAATCTCGCGCCCGGCGAGCTCGTCCGGCTGGACGGCGCCCGCGGCACGACGCTGCGTGTCACGCGCGGCACGTTGTGGATCACGCTCGAGAACGACACGCGCGACATCGTGCTGACGGCCGGTGACTCGTACACGATCGATCGCGGCGGCCTGACGCTGATCGAGGCGCAGGACGCGGCGACGGTGTGCGTGCTCGGCGCACCACGTCGACGAAGTTCGTCAGCGGCGCGGTCAACCCGTCCGCGCCGGTGGCCGCATCGCCGACGTGGCTTACGCTCGATGTTCGCCCCCGACGACCTGGGCGGTTACTCGCCGTACTACTGATGATCCGGCAGCGGCCGCGCCGCGAGCGCGGGCGCGGCGCCCTTGCAACCGTGTTCAGCCCTTCGCGAACGTGATCTCGCCGCCGGTGGCGCCCACCTTGACGGCGTCGCCGGCCGCGAACTTGCCCGCGAGCAATCTCCTTCGCCAGCGGGTTCTCGATCTGCTGCTGGATCGCGCGCTTCAGCGGCCGCGCGCCGTAGACCGGATCGAAGCCCGCCGCCGCGACCACCTTCAACGCGGCGTCCGAGACCTCGAGCCTCATGTCGAGCTTCGCGAGCCGCGCTTCCAGCGCCTTCAGCTGGATCTTCGCGATCTCCGCGATCTGCTCCTCGCCGAGCGGATGGAACACGACGATCTCGTCGATCCGGTTGACGAACTCCGGGCGGAAGTTCGCCTTCACCTCGGCCATGACCGCGATCTTGATCAGCGCCTCGCTCGTCGCCGGCGTCGGTCATCTGCTGGATCTTGTGCGAGCCCAGGTTCGACGTCATCACGATCACCGTGTTCTTGAAGTCCACGGTGCGGCCCTGCCCGTCGGTCATCCGGCCGTCGTCCAGCACCTGCAGCAGCACGTTGAACACGTCCGGGTGCGCCTTCTCGACCTCGTCGAGCAGGATCACGCTGTAGGGCTTGCGCCGCACGGCCTCGGTGAGGTGGCCGCCCTCCTCGTAGCCGACGTAGCCCGGCGGCGCGCCGATCAGGCGCGCGACCGAGTGCTTCTCCATGAACTCGGACATGTCGATGCGGATCAGATGCTGCTCGGAATCGAACAGGAATTCGGCGAGCGCCTTGCAGAGCTCGGTCTTGCCGACGCCCGTCGGGCCGAGGAACAGGAACGAGCCGTACGGGCCGGTTCGGATCGGAGAGGCCCGAGCGCGAGCGGCGGATCGCGTCCGAGACCAGGCGCACCGCCTCGTCCTGGCCGACCACGCGCCGGTGCAGCGCATCCTCCATGTGCAGCAGCTTGTCGCGCTCGCCCTGCATCATCTTCGACACCGGGATGCCGGTCGCGCGCGAGACGACCTCGGCGATCTCCTCGGCGCCGACCTGCGTGCGCAGCAGCTGCGGCTTCTTCGCCTCGCCTTTCGCGCTTCTTGTCGGCCTTCTTGAGCTGCGCCTCGAGCTGCGGCAGCTTGCCGTACTGCAGCTCGGACATCTTCTGCCAGTCGCCCTTGCGCCGCGCCTCTTCCATCTGCAGCTTGATCTTGTCGATCTCCTCCTTGATGTGCTGGGTGCCGGCGACCTCCGCCTTCTCCGCCTGCCAGACTTCGTTCGAGGTCGGCGTACTCGCGCTCGAGCTTCTTGATCTCCTCCTCGATCAGCGCGAGCCGCTTTTTCGACGCCTCGTCCTTTTCCTTCTTCACCGCCTCGCGCTCGATCTTGAGCTGGATCAGCCGGCGGTCGAGCCGGTCCATCGCCTCGGGCTTGGAGTCGATCTCCATCTGGATGCGCGCGGCCGCCTCGTCGATCAGGTCGATCGCCTTGTCGGGCAGGAAGCGGTCGGTGATGTAGCGGTGCGAGAGCTCCGCCGCGGCGACGATCGCCGGGTCGGTGATCTCGACGCCGTGGTGGATCTCGTAGCTCTCCTTGCAGGCCGCGCAGGATCGCGATCGTCGCCTCGACCGACGGCTCGTCGACCAGCACCTTCTGGAAGCGGCGCTCGAGCGCGGCGTCCTTCTCGACGTACTTGCGGTATTCGTCGAGCGTGGTCGCGCCGACGCAATGCAGCTCGCCGCGCGCGAGCGCGGGCTTCAGCATGTTGCCGGCATCGATCGCGCCCTCGGCCTTGCCCGCGCCGACCATCGTGTGCAGCTCGTCGATGAAGACGATCGTCTGGCCTTCGTCGGCGGCGATGTCCTTCAGCACGGCCTTCAGGCGCTCCTCGAACTCGCCGCGGTACTTGGCGCCCGCGAGCAGCGCCGCCATGTCGAGCGACAGCACGCGCTTGCCCTTCAGCGTCTCCGGCACCTCGCCGTTGACGATGCGCTGCGCGAGGCCCTCGACGATGGCGGTCTTGCCCACGCCCGGCTCGCCGATCAGCACCGGGTTGTTCTTGGTGCGCCGCTGCAGGATCTGGATCGTGCGGCGGATCTCGTCGTCGCGCCCGATCACCGGGTCGAGCTTGCCGTCGCGGGCGCGCTCGGTGAGGTCGATCGTGTATTTCTTCAGCGCCTCGCGCTGGCCCTCGGCTTCCTGCGAGTCCACGCCGCCGCCGCCGCGCACGGTGTCGATCGCGCTCTGCAGCGCCTTCTGGGTGAGCCCGGCATCCTTCAGCAGGCGGCCGGTCTCGCCCTTGTCGTCGGCGAGCGCCAGCAGGAAGAGCTCGCTGGCGATGAACTGGTCGCCGCGCTTCGACGCTTCCTTGTCGGTGAGGTTGAGCAGGTTGGTAAGGTCGCGCGAGATCCCGATTTCGCCGCCCTGGCCTTCGACCTTCGGCAGGCGGTCGATCGCGCCGCCGAGCGCCTGCCTGAGCCTGGGCACGGCGACGCCGGCGCGCGACAGGAGCGATGCCGTGCCGCCGTCCTCCTGCTCGAGCATCGCGGCGAGCAGATGCTGCGGCTCGATGAAGCCGTTGTCGTTGCCGAGCGCGAGGCTCTGCGCGTCGGCGAGCGCCTGCTGGAATTTGGTGGTCAGCTTGTCGAACCGCATTGTTACCCCCCTCGAACAACTCCATGGCAGATGGGGCCTCCGGCAAGCCGATTCAAGCGCCGGCGCCGCCCCCCTCACCCTGGGAATCCGATTTCCCGCCCCGCAGTGTGCGCTCCTTGCGACCCCCGGCTCGACGGGCCGGCCCCGGGAAGGCAATAATGGCGCGCCATGGACACCGCGCGTCAACCCGAGCCGTCCCCGCCCCGGGTCAGGCGCGGCCCACCTCTTGGCTCGGGCGATGGCAACGCTTGAGTCCCCTCGCGCCGGGACATCGTCATCGTACTCGTCGTCAAGGCGGTGGTGCTCTACGTGATCTGGTTCGCCTTCTTCCGCGACGCCCGTCGCGCGCCACATGACGATGGATCCGAAGGCCGGTCGAGCAACAGGTCGCGGGCCCCCGCGCCAATCCCGAGCCGGCGCATGCCGTCCGTTGACGTCGTCGACCTGTCGCGGCTGCAGTTCGCGGTCACGGCGCTCTACCATTTCCTGTTCGTCCCGCTGACGCTCGGCCTGTCGTGGATTCTCGTCATCATGGAATCGGTGTACGTGATGACCGGGCGCGAGATCTACCGCGACATGACGAAGTTCTGGGGCAAGCTGTTCGGCATCAACTTCGCGATGGGCATCACCACCGGGATCACGATGGAATTCCAGTTCGGCACGAACTGGGCCTATTTTTCGCATTATGTCGGCGATATCTTCGGCGCACCGCTGGCGCTCGAAGGCCTGATGGCGTTCTTCCTCGAGTCGACGTTCGTCGGCCTCTTCTTCTTCGGCTGGGACCGGCTCGGGAAGGTTCAGCACCTCTGCGTGACGTTTCTCGTCGCGCTGGGCTCCAACCTGTCGGCGCTGTGGATCCTGATCGCCAACGCCTGGATGCAGAACCCGGTCGGCGCCGAATTCAACGTGGATACGATGCGGATGGAGCTCGTGAGCTTTGCCGACCTCATCTTCAACCCCGTCGCAGGCCCGAAGTTCGTGCACACGCTCGCCGCGGGCTATGTCGCGGCATCGATGTTCGTGCTCGGGGTATCGTCGTATTACCTCTTGCGCCTGCGTGATCCGTCGTTCGCCGTGCGCTCGTTCGCGGTCGCCGCGGGTTTCGGCCTCGCCTCGGTGTTGTCGGTTTTGGTCCTGGGTGACGAGTCCGGCTATACGACCGGCGAAGTGCAGAAGGTGAAGCTCGCGGCGATCGAAGCCGAATGGGAAACCGCGAAGCCGCCCGCGTCGTTCACAGCGTTCGGCTTCCCTGACCAAGAGGCCGAAAAGACACATTTCGCGATCAAGATCCCCTGGCTCACAGGGTCTGATCGCGACGCGCTCGGTCGATACGCCGGTCACCGGGATCAAGGAGCTGAAGCAGGAACACGAGAAGCGCATCCGCAACGGCATGCTGGCCTATGCCGCGCTGCAACGGCTCAAGTCCGGCGACCGCTCGGCCGGCGCGAAAGCCGAATTCGACCGGCTGAAGGCCGATCTCGGGTACGGTCTCTTGCTCAAGAAGTACACGCCGAATGTCGTCGACGCGACGCCGGCGCAGATTCAGTCCGCGGTCAACGACACCATTCCGAACGTTGCCCCGATCTTCTGGTCGTTCCGGATCATGGTGGGGATCGGGCTGTGGCTCCTGTTCGTGTTCAGCGCGGCATTCATCATCCTCGCGCGGCGCCAGCTCGCGCGCAACCGCTGGATCATGAAGCTCGCGCTGTGGAGCATTCCGCTGCCGTGGGTCGCGATGGAACTCGGCTGGATCGTCGCCGAATACGGCCGCCAGCCCTGGACGATCAGCGAGGTGCTTCCGACTTATCTCTCGGTGTCGTCGGTGATCGCTGGGCCAAGTCGCTATTCAGCCTTGGGCGGCTTCATCGCCTTCTACACGGCGCTGCTCGTGGTCGAGCTCTACCTGTTGCAGAAGTACATCCGCATCGGTCCCTCGTCGCTCGGCACCGGGCGCTTCCATCGACGAGGCGGTGAAGGCATGATCTACGTTTTCGACTACGAGACGCTCAAGGTCATCTGGTGGGCGGTGGTCGGACTGCTCATCGTCGGCTTCGCCATCCTCGACGGATGGGATCTGGGAGCGGGCATCTTGTTGCCCTACGTCGGCCGCAGCGACGATGAGCGACGAGTCGTCCTCAATTCCGTCGGCCCGACGTGGGAGGGCAACCAGGTGTGGTTCATCACGGCGGGCGGCGCGACGTTCGCCGCGTGGCCGCTCGTCTATGCGACGGCGTTCTCGGGGTTCTACGTCGCGCTGATCGTCGTGCTGTTCGCGCTCTTCCTGCGGCCCGTCGGCTTCGACTATCGCAGCAAGGTCCCGGATCCGCGCTGGCGCAGTGCCTGGGACTGGGGCATCTTTGTCGCCGGCTTCGTGCCTACGCTGGTGTTCGGGGTCGCGTTCGGGAACCTTCTCCTCGGCGTCCCGTTTCACTTCGACGGCGACCAACGCTCGTTCTACACGGGATCGTTCATCGGCCTCCTGAACCCGTTCGCGCTCCTCGCGGGGTTGGTGAGCGTGGCGATGCTGACGATGCACGGCGGCCTCTATCTGCAACTGCGCACCGACGGCGAGGTGCAGGCGCGCGCGATGCGGGCGGCGCGAGTCGCCGGAATCGCCCTCGTGGTGCTGTTCGCCGCGGCGGGCTACTGGATTGCGACGGGAATCGACGGTTCCAGGATCACGGCGATGCCGCCGGCCGATTCCGCGTTCGCACCGGCCGCGAAGACCGTCGAGCGCCTGCCCGCCGGATGGCTCTCCAACTATTCGAAGCATCCCTGGATGATCGCCGCGCCGATCGCGGCGTTCGGCGGCACGCTGCTTGCGCTCGTTGGCTCGGCCCGGCGATGGTCTGTTTGCGCCTTAGTTCTCTCCTGCGTGAGCGTGGCCGGCGTCGTGCTGACTGCCGGCTTCGCGCTATTTCCGTTCATAATGCCGTCGTCGAGCGATCCGAAGAGCAGCCTCACGGCGTGGGATGCGGTGTCGAGCCACCGCACGCTGCAGGTCATGTTCTGGGCCGTGGTGATCTTCATGCCGCTCATCGTCGTGTATACGAGCTGGGTCTACCGCGTGATGCGCGGCAAGGTCACCACCGAGCACATCCAGCAGCAGACTCATTCGCTCTACTGACCGGCCTAAGGCAAAAGCGATGTGGTACTTCACATGGATCCTGGGGCTCGGCGCGGCGCTTGCGTTCGGCATCATCAATGTGATGTGGCTGGAGGCGTCCTACACCTTCGGCGAGCTCGATGAAGACCGCATCCGAGAGCGCTTCGCCAAACCGCCCGACGATGGCGCCGGCTGAGCGCGAGGAGGCGCCCAAACGCGCGACATTGCTTCAGGTCGCGGGCGCGGTGTTCTGGAGCTTTTTCGGCGTCCGCAAGGGCCGCGACATGCTGCAGGACACGACCACGATCAATCCGTTGCACGTCGTGATCGTCGGCTTGGTGGCGGGTCTGCTGTTCGTGCTGGCGCTCGTGGCGCTGGTGACCTTCATCACCCGCAACGCCGGCTAGTGTGGTGTCCGCGAGATAACTGGACAACTCATTTCTTCGCTTTTCTCCAGCGCGGCAGCGTGCAACCTGGCTGAATGCTCTCCAGGGTTTGGCGACAACGCGAGAGCTTGGCGACGATCGACTCTACTGTAGCCGGCCGGCGGCGTTAGTTGGTGCAGCCATTGGGCACCGGGCCTACGCGTCGCAAGCTGATCGTGCCGGATGCGCCGCTGCTGCTGCCTGCGGTGAAGTTGTAGCTGAAGGTTGCCGCCGAGCAACTTTGGAACACCAGCGTTCCGCTGCCTACGGCCAGGGTCCGCTGGCCAGGCAGCGTCGGTGTGTCGAACTGTCCTCCCGTTGTCTCGTAGAGCGTCATCGGGATCGAACGCGCGCCCGGGGTAAAGCTAGTCGGCTGCGCCGTGTACCAGCGTTGACCGGCCGCGCCCGCACCAACACCGCTCGGCGCATAGGTGTACCAGGCAGCAAAGACCGTGCGGGAAGTCGGATTGACCTCGATGGTCAAACCTTGACCCGACGTCACCGGATCGTACCAGTTCCCGGAAAGGGCGAAGTCGGCGTTGGTGGGACGCGCGCTGGTCGTCGAGCAGGTCACGTTCTGCGTCAGTCGCGTCAACGGGATCGTCCCGGTGCGCCCCGTTCCGTCGGTGAAGCTGTACGACAGTTGCCCGCTCGAGCAGGTGTCGAAAGTCAACGTCGCGGTCCCGACCACCTGTGCCGAGGTGACCGGCAGAGCATTGAAGTTTCCGCCGACGTTGCGGTAGATCGTCAGCGCCGCATTGGCCTGTCCGGTCACCACCGGGCCGCTGAGCGTGTACCAGCGCTGACGCTCCGCCGCACCGGCCAGGAGGTCGTAGGTGAACCAGCTGACTTGGACGAACCCCATCCCAGGCGCCGATTGATTGGGAAACACCTCGACTTCGAGGCCCTGTCCGCTGGTCGCCGGTTCGTACCAGGAGCCAGTCAAGCCGTGCTGGTTCAGGTCCACCGCCATGGGTGCGGCCGCCGTGGTCAGCGTAATGGTGTACGGGCCGGTGCCCAGAAATAGAGGTCCTGCGGCGACGAGTCGAGGGAGTAGTGACAATCACTGGTGGTCAACTGGCCGTTGATCGACAGACCGAACGTGATCGCTTGGATACAGCCCGACGGATAGGGTGCGGCTAGGGCAGCCGTCGTTGACATTAGGCACAGCAATGCGAGACCGAGCCAGCGCTTCATGATGCTCCTCCCCCGAATTTGCAACGGTTTCAACGCGGCTGCCTTGCCCCTTAACCTCGAGTTCGATCGCACGGTGTTGTCGCCTTTGCCTAAATGCTGTCCTCCGCATTTTCTCGCGCGGAACCGGTGGTCAGGATCGTGCTGGACGCACGCAAGAACAAGACGAGCAGCCTCAGGCACACTAGGGAGCCTCTCCCCGATTGCGGGGAATCTCGGCGAGCGCACCGGCTGCGGTCCCCAATTCCATTTCGGTCGTCAGCACGTCGGGGCACAGGCGCAGGTACTCGCCGCGCGCGTCCGTGACGATCCCGCGCGCTGCGAGCGCGTCCGCCCATGCCGGTGCCGACCGCGTGCGCACGACGACGAACGCGCCGCGGTCCGCCGTGCCGCCGCAGGCGGTGATTCCGCGCTCGGCGAGAAGCGCCACTAGCCGCTGCTGCATTTCGAGCGAATACGCGCGGAGCCGCTCCACCCCGACCGCCTGTACGAACTCCTGCCCGGCGCGCGCCTGGTAGAACGGCAGCACGGCGGGCGTCGATTCGAGCCACGCGTCACCGCCGGCGGCGTAGCGCGGCGGATCCGGGCGCGCATAGGCGAAAGGCGACTCTTTCGCGAACCAGCCGATGTCGAGCGTTCCGATCCCGGCATCCAGATGTCGGGGTGCGACGAACAGGAAACACGCGCCCGGACCGCCCCTCAGGTACTTGTAGCTGCCGCCCACCGCGAAGTCGACATCGAGCGCTTCGAGGTCAACCGGGAACACGCCGAGCGAATGGTAGATATCGAGGAGCACGCGCGCGCCCGCCGCATGCGCCGCAGCGACGATCTTCGGCAGTTCCGGCATGACCTGGCCCGTCTGGAACATGACCTGCGACAGGATGACGAGATCCGCGCCAGGCGCCAATGCGGGCAGCACGTCTGTCGCCGCAAAAAGACCTTCCGCATCCGGTTCGACGAAGGCGAGCGTCAAGCGCCCGCGCCTCGCGTACTCGCGCAGGATCACGTCGAGCGAATCGAACTCGCCGCGCGTGGCGACTACGCGGGGGACGCGGTCGCAGGAATTGAGAACCGCGCGCAGGCCTTGCCCCGCGCTCGTCTTCGGCACGATGCAATCGGGACGCGGCGCTCCGGCGAGCGCGGCGAGCCGCGTGCGGAAGGCGCTCATCTGCGCGCCCCAGTCGTCCCAGGCATCACCCAAACGGGCATACCACGCGGTGAGCCCTTCGCGTACATCGTCTTCCGTCGCATCGAGCGGTCGGCCGAGCGAATGGTTGGCGAGGTAGATGCGTCCGCGCTGCGCGTCCAGCACCCGGGAAAAAAGCGGGGCGATGTGCTCGCGCACGGCGCCTTCGGTCAGAGGTCCGGGTCCGAGCGCCGCGGCCAAACCGGACACCGGCGATCGCGGCGCCGTCACGATTTCGAGGCCGGGCCGATGTGGGTTCGCACGTCGATCAGCTCCGGGAAAAACGCGTGATCGACCGCCCGCCTGAGATACCCCACGCCCGACGAGCCACCCGTCCCCATCTTGTGCCCGATCGTCCGCTCGACCGTTTTCATGTGGCGGAATCGCCAGAGCTGGAACGATTCCTCGACGTCGACCAGCTTCTCCGCCATCTCGTACGCGTCCCACCAGTGTTCGGGATCGTCGTAGATCGCCTTGAACACCGGGATGAGGTCGGCGTCGCGCGTGTAGGGCTGCGTCCAGTCGCGCTCGACGCACCGCTGGGGCACCGGAAGTCCGCGACGGGCAAGATGGCGGAGGAACTCGTCGTAGAGGCTCGGCGCCTGCAACAGCGCGGACAGCTCGGCATGGATCGCCGCGTCGTAGCGGAAGACGTCGACGATCGCCGCCTGCTTGTTGCCGAGGAGGAACTCGATGGCGCGGTACTGCGCGGACTGAAATCCCGACGACGTGCCGAGCGTGGGCCGGAACGCCTCGTATTCGGAGGGCGTGAGCGTTTCCAGCACCGCCCACTGCTCGAAGAGCTGCTTCTGGATCAGCTTGACCCGCGCGAGGATCTTGAAGCACGCGCCGAGACGATCTTCGCGCACGAAGGCGATCGCCGCCTTCAACTCGTGGATCATCAGCTTCATCCACAGCTCGGACGTTTGATGCTGGATGATGAAGAGCATCTCGTCGTGCCTGGCCGGTACGCCGTCCGCTCCCGACAGCGGCTCCTGCGCCGTCAGCAGCTTGTCGAGCCGAAGATAGCCGGCATAGGTCAGGCGGTCGGTCAGATCGGTGACGAGGCCCGGTTCGAGGTCGCGGGTGGTCATGGCCATGCCTGCATGGAGAGCCAATGGGCTACCGGTCAGTATAACGACGCCGGACCGTGTCGAGCGGCGTGCTCTGCTAACATCCGCCGCGATGACCGCCTGCCCCCATGCCGTTAGGTTGCTGGCCGCTTCCGCCCTCGCCGCACTTCTCGTCTGCCTCGCGGGCTGCGGCGACAATTCCCGCCCGCGTAGCCGCAATCGCTCTCGCCGACTGCCGGCTGCCGAAACTTCCGATCGCCGCGCAGTGCGGCACGCTCGAGGTGCCGGAGAACCGCGACCGGCCCGGCGGTCGCAAGATCACCCTTTCGGTCGCCGTCCTGCCGGCCAACACGCTGCACCCGCGCCCGGATCCGTTGTTCATTCTCGCCGGCGGTCCCGGCCAGGCGGCGAGCTTCCTTGGGCCGTTCGCGGCAGCCTTGACCGGCGTGCGCAAGGATCGCGACGTCGTGCTCGTCGACCAGCGCGGTACCGGCCGCTCGTCGCCGCTCGTGTGCGCCGCCTTCAAGCCGGACCACAGCCTGGAGGCGGCGATCGAGTTCGATCCCGTGCCGAAAGCGCAAGCCTGCGCTCGGGAGCTCGCTGCGCAGGGAATCGATGCCGCGCAATACACGACGGCCGCGTGGGTCGCCGACCTCGATGTCGTCCGCGCGGCGTTGGGCTACGACAAGATCAACCTCTGGGGCGGTTCGTACGGAACGCGCGCAGCGCAGGAATATCTGCGCCGGTACGCCGACCACGTGCGCAGCGTCGTGCTCGACGGCGTCGCGACGCCCGCGATGAAATCCACGCTCGATGTCTGGCCGACGCGCGAAGCCGAGCTCGCCGGTGTGTTTGAAGCGTGCGCACGCTCGCCCGCCTGCGCGCGGCTCCATCCCGATCTTTCGCACACGCTCGACGCGATTCGCGACCAGTTGGGTCGCGACGGGCGCGATGTCATGCTGACCGATCCCCGCACCGGGGCGCCACAGTCGATGCGCATGACGTTCGATCATGTGATCGGTGCGTTGCAACCGTTCACCTACGCGCCGGAGCTCGCGGCGCTCCTGCCTGAAGTCATCGCTCGCGCGGCCGCGGGCGATTTCGGTCCCCTGTACGCTGGCGCGATGCTCGTGACCGCCGATGTCGACGAGCAGTCGAACACGGCGCTCCACTACTCGGTCACCTGCACGGAAGACGTTCCGCGCGTATCGGCCGCCGAAGCAGTAGGAAAGCTCGCGGACCTTCGCACGAAGGCCCTGGCGCAACGCGCGCTTGCGGTCTGCGCGGTTTGGCCGAAAGGCGTCGCGGCGGCCGACGCGACCACGGCGGTCAAAAGCGACGTACCGGTCCTGATTCTTTCCGGCGGCCTCGACCCGGTCACGCCCCCTGAGAATGGCGCCGAGGTCGCCAAGACGCTGCCGGCAAGCCGGCATATCATCGCCCGCGGCTACGGCCACATCGTGTCCCCGCATGCGTGCGCGCCGCGACTCATTGCGGCCTTCATCGACGACCCGACGTTCGCGACGCTGCCGGCGTCCTGCGTCGAGCATTTCGAGAAGAGCCCGAGGCCTCCGCTCTGGCCCGACCGCCTCGGGGCGCGTACTTGATCGTCGTCGAGAACCTGGCCAAAGCGTTCGGCCGCCACGGCGAAGTGCGCGCCGTCGACGGTGTTGCGTTCACCGCGGCCGATGGTCGAATCACCGGACTGCTTGGACCGAACGGCGCCGGCAAGACCACGCTCCTGCGGATGCTCGCGACGCTTATGATCCCGGACAGCGGCCGCGCCAGCGTCGACACCCACGATGTCGTTCGCGACCGCTACGCCGTTCGCCGCTGCATCGGCGTGCTTTCGGATGCGCGCGGACTCTACCCGCGGCTCACCGCCCGGGAGAACATCCGGTATTACGGCGCGCTGCAGGGACTCGCCGGCGATCGGCTCGAGACGCGGGTCGACGAGCTCGTCCGGGCCTTGGGGCTAGCCGCCATCGCCGATCGCCGCGCACAGGGTTTTTCGCAGGGGGAGCGGATGAAGGTCGCCATCGCGCGCGCGCTCGTCCACGATCCGCAGACCATCCTGCTCGACGAGCCCACCAACGGTCTCGATATCATGAGCATTCGCGCGTTGCGCGAGCTGCTGCGCGAATTGCGCCGCAGCGGCAAGTGCCTCCTCTTCAGCTCGCATGTGATGCAGGAAGTCTCGGCGCTCTGCGATTCGATCGTGATCCTGGGCCACGGACGGGTTGTCGCGATCGGGACGGCCACGGAGCTGATCGCGCAGTCCGGCGAGTCCGTGCTCGAGGACGCTTTCGTCCGGCTTCTTGGCTCCGGCGAGGGCCTCGCCGCGTGACGGCCATCGCTCGCACCGAATCGCGCGCCGGCCCGCTTCGCGGTGGTCGCAAGGAAGGAAATCGCCGACATCGTCCGCGATCGCAGGACCATGCTGGTGACGCTCGTGACGGCGATCGTAGCGGGACCCGTGTTGATGTTGCTCGTGCTGAACCTGATCGCGCGGCAGACCGACAAGGTGCGCGAGCTGACGCTGCCGGTGATCGGCATCGAGCGGGCGCCGGCGCTGAAGGCGTTCCTGGAGCGCCAGCAGCTCACGCTGACTCCGGCACCCGCGGATTTCGACGCGCGGATAAAGACCGGCGACCTCGACGTCGTGCTCGAGATCGATGCCGCGTTCGCCGACGATGTCGCGCAAGGCAGGCCGGGGACGGTCCGTCTCGCGTACGATCGCTCGCGCGACCGCGCCCGCGCCTCCATCGCCGAGGTCGAAGGCCTGCTGCGTGCATTCAATCGCGAATGGGGTCGAGGCCGGCTGATCCTGCGAGGCATCGCGCCAGAGGTCGCGAACCCTCTTAGTATCGAATTGCGCGATCTCGCCACGCCGCAAAGCTCGGGCGCGCTCGTGCTCTTCCTCATCGCGTTCTACGGCCTCTTCGCCGCGGTCATGGGCGGCATGGCGGCGGCGCTCGACACGACGGCCGGCGAGCGCGAGCGGATGTCGCTCGAACCGCTGCTGACGACCCCGGTCGGACCGCTGGAGCTCGCAATGGGCAAATGGCTCGCCGTGTCGCTGCTCAACGCCACGGCGGTGGTGCTGACGCTGATCGGGGTTCTATCTCACGCTGCGCTTCGCGCCGCTGCCGGCGGTCGGAATCCCGTTCCTGTTCGGGCTCGCCGAATTCGGGCGCTTCGTCGTCGCGCTGATTCCGCTGATCCTGCTGATGCCCGCGATCCTGCTCTACGTCGGCTGTCGCGGCCGCACGTTCAAGGAGGCGCAATCCAACCTGTCGGTGCTGCTGTTCGCGGTGTCGTTGCTCCCGATCGTGCAGATGTTCCTGCAAAAGAAGGAGCCGGGGTGGCTCACCTGGATTCCCGTGTCGGGCCAGTACACCCTCCTTCGCGCGCGCTGCGCGGCGAAGCCCTGCCATCGCTCGAGCTTCTGCAGTCGTACGTGGTCCCGGGCATCCTGACGCTGGTTGCGCTGCTGGCCGTGGCGCGCCTTTTCTCGCGCGAGTCGTTGCTGGCCGGGAAATAGCGCAGCGCGGAGTTCCGTACCACGCCAAACAGAAAACGCTAGCCGAGCTGGCGGATCACCGCGAGCGGCGGCTGGCGCGCCGTGTCGCGCGTGCCGAGCCAGCCGGCGAGTGTGACGACGAGCCCGCCGCCCCGCATGCCGTAGAGCCACACCCATCCGCTTCGGCGACGAACGGGATGTGGAACACGCGGTCGGCGAGCACCCAGCCGATCGCCGTCGCGCCCGCCGCCGCGAGCACGCCCGGCGAGCGCGCCGAGCACGCAGGAACTCGGCGATCTGCGCGGCGGCAGAGCTGCCTCGCGCGACGCGCCGAGCGTGCGCAGGATCGCCGCGTCGAACCGCCGCTCGTCCTGCGTCGCCGCGATCGCCGCCTGCAGCACCAGCAATCCGCCCAGCAGCGTGAACAGGAACACGAACTCGACCGCACGCGACACCTGGTCCATGATCGTCTGCACCTGCCGCATGATCGTCGCCGACGTCGATCGCGAGCACGTTCGGGTATTGCTGCACCAGCGCCGACAGCCACGCGCCGAGCTGCGGACCCTCGGGCAGGCGCACCGCGCCGAGGTACGTCGTGGGCATCGCCGTCGAGCGCGCCGGGCGGGAACAGCGTGAAGAAGTTCGGCCGGAAGCTGTCCCAGTCCACCTTGCGGAGACTCGTGATCGCGCGGTCACCGGCGCGCCGGCGATGTCGAACGTGAGCTCGTCGCCGAGCTTCAGCCGCAGCGACTCCGCGATGCCGTCCTCCATCGACATGCCCGCGTCCGCCTTCGCGCCGGTCCCCAGAACGTTCCCGCCGACGACGCGGTTGGTCGTCGGCAGCTTGTCGGCGAACGAGAGATTGAACTCGCGCTCCGCCAGCCGGCGCGCGCGCGTGTCCTCGTACTGCGCGCGTGTCGAGCGCGCGCGCCGTTCACCGCGACGAGCCGGCCGCGCACCATCGGGTAGAAGTCGGTGCCCGGGCCCGCCGACCGCGCGCATCGCCGCGCGAACGCCGTCGACCTGGTCGGGCAGCACGTTGACGACGAAATGGTTCGGCGCATCCGGCGGCAGGCTCGCGCGCCAGTTGCGCATCAGGTCGCCGCGCACGACGGTGAGCAGCAGCAGCGCCATCAGGCCCAGCGCCAGCGCGCCGACCTGCAGGCTCGACGCGAGCGGGCGGCGGCGCAGGTTCGCGAGGCCGAAGCGCCACGTGACGCCGCGCTGCGGCAGCCGCTTCAGCACGACGATCAGCACCCAGGCCGCGAACGCTGCGGCGACGAGCAGCCCGCCGACGCCGCCGACCATGATCGCGCCGGCCTTGAGCGTCCTGCGCCTGCCAGGCGATCAGCAGCGCGATGACGCCCGCGCCCAGCAGCGTAGGCGACCAGATCCCGCCCGGGCGTCGGCCGCGGCAGGTCGCGACGCAGCACGCGCAGCGGCGGCACGCTCGCGAGCGCGATCAGCGGCGGCAGCGCGAAGCCGAACAGCAGCAGCACGCCGGTGCGCGAACGCCGTGACGCCGGCAGGAATCCGACGGCGCCGGCAACTGCGTCGGCGCGACGCGACGCCGAGCAGCGCGACCAGCAGCGCTCTGGCCGCACGAGCGCGAGCAGCGACGCCGACGCGCTCGCGAGGATGCCCGAGCACCGACGAACTGCAGCACGAACAGCGCGAGCGCCCGCCGCCGCGATGCGCCGAAGCAGCGCAGCATCGCGCGGTGTCGAGATGGCGACGCAGGTAGCGCGATGCGGCGAGCGCGACCGCGACGGCGGCCAGGATCACCGCGACCAGCGCGGCGAGGCCCAGGAACTGCTCGGCCCGTTCGAGCGTCTGCCGCACCTCGGGCCGCACGATCGCGGACGTTCTCCATGCGCTGGCCGGGCCGCAAGCTGCCGCCTGCAGCCACTTGCAGGTAGCGGATCGAGCGCATTGCGCGCCGCCAGATCGGCGACGAGCAGGCGATAGGTCGCGCGGTTGCCCGGCTGCAGCAGGTTGGTCGCCGGGACGTCGTCGATATGGATCAGCAGACGCGGCCCGATGGCGAGCAAGCCGCTCGCGACCTCGGGCTCCTGCTGCACGATCGCACCGACCTTGAGCGTCGCGTCGCCGACGGCGAGCGTGTCGCCGACCTTGATGCCGAGGCGCTGCGCGAGGCGCGCGTCGGGCCACGCCTCGCCGCGCGGCGGAATGCCGTTCGCCGCGCGACCCGTCGGCGACCGCCGGATCGGCGAGCATGATCGCGCCGCGCAGCGGATAGCCCGGCGCCACCGCCTTGACGTCCGCGAGCACCGCGCCGTCGTCGGACGTCTCGCGCCCGCGCGCCGCACCATGCTGTTGAACCGCGATCACCGGGCGTCGTGACGAGTCCGCGCGCCGCCGCTTCGCGCGGCGAACGTGCCGGGCAACGGCCGATCGCCCGAGATCATCACGTCGGCGCCGAGCAGCAGGTTCGCCTGCTTCGTCAGCGCGCCCTTGACGCGATCCGCGAAGAATCCGACCGTGCCGATGCTGCGCGACCGCGAGCACGAGCGCCGCGATCAGCACGGTGAGCTCGCCGGCGCGCCAATCGCGCGTCAGCATGCGCCAGGCGAGCTCGCAGCGTATTCATCGGTCGGCGTTCACGTCGGCGCGATGCGGCTCGTCGCCGACGAGCCGTCCGGCGCCGAGCGAAAGCCGGCGCGCGCAGCGACCGGCGAGCGCGACGTCGTGCGTGACGAGCACGCAGCGTCGTGCCGTGCTCGTGATTGAGGCGAAACATGAGATCGGCGACTTCGTCGCCCGTCGCGTTGTCGAGATTGCCGGTCGGCTCGTCGGCCATCAGCAGCTTCGGGCTCGCCCGCGAACGCGCGCGCGATCGCGACGCGCTGCTGCTCGCCGCCGGAGAGCTGCTTCGGATAGTGCGTCGTGCGCTTGGCGAGCCCGACGCGCGCGAGCCAATCGCCGCGCCGTCGCCGCGGCATCGTGCGGCACCGGCGAGCTCGAGCGGCAGCATCACGTTCTCGAGCGCGGTCAGCTGCGGCAACAGCTGGAACGACTGGAACACGAAGCCGAGCAGGCGCTGGCGCAGCGCGGCGCGCGCGTCCTCGTCGAGCCCGGAGAGCGCATGGCCGTCGAGCCAGCACCTCGCCCTCGCGTCGGTCGGTCGAGGCCCGCCAGAAGGCCCAGCAGCGTCGTCTTGCCCGAGCCCGATGCGCCGACGATGGCAACCGCATCGCCCGGATCGATCGCGAAGCCAGACGTCGTCCAGGATCGTCAGCGGCGCCTCGCCGCTCGTCACGATCTTGGTGAGTCGCTCGGCGCGGAGAAGGGGCTGGGTCATTGCAGGAAGGAGGTTCGGGCGTGGCGGGCCTCTGACGGCAAGATGGCGGCGCGCACGCCGTCGCCGCGGCGCGAAGGAACGACGCCCGCCACCGTCGGTGCGAATCGCCGGATTCTACCGTGCCGCTCGCGGCGCCGTCGGCAAGGCTCTACAATCGCAGCTCGATTCCACCATGGCCTCGTCCCACCTCGTCGTATTCCCGCCGCCTCATCGCCGGCCGTCTCGCCGCGCTGGCGCTCGCGCTTCGCCGTGGCGCCATGCGCAAGGCCGATGCGCCGGTGTCGACGCTGCTCGTCGTCGGCGATTCGATCTCCGCGGCGTACGGACTCCCGCCGGGGGTCGGCTGGGTCGACCTTCTGCGGCCCGCCTGACCGCGCAAAAGCTCCCTTATCGCGTCGTCAACGCGAGCATCAGCGGCGACACGACTGCCGGCGGCACGCGCGCGCCTGCCGGCGCTGCTCGCCACGCCACAAGCCCGCAATCGTGGTCATCGAGCTCGGCGGCAACGACGGCTTGCGCGGCGGCAGTCTCGCGTCGACGCGCGACAATCTCGACCGCGATGGTCGCCGCGATCGCAGGGCGCCGGCGCGAAGCCCGTGATCGTCGGAATGAAGCTGCCGCCCAACTACGGCCCGGCGTACGTCGCGCGAGTTCGATGCGCTGTTCGCCGAGCGTCGCGCAGGCGCGCAAGGTGCCGCTCGTGCCGTTCTTCTTCGAAGGCTTCGGCGAACGCAACGACTGTTCCAGCCCGACCGCATCCACCCGACCGCGGCGGCGCAGCCGCTCCTCCTCGACAATGTCTGGCCGCGCATCGCTGCCGCTCCTGGAATCGCGGCGATGAGCGACGCTTCCGCGCGACGCCACGACCACAAGGTCGACCGTCGACGCGATCGGCGATTACCGAGAGCGCATCGACGTGCGCAGTCCGTCCGAGTTTGCCGAAGACCACCTGCCGGGCGCGGTCGAGCCATCCGGTGCTCGACGACGCCGAGCGCGCGCGCATCGGCACGCTGCACGCGCAAGATTCGGCGTTCGCCGCGAAGGAGCGCCGGCGCGGCGATCGTCGCGCGCAACATCGCGGCGATGCTCGAGACGTCCTTTGCCGGCGAAGCCGCGCGACTGGGCGCCGCTCGTCTATTGCTGGCGCGGCGGCCAGCGCAGCGCGTTCGCTCGTCCACGTGCTGAACGAAATCGGCTGGCGCGCCGCGCAGCTCGATGGCGGCTATCGCGCTTATCGACGCCACGTCGTCGCGCGCCTCGCGGAACTGCCGGGACGCTTTCGCTACGACGTCGTGTGCGGACTCACCGGATCCGGCAAGAGCCGGCTGATCGCCGCGCTCGCCGGCGTTGGAGCGCAGGTGCTCGACCTCGAAGCCATGGCCCGCCATCGCGGTTCGCTGCTGGGCGACCTGCCCGACGCACCCGCAGCCGACGCAGAAATCGTTCGACAGCGACCTCGTGGCAGCACTCGAAGCATTCGACCCGGCGCGTCCGGTCTATGTCGAGTCGGAGAGCCGGAAAATCGGCGCGGTGCAGCTCCCCGACGCTCTGCTCGCCGCGATGCGCGGCCGCGGATTGCATCCGGGTCGTGTTGGCGCCGTCGCTGCGGATCGAACTGCTGAAGGACGAGTACGCGCATTTCCTCGCCGATCACGACGCGCTTGTCCGCGCGCCTCGCGCGCCTCGTTCCGCTCCATGGCAAGAAGACAATCGAGCGCTGGATCGACGCGGCCAAGGCGGGAGACTGCGACGAGCTCGTCGCAGAGCTGCTCACGCTGCACTACGATCCGATGTACGCGCGCTCGATCGGCAGGAACTTTCCGCGCAGCGAAACCGCCGTCGATGTCGCCCCGTTGGCGCTCACCGCCACGGCCTTCCAGGCGTTGGCGCGCGAGCTCGTGGGCGCGGTCACGGGAAGCCCTTCCGGATCTGAAGGAACATCATGCCCACCCATGCCTTTCGCATCGTCAACGTCTTCGCCGAAACGCCCTTCGGCGGCAACCCGCTCGCCGTGTTCGAGGACGCTCGCGGCATCGACGACACGACGATGCAGGCGCTCGCCCTGCAATTCAACCTTTCGGAGACGACGTTCATCCTGCCGTCCGACTCGCGCGACGGCGCACGTGCGCATTTTCACGCCCGACGTTCGAGATGCCGTTCGCCGGTCATCCGACGCTCGGCACGGCGCACGTGGTGCGCGCGCTGACGAATGCGGGCGACCGCGTGACGCTGGAAATGATCGCCGGCGTCATTCCCGTCGACGCGCGTGGCGACACCTGGACGCTGCAGGCCAATCGCGCCGAAGACGCGCGCCGTCGCGGCCACCCGGCCGAACTCGCCGCGATGCTGGCGTTGGCGGAAGCCGACGTCGCGCCGGATCCGGCCGCGCCTCCGCTGTGGGTGGATACCGGATCGGAGCAGCTCATGATCCCGCTCGCCTCCGCCGACGCCGTTCGACGTGCCGCGCCCCGGACCGATCTCCTGCTAGCGCACGGCCACACCGGCCAGCGCGCCATGGCGTACGTCTTTGCCCCGGCGCCCGGCGGATCGCCGGCCTCGGGCGATCGGGGATGGTCGTGCGGTTCTTCTTTCCGAAGCACGGCGCGGTCGTCGAAGACCCGGGGACTGGCTCCGCATGTGCCAACCTCGGCGGCTGGCTGCTCGCGACCGGCGCGCCCCTGCCGCAACGGCTACGCGGTCGCACAGGGCGACGCGGTCGGCCGGCCCTGCCGGCTCGGGCTCGAGGTCACGGCTGATCGCCGGATCCAGGTTTCCGGGCGCGTCGTCGAGCTCGCCCGCGGCACGGTGACGCTGTAGGTTTCAGACCTTGGTGGCCCGGCTGGGCGAGCGTAACAGCCCGTTACAACTTGCCCATTTCGCGGCGCCGACATTGGTGTCAACAGTTGCCGCAATACTCCAATTCTGAGCGAGAAAACCGTCGTCGCGGCGCCACGGTGCCGCCGGCACATCGCCAAACCCGAATGCGAACGTTGGCCGTCATCGCACACCGCTTGCTGCAGGCGCTTTCCTTCGCCATCGCCATGGCGGCATTTCCGGTGGCGGCCGCTTCGAGCCCGATCCTTGGCTACGACGATGCGCGCCATCTGCTGGCGCGCACCGGCTTCGGCCCGACGGACGCGGAGATTCGCGCGTACGCGAGCCTGACGCGCGAAGCGGCGGTCGAGCAACTCCTGCGGTGAAACTCGCACGACCGCCTTGACCCCGCCGCCGGCCATCGTCGTCGACGCGGCCCCCATCCCGCCACCAAGGGGCGAGAGCGCCTCCGAAGCGCAACGCAAGGTGTTCGTGCAGGAGCAGCGGCGGGAAGGTCTCGCGTTGCGCGCATGGTGGGTGGAGGAGATGCTGGCGACGCCATCGCCGCTCACCGAGCGGATGACGCTCTTCTGGCACAACCATTTCGTCTCCGGGCCAGCAGAAGGTGCGCATTTCGCGTCTCATGTACCGGCAGAACGCCCGCTCCGCACGCACGCCGCTCGGCAATTTCGGCGCGCTGCTGCATGCGATCGAAGGATCCGGCGATGCTCGTCTACCTCGACGACGCGCAGAACCGCAAGGGCGCGCCGAACGAGAATTTCGCGCGCGAGGTGATGGAGCTCTTCACGCTGGGCGAAGGCCGCTACACCGAGGAGGACGTGAAGGAAGCCGCCCGCGCGTTCACCGGCTGGAGCCTCGATCGCGAGACCCTGGCGTTCATGTTCCGTCCGCGCGCGCACGACGGCGGAACGAAGACCGTGTTGGGCAAGCAGCGGGGCCTTCGACGGCGACGCGGTGCTCGACCTGCTGCTCGCGCGCCCCGAGACCGCGCGAATACGTGACCGCGAAACTCTGGCGCGAGTTCGTTTCGCCCGACCCCGATCCGGCGGAAGTGACGCGTATCGCCGCAGCTTCCGCGGGTCGAATTACGACATCAAGGCAGCGTTGCGCGAAATGTTGCTTTGCGACGGGTTCTACGCAGCGCAGAACCGCGGCGTGCTCGTCAAGTCGCCGACCGAGCTCGTCGTCGGCACGCTGCGCTCGTTGGGCCTCGGCCGGAACGCAAGCTGCCCTTCGCCCTCGTCGCCGCGGGAATGGGGCAAAACCTCTTGTCGCCCCCCAACGTTAAAGGCTGGCCCGGCGGCGAGACGTGGATCAACACGACCACGCTGCTTGCGCGCAAGCAATTCGTCGATCGCGTGACGCGCGCTGATGGATCGCCACATGCCCGATGCGATGGCCGGCGATGCAAACGGCCAACGCCGGGACCGCCGCGGTGGACCGCGCACTCTCGAGCCTCCACATTCGACAGCGCGCGCTTTCTCGCGCAGTTCCCTGGCGCGTCGCCGGACGAGCGCGCGCGTTGGGCGCAGCGCCTGCTGCTGGCCGTGCCGCCGCAGCAGCCGAGCGATCACGCGGCCGATCCGCTGACCGTCGTGCGCGGGTACGTCCTCGACCCTGCGTATCAGCTCAAATGACCATGGACCGCCGCACCTTTCTGCAGTCGTCGCTTTCCGCAGCGGCGCTTCGTATGCTCGGCGTCGGTTCGGCCTCGGTGGCATGCGCTGCCGCGCCGCCCGGCGCGAACTACCGCAACCTCCTGGTGCTGATCGAGCTCAAGGGCGGCAACGACGGCCTCAACACCGCTCGTCCCCCATGCCGACCCGACTTACTACGCGTTGCGCCCGAAGCTCGCGATCGCGCGCGACAGCGTGCTTCCGCTCTCGGAGCGTGCGGGCTGCATCCGGCGCTCGCGCCGCTGCTGCCGTTCTGGCAGGCGAAGGAGCTCGCGGTGCTGCAGGGCGTCGGCTATCCGGCACCGAACCTGTCGCATTTTCGCTCGATCGAGATCTGGGACACCGCATCGCCCAGCGAAGATTACCTTCCCGAGGGCTGGCTCACACGCGCGTTCGCCGCCGCCCAAGTGCCGCGCGCGTTCGCCGCCGACGGCGTCATCATCGGCGGCAACGATCTCGGCCCGCTCGCCGGCGGCGGCACGCGCGCCATCGCGCTTTCGAATACCGAAGCGTTCCTCCGGCAAGCGCGGCTTGCCACCCCGGCCGGCGAGGCGCGCAACAAGGCCTACCGGCACATCCTGCGGGTCGAGGCCGACATCGTGCAGGCGGCGGCCAATCTCGACACCCACCGCGCGCTCGCTACCGAGTTTCCGGCGGGAGGATTCGGAAATGCCGTCCACACGGCATGCCAGATCATCGCCAATCCTTCCAGCGTGGCCGTCGTCCGCCTCAGCCTCTCGGGATTCGACACGCACGCGGTCAGACGGCCACGCAGGCGCGCCTTCTCGGTGAGCTGGCGCGGGGCATCGCGTCGCTCAAAGTCGCATTGGACGAGCTCGGACGGTGGAACGAGACGTTGATCCTGACCTACTCGGAATTCGGCCGCCGCCCGCGCGAAAACCTGTCCGGCGGCACGGATCACGGAACCGCCAACGTCCACTTTGCGCTGGGCGGGCGCGTGGCCGGTGGGTTCTACGGCGAAGCGCCGGCACTCGATCGCTTGGGGAGCGATGGCAACGTCGGTCACGCGATCGATTTTCGCGCCGTCTATGCGACCGTGCTGGAGCGCTGGTGGGGAGTGCCGTCGCAGCCGGTGCTCGGCGGCCGCTACGCTGCGGTGCCATTCCTGCGGGCCTGACCCCTCGCTCCCGCAACCCCAGGCGTTCGGCTCACGCGACCGCGTTGGCGTCCCAGGCAGCGATGAATTGCAGCCAATGCGGAGCGCTGATCGCCGCAATCCGCTCCCGCGCGAGCGAGACTTCCTTCGCATGCTCGCCCGCCGACAGTTCGCCCCGCATCAGACGGAATCGAAGGAAAACGAGGTAGGTGTTCATCACGTCGGTTTCGCAATAGCGGCGGACGTCGTCGAGCTTCCCCGCGACAATCGCCGCATGCACCTCACTGCCGTCCATCCCCAGCTTGCCGGGATAGCCGCACAGTCGCGCCATCGCGTCGAGTCCGGCAGTAGCGCGAGGCTGGTACATCGACAGCACGTCCATGAGGTCGAGGTGCCGCGTATGGTAACGACCAAGATAACTGTTGAACTTGAACTCGCGGTCGTCGTCGCCCCAATCCCAGTATTTCGCGGCCGTGACGCCATGGATCAAGGCGCGATAATTGAGCACCGGCAGGTCGAAGCCGCCGCCGTTCCACGACACGAGTTGGGGGGTGTGCTTGTCGATCAGATCGAAAAAGCGGCGGATGAGCTCGGGCTCGGCGTCCTCCGCCGCGCCAACCGACGCGATCTTGAAGCCGGAGGCATCGCGCAACGCGCAAGCGATCGCGACCACGCGTTGATATTGGAGCGGAAGAAAGTCGGAGCCCGTCCGCGCCCGCTGCTTCTGCATGATCCAGTTCAGCACGGCGGCATCCGACAGTTCGGCGCTCATGCAGAAGGCGCGCCGCACACTTGCGGCGTCGGGCACCGTCTCGATGTCGAAGGTCAGGACGGGCGTCACGATCCGCCCGGGAACACGCCCGTGGACAAGTAGCGATCGCCACGATCGCAAACGACGAATACGATCGTCGCGTTCGCGACCTCGCGCGCGATGCGCATCGTGACGACACACGCGCCGCCGGCCGAGATCCCTCCGAAGATGCCCTCTTCGGTTGCAAGCCGGCGTGTCATCGCTTCGGCGTCGGCCTGCGACACCGGTTCGATCCGGTCGACGCGCGCCCGATCGTAGATCTTCGGCAGGTACGCTTCGGGCCACTTGCGAATGCCCGGAATCTGCGATCCCTCCTCGGGCTGCGCGCCGATGACTTGTATCGACGGATTCTTTTCCTTGAGAAAACGCGACACACCCATGATCGTGCCTGTCGTTCCCATCGCCGACACGAAGTGCGTGATCGTCCCGTGCGTATCGCGCCAGATCTCCGGACCCGTGCCGCGATAATGCGCGAGCGGATTGTCGGGGTTCGCGAACTGGTCGAGGATGATGCCCTTGCCTTCGTCGCGCATCTCGACCGCGAGATCGCGCGCGCGCTCCATGCCGCCCGCTTTCGGGGTGAGCACAAGTTCCGCGCCGTAGGCGAGCATCGCCTGCCGGCGCTCGACCGACAGATGATCCGGCATGACGAGGATCATCCGGTAGCCTTTCATTGCGGCGACCATGGCGAGCGCGATTCCGGTGTTGCCGGACGTCGGCTCGATCAGCGTGTCGCCGGGCTTGATGTCGCCGCGCTTCTCGGCCCCGACAATCATCGAGAGCGCGGGACGATCCTTGACCGAGCCCGCCGGATTGTTGCCCTCGAGCTTGCCGAGGACGATGTTCGGCATGTCGCCCGGAATACGCACCAGGCGGACGAGCGGCGTGTTGCCGACAGTGGATTCGAGCGTGGGATACATGCGCGACCGTGGATCGTGACGCGGCTATTGTAGCGGAGGGGTGATGTGCCTCCCGCCGCTCGCGCAAGAACTGCGGTGGGCGCGCCGGTAACGAAAGACCCCGCCACGCGGGCGGGGTCCGTCGGTCAGCGCCTGCGAGACGTTACTTCTTGGCCTTGTCGGCGGCAGCCTTGTCCTTCGCCGCCTTTTCGTCGGCTGCGGCCTTGTCCTTTGCAGCCTTGGCGTCCGCGGCGGCCTTGTCCTTGGCCGCCTTCGCGTCCGCAGCGGCCTTCTCCTTTGCCGACATGGCAGGTGCGGAGGCGGGCGTCGTGGTCTTGGCGGCCTCGGCTTTCATCGGCGCCGCGGGTGCGGCAGCGGGAGCCGGCGCCGCAGGTGCTGCGGTCGTGGTCTTGGGCGCCTCGGCCTTCATCGGTGCTGCCGGCGCCGCAGGTGCTGCCGCGGCCGCTGGCGCCGCCGCTTTCATCGGTGCAGCGGGAACCGCGGTCGGCGCCTTGGCCGCGGGAGTGGTCGAACCGCTGACCGAAACGTCGGCCTTGATCTTGTCGAACGTCGCGTCGCCGATGCCCTTGACGTCCTTCAGCTGGTCCACGGATTTGAACGGGCCGTTCGCCTTGCGGTGATCGATGATTGCCTGGGCCTTCACCGGACCAACGCCGTTGAGCGCCTCCAGTTCCTGCAGTGTCGCGGTATTGATGTTGATCGCCGCCAGCGCCCAGCCCGAGAAGAGCAGGCAAGCCAGCAGCATTAGGAACCTTTTCATTGGGTTCTCCATGAGGAATTGAGCGGGTGCGCCGCACCGGCGACCGAATCACTCCGGCGCGCGATCCATAACGCGGCGTGCATGCTAAGGGTTGACCCGCACGCGTGCAAGCGCGACGCACCCTTCCTCCAGCGAACCGATTTCCGTCGCGTCAGGGTTTTGCACCCATCGTATCGTCCCGCTTGGCGGCCGGAGTTACCGCGCCTTTGGCCATTCGCTGCGGCGCAGATTGCTCGCCCGCGCGGGTGGGCGGCTTGGCCGGCGGCGCCCCCACGGTGAGCTCGCCCTTGAGCTTCTCGAAGCGCTTGGCGCCGATGCCCTTGACGTCCTTCACCTCTTCGATCGACTTGAACTGCCCGTGCGAGTTGCGATAGTCGACGATCGCCTGCGCCTTGGCGGGGCCGATACCCGGAAGGGCTACCAGCTCTTCCTTGGACGCCGTGTTGAGATTGATCGCGGCGAATGCCGTGGCTGAGCACAACGCCAAGGCGAGCAACAGTGCCAGTCGCTTCATGAGTCCCTCCTGCGAGAATTGAGAGTGCGCGGCAGTTCCGGCGTCGAGCGGCATGCGCGACGCTCCGCCGCGTCCCACAAGCTACGCGGAGGAAGCCGACGCGGAAATCAGCCGTTCGACGTAGCGCGGAACGCCTACGTCGATCGCGCACATTGGCGCCACGTAGCCGGCGGCGCGAAGCCGCGCGAGGTCGGCTTCGGTGAAGCTTTGGTACTTGCCGGCCAGCGCAGGCGGCAGCGGGATGTACTTGATGACGCCTTCCGCAACGAGTGCGCCGAGCGGTCGAGGCGGCTCTCCAGCCGCGGCGCGGCACGCATTGATCGTCGCCGCGGCAATCGAATTGAACGTGGCCGCGCGCCCGCTTCCGAGGTTGAAGATGCCACTGCGCTCCGGGTGGTCGAGAAAATCCAGGTTGACCGCGACGACGTCCTCCACTGCGACGAAATCGCGCCGCTGCTCGCCGTCGGCGTAGCCGCCGGACCCCTCGAACAGGTGCACGCGGCCTTCCTTGCGGTACTGCTGAAAGAAATGCCAGGCCACCGACGAGCCGTGACCCTTGTGCTGTTCGCGCGGACCATAGACGTTGAAATAGCGGAATCCCGCGATTTGCGCGGTCCGCTCCCGCAACATCCTGCGCACATGCTGGTCGAACAGGAATTTCGAGTAGCCGTAGACATTGAGCGGCGCCTCGCATGCGCGCTCCTCGCGAAACACGGCGTTGCCCCCGTACACGGCGGCGCTGGACGCGTAGAGAAACGGGACATCGTTATTCTGGCACCAGTCGAGCACCGCGACCGAATAGCGGTAGTTGTTGCGCATCATGTACCGGCCATCGGTTTCCATCGTGTCGGAGCAGGCGCCCTCGTGCAGCACGGCAGTGACGTCATCGTCGAAATCGCCGTCCGCAAGGCGCGAGAGGAACTCGTCCTTGTCGACGTATTCGCCGATTTCGCAGTCGACGAGATTGGCGAACTTGTCGGCGCGCGTGAGGTTGTCGACGGCGATGATGTCGGTCTCGCCGCGGCGATTGAGCGCCTTGACGAGATTGGCGCCGACGAATCCCGCGGCTCCGGTGACGACGATGGGCAAGGCAGCCTCCTTCAGTGCCCGCACGGCCGAGCGCGGGTGCTGTTCCAGTGCCCGCACGGCCGCCCGAAGGGCACTGTGCGCCGCGGCCTCATCACAACGGTTGCCGAGTGCGACGATTGGGTGTCGGCCGCCCTCCACGCTCGCGGACGCGCCCTTCGGGCCTGGGCTTCGCCCCGCTCGCGTGGAGGTCCCGGTGGGCAGCGACCACAGGGAGCGTGGGGGCTCTTCATCTACACTTCGAAGTCGACGCGTTCGACGTTGCTGACGAGAAACGGCACGCGCGGCGCGACGGCGCAAAGCAGCTCGTATCCGACGGTGGACGCGGCGCTCGCGACTTCGTCCACCGGCAGGCCGTCGCCCCAAAGGACCACCGGGCTGCCGACATTCGCCTCGGGCAGATCGGTGATGTCCACAGTGATCATGTCCATCGACACCCGACCGGCTATGCGCGCCTTCCTGCCGTGCACCAGCACCGGCGTTCCATAGGGCGCGAGGCGCGGATATCCATCGGCGTAGCCACAGGCCACGACGCCGATGCGGCACGCGCGGGTCGCGGTATACGCCCCACCGTAGCCGACACATTCGCCCTGTCCGAGCGATTGCACCGCGATGATCTTCGAGCGCAGCGTCATCACCGGCCGCACGCCGATGGATTCCGCCGAGTCGGAAGCGTAAGGCGATGCTCCGTAGAGCATGATGCCCGGGCGGATGATCTCGCCGCCGATCTCGTCGTGACGCACGACACCTGCGGAATTGGCGAGCGAGCGCGGATACGGCATGCCGCGGCACGCCGCGTTGAAAGTGGCGAGTTGATCGCTGATTCCATAATCCTCGTCGGCGCGCGCGAAATGCGTCATCAGCCGCAGTACGGCGACGGAGGCACAGTTGTTCAGGCGCTCGACCGTTTCCACGATGTCCGTCGCCGCGATCCCCAGGCGGTTCATTCCCGTATTGATCTTGATGAACACTTCGATCGGCTTCGCCAGGCGCGAACGCTCCAGCATCCGCAACTGCGCTTCGCTGTGCACCACAACCGCGATCCGGCGCTCCGCGATTTCGGGCAGCTCGTCCGCCGTGAAGAAACCTTCGAGCAGCAGGATCCGGCGCGGGTATCCCGCGACGCGCAATGCGATCGCTGCATCGAGCTCGACGAGCGCCAGGCCGTCGGCGTCCTCCAGCGCCGGCAGTAGGCGCATGAGCCCGTGTCCGTAGGCATTAGCCTTCACGACCGCCAGCAATTGCGTACCCGGCGCGAGCTCCCTCGCCCGCGCGAGGTTCGAGCGCAATGCCGGAAGGCTCAACTGGGCATGCAGCGGACGAGCCATGGGTGGCGATTTTCCGAGGCGAAGCACCGTCCGTCCGGGGCGTCGGACGGTGCCGGTCGAGGCGCGCCGATTCTCCCGCTCCGACAATCATGGTATAAAACGCGGGCCGCGGGCAGCACCCAACAATTATATCGAATGGTGACGCCCACGACGCGTTTCGCGGCGTTCGCGGAACTCGGGTCACGCCGCGGGGGACGATGAAGTCCGGCTTCTACACGATCATGGCGGCGCAGTTTTTCAGCTCGCTGGCCGACAACGCCCTGCTGATCGCCGCAATCGCGCTGCTGCGCGACCTGCAGGAACCCGGTTGGATGACGCCGGGCCTCAAGCAAAGCTTCGTGCTGTCCTACGTTCTGCTCGCGCCGCTCGTGGGTGCATTCGCCGACTCGATGCCGAAGGGCCAGGTGATGCTGATCACGAACGGGATCAAGATCGTCGGCTGCGTCCTGATGCTGATCACGATACACCCGCTCGCCGCTTACGCCGTGGTGGGCTTCGGCGCCGCCGCCTACTCGCCGGCCAAATACGGAATCCTGACCGAGCTCCTGCCGCCGCAGCAGCTCGTCGTCGCGAACGGCTGGATCGAGGGCACAACCGTCGCCTCGATCATCCTCGGCGTCCTGACCGGCGGAATGCTGATCGGCCCCCGGGTCGCGACCACGCTGCTCGGCTTCAACCTGCCCTACATCGACACCGGGGTCGACACGCCGCCCGAGGCCGCGATCAGCGTGATCATGCTGTTCTACGTGATGGCGGCGGTCTTCAACTGGTTCATTCCGAACACGGGCGTCGATCACCGGATGGTCAACCGCAATCCGATGTTTCTCATCGGCGAGTTCGCGCACTGCGTCTCGCTGCTGTGGCGCGACAAGCTGGGCCAAGTGTCGCTCGCCACGACTACGCTGTTCTGGGGCGCGGGAGCCACGCTGCAATTCATCCTGATCGACTGGGCGGCGATGGCGCTCGGCCTCAACCTGTCCCAGGCGTCGATGCTGCAGGGGGTGGTCGCCGCCGGCATCGCGGCCGGCGCGGTGATCGCCGCACGCTACGTATCGCTGCGCGGTGCGGTCAAGGTGCTGCCGATCGGCGTCACGATGGGCCTCATCGTGATCTCGATGATCTTCGTGACGGACGTGTCCGTGGCGATGATCCTGATGATCGCCATTGGCGCGTGCGCGGGGTTTTTCGTAGTCCCGATGAACGCCCTGCTGCAGCATCGGGGCCACGTGCTGATGGGCGCCGGACACTCGATCGCCGTCCAGAACTTCAACGAGAACATCGGCATTCTCGCGATGGTGGGCCTCTATTCGCTCATGTTGAGCGCCGGTATCGACGTCCGGACGGCCATCGTGCTGTTCGGCCTCTTCGTCTCCGGGATCATGGTGCTCGTGATGCTGCGCCATCGACGCAACCAGTCACGAGGCGATCTCCTGCATCTCATCGGAGCCGACTCGCACGCCAACGCGCATCGGGCCAAGTCCCCCCGCGAGCGCTGACGCAGCGCTCGCGGCAACGCGTCTACAGGATCACTGGCTGGTCCGATAACTCGTTGCTTCGCCCGCTGCCCTCGCGCGGGTAATGCAGCGCGAGCAGCGCGTTGATCTCGACGATGCCGGCTTCGACGCCTTCGCCGTAGCGACCGGCGCGAAACGCCGCCTCCATCTTCCGGCAGATGGCGGCCCACGCCGCATAACCGACATGGGCGTGGATCCCGCGGTCGGCGACGATCTCGACGTCGCGGTCGGCGAGCAGCAGATAGACGAGGACGCCGCAGTTCTCGGCGGTGTCCCAGACCCGCAGCTGGCCGAACACCTCCAGCGCGCGCTCGCGGGGCGGGAAGTGTCGCAGAACCCGCCCGAGCGGCAGCGCGGGCTCGACCGCGAACCGAACCTGTCCGCGATGCGTGCTTCTCGCCTTCCGCGATCGCCGCCTCGATTCGCAGGAGCGACGCCACCGGGAAGGCACGCCGCGCGCTCACGCGGTCGGTTACGAGATGGCGGAAGATGCGGCGCAGATTTCGACCGTTTTTCATTGTTCTCTCGCTCACCAGCTGCCGGACGAGCCGCCGCCGCCGAAGCTGCCGCCGCCGCCGGAAAATCCGCCGCCGCCGGAGAACCCGCCGCCTGAGGAGCCGCCACCCCAGCCGCTGCCCGTGGACGTCCATCCGCCGCCGCGATGCGCCGTGCCGCCGCCCATGCCCAGAGCGAGCATCACCAGGAACACGACGACTCCGCCGACGACGCCAATCAGGATCGAGCCGAGGACGAGCCACACGACGACGCCGATCGCTCCCCCGCCGACAAGCGATCCGCCGAGGCGGCCGAAAATTCCGCGCAGCATAGCGCCGGCGACGGGAACGACGAAGAACAGGACGAACAGGACCTCCTCGAAGCCGATCCCGCCGAAGCGCGACTTCGCGCTTGTCGTCTTCAAAGGCGGCAGCGTGTCGCCGCCGACCACGGCGATAATGCGGTCGACGCCAGCGTTGATGCCCGCCGCGAAACGGCCTTCGCGAAAGGCAGGCGCCACGTCCTCGCGGATGATGCGGTTCGCGGTGACATCGGGCAGCACGCCTTCGAGCCCGTAGCCGACTTCGATCCGCATCTTCCGGTCGTTCTTGGCGATCAGGAACAGCGCGCCATTGTCCTGACCCTTGCGGCCGATCTTCCATTTCTCGGCCACCCGCAGCGAATACGCTTCGATCGGCTCCGACTGGGTCGTCGGCACCAGCAGCACCACGAGCTGGGCCGACGTGCGTGCCTCCCAGTCAGCCAGCTTGGTTTCGAGCGCCGCCGCTTCGGCGGAGGTAAGCGTCTGCGTGAGATCCGTGACACGCGCGGCAAGCGGCGGAATCGGGAGCAGGCCGTCCGTGCCCGCCTCCCACGCCTGCGCCCAGAGTCCGCTCGCCGCCGACCAGAGCGTTGCCGCGAGCAGAAACGCGGCCGCGCGCGCCATCCAGGGCCTGTTCACACTATGGACGCCATCACGAACGG
This sequence comes from uncultured beta proteobacterium, assembly GCA_963840945.1. Classification (GTDB taxonomy): domain Bacteria; phylum Pseudomonadota; class Gammaproteobacteria; order Burkholderiales; family Casimicrobiaceae; genus CAIWHR01. The sequence goes on along the minus strand of CAWJAU010000006.1, from coordinate 142,682 downwards.
GTGGCGCGGGAGCCAGTGAAGGCGCCCGGTCAGTAGCCCTTCTTCAGGAGATCGCCCGCGGGGTCGCCGGACGCCGCGGCTTTGCCGTCCGCTTTCGGAGTGGCCGGCACCGCCCCTGTCGTCGGCGCCGCCGGCACGGCTGGTGCCGCAGGTGCCGCCGCGGGCTTGTTGAAATCGACCTTGGGCGGCGCGCTGATCGTGCCCTCGTTCTCCACCGTGAAGTTGGGCTTCACGTCCATCTTGAACACCATCGCGGTAAGGTTGGTTGGGAACTGCCGCACGGTCGTGTTGTACTCCTGGACGCTCTTGATATACCGGTTGCGCGAGACGGTGATCCGGTTCTCGGTGCCCTCGAGTTGCGCCGTGAGGTCCCGGAACAACGCATCCGACTTCAACTGCGGGTAGTTTTCCGACACGACCAGGAGCCGCGACAGCGCGCCCGGTAAGCTCCCCCTGCGCCCTGATGAATTTCTGGAAGGCCACGGGATCGTTCACGAGCTCCGGCGTCGCCTTGATGCCGGCGACGCTCGCGCGCGCGTTGGTCACTTCGGTCAGCACCTTTTCTTCCTGCGCGGCGTAGCCCTTGACCGTATTGACGAGGTTCGGCACGAGGTCGGCGCGGCGCTGGTACTGGTTCAGGACTTCCGACCAGGAGCCCTTGATGCCTTCGTCCTGCCGCTGCAGGTCGTTGTACCCGCATCCGGCGAGCACAAGCGAGGCGAAGACGGCGAGAAGCCCTGCGAAATGGCGAATCATGGTTCCTCCGGACGGACGCGTCGGCGCCAGGAAAGCGACGACCGGTGCAAGAATGGGGTCGCGTGGGCCCGAACGCAAGCGCGGCGACGAGCAGCCGCGTGACACCCTCAGGGCTCTCCTCGCGCGGAGGATGGGACGCCGCGCAGCGTGCGGCGCGCCAACAGGAGGTCCTCCCACGCCTTCGCCTTGTCGGGCAGGTTGCGAAGCAGGTAGGCCGGATGGTAGGTCACCACGAGTGGGAGGCCGCCGTAGCGGTGGACACGCCCGCGCAGGCTGGCGATCGTGGCGTCGATCCCCAGCAGCGTGGTCGCGGCGCTCTTGCCCAGCGCGACGATCACCTTGGGCTCGATGAGCGCGATCTGCCGGTCGAGGTAGGGGCGGCACGCGTCGACTTCGCCAGGCTCGGGTGTGCGGTTGCCCGGCGGCCGGCACTTGAGGACGTTGGCGATGTAGACACTCCTGCCGCGGTTCATGCCCAGCGCGGCAAGCATGTTGTCGAGGAGCCTCCCGGCTTGTCCGACGAAGGGCTCGCCTTTTGCGTCTTCCTCGGCGCCGGGCGCCTCGCCGACGAACAACCATTCGGCGCGGGTATCGCCCACGCCGGGCACCGTCTTCTTGCGCGTGTGCGAAAGGCCGCAGGCGACGCACGCGTCGACGTCGGCGGCGAAGTCGCGCCATTCGAGCGTGGCGATGCGCACGACGCGCGCTTCGGGGCTCGCGGATCCTCCGACGCCCGGCCCAGCCGGCGGCGCCGTCACGGGCGCGACAAGCGCATCCGGCCCACGGTCTAAGCCCGGTCGGGCGCGCCGCTGCCATGTCGGCGCGAGGCCGAGCTCGGTCAGGATTTCATCGTGGCGCGGCATCTGCGGCTGCGCTCATGGATGGGGGTCGACGGCGCGCCGCATGACGATCGCGTCCTCACGCGCGTCGTCGGTGGCGGCGCCTGGATAATAGGCGACGCGGCGCGCGACCGGAGCGAATCCCTCGGACTCGTACAACCCGATCGCCGCGACGTTCGATGCGCGGACTTCGAGGAAGACCTGATCGACGCAAAAATTTCTCGCGTCGTCGATGAAGCGGCGCAAGAGCGCGCGGCCGATGCCCTCCCTGCGGGCGTCCGGAACAACCGACAGATTCAGGATTTGCGCTTCGCCGGGCGAGAGCATCAGGACGCCGTAGGCGATGATCCGATGATCGCGTTCTCCGACGCGCGACGAATAGCCGGCGGCGAGCGCATCGCGGAAATTGCCCATCGTCCACGGCGCGGCATGAATCCGCGCCTCGAGCGCCGCGACCTCGGCGAGATCGCCGACGCGCAGCGGCCGCCACTGCGGCTCCTGCCAGGTCGTGGGTCGTGGCAGCGTCGCCATCGCTCTCGTCTACCGAGTCAAAGCCGGGCGCCGGCGGCCTGCTCGGCGGCGGTCAACGCAATTCGATGGCGCACATAGAAGGGCGCCGCGTCGGCGGCGGCAACCCCTTCGCCGGCGGCCAGCCGCGGCAGCGCCAGTTCCCCGATCGATTGCGCCGTCGGCCGCGCATCGGCGGCTACGCGCGACAGCTCGAGCTCTGACGCGAGCTCCGGATACGCCGCGAATCCGTTGCCGGCACCGAACCGCTCCGCGCGGTCGACCCCCACCACGCGCCTCGCCTCGGCCGGCACTTCGACCGAAGGCGCGACCCATTCGCGCCACTCGTCGTCGTGGCGCGTAAAGGCAGCAAGGTAGACCTCCCGCATCCGCGCATCGAGACAAGCCACCACGCGGCCCCAGCCGCAGGTGCGAAAGACCTCTTGGGCCAGCGCCGCGAGCGTGGAAATCGGCGCGATCGGCAGATCGGCGCCAAGGGCAAGCCCCTGTGCGACACCGCAGCCGATGCGAACTCCGGTGAACGAGCCGGGCCCCGATCCGAACGCAATGCCATGAAGACTTGCGAGCGGCCATCCGGCGGCCGCTAGTGCGGCATGCACCATCGGCAGGACGCGCTCCGAATGCGTTTGGCCAGCATGTTCGTCCAGCCGGTGCCAGCGCGCCCCGTCGCCGACGGCGACGCTGCACCACTCGGTCGATGTGTCCAGCGCCAGGATTCGCATCGGCAGAATTCTACGCGACCGGCGACGGACTCGTTCGGCCGCGCCAAACGCCGCGGTTACAATCCCGACGACCGCTCCATCATGTCCGCCATGTCCAGCCGCGCCCGACGCTCACGTCCCTCCATCGCTTCGCCGACGATGATCGTGACGATCGGGTCGCTCGACCAGGAGGGGCGCGGCATCGCCCGCGTCGATGGCAAGGCTGTCTTCGTGGAGGGCGGACTGCCAGGCGAGACGGTAGCGATCACGACGTTGAAGAAGAAGCCGACGTTCGAGCTCGCGCGCGCCGACGCGGTGCTGAAAGCGAACGCGGCGCGGGTCGAGCCGCGTTGCCCCCATTTCGGCGTCTGCGGCGGCTGCTCGCAGCAGCATTTCGATGCCGGAGCGCAGGTGGCCGCGAAGCAACGCACGCTCGAGGACGCGCTGTGGCGTCTCGGGCGAGTGCGGCCGGAGCTGTTGCTGCCGCCCATCCAGGGGCCGAGCTGGGAATACCGGCATCGCGCGCGACTTTCGGTCCGGCACGTCGTGAAGAAAGGCGGCACGCTCATCGGCTTCCACGAGCGGATGTCGAGTTACGTCGCCGACATGACCTCGTGCGCGGTGTTGCCGCGCAAGATTTCCGACCTGTTGCCGAACCTGCGCGTGCTCGTCGGCGGCCTGTCCGTGCGCGACCGCTTGCCGCAGATCGAATTGGCGGTGGGCGATGGCCCGCAGGCGGCACATGTGCTGGTGCTTCGCATTCTCGAGCCGCTCGCGCCCGCGGACGAGTCGGCGCTGGCGGCCTTTGCCGAGGCGCACGCGGTGCAGTTCTACCTGCAGCCCGGAGGTCCCGCCACCGCGACGCCGTTATCCCCCGCACCGCCGCCGCTCGCCTACGTGTTGCCCGAATTCGACTTGCGGTTCCCCTATTCGCCCACCGAGTTCACGCAGGTCAATCCCGCCATCAACCGCGTGCTCGTGCGGCGGGCGGTGGCACTCCTCGACCCGCGCCCGGGCGAACGCATCGCCGACTTCTTCTGCGGCATTGGAAACTTCACGCTGCCGATCGCGCGGCGTGGCGCCATGGTCATCGGCGTCGAGGGCAGCGCCACACTCGTCGAGCGCGCCGCCGGGATCGCCGCACTGAACGGGCTTGCCGCGAACGCCACGTTTCACACGGCCAACCTGTTCGCCGCCACACCCGAAAGCCTGGAAGTCCTGGGGGCGCTCGACAAGATCCTCATCGATCCGCCACGCGAAGGCGCGATCGCGCTGGTCAAGGCGCTACCGGGCGACGGCGGCCCGCGGCGGATCGTCTATGTCTCGTGCAACCCGGCCACGCTCGCGCGCGACGCGTCGGTGCTGGTGCACGACCACGGCTATGATCTTGCGGCGGCGGGCGTGATCAACATGTTTCCGCACACGTCGCACGTCGAGTCGATCGCGCTGTTTGCGCGTTGAAATCAGGCGGGGGAAGACAATCGGGGCGACGCAGGTCGCTCGGATAAAACAATCGGGGCGACTTGCGTCACCCCGATGGCACTGCGAAAAGCCGTGCGTTCAGCGTCAGTCGCGCTGCCCGGAAAAGACCAGGAGCAGGTTGAGGAGGCTGATGAAGATGTTGTACACGCTGAGGAACAGGTTGAGCGTGGCCATCACATAGTTCGTTTCGCCGCCGCGCACGATGTTGGTGAGGTCGTGCAGCAGGTAGAGCGAAAAGATCAGCACCGCCACCGCCGAGATCGTCACCGAGAGCGCCGGGATTTGAAAGAAGATGTTGGCGAGCGACGCCACGATCAGGAGCACCAAGCCGACGAACAGGAACTTGCCCAGGAAGGCGAAGTCGCGCTTCGTCACCGAGGCATAGGCCGCGAGGGAGAAGAACACCGCCGCCGTGAGCCCGCCGGAAAGGGCGACGAGTTGACCACCGTTGCGGAACCCGGCGGCGACCGTCAGGATCGGTGTCAGCATCAAGCCGGCGATGAACGTGAAGCCGAAGAGCGCGAGGACGCCCCATGCGCTGTCACGCAGCCGCGTGACCACGAACAGCGAGCCGATCATCACGGCGAACATGAGGAGCGGCGTCATGATGGGCGCCGCCTTGAACAGGCCGATGAAATTGAGTTGCATGCCAGCGAGCGCACCGGCAACGGTCGGCAGCATCGACAGCGCGAGCAGCCAGTACGTATTGCGCAGCACACGCTGGCTGTCGACGGCCGTGCCCGCCGTCTGCACCGGCAGCGACGGCGTCGCACCGGAGATCATTACGGGTTCGAATTTGCGATCCATGGTCTCTCCTGATACAGGACTATCCGGTCCGAAGCGGACCCTCTCAACTTGGTTAGACTAACAGAAACCCGGCAATGTTCAACTGCGGGCTGCAACGGGCAGCGTTGCCGACGCTGCTAAGATGGCACCGTCCGCCCTGAAATCAAGGCAAGGGCGCGTTCCGGAAGGTTGGCAGAGTGGTCTAATGCACCGGACTTGAAATCCGGCGTGTCGGCAACGGCACCGTGAGTTCGAATCTCACACCTTCCGCCAGCCATCCAGCTACATGTGGGTTTCCAGCGGCAGCCGCTGCGAATCTCAGGCGTCGCCCGCCCGGGTGATCGTCACATCCGAATAGGGATCGAGGCGCTTCTGTACATGGCGCGCCGCGCGGTCCTGGTCGCTGGACATGCGGAAGAGGGCGAGCACCACCACCAAGCCGAGCGCCCAGCCCACGAGACCCAGCAGAATCCAACCAAGATTCATCGCCTGTTCCACCCTAAAGTACTGCCGCAGCGGCTGATTTCAGTATAGTACGCGCGCCGCTACATGCTAGCCGCAGGACGAAGCCGCCTGCCCCACCCTCTGTCGTCCATAACCGTCGCGCCTTGCAGCGCCAAGCGTGGCGTCAACTCGCAGCAATTCAATTGCAAGACGCGCTCACCTCGTCTTGCTGCATGGCCGCGGGCAATACCTGACGCGCGCCGTGTGATGACAATGCGATAAGACATGCTGTCATCCACAGTTCAATCAGACATTCTCACTAGCCGACGCTTCGATCCAACCTGAGAAATTTCCATGCTCAGCCTTTTGGAGTATGGTAAGCAACGATCGTTCCCAAAGCTATTTCATATTCAATAACAATAACTTGCGAATCCTGAATTGCTGCCGTTTGGAGTAGCTGTAAGGTACACCGACGTTTGCTGCGGCGCGGCATCCCACGGCCAGGCGCATCTCCGCAGCCTAGGGCGCCTGGATGCGGCGCTCTCCTTGTTCCCCCAATGGTACACATACGCAGAGGCAGCCAAAGGGTCCTCGAAAGCGGACCGCGTGGCCTGCTTCTTGCTGAGTCCTCCCTGAGAGTCCCTTTTTTCATCCATCCATGGAATTTGCCACATCAGGGAGCACGAAATGAAGGCTACAACAGCACTCTGTCTTGCAATCGCCGTGGCGGCATTTGCCGGCCCCGCGAACGCCATTTTCAAATGTTCGACCGCAAAGGGCGTGGTCTACCAGGATCGTCCGTGCCGCGACGGCAACGAGTCGGATATCAATATCGTGATCCCGACGGGCGAGCTCGCGCCGCGAGCTTCCGGGGCTGTGGACGACGGCGCGACGGCGAACAACCCGCGCTCCGACGACCGAGCCAATGCGCCGCGGGCTTCCCGCAACCTTGGCGAGCCTGCGGCTACGAGATCTGCGGAGCGACGCGGGAGCGACTCGGCGGCGAACAGAGGGGAGACCTCGCTACGGGGCGTCCCCGTAGGAAAAGGCGGTCCCGGCGACGGCCGAGCAGGCGCGCAAGGCGGATCCTTCCGCCAACTATTACGCCACGGAGGGATTCAACGCCGGCGGGGATACGCCCGCCCAGATGAATTGCGAATCGCCCTCCGGCGAAAAGCGGGTCTTCTACCTGAGCAACGGCAAGCTGACGTCGATCTGATCAGCCGTTCGGCGTCGCTCCCGGACGCCGCGGAACCAGGGGCTTGCGCCGGCGCAAGCCCTTTTCTTTTGCGCGCTCCCAATCGTCCGGCCGTTCGCGCCGCACCTTAGGATGACGGTCCGGATTGGGAATAAGGGACCGGGCGCGCCGCGCGATGATTCGCATCGAAGATCTTCGCTTCACCTACCGCAGCGGCGCCGAGGTCCTGCGACTCGATCGATTCGAACTTGGCGCAGGGGACAACATCCTGTTCGTCGGTCGTTCCCATTCTGGTGGCGCAGAGCATTGCCGGACTGCCGGTCGATCGTGCCGCCCCGCGTTCGATGTTGAACGCGCTCGGCGTCGATTGAGCGCCACGATGCCCTCCCCCATCGACTGTGCGTCGGCCAGCAGCAGCGCGTCGCTATTGCCCGTGCGCTGGTGAATCGGCCGACGCTCGTCCTCGCCGAATGCGCAAACCAACCTGCAGGCGGCATCACCGGTGTACGAATCGTCGCGACTCTTCCGCATGATCGGCGTCGGCGCCGACGTGCTACGCCCGTTCGGGAGCGTCGTGCTCGCGACCGCGGCGCTGTCGCTCTTCATCGCGCTCTATCACGCACTGAACGAGCGCGCCTACGATATCGCCGTCCTGCGCACGCTCGGGGCGCGGCCGTCGACCATTGCGGCGGCGATGCTCATGCTGGAGGCGCTGATGCTGAGCGTGCTTGGAGGTATCACCGGAATCGTGCTCGCGCACGGCCTCGTCGCCCTCCTGGCCTGGTGGACTGCATCCCAGGACAGCCTCACCGTCAGCGCCGTCTGCATTCTCGTTGGGCGAGCTGTGGTTGCTGGGCCAGCGCTCCTGCTCTCGCCGCGCTTCTTCCGGCTGGCGCGCGGCAAGGGCGGACACTTCCGCGACGCTCGCGCGCCGCCATTGAACCGGGAGGGAGCGATCGGGCGCGATTCTCCCCGCGGGAGAATCGGCTGATTACTTGTCGTTCTTGAATTTCCAGTAGATCTTGCGCCGGACCGGGCTCGGGTCGATGGTGGGTGACCCCGCCTCGAACGACGACCGGCGGTCACCGCAGCCGAGACAGACCGGCACGATCGTTCCTCCGATATCCACCAGACCGGCAATGGGCGAGGGCGGCAAGCCGCCACCGGTCAATACCTCCGAATAGGCATCGTCGCCGGTGCCCACGCCGCCCGGTGCCCGTACGCCCGATCCATCGAGAAAGTTCATTGCATAGGACCGCGCCTCGCCAAGATCTGCCTTGCAGGCGGCCTGTACGATAGGCTTGTTGGTGCCGAAATAGACGACCCCGCCGACGGTCAACGGCCCGTTCACCACCTTCTCTCCGTTGACATTCAAGTTGTAGTACCAGCCTTTTGCGGAAGTAGAATCGGCCGTGTTCGCGACCAGGTCGGCTTGCACGATTGTGGTCTGCCCGGACCCATCGAGGCCAAGCTTGGTATCCTTGACCATGTAGATGCGATCGCTCGATGTATCCAGCAGCGGCTTCTCGCGATCGCCCGAGCCGATCATCACCGCATGAAAGGTAGCGCCGAGCACGACATCGGGCGGGTAGAAGAACTTGCGCGCGCCCAGGCTCGCGAGCTTGTGCAGCTTCCATCCCGACGAGTCATTGGTTGTGGAGCTGGGGTCGTCCAGATCCATCCGCCACACGTTGCCTGCCAGGTCACCCACGTATGCACGGTCTGCAAAACCCTTGGCGTCGCGATCGACGTTGACGATCGTCACATCCGACGGGATGCTGGTCGAAATGGTGCTCGTTCCGTCCGCGGTCGTGAGGAATTGTTTCAGCACGGTTCCCGTCAAGGCGTCCACGACGTAAACGCCGCGCCCGGTCGTGCCGGCCGTTCCGGCATCCTCGGCAGGGTCGTAACCACCACCGAAAATCAGGACCACCTTGCCCGATGCGGTGCCGTCTCGCAGCTTCGTCACTTTGGGCATCGACCAGGTTTGGCCCAGTCCGCTCAAGCCTGACGTGCTTGGCGAAAGCTCAAATTTGAACCTCGGAGCGTCCGGGTTGCTGACGTCGATCGCGTAAATGAAATTTCCTCCGCGACGCGCCGCAACGTAGATGATGGCCGTGCTGCCCTCCTGGTAGGCGCCGATCGGCCCGTCAAGGCCGTAATCCTTGTTGTTGTTGCTGCCGGCTGGATTCGAAGGCAGGACCAAGGTCGGCGACTGCTGGCGCAAGCGATTCATCTTGCGCAGGACTTCCGGTGCGACGAACGACCAGAGTTCGTTGCCAGCTCCGGTGCCGGTCTGCTTGCCCTCGATCGCGCGCAGCAGGCCGTCGTTGGAACCGTAATACACGACTACGCGCGGCGGCGATCCACCGTAATTAAGGGCGACCGGGCGTGAATGCAGCACGTCGCCATGAACCGAAGGCCGTATCGTCGTCGTGCCACCGGGCCCCGACTCGTTGCCGAGATTGTCGGTGCCGCGGGCCCACGTGATCAGGTCGCCGATATCGGTGGATGCGGATGATGTCGCCGTCCACGCCGCCGGATAATTGAATGCCAATTGCGTTCCGGCGACCGTCGGATTGAGTGTTGTGGAGTTGAACGGCGTCGCCGACAGCAGGGCATTGGCGGCGCAGGACGACGCGCCCGTAGTGGCGTTCACGCCGCACGTGTATACCGACCGGCCGGCCTGAGTCGTCAAGTTCATTTCGCGCTGTCGCTCCGCGGCACCGCCCTTGAAGACTTCCGGACCGTCCTTCGAATCGCTCGCCGACGTTGTCTGGCTTGGCACCCAGTTGGTCCAGAAGGTCGACGAGGTTGTCCAATAGCTACGGGCGAGGACGGACACGAAGCCCGTACTTGCATCGATGGCTTCGAGGCCGTCGGCGTCGCCGAGACGTACCGCGCCCGTGGACCTGTCGTACAGGATCTGGTACTGCTTGACGTTGCCGAGCCACTTCGGGCTGCCCCCCGCATCGGGCCGGAACATTCCGACGAACACCTGGTTCAGGAACGTGCCCTGCGTGTTCACGCTGACCGGCAGCGACGCCGAAACGAACACGCTGTTGCTGCCCTGGATCTCGGTGAAGATCGAACCGAAGGCGTCGGACAGCTTCTGGATGCTCGTCGCGTCGTAATACGAGCCGCCACCCTGGCGCGCCATGCTCTTCATGGTCGTGATCATGCCGGCCACCTGGCCGGTGGCGGGAGGTTGATAGGTGCCGATCGTGTAGGTGATGACGTTCTGGGTTCCGGCCGTATTGGGGTCGACATCGGAATTGAACAGGTACCGTGCGCCTTCATCGGCGGAACGTGCACGAGCCCGGACTGACCCGTGTTGTAGACCCGCCGACACCGATGAAGAGTGCCTGCGCATCCGCATTGTTGTCGTTGCTCTTCGAATCGCTGTGTCCAATGTAGACGATGTAATTCCTGCCGCATTCGCTGGTGGGCGCCGGCGGAACATATTGACACGCGGCTGGCACCGGTAAGGGCGGTCGACGAGGACGTATAGGCGTACGGCGTGATCGCGGCATTGCCGTTGGCCCAATACGCGGACCCGGTGGTGCGCGTTCGCCGGGTAATCGCGCGTGTCGGTACCAATGCCGACGCCGTTGGTCGGGATCGGGCCCCAGGTCGTCGAAGACCACGGGCTACCATTGCCGCCGCCGTAATACTTGAACGCCTCCCACATCATCCAGCCAAAGTCCTGCGGTCTGCTGGCCCTTGTCGTTGATGATGTCCAGGCCTTTCAGGAGTTTGATCAGCGCCGCCCGGTTGACGGCGGTCATCCTCCGCACCGCGAACCGGATGTAGCCACCCTTGGTTGCTCCCGCTGCCGTACATCATCATGCCGACGCCGACGGAGTCCGCGATGAAGTAGTTGCCGGTGGTCGCATCCGTTTGCTGCAGCAGCTTGATCAGCGCGTATTTCTGCGCGCAGTAATACGAACCCGTAGCGCCACCGCAGCCGGCGACAGAGTCGGCGTCGGCGGGTGGACTGCTGTCCATCGTCGCGCTCCAGTTCGAGTTGTTGTCGAGCACGATGAGCACATTGGGAGTCGCCGCCGGCTCCCGCACCGGTATAGAGGTCGATGTCCTCCGCGTGCGCCAGATTCGGCACGAGCACTAGGCCCATCAATGCGACGGTAACAACGTAATCGGATCGGTTTCATCTGCGTGCCTCTTTGAATTCGTCGTGGTCTGCTTGCTATGGGCAGCCCGTCAGGGCCTTTGCCTTCGAAATACGGATGGCAACGCCCTGTTCGAGGGTCGTCTTGGCGCCGGAACTAGCGTCGGCCACGTCTCCGATCACTGCCCAGCGTGTGTTCGAGCAGTACGAAGGCGAAGTCGGCGGCCCACCGGCCCCGAAAATGCCGGAGCTCGCCCCAGGCAGTGCGCCGCTAGGGATGCAAACGAAGTCGTCGGGATTGGTGGGATCGAGATCCTCGCTCGGAATATCGACAATGCTCGTGCAGGCCGGGGCGGGCGTGAAATTGACGGTGTACGTGGCACCGTTGAGGGCCACGGGGATCGGCGGCAGGGGGCGTGGTCGGATTGACGAAGGCCGGAGAGCTCAGCACCTGCTCGATCGCGGTTTGAGCGGCCGCCATTGTCTCCTGGCGCACCTGCATGTTGCCGGCCAGGCGCAGATTGGTGTTGCTCGCCTGGAAAGCCGAGATGGCGAGCAGCGTCATGAGGATCAGCATGATCAACCCGAGGGCAAGGCTGATGCCGCGCTGCCGCTGACGAGCGGGAATAGGTTTCGCGTTGCGTATCACGATCAGAGTTCCCTTCGACCCGCCGGATTCATCAGCCGCACGACCGACGTGTACGCGTGCCGTTTATAAAGGTCATTGAACGGGCCGACGACGATCCCGGCACCGAGGTCGTAGGTCTTGGCGTCGGTATAGCCAACGCCCGTGTTCAAGTTGCGGGCAAGCAGGTTCACCCGCAATGCCATCGTGTTGGCCCAATCCGCGGCGACGCATGGATCGACCGTGGACAGGCATTTGCGAAATCCATCCGCTGCGCCGTCGTTGCCGACGTTGTCGCGGCCGTATTCGAACCGCAAGTCCTCAATGCCCTCGACCAACGGCTCGTTGGTCGACGTCGAGCCGGAGATCGTGAGCAGGCGCAGCGTGGGTATCGTCTCGTTCGAGACGTAGTAGATCCGGGTCTGGAACTCGTAGATATCGGCGGCGATCGCGCAGCCTCTTGTCGTCAGCGCGAACGTGCCCGCATTGGAGCCCAAGTCAACGGCAAAATCCTTATGCTGTTCGAAGTTCGTCTTGCAGCCGGCCCCTTGCAGATAGACCTTGGTGGCGGTCAGAGCGGCCGTGGTCGGCAGGGTGCTGGTGCGCCGCACGACGAGAATGTCCGTTCCCGCCTTCTGCCCTCCCGTGGCCGATGAAACACACGTGGGCACGACATCTCCGGCGGCGATGCCGAATACCGGCACGGGCCATTGGAGGGCGGCCGGCGGAGGCACGATCAGGAGGTTGGCCACCGTCGAGGCGCAGATGTCCGGGAGCGTTGCCGTTGCCACCGTGTAGCCCGTTTGCGGAACCGCATCCCCGTAGTAACCGGCGAGGTGCAGGTCGTCGCGCAGCAGGTCCAGCGCATAACGACCGTTCTCGATCTGCTGCGACGCCTGGTCGATTTCGCGTCGCATGCGGCTGTTGTTGACGAACAGCGTGACCAAGGCGAACAGCACGATCACGCTTAGTACGAGGCCGACCATCATCTCGATCAGAGTGAAGCCGTGCGATCGCCGGTTGCGCCAATTGACGGGGAAGATGACGCTTTTCATGGGGTTGTCGAAACCTTTCAAATTGCGCTCAGCGTGGAGATCTGCACGCGCATGGAAACGGCGCGGCGGAGCTTCTCGTTGCCGTAGCCGTTTTGGCCGCACGTCGATTGCGGCGCGACCGTCTGGGTAAGGCCCTGCCAGACCACGGTAACGATGTACTCGTTGGCTGCTCCCGCGGTAATGCAACCGCGGCCGCCGAGCAGCGTTCCGATGGTGTTGGAGTTCAGCACCTCGGACGCTCCGACCAGCGAGTTGTTCCATTCGCAGACGTCCTTGTCCTTCCCGGTAAAAGCCGCGCAGTCGATGACGGTCCCGGAGGACGGGATGACGTCCTGCACATAGGTCGCGGCGTTGGCGCGGTTGGCGTAGATCCGTTCTGTCATGTCCTGCACCAGAATCAACGCCTGCACGCGCTGATAAGCCTCCTGTTCCACGATGCTTGTGCGCATCTGGAATCCGGCCAAGCCCAGCAATCCGAAGACCAGGATCACGATCGTGACCAGGACTTCCAGCATGACGAATCCGGTCGACGCATGGCGATGCGACGTCATGGGCAACTCCCCGTGGAAGATCTGGGACGTCCGCCGGGATCGACGGACACGCACTGCGCCGGAATGCTGGACTGCCCGCCCGCGTCATCGAGGGTGAAGCTCGCGGTGGCGGAAGCCCGGCCGTTCAAGTAGAAGTCAACCGAGGGGTTGGCCATCGTGATCGTGATGCTGGGAGGAAAGGCCGGGTGTTGCCGAAGCGTGGTGGCGCCTGCGGCGACCGTCCAACCGCCTGACCAGGTGCCAACCTTGCTCACCGTAACCGACGTGTTGCGTTTAACCGCTTCGCTGCGGGCGAAAATGAGGTCGGACATCAACTCATAGGCGGCGTTGCGGACGTTCTGCTGAATGATGAAATTGCGGAACGGGGGACCCGCGAGCGAGACGATCACGACTGCCATGGACAGGACGATCAGCACTTCGACGAGGGTGAACCCGTGCGAGGGTTGCGTCGGCAGTCGAGCAGATGGGGAGGATACGCGGCGAAGCATGATGGTCTTGAGGTATGTGGATGGAGGAGTTCGGGTCCGCCGGTCTCAGCGCCCTTGCCATTTGCCGGCCGGCAATCGGGTTCCATCCTGGTCCAGCGTGAACGGGCTTTCACCTGCCATGACGGTTCCAGCGATGGGCGTTGCCTTGACTTCGAACGTCGGAGGGGGACCGGCGGTTGCGGTGATCGTCATCGTGTAATAGGCCGACACTTCCGATGGGACGCCGACCGGAAGCAGCGTAGTGACCGCCGAAGCTCCACCGCCGAGGAACGACCGGTTGTCCAGCAGGTACTGCTGTTCCCGGTTCGCGAGATCGAGCATCAGGCCCTGTGCCGACGATCGATGCCCGCGCTTGACGTATTCCTGATATGAGGGAAAGGCGATACTCGCCAGAACGGCGATGAGCGCGACGGCGATCATCAATTCGATCAGAGTGAAGCCTCCCCACCGCGATGCCGGCACGACGACGGTACGGGATCCGATCCCCCGTCCGAGGATTTCGTGGCGCGCGCCACCGATGCGCAGTGGCAGCGGTGACAACATCGTGCGAAAGCTCGTTTTGTGTGGCATCGACATGAATGGTCCGGTGATCTTGTTCGCGACGTCTATCTCGCAAGACCTGTGCCTGATGCCCGAACCGCTTGCGCCGCGACCGATGAACGGCGAGGTTTAAGACCCCGGCGGAGTTTCCTGCCCAACATCGTCAGGCCCCGCCGACCACAGCTTGTTGCGTACAAATTGTGGCCGTTCGACGTTCAGTGTGCATGTGCCGAAATTGCGACAGCGCGGCGGCGCAGGACAACCTCAAGCGCGCGCCGAAGCGAACACGCGCGGGTCGTCCGCAACGATCGGAGACGCGGAAACGATGCCGGCTGTGGAGCAACAGTCGCGCCCGACTCCCGCGCGGGGCGGCTGCGCGACGGTTAAGGAACCAACGTTCCCTAACCGAGCGGTGCGACCTTGACGACCTCTTCGGCGCTCGTGAGGCCGGCCGCGACTTTCATCGCGCCGGAAACGCGCAGCGGCTTCATCCCGTCCTTATAGGCCTGCTCGCGAATGCGCGCATCGTCCGTCTCGGCGCTGACTAGCTTCCTGATCGCAGGCGTCATCAGCATGATCTCGTAGAGGCCCATGCGCCCGCGGTAGCCGGTCATCCGGCATTCGAGGCAGCCCACCGGCGCCATCACCTGTGTCGGCTTCTCCGCGCGCCAAGGCGAGGTGATGGCGCGCCAGGTTTCGTCGTCGGGCGGCTCGCCCGGCTCCTTGCAGTGCGGGCACAGCGTGCGCACCAGGCGCTGCGCCATGACGCCCAGCAACGTTGAGCTGATCAGATACGGCGGCATGCCGAGATCGAGCATCCGCGTAACCGCCGTCGGCGCGTCGTTCGTGTGCAGCGACGACAGGACGAGATGGCCCGTGAGCGCAGCCTGGACGGCCATGTCGGCGGTATCCCGGTCGCGAATCTCGCCGACCATGATGATGTCCGGATCCTGCCGCATCAGCGTGCGCACGCCGTGGGCGAAATCGACGCCGATCGCGGGTTGCACCTGCATCTGGTTGAACAGCGGCTCGATCATCTCGATCGGATCCTCGACCGTGCAGACGTTGACCTCGGGGGTCGCGAGCTGCTTCAGCGACGAATAGAGCGTGGTCGTCTTGCCGGACCCGGTCGGGCCGGTGACGAGGATGATCCCGTTCGGCTCCTTGATCATCCGGCCCCAGCGCTCGCGGTCGTCGCGTGGTGAAGCCGAGCTCGGTGAAGTCGCGAACCAGCACCTCGGGCGTGAAGATGCGCATCACGACCTTCTCGCCGAACGCCGTCGGCATCGTCGAGATGCGCAGCTCGACTTCCTCGCCGGCCGGCGTCACGGTCTTGATGCGGCCGTCCTGCGGGCGGCGCTTTTCGACGATCTCCATCCGCGCGAGGAGCTTGATCCGCGACGTCATCGCCACCAGCACCGGGGTGGGAATGGCGTAGACCTGGTGCAGCACGCCGTCGATGCGGAAGCGCACCTGCCCGGCGTCGCGCCGCGGCTCCACGTGGATGTCGGAGGCGCGCTGCTCGAACGCGTACTGCCAGAGCCAGTCGACGATGTGGACGACGTGGCTGTCGTTGGCATCGAGCTTGCCCTTGCTTGCCGAGCGCCACCAGCTGCTCGAAGTCGCGTGCAAGCGACACGGCGCCCTTCGAGGCCTCCTGCGCCTTCTTCATCGAGCGCGCGAGGTTGTAGAACTCGCCCAGGAAGCGCCGGATGTCCTGCGGATTGGCGAATGCGAGCTTGACCTCGACCTTCAGGATCTTCTCGAGCTCGTCGGCCCAGTCCCGCACGAACGGCTCGGAGGTCGCGACCGTCAGCGTCGTTCGCGTCACCTCGACGGGCAGGATCCGGTACCGCTCGGCGTAGGCGTTCGTCATCGACTGCGTGACCGCCGTGAGATCGATCTTGAGCGGATCGATGTGGAGGTAGGGCACCCCGAGCTTCCCGGCGAGCCACTCGACCAGCCAATCCAGCGTCAGAAGCTGCCGTGCTCCGGTGGCCGCATGCCACTTTTTCTCGGCGATCGTCTCGAGCGGGTGCTCGCTGCGGCGGACCCGGTGTCGCGCCAGCAGGTCGGCATCGGCGGAGCCGACGAGCCCGTCGGCCACCAGGAGGGTAAGAATCTCCTCGAGACGCAAGGCGCGTGCCGCGTCCCTTCTTCGACGTTTCATTGCCGTTGAGGGCAGGCAGGCTGATCGCAGGGGTGGCCATAGGCAACTCTACACGCAAGAATCGTGCAACGACAACGGCTCGGGCCGAGCTATCCGACCTCAGGCGGCGCCGAAGCCCGAACATTCTACGTTTCCGCCGCCGGCGGCAGGGGCACTTCCGGCACTTGGAACACCTCGCGAAGGTACGCGACGTACGACGGGTCGTAGTCCATCGTTTTCGACGGCTCGTCGCTGATCTTCGCCACCGGCTGGCCATTGCAGCGGGTCATCTTGATGACGATCGACAGCGGCTCGTAGCCGACAGGTCGTTGGTGAGGTTGGTGCCGATGCCGAACGCCGTCTGCATCCGTCCGCGGAAATACTCGAACAGCTCGATCGCGAGCGGCACGTTGAGGCTGTCGGAGAACACCATCGTCTTGCTGCGCGGATCGATCCGCATCTTCTGGTAGTGGGCGATCAGCTTCTCGCCCCATTCGAAGGGATCGCCCGAATCGTGGCGCACGCCGTCGAAGAGCTTGCAGAAGAAGAGGTCGAAGTCGCGCAGGAACGCGTCCATCCCGCAGACGTCGGACAGCGCGATCCCGAGGTCGCCGCGATATTCGCGCGCCCACATGTTGAACGCGAACACCTGCGAGTCGCGCAGCCGCGGGCCGACCGCCTGGCACGCCTGCAGGTACTCGTGCGCCATCGTGCCGAGCGGCGTCGAGCCCGTGCTCCTGCGCGAACTTGACGTTGCTCGTGCCGACGAACTTGCGGCCCGATGCCCGCGCTTGAGCGTGCGCAGCACCTCGTCGTGCCAGCGCGCGCGAGAAGCGCCGGCGCGTGCCGTAGTCGGCGATCCGGAATTCGGGGTCGGCGATCGGCGTTGATCCTGCGCGATCTTCGCGGCGAGCCGCCGCCGCCCCTCGGCGAGATCCGGATCGGGGATGGGCGTTGCGGTCGTAGACCTCCGACACGATCGCGAGCACCGGCACCTCGAACAGGATCGTGTGCAGCCACGGGCCCCTGATCGTGATGTCGATCTCGCGCGCGGATCCGGCGCCGCGTCGACCTTGATGAAGCGCTCGTCGAGCTGGAAGAGGCCGAGCAGGTCGACGAAGTCGCTCTTGAAGAAGCGCCAGCGGCGCAGATACTCGAGCTCGTCGCGCGCGAACCGCAGCGCGCACAGCTGCGCGGATCTCGTCCCGATCTCGGCGACGTACGGCGTCAGGTCGACGTCCGGATTGCGGCACTTGAACCGATACTCGACCTGCGCGCCCGGAAAATGATGCAGGACTACCTGCATCATCGTGAACTTGTAGAGGTCGGTATCGAGCAGCGACGGGATGATCATGCGGGAGCCGCGGGCGCGCGCGATGGCACGGGCTCGCGGTCGGATGGAGTCGCGCAATGGTACGCGCTTGCCGCGGCGCGAGCGAACCGCGTCCTCGCCGAGTCACGGCAGCGACGGCGGCGTGTCCGTGCCGCTGTCGACGATGCGAATCCGCCGGACGAGCCACACGCAGAGCAGCGTGCAGCCGACCGACAGCCAGCCGACGGCGCCGAAGTGCGTCAGCGTGCCGTCGGGCGCACGGCCGATGATGAGCCCGCCGCGAGCGACGCGATTCCCGACGCCAGCTGCTGGATCGACGCGTTGAAGCTCATGAAGCTGCCGCGAAGCCGCGGCTCGACGCTGCCGGTGACCAGTGCCATCGCCGGGCCGAACCGGCCGGGAACGAACACGAAGAACAGCACGCGACAGCGCGACGACCCAGGCGAGCGGCAGCGGCGGCAGATGCGTCATCGACGAGGATCGGTCCGATCGAGATCAGCGCGAGAATCGTGAAGACGCGCTTGCTTGCCGTAGCGGTCGGCAAGCCGGCCGATCACCTGCGCCGTGACGAGCGTCGTCGCGCCGCCCGGCGAAATAGATGCACGGCGAGATCCGCCTCCGCGACGCCGACATTGGCGACGTTGTACGGCGGCGATGAACGGGACGACCGTGAACACCGAGCACATCGAGCACGATGATGAAAGCGAACGCGCGCAGGTGATTGGGCACGCCGAATATCGGCGCGCAGCTGCTCCACCGGGCGACGGCGGCGCTCGCGCCGCGACGTGCGCCGCAAGCGGCGGAATCAGGCGCATCGCCGCCGAGCCCGACCGAGCGACGCTGAACGCCGGCGAGCACCAGAAACGGCGCGCGCCACGAGTAATGCGCCGCGATCCACAGCGACAGCGGCACGCCGAGCGACCGCCGCCAGCGAGAACGCGGCGCGACGACGGCCGTCGCCGTCGCGCGGCGGGCATACGGAACGAGGTCGGCGACGATCGCGAACGTGAGACCGCCGAGCACGCCGCCGAACGTGCCGGCGATGATCCGCGCCACCGAGCAGCAGTGGAATAGCTCGGGCGCGACTCCGCACAGCGCGGTCGCGACGATGAACCCGCCGTACAGCGTAAGCAGCGCGCGCCGCCGGTCGAAGCGGTCGATCCAGAAAGCGGCGACGAATCCGCTTGCCGCCGCCGCAAACGTGTACGCCGACACCATGAAGCCGAACTGCTGCGGACCGATCGCGAAGAGCCGCATGAATTGCGGTCCGAGCGGCATCATGATCATGAAGTCGACGATGTGCGTGAACTGGACGGCGGCCAGCGTCAGGAGCAGCGGCAATTCGCGCGGAACGCGCGGGGGTCGCGGCAGAAGGCGGCGCGGCGGCGCGGCGCGCTGGAGGGAATGCGGACAAAGGGATGAACCGGGAGCATGACGCGGCCGGCAACGACGCACGCGGCAACGACAACAGACCTGCAGTCAATTAATATAGCACGCGCCAGCGCACGCGCCCGGCGGTGATGCGTTGACGCAGGACGCCAGGCGATAAGCGCCAGCCCCACCCGCGAATCCGGACCATCCATGCTAATCAATTGCGTCGCCTACCAGAACGGGAAGAAGCTCGGCGACATTCCGGTGGCCGACATCAGCGATTACGTGACGCGGCCCGAGTGCTTCGTCTGGGTCGCGCTGTTCGAGCCGACGACAGGAAGAGATCGACGAGATGGCCGCGGAGTTCGATCTGCATCCGCTCGCCGTCGAGGACGCGCGCAAGGGCCACCAGCGGCCGAAGATCGAGGAATACGACGACTCGCTATTCGTCGTCCTGCACACGCTCGAGCCGTCGCCACGACGCGGCGGACGAGGAGCTGAACGGCGGCGAGGTCGACATCTTCGTCGGCCCCAACTACATCCTCTCCGTGCGCCATCGGACGCAGAAGGGCTTCGGCGACGTCCGCGCGCGCTGCGAGCGCGAGCCCGCGCTGCTGCAGCTACGGAGCGGGCTTCGTGCTCTACGCGCTGATGGACACCGTCGTCGACCGCTATTTCCCGATCCTGGACGGCATGGAGTCGGAGCTGGAGCAGATCGAGGAGCAGATCTTCGTGCGCAACGCGGCGCGGTCGAACATCGAGTCGCTTTACGCGTTGAAGCAGAAGCTGATGGTGTTGAAGCATGCGGTCGACCCGCTGATGGAAGCCACCGGCAAGCTCTATGGCGGCCGGGTCCCGCAGGTGTGCGCGGGGATGCAGGAGTACTTCCGCGACGTCTACGATCACCTGCACCGCATCCACGCGTCGATCGAGGGCATCCGCGACATGCTCACCACCGCCATCCAGGTCAATCTCGGCATGATTTCGCTGTCCGAGAGCGAGGTGACGAAGAAGCTCGCGGCGTGGGCGGCCATGATCGCGGTGCCGACGATGGTCGCCGGCATCTACGGGATGAATTTCGAGCACATGCCCGAGCTCAAGTGGACGTTCGGCTATCCGCTGCGCGATCGCGCTGATGGTCGCGATCGACGTCTGTCTCTACTTCCGGTTCAAGCTAAGTGGCTACGCGATCGGCTGCTAACGTGCCGCGGGATTGCCGGCCTTCGATCAGGCGTCTGCGCGGCGCCGGCTCTCGCCTGTCGGCGCCACCGGAATCACGCGGCCGGCGGCGGCGGCGTCGAGCCAGGCCGGCTGCAGCGTGACGTGATCGATGCCGAAGTCGTGCGCGAGCATCCTCTGCGCCGACGCAAGCACCCGCGGCCACGCCGGACCGTCGGCGAGCGTCAGGTGCGCGGACAGCGCGACGCGCTCCGCGCTCATCTGCCACACGTGCAGGTCGTGCACGTCCGTCACGCCGGGCAGCGCCGCGAGCGCGCGGCCGACGTCGTCGTAGGAGACGTGTACCGGCACGCCTTCGAGCAGCACGCCGGTCGACTCCTTGAGCAGGGCCAGCGTCGAGCGCAGGATCAGGAGCGCGACCGCGAGCGACAGAATCGGATCGATCGGCGTCCAGCCCGTCCAGTAGACGACCGCGCCGGCGACGAGCGCCGCCACCGAGCCCAGGAGGTCGCCCATGACATGCAGCAGCGCGCCGCGGGCGTTGATGCCGCTCGCGCCGCGCGACAGCATGAAGGCGACGACGAGATTGACGACGAGCCCCGCGGCGGCGACGACCATTACGGTCGGCCCGGCGACCGGAACCGGGTGCAAGCAACCGCTGGACGGCCTCGACCGCGATCCAGACGATCAGCGCGAGCATCGCCAGCGCATTGACGAACGCGGCGAGCACTTCGGCGCGCGCATAGCCGTAGGACGCGCGCCGCGACGGCGGGCGCGCGGTCACGGCGGCGGCAATGAGCGCGACCACGAACGACGCGGCGTCGGTAACCATGTGGCCCGCATCCGAAATCAAGGCGAGCGAGCCGGCGAAGACGCCGGCGAGTGCTTCGAGCGCGGCGAAGCCCCCGGTCAGGAGCAGCGCCGCCCACAGAGTTCGCCGGGTCCCGCGCGATTGCGCCGCCGCATGCTGATGCGTGTGGTGGTGCGTATGGTGACCCGGCGTGTCGTGCGGATTCGGCATGGCCACGGCGATCGGCTGGCGGAAACGTCATTGTCGGCCGTGCCGGCCCGCGCCCGCAAATCTTGCGTCGGCATCAACGCGGCGGTCCTTGCGCTTGCGCCGACGAGCGCGCGGCAAGCTCAAGGCGAAGAGTCGTCCCGGAGGCGGATGGGCGGAACGCTTGCGCCGGTGCTCGATCTATCGCGCCCCGCCGTAGGCTCCCGATCGCGACGCAAAGCTCGGTAAAATCCACGGCGTGAGCACGCCGGACCTTGCATGCATTCGCCGTCGCCCGGATCGACGAGGCGACATGCATCGGCTGCACGTTGTGCATCGACGCGTGCCCGTCGACGCCATCCTCGGCGCCGCGAAACACATGCACACGGTGCTTCCCGCGCTGTGCACCGGATGCGAGCTGTGCTTGCCGCCCTGCCCCGTCGACTGCATCGCCATGGTGTCCGCCGGGCGCGCATGGAGCGGCGAGGACGCCCGCGCGGCGGACGAGCGAAAAGCCGCGCGCAACCTGCGCATCGCGTGGCCGGGCGCACCGGTGGCGGCGCCCGCTTCGCCGCCCGACGACGAACGACGTCGGCGCAGGGTCGCGATAGAGGCGGCGCTCGGGCGCGCCCGCGCCCGGCGCGCGGCGTTCGGGTCCGGCCGGAAATGATCGCCGTCGTCCGCCTTCTCATTCTGCTCGGCGCACTCGTGCATGTCAACCTCCGCCACGCGCGCAATCGACACCCGCATTCGCGGCCGAGGCTCGACGCGCTCTGGGACTTCGACAAGCCTGCCTTGTCCGAGGAGCGCTTCCGCGCGGAGCTTGCCAAATGGCCGCCGGCGTCGGTCGAGGCGCAGGAAGTGCGCACGCAGGTCGCGCGCGCGCTCGGGCTGCAGCGCAAGTTCGCCGACGCGACACGCACTGCTCGACAGTGTCGAAGGCAGCCTCGGGAGTCTTCCGACGCACGTGCGCGTCCGGTATCTTCTGGAACGCGGGTCGCGCGTTCAATTCGTCCGGCGCGCCGCAACGCGCGGTGCCGCTGTTCGCCGAAGCGCTGGCGCTCGCGGAACGCGACAAGGACGAGTTCTACGCCGTCGATGCCGCCCACATGCTCGGCATCGCCGCGCCGGCCGCGGAACGACTCGGCTGGAACCTGAAGGCGCTCTCCCTCGCGGAAGCCGCGACCGATCCGCGCGCCCGGGGCTGGCGCGCGTCGCTCTTCCACAACATCGGCTGGACGTACTTCGATGCCGGCGACCCGAAAACGGCGCTCGACTACTGGCGAAAGGCGCTCGTCCGCGCGGGAGGCGACGGGCAACGCTGCGTCGATCCGAGTGGCGAAGTGGACGGTCGCGCGCGGCCTTCGCGGCGTCGGCCGACTCGACGACGCCGAAGCCGCGCAGAAGAGCCTCGCGGCCGAGCTCGACCGCATGCGGCGAGACCGACGGCTATGTGTACGAGGAGCTCGCCGAGATCGCGCTCGCGCGCGGCGACGCCAAGGCCGCGCGACCCTGGGCTGCGAAAGCGCACGCGACGTTGAAGGACGATCCCTATCTCGCCGCGAACGAGGCGCCGCGGCTGGCCCGGCTCGCCGCGCTGGCCCACGGCGAGCCGCTCGCGCCTGCCAAGCCGTGAACCCGCAGAAGCGCCGCGCGATCTTCGAGCGCCTGCGGGCGGCCAATCCGAATCCCGCCTCGGAGCTCGAGCATCGAGTCACCCTATGAATTGCTGGTGGCGGTCGTGCTGTCGGCGCAGGCGACCGACAAGGGCGTGAACAAGGCGACGGCGAAGCTCTTCCCGGTCGCCAACACGCCGTCCGCCATCGTCGCGCTCGGCGTCGACGGACTCATTCCCTACGTGCAGTCGATCGGACTTTTCCGCAACAAGGCAAAGAATATCGTGGCCCTCTCGGAAACACTCCTGCGCGAGCATGGCGGGCGCGTTCCCGCGAACGGCGAGGCGCTGGAGAAGCTGCCGGGCGTGGGCCGCAAGACCGCCAACGTCGTGCTGAACGTCGCGTTCGGACAACCGACGATCGCCGTCGACACGCACATTTTCCGCGTCGCCAACCGCACGGGACTGGCGCCCGGCAAGGACGCCGGCGAGGTCGAGCGCAAGCTGGTCAAGTTCGTGCCGGACGAGTTCAAGCTGCACGCGCATCACTGGCTGATCCTGCACGGGCGTTACGTGTGCGTCGCCCGCTCGCCGCATTGCCCCGCGTGCGGAATCGTCGATCTCTGCGAATTCCGCCGGAAAACCGTGTAAGCGCGATGTTCACTCCCTCGCGCGACGAAGCCCGGCGCTTCCTGATCGAGGCGTGGAAGAAGCGCCGCGCCGCGCTGCCGTTGACGGATCTCGAACGCATCGCCGTGGCGATCATCGCGCGGCATCCCGAATACCACGCGATGCTCGAATCCCCGGCGGACAACGTCGATCGCGACTGGCGTCCCGAAAGCGGCGACGTCAATCCGTTCCTGCACCTGTCGCTGCATCTCGCCGTCGCCGAGCAGCTGGCAATCGACCAGCCGCCCGGCATTCGCGCAGAATTCGAACGGATCCGCCTCGCCCGGGACGACGAGCACGAGGCGCAGCACGCAGTGCTCGAGTGTCTGGGGGAAGTGTTGTGGAACGCGCAGCGGCACGGCACCGCCGCCGGACGCCGCGCTCTACCTCGCGTGCCTTGCGCGACAGCGGTAAGCCAGGGAATCTAGTTCTTGATCGAGAGGGTCGCCGGCTGCGAGCCGTAATACGCCGCCAGGTTGTCGATGTCCTGCTTCGACAGGGCGCTCGCGAAACCCGCCATGATCGGGTTCTTGCGCTGACCCGATTTGTAGTCGCGCAGCGCCTTGGCGAGATAGTCGGGATGCTGGCCCCCGAGCTTCGGGAAGTCCGCGACCGTGCTGTTGCCTTCGGCGCCATGGCAGGCCAGGCATATTTCGGTCGCCTTGGCCTTGCCCGCCGCCAAGTCGGCCGCCGCAGCGAGATTGCTCGCGCCTAGCGCCGCGATCGCGAGGGTCACCATGAGGAATCGGGAGGGCATGGTCATTTGCCCGCAGTCTTGACGCCGTCCTGGGCGTAGAACGCGGCGAGATCGGCCATGTCCTGTTCCGACAGCGGCGCCGCGATGGCCCGCATCGACGGATGCCTGCGCTCGCCGTTCTTGTACTCCTGGAGGGCTTTCAGGAGATACGCCTCGTGCTGGCCGCCGATGCGCGGGACGCTATAGACCTCGGGGTACGCCGTGCGCCAGCCCTCGATGCCGTGGCAGCCCTTGCACATCTGGTTCTTCTGGCTGCCCTTGGCGGCGTCGCCGGCCGGCTGCGCGCCCTGGGCGGCGGCCCAAGTGGAGATGAGCGCGGCCGCGACGGCCGCGGCGAAAAGTATCGTCTTGTTCATCTACAGGCCCCTAACGCTCGAGATATTGCCGCTTGACCTTCACCTCTTTCCATTCGTCGGCGTCGGGAGGCGCGGGCTTGCGCTCGATGATCGGCTTCCAGACCTTTGCGAGCTCGGCATTGAGTGCGGTAAATTCCACCTGGTCCGGAGGAACGTCGTCTTCGGCAAAGATCGCCTCGACGGGACATTCGGCCACGCAAAGCGTGCAGTCGATGCACTCGTCCGGATCGATGACGAGGAAATTCGGGCCCTCGCGGAAGCAGTCGACGGGGCAGACGTCGACGCAATCGGTGTACTTGCAGCGGATGCAGGTTTCGGTGACGACATAGGTCATGCTGAGGTGTCCTGCGCGCAAAGGGTTGATTTTAGCAAATCGGGCCCAAACGTCTTTTCGGCCATACGAACACGCCCTGCGCGCGGCGCTTGCGCCGGCGTGGACCTTCGGATACCGTAGCCGTGAGCTTCGTCCCGTTGCCGCCTCGAGCGAAAGGCGGCGGCTCGAGCAAGAGGCCGGGCCCGCAGCGCCCCAGCCGCCGACGGCATCGCGTACCCGCGCAATCCAAGAGGAACCCATGAGCGAGAACATCAAGCACGTTTCCGACGCGACGTTCGACAAAGAGGTCCTTCAATCCGCAACGCCCGTGCTGGTCGACTACTGGGCCGAGTGGTGCGGCCCGTGCAAGATGATCGCGCCGGTGCTGGAGGACATGGCGAAGGAATATTCCGGCCGGCTCACGGTGGCCAAGCTCGATATCGACGCCAATCCCGGCATCACGAGCCAGTTCGGCATCCGCGGCATCCCGACGCTGATCCTGTTCAAGGACGGCAAGCCGCATGCGCAGAAGGTCGGCGCCCTGTCGAAGTCCCAGCTCGCCGCCTTTGTTGACAGCAACCTCTGAACCCGTTACGCTGACTTTCGTGTCTGCGCTGCCCCCCTCGGCCTAGAGGGGCGGCCCCGCGGCACCGCTACCCTGGCGCCGCGTTGCTTCTCCCGGGCGCCAAGATCCCAGAGTCCCATGCCGCGGCGACATGCCGCCCCCGCCCTTTCCGCGCGTTCCAACCCGATGCAACTGTCCGAACTCAAATCCAAGCACGTGAGCGAGCTCCTCGACATCGCGAATACGATGGAGATCGAGGGCGCGAACCGCATGCGCAAGCACGACCTGATCTTCGCGATGCTGAAGAGCCACGCGAAGAAGGGCGAGAGCATCTTCGGCGACGGCACGCTCGAGGTGCTGCCCGACGGCTTCGGCTTCCTGCGCTCGCCCGATACGAGCTACCTCGCCGGCACCGACGACATCTACATCTCGCCGTCGCAGATCCGCCGTTTCAACCTGCATACCGGCGACACGATCGAAGGCGAGATCCGCACACCGAAGGACGGCGAGCGTTACTTCGCGCTGGTGAAGGTCGACAAGGTCAACAGCGAGCCGCCGGAGAACGCGAAGAACAAGATCCTGTTCGAGAACCTGACGCCGCTCTTCCCGGACGAGGCGCTCACGCTCGAACGCGACATCAAGGCCGAGGAGAACATCACCGGCCGCATCATCGACATCGTCGCGCCCATCGGCAAGGGGCAGCGCGGCCTCTTGGTGTCTTCCCCGAAGTCCGGCAAGACCGTCATGCTGCAGCACGTCGCGCATTCCATCGCCGCGAATTATCCGGATGTCGATGCTGATCGTGCTGCTCATCGACGAGCGGCCCGAGGAAGTGACCGAAATGCAGCGCTCGGTGCGCGGCGAGGTCGTATCGTCGACCTTCGACGAGCCTGCGACGCGCCATGTGCAGGTGGCCGAAATGGTGATCGAGAAGGCGAAGCGCCTCGTCGAGCACAAGAAAGACGTCGTGATCCTGCTCGATTCGATCACGCGGCTCGCACGGGCGTACAACACGGTGGTGCCGGCGTCGGGCAAGGTCCTGACCGGCGGCGTCGACGCCAATGCGCTGCAGCGGCCCAAGCGGTTCTTCGGCGCCGCGCGGAACATCGAGGAAGGCGGCTCGCTCACCATCATCGCCACCGCGCTGATCGACACCGGCTCGCGGATGGACGACGTGATCTACGAGGAGTTCAAGGGTACCGGCAACATGGAAATCCACCTGGATCGGCGGATGGCCGAGAAGCGTATCTACCCCGCGATCAACGTGAACCGGTCGGGCACCCGCAAGGAAGAGCTGCTGCTGAAGCCGGAAATCCTGCAAAAGGTCTGGGTGCTCCGGAAGCTCCTTTACCCGATGGACGAGCTCGAAGCGACCGAATTCCTGGTCGACAAGGTCAAGCAGACGAAGAGCGAATTCGGAATTCTTCGACTCGATGCGCCGCGGCTGACGGCGCCGCTTTGGTCCCGGGGGCGTACGCGAATCAGTCGTTGCGGCCAGGAAATGACAATCTAAGTCATTGAACAAAAACACGATGTCTTTCGTCACCCCAACTGCGCCTAGCCACCTCTTTTGTTGCATTGCAGCGCAAAAGAGGGGATAATTTTTGTTTGGCCCCGAGGGCAGCCTTGGTATTTCACGCGCGGCGACCGCATCTAGCGGCCTGCCGAGCCGGGAGTGTTGTGCGAATCGCCCGACCCCCGCGCCAAGGCCGAGAAAGAGGACACGATGAAATCCGGCATCCACCCCAAATACACCGAAATCCAGGTGACCTGCAGCTGCGGAAACACGTTCGCGACGTCATCGACCGTCGGCAAGCCCCTGCATGTCGAAGTCTGCTCGGCCTGCCATCCGTTCTACACCGGCAAGCAAAAGGTCATGGACACCGCGGGCCGCATCGACAAATTCCGCCAGCGCTACGGCTCGAAGTCCGCTGCGGCGGCGCCGGCCGCCGCCCCACGAAGCCGACGTCCGCGTAACGCGCGATGCAAGAGCGCGGTCGGGCGCTGTGTGGCGCTTTCAACGGTAAAGGCAGCTTCGGCTGCCTTTTTCGTTTCGCAATCCCGCTTAGCGTCGGGCTCGAACCCCGCCACCATGCCCACGACGAAGCCCGCCGACGCCGATTCGGCCGACGCCATGGCATTCGACTCGCCGGGCCCGTATCGGGCCATTGAAGCAGTTCGGCCTCGTCGTCCTGTGCGCCGTGTGGATCGTGCTGGGCGTCGTCGGCCACGATCCGTGGAAGACGCAGGACGCCGTCGGCTTCGGCATTGCGCTGGAAATGATCGAGCGCGGCGACTGTCCTCGCGCCCCGTCTCGCGGGCGAGCCGTACGTCGACAACCCGCCGCTCGTCTACCTGCTGGCCGCCGGCACCGGCTTGGTCCTCTCGCCGCCGTTGGCGCTGCACGACGCGGCGCGGGTCGCGGTCGCGCTCCTCCTCGCGCTGACGCTGCTGCTGCTCGCTGCGACGGCGACCGAGCTCCACGGCCGGACATACCGGTGGATGCCGGTGCTGCTCTTCATCGGCTCGGTGGGGTTATGGGAGCGTGCGCATCAGATATCGCCCGAGCTCGGGCTCCTGCTCGGAATCGCCGCTGCCCAGTACGGATTCGCGCTCGCCTGCGGCGTCCCGTTGCCGGCGGCGCGATGCTGGGCCTTGGCGCCGGCGATCGCGTTCCTGTCCACCGGACTCGCCGGGCCCGTCTGGATCGCCGTTGCCGCCGTGGCGCTGCCCATGGCCTTCTCGACCTGGCGCACGCGTCGCTACGCGTCGACCGCTGCGGTCGCGCTCGGGATCGCGAGCGTGCTCTGCGCCATCTGGCCGCTCGCGCTCTACCTCCGCGCGACCCGCGCATCTCGCGGCATGGTGGGCAGGGCAATCGCTTGGCGACTTCGTGGCGGCGGCCGACCCGGCGGCCTCCGGGGACGCCGCTGTACCTCTTCAAGAATCTTCCGTGGTTCGCCTGGCCCGCGCTTCCGCTCGTCCTCTGGACGATTTTCACGCGCGGCCGTGGCTTCAATGGCGGCCTCGCGACCGCGGGCGTCCAGCTTTCCGCGACGCTCGCGCTGGTCATCGGCGGCGCCATCGTGGCCATGGCGGACCCGCGTCTCGTCGTCCTCATGCCGCTGCTCGCTGCCGCTCACCCTGCTCGCGGTGCTCGAGATCGACACGCTTGCCGCGCGGCTTCTCCGGTGCGCTCGACTGGTTCGGCATTCTCACCTTCGGTCTTTTTTCCGTGCTTCTCTGGTGGCATGTGGTTCGACGCCCACGCGCAGGGCATGCCGGCCTCCATCGCGCGGCTCTTTCGCGATACCGAGCCCGGCTACCGCCCCTCGTTCCATTGGGCGGCCTTCTCGCTCTCGCTCTTCCTGACGGCGCTATGGCTTGCCCTGGTGCGCCCTGCGCGTCGATCGAATCGCCGCGCCCTGCTCAACTGGGCGGCGGGGATGACGTTGCTGTGGGCGCTTTACTCGACGATCTGGCTGCCCTACCTCGATTCGCGGCGCAGCTACCGCGTCGTCGCGGAGTCGCTGCGCGCGGCTGCTGCCGAGCGGGGGCTGCGTCGCGAGCCGCAACCTGGGCGACGCGCAGCGCGCGCTGTTCAAGTATTTCGCCGACCTCGTCACCGTACGCGCGGAAACCGCTCCGATCGAGCGCTGCAGCGCCGCTGCTGGTCCAGTCGAGCCGCAGCGAGAGCGACGCGCGGCGCCCGAGGGCTGGCAGCACGCCTGGGAGGGGCAGCGCCATGGCGACGATACCGAGCGCTACGTCCTCTACCTGCGGAAGGCGCCATGAAATTCATCGACGAAGTCGATGATCGAGGTCATCGCCGGCGACGGCGGCAACGGCTCGGCGTCGTTCCGGCGCGAGAAGTACGTGCCGCGCGGCGGCCCCGACGGCGGCGACGGCGGCCGCGGCGGCAGCATCTATCGCGATCGCCGATCGCAACATCAACACGCTGATCGACTACCGCTACGCGCGCATTCATCGCGCCAAGCACGGCGAGAACGGCCACGGCGCCGACAAGTACGGCCGCGGCGCCGACGACATCGTCCTGCGCGTGCCGGTCGGCACGGTGATCACGGACGCCGACACCGGCGAATTCATCGCCGACCTCGCCGCGCACGAGCAGCAGGCGCTGGTCGCGCGCGGGCGGCAAGGGCGGCCTCGGCAACATCCACTTCAAGTCGAGCACCAACCGCGCGCCGCGCCAGTTCACGCCGGGCGAGGAGGGCGAGAAGCGACGGCTGCATCTCGAGCTCAAGGTGCTCGCCGACGTCGGCCTGCTCGGCATGCCCAACGCGGGCAAGACGCACGTTCATCCGCGCGATATCGGCGGCGCGGCCCAAGGTCGCCGACTATCCGTTCACCACGCTCGCGCCGAACCTCGGCGTCGTGCGCATCGACGACGAACGCAGCTTCGTCGTCGCCGACATCCCGGGCCTCATCGAAGGCGCGGCCGAAGGGGCCGGGCTCGGCCATCAGTTCCTGCGCCACCTGCAGCGCACGCGCCTGCTGCTGCACATCGTCGACATCGCGCCGTTCGACCCCGACGCCGATCCCGTCCACGATGCGCGGGCGATCGTCGCCGAGCTTGAGCGCTACGATGCCGCGCTCGCAGAAAAGCCGCGCTGGCTCGTGCTGAACAAGATCGACCTCGTTCCCGAAGGCGAGCGCAAGGCGCGCGTCGCGGCTTCGTCAAGGCGTATGGCTGGAAGGGTCCGGTCTTCGCCATCGCCGCGATCAACGGCGAGGGTTGCCGCGAGCTCGTCTTCAAGATCCAGGATTGGCTCGACGCGCATCCGCGCGCCCTTCCGACGCGGCGCCGCGAGCCCACTGTCGCATCGCAGCCGGAGGTGTCCAATGACGCACGCCCGCGGCATGAGCGCGTCGCCGCCGCCTGCTCGTCGTCAAGGTCGGCTCGAGCCTCGTCACCAACGATGGGCGCGGGCTCGACCACGCAGCCGGTCGCCGCCTGGGCAGCGCAGATCGCCGCAGCTGAAGCGCGCGGGCAAGGACGTCGTGCTCGTTTCGTCGGGCGCGATCGCCGAGGGCATCAAGCGGCTCGGCTGGACCGCGCGGCCATCGCGATGCACGAGCTGCAGGCCGCGGCAGCCGTCGGCCAGATGGGCCTCGTCCAGGCGTACGAATCGGCGTTTGCGAAGTTCGGCCTGCATACCGCGCAGATCCTGCTCACGCACGACGATCTTGCCGATCGCCGCCGCTATCTCAATGCGCGCACGACGCTGCTTCACGCTGCTTGCGCTCGCCGTCATTCCGATCATCAACGAGAACGACACGGTCACGACCGACGAGATCCGCTTCGGCGACAACGACACGCTCGGCGCGCTCGTCACCAATCTCATCGAGGCCGACGTGCTCGTGCTGCTCACCGACCAGGCGGGACTCTTTACGGCGGACCCGCGCCGCGATCCGGCGGCAACGCTCGTCCGCACCGCACACGCTGGCGACGCGGCGCTCGAAGCAATGGCCGGCGGTGCGGGCAGCGCCCTCGGCCGCGGCGGAATGCTGACCAAGGTGCTCGCCGCCAAGCGCGCCGCGCGCTCGGGTGCCTCCACCGTCATCGCCAACGGCCGCGAGGAAAACGTGCTGACGCGCCTCGCGGCAGGCGAGGACATCGGCACGACCTTGGTCGCCGCCGACGCGTCGCTCGGCGCGCGCAAGCAGTGGCTCGCCGACCACGTCAGTCTCGCCGGCAAGATGCGGCTCGATGCCGGCGCCGTCCGCGCGGTCGTTCGCGATGGCAAGAGCCTGCTGCCCATCGGCGTGGTCGGCGATCGAAGGCGCCTTCGAGCGCGGCGAGATCGTCGGCTGTTTCGACCCCGCCGGCCGCGAGATCGCGCGCGGTCTTGTCAACTACAGCGCCCAGGAGGCGGCGCGCATCCTGGGTAAGCCGTCGTCCGAAATCGAGGCGATCCTGGGCTACGTCGACGAGCCCGAGCTCATCCACCGGAACAATCTCGTGCTCCTCGGCTGAATGCCGAGTGGCACCCGATTCCTAGCCCGAGGGCTCCCCATAGGAGGGAGGCATCACCGGGTGCGGAAAGCCGTACAGGCGCTCGCGGCGCGTCTGCGGATGCGCATGCATGAAGCGCTCGAGCTCGGTAAGGGCGCGCCGGTAGACTTCGCGCTTGAATTCGATCACGGAATCGAGAGGCACCCAGTAGTCGTGCCAGCGCCACGCGTCGAATTCCGGGCGCTCGCTCGCGCGAAGTGAGACGTCGGTATCGCGTCCGACGAGCCGCAGCAGATACCAGATCTGCTTCTGCCCGCGGTAGCTGCCCCGCCATTCGCGCTTCACCCAGTGATGCGGCACCTCGTAACGCAGCCAGTCGCGCGTGCGGCCCAGGATCCTGATGTGGTTCGGCTGGAGCCCGATTTCCTCGTGCAGCTCCCGGTACATTGCCGTTTCGGGCGTTTCACCGGGATTGATGCCGCCTTGCGGAAACTGCCACGAATGTTCGCGGACCCTTTTGCCCCAAAAGACCTGGTTCTTCGCGTTGACGACGACGATGGCTACGTTCGGGCGATAACCGTCGCGATCCAGCATCGCGGTCACCCCGAAAATTTCGTTGCACCCATTCTTCCACAGATCGCCGGCATTGGCTAGACGCGCCGCACCATGTGGCGCCTTCTACTGCGACCCACGGTCAGCCGGCCGCGTGGCGTTCGCGCGGCACGGCGGCGAGCGTGAGCAGCGCATCGCGCCGGAGCACCCGGAACTCCATCGGGCGCGCGATCGCGTCACCCGAGAGCGCGCGCTGCAGATCGTCGATATCGGCGACGGAGGCGCCGTCGAGCGAGAGAATGACATCGCCCTTTGCAAAGCCCGCCGCCGCCGCCGGCGATCCCGTTTCCACCATGTCGACGCGGACACCCGACTCCCGGTCAAGCGCAAAGTGGCGCACGATGCGGCGCGCAACCGGAACCGTCTCGCCGCCAACGCCGAGCCACGCGCGGCGCACGCGGCCTTCGCGGATCAACGCCACGGCGACGCGTTCCGCCGTGGCGGACGCGATCGCAAAACAGATGCCCTGTGCGGGCAGGATGACGGCGGTGTTGACGCCGATCACTTCTCCCCTCGCGTCGACCAGCGGTCCGCCGGAGTTGCCGGGATTGAGCGCGGCGTCGGTCTGCAGGATGTTGTCGAGCAACCGCCCCGTGCGCGCCCGCATCGAGCGGCCGAGACCGCTGACTATGCCGGCGGTGACGGTGTGCCGGAAGCCATACGGGCTGCCGATCGCGATCGCGATCTGTCCGACGCGAAGCCGGCGGCGAGTCGCCGAACCTGCACCAGTGGAGACTGGAAGCCGCGACCTTCAGCACCGCGAGGTCGGAATCCGGATCGTTGCCGACGACTTCCGCGGCCGCGACCCGCCCGTCGGACAACGTCACCTCGACCGCCGCCGCGCCGCCGGCGACGTGGCTGTTAGTGATGAGGTAGCCGTCCGGGGTTATGAGGAAGCCGGACCCGGCGCCGTTCGTGCGGGCGGCGCGGCCACGACGGAGTCCTTCCACGCGCAGGTGGGCGACTGCCGGTGCCACCCGGTCCACGGCGGCGGCGACCGACGCCGAATACGCGTCGAGCAGTGCGGCGTCTGCATCGCCCACCCCGTCAACGTCGAGCAAGGGAGGACGCGCGTCGCCGGCCTCGCCGTTCGCATCGAGGCCCGGAGGATCGAGGAGCATGGAGCCGATATCGCGCCACGGCCCGCGGTTTTCAAGCGCGGGAACCTGGGCGGCCGGGGACGGAAGGTTCAGCGACTTGCGACCCGCACCACGTTGGCGAGGATTTCGTAGGTCGCGTAATAGCTCCGCGCGAGTCCGACCATGCTCGGCAGGTAGTCGAAAATCACCTCGTCGGAACGACCGTGACTCGGACCACGACCACCGATCGGCGCGACGACGACCGACAGGCCTTGCGCCTCGAATTCAGCGACCGCGCGCCGCGTGTCGAAGACATGGGTGACGAGCACCACGCGGTCGATGCCGTCGCGTTTCAGCACGGCCGCCGACAGCACGGCGTTCTCGTGCGTCGTGCGCGAGCGGGTCTCGACCCAGCGCACGGGAACGCCGAACTCGCGCTCCAGCGACACCGCCATCAAATTCCCCTCGGGCTCGCCGCTCAGCACCGACCCGCCCGACACGAGCACTGGAAGGCCGGTGAGACGCGCGACGCGCGCGCCGTATCGCACGCGCTCGAGCGACAACGTTGCCATCGTATCGCCGCCGTATTCCGGCGCGTTGCGCCGGATGCCTCCGCCCAGGATCACAACGGCCTTTGCAGTGCGGGCCGCTTCGAGGTCGAACGGACGGGACGTATCGACGAAGCCGACGAGAAGCTCGGCGACGATCGGTATCGAAAGCGCGAGCGTGACAGTGACTCCTGCCGCGGCAATTGCGCGTCCGACGCGCGGAAACCGCCGCAGAAGTACGAGTCCGAATACGGCCACCAACAGCGGACCCGTGGGCGGCAGCACCAGCGTCTTGAGCAATGCTTTGAGCCAGAGCGGGTCAATCATCGCTGATCCTGGTCATGGCTTGCGCCGGAATTTTGATGACAGTGGTCGGCGCAGCCGATCCGACCCGAGCGACAGACGCCCGTGCCATCACATTGTTAGGCCACGTTGCACCGACAAGATCGCCGAAGCGGTACCCTAGTTCCATACAACTTGTACCAGACATCGCATGGCCGCAGATCTTCGCCATACGAAGAGATCGCATTTTATTGTTGTGCTGATCCGCCAAGAAAAAACTTGCGTCCGACGCGCCTCAGCTGTCGTTCCCGTGTAAAGGTGTTCGACATCCAAAAAAGAGCGTCGCAAAGACTTCCTGCGGGTTTGCCACTCACGTTTTGCGGTTTCCTTTTTCGGGCTCTTGGTGCCGGCATGACCGACGTGTCATCAACGTCACCCGCGGCATGTCGGCTTCTGTTGCCGTGCGCTGGCGTTCGCCGTCGCTGGGGAGGCACGGTTCTGCGAACGTGTTCGCGCCCCCTCGGTATCGCGTCACACGGACGTCGAGAAGCTCGAAGAACGCCTCGGGAAATGCACCTCGTCCACGTCAACGACATCGATCCCACGCTTGAACATGATCTGCCCCGCTCATCCAGGACGGGAAGAATGAGTCGGCGAAAAAAGAACTGCGCATTCTCGCAAAGCTTGGCATGCCCCAGGCGCGCTTCGGCTCCTCACGTTTTTGCGGCCGACGGCCCCGAAGGTGGCCGAGGTGATGCGTTACGGCACGTGACGCCGGATCACGCCGACATCGCCGCGCCGCGGGACACCCCGCTAGAAGTCGTATCGAAGGTCCGCGTAGACGCGGTCACGGTTGTTGTAGCGGCCGAAATAGCCGTCGTCCGGCCCGGTGAAGATATCGACGCCGAAACCCACCGCGGTGTTCTTCGCCGGATACCAATTGAGCCGTGGACGCACGAGTCCGCCGGCATTCTTGAAATTCTGTATCCATAGAATCTGCGGCTCGAACGCGGCCGAAAGTTTGGTCGAGAGGAAGATGGTCGCTCCGAATCCATCGCTCTTGACCGCAATGTCGCCGGCGCTGCCGTTGAAATACGCTCGCTGGAAACCCTGGATGTTGAGACGCGTATCGCCGGGAAGCGGCAACTCGACACTTACAATGTAATCGAGCGTCGAGCGCTTGACGACACCCTTGCGGCACCGCGAGACTCGTCACGCTGTAGCCCTGCCCGTTCGCGTACGACTGCCTCGGCGCGCAGGACCATCTCGCCGAGATCCTTGGTCACCGTGCCACCCGCCTGCCAGATCCGGTCGTATAACGGCTGAAACACGAACGGCTGATCCGGCGTTGCCTGTGGGCAGACGATAGAACGTCGGCGACGCGCTGGAGCTGCGGTAATAGAACGCCGCCATGTCCCACCCCGAAACGAGCGTGTTGGCCCGGACCCCGTAGTTCGAATTGCTGAGGCTGCGGTCCGGGCGCTGCGGATCCAGGAACAATGCGGCGACGGCGGATGGCGTCGGCGATGGCAGCCTTACCGGATAGAAATCGGCACCGGGCTTGCCGATCCGGTCGAAGGTAGGGACCGGGATCCAGATGAACTCGATGTGCGAGTCGCCGGCAAAATATTCGGCCCGGGCCGCCCACTGCGGAATACGGATGACGTCGAACCTTGGCAGCAGGAATTCACGCATGTCGCGCGCCGAGACCACATCGGCAAAGAACAGCCCTACGACCTCGCCCCAGATGATCTGCTGCGCCCCCACCCGGAAGTCCCAGGAGTCCGACGCCGCGAAGTCGATGTAATTTTCGCCC
This sequence comes from uncultured beta proteobacterium, assembly GCA_963840945.1. Taxonomy (GTDB): domain Bacteria; phylum Pseudomonadota; class Gammaproteobacteria; order Burkholderiales; family Casimicrobiaceae; genus CAIWHR01. The sequence goes on along the minus strand of CAWJAU010000006.1, from coordinate 106,942 downwards.
CAAAACGCGCTGAAACGCTGATTGACGCTTGACCGGCTGAAGATAGAAATTGGACGTCGCGTAAACCACGTCGCCATCGACGCGACCGCCCAATTTCCATTTCAGGCTTTCCGACAGCTCACCCTGGGCGGCCAGCGTGAGGCGACCGACGCCGCGCGACCAGTGCGAAGGGTCCGCATAGGTGTAGGCGCCCAGCCCCTCGAAAGATCCGCTCGAACTTGGCGCCGGATTTTTCCGCCGGCGACGCAGACCCACCGAACAGGGCGTCTTTGGACAGAGGGTCCTGGGCTGCGGTATCCCCGAACAGCGCATCCTTGGACCGCGGCGGCTCGGCTGCCGCAAAGCGCAGACGTGGCACATCCGGCGCGGCAGATGCCACTTCCTGGGCAAGCACGGGTCCGCCCAGTCCTACGAACAGGACCACCGCGCGAGCCAGGCATTTGAGTCGGATCACTTTTGAGCCTCCTTAACATCCTCGGTTATCGCGCTAGGGGCGCGTCGCCGATCCTTCACGAGCACCCAGCCATCGTCACTGCGCATTCCGAGCCGGCGGATCCTGCCGTCTTCGATGCGTACGAGCCGATCCGCCTTCGCGATGACTTTCTTGTCGTGCGTCGAGAACACGAAGGTCGTCTTGAACGACCGATTGATCTCCTTCATCAGCTCCAGAATTCCGGCGCCGGTCCGACTGTCGAGGTTCGCCGTTGGCTCGTCCGCCAAGATGATCTTCGGATGTGTCGCCAGAGCCCGCGCGACTGCGACCCGCTGGCGCTGCCCGCCGCTCAGTTCCGACGGCCGGTGGCGTGCAAACTTGGTGAGGCTGACGACGTCGAGAAAGCGGGCGACGCGCTGCGCGACGCTCGTTGCGATCGATCTCCTTGAACTGCAACAACGGGTACTCGACATTTTCTTCGGCGGACAGCACGGGCAGAAGGTTGAATGTCTGAAAGATGAAGCCGATGGTTCGCGCGCGCAGATCGGCGAGCTCGTCGGGAGTGCGGCCCGAAACGTCGAGCTCGTCGATGAAGATCTTGCCCGTCGTCGGCGTGTCGATGCAGCCGATAAGGTTGAGCAGCGTGGACTTGCCGCTGCCCGAGGGGCCGGCGATCGCCAGGAAGACCCCTTCCTCGATGCTCAGAGTTCACGCCATGCAGCGCCGGAACGAGCTGATCGCCGAGGCGATACTGCTTCGAGACATTTTCGACGCGGATCAGGGACATCGAAATGAGACGGGACGCGCGTCAATCGCTATACTAGTGGATTATGAGTATCAGGGTATAGGCTTTTGACTTCACACGCAAATATGACCTCTCGCAACGTATCCGTGCGCTGTATCCGCTCTCGTGTTCGCCCTCGATTTGGCCGGCCACGGGCAGGCGCCCAGGACAGTCAGCCCGTCAATGACGAGGCGCTCGCTGCGTCGATCGTGCAGAAGGCGGACCATGTTCGATTTCCCGGCGAAGGCTTCGAGGTCGGCATCACAATCAGCACGACGACGAGCGATGCACCGACCGAAACGAGAAAATATCGCGTCCTGTCGAAAGGTAACGAGAACACGGTCGTGATGACCACGGAACCCGCATCGGAACGCGGTCAGATCATGCTCCTGAAAGGGCACGACCTCTGGATATTTCTTCCGGCCGTTTCGCAGCCGGTGCGGCTCCCGTTGGCGCAACGCTTGACCGGTGCCGTCGCGAATGGCGACCTTGCGCGGGCCAACTTTGCCGGCGACTACAAGCCCCAGTTGCTTCGCACCGAAATAGTCGATGGCGAGTCGATGTACGTCCTGGAACTCACCGCCGTCGACCGCAGCGTGACCTATAACCGGGTGTTGTATTGGGTGCGCAAGTCGAATAATTGGCCGCACAAGGCGGAGTTCTACTCGCTTTCCGATCGCCTGCTCAAGACGTGCCTCTACCAGAAATTCGAGCGAATGGCGGGACGCATGCGTCCAACGAGGCTGACGATGCAGGACGCATTGCGGGCCGGCGAGGAATCGGTACTGGATTACGCCGACATGCGGCTGCGTGACCTACCGGACAAGATTTTCACCAAAGACTACCTCAAGCGGCTCGAGTAGCCGTCGCGCATGGAATCGACCAGTACCCGCGGATTTCGACAACCGTCGCCCGGCGCCAGGCGCGGGCAGGTCGCGGGGACGTCTCGCTTTCCTTGATAAATTCTTGGTGACGCGACCATGCTCGGTCGCGAAATTCCCTTATGCGGGGAGCCGATGGCGGACGTGAAAGAACCCGCGCAAAACGCCTTCACCAGAGCTTCGCCAGAAGGCGGCCGATGCCATGCCCGAGGCGCCCGCGGATGACCGACCGGCAGCCTCGGGCGACCCGCTCGAGCCCCCGTGGACGCCACCCGCCGAAAACACCGGGGAGACGGTCTTTGCCGACCGCCCGCTGCGCTTCCGCAGCCTCACCGTCGCCGAGGCCGATCTCTCCGTCCCTCGAGGCGCCCGGGGCTTCCATGGCGGCTTCAAGATCCGGGTCGCGAAGCTCGGCGAGACGCCGGCGCGAAGCCGGAAAACTGGTCGAGCGACGCTATCGGGACGCGGCTATACCATTCCGGGCGTTCCGGAAGAGGCGCACCTCTCGACATTCATCGCCTACGACGAGGGGCAACTCGTCGGCACCGGTCAGCGTCCGTCTCGATTCCGACACACGGGTTGTCCGCCGACGAGCTCTATCGGAATGAACTCGACGCGCTGCGATCGGCGGGCTGCCGCATCTGTGAATTCACCCGCCTCGCCGTCGACAAGAAGGCCGCGAGCAAGCCCGTGCTCGCGGGCCTGTTTCACACGGCCTATCTCTACGCCTCCGTGATTCGCGGTTGCACCCACGCCGTGATCGAGGTGAATCCGCGCCACGTCGTCTTCTATGGGCGAGCATTGCGTTTCGACCCCATAGGCGAAGAGCGGCTGAACACGCGCGTCAATGCCCCGGCGATATTGCTATGCGCGCCCTTTGCGACCATTGCGGAAGGGATTGCCAAGTATGCCGGCAAGCCAGAGGCGCCGGGCGAAGGGCGCTCGTTGTTCGTCTACGGCTTTCCGCCAGAGGACGAACCGGGCGTGCTCGGGCGGCTGAGCGAACTTGTCGCCGCGATGGGAGATCTCCCGACGGCGAGCTGAGGTCTTTCGACGGACGGCGCCGGTTTGAATCGGACGACGCGGTACGATGTGATCCACCCTTCGGGCCTCACGTGATCCATCGCATATGGATAGCGTAGATTTGCAAGGAAACCTATGACTCGACGTAATCTGACGCACTTTGCTGCCCTGCTGTTGGTCCTGCTGGTGACCGGCTGCAGCGGCGATAAGCCCGAAGCCCTCGTCGCGTCGGCCAAGGGCCTGCTCGCGAAGAACGACACCAACGCGGCGATCATCCAGCTCAGAAACGCGTTGCAGACGAACCCGGACCTCGCGGAAGCCCGCTTCCTCCTGGGGAAAGCCGAGCTCGAGACCGGCCAATTTGCCGGCGCGCAGAAGGAACTGCGAAGAGCCCTCGAATTGAAGTACCCGCCCAACGACGTGATCCCCCCGCTCGCGGAGGCGATGCTGCGTTCGGGTGAGCTCAAAAAGCTAATCGACGAATTCGGCAACATTGAGGTGAAGGCGCCGGAGGCCCCCGCCGCGGATTTGCCTGCGCCGCTCGCCGCGGCGATGCAGCAAATGGGGGTGGCCAGCACGGAAGCTGACAAATCGAACAAGCCCGTGGTGACGACGCCCGAGGCCCGAGCACAGTTGCTCACGACGCTGGGTAAGGCGCAACTTGCGTTGGGCAATTTCGACGCCGCCAGTGCAGCATTCGCGGCGGCGCTCGCCAACAAGCCCGACTATCCGCCCGCATTGCTTGGCCAAGCCCAGCTCACCGCCCGCAATGGCGATCTGCCTGGTGCGCTCATTCTTCTCGGATCAGCGCTGGCAAAGTCCCCCAAATTTGCCGAAGGCTGGGAATTCCAGGGCCACGTCCAGCTGGCTCAAGGAATGCGGGACGATGCGCTGGCATCGTATCGCAAAGCAGTTGACGCCAAGGAAGACCATTTGCCGGCGCATGCGGCGATCGCGTCGGTGCTCGCCGATCAGGGCAAGCTCGAGGATGCGGCGAAGCAGCTCCAGGTGATGAGAAAGCTCGCGCCGAAGAGCCCCCAAACGCTCTACTGGCAGGCGCAACTCGCATTCAGGCAAAAGGACTTTGTTGCCGCGCGGGAGTCCATTCAGCAACTGCTGGCGGTGGCACCCGGATATGTGAACGGGCTGCTGTTGGCCGGCGCCATCGACTTCGAGCTCAAGTCCTACACGCAGGCCGAAGCGAACCTGGTCAAGGTCCTGAGCGCGGCGCCGGGCCAGCCGCTTGCTCGCCGGTTGCTTGTGGATACGTATCTACGTGTCGGACAGCCGGGCAAAGCGCTGGAGGCGCTCAAGCCGGTGTTGGGCAAGTTCGGCAACGACCCGACCATGCTGGGGGTTGCCGGTGATGTCTATATGCAAAACGGCAATACCATCGAGGCGGCGCGCTACTTCGAGCAAGCGGCGGCCCTCGATCCGAAGAACAGTGCCAAGAAAACGGGCATTGCCCTGGTGCACATCGCCCTCGGTGACACCAACCAGGGGGTGCGGGAGCTCGAACAAAGCGTTCGCGAAGACTCGAGCCCACGCGCCGATATTGCGTTGATCGCGGTTTACATGCAGCAGCGCGAGTACGCAAAAGCGCTGACGGCGATCGACGCGCTTCAGAAGAAGCAGCCGGATAGCCCGGTTCCGTACGCGTTGCGCGGCGAAGTGCAAATAGAAACCAAGGACATTGCAGGTGCGCGCAAGAGCCTCGAGCGTGCGCTGGCGATCAATCCTGCGTATTTCCCGGCCGCCGAACGCCTCTCCCGATTGGATCTGGCCGACAAGAAGCCCGAGGATGCGAAAAAGCGGATGGAGGCCGTGTTGGCGAAGGACCCCAAACAGACACAGGCATTGTTGGCGCTCGCCGTGATGCGTGCGCGGGCGGGGGGTTCCAGCGACGAGGTCGTGGGCCTGATCGGCAAGGCAATCGACGCGAATCCCACCGACGCGACGCCGCGCCTCGAGCTGATCGCCTACTATCTTCGGAGCAAGGAAATGAAGAAGGCCGTTGCCGCCGGCCACGACGCACAAGCGGCAATACCGGACCGCCCCGAAATTCTGGAGGCGCTCGCCAAGGCACAACTGGCCGCCGGCGACCCCAACCAGGCCATCGCCACCTACGGCAAGTGGGCGCGGCTGCAGCCCTCGTCGCCGTTGCCTTGGCTACAGATGGCCGAAGCGCAGATGGCGGCCAAGGATACCAATGGCGCGCTGCAGAGCCTGCGCAAGGCGCTCGCGATTCAGCCGGACTCGGTTGATGCGCAGCGCGGAATCATGACCCTCGATCTTGCCGCCGATCGCGTGCAAGAGGCGCTCGCGATCGCACGCGAAGTCCAGAAGCAGCGGCCCAAGGAGGCGATCGGCTACCTCCTGGAGGGCGATGTCCACGTCGTGAAACAGGCTTGGCCGAAAGCCGTGGCTGCCTATCGCGCCGGCTTGAAGCAGATCCCGAATACGGATCTCGCGGCGCGACTGTACGGCGCGCTGGCGGCAAGCGGTAACGTGGCCGAAGCGGAAAAGTTTGCGGCCGTTTGGGTCAAGGATTACCCAAAGGACAAAGTATTCCGCTTCTACGTATCCGAGAAGGCGCTGGCGCGAAAGGACTATGCCGCGGCCCAGCGGCACTACCGGGCGTTGCTCGAGCTCGATCCGAACGACGTCGGCGTCCTCAACAACCTGGCCTGGACGGCAGCGCAGACCAAGGATCCGAAGGCGCTCGAATATGCGGAGAAGGCGAACCAGCTCGCACCGAACCAGCCGCTAATCATGAATACGCTCGGCACGTTGCTGATCGATAACGGCGAAACGGCGCGCGGCGTCGACCTGTTGCGCAGGGCTTCGGGCCTCGCCCCGAACGTGCCTCTCATGCAGCTAAGCCTCGCCAAGGGCTTGATCAAAGCCAACGACAAGGCTGCCGCGAAGAAAGAACTCGAGGAGCTTGCCAAGCTCGGTGGGAAATTCCCCGCCCAGGCCGAAGTGACGAGCCTGATGCAGGGGCTTTGAGGGTTGAGGGTTCCCTAATAGCCGGTGCGCAGCGCTTCGACCACGGGAATGCGCGATACGCGTAAAGCGGGCAATACGGCTCGGCGAGCGTTGTCGCGACGACTCCGACGATCGCGGCTTCGACGATCACCGAGGGCACCAGCCGGATCTGGGCGACGTAGCCGAGGTTGGAGTTCGGCGGCGGCGGCATCGGGATGCCCACGGCGGAAAGGACGAGGGCCAGGGCGACGCCCAGCCCGACGCCCAGGACCGCCCCCAGTACGCCGAAAACAAGTCCCTCCACGACCACTAGGGCAAAGATCCTGCTGCCGCGATCGCCGAGAGCCCGCATGGTGCCAAACTCCGCGACACGCTCGAAAAGGCTCATGTTCACCGAATTCACCACGGTCAGCAGAACCATGAACAAAACGATCAGGCGCAGCACGCCGAACTGCCTGTCGTAGAAGCGCACGGTCTTGTCGTAGAAGTCGCTGAGCTCGTGCCAGGTTCCGCAGTTCGAGCCCCAGAGCGGCGAGCGGCGCCCGCAGGGCTTCGGCGACCTGTACGGTGTCACGGGTTGCGGAAAGCTCGACGACCAGCAGATTCGCGCCACGGCTTCCGAAGAGCTCCTGCGCAGCCGCCAATGGGATCTTTACCGCGCGCGCATCGTATTCCTTCGAGAAGCTCTGGAAGACGCCGACAAGCTCGAAGTCGACGGAATTCATCGTGCCCTCGGTCGTGCTCGCCACGAGCACGACCGTGTCACCGGGCTTCAGCCCGAGCGTCCTTGCGACGCCTTCCCCGGCAATGAGCGTGTGGCGATCGCCGGCAGCCAGGTTCCGCCCCGTCTTCATGGCCAGGTGGGTGCTGAGTCGTGCTTCCTTATCCGGCTCTACCCCTTCGCAAATCACCGGGAGACTTGTGCGCCCGTTGCCGAGCAGCCCCGAGAAATGGAGGCGCGCCATGGCTTGTGCGACCTCAGGCTGCAACCGAACCTGCTCGGCAACCCGGCCCGGATCTTCGATCAGAAAGCGTTCCGGCGAGCGCGATCCGTAGGTGAAAAACCCGGTGCGCGCGATCTGCAAGTGGCCGTTCTGCGATCTGACAATCGCTTCTCCGAGCTGCAAGAACGTGTCGCGGATGAATCCTCCGGTAAGGATCAGGCCGATTACGCCAAGGGCCACCGCAGAGACCGTCAGCGAAGTCCGCGTCTTCTGGCGCAGGACATTGCGTAGGGCGAGGCGCAATACGACAGTCCATTGCGACGACTGCTCGAGCAGGGGATGGCTCATCGGCTGTGCCTGAGCGCATCGACGATCGGCAGGCGCGATGCCTTCCACGCCGGGTACAGACTGGCGACGAAGGAAGTCGCCAGGGCGAGCCCGATCACACTCAGGAAAAGCGTCACGCTAACGGCGATCTCGGCGGTGTAGCCCCGGGCCATTCCCGGCGGCGGCGGCATCGGAATCCCTATGGCCGAAATTATCGCCGCGCACGCCGTGCCGATGAGCGCGCCGAGCACTCCACCGACGAAACCAAGGAACACACCCTCGATGACAAAGCGCTGCACTATCCGGCCGCGGGTCAGGCCCAGTGCAAGTGAAGTCCCGATCTCGGACGTGCGCTCCATCACGGCCATCGCCAGCGTGTTCGAGATGCTCAAAATGATGATCAGCGCGATGATGGTCTCGACCACGCTCACCTGCTTTCGAAACAGCGTTTCCGTCTTGACGTAGAAATCGGCAAACTCGTACCAGGGAACCACCTCGAAACCGCGCGGGGCGAGCGCTGCGCCCATGCTGGCGCTCGCCGCGGCTGTCGCGTCGGTGTCCTCGAGCAGGACGAGCCACTTTTGGAAGCCGTTGACCTTCAGCAACTGCTGAGCGAATCCGATGGGCGCGCGCAGCGCATGGTCGTCATAGCTCTTGCTCACCGTGGAAAAGATCCCGCGTACCGAAGCGTCGGCGCCGCTCATGTTCCCGGACACCGTCGTCGACAACAGGACAACGGTATCGCCCACTTTGGCGCCGAGGTTGGTCGCGAGCCCCTGACCGAGGATCACGCCGCGCGGATCTTCCGCATCGAGCGTGCGTCCGTCGACGATTTGCACGGATCGGCCGAGCTCCCTCTCTCGTGCGGGATCCATGCCCTCGCCGAGAAAGGAGAGCGTCGCGTCGCCCTGGCTCACGAGCCCGGTGAAGGCGACGCGCGGCGCCACTTCCACGACTCCGGGAAATCGACGCAGCGCCGAATCGTCGGCTGCACGCCCCGCAATCAGGTATGCGCGTGGTGCCGAAGCGCCGGCTTCGAAAAAACCCTTCATGGCGACCTGCAGGTGCCCCGTCTGCGAGCGGATCGTTTCCTCCCGCATTCCCCGCAATGTCCATTCGATGAAGCCGGCGGCGAGCACGTTCGCCGCAACGCCGAACGCCACGGCGACGAGCGCGAGCGCGCTCCGGCGTCGCTGCCGGGTGATGTTCCGCACTGCAAGAACGAGATCCATGCGGACCGCGGGGGGCGGCGCCAGCCATCGGGGGAACGCCGCCCCCCGGTTCATGCCCCCTCCCGACGATTCGCAAAATAATGGTCGAGCACTGGCGCGAGGTAGGCCCGCGGCGGCGGAATCGAAATGCCCGCGACGCCAAGGAGGCTCACCGTCGCTTCGTTGGCGAATGCCTGCCGCCCCGCGAGGTAGTCGAGAAACACAGGGAGGGTGTCGAGCGCGCGCTTCTGCCGTTCGGGCACCAGCATCCGCACGACGGGCAGCGCGGCGCGCAGCAGCGGCATCGGTATCGTAATCGGCCGCGCCGGCGCCGCGCCGATTGCGCGCAGCTTCGCCCCAATCCGGTCACGAAGGTCGACCAGCGAGATGGCGTCCCGAGGGCCGGAGCACAGGTGAAGAACCCGTCCCGTCGTTTGCTTCGTCCGGCTCGACCAGCATACGGTGCGTGCGACGACGTCGACCGGAATCAGATCGAGGCGCGCGGCGCCAAACGACGGAAACAGGCCACGCGTTCGCCGCCCGGAAAGAAACTCGACGATGTGGTAGAAAATCTGAAAGCGGATGATCCGCCCCGTCGTCGAATCGCCGACGACCATGCTCGGACGGTGAACGGTCAAAGGCAGACCCCGCTCGCATGCATGCGCGACGAGCTCCTCCGCCTCGGCCTTTGCCTGCTCATAGGAATTGTGAAACGAGCGCGGTTCGGTGATCCAGCGTTCCTCGAGCGCATCGTCGCGTCGGCCGCCGACGCCGACCGTGCTCACAAACTCTACTTTCTCGAGCGCGCCCGCTGCCCGGGCGGCGTCGGCCAGCGCAAGCACGTTGCGTGCCGCGCCGACCGCCGATTGCCGCGCCTCCGGGAGCGGCAGATTCATGCGGACCAATGCTGCGCAATGCACGACATGGGTGATCGCACGTGACATCCCGGCGTAGTCGGATTCCGCGAGGCCGAATCGCGGCAGCGTCGCATCGCCGCGCAGCACATCGAGCCGCCCTTCGATGGCGGCGGGATCCATCCGCCAATAAGCGACGAGGTCGTGCACACGCTGCGCCGCCTTTGCGTCGCTGTCGGCCCGCACGAGAAGGCGCACGTGGCAGTCGCCCTGTGCCAGCAGGCGGGCGGCGATTTCATTGCCGAGCACCCCCGTGCCGCCCGTGATGAAATAGTCTTTCAAGGGCACGGGAGAACCAGGGGGAACGCGAGGCCCTCCGGCGCAGCGGTATTCCGCGCAGTCCGCAATCGGGCATAGGCATCGTCGATCGCAGCGCGCTGCTTCTGCTCGACGGCATGGCGTCGCAGCTTGAGATTGCTGGTCAGCTCGCCGCCGGGTATGGAGAACGCCCGCACGCTGACAAGCAATGCCTGCGGTCGTTCTTCCGTTGGCAGCGTGGCGGCTACGGCGCTGACGGCATCACGAACGAAACGCAGACCGCGCTCGCCAAGCGGATTCAGATCAGCGGCGTCACCGGTAGTGGTCGCGGTGCCGGCTGCCGCGCCAAGTGCTCGGGGATTCACGCTTACGATCGCGATCACCGCGGGCCGGCCCGCGCCGACGACGACCGCCTCGTCGATTCCGGGAATGCCGCGCAGCAGCCCTTCGATGCGCGCCGGAGCGATCCAGCGACCGCTCGGCGATTTGAACACGTCCGCCTTGCGTCCCGTGATCGAAAGATATCCGTCCGCATCGAAAGCACCCAAATCTCCAGTCGGCCAGAAGCCGTCCGGCGCAGCCCGCACGTCGCCCTCCGGTTGGTCCAGGTAGCCGGCGAAGACGCCGGGCCCGCGAACCAGAATTTCGCCGTCGGCGCCGACGCGCACTTCGTTCAGGCCGAGGGCTTGCCGACGCTGCCGACGCGGCGGCTGCCCGGCCGGTTCAGCGCGATCGGGACGACGTTCTCGCTCACGCCGTACGCTTCGTAAACCGGCAAGCCAAGCGCGTCGTACCAACGCAGCAAAGAGTCTCCCATTGGCGCCGAGCCGCTGACAAGATATTTGAGGCGAGGACCGAACACGTTGCGCAGCGAGGGAAACACCAGCCACTCCGCAATGGGCGCAAGCATGCGGTCCGTCCGCGTCAGTGTGGCGTCGGTCTTGCGGCGCAGGAGGCCAAGGCCCCAGCGCGCCAGCGCACCGCGCATTCCGCCAAGCGAGCTCACTCGCTGCAGGATCCCCTGCTGCACGCGCTCGTAGAAGCGCGGAACTCCGATCAGCAGTCGAGGCGCCGCGGCGGGAAGGACGTCCATGACCTTGCGTGGATCGCCGAGGACAAAGACGGTCACGCCCCGCGCGATGCAGGAAATTGAGAATGCGCTGGAAGAGATTTGCCAGGGGAAGCCAGCACAGCAACGAGCTTCCTGCGTCGACGTCAGGAAATGCCGCCACGATTTCCTCGACGGCATGGAGGACCTGCTCAGTGCGTATAGGCGATTGGCCTGGGTAGTCCTGTAGTTCCCGACGAAAAGACGACGATCGCGAGGTCCGTGCCCTCCGGGGCGGGGAGCGTCGAGAGCGGCCCCGATTCGGCGGCGAGCGCGTCGTCGATCGACAGGGTCCGTGCATCGCCAGGCACGGCGCCAGCGAAGGTCACGACAAACTTCGCCGACGTCAACACGTCAGAAGGTACCCGGGCGCGCATCGCCGAATCTGCGACGACGACTACCGCCAGCCGCAGCGCTTCAAACACGCGACGCAGCGTGTCATCGGCATAATTCGGGTCGATGCCGACGACGACGGCGCCCAGTCGCAGCGCACCCATCTGCGCGTATTCCCACTCGACGCAAGTGCGCGCGAGGATGCCGATGCGATCGCCACGCCGAACCCCGCGGCGGTGAAGCGCACAGGCGACGGCACCGGCCGCCGCCGCAAATTCGGCCCACGTCACGGCCGAACCGGCACGTCCCGAATCCAGCGGCCGAATCGCCGCCGTTCCCGGAGTCGCTCGGGCTCGCTCCGCGAGGAGCGACGGCAGCGTCGACGCTGTCACGCGATGCCCATTTCGACCTCGCAGCCCATCGCGCGACGCCACGGCGGCTATCGGGCAAGCGGCGGATCGTAGGCACCGCGTGGACGCGTGATGCGCAGATCGCGTCCTCGAGCTCGAGCCATTTCAACTGCCGCGCAACCTCCCTCCCCAGCAGCACCTTGCGGCGAATCATGAAGTCGACGACGGGCGCCACGATCCTCCAGTAGCCGCAGGCTCGCCTTGCCCTCCCGGATCAGCGCCGAGAACTCGGGAACGTAGGGGTTGTAGCCAAAGTGGCGCAGGTCCGAATACATGAGCAGCCAGTTCGACCGGATAGTTGCTCACGATAGGGCTCGCGTGCGCCCGTCGCGACACGAGGCCGAGCTCGCGCAACGGCTTTCATGACCGCGTTCTGGTCGTAGTCCCAAGCATGGAACGGCGCGAGATAGCGGGGAAACCGCGTGCCGCGGGTCAGCGGTGCGGGTTCCAGAAGCGCGCAAAGTCGGCGTCGTCGAAAGCGCCCGAATCCCGCAGACGCAGGAGGCGTCCAATCGGTCTGCGAGATGAGTTCCAGGCCAGAACTCGTACTCCATGCGTTCGGGCTCCGGCTGGCCGGGCGAGTAGCCGGCGAGCACGAGCGGAATCCCCCGCTCGGTGGCAACCGCCAACGCGTCCCCTCGAATAACGGCGCGTACACGTAGGAAACCGTGTAGACGGCGCCCCGCTCCTCCTGGTTGCGCAACAGTACCGGAAGAGCTTCGCGATAGAAGGACTTCCGGCGGCCGGTAAACGAGATGATCGACACCGAGCTTCTCGACTGTCGGCGGATATTGGACCAGGCCACATCGGGAATGTTGGCATCGGTCGTGAAGGCCAGGACGTTGAGCCCATAATCGACCTTCGCGCGGTGCAGCAGATAAAGACTGTCCTTGCCGCCGCTTAAGCACACCAGTGCGTCATAACGCCCTTTGCCCCGGCAATCCCGCAGCGCCGCGTCCAGATCCGCCTTGCGCTGTGTCCGTTGTGTCTCGCTGGCATGGTCGGCGCCCGGAACATACGATCTGCAGGGCGCGCAAACGCCGGCGTGATCGAGATCAGCCCCAGGCACCGAGGCGGGCAGAAGACATTGCTTGCACCGATGGACCATATGTCAACGGCATCTCTCGCCCATAACCACTTATGATATGTCATCTTCCATTTTCGGACGGGGAATCCCGCGGCTTTCCGACGTGCGTCGACACCTCTGTGGTGACAACATGCAACTGATGGGACTTCAAAGGCTCCATCGATGAACGAGCAAGCCTCTCGCCCCACCGCCGAAATCGTGGACCCGGCCCGCGTGCGGGCATTAGTAAGCGCCATTCGCACGCGAACGACGATCGAGGTCGTCGATGATCCGGAGGCACTCGCTATCGCAGGTCGGGCGACCATTCCCGATCCGAAGCAGCCCGGCGCCGTCGTGTTTCCGACCTCGGTCGAAGAAGTCGCAACCGTCGTGCGCCTTGCGAACGAATTTCGGGTCCCCGTCTGGCCGGTCAGCAAGGGTCGGAACTGGGGATACGGGTCCGCGACACCCGCCGTTGAAAATACCGTCTTGTTACGCCTCGAGCGCTTGAATCGCGTCCTCGAGGTCAACGAAGACCTCGCCTACGCGGTGATCGAGCCCGGTGTGAGCTACCGTCAGTTGAAGCAGCACCTGGTCCAGAGCGGCTCGCGACTCTGGTGCGACTGCACCGACGGGCCTCCGGAGGGTAGCGTGCTGGGCAACGCGTTGGAACGAGGCATGGGCGTGACGCATTACGCAGATCACTTCGGCACGCTTTGCGGGCTGGAGGTCGTGCTCGCCGACGGTTCGATCATTCGAACGGGCGGCGGTGCGTTTGGCCGGTGTCCGACGTGGAACACGCACAAGTGGGGCGTCGGGCCCTACCTCGAGGGCCTGTTCAGCCAGTCGAACTTCGGCATCGTGGTCAAGGCGGGGATCTGGCTGTCCCCGGCGCCCGAATCGTATTGCGCCTTCACTTTCGATCTCGCCCGGGACGAGGACTTCCCGCGCCTGGTCGATGCGGTGCGCGAGCTCACCCTCGCGGGATTGCTTGCCGCCGGCGTCCACTTGGTCAACGACATCTGCGCGCTTGCGGTCCTTTCGCAATATCCGCCCGGAATGGCCGAGCGGGTGTCGCGTCTTCCCGAAGCCGTTCTGCTCGAGCAACGGCGCCGGTACGGCGTTCCGAGCTGGAGCTTCGGAGGCGGCATTCACGGTACCCACGAGTGGGTGAAAAATGTCCAGCGTGGGCTGCGGCGGCGGCTCGGGGGCATGGGCCGGCTGACCTTCATCACCGATCGTTCGCTGCTTGCGGCAACCCTGATCGAGCGCGCGGTGCGCAGCCTGCCGTCGGAGAGGCTGCGCCGAGGTGGGGAATGGTTCTTTCGGCAGCTGACCGGGAAGCCCCTGGAGCTGATCCCGGTGGCGCGCCATGTGCACGAGGTCGCGCGGGGACAGCCCACCGAGCATTTCGTGCGCCACGTCTACTTCAAGTCGAGCATGAGCAAGCCGGCCGAGGCGCACCCAGATCGCGACAACGTCGGTGCCATATGGTTTGCACCGGCGGTACCGATGCACGGAGCCGAGGTCGCGCGAACGCTGGACCGTGTCCGGGCGCTTTATCGCGAGTTTGATTTCGACTTCTACGTGGCGTTGCTCGCGCAAAACAGCAGAACATTGATCTCGCTGTTCTGCATCTTCTATTCCAAGGACAATGCCGATGAGACGCGGCGGGCGAAGGAGCTCCACACTGCGCTCCAGGAGGCGGTCTTTGCGGCCGGGCTGCAGCCCTATCGAACGGGCGTTCAAGCGCCGACCGGTTACCCGGAGGGCTATGCCAGAATGCTCCAGTCGATCAAGGCCGCAATGGACCCCAACGGCATTCTCGCTCCGGGCAAGAGCCGCATACCCGTGCCATGACAATCCTGTACGGGGTAATCCCGAAATTCGCGATGAATGCCCCTGTTGTCGACAGCCTGTTGTCGACAGCCTTTACATCCGCCTGGCTGCGCCACGTCCCCGGCACCGGCCAGGATCCGATCCGGCGACGGTTATGGTCGTCAGGACCGGCCGCCGGGACGTTTCCAGGGTATTGCCGCCGAGCGACTGGACTTCGTCAGCCGAACGGAGCCGGCGACGTGGTCTGACGGGCTTTTGGCACAGGATTGGCGTCGCCGATTTTTACACTTGGCTCCGGGCGATGCCTGCTGAGGATTGCAGGATGATATTTAAGTTATTGAACTATATTGATATTATCGAAACCTGCCGCCCCCGGCATACGTCTTGCTTTTATACGCCCGGGGACATCCCGAACTGAGGAGCAACAATGAAATCGATGAAAAAGGTGTTGTTGGCGGCCGCACTTGGGTCCGCGCTGGTTGCCTCGAGCGCTTCGGGCCAATTCCTAGCAAACTGGGTGTTCAATCCGACGGGTGTGGGGGGCTTTGCCGCAGGCACGCAGATCACCCAATTTCTCGACATCGTCGGGCCAAGTTACGTGAATACAACGACACCGGTCGCTGGTGCGTTTACCTTCCAGGAGCGCGGTGCGGTCAACATCAGCGGCCACGACGGCGGATCGCCCATTACCAGTATGCCACCGTGGCAGACCTCGGCGCTGTTGGATATTAGCGGCACGGGAACCTTCGGGGGGACCATCCTGTTCAATTCCGGCGGCGCGATCAACGTTTGGTCGCAAATGGTGCCCCCCGGCACGGCATTCGGGACCACGGACGGCCCGGCCGGCACCATCTATGGCGCCAACGACGGTACGCTGATCGCATCGTTTACGACCTTCTGCCCCGCTCCCACCATAAACACGTGCGGCGGCACGATCGATGCGGCGGGGGTACCCAATGGCACGGAGACACTTACCGCGCGCTCGACATTCCTCGCACCGGGGTACTTTTTCAGCAGCGCCGGTGTAGATCTGTCGACGCTTACCGGCTCAGTGTTCGGATTCACGACCACCAATGCGTCCATAACCACTCCAAGCGCAGCAGTCTTGGCCGAAATCGTCGGGCAGTTTGGCGGTGACTTAACGTTCACGAACTGCCTGCCGGGTCAGACGGCTCCGGGGGTCAATACTGCAGGCCCATGTACCGGCGTCACCGGGCAGGGAGAATTCGTGGTTGGCAACAACGGGCAAGAGCGCCTGCAGGTCATCCCGGAGCCGACCACGATCGCGTTGCTCGGTGCGGGACTGATCGGCCTTGCGCTGCGCCGGAGGCGGGCGGCGTAATATCGAATCACCCGTAGATCGCCAGGGGGCGCCGCTAGCGGCGCCCCTTTCTTTTGGTCTTTCGCCGCTCCCGACACGCTCCTGGGCTTTGCGCCGGCGACGCCGACTGATCGCCCCACGAATCCACATGCGCAGCGCGTGTGCCCGAATCCGCGCGCGAGCGTCCGAGCATGCCGGATGTCGCAGTCAAGGCTTGGCAGGGAGCTGAACCGCTTCTACGCCAAGACCGTGAATTCTACCAACGGGGGTGCCGAGTGCTCCGATCGGTCGTGCGCGTGACGGTCTCGACCCCTTCGGCGCTATAATCGAGGATGGATGGCCATCCCCATATCGCCGAGGAAAATATGGTCCAAGTCTTGCTTTAAATAGCCTTGGGCCCCCTCTTTCGCAGAAATTGTAAACCGCACCGACACGAAATGTCGTGCCTCGCAGAATGCAGCCAAGCCTTAAGGATCGGGCAAAGGCTTGTTCCAACATGAGCTTCACAGGGATAATTGAAGAAAAGTATCGTAATCAACCCGTGCGCAGACGCTAGGAGACTTGGGTTCGTATACCGGCCCAACCTATTTGTTGTGTAAATTCCGCCGACCCGGGGGCCCGAGCGAAGATCCGAAGGATTTGTCACACCTGTCAGATACAAGTCAGAGACAAGCCAGCGCCTGGCGGATTATGGAATCGAGCCTGAGAAGGCACCGAAGCTTCCAAAATGGATCGGAATTGGAATGACTGATTCACGCAAAGATCCTGGCAATGCCGGTCAGCCCCCCCAGGTCGGAGACGTGCGCAACCGCGGCCGTCGCCGACTTCTGCAGGCGGGTGTTTCCGCCGCACCGGTAGTGATGACGTTGGCGAGCAGGCCCGTTTGGGCCATAGAATGCCGGACACCCTCTGGCTTCGTTTCGGGGTTCGCCAGCGCCGCCCTGACGGCACAGTGCGCCGGGGGCCTCCCGCACTACTGGATGAAGCACAACTATTGGCCGCCGCCCCTTGTTCGGGAGGGCGCAGGGGCCACGAGATTCCGTGACATATTCACGCCCGCCCTGGACGGCAATCCACCGTTGTTGGCCGTTCTGGGCAACACAAACACCCTCCAGAGCTATATTGTCGCCGCCTACCTCAATAATGCCAAGGGACTGGTGCCGGAGTTGATCCTGCCCAGAACGACAATCGAGGCCATGTGGACCCAGGTCAACAACAACGGAGGTTTTGGCCTCGGTATCCCGGGCCCAACCCTTTGGAACGCTGCCCAGGTCATCGATTACCTGAAGTCAACGATGATCGAGCTCCTCGCTTAGTCTGGACGGCAGACCGCGGCATTACCCCGTTTCTCCTGGTCGAAGTCCCGATGGTGCCAAGCCCGCAGGTGCGTTGGCGCGCCGTGTCTGCAGATATCCTTGCGTGGCACGACTGGGACTGTGAAGTGGTCGTGTTCAATCAGGCGACGGGCAGTACGCACCTCCTTGGCGAGCTTGGCGGCGAGATCTTTCGGCGGCTCGTTGCGGCAAAAGAAGGGGCGACCGTCGAGGCGCTCGCGGCCGGACTGACCGATGACCCGACCGACGCCAACGACGCCGATTGGTCCGCAGCGGTGGCCGGGGTACTATCCGATTTTGCGCGGCTTGGCCTCGCGGAACCGGACGCGTCTTGATCGTCGCCGACCTGTCAAACCGAGAACTCGAACAACGGCTGAACGGCCCCGGCCTCCGGCTGCGAACCGGTCCCGTCGTCGCCCGAATTCATTCGCGATTACCTGGGATCCTCCGCGCGATCGCACTTCAATACGCGGACTACGCGACCGAAGACGAGGCGAGCTTCGCCGACTTCCGCGTTCGCGTGGGCAGGCCACGCAACTTCCGCCGGTGGTTGCGGCCCCAGGCGCAATTTTTCGTCGATGGCAATCGGCCGTTTGCGCCGCTCCCCCTCGACCAGGCCTTTCCGATGCTCGAATGGGGCCTCAACTGGTGCGTTTCGGCGCACTGTAACCAATACATGATCTTCCATGCCGCCGTCGTCGAGAAGACGGGCCGCGCGCTGATCCTTCCAGCCCCGCCCGGATCGGGAAAAAGCACGTTGTGTGCGGGTCTCGTCAATCGTGGCTGGCGGCTCCTGTCCGATGAGTTGTCGCTGATCGACATCGCTTCCTGCAGCGTCGTGCCGCTGCCGCGTCCGGTCAGCCTCAAAAACGCGTCGATCGACGTCATCCGCGCCTTTGCGCCAACCGTGACGATCGGCCCTACGGTCCACGACACGACAAAGGGATCGGTGGCCCACATGCGAGCACCCAGCGAAAGCGTGCGCCGTGGTATGGAGACCGCACGCCCAGGATGGATCGTCCTCCCGCGCTACGCTGCCGGCGTCGCCGCCCGGCTATCCCCGCTATCCAAGGCGCGCGCGCTCATGCAAATGGCGGACAACGCGTTCAATTACAGCGCCCATGGCCGGCGTGGATTCGAAATTCTGGCCGAGCTCATCGACCGTTCGAAATGCTACGAATTCCCCTACGGTGATCTCGAGGAAGCTGCCGCGATCTTCAACGACCTGGCCACTGGAGAATGATCGCGGCACCTGTGCCAAGACTCACTACGGCGCTTCAGACGCCGCAAGAAATTCTCGTATACACCCTCCCGCAATGGGAGGAACTGGTTCACCAGGCGCGTCAAGCAAACCTGCTTGCCCGTATTGCCGAGAGTCTCGTGCAGCTTCGGCTGCTTCCTCGCGTGCCAGCCGCCCCCCGGGCGCATCTGGAGGCCGCGTTGGTGATGGCGAATGCCCAGACGGAAGCGGTCCAGCGCGAAGCGGCGTTCCTACGCAAGGCGCTGGCCACGGTCGACGTGGACCTCGTGCTGCTCAAAGGGGCCGCCTATCTGATGGCAGAGTTGCCCGCAGCGCGCGGCCGCGTGTTCTCGGACGTTGACATACTCGTACCCGTCGCAAAGCTGGCCGAGGTGGAGGCCGCGCTCATGCTGCATGGCTGGTCGACGACCCATCATGACGCCTACGACCAGCGCTATTACCGGCAGTGGATGCATGAGCTGCCGCCGCTTCGGCACAACATCCGAAGGACGGTGGTCGACGTGCACCATGCGATCCTGCCCGTGACTGCTCGCCTCAGGCCCGATTCGGCAAAATTGCTCAGGGCGTCGCAGCCCATTCGTAACGATGAGCAGTTGCGCGTTCTGTGTCCGGCGGACATGGTGTTGCACAGCGCTACCCATTTGTTTCACAACGACGATCTCAGCCAGGGGCTGCGCGATATCGCCGATCTCGACAGCCTCTTGCGCCACTTTGGGCAGGTGCCTGGGTTCTGGGAGGATCTGCCGCGCCGCGCTCGTGAGCTCGATCTCGCTCGCCCGCTGTACTATGGGTTGCGTTACGCGTCGCGCTTTCTGGACACGCCCGTACCGCTAGAGACGCGCCGACACACCGACCGTGGGCGCCCGCCAAGAATGGGTGTGCGCCTGATGGATGCGCTCTACGACCGGGCGTTGCGGCCCGGCGCCCCGAGTGATCTCGGATCGCTCACTCCGCTCGCCAGGCAAGCGCTTTACGTGCGCGCACACTGGCTCCGGATGCCACCGTTGCTTCTGGCGCGGCATCTCAGTGTGAAAGCATTACGCCGCCGGGAAGAACCGGCGACGTAATGCATCGCATCCGGATCTCGCAATCCGGAATTCAACCCGGGTCGACCGATGTGTCGAAGCCGACGCGATTCTTCAATGAGCGCCAAGCAACGAGCCACGATCTGGCGCGAGACTTGCTTGAGGAGCGCCGTAGCCGGTGAGGTTCATCAGGTATCGCGTCGCCGACGCCGACAATGATGGGCACGTCATTGACGCGTATCTTGGAGCAGGTTGATGGATTTACACGATCCCCACCGGCACGGTGAACGACCGTGGATCCGCTCGTCGCGCGATGACGCTCACGCTCGGTCCCCCGTGCGCACGGGCGGTTCCGCCCAGCGGACAAAGCACGGCGAAGAAATACGTCAGCGCCTCGATGCGCTTGCGGGTGATAGCCCGGTGCTCCGCGTCGACGGACTGATCGCGGGCTACGGATCGAAGGCAATCCTTCGCGGCATCGACCTGCGGCTGGGACCGGGGCAGTTGTTGTGCCTGGTCGGCCCCAGCGGCGCCGGCAAGTCGACGATCCTCCATTCGATCTTCGGCCTGACCGACATTTGCGGCGGCCGCATCGAGGTTGGCGGGCGCAACGTGACGCGTCTCGGCCCAAACGCCAAGCTGCGGGACGCCGGCATCGCCTGCGTACTCCGCGACAGCTCCGTGTTCACCGACATGACGGTCGAGCAAAACCTTTGGCTTGGCGGCTACTTGATGGGCCGGCGCGCCGATTCGCGGCACGCAACCGAACGGGTCTTTGACCGCTATCCGTCGCTCGCGACTCGCCGCGACGAACCGGCAAGCGCCCTTTCAGCCGGCGAACGCCGCCTGCTTGAAATCTCGCGCGCGCTCGTCATGCGACCGCGGCTGCTCCTGGTCGACGAGCCTTCCATCGGCCTCGACGCCTGCCTTCATCGACAGCATTTTCGAGATGCTGCGAGATCTGCGCGACCGCGAGGGGCTGTCGATCCTGATGGTCGAACGGAACGCGAAACGCGCGCTCGAGCTCGCCGACATCGGTTGCGTCGTCGTCTCCGGGGAGATCGCGATGGTGGGCACCGGCGCCGAGCTGCTCGGCGATCCCGCCGTCGGCCGCCTGTTCTTCGGCGGTTAGGCAACCTCTGAACAGGTCCCGCGCGGAGCGCGTAGACAGGAGATGACGTCGGTCAACGCGATTCGCGGAGCAGCTGCTGCAGAAAGCGGGCCGGCACCGCGAAGCTGATTCCGGAGGGTTGGCCGACCGCCGCGTCCTTCGTTCCCTTCAGGAATCCCATGTTGACTATGCCGATGACGTCGCCGGTCTCCACGTCGTACAGCGGACTGCCGCTGTGACCGGGGTATGCCGTGGTGTCGAGCTGGAACAGGACGAAGGGGCCGGCCTTCAGGCTGCGGACGACGCGCGGGTCGAGTTGTTTCATCGTCGTCGCAGGAAGTGCGATCGGCGAATGCGACGCAATGATGCCGCCGTGCGTGACCGGGTAGAATCCGAGCGAATTGCCTATCGGGAAGCCGGTGAAAGCGATGCTTTGTCCATCGCGCACCGTCCCCGAATCGCCGAACGTCACGGGTGGCAGCGGCGTGCCGGAGATGCGCAGCAGCGCGAGATCGTGCTCCCGGTTGATCGCGATCGTCTTCGCTTCGCGCGGCCTGGGGCTCGGTCGCGCCCGGCACATGCACCAGAACCATCAAAGTTTCGCCGGACTCGGTCTGCGGCGCTTCGGGAACCACATGCGCGTTCGTCGCGATCAGCGTTCCATCGTCGACGGCGAAACCGGTGGCGCGAAAGACGAAGCTGGGGTTGCGCAGCTTCTGAAAGGTCCCCACGGCGACGACGGAGGGCTTGACGCGCGCGAGCGCCTCGGGCAAGGCGGCCTGCACGCACGCAATCCCGGCCGACAGCAGGACGAGAAACGCCGTCGCGGCCAACGCAAGCGACGGAATGGCGCGAGATCGGCGAAAGCGCATCTGGGAATGCTAGCGCGCCGTCAGGACGCGTATGTTCGACAACGCGGGCGAGGGATCGGTGACGGTCGCATCGTAGGGATGGAGATCCCTCCGGAAGTAGCGCTTGATACGCTGCACATAGGTCCGAGTTTCCGCATACGGCGGAACGCCCCGATAACGCTCGACAGTGCCTTCGCCGGAGTTGTAGGCGGCGGCCACCAGCATCACGTCGCCGCGGAAGTACGCGAGCAGCCAGCGCAGATAGGCGAGCCCGCCACGGACGTTCTGCGCCGGGTCGAAGGGTTTCTTGACGTTGAATCGCGCGGAAGTCTCGGGAATCAGCTGCATGAGTCCCTGGGCGTTCTTCGGCGAGCGCGCATTCGGATCGAAGTTCGACTCGGCGCGAATGATGGCGAGCGCCAGCGTGGGGCTTATCTGGTATTCGGGCGCGAGCTTGCGCACGAGCTCGGCCGCCTTCTGCTGGTCCGGTGTCGACGCGACGAAATCGTCCACGATTTCGACGTTCGATTCCGCCTCTGCGACCACCGGCGGAGGCGGGTCGCGCATGCATTCGGGCAGCTCGGCGGCGGCAGGGCCGACGAAGGCGTGCATCTTTTTGGCGTATTCGTGGCCCTGTTCGGCGGCCATCGCGAAGAACAGCGACGCCATCCGGTTGTCGCGCGGAATGCCACGACCGTTGGCGTACATCCAGCCGAGCGAAAACTGGGCCTCGGCATCTCCGAGATATGCTGCCTTGCAGTACAGCTCGGCGGCACGCAGGACATCACGGGGCACACCCTCGCCATGTTCGTGGGCGCGCGCGTCGGCGACGAGCAAGGCGACCCGGATCGCCGCGTCCGCATCGATCTCGGCTCTCGCCGGTTGGATTCCCACGCCACCCCAGAGCGCGACGACGATGAGGCCGAGCCGCCACCGGCGACGCGAGTCGGGAGACAGCCGACCAACCTTCATGTCGCACCCGCAAAGCGGCCCTCAGGACGCGAACTCGCGCCCTGGTGCGCGAGGTACCACGGGATCGCCGCCCGGATTCCATCGCTCAGGCGATGCGTCGGCCCATAGCCCAAAAGCCGTCGTGCCTTGCCGATATCGGCTTGCGAATGCCGGACATCGCCGGGTCGGAAGTCCCCATGGATCGGAGCCACGCCCGCGACCTCGGGCAGCTCCGATGCAACCGCATCGCGGAGCAACTGGAACAGCCGGTTCAACGACGTGCGCTCGTCGACGGCGACATTGTAGACCTGGTTCATCGCGTCCGGATCGTCGGTGAGAGCGGCAAGGAGGTTCGCCTGCACCGCATTGTCAATGTAGCAGAAATCGCGGCTCGTCTCGCCGTCGCCGTTGATCACGACCTTCTCGCCCACGAGCATCGCGCGGACCCAGCGCGGGATGACCGCGGCGTAGGCCCCGTCCGGATCCTGCCGCGCGCCGAAAATGTTGAAGTAGCGAAGGCCGATCGACGGCAGGCCGTAGCAGCGCGCGAATACATCCGCGTAGAGCTCGTTGACGAGCTTGGTGACGGCGTAGGGCGAGAGCGGCCGGCCGATCGCATTCTCGACCTTCGGCAATGCCGGGTGATCGCCGTAAGTGGAGCTCGATGCGGCGTACACGAATCGGCCGCACGCCGGCATCGCGCGCAGCCACGAGCATGTTGAGAAATCCGTCGACGTTGGCTTCATGGGTCGCGATCGGGTCGGCGATCGAGCGCGGAACCGATCCCAGCGCAGCCTGATGCAGCACGACGTCGGCGCCGCGGCAGGCAATCCGACATGCGTCGGCATCGCGGATATCCGCCTCGATGAACCGATGGCGGCTCCCAGCGCTCGGCAGTGACCGCGCTCCGTATCTCGTCGAGGTTGCGCCGGTGGCCAGTCGCGAAATTGTCCAGTCCGACGACCGTCTGGTCGAGTTCGAGCAGCGTCTCTACGAGGTGCGATCCTATGAATCCGGCGCTGCCGGTCACGAGCCAGGAGAGCGGCCGCGACGCCAGTCGCCGACGCGCGATGTCGATCGCCGTCATCGGTAGTCGCGCCTCACTGGAGTACCTTCGCGCTTCGCGCTCCGGTTTCACCCTTGGCGGCCCGGCGGGGTCACTGAACCTTCGCGCTTCGCGCTTCGGTATTCGCCCTTGGGGCGGCCCGGCGGGGTCACTACAACACCTTCGCGCTTCGCGCTTCGGTATTCGCCCTTGGGGCGGCCCGGCGGGCTCATAGCCGCCATACGGTGACGCCATTGCCGCTGAAGTCGGCGACGTTGAATTGACTCTTCACGTCGGCAATGACCGCATGCGGCAACAGCCTCTCGAGGTAATCCGCCGCGGGTCGCGCCTTGAACGCACGATGCGCGACGGCGGCCACGATCGCCGCGGCCTTGGGCAATCGATCCCACGGGACGAGCTCCACGCCGTACTCGTGCAACGCTTCGGGCGGCGCAGCGACGGGATCGTGGACGACCACCTCGGCCCCATAGGATTGCAGCTCCCGGATCACATCGATCACGCGGGAATTGCGCAGATCGGCGCAGTCCTCCTTGAACGTGAGGCCCAGCACGACCACCGGCGCGTCCTTCACCTGCCAGCCATTGCGCACCAGGTGCTTGATGGTCTGCTCGGCGACGAATTTGCCCATCCCGTCGTTGATCCGCCGTCCCGCCAGGATCACCTCCGGATGGTAGCCGACCATCTCCGCCTTGTGCGTCAGGTAATAGGGGTCGACGCCGATGCAATGCCCGCCGACGAGGCCCGGACGGAACGGCAGAAAGTTCCATTTCGTACCTGCGGCGCGCAGCACTTCCATCGTATTGATCCCGAGGCGATCGAAGATGATGGCAAGCTCGTTCATCAGCGCGATGTTGAGATCGCGCTGCGTATTCTCGATCACCTTCGCCGCCTCGGCCACCTTGATGCTGGAGGCGCGGTGCACTCCCGCCGTGACCACGCTGCCGTACATCTGCGCAACGCGCTCCAGCGTCCCGGGCGTATCGCCCGAAACGACCTTGGTGATCTTCGTCAATGTGCGGTCCTTGTCACCGGGATTGATGCGCTCCGGGGAGTAGCCGACGTGAAAGTCCTCGAGCCACTTCATCCCGGAATGCTGTTCCAGCACCGGGATGCAAATCTCTTCGGTGGCGCCCGGATAGACCGTCGATTCGTAGACGACGGTCGCGCCGCGCTTCATGTTCTTGCCCACCGCTTGCGACGCGCCGAGCAGCGGGCGAAAGTCCGGCTGATGCGCTTCGTCGACCGGAGTCGGCACGGCAACGATGATGAAGTCCGCTTCCGAGAGCGCAGCCGCGTCGCTTCCGAACGAAAGCATGGTCGCCGCTTGCAGATTCTCGGCCGACAATTCACCCGTCGGATCGACATGCCGGCGATAGCTCGCGATCTTCTCCTCCGAGAGGTCGAAACCGATCGTCCGATGCTTCTTGCCGAATTCGACGGCAAGCGGCAGCCCGACGTACCCCAGGCCCACGACAGCAACGGTAGTCATTATCTCGACTTTCCTTCCGATCGACAACGGTTCACCGGCGCGGCCGCGTCGTGTCCCCACCTGGGGCGGGTCTTGCGCTCTTTCGCGTGCTTAGAGCGTCTGGATCAGCTTCGCGACCTCCGCCTGCTGGGCGAACTTGTCACCCAGCTTGGCGAGAGTCTCCAGCTCCTTCTTGGCCGCATCCTTTTGCCCGGCCGTGACCAGTGCGCGCGCGAGATTGAAGCGGATATTCGATTCATTGGGCGCAAGCGTAACCGCTTTGCGCAGCAAGTCCACGCCACGCGCGGTATCTCCCTTTTCGACCAGCAGGATCCCCAACGTATCGAGGATCTGAGGGTTGCCTGGCGCGAGCTTGTCGGCGCGCTCCGCGTACTCGACCGCCTTCGGGTCCTTGAGCTCGCCGGAGACCCACGCGAGATTGTTGAGCGCCAGCGCATCGCCCGGCTCGAGCTCGATGAGCACCTTGTACAGTCTGGCCGCGGCCGCATAGTCCTTCTTGCCGATCGCATTTTGTGCCAGATTGAAGCGGAAGCCACGATCTTTCGGGTGTTCTTTCAGCCACGTCGCGGCGAAGCTGTCCGCCTCGGGTCCTTTGCCGGCGGCGAGCAGCACCGAATGCAGGTAGACCGCGAGATCGGTAGTCCCGGCCTGACTGAGGCCGGCGCGATACGCGGTTGCGGCCTCGCTCCAGGCTTTCTTCGACACGTGGATATTGCCCTCGAGGATGTAGCCTACCGACTCCTTTGGTCTCCGCTTTTGGACTTCGCGCGCGGCCGCCAGCGCTTCGTCGGTGCGGCCGCTGGAAACATCCAACGCAATGACGGCGCGCTGGGCGTCCACCAGATCGGGCTGGATCGCGAGAGCCTTGCGCAGGTTTTCCATGGCGGCGTTATTGTCCTTGGCGGCAATTTGAAGCTCGGCAAGGCGCATGTACGGGAGTGGCGACTCAGGACGCAGCTGAACCAGCTTGTTGTAGATCGTAATCGCCTGACTGGAATCGCCGGCGACCTTATAGGCCTGGCCGGCGGCATCCAGGAGTTCGGGCCTGTCCGGCAACGCCGCGAGCGCCTCCTGCGCCGCCGCGACCGCTTTCTTCGGTTCGTTCACGCGGAGGTAATAGGAGACGAGGGCCAGCCGCGGCGACAGCTCGGAAGGGTTTGCCGCGACGGCCTTGTGAATCAACGCAGCGACGTCGTCCGGAGATCCTCCGCCCTGAGCGCGCAAGCTGGCGATCGCGAGGAGCGCCTGCACGTTCTTCGGATCCTTGGCCAGAATCGCCTCAAAGCGCTTCGTCGCATCCTCCGGCTTCTTGTCGAGCAGGTCCAGTCGCGCCAGGTTCGCGGCCGCCGGGTAGTAGGACGGATCGATTGCGAGTGCGCGCTCGAAGCTGCGCCGCGCGCCGGCGACGTCTTGTTTGGCGAGCAGAACCGATCCGCGCAGGTCGTGCGCCAGCGGTTTGTCGGGCTGCTTCTTCTCGATCGAGGCGACCGCGGCCAGCGCCGCGTCGAACTTCTTCTGCCGGACGTTCATCGCCAGGAGCGCCAGGTCCGCCCGGATTCCGGTGTCTTCGGCCGCCACCGCCTCCAGCTCGGCCACCCCGCGTTGCTCGCCCTTCTGCAGATGCGAGAGCGCCATCGCGGTGCGCTTGCGGGGATCCTTGGGATCGAGCGCCGCAGCCTTTTCGAAGTACCGCGCGGCTTCGGCCGTATTGCCGTTCTGAACGTACACCTCACCGGCCAAGGCCAGCGTGTCCGAATCCTGCGCAATGTCCAGAAGCGCCTTCACGGCGTCGAGCGCCTTGGCCGGCTTGCCTTCGCGCAGATACGATTGCACCAGCAGCCTTCGCGCATATTGGTGCTTCGGTGCCTCGCGCAACACCAATTGCAGTGCGCTCTCCGCCTGGCCGTAGGAACCGAGCTGGTAGTCGATTTGCGCGCCGAGCAGCAGGCCAAGCATGCTGCCGGGAGCCGCCTTGAGATGCTGCTGGATCGCCTCGCGTGCGCCCGCATAGTTCTTGTCCTGGTACGCGATCAAGGCCTGCAGATAGGAGGTTTGCGGATTTTTCGGCAAGACCTTTTGCATTGCCTCGAACTGCTTGCGCGCTTCTTCGATCTTGCCGGTCTGCAGCAGCAGCGTCACGATCATGTGGTGCGCGACCACCTGGTCGGGTTTCGTCTCGAGCGCACTGCGATACGCGGCAAGCGCGGGCTCGACCTGCTTCTGCGAGAGCAGAAGGTCGCCCTTGAGCTGCCAGCCATCGGAGAGAGTCGGCGATTTGGCCAGTGTGGTTTCCACGAGCGCAAGCGCGCCCGGTACGTCGCCGTCGGCTGCCTTGAGGCGTGCATCGAGCACCAGCGCAGGCGGATGATCGGGCTTCGCAGCGAGTGCGACGGCGAGCGCATTTCGCGCGGAACTTGTGTTGCCCAGGGACAAATGGGCCTGCGCCAACGTGGTCTGCAGTTCGGCTCTCGGCGCCGCTGCACTGATCGCGGCAAGGGCCGCGGCACCGCCGAACTCGTCGATTGCCTTCTTGTATTCCCCACGCCGCACGAGCAGGCGCGCGAGCAACGGAGAGACTTGGTCGGCTGAATACCCGAGTTCGGCCGCCTTGCGCAGCTCCTTCTCCGCGCCCGCCAGATCGCCCGTCTCGAGCAGCGACTTGCCCAGAAGAAACCGCGCCTCGGCCAGATCGGGGTTCTTCTGCAGCGCGTTTCTGAGCTGGATCACGGCTCCAGCGCGATCGTTCTTGCTCAGCATCTCCTTGGCCGACGCCACCAATGACTCGGGCTTGTCGGCACAACCGGCGATCAACGCCGCTGCCAGCAACAGCGCGGCCCCATTTCGACAAATGCAAGTGCGTCGGTCCATTGCCTTTTTCCCTTTCGTTCTGCTGCCAGTCTGCCGCGTTTTACTTCAACGCGAAGCGGCGCATCAGGTCGTAGAGCGTTGGGCGGCTCACGCCAAGCATTTCCGCCGCCTTGACAACATTCCGGTTCGCCCGGCCGAGCGCCGTGATGACGGCACGCTTTTCCGCTTCGTCGCGGACCTGGCGCAAATTGAGCGCCGAATGATCATCCGTTGCGGCCACCTCGAATCCGAGGTCGGCGGCAGTGATCTTGTTGCCTTCGGCCATGATAACCGCGCGTCGCATGCAGTTTTCCAGTTCACGCACGTTGCCGGGCCATGGCTGCGATTCGATCGCCGCAACCGCGTCGGGCCGCAGCGACATGGATCCGCGACGCTGCTCCGCCGCAAAACGCTGGACGAACGCGTGCGCCAGCAGCGCCGCGTCGCCGGGTCGTTCCCGCAGCGGATGGAATGCTCGACGACGATCTCCGCGAGTCGGTAGTAGAGATCTTCCCGGAATCTGCCTTCCCTGATCAGCGATTTCA
Source organism: uncultured beta proteobacterium (assembly GCA_963840945.1). GTDB lineage: Bacteria > Pseudomonadota > Gammaproteobacteria > Burkholderiales > Casimicrobiaceae > CAIWHR01. The sequence continues at coordinate 78,622 of CAWJAU010000006.1, read as the reverse complement.
GATCCTGGTGCGTCGCGCACACGACACGCACGTCGATCGGGATCTCCTCGCGCCCGCCGACGCGATCGATCACGCGCTCCTGCAGAAAGCGCAATAGCTTGGACTGGAGCGGCAGAGGCAAATCGCCGATCTCGTCCAGCATCAGCGTGCCGCGGTTGGCCGTCTCGATCTTGCCGATGGTCTGCTTCGCAGCACCCGTGAAGGCGCCCTTCTCGTAGCCGAAGAGCTCGCTTTCGAGCAGCGTCTCGGGAATGGCGGCGCAGTTGATCGCGACGAAGCGCTCGCTACGCCGGGGTGAAAGGTCGTGCAGAGCGCGGGCGAGCAACTCCTTGCCGGTGCCGCTTTCGCCCAGAAGCAGGACCGTCGCTCCGGTGCCGGCAACCTTTTCGATCGTGCGGCAGATCTGCAGCAGCGCCGGATCGCGCGTGATGAGCCCGGCAAAGGCGTTCGGCTGGTGCATCGACTGCAGGCGCCGGTTTTCCTGCTGCAGGTCGTACAGGCGCAACGCACGATCGATGGTCAGCGCCAGCAGCTCCGGCTCGAACGGCTTGGCGAAAAAATCGTAAGCGCCAAGCCCGATCGCGCGCACGGCATTGGCGCGGTCGTTCTGGCCGGTGAGGACGATCACCTTGGTATCCGGTGCGAGCTCCAGCATCTTCCTCGAGCAGCTTGAAGCCCTCGGTAACGGAATCCGGATCCGGCGGCAGACCGAGATCCATGGTCACGACGGGCGGCGCGTGGCGGCGCAGCTGCGCGAGCGCGCTGTCGCGATCGGCAGCTGCCAGCGGCTCGTACTGATCAAGACGCCCAGCAGATCTGCTTCTGCAGCGACGGGTCGTCCTCGACGATCAGCAGCGGCGCGTCTTTTCGCTCATGCGAGTTCCTTCCTTGCCGGCGGCGCGGTGCCCGCGCCCGACTCGGACCGAGGGAGCAGCAACCGCACGTGCGTACCAACGTTCGGCGTGCTGTCGACCTGCACGCGCCCTCCGAGCTCCTGCACATATTGGAAGCTCTCGTAAGCGCCGATCCCCATGCCGGTCGCTTTTGTCGTCTGGAATGGCTTGAACAGGCGCTCGCGCATGAATTCGGGCGTCATGCCTTGGCCGGTATCGCCGATCTCGACCAGGGCCAATCCATCCTGTTTCGCGAGCCTGATCCACACGCGGCCGTCCTTGTCAGTGGCGTCGATCGCGTTCTGCACGAGATGGCCAATTACGCGTTCGAGCCGGTCCTCGTGGCCTATGGCCGCAACCCTTTCCTCGACCTTCAACTCGGTGATTGGCCATTGATTCGCCTTTGCGCGCTGGATTCGGCCGATAACGGTGGCAAGGTCAACGCCATGCGGCGCATCCACCGGTGTCGTCCCTTCGCGCAACTGCATCATCAACTGCTTCATGCGCTCGACGGAATGCTCGACAGTCATCAGCATATCTTTCTGAAACTCCGGATTATCGCGGTGCCGCTCGGCGTTCTTGAGCATCAGCGACAACTGCGCGACGATGTTCTTGAGATCGTGAACGACGAAGGCCGACATGCGGTTGAAGGCGTCGAACTTGCGCGCTTCGAGCAGCGCCTCGGTCGCCTGCATCTGGCCGAGGAATGTTGCCGCCTGGCGCGCTGCGGTCTTGAGCAGATCGTTCACTTCCCAGTTCACGTCGACGCGGGTGCGCGCCGTCGCCAGAATCACGAATCCGATCGATTCGGCCCCATTCGTGAGTGGAATGATCAGCCAGGCGTTCGGCACCTCCGACAACCAGGGCGGGATCCGGAGTTCGCGGTAACGCTCGGGCGACGAGCGGTATTCCTCCAGGTTCACGACCCAGCCAGTATCGCTTAGAAACCGCGCGAACCCGCTGTCGGCGGGCTCCGCCGTGGCATCGGCGGGCATGTTCCAACGTGCGGCCTGCACGAAATGGCGGCCCGGCGCATCCAGCAGCCAGAGGCTTCCGGCCGGGCTTTCCAGCATGTCGGCGAGCCCCTTGATTACATCCTGCCCCAGCTCGCTCTGCCCGCCCCGCGCTGATAGTGCATGGGTGAAACGCAGCCACTCGTCGCGATAGTCGTAGCGGTAGCTGAAGAAGTGCTTGCTGACGATCACGCGCAACTTCGCGCGAATCGACGCCGAAACCGCCATCGCGCCAAGCGCCAGCAGCGCGGTAAATACCAGCGCCACCTGCAGCGCGCCTCCCCAGGTGCCGCCGAAATATCGGACATAGTAACCCGCGGCCGCCATGAACAGCAGATAAGCGCCGGTCGCCATCAGCGCAGTCGAGTGAAATACGACGCGGCGCGACAGTGCGATCCGGAGCGTCCAGTTGCGGGTGCGCATCGTCGACATGACCAGCAGCGGGAATACGAGCGCGTATATGAAGCCGCGCACGCTCCACGCGTCCGCATCGACGCGGTTGAACAGCAGCGCGTCGGCAAAAAGGTAGAGGTCGAAGATGAACGCCCCGGCGAGTCCCAGGCACAGGGGTTTGAGGTTCCAACGCGCATCCTCCGGCAGGCTGCGAAACAGTTGTTCCAGCAGCACGAGGCCGAAAACGCTCAGCGCGAGGCCCTGGAAGAGCGCGAAGCGCCCGGGATCTCCGAACGGGGTCAGGCGCAATGCAACCGAGACCTGCGCAAACAAGCCCAACAAGACGAGCGCGGCGGCTACCGGGACAAGCCACGTGGTGCGCGGCGTTGCAGCGGTAGCGGACCGGTCCCGAGGGCTTTCGTTCAGCAACAGCAAGAATGCATACCATGCGCCGATGCGCAGCACATCGACGACGCTGCCAAACACGAACAGCCAAGGAGCCTGCGTCACGGTCAACAGCAGGTTGACGCCCGCCCAAGCTGCCGTAAGCCCAACCGCGACCGCCAGCGCACGACCGCGCTGCCCGCCGCGCCAACCCAGGCCGAGATAGACGGCCAAGGCGGTGTAGGCGAAGCCCGCGAGCCCATAGCTCCAGGCGGCCACGGTGGTGAGGTTCGGGTTCATGAGAGCGGAGCCGGTATAGAAGGCAACATTGTCGCCCTAAATGCCTGAATGTGGCGACCAGCCCGAACCGGGCCGCGCCACCAGTGTCCGGATGGCGATCCACCGCGGGGCGAGGCGCCCGGCGGTTACTGCCGTGAGGTCAATGCGCACCTGCCCCGGTCAGCACGACGCCGACGGTTTCGAACAGTATGACGATGTCGAGAAAGAGCGTGTGGTTCTTCACGTAATACAGATCGTATTGCAGCTTCTGAACCGAGTCCTCCAGTGACGCGCTGTAGTGATAGCGGACTTGCGCCCACCCCGTCACGCCGGGTTTCACGCTGTGACGCACTGCGTAATAGGGAATCTCGCGGCCAAGCTGATCGACGAAGTACGGGCGCTCGGGCCGCGGTCCGACGAGGCTCATGTCGCCGCGCAGCACATTGATGAGTTGCGGCAATTCATCGATGCGCAGCTTGCGGATGATCCGGCCCAGACGAGTCACCCGATCGTCGTTCCTCGTGGCCCAGCGCGGAGTGCCGTCGATCTCCGCGTCGCTCCGCATGCTGCGAAACTTGATCACGTTGAAGAGACGACCGCCCTGCCCGACGCGCTCCTGCCGGTACAGGATCGGGAACCCGCTCTCAAGCGCAATCCCCACGGCGGTCGCCACCATGACCGGCGCCGCCAGCAGCAAGAGCAGCGAAGATGCACCCACGTCGAACAGCCGCTTGACGAAGGAGCGCATGAACCCTTGCCGGAAGCCTTCGCCGAAGATCAGCCAGCTCGCGTGCAACGAATCGAGGCGAAGCTGACCGACGGCGCGTTCGTAGTAACTCGACAAATCCAGCACGCGCACCCCCATCAGTTTGCAATCGAGAAGCTCGCGCAGCGGCAGGACCCCACCACGCCGTTCGCGCACTGCGACGATGATTTCGTCCACCTTGTAGCGGCGAACTGCATCGACGAGATCGACGCCGTCGGTGAGAATGCGCTCGCGGACGACTTGGTGAGGCGTTTCGCTCTTTTTCGCCGGGTAGAAGCCAAGGAGCCGGATCCCCTGACCCAGCTGCGCGATCGACTGCTCGACGGCGGCGGCCTCGGCGCCGATTCCGAGTACCAGCGTCCGACGTGCAAACAGCGGTGACATTCCGCTGTGCACCGCAATTCCTCGGATCGCGACAAAGGCCACGAATGCCACCGGCACGGCCAGCCGCAACGTTTCGTTCCATGCCTCGGTGCGTGGCAGGTATGTGAAGATTGCCCAGGCTACAGGTACCGCCAGCAAGAGCGAAAGCGAGATTCGCGCCGTGGTTTGCGCGCTCGTTCGCCCGGGATTACGTCGATAGAGGCCGACAATCGTGTTGAGGCTGACCATCGTCAACGCGAATAACAACGCGTCCGGCACGACGGCTTGGAGCGTCCCAAGCTCGCCGCGGTGCAGGAACGCCACCGCCACCACAACGGAAAGAAACAGCAGGATTGCGTCGAACAGGATTTGCATTAGCGTGTTCGAAGCAAACCAATGATCAAAGTAGCGCACCATTTTTCCTGCTTTGCGTCATAGACTGCATTGGTGCAGGCTCGCGCCCGCGTCAACGGAAAGTTCGGCAATCGGCGCGCGCGTGCAATCGGGCCGCGCGACGAATTTACCCCACCAGGGGTCTGTATCGGAGCTCGATTCCCTGGTCCGGGCCCCGTACGCCACTCGCGCAGCGTAGAGCTCGCAAGAAACTGGCGTTCGCTGAATTCATGACCTTTCCTTATCGAGATGCCCTTGGATACACCATGACCGGTACTGCACAAACCGTGCCAAGTCAACCCAAGGCCACCCGGCATGGCTAATGCAATGTTTTTTGGCATTATTTATCGCGACCGCGGTCAACATTGCCGGCTCCGCCGGCCCGGCAGGGGCAACTGTGCGCCCGGAGCCCACGCGACAGTATCGCTTTCGCCCGAATCGCCCTGGCCGCGAGCCGCCGGCCGGTGACACGACGCCGACGGTGACCAGATGTGCATACGCCGTGTACCACTCGGGCGCAGGAAGCTATGCCCGGAATCCGGTCGGATTGGCCGTTTGCCAACGCCAGGCGTCGGCGCACATCTGGTCAAGCCCGCGAGTCGCCTCCCAGCGCAGCAGCGCTCGCGCGCGTGTCGCATCGGCGTAGCAGGTGCCTATATCGCCCGGCCGGCGATCGACAATGTCATAAGGCACAGTTCGGCCGCTCACGGCTTCGAACCGTTTCACGAGCTCCAATACCGAGTGCCCGCGGCCGGTACCAAGGTTGACGATCATTTCGCGCGGGGCACTCCCGTCCAGCAACCCGGTCAGAGCTGCCAGGTGCCCCAATGCCAAATCGACAACATGGATGTAATCACGAACTCCGGTTCCATCCACTGTCGGGTAATCGTTGCCAAAGATGCGTAGCCGCGGCCGCCGCCCTGCGGCGACCTGCGCCACGGAGGGCATCAGATTGTTGGGAATTCCCGCGGGATCCTCGCCGATCAGCCCGCTCTCGTGCGCCCCAACCGGATTGAAATAACGCAGAAGCATTATTCGCCACTCGGGGTCGGCGACCGCGATGTCACGCAGAACCTGTTCGACCATGACCTTGCTGTGCCCGTACGGATTGACGGCCCCGACCGGCGAATCCTCGGTCAACGGCATCTGTTCCGTGACCCCATACACAGTCGCCGACGAACTGAACACAATCCGCTTCACGCCATGCCGGTTCATCGCATCGAGCAGCACCATCGTGCCGACGACATTGTTTTCGTAATAGCGAAGGGGTTGCGCCATCGACTCTCCGACGGCCTTGAGTCCTGCGAAATGAACGACCGCGTCGATCGCGTGCTCGGCGAAGATTCCGTCGAGGGCCGCCCGATCGCGAATGTCCGCTTTGACGAACGCCGGCATTCGCCCGGTTATTTTCTCGATCCGGGCAAGCACCGCAGCCTTGCTGTTGCTGAGATTGTCGATGATGATCGGCGTCCAGCCTGCCGCAATCACCTCGACGCAGGTATGCGAGCCGATGAACCCCGTGGCGCCGGTGAGCAGAACGACGGGCATGGAATCTGGGGCGTTTGCCTATGTGGCGGGAATGGAATTATAGGCGAACGCTGCATGTTGCGTTCCATCGAGCATCTCCCGGTGAATCCCGGCGTTATCGGTCGCGGTCACCGCGTTCTTGCGTCGGACAGGGTGCAGCAAACCCATGAACAACAGCAGAAAGAACATCGTGGTTACGCGCGGTCCGTCGAACAGGCTTTCGGTCAAGCCGACGAGAAGGAACCCGACGAGCGCGGCAAGAAGCGTCGCGGCAAAGAGATCGCCGCGCGACATCCCCATCGCAAGCCGCGCGAGCGACGTCGCAACCGCGACGACCAGGGCGAATACGCCGATCCATCCCTGCTCAAACAGAATTTGCACCCAGAGACTGAATATGTGCCACGGCAGATGATCATCGGCGGCAAAGAACCATCGCGCCCCACCCTGGGAAAAATCGCCGTTCGCAATCAGATCGCGGCCAGCAGCATCGAGGAGCCGCACATTGTCGACCTCGACGATGCTCCCTCGCTGAAAATTGGTGAGCCCGAGAGCCACAGGCCGACCCAATTGCCCGCGACCTGCCCCGATGTGCCCTGTATCGAACGTAGCCTCGTTGTGCTCCCACGTCGATCCGGCCTTGATCGGGAAACTCATCCATTTGCACTGGAACGAGTACTGGATGCTCTTTTCGCAGAGAGCGACGTCGGCCTTCGCGTTCGCTTGAGCGCTACGCAGATCGAGCGAGAGCGTGTAGCTCGTTCCGGGCGCGACGGCCACCCGCTGATCGAGATAGAGCGGCCTGCCCGAACCCAGGCGGACGAATCCGTTATCGCGTTCGCGCGCGTAGCTGAAGGTGGCGGACGCGGCGTCCGGATCCTTGAACAGCATGGTTCTCGGAAACGCGCCGAGCCCCATTCCCAACAGCACAGTCGAAACGCCGGGATCCATCATTTTCAGCGCTCGGGCCCAATGTCCCGTGCGCGTCACGGCTTCGCGTTGCGTTCCTGCGAGCCGTGCAGCCATGAATGACCCGGTTACGATAGGGACCAGGATCGCGATACCCACGAGCGCTAGCACGATCGCGACGGCGATGCCGCGCGGCTTCCAGGCGCCCGGGCGCCACCAGCGGAGGACGAAGGCAACGCCGAGTACGGCGATGGCGCCGACATAGCCAATGTAGCCACCCCGGGTAAAGGTCACCCCGAGCGCGTAGCTTGCCAGCGCGAATAGCAGCGTCCCGAGCACCACGCGAGGCATTGCCGGTTTCAGCGCGATCCATGCCACCACGAAGGGAATGGCCATCACCAGATAGGCGTGTACATCGCCTCCGCCCGTATGCAACTCGGGAAAGGTGCCTTCGACACGATACACGGTCGCGAAATCGGCCAACCCTGCAAATTCCATACGCTGAGAGAGGATTGCCGCGACCACGCCGCAGAGGCCGGCAAGCATTCCAGCCATCCATCTCTGCTCCATGCGCAACTCGTTACGTGCCTCTTCCATGAGCAGCGGCAGCAAGGCCAGGGCCCACGCGAAGCCCTTCAACTGCCGAAGGCTGCTGAAGCTCGTGTAGTAAGTACCGACCGCATTGGAGTCGAAGGCTGACAGCGGAAAGAGCCCGACCACCGCGCTCGCGAAGAACGATGCCGCGACCAAACCGATCGCGACTCTGGCACCACCGGACAATGGCGCACGTCCTTGATCGGCCGGCGCTGCGAGACAGGCGTACCGCGAGCGTCACTGCCATCAGGAGGTCGAATTCGCTCAGCAGGATCCAGCCGCTCCACAGCGAAAGGTCGAGCAACGGCAGCAGCGCGAGGACCGCCGGCAGGCAGAGTCCCGGGTGGCGCCACAACACGACCGCGTACAACCCGAGCGCCAGCATCAGCCAACCGCCGCCCAGCGGGTAGTGCCAAATCGCGATTCCGGCGCCGGCCAATAGCAGGATCGCCGCCAGCACCCTCACCGGATTGCTCGCGGCAGTCGAGGGGAGAGACCCTCCTTGCGGCACATCGGATCGCGCAGGAGGCGCCAGCGCCGACTCGTGCTGCACCGCCCATCGATACACCATCGTCGCGACCAGATAGGCGCCGGTGGCGGCGGCCATCGCGATCAACACGTCGGTCGGATCGGGATGCTTTCCCGGTAGGAACAGCTTGCCCATTTCCATCATCGCTGCAAGCGACGCCGCGATAAGGGCGGGAATCAGGGCGCTGCCGTGTGCGGCCGCGGGCGTTGCACGCAGCGTCCACATCCAGTAGCCGAAGCCCACGGGCAGGTACATCGCAGCCACGGCGAGCAGGCTCCGCAGTGCATGCGTCTCCGTCGAAAAGTAGTGATAATAGAAAGGCAGCCAATGCACTCCATCAAGCTTGGCGTGCGCCGGCCCGACGCCGAGCCAGTGCGCGCTGAACCACGCGTTGGCCCATATGAGGACAACGAGGTAAAGGGGGATAGCCGCCAAAAGTGCGCGCACGATGTAGGGCCGCAGCACGGCGAGGTTGTCCAGGTGCACATGCCGGGACAGCGCAACACCGAGCGGCAAACCGGCAGCGCGGGTCAACAGGGATACCCCTTCCGATATGCCCGACGCCAGGAAAAGCTGCGCCGTCTCGATCGTCACACCGAGCGCAAAGCCGCAAATCGCAGCGGTCGCATAGACTCGCCTTGCGGACTTGCCCAACGCCATCCCGAGCAGCACGCCCAGCGGAACCACGGCGACGGTTTCGGCGAAGATCCTCGCGGCGCACAACGACAACCGGTCGCACGTGGCAGAAGTCACGAGCAATCGGTAGTTGTTCCCGGAGAATTTCTCCGCGAACTCCTGTGCCGAGACGAGAAAATCGTACGGAAAGAAACTGAACGCCAGATAGGCCGCCACGTACCCGACCACGGCGGCGCGGATCGCCGGCAAACCGCCGCGCGTCATGTCCGCCCAGAGCCGCTCCAGCCTGCGGCCCCAGACGAGCCACACGCCAATGCCGAGCGTGGCGCCGATGAATTCCGCAACGATATCGTTCAGGGAAACCGTGCGGGGCGGGAAGAACAGCTGCGTGAATTCGACGCCGAGTGCCACCGCAGCGCAAACGACAAACACCGCAGCGACCGCGATCAGACGCGCAATCGCTGACCTGACGCCCGTCAGGACTCCCGCGCAGAGCAGATACGCAAGCGGAATGTAAAGCAGAATGTTGGCAACCCAATCGGCGCGCGATCCGACTCCAAGCGTCAGATAACTGGTCTTCAGAAAATCCCGCCACGCCGAATCCAGCGGACGTGGATAGAAGTCCAGCGGCACCAGACTGCCGTAGACGACGAAGAGCAAATACGCGCCGGCCGCGATCCACAGCGACTTGCGCCGGCCTGATCCGCTGGGAGGTTCTGCTCTAGTCAAAGGTGCCGTCGGCCGCAATTGCAAGTCCGATGAACTTCAAACCCGGGTTGGGGACATCCGCCACGCGATCGGGCCAACGGCCAACGCAACGCGTGAAGCGGATGGCCGCGACGGCAAGTTGTGTACCATTCCGCAGTTCGAAGGGCAAGCGGCTGTACCAACCCTTTTTCGACGTCTGCCCGGGTTCGCTATGAGAAAATGGCGCCCTTTGCCTGAAGCGGCGCTCGGAAACTCGAGCGACCAGGGGCGCCCGGCCCGGCCGCGACCCACGAGGATACTCAATTGTGACTTTGACTCACCTCCAGCGCCTGGAAGCCGAAAGCATCGACATCATGCGGGAGGCGGTCTCGGAGACCGAGAAGCCGGTGATGCTGTACTCGATCGGCAAGGACAGCTCGGTGATGCTGCATCTGGCCATGAAGGCGTTCCATCCTTCCAAGCCGCCGTTTCCGTTGCTGCACGTGGACACGATGTGGAAATTCCGCGAAATGATCGAGTTTCGCGGAACCACGGTACAGCGACTCGGCCTCGACCTCATCGTCCATGTCAACCCGGAAGCGCTCGCGCTGGGGATCAGTCCCTTCACGCATGGCTCCGCGGTCCACACGGACGTCTGGAAAACCCAGGGCCTGAAGCAGGCGCTCGATAAATACGGCTTCGATGCGGCGTTCGGCGGCGCGCGCCGCGACGAGGAGAAATCCCGCGCCAAGGAGCGCATCTTCTCCTTCCGCTCGGCGCAACACCGCTGGGATCCGAAGATGCAGCGCCCTGAACTGTGGCGCCTCTACAATGCCCGAAAGAACAAAGGTGAGAGCATCCGGGTCTTTCCGCTTTCCAACTGGACCGAGCTCGACGTGTGGCAATACATCCATCGCGAGTCCATCCCGATCGTCCCCCTCTATTTTGCCAAGGAGCGGCCCGTTGTCATGCGCGACGGCGCACTGATCATGGTCGATGACGAGCGGATGCCGCTCGACGCGGGCGAGCGGCCGATGCTGAAGACGGTGCGCTTTCGCACGCTGGGCTGCTACCCGCTGACCGGAGCGGTCGAGAGCAACGCAGACTCGCTGACCGCCATCATCCGGGAAATGCTGCTCGCGACGACCTCCGAGCGACAGGGCCGCGTGATCGACCACGATTCCGCGGGGTCGATGGAAAAGAAGAAACTGGAGGGATATTTCTGATGGCGCACGTCCCCGATCCCATCGCCGGCGACATCGAACAATATCTGGAGTCGCACGAGCGCAAAGGCATGCTTCGGTTCATCACCTGCGGCAGCGTCGACGACGGCAAGAGCACGCTGATCGGTCGCCTGCTCTACGAGTCGAAGATGTTGTATGAGGATCAACTCGCCGCTCTGGAGGCCGATTCGAAGAAATTCGGCACGCAGGGCGGCGACCTCGACTTCGCGCTTTTGCTCGATGGTCTCACCGCCGAACGCCAGCAGGGCATCACCATCGACGTCGCCTACCGCTTCTTCTCGACCGACAAGCGCCATTTCATCGTCGCCGACACGCCGGGCCACGAGCAGTACACGCGCAACATGGTCACCGGGGCCTCGACCGCCGACGTCGCGGTGCTGCTGATCGATGCCCGCAAAGGTGTGCTGACGCAGACGCGCCGGCACAGCTACCTCGTCTCGCTGCTGGGGATCTCCAAGGTGGCGTTGGCTATCAACAAGCTCGACATGGTCGGCTACTCGAAGGACGTCTTCGACACTATCGAGCGCGAGTACCGCGAATTCGCGAAGCAGATCGGGCTCCACGACGTCGTTTGCATCCCGCTGTCGGCGCTGAAGGGCGACAACGTGACCGCGGCCAGCGAGAACACGCCGTGGTACCGCGGCCCGACGCTGATGGGTTTTCTGGAGACAGTCGAAATCGCCGATGCGGTCGAGACCGCACCGTTTCGCCTGCCGGTGCAATGGGTCAACCGGCCCAATCTCGATTTCCGCGGCTTTTCGGGACGCATCGTCGGCGGCGCCGTGCGTCCCGGAGATCGCGTGCGCGTCGTTCCCTCCGGCAAGGAGAGCACGGTCGCGCGCGTGGTCGCGAAGGACGGTGACCTGGATCGCGCAGTCGCCGGCCAGTCGATCACCGTCACGCTCGAGGACGAAATCGACATCAGCCGCGGCGACATGCTGGTCGCTGCGGATTCGCCTCCCGAAATTGCCGACCAGTTCGAGGCGACCGTCATCTGGATGAACGAGGACGAGATGCTGCCGGGGCGTCCCTATCTCCTGAAGATCGGAGCGAAGACCGTCGGAGTCGTCGATCGCCGGACCGAAATACAAGATCAACGTCAACACGCTCGAGCATCTCGCGGCGAAGACGCTGCATCAGAACGAGATCGCGGTATGCAATTTGAACCTCGATCAGCCGATCGCCTTCGATCCCTACGTGGAAAACCGCGACACCGGCGGCTTCATCCTGATCGACCGCATGACCAACGGCACGATCGGCGCGGGTCTCCTGCACTTTGCGCTGCGCCGGTCGCAGAACATCCACTGGCAGGCCATCGAGGTCAACAAGCAGGCGCATGGGGCGCTCAAAGGGCACAGGCCGTGCGTGGTGTGGTTCACCGGGCTGTCCGGCTCCGGCAAATCGACCATCGCGAACATCGTCGAGAAGAAGCTCCACGCGCTGGGCCGGCACACCTATCTGCTGGACGGCGACAACGTCCGGCACGGACTCAACAAGGACCTGGGCTTCACCGAAGCCGACCGGGTCGAGAACATCCGCCGCGTCGCCGAAGTGGCGAGGCTCATGGTGGATGCGGGCCTCATCGTCCTCGTGTCCTTCATTTCCCCGTTCCGGGCCGAACGGCGATTCGCCCGCGAGCGGGTCGAACCGGGCGAGTTCTGCGAGATATTCGTGGACACGCCGCTGGGGGTGGCCGAGCAGCGTGACACCAAGGGGCTCTACAAGAAGGCGCGCAGCGGCAATCTCAAGAACTTCACCGGCATCGATTCGCCCTACGAGCCGCCCGAACACGCTGAAGTGCGCGTCGATACCGTCGCCAGCGCGCCGGAGGATGCCGCGGAGGCGATCATTGCGCAGCTGCGCCGGATGGGCGTCCTCGGCCTTTAAATGACACGCTTCTACGCATTCAATGGCGACGCCGACGGCCTCTGCGCGCTACAGCAGCTTCGCCTGGTCGATCCGCGTGACGCAACACTCGTCACCGGCGTCAAACGCGACATCCAGCTGCTCCGGCGCGTGAACGCGGCGACCGGCGACGAGGTTACGGTCCTCGACATCTCCCTCGACGCCAACCGCGAGGATCTCTACCGTTTGCTGGACGCGGGCGCTACCGTTCGCTATTTCGACCACCACTATGCGGGCGAGCGGCCGCAACACCGGAATCTCGAGGCACACATCGAGGAATCGTCCGACGTCTGCACGAGCACTCTGGTCGACCGCCATCTCGCCGGCCGTCATCGCTCGTGGGCCATCGTGGCAGCCTTCGGCGACAACCTGAAGGACCTTGCCGTTGCGATGGCCGAGGACGCCGGCATCGACACGGTGACGGCCGCCACGCTCGAGCGGCTTGGCATCTGCCTCAACTACAACGCCTATGGGAATACCGTAAGCGATCTCTGTTTCGATCCCGAGGATCTGGCGCGGCAGATGTTGCCGTTCGTGGATCCCATGGAGTTCGTCCGCCACTCGCCGGCTTTCGTGCGACTCGGCGCGTGCTACGACGAGGACATGCAACGGGCGCGCGCGCTCACGCCTGCGCGGAAGGTGCCGGGAGCGACGATGGTCATGCTGCCGGACGAGGCGTGGGCGCGGCGGGCGATCGGCGTGCTTGCGAACGAGCTGACGCGGGCCCAGCCCGACTGTGCCATTGCGATTGTTTCGCCCAAAGCCCAGGGCGGTTTCACGGTGAGCGTGCGCGTTCCGCCACAACATCCGGTTGCGGCCGATGAGTTCTGCCGCACCTTCCCGACCGGTGGCGGCCGGAGCCTTGCGGCCGGGATCAACCAGTTGCCGGCGACGGAATTGGATCGTTTCGCAGCGAGTTTCGAAGCACATTTTCGCACCGGTTGAGCTGCGCCACGCCATGGATTTGCTCAATCCCCTGGCCGGTTTCCTGGTCGGCGTAGTCGTCGGATTCACCGGCGTTGGCGGGGGCGCCTTGATGACCCCGCTGCTCGTGTTCCTGTTCGGCGTCGCCCCGCAGACCGCCATCGGCACCGACCTGCTCTTCGCTGCAGTCACCAAGGGCTTCGGCGGCTGGGTGCACGGAGCGCGGGGATCGATCGACTGGCTGGTGCTGAGGCGGCTGGCCCTGGGAAGCCTGCCTGCGGCAATTGTCACGCTGACGCTCCTCCACTATTTTCCCGAGCAAAGGCAGATGGGCGCATTGCTGCTGCCGGCGCTGGGCATCGCTTTGCTGCTCACCAGCATCGCGATGTTGTTCCAACGCTCGCTGCACCGGCTTGGTCAGAGGCTGCGCACGACAAGGCCGGATGGCTTCAAGCATGCGCAGCCTGGGCTCACCGTGGTTGCCGGCGCGCTTCTCGGCTTCCTTGTCACGCTGACGTCGGTCGGAGCCGGGGCGCTCGGAGTCGTGATGCTCGTCTACCTTTATCCCTATCGGCTTACACCGGCAAAGCTCGTCGGCACGGACATCGCCCACGCCATTCCGCTGACGCTGGTGGCAGGGCTCGGGCACTGGAGTCTCGGCAATGTCGACTTCTCGCTCTTGGGCTCGCTCCTCCTTGGGTCGATCCCGGGAATCATTCTCGGGTCGCGCCTCAGCATCAATGTCAATCGCGTCCATGTGCGCAATGGGATTGCGGTGATGTTGGCATTCGTCGGCGGCAAGCTTCTGCTGTGACGCCGGCGGACCGGTCGACGAATTCGGTCGCCGGAGTGCGACTGGGCCAATCCCGCGGCAATGCCGTCTGTCAGGCCGTCCTGCCCGTGTACGTTGTCGGGCATCCCGACCGGTCCGCAGAACCTTGAATGCAGGTAAGATATTCGATTGGTGGCGCACCGAGAATTCGTGCAACACGGCGCTCGATAGCATCCGCAAGGTGATCATGCATACCAGTTTCATTCGCACACCCCGTGACTCCTGGACCTCGACTACGTTGTCGATGTTCATGCTTTTGATCTTGGCGCTCGGTCTGGCGTCGCTTGCCAGACCGGCGCACGCGTCGGAGCCGATGATCGATTCGATCGTGGTCAAGTTCCGGGACGGCGCGCTCGTCGATCCTGCCGGCGGCTTGACCGACGACGAGCAGGCCGCGCTACTGGACGAGATCCATACACCGTTTTCGCATGTCGGATACGCGCGCGACGGCGCGTTGCGGCTCCAACTCTCGGCCGCGCTTCCATTGGATGCGGCGCGTGCGGCCGTCAATCGCTTGCGCATGTTGCCCCAAGTGTTGTACGCCAACATCGTCGACATGACGCCGGTCGCGAGCGATGTCGCGGCGGCGCGGAGAGCCGCCGCGGAGCAACCGCCAGTTACCCGGCTGATCGTCAAGTATCGCGACAGCGCGATCACCGCGGCGGCGGCGCGCGGGGAAGCGCTCCGGCCGGCGGCCATTGAGCGACTTTCGTCGCTCGCGGGCCAACCGGTCACCCACGAGCGGGCGATGTCAGGCGGCGCCTATGTGGTGCGCCTGTTCCGTGCGCTCCCCCTCGATCAGGTGCGATCGCTCGCACGTTACCTGGCGAGCGACGAGACCGTCGAGTACGTCGAACCGGATCTGCTGAAGCAGCCAATGCTCGCGCCGAACGACCCGTCATATGCGAGTCAGTGGCACTACCAGAGCCCGCCAGCGGAGATGGGCGGCGTCAATCTGCCGCCGGCGTGGGACCTCACGACCGGCTCCGCCGGAATCGTCGTCGCGGTCATCGATACCGGCATTCTTCCCGCGCACCCGGACCTCGCCGGCCGTTTGGTGGCCGGATACGACTTCATCCACGATAGTCTCGTCGCCAACGACGGCACTGCGCGCGACGCGGATCCGACGGACCCCGGCGACTGGATCACCGCGGCCGAGAGCGCCAGCGGCTATTTTGCCGGCTGTCAATCGCACATCAGCACGTGGCACGGCACGCACGTGGCCGGAACCATCGGCGCCGCAAGCAATAACGGCACCGGCGTCGCCGGGATCAACTGGGTCAGCAAGATCCTGCCGTTGCGCGTGCTCGGCAAATGCGGCGGCTACACCTCGGACATCATCGACGCCATCCGCTGGGCTGCCGGAATCTCGGTGCCCAACGTGCCGGCGAATGCCTTTCCGGCCCGGGTGATGAACCTCAGTTTGGGCGGCTATGCATGCGACGGGAACGGCCAGAATTGCGGTTGCGGCGCGGCCTCGCAGAGCGCGATCAACGCTGCGGTGGCCGCGGGTTCCGTCGTCGTCGTCTCCGCGGGAAACGAGCGGCGCGGATGCCATCCAGTCCTCGCCGGCCAATTGCAGTGGCGTGATCACCGTTGCCGCCACGGGGCGCCAGGGCGAGCGCGCGAGCTACAGCAACTACGGTTCGCTCGTCGAAATCTCGGCGCCCGGAGGCGCGAACGGCCAATACGTGCTGTCGACGCTCAACACCGGCACGACCACTGCCAATCCAAGCGGCTACACCTACGTTGGTTATCAGGGCACCAGCATGGCGGCGCCGCACGTCACCGGAATCGCCTCGCTGATGCTGTCCAGAAACCCCGCGCTGACACCTGCCCAGGTTCTATCGAAGGTCCAGACAACGGCGCGCGCGTTTCCGGCAGGTAGTGGTTGCACCACGGCCATGTGTGGAGCGGGCATCATCGACGCGTTTGCCGCAGTGGTGTCGGCCGGCGGATCGCAACCGGCCACCACGACGACGACGCTGACGAGCTCAGGCAGCCCGGCCCTGGTGGGCAGCAGCGTGACCTTCACCGCCACGGTCACCGGCAACAATCCCACCGGCAGCGTCACCTTCACCGAGGGCGGCAATGCCATCTGTCCGGCGGGCACGCTCAGCGGCACCCCGCGCACTGCCTCGTGCAGCACCAGCAGCCTCGCCGCTGGCGTGCACAGCATCGTCGCCAACTACGCGGGTGACGCCGGCAACGCGGCGTCGAGCAGTACGCCGCTATCGCAGGTCATCACGGGGGTGGCTGGCGGATTCACCAATGGCGGCTTCGAGGTGCCGAACCTGGGCGGGGGCTTTCAGTATGCGCCGGCGGGCGCGACCTGGGTCTTTACCGGCGCCGGCATCAGCGGCAACGGCAGCGGCTTCACCAGCGGCAATCCGCCAGCACCCGAAGGCGTGCAGGTGGCGTTCTTGCAGGGCAGCGGCAGCCAGGTGGCGCAGAGCGCCAGCATCGCGGCGGGAACGTACACGCTGAGCATTCGCGCCGCGCAGCGGGGCAACTACCAGAGCGGGACGCAAGTGCTGCAGGTGCTGGTGGATGGGGTGCCGGTCGGCCAGTACCAACCGCCGAGCACGGCGTACACCAATTACCAGACGCCGGCGTTCACCATCGCCACCACCGGCAGCCATACGCTGAGCCTGGCCGGCATTGGCACCGGTTCCGACTTCACCGCCTTCGTCGACGATGTGCGCCTCACGTCCACCGTGGTCACCCCGGCCGACCAAACGATCAGCTTCGGTGCGCTCGCCGACCGGACGCTGGCCGCCTCGCCGTTCACGGTCAGTGCGACGGCATCGTCGGGGTTGCCGGTGAGCTTCTCGTCGCTCACGGCGCCGGTATGCACGGTTTCCGGAACCACCGTTACCTTGGTCGCCACCGGCACCTGCACGATCCGCGCGGCACAGGCCGGCAATGCCAATTTCAACCCGGCGCCGAACGTGGATCAGAGCTTTACCGTGAGTCCGGCGGTAGCGGGCGGATTCACCAATGGCGGCTTCGAGGTGCCGAACCTGGGCGGGGGCTTTCAGTATGCGCCGGCGGGCGCGACCTGGGTCTTTACCGGCGCCGGCATCAGCGGCAACGGCAGCGGCTTCACCAGCGGCAATCCGCCAGCACCCGAAGGCGTGCAGGTGGCGTTCTTGCAGGGCAGCGGCAGCCAGGTGGCGCAGAGCGCCAGCATCGCGGCGGGAACGTACACGCTGAGCATTCGCGCCGCGCAGCGGGGCAACTACCAGAGCGGGACGCAAGTGCTGCAGGTGCTGGTGGATGGGGTGCCGGTCGGCCAGTACCAACCGCCGAGCACGGCGTACACCAATTACCAGACGCCGGCGTTCACCATCGCCACCACCGGCAGCCATACGCTGAGCCTGGTCGGCATTGGCACCGGTTCCGACTTCACCGCCTTCGTCGACGATGTGCGCCTCACGTCCACCGTAGCGGGCGGATTCACCAATGGCGGCTTCGAGGTGCCGAACCTGGGCGGGGGCTTTCAGTATGCGCCGGCGGGCGCGACCTGGGTCTTTACCGGCGCCGGCATCAGCGGCAACGGCAGCGGCTTCACCAGCGGCAATCCGCCAGCACCCGAAGGCGTGCAGGTGGCGTTCTTGCAGGGCAGCGGCAGCCAGGTGGCGCAGAGCGCCAGCATCGCGGCGGGAACGTACACGCTGAGCATTCGCGCCGCGCAGCGGGGCAACTACCAGAGCGGGACGCAAGTGCTGCAGGTGCTGGTGGATGGGGTGCCGGTCGGCCAGTACCAACCGCCGAGCACGGCGTACACCAATTACCAGACGCCGGCGTTCACCATCGCCACCACCGGCAGCCATACGCTGAGCCTGGCCGGCATTGGCACCGGTTCCGACTTCACCGCCCTCGTCGACGATGTGCGCCTCACGTCCCAGTAACGGCATCGACGACAACGACGCTCGCGAGTTCGGAATCGAAGCCTCGCAGCTCCGAATTCACGCCACCGGCGGGCCGGCTGCACCACTTCACGCCACGCGCGAATCTCGGGCAAAGGACGTCCGAGCGATCGGCGAGCCACTCACTGGAGCCGCAATGAAATCGTCGAAAATTTTCCTTCTGCGTCTCCTCGCGCTGTTGTTCGTATCGGCACTTCTAAACCTACTGGTGATGCATCCGGCCCAAGGCGCGATTCGCCTGGATCCGGTGTTGCAAGGGCTCTCCAGCCCCGTCTACATCACCAACGCACACGACGATTCCAACCGATTGTTCATTGTCGAGCAGGGAGGGCGCATCAAGGTTCTTGCGCCGGGCGCGACCACGCCGACCGTGTTTCTCGATATCACGTCCAAGGTGCTCTCCGGCGACGAGCGGGGTCTGCTCGGGCTCGCTTTTCATCCGCAATTCGGGATCGGGACCAATTCCCGATTTTTTGTCAACTACACGCGCCAGCCGGACGGTGCCACGGTCATCGCCGAATATCACGTATCCGCGGATCCCAACGTCGCCGCGACGAGCGAGACTGTTCTTCTTGTCATTGATCAGCCGTATGCCAACCACAACGGCGGGATGATCGAGTTCGGGTTCGACGGCTTTCTCTATATCGGAATGGGGGATGGCGGCTCTGGCTTTGACCCCCAGAATCATGCGCAGAACATCAATGACCTACTGGGGAAGATCCTGCGCATCGATGTTGACGTCCCCGCTGCCCCCAACCTGTACTCCTCGCCGCCGAGCAATCCTTATGTCGGCGCGCCTGCGGGTCGCCACGAGATTTTCGCGGTCGGAATGCGCAATCCGTTCCGATTTTCGTTTGATCGCCAGACGGGACAGCTGTATGTCGGCGACGTCGGACAAGGCGCGTTGGAAGAAGTCGACATCGTAACCCTGGGCGGGAACTACGGCTGGCGCGTGTATGAGGGCACCAATTGCACAGGTCTCGATCCCGACGCTCTGCACGCCTACGAATTTTGTGGCGCCGATCGCGCAATACGATCACTCGGGAGGGCGCTGTTCCATCACTGGAGGATATGTCTACCGCGGCTCGGCAGCAGCGCTGCCGGCGGGGACATACGTATTCGGCGATTACTGCACGGGCGAAATTTTCTCGATGGTGAGCGGTGCGCCCAACCTGTTGCTCGATACTGCATCGAATATTTCGTCGTTCGGGGAAGACGAGGCGGGCGAAATCTATGTGGTGGGGCTCGGTGGAACGGTTCATCGAATCGCGTCGACCGCCACGACGACGACGCTGACGAGCTCAGGCAGCCCGGCCCTGGTGGGCAGCAGCGTGACCTTCACCGCCACGGTCACCGGCAGCAATCCCACCGGCAGCGTCACCTTTACCGAGGGCGGCAATGCCATCTGTCCGGCGGGCACGCTCAGCGGCACCCCACGCACCGCCTCGTGCAGCACCAGCAGCCTCGCCGCTGGCGTGCACAGCATTGTCGCCAACTACGCGGGTGACGCCGGCAACGCGGCGTCGAGCAGCACGCCGCTATCGCAGGTCATCACGGGGGTGGCTGGCGGATTCACCAATGGCGGCTTCGAGGTGCCGAACCTGGGCGGGGGCTTTCAGTATGCGCCGGCGGGCGCGACCTGGGTCTTTACCGGCGCCGGCATCAGCGGCAACGGCAGCGGCTTCACCAGCGGCAATCCGCCAGCACCCGAAGGCGTGCAGGTGGCGTTCTTGCAGGGCAGCGGCAGCCAGGTGGCGCAGAGCGCCAGCATCGCGGCGGGAACGTACACGCTGAGCATTCGCGCCGCGCAGCGGGGCAACTACCAGAGCGGGACGCAAGTGCTGCAGGTGCTGGTGGATGGGGTGCCGGTCGGCCAGTACCAACCGCCGAGCACGGCGTACACCAATTACCAGACGCCGGCGTTCACCATCGCCACCACCGGCAGCCATACGCTGAGCCTGGCCGGCATTGGCACCGGTTCCGACTTCACCGCCTTCGTCGACGATGTGCGCCTCACGTCCACCGTGGTCACCCCGGCCGACCAAACGATCAGCTTCGGTGCGCTCGCCGACCGGACGCTGGCCGCCTCGCCGTTCACGGTCAGTGCGACGGCATCGTCGGGGTTGCCGGTGAGCTTCTCGTCGCTCACGGCGCCGGTATGCACGGTTTCCGGAACCACCGTTACCTTGGTCGCCACCGGCACCTGCACGATCCGCGCGGCACAGGCCGGCAATGCCAATTTCAACCCGGCGCCGAACGTGGATCAGAGCTTTACCGTGAGTCCGGCGGTAGCGGGCGGATTCACCAATGGCGGCTTCGAGGTGCCGAACCTGGGCGGGGGCTTTCAGTATGCGCCGGCGGGCGCGACCTGGGTCTTTACCGGCGCCGGCATCAGCGGCAACGGCAGCGGCTTCACCAGCGGCAATCCGCCAGCACCCGAAGGCGTGCAGGTGGCGTTCTTGCAGGGCAGCGGCAGCCAGGTGGCGCAGAGCGCCAGCATCGCGGCGGGAACGTACACGCTGAGCATTCGCGCCGCGCAGCGGGGCAACTACCAGAGCGGGACGCAAGTGCTGCAGGTGCTGGTGGATGGGGTGCCGGTCGGCCAGTACCAACCGCCGAGCACGGCGTACACCAATTACCAGACGCCGGCGTTCACCATCGCCACCACCGGCAGCCATACGCTGAGCCTGGTCGGCATTGGCACCGGTTCCGACTTCACCGCCTTGTCGACGATGTGCGCCTCACGTCCACCGTGGCTGGCGGATTCACCAATGGCGGCTTCGAGGTGCCGAACCTGGGCGGGGGCTTTCAGTATGCGCCGGCGGGCGCGACCTGGGTCTTTACCGGCGCCGGCATCAGCGGCAACGGCAGCGGCTTCACCAGCGGCAATCCGCCAGCACCCGAAGGCGTGCAGGTGGCGTTCTTGCAGGGCAGCGGCAGCCAGGTGGCGCAGAGCGCCAGCATCGCGGCGGGAACGTACACGCTGAGCATTCGCGCCGCGCAGCGGGGCAACTACCAGAGCGGGACGCAAGTGCTGCAGGTGCTGGTGGATGGGGTGCCGGTCGGCCAGTACCAACCGCCGAGCACGGCGTACACCAATTACCAGACGCCGGCGTTCACCATCGCCACCACCGGCAGCCATACGCTGAGCCTGGTCGGCATTGGCACCGGTTCCGACTTCACCGCCCTCGTCGACGATGTGCGCCTCACGTCCACCGTGGTGGTGACCCATGCGCTGAGCGGCACGGTCACCACTGGCGGTAGCCCCCTGGGCGGGGTGAGTTTCGCCGCACCTGGCAGCACCTGCACCGCCTCCGACTCGCAGGGTCACTACAGCTGCACCGTACCGCAGAACTGGTCGGGAGCCGTCACCCCCTCGTTGAGCGGCTACACCTTCACTCCGGCCTCGCGCAGCTATAGCAGCGTGACCGCCAACCAGACCGCGCAGGATTACACCGCGAGCGCAACCGTGGGCGGCCCCACACCCTGGAACACTTTCGGGCGTGACGCGCAGCACACTGCGCTGTCAACGACGGCGTCGCAACCGCTCAACCAGGTCCATTGGCAGACCCCGATGGATCTGCAGCCGCAATACTCCGGCACCTCGCTTCTGATTCACTACGGCTCTCCGCTGGTCACATCCGCGAATACGGTGATCGTTCCCGTGAAAACCGGTGCTACCGGTGGGTTCCGGGTCGACGCGCGCGCAGGCACCGATGGCGCGTTGAAGTGGAGCATGACCACCGACTACATCCTTCCACCGGCCAGCTGGATTCCGGCTTTCGGTCCGGCACTGACATCACAACCGCGACTCTACTTTCCCGGCGCGGGCGGCACCGTCTATTTCCGGGACCAGCCCGACGCGCCTTCGGGTGCGAGTGGCCAGATCGCGTTCTACGGGATGTCGAATTACCAGGTGAATCCGCAGGCGTACAACTCCGACGTCATCATCAATACTCCGCTCACCACTGATTCCGCAGGAAACATTTATTTCGGCTTCCAGGCTACCGGCAGCACGCCCCTCGGATTGTCGAGCGGGATCGCCCGAATCAGCGCCGACGGCATCGGAACCTGGGTTTCCGTCACTGCCGCTTCCGCCGATTCCACCATGACGAAAGTCCCCCATAACAGCGCTCCGGCCCTGAGTGCGGATCTCGGGACTCTCTATGTCGCTGTGAGCAACGGCAGCGCTGGATACCTGGTGGCTCTTGACAGCACGACGCTGACCCCGCTGGCGCGCGTACGGCTCAAAGATCCAAACTCCGGAGCCGATGCACGGTTGTCGGACAACGGATCGGCATCACCCACGGTGGGAACCGACGGCGACGTCTACTTCGGCGTGCTGGAGATTCCCCAGGTCAGCAATAACAGCCGCGGCTGGCTGCTGCATTTCAACAGCAGCCTCTCGCAATCGAAAACGCCGGGCGCGTTTGGCTGGGACGATACAGCGAGCCTTGTTCCTGCACAGATGGTTCCTTCCTATCAGGGCACATCCGCGTACCTGCTCATGGTGAAGTACAACAACTACTGGGGCAGAGGCAGCGGCGACGGGCAGAACAAGCTCGCCGTGCTGGATCCCAATGCAACCCAAACGGATCCGGTGACCCTCGCCACTGTGATGAAGGAAGTGCTGACCATCGTCGCGCCGACGCCGGATCCGAACACCACGGGGGGCGTAAAGGAATGGTGCATCAATTCCGCGGCCGTGGATCCGATGACCAAATCGATCCTCGCGAACAACGAGGACGGAAAGCTCTACCGTTGGGACCTAACCACAAACACACTGTCCCAGACGGTCGTGCTCACCGCGGGCCTCTTCCAGGCTTACACGTCCACCGTGATCGGTGTGGACGGCCAGGTGTATGCGACCAACGACTCCATCCTGTTCGCAGTGGGCCAATGAGTCGGTACGCCGGCGCAAGCACACCGAAGACGTCGCGAATCGCCAGCTCCTGCGACTAGTTCTCGGTCTTCGGCTGTCGAAATCTTTTACAATGGTCGCCCTCGGGTAGGGCCAGGCATGGATATTGCACGCTCGCTGACGCTGCCCCAAACGAAACCGAGCGTCGCATCACGCAACGGATTCCGTTAAAGAGACGCTACATGCAAGCCAGCCTTCTGACAGAGTTGAGCAAGCTCCCGGAGTATCGGGAACTGATCGTCAACTTCACCTTGCGCGAAATCAAGGCGAAGTACAAACAAGCATTCCTCGGAGTGACGTGGGCGCTCATTCAGCCGATCGTCCTCATGGCGATGTTGACCGTCGTCTTCTCCTATTTCGTCCGAATTCCCAGCGACGGCCTGCCCTACCCGTTGTTCCTCTTCGCTGCCTTGCTGCCCTGGCAATTCTTTTCCAGCGCGCTGAATCGGGGCACCGGCTCGCTCGTCAATCAGTCCGCATTGATCACGAAGATCTATTTTCCCCGCGAATCCCTGGTGTTGGCATCCCTTGTCGCGGCACTCGTCGATTTCGCGATCACCGCGCTCGTGTTCGCGGCACTGCTCGTCTACTATCAGGTTGCGCCGACGCTGACGTGGCTTTGGGTCGTTCCCGTGTTCCTGATCCAAACCATCCTTTCGCTCGGGCTGATGCTGTATCTTGCCCCGTTGAACGCGATGTATCGTGACGTCGGACAAGCAATTCCATTGGCCATTCAGGTGTGGATGTACGCAACGCCGATCATGTATCCGGCGAGTATCGTGCCGGAGAGCATCAGGCCGTATTATTTTCTTAACCCCATGGCAGTGTTCATCGAGAGCTATCGAGGCGCCATGCTGCGTGATCAAACGCCGAACCTGCCCTTCGCTCGCCGGCGCAGCAGTCCGTCGCCATAGTGGTGCTGGTCAGCGGCTACCATGTGTTCAAGCGCCTGGAAGCCAGGATTGCCGATGTGGCTTGATCGCAGATTCAGCCGCCCGGCCGCTTGCCGCAGTCGCTCGGCCGCCCATGGCTTTTGCGCGGACTATCGACCATGAGTTCTCCTGCGGTCGAATTCGAGAGCGTCTCCAAGCGCTACGTCATTCGCCATCAGAAGACCGGGTACCTCAAGGACCGTTTGACCAACTTCGTCCGGCGCTTCAACCCGTTCGCGCGTCGTCAAGCCGACGAGACCGTCGAGGATTTCTGGGCGCTCAAGGATGTCTCGTTTCGCATCCAGCCGGGTGAATCCGTCGGCATCATAGGACCGAATGGTTCCGGCAAGAGTACGACCCTCAAGATCCTTGCCGGCGTGACCAAGCAAACGTCGGGACGCGTCGCGGTAAACGGCAGGCTCGGTGCGCTGATCGAAGTCGGCGCAGGGTTCCATCCCGAGCTTAGCGGGAGGGAAAACGTCTTCCTGAACGGCTCGATTCTCGGCATGAAGAAGGCCGACATCGCGAAGAAATTCGATTCGATCGTGGCGTTTGCGGAGGTGGAGCAATTCATCGACACCCCCGTAAAGCACTACTCGTCCGGAATGTACGTGCGCCTGGGATTCGCCATCGCGGTGCATAACGATCCGGAAATCCTGCTGATCGACGAAGTGCTCGCCGTCGGCGACCTTGCCTTCCAGCGAAAGTGCTTCGACAAGATGAAGGAATTGAAGGCAAGCGGACGAACGATCGTCCTGATCTCTCACTCGATGGGTCAAATAGAAACATTGTGCGAACGCGCGATCCTGCTCAGGAAGGGACAACTGATCGCCGATGGACGGCCGCGGGAGGTGGCGCAAAAGTATGTCGAGCTGGCCGATGGACGGTCCGAATTGTCCGAACAGGGCGGCGCGGACTCGGGCATAGCGATTACGAGCGTGAGGTTGCTCGACGAGAACGGCAATCCGACAACGCGCGCAGAGCTGGGGAAGCCGATGGCATTCGACATCGAGTTCGATGCGCGCCGGCCGGTCAGCGATGTCTTGTTTGCCGTTCACGTGGATCGGGGCCAGCAGCGTGTCTACGACAGCGATACCCGCAGTCTCGGCATCAATCTCGGCACTCTGAGCGGGAAAGGCATCCTGCGATGCGAGATCCCTAATCTCTCGCTCATGCCCAACTCGTACGGGGTCCACGTCGTGATCTATAGCGCCGACGAGCGGTCTCTATCGCATGTGAAGTATCCACACATGTTCTCCATCTTTGCTCCCCAGGATCTCCGCAAGATCGGTTGCGACTTGGACGATGAGCCGTGCGCGCGGGATTGTATTTGGACCATGCGAACTGGCGAAAACTCGGAGTTCCTTCATCGACGCCGGAACTTACCCGGCAGGTCAACTAGGTGGTGCGACGATATCTGACGTCGGCGGCCACCCGCCGCAGTCATGCGGTGCGGGAGATTGCATGGCGATCCTTCTGACAGGGGCGAGCGGTTTCGTCGGCGCGTTCGTCCAGCGCCAAATCACTTGCATTGCCTTCGATTACGCCGGGCAGCAGGTCGATCTCCGCGATGCCGGCCAGGTGCGGTCCGCCATCGAACAATTCAGACCCGAAGGGGTAATTCATCTCGCGGGGCAAAGCTTTGTGCCTGCCTCCTTTGACGACCCACGCGAAACCTACGACATCAATTTCTTCGGGACATTGAATCTTCTTGACGCGCTGAAGGAATCAGGCTTTCGTGGGCGAATGTTGTTTGTCGGTTCCGGGGACATGTACGGCCTTGTTCCTGAGACACGTCTACCCATCACCGAGGATCTGCCGCCCAGACCGCGCAGCCCCTATGCGGTAAGCAAGGTCGCCGCCGAGGCGTTGTGCTACCAATGGAGTCAGATGGAGAACTTTTGCGTTGGTGATGACGCGCTCGTTCAACCATATCGGGCCCGGCCAGAGCGAGCGATTCGTGGTGTCGGATTTTGCCAAGCAGGTGATCGAAATCAAGCAAGGGCGTCGCAAGCCGATATTGCACGTGGGCGATATCGATGTGACGCGCGATTTCACCGACGTGCGCGACGCGGCGGCAGCGTACGCGCTTTTGCTCGAGCGTGGCGGCAACGGCGAAATATACAATGTGTGCTCGGGTGTCGAACGCTCCGTGCGCTCGACTCTTGGTTCGTCTGCTGGAGCTGGCGAACGTCGACGCATGCATCGAACAGGACCCCACGCGCTTGCGTATGGGCGAGCAACGCCGCTTCCGCGGCAGTTACGACAAGCTGCGCCGGGACACCGGTTGGGAACCCGCCATAAGTATCGATCAGAGTCTGCGGGACATTCTGCAGCATTGGGAGGAACGACTGTCGTGAGCAAGAGCGCATTGATAACCGGGATTACCGGACAGGACGGCAGTTACTTGGCGAAGCTGCTGCTGGAGAAGGGCTACGAGGTTCACGGCCTGTTTGCCCGAAGAACGGCCGACACGATGTGGCGGCTGAGATACCTCGACATCGCCGACAAGGTCAAATTGATCGAAGGCGATCTCATCGACCTCTCTTCGCTCATTCGCGCGATGGAGAAATCCAGGGCCGACGAGGTATACAACCTCGGCGCTCAGAGCTTCGTCGCGACGTCCTGGGAGCAACCGCTGCTGACCGCGCAGGTCACCGCCGTTGCGGTCTCGAACGTGCTCGAATCCGTCCGGCTGGCCAATCCCAAGGCGCGCTTCTATCAGGCATCCAGCAGCGAGATGTTCGGCAAGGTGCGCGAGCCCATTCAATCGGAGCAGACGCCATTCTATCCGCGCAGCCCGTATGCGGTAGCGAAACTATATGGCCATTGGGCGACGGTGAACTATCGGGAAAGCTTTGGCATGCATGCCTCGAGCGGCATCCTGTTCAATCACGAATCGCCGCTGCGCGGCATCGAGTTTGTCACGCGAAAAGTGACGGACGCAGTCGCGCGAATCAAGCAGGGCAAGCAGAAGGAACTGCGGCTCGGCAATATCGACGCGAAGCGCGACTGGGGTTTCGCCGGAGATTATGTCCAGGCGATGTGGCTCATGCTGCAGCAGGATGAGCCCGACGACTACGTGGTCGCAACCGGGCGCACGACGTCGATTCGCGACATGTGCAAGCTCGCCTTCGCGCACGTTGGGCTGGATTGCGACGACCACATCGTAATCGACCCGCTTTCTTCCGCCCGGCTGAAGTCGACGTGCTTCTTGGGAATCCCGCGAAGGCGAAGGCGCGCTTGGGCTGGACAGCGACGACGGATCTCGAAACGATGATTTCAAAGATGGTCGACGCGGACATGCAGCGGGTCGTGGCGGCTTAGGTTAAAAATTGCGGCACTGACCGACCACGTGCGTGTACGCATCGGGGTGCCGCGGGATCGGGAGCTGAGGATCCCGTTCTTGAATGGATTAAGGCATAAGGAGATGATACCGTGAAGAAGAACGGGCTATTCGAGCGGACTTATGTGGCTGGGCACAGCGGCACGGTGGCGTCGGCGAGCAGCGGCGCCACCTTGTTCTGCAAGAAGCTGTCCGATATCGCGAGGGTGCTCTTCTTGTACCGGACGTTCTTGAGCTCGTAGGCGAGGCGCAGCTCGCGCGTGTTGCCGGCTTTGTCGGTGGCGACCAGCGCGGGCCTCGCGTCCGGCGGGGCGTTGTAGGGATGCGCGAAGAGGGCCAGGAAGTGGTCCGGGTGGTCCTTCACCTGGCCGGGAAAGCCTGGGAAGAAGTAATCGCCGATCTTCACCCCGCTGGTCGCCGTGTCCGCCGACGCCTTGTAGACGATCGCGCCGACGCCGCCGAAATTTACGTAGCGGTCGTCGGCAACGAGCTCCAGCGTGGGCGGCGTGATGTCGATCGTGAAGTTCTTGTCCAGCACGGCCTCGTTCCCGGCGAAGAAATGCCACAGCGAGGCATCGCGCGCGGTAACGTGCAGCACGGCGGGTCCTTCCTTCACGCCGGAGACCTTCGCCAGGGCAACCGCAATCTTCTTCTCGCTCACGGGTTGCTCGAACTGCTCGGAGGCGAGGCTATTGTGATGCGCAAATACTCGATCAGGCCGATGCGGGCGCGAGCGAATACTCGTGACGTAAGCCTCCCAACACCGTTTTTGCGAGGACGAGTGCATCCGCCGCCAAACCATGGCGGGTTTCGGGCTTCGAGATGACTTCCTGGTCCTTCGGAGGATCCGGCACACCGGGTCCCAGCGCGCTATGAGGGCGCCCGCTGTTGTAATGCGTCGCCCAACATTTGAGAATCGCACGCAGATGTGCCTCGGACATGGGAATCAGCCAGTCCAAGCATTCGCGCCGCGCCGTCCCAATCACGCGCTCGCAAATGGCATTCGCCTGAGGACTCGCAACGGGGGATCGCAACACTTCGACACCAAAAGCTCTGATCGAAGCGTCGAGATGCTTGGCGAAGATCCGGTCGCGATCGTGGATCAGGTAGCGACACCCTCCTCCATTCCCCACGACTTCCCGCAACTGCTGCAGAGTCCAGTCGGCGGTCGGACTCGTTGTCACATTTATATGCGCCAGGCGGCGGGTACCGTGCTCGATGATAACGAACACGTACAGCATTCGGAACGTCGCTGTGACCGCAACGAAGAAATCGCACGCAAGAATCGCCGTTGCATGGTTCTTCAGGAAGGTGGACCAGCGCTGATCACCACGGGGCTGGCCTGGCGGTCGCTTTGGCATGTACTTGCCAACCGTTCGCGGCGACACCCGAATGCCGAGCTTGACCAGCAGCTCATTGGCAATCCTTTCTTCGCCCCACAACGGATTCTCTGCCGCCATCCGTCGAATGAGCCGCCGCAGTTCCAACGGAATGGGAGGCCGGCCGGGTCGTGATCTGTAACGCCAGAACAGTCGCCAGCCCGCTCGATGCTAGCGCACAATTGTCTCCGGCCGAACGACAACCACGCACGAGCGCCAGTCGCATAACCGCGAGAGCCAGGCAAGGCTCAAGCGAGTCGCGGCATCGATGCGTCGCGGTCTTACTCCACGCTCCTTGAAGAGCGCGAGCTGTCGGCGCAAGACGAGGTTTTCTGCTTCGATTGATCGTCGCGCTCTGGCGGTCAGCACCAGCAAGCCGATCACATCGGCGAGCAGACGCGAAACCGTGCAAGCGAAGGCGATCACGCCGACATCATGCCATGCCTTTCATGCTCGTGTTCGGGCCCAATCGCGCGGATCGAGTTTTTGCGGACGACAGGAGTTGAAGCCTGCGATCCTTCATCGTTCACGACCTCTTAGCGCGGAACTCGAAAAACCCGGAATCCGTCACACTCGAAGACCGCGCTCGCCAAGAAGGAGTCCGGCCACTGCACCTCCGACCCTGGCTGCAGAATATACCAGCTGATGTTTCGTTCCCTGAAGAACTCGAGAATCTGTTCCTCACGTCTCATTTGAACAAGATCGGCAAGCGCACGCAGTCGTGCGGTGAGATCGGGCGAAGGCACTCCGAACCAGAGTTGGACTGCAAAGGCTTGTCGCTCGCTAATCGCCGAGACTGCCAAAAACTTGTTGTTGAGAGAGTCTTGGACAATGTCTTGAGCACGACTGTGCGAGCGGATGTATTGCGAAGCCGAGACGAGACAAGTCGGCACCGACCCCATCCGTCGGAAGCTGGCCAAATCCTCCCACATTGGGAAGGTCTGCACATTGCGCGAGAAGACCATCGGAACAGCCAGACCTGCGATCAGATAGCAAGACTCCGACTCCCCGTCCCAACGTACTTCTGGGCGGCTCGTTTCCGAACAGGTGCGCATAAGCGATCGCGGCCGTCCAAACGGCGACCGCGAAGTACGCCCAGACCAAGGGCCGATTGTGCAACTCATCCTCCCATGCAACGCCTGACGTATTCCTCGCGAGGCCGAGCGACATCACAAGGTAGTTTGCGACGACGAGCACGGGGAACAGCAGGACGGCGGGTGGCGTCGAGCGCCTCTTGACGACGACCATCACCGCAGCCGCGGCGCTCCAAACGCCCAGCGTGGAGATAAGAAGCATGGTGGCACCGATTCCGAGTTGCGCCAGGCGGTTGCCCGAGCTCTCGGTGAGCCATCGGCCGAACAGCACTTTGAGCGGCCCCCGATCGTAGAAGGCCAGCACATTGTCGCGGATGTACTCAGCGGCGGAGGCTGCATCGAACCGAATTGTGGGTACGCCTTCGAACCGTTGCGACAGAGTCACGGCGCAAAGGAAGATTGCGACAAACAAACAACCCACGAGAAGGCGCCTGCGAAGGCTCACATTGGCAAAGAACAGGCAGGGGTAGATCATTATTAGGAAAGCATTGGCGACAAATATATGCGCCTTGTACGCCGCGCGCAAAGGCCGGCAATCGCATAGCCCACGAATCTAAGAGAGCTGTACCTCCCTCGCTTGCATCCATCCAGCACAAAGACCCATGCGAATGCGACCAAGGCAACGCCGTAAGGGCCGGCGGGCCGCCTGCTGCAGGAAGTTGTAGCTCAGGTATCGATTCTCGAATCCTTGCTGATAGGCGTCGGGGATCAGCATGACGGCGGCAGCAGCGGCCAAGCCAGCCAGCCCCACAGCGCCATGCCGAACGCGAAAGCCGCGAGACCGGTGAGCAGCACGCCGACAGGTAGCATGAAGCTCGCGAATACCTCATAGGTACCTGTGCCCGTCAATGCTGAAACGGCCGCTGGCGCCGCATAGCTCGCGTAGTGATAGATGTGCGGAGCCATTGCAGGGCCATCCCTATATCCGACACGGTGTACCAGCCGTGCGCCCGCGGAGAACGCCGCGATCCACGACGCATGAAAGAAGCCGTCCGCCATACGGTGAAAATCGTCGTGTCGCCGTCGATCATGACGGGAATCAACGAATCTCTGCACCAGATCGTTGCCGCGACACCGCAGAGAACAAGACAGATGAGGTCGGCAGTCGCGTTTTTCGTGATCACGCATTCCCCCGGTCGCTCTGACCCCACGAAGTACAACGGGATTGCCGAAAGCAGAGTGGCTAACGCGTTGCCGCGGATGCCGAGAGGCGAAACCAGCGAAAGAACGAACAGAAGGGAATTGACCGCAAAGAAACCCAACACGAATTGCAGGGTCAGATTGCTGCTTATTTCAGCCGACAGAGCCGTGCGCCTCGTGAACGCGCGACCGTAGATGAGTGCGACTCCCGAGAGAGCAGCGAAGCCGGCCAATGCCTCGACGGAGATCCTTCCGGTCGCCCTCGTGTGCCACGCGGACAGGAAGAGCACCAATACGCCGCCGTAGGCAATACGGGAGGGAACGATCCCGCAGACCCCACATCGCGAAGTTCAGCGACCCCCTTGAATCGCCACAACAAATGTCGGTCGAAGAAGCCGCCCGCGCCTTGACGGCCCACGATCTTCCGGCTCCGTCGGGCTTGTGAGCCCTTCGGTAACGGTAGTGGTCGGTGATTCGCGCGGCGACGGGGCCCCCAAACACTGGCGCGTAGAAGTCATTGATCACGATGGCATGCAGAAACGCATAGCCGTTTCGAACGAAATAGTCCCGGATCTCCGCCTTTCGTTGATTGGCATTCGATTCGACAATGACCAGTCTAGGCTTCCATCGCCCGATGCTGAACCCCTTGAGAACCTCCAACTCGCCCTCCTCGACATCGATGCTCACGAAGTCAATCATTCCTGGCGTTGCCTGCGCCTCCTCGAGCATCGAGTCGAGCGTCCTGGCGTGGACATTAATCGTTCGGTAGGCGAGACCATACGATTCAAGCCTTCGGCGATGGTCATCATTGAGGCTGGTGGTTGAATAGACTTCACCTCCCTGGACTTGGGTGAAGGAAATCGAATGAATATCGTCCGAGCTGACAGCGGCGCATTCGAACGTAATGGCGTCGGGCCGGTTCTTGCGGCACAGCGCAGCCTTTGCCGGATCTGGCTCGATCAGCACGCCCTTCCAGCCGCGCTCGTGCTCGAGAAAGTAAGTATTGGAAAGTACGACGCCGTCGTACGCACCAACTCCGACGAAGAACCCCCCTGACTTGCTCCGGAAGTGTTCGTGCAGCCAACGATCCTCACCGTGCTGCGACTGAAAGGCTCCCGAACGCGGGGTCCTATATGAGTGATCCCCCGGTCCGCTAGTCCTTACCATGAGGCCCCCAATTGTTTCGGTTCCAGATTCGACAGGCTCAACAGTCGACAGAATGCCGTCGTACTCATCTGCGTAACCTGACGAAAGCGCAGATGACTGGGCAATAGGATTGCCCTGGCGCCGATTCATGCGGGGAGAAATATGAAATCCGCTTGAATCAATTGATGCCGGTGCCTGATGGGGTTGAAGAAATCAAGAAGCTGATAGCCGAAGGCAGCGAGCAGCTGCAGATATTAGTGCAGCTTGTGCTGACCTTCGTAGGTGCGGCCCAGAATCAACTCCGTATAGATTGCCGAAACCTTTTGCTGCCTCAGCGTTTCTGTCGCCCCTTAGAAATAAGGCGTACTCCGCGCCCTGTACATCGAGCTTGAGAATGTCGATGTGCGCGATTTTGTTGTCGCGGACAAAGTGATCGACGGTGGTCACGGCAACTTCAACTTTGCCCGTCGTGTCGAGTAAGCCTCCGCCCCAGATGACCGCGCCGCTCGGATCGGTGGGGAGAAGCAAATTGGTCTGGGACGAAAGGTTGGCATTGAGGACGGCCAAGCCGGCGACGCTGGACAATGCAGTTTGATGACAATGAATCCGGCTATCACCCTTCAAGTTTTCCGAGAGAATATTGAAAGAATCGGGAAAGGGCTCGAAGCAGTGAATGAGAGTTCCAGGGAACAATCGCCCGGCTGCATGCCGGGCAACCGAACCGTGATGCGCGCCAACATCGAAGATGAGCGGCTCATCGGCCCGTATCAATTCTCTCTGTACCGAGAATGCATCATCGACAGGTGCGGCCGGTGCCGCAACAGCGATGGGCGCCGGCGGGGCTGCCTTCCGGAGCTGGTCGCCACCGTGTCGCAAAGCGCTTTTGATGATTCTTTTGAGCATAATGGTTCCGTGCGCTGGGGTCGGACAATGGCAGCGACTTGATGCACATGAGAAGCCACGTCCGATTTGCACAAATGTTGACTGGGGCCGCTTCCCGCGTTTCGCCCCCGACGTAGAATATACCAAGATTCTGGCATCTTTCTTGCTTGCGCTCATAGAGGCGTCCGAGAATGGCCGGTCGGCAGGCTACTTGGGGAAGGCGAACGCTGTCGGCTATGCGCGCAAATCGGCTTGCGCGAAGCACGCGCATGCGACCATCCGGCATCCGGTCGGAATACAGTCTGAAGGCACCGCCGTCTCGAAAGGACGCACCTAAGTGTTGACCCGCACGAGCAACCTGATGCAGTACGGCGAGCTAATCTCACGGATAGGCAATTCAATCGCGTGAGCTTGATTTGGTCGGGTCGGTTGGGGCGAGTCAAGCGTGGAGTTTCGGCGGCAATGGGCTGCTCCGCGCGCTTGTTGTCGTACTTCTGACGGATAGGCAATTCAATCGCGTGAGCTTGATCTTGGTCGGGTCGGTTGGGGCGAGTAAACGTGGAGTTTCGGCGGCAATGGGCTGCCCCGCGCGCTTGTTGTCGTACTTCTGACGGATAGGCAATTCAATCGCGTGGGCTTGATTTTGGTCGGGTCGGTTGGGGCGAGTCAAGCGTGGAGTTTCGGCGGCAATGGGCTGCTCCGCGCGCTTGTTGTCGTACTTCTGCGCGGGCGCCGACGCCAGGGTGGCCGCGCGCGGTCTGTTGGGCGGGCGCCGGCGCGAGCAAGCCCGGCGGCGTGGTACCGGCGAGCGCGAGGGTGGTGGCTACCAGGCGATGCGCTCGTCGAATTCGCAGGCCGGAGTGGGCGGGAACGCCATATCGGGGCTGGGGTCGTCCTCGGCGCCGGCGGCCTCCCATAGTGGCGGGCCGCGAGCGGGCGCGATCCGGGGTGGCGCGATCGGCTCACCGAGCTCGACGAGGATGTCGCGGATCGTGGACGCGTCGGTGATGACGGCGATGATCCGCATCGCGCCGCCACAGTTCGGGACGCACCAGCGGAAAAACTTCGTAGATGCGGGCGAGCAACAGCGCCCAGGCGTAGCGGGCGGCCCGGCGGTAGGCCGGTTTGGCGCCGGGTTGCGGGTTGGGTGCCGGCGGCGGGGTGATCGCGGTGGACGCGAGGGCGGTGACCGCCGTGCGCAGAGGTGAGTTGGGCGCCAGCACGCCAAAGTAGCGGTGGCGGTGGATCCGCGGTGGCGGCACCAGCGCCGCCATCCGGTCGAGCAGTTCCAGCGGCGTCAGGAGCAGAGGGCGGTTCCCGCCCGGACCGGGTTTGGCGCTGTCGTAGAGAAGAAGGTAGGCCCTCGAGTTCGCGCAGTCGTTCGAGGGCGAACGGTGGCCGAGCGCAGTAGCGCAGCAGCCGCTCACGGCCGGCACGGTCAGCGGCCTCGATGCGCACCGAACGCATCGACGGAGAAGCCGCCGCCGTGTTCCCATTGCGTCATCGCCAGTGCGTCATCGCCCGGCAGCAAGCCGCGGCGCACGAAGATGCGTAGCAAGCGCCGGCGCACACACGCCTGCACCACGGCGACGGCTGGCGCATCGAGCGCGCCGGCGGCGTGGAAGACAATCCCGCCCGCAGCGGCGGCGTCGAACACGCCGTCGACGACGACGCAATGAAAGTGCAAGTGGGCATTGAGCGTCGAGCCGAAGCGATGGCTGGCGCCCGCTCGGCATCGCCGCACTGGAGGACAAGATCGTCCAGCGCGCAGTGGTGGAGGTGCTCAATGCGATCTACGAAGCAGGACTTCCTTGGGATTCTCATACGGGTTCCGGCCTGGGCGTGGGCAACATGACAGCGCTCGATGCATTGGCGGTCAGAAATTTCATGTAGGCACGTGAACTGGATTTTAGACGCGGACATCGCCGGGCCTTTTTGATCGGTTTCCCACGACTGGATGCTTCGGTTCCTGGAACACCGTATCGGCGATCCGCCGCTCTGCTTCGCCTGATTAAGCAAATGGCTCAAGGCAGGGCGTAATGGAAGAAGGGCGTGGTCACGAGCGGCGGAGACGGGAGCCCCGCAAGGGGCGGTTGTTTCACCCATTGTTGGCCAATGTCTATCTGCACTACGTTTTCGACTTGTGGGCGCACCGCTGGCGAGCAGCACGAAGATCCGCGGGCAGGTCATTTTCGTGCGTTACGCCGACGATGTGGTGGCGGGATTTGAGCATGAAGGAGGAAGGCCAAGCGCCTGCTGGCGGAACATGCGGCAGCGGATGGCAAAGTTTGCGCTATCGCTGCACCCGGACAAGACGCGACTGATCGAGTTTGGCCGCTTTGCGGCCACGAGCGTCGAGCACGAGCGCGGACTTGGGCAAACCGGAGGAGTTCAACTTTCTTGGTTTCACGCATATCAGCGGGCGGACCCACAAAAGGGACGCTTTCTCCACTGTAACGCAAGAGCACGCCGCGATCGAATGCGGGCCAAGATCAAGAGCCATCAAGGAAGAATTGCGACGACGCATGCACGACCCCATCCCGCAACAGGGGCAGTGGCGAGCGGCAAGTGGTGCGCGGTTACTTTGCACTACCACGCCGTGCCAACCAACCTCCGCAGTCTGGCGGCCTTTCGGTACTTTCGTGGGGCGCCTCTGGCTGAAGTACGCTTGCGGCGTCGCAGCCAGAAGGACCGTCACCACGTGGGACTCGGATCACACGACCTCGCTGACGGCATTGCCTGCCCTCTCCGCGCATCCTTCACCCATGGCCGGACGCCCGCTTTGCCGTCACACCACCCAAGGTGGGAGCCCGGTGCGTAAATCGCGGCTCGCCGGGATCTGTGCGGGGGGTGCGCAGCAATGTGCATCCCACCGCGATCATCTGAAGGAGTCCATCGACGAAACTTCCGACCATGAGCTACCATGCAGACAAAAGAGAGTCTTGCGTTGGACGAGTTGGAAAGCCTAAGCAACCGAAGTCGGAGTGCAAATATCACGTAGTCGTCATTTCGAAGGGCTCGGCGCGAGGCGCTGTACGGGCCTTTGCGGCAGCACCTCGGGGAAGTTTTGCGGCGGTTGGCGGAGCGTTCATCAAGGGGAAGAGTGCGATCCGCCTAGCACGGGTGTACGGGGAGCGGAGCGCAATTTCGTCGGGCAGAGCTTCTGAGCTCGAGGGTATTTTGTCTCTGGTGGTCGGACGCGATGAGGCGACGATCCGAGCGTACATCCGCAAGCAAGAACAGGAAGAACACGAGGCTGGACCAGTCGAATTTGTGGCGCTGAGTGGTCGCGCCAAGGCGGCCCCAACAAGCCGGCCGCGTTAGCGGCCGTAAGCTGTCGGTTCGAGCAACTCACATTCCAAAGCCCCCGGCTTGGTCGGGGGCAACTTACAATACTGCTACGAGTAATTTCGATGAACGAGACTTCCGCGATCCGCGTTTCTATCGTGATTCCCGTATACCGCGGAGAGAGGTCGCTTCCAGTACTGATCGGCGAGATCGCGCCAATGACGATTGAGCAGACAACGCCAAAGGGAAATCATTTTGTTGTTTCCGAAGTCCTCCTTGTTCATGATTGCGGCCCCGACCGCTCAGACATTACTCTGGAGAACCTTGGCGCCCGGCATTCGTTTGTCCGGCCGGTTTGGCTGTCCAGGAATTATGGGCAGCACGCCGCGACATTGGCAGGCATGGCAAGCGCCACCGGGGACTGGGTCGCGACCCTCGACGAGGACGGGCAGCAAGACCCGTCAGACATTGGCCACATGCTCGATGCAGCGTTGGCTGACTCGCTCCAGCTGGTGTACGCGCAGCCGATCAATCCGCCGCCCCACGGCTGGCTGCGCAACACCCTGAGCCGAACAGCCAAGTTCATCACTGCCCGATTGCTCAAGGACAGCGAGGTCGGACGGTTCAACAGCTTTCGCCTCGTGGACGGCGAGATCGCAAGAACTTTGGCGGCTTATTGTGGCAATGGCGTCTATCTGGACGTGGGGCTATTCTGGATCACCGCGCGCATCGGGCATGCTCCGGTGCGGTTGCGAAGCGAAATGGGCCGACCCTCCGGATACTCCTACCTCAAGCTCCTTGGTCATTTCTGGAACCTGATTCTCACCACGGGCACACGGCCACTGCGATTGATCACTCTGCTGGGATTCGGTTCGATGGTGTTGGCCATCGCCATTGCCGGATACGCCATTTACGGGAAACTCTTCGGAAACGTTCCTGTGCAAGGTTGGGCATCATTGTTGATCGTAGTCGCCTTCTTCTCGGGGTGCATACTGACCGCGCTCGGCGTGATCGCCGAATACTTGGCGGTAACCATGGCCATCGTCATGGGAAAGCCGCTGTATGTCGTTGGATCCAAGCCGACGCGGCCCCCTCAATGACGACCGCTTGGGTGCTGGGAGGTGGGGGCCTGCTTGGCACGGCGCTGTGCCGTGCGCTGCGCCGCCACGGAACCAAGCTGTATTCCCCGAACGAACGGTTCCATTGGACCAATGCATCTCAATTCGCGCCGCAACTGGAAACGGCCGTCCGGGCATTTGCCGCCATCGTCAGCATTTCCGAGCGCTGGGAGATCTACTGGGCCGCGGGCGTGGGTACCATGGGCAGTTCCAACGGCGACCTCGAGGTCGAAACACGGTTTCTCACGCTGCTGCTGCATCTTGTCGAATCGGAATCGCGGTTGATGATGGCGCCGGGTGCTATCGCCTTCGCCAGCTCGGCGGGCGCGATCTACGCCGGGTCATCTGATTACTTCATCAGCGAAAGTACGCCGATTGCCCCTACCACGGCATACGGACGTGAAAAGCTCAAGCAAGAGAACCGGCTGCGCTCGTTTGCGCAGACCAATTCCGGGCAAGCCGCCTCGATCGCCCGACTTTCCACGCTCTACGGCCCTGGGCAGTCGTTTGGAAAGCAGCAAGGCCTCCTCACGCACATCGCTCGCAGCATACTGAGAAACCGGCCGATTCAAGTCTACGTACCGCTCGACACGATTCGCGATTACATCGCGGCCGATGATGCAGCAGCCGCAATCGTCGCCGTGTCGCGCGCAACAAGAAACGAGTCCGGTGTCCTAACCAAGATAATCGCCTCCGAGCAGCCCACGACGATCGCCGAGATCATCTCCGTATTTAGGAGAATCGCGCGGCGCGCGCCCCGCATCGTAACGAGCGCGAGCAAGCTGACGGGCATTTACTCTCGGCGTGTGCAGTTCCGATCCATCGTTGCGCCAAGTCTTCCGCGGTCACCGCGAACGAGTCTCCTCATAGGTATCTCGCAGGTCATGGCTGCAGAGTATCGTGAGTTCGTGCGGGGTCCGATAGCAGGGTGAAACTGATGACCTGCCATCGAAGGTAACCGTTGTCCGGGTTCGCCGCCTGTGTCGGCAGCGGCTCGCCCGCACGTGAGCACAACGCCCACAACTCGTTGACGGTGGCGTGTCGCGTCAACCGTTGTCCCTTCGATGAAAACGCCCAATTGATTCGCGGTGGGGTAATGAAACAATGTCTGGCGGCGGCAGGATTCGCCGCTGTTTCCGTTCGGTATCGACTCTTCTTTCCACATCTGTTACGGGGACTGCGACCACTGAGGGGCGCTGGCGTGGGTCCCTTTGGGGGATCCGGCGCGCCCGCTTGTTGCCGGCCTTGGCAATGCCTTGCTCGGTTTGGCTGTCGCCGCTGCTGTACGGCGTAGGAACGAGCCCGATGCATCCCGCCACTTGCCGTCGATTGAAGGTCAATGCGCCCGCGGATTTACAAGGTTACTCAAGGTGACCGTCGTGATAGATGGGGCGCGTTGAGAATGCGGGACAGTTGTACATGGGGGTTGACTCAGCGCTATGCGCGCATGTGGTATGTGGTGATCGGCTACAAGCCGGCACGGATCAAGAAGTTGGACCGGGCTCTGCTCGCCCTGGCATCTTCTTAATAGCCCCAACCTCAAGCATCACGATGCATACAGCGACGAAAGGAGATGGTCACTAACCAGCCGCAGGAGACTACGAAGCTTGAAATCGGCCGGGGGGTTGACAAGCGCCCTCATAGAAGTAAATCCAACGCCTCGACGCGCCGTCGAGAGTAGCGTAGCACGGCTTGACTTGCGCGGGCCGACGGGAAGCTGGGGTGATCGGGCGTCGCCGCGACGCCGTGATTGCCCGGCATCGGGCGTTTCGCGAGCGTCAGCGAGCGCGCCTGGTGGCCGTCGGCATGCGCCTGTCCGGCGTCGTGCGCGAACGGCGGTCGACGCTCGGCGTTACCAAGTGATGCGTTGATCGAATTCGTACTCCGGTGCGGGCTGGGGGTCGAAGCTGCCCGGCCCGGCATCGGGCAGATTCGCATAGCGGCGGGCCGCGGGCGGGCGCGATCCGGGGTGGTGCCGTGGGCTCGCCCAGGTGCGACAAGGATCGCGCGCATCGTGCCACGGGATCGGTGATGAAAGGCGATGATGCGCATCTCGGCGCCACACAGGGGACACACGAACGGGAAACGCGTTTCCGTGGGCAATAAGCGTTCGCTATTCGTGGTGTCGCTTGCTTGTCCTTTGGCGAGAAAGCGTAGTGCGCGCTTGCCCAATACGAAAATAGCGTGTAGGGAACGATCCCGATCGCTTGGGCGACATAAGCATTCAGGCCTGCGAAATCCCGCAGTCCGAAGACGGTCGCGAGGTTAAGGACATAGGCGATGCCAAATACAGCGACGAATCGCCAGAAAGCGCGCTTGATTTCACCTTTGTGCCGAAACGTCCAGTTCCGGTTTAGCGCAAAGCTGGCTGCGATGCCCACCGCGTACCCGATTGCATTCGCGGCCAGATCACCAAGTCCTCCGAGCGCCTTGCCTGCGAAAATCACCCCGAGTCCGAGGGCCGTATTGAAGAGTCCTACAATCCCGAAACGAAGCGGGCGAAGCAGTCTTTCTGTCACTTTTTAGCCAGGACGTAATACTGCGCCCCGAGTGGCAGCCATCCGAGCAAGTTCTCGAGGGGGCGCAGCCATTTGAGCATCCGAGGAAAAAACACCCTGTATCTCAGCTCCGCGTCGCGGAATCCTGCTCGATCAAGTCTCTGTTTCATCGTACGTCCGCGGATCAGCACGGCATTCTCGTCGAACGAGCACGTATTGACTGTGTGAACCGTTAGCGGATTGAGCGGGTTATGCTCAAAGATCATCAGCTGCCCGTCGGGGCGCAGGACTCTGCGCATCTCTTCGAGCAATCTCGGGTGCTCGCCGGCGGCAATGTGATGAAACACGCACGCTGAGAAGGCGACGTCGAACGTACCGTCGGCAAACGGCAGGCGCCCACCGTCGAATGCCACGAAGTCTGCGTTTTGCCCGAATCGCGCCGCTGCGATCTCCAAGCTTTTTATCGACACATCAACGCACGTGACTCGAGTCTCGGAAAATACACCTTGAAAATACGCTGCAGAAGTACCAACACCGGCGCCGAAATCCAGAACGCGCGCCGGCCGAAGTCGATCGGCTGGAAGCGCTGTCCGTGCGCGCAAGTCCCTTACTTTGTATTCGGCAAAATAGTCCGGCGACTCACCCGAAAGGCGAATGCTTGCTCGATGGAGTGCCTTGTATTCGTCAGCAAATTTGTCAAATTCGGTGCGGTCCATTCAGAGACTCACAGGACACCATTTGTTCGCCGTCCATCAGTTGTGGCGCGGAGCGACCGATTTCGGCCCGCAACAAGAAACAAGACGCATAAGCGAAAACAATGGGCATCGATGGAAAGTGGTAACGAGATTGCCCGGAAAAGACCATTGATGTCAATGTCAATGTAGAAATAACCAAGAAGGCTATGCCGACATACGCGTTCGGCGCTTTCAGCGCCTGAATAAGCTTTATCGCCCCGAGAAAGACAGTGCAAGGGCAACCACTCCGTCTCCCCGCCGGCCTGGTCGCGTCAACCCCTGATAACCTGATCCGCTGTCGCTTGGTGCGGGTTGGAATTCCTATCCGTCGTCGGCGTGAATGGTCTGCCCTCCTGCCGTCGATGCGCCGCCACCTCGTCCTAGCCCTTCCGACCGATAACAGGGATGCACCCCGTGCCCCCCCACCATGCCCCGCACGCCCGCATAGTACCGGGCGCCTGGGGCAGGCATGGTACTGGGTCGGGGGGCCGCCGCGACGACTGCACCGCGCCCTACCGACGGCGCCGGCCCGAGCACACCCTGCGTCGCACCGTGCAGACGCACTTCGCGACCTGGCTCGCGCTGGCCGGCGAGGAAGTCGGCGCGCCGGCCGCCCGCCATGTCGAACGTGAGTTCCGCCGTTACCTGGAGTGCGGCATCTTGCCCATGGCTTCGCCCGGGCGCGGTGCGGACAGTGCGGGCACGACTTCCTCATCGCCTTTTCCTGCAAGGGCCGCGGCGTATGCCCCCGTGCAACACCCGGCGCATGGTGGCGACGGCGGCGCATCTCACCGATCACGTCTTGCCGGGCCTGCCGGTGCGGCAATGGGTCCTGGCGGTGCCGAAGCGGCTGCGCTATTTCCTGCAACGCGACGCCGAACTCCAGGGTGCTGCCTTGCGCCTGTTCCTGCGCGTGGTGGAGTAATGCCTGCGCGCGCACGGTCCCGGTTCGGGCCCCGCGGCTCGCCTCGGCGCGGTGGCCTTCATCCACCGCTTCGGCTCGACGCTCAATCCCCACCTGCACTTCCACTGCGTGGTCATCGACGGCGTGTTCGACGCCGCCGCCGCGGGCGGGGTCATCTTCCATGCCGCCACCGGGCTCGATGCGCAAGCCTTCGCCAAGGTGCAGCGCAGGTGCGCCGGCGGCTTGCTGCGCGTCTTCGTGCGCCGCGGCCTGCTGCCGGCCGATGACGCGCGGGCGATGGCGCATTGGGAACATGGCGGTGGCTTCTCCGTCGACGCGTCGGTACGCATCGAGGCCGCTGACCGCGCCGGGCGCGAGCGGCTGCTGCGCTATTGCGCCCGCCCGCCATTCGCCATGGAACGGCTCCGCGAACTCGATCCCGAGCACCTTCGCTAGAGAGCACCAAGCCCGGTCCGGGCGGCAACGGTCCGCTGATCCTCACCCCGCTGGAGCTGCTCGACCGCCTCGCCGCCCTGGTGCCGCCACCGCGCGTCCACCGCCACCGCTACTTCGGCGTGCTGGCGCCCCACTCACCCCTGCGCGCTGCGGTCACCGCCCTCGCGCTGGCAGCGACGACCTCGCCGCCCGCACCACCGCCCAACCCCACCCGCCGCCGAACCGGCCCATCGCCGCGCTGCCCGCTACGCCTGGGCGCTGTTGCTCGCCCGCATCTACGAAGTGTTCCCACTCGTGTGCCCGCCCTGTGGCGGCGAGATGCGCATCATCGCCTTCATCACCGACGCCCCCACCGTGCGCGACATCCTCGCCCACCTCGGCGAGCCGACGGCACCACCCCGGATCGCACCCGCCCGCGGCCCGCCCTGTGGGAGGCCGCCGGCGCCGAGCACGAGCCGACCCCCGATCCGGCAGCCCCGCCCACCCCGGCCTACGAGTTCGACCAGCGCATCGCCTGGTAGCCACGACCGTCGACCGCCATCCGACAATACGCGGGCATCTAAAATCGCAAGGACAGGCGCGACCTCTGTCGCCATATTACAGCAGACGAGATAAACACAGAATTTAGACGACGAATGATGAACCCGCACCAAGCGACAGCGGATCAGGTTATCAGGGGTTGCCGCGACCAGGCCGGCGGGGAGACGGAGTGGTTGGGCGTCGCCGTGGGGCGTTTCGATGCACGAGCTCCCGTGTCTGTAGCAGTAGAATCGGAGTCCTCGAGCCCGCATCCATGCGTCCGCTAGTGCGGTGCGGTGAGGGACAGCCTGGTGCCGGTTCGCATTCCGTCCCGTGATTGTGATCGTCCGTATGGCGATGGACGACCACGGCCCGTAGAAGGCCTTCCCGGCGCGGGGTCCCCCGGATGTCCATGAAGGATGAATGCGCTTGGCGAGGTCCGGAAAAGCGACGTGACGCCCTGCAAACCGGCCCGCTGGAGCCCACCAACGAGGGGTACGCCGTCGCCAAGATCGCCGGCATGAAACTTTGCCAGATGTATCGGCGCCAATACGGCGTCTGCTACCACTCGGCCATGCCGACCAACCTTTATGGTCCTGGCGACAACTACGACCCTATGGGGTCGCACGTACTGCCTGCGCTGCTGCGCAAATTCGAGGAGGCGCGCGAGCGCGGTGACGCGAGCGTCAGCACTGTGGGGCACGGGCGTGGCGTTGCGAGAGTTCCTCCACGTGGACGACCTAGCCGATGCTGCGATCTTCCTGCTCGGCCTGGATGATCCGCCCGATTGGGTAAACGTCGGTTCGGGTCGGGGGTGTCGATTCGCGAATTGGTCGAACGCGTGCGCGACGCGTGCGGCGCGAAGTGCGAACTGGGTTGGGATCCGACCGACGCCGGATGGCATGCCGCGCAAGCTGCTCGATTGCTCGCGCCTGCAACGTCTCGGTTGGCACCACAAGATCGATCTCGAAGAAGGTCTAGCCCGCACGGTCGCCGATTACCGTCGCGAGAAAGGTGGAAGGCAGTGTGCGCGGCGCGCGGCATTGAACTGCAACCGCCGGTTCACGAGCGCTACGCGTTTACCTCGGTGATACGTTGGAAGACAACATCAAAACAATCGCCGATTCCCGGTTGTCCTGCGAAGCGCCGACGCATCATCTCTACAAAGCCGAATTGCTCGAGATACGCCCTTAGATCGCTGATAGTGCAGCACCCCTTATAGACCTCGAAATCGGCTGCCTCAAAGTGTTGAGGTATTTGAACTTATGCAATAGATTTGCTGCGCCTTTGCGGCGCAGACGAGCTTCCGAACCTTGCG
The DNA here is from genome assembly GCA_963840945.1 of uncultured beta proteobacterium. GTDB lineage: Bacteria > Pseudomonadota > Gammaproteobacteria > Burkholderiales > Casimicrobiaceae > CAIWHR01. Next base: position 34,747 of record CAWJAU010000006.1, on the reverse strand, counting down.
TGTACACTACAAGAGTGTCATATGAGTCGATATCAATGCTTTCTTGTTTGACAAGTGTTGCGAATGTCGTGCTCCGTAACATGCGTGTTGACACGTACCCGACTTCCGGCCAAATCTCCTTGTGGCTTGATAGATCAAGGATGGACGATGAGAGTCCAGCGTTGTTCGAAATATGAAACTCGTATTCCTTATCATCGATGTCCGTAAGGAGGTAGCGCAGCGGACGCTGATTTTGAACTTCTCTTAAGTTTGCCTCTAGCTTAGTGAACACTTTATCGATTGGCTCGATCCTAGATGTCAACGGATAAATGATGCTTGGCATATTGATGACGCTCCTGTCCCTCATTTGCGCCGACGTGAATGATGCCCTTTGATTGTGCCAGAAAGTAATCGATTGTTTTGGAGAAGGTTTCTTGACTTTCTTCCGACAACTGCGCGTACTCTCGCCGCATTTGGATCAGTTCCGTCAAGAGTTGATCACGCTCTTCAATCAAGGGTCGAATAATTGGAAGTGTTTTGACCAATGTTTTGAGTGCTTTCACGGCCCTACCCATATTGCCAATTCTGTCCATTGACCTATCCTCGATTTTGCGGCCCCCCGGCACGACAAGAGTCTTCCGCCCTACGCGCAGAACGCTTGGGCTTTCGTAGTAGCCATGCTATAAAGCCAATACGAGACCTCGCAACGCCAACGCAATGGCGATAGTAGTGCCCCCCAGTGTCTGCGGCTTGCTTTGATGCCGAGAGCGAGCACTTCTGTCTCCGTTCGTTGCGACGTTTTCGACCGGCGTGCATGCGATAGGTACTCCAAAGCTCGTCGACACGATGAAAGCGATAGTGCTTGCTGAACCGACTGAACAGTTCGTAGTCGAGTACGTGATGCTCGCTCACGTCAAGTTTTCCGCAACGCTCCCAGACGCTGCGATGCCAAAACACCGAGGCTGCGGTACGGTGTTGAAGCCTCGCTTCCAAATCGCAAGGTGTTCAAAATGGCTTATGAACTCGGCCGGGTGCTCGATGCCAACGTTGCGCGAACCTTCACCGGTAAATACGCAGCGCCCCATCACGACATATCGGTCGCGGGAGGATCTTATTTCCGCTGCGACCCGATGCAGGATTCTCGGAAACAGCGTGTCGTCGGAGTTGAGAAACCCCATGATTTCACCGCTCACGCGCGCGAATCCTCGGTTAAGAGCGTCGGCGTGTCCGGAATCGCGCTCAACAAAAAGTTGGAAGATTGTCGGATGACGGCGGACGAAATCCTCCGCAATTGCGACTGAGTTGTCCTTGGAGCCACCTTCCTGAATGATTACCTCTAGGTCGAGGTACTCCTGATCTACAAGACTCTGCAGCGTCTCAGGGAGGAACTCCGACTGGTTGAATGAGGGTACAACGATCGATATGCGGGGCGCGCGATTCATTTCTAACACTAGCACGGTTATTATCGCAGCGCGTTGCGCAATCGGACTCTTGGGAGGAATGACTATGAAGTAGCATCGCTTAGGATCACTTGCCAAGCCGTATTTACCGCTGCAGTTGAAGCGTTGGTGGCGGAAGCGCCTCGAGGCTGAACACGGCGCGGCTCCGTTCGCTCAATCAGGCAATCTTTATGAGCGCGTCTATGAGGCTCAAGCGCGAAGGTCAAAAGCAGATGCGGGCTGATTTCCACGGCAGATTTAGAGAAATCATATCCGACCCAATTAATCTCCTCATTGATACGCATGCCCTTGCCGGCGGAGTCGTCAATGATGGTGGGTCTCGCCTACCCAAACATCGTTCGAAGTTTCCCGGACAATCGGCATATCGCACCAAATGACCGCGGGGCCAGGCAAGACACCGCGCGGCGATGTGCGGATCCAACTGCCGTTTCGCGTCACCGAATGCGTAGCCAACCTGTGGATGTGCATCGTTTTTCAAGCGAGCCGGGGCGAAGTCCCGCATTGATCAAGGCCATACGCTTCGTCTTAGTAAGGTCTACTCATCCGCGCTGCAACCTCGACCATGCGTCCGCCGCCCGCCAGAATTCATAAGATACTCGTCGTTTCTCACTATGTTCCGATGCCGGACAGGCAAGCCGGAATGCTGCGATTCTTTCGATTGCTGTCGATTTTCGCCGAACAATATGAAGTTTCCTTCTTCGCCCTCCAGATGGACAACCAAAATCGTGAAATCGGAGAGGAAGCAATAGGCGAATACACGCGTCAATTGGTCAGTGCGGGGATTAGTTTCAATCAAGGTTCGAGAGTTGAGTTGACGCGTTTCGTCGGTCGACAGAAGTTCGACGTCGTATTCTTCGAGCACTATCAGTTCGCCTTGCCATTCATCGACGAGGTGCGCTATTTCCAACCGCGAGCCAAGATCGTCATCGACACCATCGACCTTAACTACCTGAGACTCGCTTCAAAGGCCGAAGTCAGTCAACACGATAGCGACAGGGCCGAGGCCACCGCCGTCAAGCTCTCTGAAATGTCTGCGTATCGCAGAAGCGACGTCGTGATCGCTATCTCCGATCAGGATAGAGATGTTCTTGCCGAAGAGGATTGCGAGATAAGAGTCAAAGTGATTCCATTGGTTTTCGAGGTGCCTCAACTCAGATCGCCGCGTGACGGTTCGACGTGCAATCTGATCTTCGTCGGCAATTTCCAGCACGCCGCCAACGTTGATGCCATTGTTTTCTTCTGCGAACGCGTATTTCCGGCGCTGAAGGAGAAAATATCCAATGCCAAGCTCACGGTAATCGGTAACGCGCCAACCCAAGCTGTGCTTAACTTGAGTACTAACGACGTCCAAGTCTTGGGGTTCGTCCCGGACGTGACGCCCCATTACCGAGACAGCGATATATCAATCGCGCCACTAACCTGGGGTGGCGGCCTGAAGGGAAAGATTGCCGAGGCGATGGCTCATGGCCTGCCCGTCGTCGCAACTACGGTGGGGGTCAGCGGATTTGGACTGTCTTCCGGGAACAACGTGGTAGTCGCTGACGCGCCTTCAGATTTCGTGGACGGGATCGCCAAGCTCCATCTGGATCGCGAATTCTATGAACTCATTCGCAAAAATGGATGGGCCTTTGTGGAGGCGCACTTTGGTGAAAAAGCAATACGCGCCCGCGTCAAAGCGCTGTTTGACCAGATCTACCTATGTAGACCGAAGAAAATGCCGGCGCTGCAATGGCTACGAAGACGAACTGCGTCGCTGCTCGATACTCATGTTTTGTGGAGATTCAGGCGTTAGCCCCGTCGGTCAACGAGCTGGGAGACCGCCGCCGGCGAATCACCTCCCCGAATAGGGTGCTTGGGGAATAGGAACTGAGGGTAAGGCATATTGAAATCGAGCGCATGCGAGCCCAGAGGACTGCATCAAAGAGGGTTGAACGGGAGATACACATGACCGCCTGTTTGCACAACCGGAGGAGCTCCGTCAATGCAGATGGATGACGATACAATTATAGTTCCGCAATATGCGCCGCGGGCATGACGATACTTCCATTGTAAACGTTGCTGCACGCCTAGAAGCTCATGCATGAAGGATCCTGAGACTGATGGCCCAATGCCATTCCGCAACTAAATGCTGCCAACCGTGGCCGCATGCCGCTCGGTTTCAACGTCATTGGATACGTCAGTTCCAACTCCGGCCTGGGCGTCAGCGCGCGACACATAACCAAGCTCTTGCTCGACAAGGGCATCCGATTGCAATTCTCGACATTGATCCGGCCGCAGGGCGAGGACGGCACGATCTGAGTTTTGATGCCTACTCAGCCAAATCACCGGTGGATCTTCCATATGACATCAATCTCGCCGTTTTGGCCATACCCTCGTTGCCATCGTTTTTTATCGATCCGCCTGCGGTCCTGGGCAGCAATGAGTCGCTGCAGCCAGGATCCCACTATTGGCTGGCCGATAATCGCTTGAACGTGGCCGTCGTATGGTGGGAGTTGGCCATCTTGCCCGATAGTTGGATCAAGGCGCTCGAGGTCTTTGACGTCGTTGTGGCGGCGTCACCCTTCATACAGGCGACGCTTGCGACCCACCTATCCAATGTCTTGACGATCCCCGCAGTCCACCCGTTCAGTGTCCCCGAAGGAATCGGCGAATCCCGAGCGCGTTTCGGACTTCCAGAGAACGTCATTCTCTTTGTTACGAGCTTTGAACCCACGAGCGACCCCGAACGCAAGAATCCATTCGCCGCCATCGACGCTTTCCAGAGCGCATTTGCGAACGATTCGCGGGCCGGTCTGGTAATCAAATTGAACAACGCTCACACCGCGGGTCGCACGCTGATTCCCAGCCTCGCCAAGATGCGGGACCAATGCAGTGGCGACCCTCGAATTCGAATCATCGACGAAACACTCGGCCATTCCGAAGTGCTTTGCCTTTACGCAAGCTGCGATGCCTTTGTATCGCTGCACCGGTCGGAGGGATTTGGATTCGGTCTCATCGAGACGATGGCGTTGGGAAAGCCTGTGATTGCGACCGCGTGGTCGGGCAACATGGCATTCATGAATCAAACGAATTCCTGTCTCGTAGGATACAAGTTGATTCCGGTTGACGCCAATTTGCCCGTCTACAGCAGCGATTTTCTCGGTCGAACGGCTACGTGGGCCGATCCTGACCTCGAACAGGCCGCTGCCTGGATGAGAAAACTCGTAGACGATCCGGAAGTGAGGATCTCACTGGGAGAGCGAGCGGCGATGGACATGGCCGAGTTGCAGAAGGAAGCGCGAAAAGCCAAATTTGTGGATGAAATTTGCGCGGTTTGGCAGAACGCTGCCTTCCTGCCTCGCAGGAGCATGGGGGACAAGCTCAAAGGGCTGCAGGAGGTCGAACGGGCGCTATTGCGGCAGCGCGGGTCCGCGGTTCCGTACGGAAAGAGGCTACGCGACCAAATCCATCGTGTGGCGGACAAGCATATTTTGTGGCGATTTCGGTGATCGGGGGTCAAGATTTGTTGACCGCAATTGCCGTGAAACCACGACAGTATTCGCGGGAGATCAGATCGTCCGTGATTCGGACACGGGCCTTATAGGGCGCCAGGTACAACGAACATCGACCGAAGAAATATCTCGGCGGGCTGCCACCCGCGGTCTACGCAGCGCGATTGCGCTCACGATGTGACAGATTCGGTGGCCTCGAAGCACGCCTTGTCCCCGCTGGGTAACGTGACCGCACGGCGGCCCCACCATTCGTTTGAATCTGGCCGCATCATCTTCACGGTGCCCCCGTCAAGCCCGTATAATTGAGCGGGCGTTTAGCAGCCGCTCCCGATAGGAGCGAATCCCGCGATCCGGCGTTGCTCCCTCTAGTCACGGACTATGTCAAACAGCTTCTCCAAAGGCCCTCGCATCGTCGCGCTCTATCTTCCGCAATTCCATCCTATTCCCGAAAACGACGAATGGTGGGGCAAAGGGTTCACTGAATGGACAAACGTAGCGAAGGCGAAACCGCTGTTTCGAGGCCACGACCAACCTCGCCTGCCTGCTGATTTGGGGTTTTACGATCTGCGCGTTCCGGAAACGCGTGAGGCCCAAGCAAATCTGGCCCGCGAATATGGGATCGAAGCGTTTTGCTACTACCACTATTGGTTCGCGGGAAGACGAATACTTGAGCGGCCGTTCAACGAAGTTCTGCAGTCGGGACACCCGGATTTTCCATTTTGCCTGTGCTGGGCAAATCAGAGTTGGACCGGTATTTGGCACGGTGTGCCGAATAGAGTTTTGATTGAACAGACGTATCCCGGAATGGACGATCATCGGCGGCATTTCGATTATCTGCTTGGAGCCTTCAACGACGAGCGATACCTTCGCGTGGAGGGCAAGCCCCTGTTCATGATATTTAATCCAGTTGGGCTCCCCGAGCCTAACCGTGTAACCGATTTGTGGCGCGAATTGGCAGTTCGAGCCGGGCTGCCGGGACTGTTCCTGGTTGCCGAGAACAAATGGCCAGACTGGGATCCAAGGGAGACGGGCTTTGATGCGGAAGCGGCCGTACGGCTGCCACCAAGATCGATCGATATGGCTAACCGAATGTCTTGGAAAGACCCCTTGCGGAAGCTTAAATATCGCGTGGCTGACTTACGTCGCCTGCCGACGATTCACCAATATGAACACGTGATTGAACACCTCGTCACTGAACCGAGGCCCGGTATCGAAGCCTTTCCGTGCGTGATTCCCAATTGGGACAATACGCCGCGCAGCGGAACGAACGGGATGGTGATCCAGGGGTCGACGCCAGAGCTGTTCAGGAAGCACCTACGAAAGGCGTTGCGACAAGTCGCCAATGCACCGAAAGAACGTCGAATCGTGTTCATCAAGTCTTGGAATGAGTGGGCGGAGGGCAACTATCTGGAGCCGGATTCTCTTCACGGCCATGGCTACTTGAAAGTAATTCAGGACGAGCTCGGACATACGTGATATGCCGACATGTGTTCTTTTGCAAACCCGCGACGATCCCCGCTAACGGAACTGTGACAGTTGATTACGTGCGCGGACAACTCCAAGGGTCTCTGCGAATCGACGCGAGCGGGGTCACTCCATATCGTCTACATAGCTATTCCAGGTCGGGCCGCCGAATGGACGCGTTTGATCACGAACGCGTTCGCGAATGGCGCGGACGCGATACTAGCTGTGGCCGAAGGCATACAAATTGCTGAAGGCACGATTGATGTCATGGCCGACGCATTGGCTCGACATCCCGAAGCACTTCTCGGCGGGCGGGTGTTCGGCGCCGCTCGGCCCTACCATGTGTACCTGGATGGATATTGGTGGTCCGATTCGGAGCTGAAATGGTGCCGTGAGAGCTATATGGAGCCAATTCGGGACCTAACGGCGCCGCTCTTTCGACCCGCGAACTGGCTTAGCGCCGCCGCCTTGGCAATTCCACGCCGGGTCTGGGAGGCCACGGGCGGCTTTGACGAACGATTCGGTTCATTCTTGAGCGATGTCGATTTCTGCGTTCGCGCACGTCGTCAAGGGTTCAAGTGTTTGCTTGTGCGCAACGGGCGATTTGCGACTACCCGCGCCGACAATTCCTTCGATCCTATGTCAGAGTCAGAGCGGCTGCAGAGTACCCTGCTGCTGGCCAGACGACACCGGCTTCCTCGTGGAATGGTGGCCATGGCGTGGCGCCACACCACCGCTCGACTAACAGAAGAGTTCAGCCGTGTGGACTATTGGACAGACTACGGTATCGAAATCGGTTGGCCGCGAAGGACCCTCTGGTATGTGGGGAATTGCCTCGAGGCTTTGCGGCGGGAGCGATTGCGTGGCGCGCTCCGACAGATCCTCCTAAGTACACGGATGGCGGCAGCGCATTGGGGTCGTAGGAGCGCGGGTTGACAAGGCCGCGCATACTCTTCGTGTCGCCCACGGTGCCTTTTCCGACCAATAGCGGTACGAAGATCCGCGTTGGCCATTTGATGCGGGGACTGTGCGCGGTAGGCGATGTAGATGCAGTCTGCTACGCGAATCCGCGAGACTGGGACTACTTCACGCAAATGCCTGCCGGCTGGCCCGATTGGTGGGATGCGCTACACAGCATTCAACTCGTTCGCCATCCGGAGTGGCCCAGCGGAGATGTGCGTGTCTATCGCAAGCAAATTGGTCACAGAATATTTAGCCGCAAAGCCCTGCTGTACGCGAACTATCCAATGGAGGCATTACGGCGCCGGATCGGCGATCTCTCGGTGCGCGCCGACCTTATTTGGGCGGAGCACCTTTACACAGCGTTTGCGTTGGACTACGGAGGCAGCAAGACGATCGTTGACGTCAACGACCTCGAGTCAATTATGATGCGTCGCCAAGCAGACACTGAGCGCGTGCGGTATACCCGGTGGGCACTGCAGCGGGAAGCTGACCGGCTCGAACGGGCGGAACGCGGCGCGGCGCGGCGCTTTGCGCACATTTCCGTGTGCTCGGAAAACGATCGGTCGTTTTTAGGGGGCGATGCACATCGAGTTTCAGTCGTGCCCAATGGCGTCGATGACGCATTCCTGGACTTGCGTGCGGTTCCTCGCGATCCCGAAAAACTTCTGTTCGTCGGCACTTTGAATTACCCGCCGAATCAGGATGCGATTCGCTTCTTCTGCAGCGAAATTCTGCCCCGGGTACAAGCTCAACAGCCGAACGTATCCCTTTCGATTGTTGGGGCGAACCCAACGCAGTCGATCCTGGATTTGCATGACGGCCGGAGCGTGTTTGTGCATCCGAACGTCCCCGAAATGGCGCCTTTCGTTCAAGGCGCCGCCCTATCCATCGTTCCCTTGCGCGTGGGTGGTGGTACGCGGCTCAAGATTCTGGAGTCTCTCGCATTGGGGACTCCGGTCGTCAGCACGACGGTCGGAGCGGAAGGCCTGGATCTCCAGGACGGCGAACATCTCCTTCTCGCCGATTCCCCCGATGCTTTCGCGAATGCCGTGGTGCGCGTTGTCCGGGATTCGGCGCTCAGGGATCGCCTGGCCGAGTCAGGCCGGCGCCGCGTCGCGCAACGGTACCTTTGGTCGTCGATTCGAACACGCGTGGCGAACCTGGCCGAAGAGTGGCTCACCGCGAGTCGCCGGACCGCGGCGTGAATATACTCATCGTTGCAGACACATTTCCGACGCCCGACCGGAATGCGGCGGACCTTCGCCTGTCCGAGCTTCTAGGCATGCTCGCCGAAGAACATGAAGTATTCTTTTGCGCCATCGGCGAAAAGCGTCAAGTCGATGCGATCGGCAATACCAACGTGACGCGTTACCGCGAGGGCCTGCAGGCCCGCGGGGGTTCCGTCGTCGAGGGCGGTGTCTCGAAGGCACTCCGCGCGCGTTCGTACGCGGTGGTCATGTTCGAATGGTATTTCACCGCCCGGGACCTGATCGACGAGGTCCGCGCATCGCAACCGGCAGCTCGGGTCATCGTCGACAGCGTCGACGTGGTTTTCAACCGCCTGGAAGCGAAAGCGCGGGTCACGAGGGCCGGTGACGATGTGGCCAAGGCCGCTGCGACCAAGAGCGCGGAGCTGGCCACCTACGACAGGGCCGACGTCGTCATCACCGTTACCGACGCGGACGCGGCGATCCTGCATCGCGAGAACCCCAGCATCGCGACGTTCACCATTCCGACCATCCACCCCCTCCATGAGCCCGTCGCCATCCCCGAGAAGCACGGCACGCAACTGATCTTCATCGGAAGCTTCCTCCGGCCCGGCGGAGAAACCAATATCGACGCAATGATCTACTTCTGCGGCGACATTCTTCCGCTGATCGTCGAGGCGGAGCCCGACGTCCGACTGCGAATCATTGGCAGCTCGCCCCCAACCGAGATCGCCGCCCTCGCGTCCGATCACGTCGAGGTGCTGGGTTTCGTCCCGGAGGTCAAGCCGTTCCTCGAGGCCAGCGCAATCTCGATAGCGCCATTGCGCTTCGGCGGGGGAATCAAGGGAAAGATCGGAGAGGCGATGTCCCTTGGACTGCCGGTAGTGACGACCTCCACCGGCATCGAAGGATTCGGTTTGCAGCCCGGCATCGACGCACTAGTCGCCGACAACCCCACGGATTTCGCCGGCGCCGTGATTCGGCTGCTGCGCGACCGGGGATACCTGGAGCAGGTGCGGATGGCAGGCCACCGGTTCATCGGTGACCATTTTTCCGATCGCGCCGTGAAACGGCACGTGGATGCGCTGCTCGCGCAATTGGACAGCTATCCGGTCAAACGAATGGCGTTGGCACCGATATGGCTGCGCCGGGCAAAGGAGCACTGGGAACGGCACGTCGGCTGGAGGCTCAAGTAGATGCGAATACTGTATGCCAGCGAACGCCCACCCTACCCTTTCTTCCTGGGTGGGGCGGCGCGCTGCGCGCATCGATTGCTGTACGAGTTGGCGCGCGAGCCGGGTGCGGAATGCGTCGCCGTCGGATCCAGCGACTATCGAACCACACCTTGGTCGTACCCCGATTCCGCCGATTACGCGGCGCTGGGCATACTCGCAGTGAGCCGCGAGGGGCAGCGCGGCAGCATCGATTTCGGCTATCCGATCCGCGTCTTTCCGGATTTCGCGAATGGGCTCGGGAACGTCATAGATATGTTCAAGCCCGACATCGTCTGGGCACAGCTCGAAGGCGCGAAGCCTGTCATCGAGCTGGCGAGGAGCAAAGGCGTTCAAGGGCTATTCTTCGTGCACGATGCTGAGTTCGACCCGGCCGAATTACGGGCGATCGGAGATCTGGGCTGCCATGTCGTTTGCAGCAGCGGCTTTCTCGCCGACAGGGCACGCAAGGTGATCGGGCGAACGGCGCACGTCGTGTATCCATGTCCCGAGACGAATTTCGGTGTCGTCGGCGATTCGCACGGATACATCACGATGATCAATCCGCATCGCGTGAAGGGGGTGCAGACTTTCATCGAGATCGCAAGGCGCATACCTTCGGAAAGATTCCTGCTCGTCGAGTCGTGGAGGTTGACGGATCAAGGATTGGCAGCGCTCGAGGAACAGCTCGCAGGCGCGCCGAATGTGCGCTTTCTGCGCCGCGTTTCCGACATGCGCCAGATCTACGGTCAGACCAAGCTGCTGCTCGTTCCGTCGGTGTGGGAAGAAGGCTTCGGCATGGTGGCGGTCGAGGCGCAATCGTGCCGGATCCCCGTCGTTGCCAGCGCGCGCGGCGGACTTCCCGAGTCGGTAGGAGACGGCGGACTTCTGGTCGACGACTACCTCAATGCCAATGCCTGGGTTGACGCAATCGGCAATGTCCAAAACGATGCCGGCCGCTACGCGGCGTTCGCGACGCAGGCCGCTCGGCACGCCGCCGGCGAAGTGTTCACGACCCCCTATTCCGCGCGCCGGTTTCACGAGGTCTGCTCGACGAGAGTGCCTCGCCGCAGTGCCTTGTTCCGTGGCATGCGCGCGTTGGTGGAAGGTCTCAATCACACAAACCGGATCCGGGAGCCATGAGACAATCGCCGCACCTTAGTGCCGCCGGAGATGCACATCGATGAACCTGAAGGCGTCGTTCAAGAACGCGGCGCGCCGTGCGGCACTGGCGGCGGGCGTGACGTCGCAGCTCGATGGACAAGCGGCGAAGCTCAACGAGCTATCCGCGAGTGTGCAACGGGTCGAGCGGCAGAGCTCCCATGTCGACCGCGGCACCCAGATCCTGCTGGCGCTCCAGTACCGAGAACTGGCCGCGCAAGGCATCCACTGTGCATTCGGCGACATCGAGTTCCGGAATTATTCGCAAAACGGAGAGGACGGAATCCTCTGGTACATCTTCTCCGTTGTCGGAACGACGAACAAGCAATGCGTGGAGATATGCGCCGGAACCGGCGAGCAGTGCAACGCGTCGAATCTCATCATCAATCACGGATGGACGGGGATCCTGTTCGATGGTATTGAAGCGAACGTATCGCGCGGCCGGCAAATCTTTGCGTCCCATCCGGATACGTCGAATTATCCCCCGCAGTTCATGCACGCCTGGATCACGGCGGAAAATGTCGACTCGCTTCGATGCGGTCTTTCTCCGCAATGACGTGGGCCAGCGCGAATTTCCCGAGGTGCCGGCGAGCGATTGCTTCCATCACCCGTTTGCGAAGTGGGCGTACGACGAGCTACGCCCGATGGTGGCGGACAAAGAGTGGATCGAAGTCTGACACGAGCAATGCGGACCACCTCGTGCTCGCTTCCGATCGCGTTGCTGTTGGGCCTGGTCACTGGCTGCGACGCGCCTAAGGGCACCACCAAACTGTTCGAAGAAGTGGCGGCCTCATCCGGATTGGTGTCGTATGTCGGCATGACCCACGGTGTTGCCTGGGGAGATTTCGATGGCGACGGACTGCCCGACGTCTATGTAACCAACCACCTCAACAACGCGCAGTTGTTTCGAAACCTGGGCAAGGGGCGCTTCGCCGATGTGACCAAGGAATTTTTCGCACCGGGAGATCTCGGCGGCGACAAGCATGGCGCCGCATGGGCCGATGTCGACAACGATGGCCGGCTCGACCTCGTCCAGTTGACCGGCGCGGGCCAGGGGGTCGGCTCGGAACCGAAGCGGCTGTTCATGAACCGGGGCGCAAAATTCGAGGACGTGGCTACGGCCATGGGAGTTGCCAATCCCTATAACCGCGCGCGCATGCCGCTGTGGGTCGATCTCAACCGTGACGGCCGGCTCGACCTGTTCGAGGGCGCCGAAGCCCGCTTCGACGATCGGACGCCGCCGTTTACCTTTTTGCGGCAAGGCGAGCTATTTGTCGAAGAAGCCGATGCATTGAAGTTCGCGTCGAGATCTCCCGTGTTTTGCATCGTCACCGAACTCGGCGGTGACGCGCACGTCGACTTGGTATGCAGGGTTGAAGGCAGGAACGTGACCTCGCAGATATTCGACATCGCTGCGCTGCCCGCGCGGGAGCTCAGCCTGCTTCCGGCGACGGCCTTCGAGGATATCGCCGCCGGTGACTTCGACAACAGCGGGTCGATGAGCCTTTTTCTGGCGCGCAAGAACCCTCCCGGGCCGGTGGCCCTCTGGCGGCCCAGCGACAACGAGTTGATCGCGGACACATGGATCGATGAAGCCAATCTGGACAAGCCGTGGGGTTTCCGCTTCCGTACAACGGGCAAGGTCGGCTTTCGCGTTGGATCTGCCTATTCTGGGGACGTGCTGTCGGCGGAGCGTGTTTACATCGGTCAGCAGGGCGCGCATCCGCAGGGGTTGAGCTTTTCGGTTTCCCCGGACACGCCGGGAGTTGCGAGCACCGCGCCCTACCAGCCCGGCGCGCAGGCGGGGATCTATATCGGATTGGCGGCGCCGGACACATGGCAGGTGTTCGTCTCCGGCGCCCGGGATCCCACCCCGGACGTCAAGACCAAGCCCCAGCAGATCGCCTTCAAAGTGATTTCGTCCGAACCGATATCCGATCTCGCTGCGATCGGCGAACCAGCCAAGGCCGAAGAAGCGCCGCAGCGGCTGTTCATGAACCGGGGCGGCAAACTCATCGAGGAGAGCGAAAGTCGCGGCGTCAACAAGAAGTCAATCGCAGCGGTCAACGTGGTGGCCGGCGATTTCAACAATGACCTGCAGCTCGACCTGTTTGTGCTTGCCTCGGGTGAGATCGGCAAGCAGGAAAACCTGCTGCTGCTCAACCGGGGAGACGGTTACTTCGACGTCGTTCCGATGGCGGGCGGAGCCGCCGGTCTACGCACCGGCGTGGGCGATTCGGTGACGAGCGTCGACTTCGATCGCGACGGCTGTCTCGACCTCTTCGTCGCCACGGGAGGGAGCATGGGCCGAAGCCTTGGGATGCCGTCCGAGGATGGCGGGTATCGTCTGTATCGCAATCTATGCAACACCGGCAACCACTGGCTCGAAATCGATCTCGAGGGAACGGCGTCGAACCGTGACGGGATTGGAGCCCGCGTTCGCGTGACGGCAGGCAGTGTTACCCAGACGCGAATCCAGGATGGCGGTATTCACCACCGCGGCCAGAATCACAGCCGACTGCATTTCGGGTTGGCAAAGAACGCGCGTGTGGAAAAGATCAGCATCCAATGGCCAAGCGGAACGATTCAGGAATTGACCGGCGTCGGCGGGGATCAAATCATTCGCATCAAGGAACGCGGCAAGTGAGGAAACCTATACGCGGCTCGCAGAAGCACCGTCACTTTGACTTTACGTTGTAGATCTTCATTTGAAGATCGATGTCCCGCATCGTTGCCTGGACGTGAGGGGTTATGGAACACGTTGCCATCGTGCCCTCCAGCTTTAACCCGTCTAACGTATACATCGTATGCGTCCGGGCGCGCAGCAGAAGTATCCGACGGTCGGCGATACTTTTCGCCTTTTTCGAGCGTTGAAGATCGAGGAGGCCGTAGCAATAGTGATTCACCCTGGGGCCGCAATTCAACATCTGGCCCTCCGCGCCCAGATTCATTCCAGCCAGCCGGTCCCCGCCGTACGCATACCAGCAAAACTTCGGCAGCGTTATGTATTCGCTCACCGACGCTCCCTCTTGGGCCGTGGCACCCGATGCCAATGTCGCCGCAACCGTTGCCACGGCGACGGCACTCAACGAACGGAATGAGAACATGCTCAAACTCCCTCCGGGCTCCGCCGCCATGTGGTATGGCTGACTCAACATGGGCGGAGCGCCCAAGGTAGGCGACCCCAATGTTAATTTCGGAACAGCGATTCTTGCACACCTTGAATCGCCAGACAACGACGCATTTGGGCCGTATCGCGTAGGGAAAGACCGCGAACGAAGCGAGGAAGATTGAAATGTTTTTCCTTCAGAAACAGAAGCCAAGCTGCGAGCGGGCCATGGATTGGTTCAGACAGCACATGGTGGCCGATCAAGGCGTCATCGTACATACCAGGGAGCCCGTGCCCTATCCGGAGGTGACGGGCTATTTCGTCCCGACGCTATACAACTGGGGCGAGCGGGAGCTGGCAAGAACGTGCACACGCTGGCTGCTTTCCATTCAGATGCCGGATGGCGCGTTTCCGGCTCCCGACGGAGTGCCGTATACGTTCGACACGGGACAAGTGATGCGCGGGCTCTGCGCGGCGTTGAACGATATGGACGACATCGAAGCGCCGCTGCGAAAGGCGTGCGATTGGGTGGTGAAACAGGTCGCCCCGGACGGCCGCCTCACCACGCCGTCGACCGAGTTGTGGACCGGCATCGCAAACGATCTCATTCACACTTATGTGCTGCCCCCGCTGGCCGAGGCAGGCGAGCTGCTGGGCGTCAGCGAGTACGGGGAGGCGGCCCAGTTCGTGCTTACGTACTACAAGAAGGAGGAAACGCTTGTACCGTTCAATCGGCTGTCGCATTTCCACGCGTATGCCATGGAGGCGCTGTGCGAGTTGGGGGAACACGAACTCGCGCGGCGCGGCATGGCAGACGTTGAGCGATGCCAGCGCCGCGACGGCGGTATTCCGGCCTATCCGGACGTGGACTGGGTCTGTTCGACCGGTATGGCGCAATACGCCCTCGTCTGGTACAGACTCGGCAACAGGCAACCGGCAGACCTCGCCATCCGTTACCTGGAAAAGATCCAGAACCGTACGGGCGGCTTTTTCGGCAGCTACGGGAAGGGCGCGAAGTACATCCCCAGCGCGGAAATCAGTTGGGCCGTGAAATACTTTCTCGACGCGTACCTCCTGAAAATGGGCGGAAAAGGCAAACATGCTTAGAGTTCTCACCGTCTTCGGCACTCGTCCCGAAGCCATCAAGATGGCTCCCGTCATCTCGGAACTGGAAAAGCACCCGGCCTTGATCGAGAACCGAAACTGCCTCACGGGTCAGCACAAGGATATGGTGGCGCCGCTTCTGGAGCTCTTCAATATCCGTGTCGACTACAACTTGGACCTGATGCGGGAAAACCAGACGCTGGAGCACATCACCGTGGGCGTGCTTGAGGAGGTTGGCAAGATCCTGCGCGAGGGCGCCTTCGATCTCCTCCTGGTGCAGGGAGACACGACCACGTCGATGGCGGCGGCCCTGGCGGCCTTCTACTGCGGCGTCAGGATCGGTCACGTCGAAGCCGGACTGCGAACTTTCGACAAGCACCATCCCTATCCCGAAGAGGTCAATCGGAAGATCATCGATGCGGTCTCCGATGTGTTCTTTGCCCATACCGATGCGGCGAAGCGGCACCTGCTCGATGAAGGCATCCCCGAGAGACACATCGCGGTGACAGGGAACACGGTGATCGATGCGTTGTTGGATGTCTCCAACCGTCCTTACAGCTTCGCTGGCACGCCGCTGGAAACGTTGCCATTCGATTCGAAACGGATCGTTCTGGTCACCGCCCATCGCCGCGAGAGCTTCGGCGAACCGTTCGAGTCCATGTGCCGCGGACTGCGCGAACTGGCTCTCAAATACAAGGACGGGATCGTTCTCGTCTACCCTGTGCACCGCAATCCGAACGTGCGTCAGATGGTCAACGATATCCTCTCCGGAATCGACAACGTGCTGCTAATCGACCCGCTGGACTACATGCCGCTGGTGCACCTGATGAAGCGGACTCATATGGTGCTGACGGATTCGGGCGGACTGCAGGAAGAAGCGCCCAGCCTGGGCAAGCCCGTGCTGGTGCTGCGTCGGGTGACCGAGCGTCCGGAAGGTGTGGAGGCCGGCACGGTGAAGGTGATCGGAACCGACGCCGCGGAGATCGTCGCGGAGGCCTCCCGACTTCTCGACGACGAAGACGCCTACCGGACCATGGCGTCGAAAGTGAATCCGTACGGGGACGGTACGGCGCGGATCAAGATCGTGCAGCGGATCCTGGAAGACGCAGGCCTTCCGCCGGTGCATTGACATCGAGCATGAACGATCGCGCTTCAACCGAACCTCTGGTCAGCATCGTGCTTCCCACTTACAAACGGGCGCATGTGCTGCCGAGCGCGATCTCGAGCGTACTGAATCAGACTTATGCGAACCTGGAATTGATCGTTGTCGACGACAACTCACCGGACGGCACGCGCGACGTGGTCGCCTCGTTCAGCGACCCGCGCATTCGCTATGTGCGTAACGACCCCAACCTCAAATTGCCTCGCGCGCTGAACCGGGGCTTTTCGCTGTCGCGCGGCGAGTATCTGACCTGGACCTCCGACGACAACCTCTATGCCGCGGCGGCGATCGAGAAAATGGTCGGCGTCATGCGGACCAAGGCGTGCGATTTCGTGTACGCGGACTACTATCACTTCACCGACCTCGACCGGGATGGCAGACCACTGGAGACGCGTCACCGCAAGCTTCCGCGATACGTTGCAGTTGGAGAAAGGCAACCATATCGGCGCGTGTTTCATGTACGCCCGCCGGGGTCTATGAAGCCGTGGGGGAGTATGACCCGGACCTGTTTCTCGTGGAGGACTACGATTATTTCATGCGAATCGCGAAGCGCTTCCGGATTTGCCACATTGCCGAGCCCCTCTACTATTTCCGGCGCCACGACGATGCGCTATATGTCTCGCGCTTCTGCGAAGTCAAGGCGTCCGATTTCCTGGGTCGTTACAAGAACGGGCTGCTGAGCGAGGCGGGCGTCCTCGAAGCCATCGTGATTCTTCTGCTGCGAAATCCCGACGAACTGAACAATGCCTTTCTGCGGCGAAGCCATCGTATGGTGCGCGGATTTTCGTACAGGCTGACGAAGCTGCACGAGAAATGGCTAGCCGAATACCTGCGGTGGCGGCTGAAGGGCCGCGTATCGAGATTGCTGGCGGATTATCGGTCGAGGAACATTTCCTTTGGGGTCGCCAGGGACGCACTGTGCGGCTTCATGAAGGAGGTCGGAACGATTGCGTATGACGAACCCGGGATCAAGTAAAGAAGGTCACACATGCTCCAAAATCTGATGTCGGCGCTGTATGGTCCCGCGCAGACACGCGCGGCCCATCGTACGGCTCTGTCGATGCGTCCCGATATCGTCTCGGGTATCGAACGGTTGCACAGCGCCAACCTCGTCGCCGAAACGATGGATGAGGAGGAGCCGATCTTTCTGTTGTCGGCCGGTTGGCGCTCCGGGTCGACCCTGCTTCAGCGCCTAGTCATGTCGGATTCCCGGGTGCTCATATGGGGCGAGCCGTACGACGAATGCGGTATGATCCAGGCGCTGGCGAACACCATGAAGCCATTTCGGGCCGGCTGGCCGCCCGCGGAGTATTACTACGACGGCAGGCCGCCGAGCGAATTGACCAACGAGTGGATCGCCAACCTGTTCCCGGCGCTGGAGAATTTTCGTAGCGGTCACCGGGCGCTGCTCGACAACATGTTCTCCGAGCCCGCAAAGCGCGCCGGAGTGCCGCGCTGGGGCCTCAAGGAGGTCCGCCTGGGGATCGAGCATGGCTTCTATCTACGCTGGCTTTACCCCAAGGCCCGGTTCGTCTTGCTCTATCGCAACCCGCTCGACGCCTATCGCTCGTATGCCCGGTACGGCCGCAGTTGGTACGACACATTCCCGGACAAGCCGGTATTCACGCCCACCGCCTTCGGCCAGCACTGGCGTCGGTTGATGCAGGGATTTCTGGGCGATTCCAAGAGGCTGGATGCATTGCTGGTGCGGTACGAGGACCTCATTGGTGACTGCCCGCCGATCGAGGAGATCGAAGCGCACCTTGGCATCCAGGTGAATCGCTTGGTGTTGAAAGGCGAACTGGGTGGCCCGGACGGCTCCGGCAAGCCAGTGCGGGTGAGCCGGCTGGAGAGGTGGTTGCTCAAGCGGGCCGTGTCACCTGTCGCGGCGGAGTTGGGTTATAAGTGGTAGCGCAATACGGATCGCACTTCGGTTCTAACCGATGACCATGGACGCCAGCATTATCGTATGCACCTATAATCGCGCCGAGTCCCTCCGCGACACGCTGCGTGCGCTGCGCGCACAAAAGACTGCTGCGTCACGACACTGGGAAGTCATCATTGTCGACAACAACTCGCGGGATAACACACGCAACGTCGTGGAGGAGGCACAATGCGAGTGGCCGTCGTTGCGCTATGAGTTCGAGCCGGCTCAGGGCTTGTCCCATGCCCGCAATCACGGCATCGCTGTCGCGCACGGTGACGTTCTTCTCTTCACCGACGATGATGTGCTGCCGGAGCCGGACTGGCTGGACGCAACGCTGCGTGGCCTGGAGAAATATCGGGCGGATGCGTGCGGCGGATTCGTCGCCCCGATCTGGGAGACGTCGCCACCGGCGTGGCTTACTGAGCGGTTCTACGGGTTTCTCGCGATTCGCACCGACCGGTCCGATGATTACCCGATTACACAGACAGGCCCGCCACCGCCGTTTGGCGCAAACATGGCAATGAAACGGACGGTGTTCGACCGCGTCGGCCTGTTCGACACCAACCGCGGCCGCAAGGGCAACGTCCTGGCCAGCGGCGAGGACGGCGAGCTGTTCGAACGCATCCTGGCGGCGGGCCTCACGACAGTATTTCTCGGCCGGTCCCGCGTGCATCACAAAGTGGAGAGTTTTCGCCTGACCAAACGCTACTTCCGCCGCTGGCGCTTTCAGAACAGCCGCAACCTTGGGCAGAGCCGCGGGATCGTAGGGGAGCGCCGACTGGCCAACGTTCCGTTGTATCTCTTTCCCCAGCTCCTGCGCGCTACGGCGCGGATGGTGTGGGGCCACATCACTCAGCCTCGCGACGAAGCTTTCCACCGGGAGATCATCGTCGTTCACTTTCTCGGCCTCATGCAGGGACTGTACCGGTCGCGCCGACTGGAACCGCACTGATTGCCGCCACCGATGCGCAACGCACTCACCATAGTCATTTGCACGCACAACCGCGCCGAGTTGCTGCAGCGCACGATTGCCTCGCTCAATCGCACGCTGCGGCCGATCGGTTGGCAGCCGAATCTGCTCGTTGTCGCGAATGCGTGCACCGATGGCACGGTGCCGTACCTCGAGCGGTACACGAAGGAAGCGTCCGGGCAGGGATGGTTGCCCATGCGCTATGCGGAGGAACCATTGCCCGGAAAATCGCGGGCGTTGAATCTCGCGATCAAGTTGACCGACGCCGCGGCGGTGGCCTATGTCGACGACGATCACCGTGTCGACGAAGGCTACGTGAGAAACGTCTGCAAAGCCCTCGATACCTACCCCGAGGCGAGCCTGTTCTGCGGGCGCATCGTTCCGGACTGGGACGGCCGCGAGCCCGGTTGGGTCCATGACACGGGACCCTATCGTATCTACCCACTGCCGGTTCCGCGCTTCGACATCGGCAGCCGGCCCCTGCGGCTCGAGCCCGGCACTGCCACTCCTGGAGGCGGCAACCTGTTCCTGCGCACCGAGGTTTTCGGTCTCGTCGGCGGGTTCTCGCTCGACTTCGGGCCGACCGGGCACGACCTGGGCGGGGCCGAAGACATCGAATGGGTCAAGCGCGCCATCGCCGCGGGCGCAATCCTGCAGTACGACCCGGCGGTGATCCAATTCCATTATGTGGACCAGGAGCGGCTGCGCCTTTCCTACCTCGCGCGCAAGGCGTATCTGCGCTCGTCGTCGATCGTCCGGCTAGATCCGGAGTTCGGCACCAGCCGTAGGGTTCCGCTCTACATGTACCGCAAGGTTGGGACCTACCTGCTGGCGGCGCTCGGCGCGCTCGCCGATGAAAAGCGCCGCTTCTACCTCGTGCGTGTTGCGGCAGCCCTGGGCGAAATCGACGGCGTGCGCAAGGGCGGCGTCGCCACGTCCTGACCTCACGGACCGCCAGGATTGATTCGATGCCCATCGCAAAGCTCAGGAAGGCCTACAAATTGCTCGACCCGGAGATCCGGGCGAAGAACCTCGCCGAGCTCAAGCGGAGCGCCAAGGGCATGCTATGGGAGCTCACGCGTCCGGTGATGCCCGATCCTATATTCGTCGTCGGCTGCTCACGCTCGGGGACGACGGTGACCTACGAGACCCTCGCCGCCTCCCCGGCGCTGCTGTCCATCGGCCACGAAATCCCGCAGTTCTGGAACAGTTTGACGGGTCCCCATTCGAACGGCTGGGAATCCGAAGCAGCCGGCGCGGCGCAAGCGAAACCCGAACACCGCAGCGCGGCGCTGCGCTATTTCTACGAGCGGCTGGGCATTGGGACGGTCCTCGACAAGACCTGTATCAACATGATGCGCATCCCCTACCTGCATGCGCTGTTTCCGCATGCACGCTTCGTATATATCCAGCGCGACGGCCGCGACAACGTGAGCTCGATGATCGACGGCTGGCGGCAGAACGGCCACTTCGGCCTCCGCCAGTTTCTCGGCCCGTTTCCCTGCGAGGTGGCAATCGACGGTGGCCGCTTCGACGAATGGAGCTTCTTCCTGCCGCCTGGTTGGCGCGACTACAACCTGGCGTCGCTGGAGGAGGTTTGCGCGTACCAGTGGATTACCGCCAACCGCATGGCGCTCGACGCCGGCGCCGCAATTCCGGCGGAGCGGTGGATTCGACTGCGGTACGAGGATATCTTCGAACGTCCCGTGGAGATGTACCGCGAGGTCTTCGCGCAACTCGCTCTGCCGTTCGACGCCGCGATCGAGGATCGCTGCCGCACGCTGAACGCGCGCCCGACCAGCATCGTCAAGGGGCCTCCCCGGAAACAGAAATGGCGTGACCAGAACCCGGAGCTGATCAAGCGCATCCTGCCGATGATCCGTCCGATGATGACAAGGCTCGGCTATGACGCGGACGCCTGACTCCGTCTGGCGCCATCCCTTCGCAGCCGCTGCGTTTGCCGCGTCATTCCCATGAGCGCCGCATCGATTCGGGTAAGCGTGGTGATCCCCGCCTACAACGCCGCGTGGTGCGTCGTCCGGGCCATCGACTCCGCGCTGGCACAAGATTACACCCACCGCGAAGTGATCGTCGTCGACGACGGCAGCACCGACGCGACGGGAGAAATCCTCGCACGCTACGGCGCAGCGATCCGGGTCGTGCCTAAGCCGAACGGGGGTCTGTCGAGCGCGCGCAATGCCGGCATCCGCGCCGCCGGCGGCGAGCTCGTCGCGTTTCTCGACGCGGATGACTACTGGCTGCCGGCGAAGCTCGCGCACCAGGTGGCGCTGCTCGATTCGCGGCCGGAGATCGGATTCTGTTCGACGGCGGCGGCACTGGAGGCCCCCGACGGCTCGCGGCTCGGCGAGTGGACGTGCGCCCGGCCGGCAGGCGGCATGCTGCAGGAGATCTTCGCCCGCAACGCTGCCGTTGCCGGAAGCGCCTCGGCGGTCGTCGCGCGGCGCGAGCTGTTCGAGCGCGCCGGGGTGTTCGACGAAAGCCTGGAAAGCCTCGAGGATATCGACATGTGGATGAGGCTCGCTGCGATCACCGGCTACGCCTGCGTGCCCGAGTTGCTGACCGTCGTCCTGCGCAACCCGAATAGCATGAGCCGTAACCTCGACGTCATGCGCGGATCTGCGGTGCGCGTCCTGCGCAAGAACCGCTCACTGCTCGCAACGTCCGAGCAGGGCGCCTTCTGGCAGGCCTGCTACGCGACGATGCTCGCCGACTATGCCAAGTGGGAGTATCGTGCCGGGCGCAGGCTCGCCGCGATCGGCCACCTGTGCGAAGGGATGTTGCGGGCGCCGCTGACGCGCGGGCGGTTGATGCTCGGACTGTTGGTGGCGATGGCCATTGGCGCGCGGATATGAGTCGCAAGGAAGTCGAGAGACAATGAGTGCGGCGCAGTCCTTGCCGATCGACGCAATCGTGGACGGAGCGATCGCCTCGGCGGCGATCGCCGCCATTTTCGCCAGCGCGCTGCTCGTCAAGTCCATCAAGGATTTCAGTCGAACCGGGCCGCAGCTGCGTCGGGAGGTTCACGCTCATTACTCCGGCTATCTCGTCTATGCCCTCGGCCGGTTGGGGCTATGGACCTTCGTGCTCGCCGGATTGATGGCAAGCGCCGGCTGCGTCGCGTATGGCCTCGCCGCCGTCGTCTTCGGATATCGCACAGGGCAGGTCGGATTCGCGGTGGCCGGAGCCCTCGGCTTCGCCAGCATTGCCGCTCTGCGGTTTTGCCAAACGCTGGTGTGGTCGCCGGCGCTCTTCGCGGCTTCGTCGCAGTATCAGATGCGGCGCTTCACGCACCTGTGGCGCCACCTATCCGTACAGGGACTGGACGTCGTGGAGTCGCTTCTCGTGTTGGGTACCGTGACGCTGACCCTAGCCGCTATCTGGGTGCTCGTGGCCCAGGCCGCTTGGGAGAATCTCGCGCTGCTCGCCATCGCCTTGTTAGCGGGTGGTGCCGCCGGTCGTTGGGCGTTCGTCTGGCGCGAGCCGGTACCCATCCGCTCGACGCGGAAGGATTGCGCCCGCCCCAATATCCTGATGATCGGATCCGACACACTGCGCGCCGATCGCCTGGGTGTGAGCGGCTACCGTCGTGATCTCACTCCATTTCTCGACCGCCTCGGCGAGAACGGGACGACGTTCACCCAATGCTATGTCCCATGCGCAAGAACCGCGCCGAGCCTGTTGTCGCTGCTGACCGGTTGTTGGCCCTACCGTCATGGGGTTCGCGACAATTTCGTTGCCGACAATGAAACGCCGCTGCACGTGCCAGCCTTGCCGCAGCTGCTGCGCGATGCTGGTTACCGGACCGCGGCGATCGGCGATTGGGCCGCCGCCGATATGGGCAAGTTCGAGCTGGGATTCGAAGTCCTCGACATCCCGGCCGACCAGTGGAACATGAAATATCTCTTGCGCCAGGGTCCTAAGGACATTCGACTGTTCTTGTCGATGTTTGCGCGCAGCCGCTTCGGCAAGATGGTCCTTCCCGAGCTCTACTACCTCGCTGGAGTGCCCCTCACGCGGCAAGTCGGTCGAGACACTCGTGAATCGATCAGCCGGATGGCCCGCGCAGGCGAGCCGTTCCTGCTCAGCGTGTTCATGGCGTCAACACATCCCCCGTTCGGCTCGGACTATCCGTACTACACGCTCTATGCCGATCCGGAATACGACGGCGAATCGAAGTTCGCGATGACGCGCCTTTCCGATCCGTTCGAGATCATCCGAAGGCAGGGCGACGGCCGCAAGGAATTCGACCTCGACCAGATCATCGATCTCTATGATGGCAGCGTGCGGAGCTTCGACGACGAAGTGGCGAAGATCATCCGGCACCTCGATGCGTGCGGATTGGCGCAGAGCACGATCGTCGTGATTTACAGCGACCATGGCATGGAGTTCTTCGAGCATGAGACTTGGGGCCAGGGCAACAGCGTGGTCGGCGATTTCAGCGCCAAGGTTCCGCTGATCGTGGCGGACCCGCGTATTTCCACCGGGCGCAAAGTCGAGGCGATCGTGCGCAGCATCGACGTCGCTCCGACGCTGCTCGATTTGGCGGGCGTGCCCTCTGCCGGCGACGTTCGACGGCGCCTCACTCGCGCCTCTGATGCGCGGCGAGCGAGACGACCTTGGCCTCGCCGCCTACAGCGAGACCGGAATCTGGCTAACCACGGTCCCCGGCATGCATCACGATCATCTCCGGTATCCCGATCTGCCGGACTTGCTCGATGTACCGGACAAGGGAGCCGGCACGCTCGCGATCAAGGCAGAGTTCAAGAAGTCGATCATCGCCGCGAAAGACCGGATGGTGCGTAAGGGGCAATGGAAGCTCGTCTATCAGCCGATGTCGATGGGAGCAGTGTTCTCGCTGGCCGACATGTACGCCGATCCGGAATTCCGGCATGATGTATCGGCGCAGCATCCCGAGGTGGTTGCCGAGCTCAAGCTTCTGCTTCATGGCTGGATGGAAGCGGAAGCGAACGCATGACCCGCGGATTGACAAAGTCGGAACTGCAGCACCGCGAGCCGGCGCCGGAGGCCGCGGCCAACGCGATAGATCCGTCCGTGCGGGGGTCGTTCCGTTCTGCGCGCTACCTCGTCATCACCGAACTCTTCCTGCCGACCAAAGGCGGCACCGCTGTCTGGTTCGACGAAGTCTATCGGCGGCTCGGCGGCAAGGGGATCCATGTCGTGACGGCCGACGTGCCGGATGCCGCCCAGCACGATGCGCAGCATCCGAACACGATTCACCGGATCACGATGAAGCGGAATCGTTGGTTGCGGCCCGAGTCGCTTGCGATGTATGTCAACTTGTTGCGTGCGTCGCTTGCAATGGCCGCACGATACCGCTTCGACGCCGTGCACGCCGGTCGCGTGTTGCCCGAAGGTCTGGTGGGATGGGTCGTCGCGCGGCTGCGGCGCATCCCCCTCGTCATTTATGCCCACGGGGAAGAGATCACGACATGGCGGCAGCCGGGCAAGCTCCGGGCCATGACGTTTGCCTACCGGCACGCCGACCGCGTGATCGCGAACAGCGAGTTCACCCGCCGCGAGTTGGTCAAGCTTCAGGTTCGGCCGGAGCGAATCGTGCAGATTTCCCCCGGGGTCGACACCGACCGCTTTCGGCCGCAACTTCCAGTGAGCGACCTGCATGCGGCGATCGGGAAACGGCCCGAGCAGAAGCTGATTCTCTCAGTCGGCAGGCTGAGCCGGCGCAAGGGATTCGATCAGGTCATCCGCGCCCTGCCCATACTCGCCGCGCAGGGCATCGACGCACTGTATGCCATTATCGGCATCGGCGAAGACCAGGTCTTTCTCGACGGGCTCGCGCGGGAA
Source organism: uncultured beta proteobacterium (assembly GCA_963840945.1). Lineage (GTDB taxonomy): Bacteria > Pseudomonadota > Gammaproteobacteria > Burkholderiales > Casimicrobiaceae > CAIWHR01. The sequence goes on along the minus strand of CAWJAU010000006.1, from coordinate 9,694 downwards.
ATAGGAGTGACCGATCGAGTCCGTCTGCTCGGGCATGTCTCGATGGACGATCTTCCGCGCTGGTACAACGCTGCGGACATCTTCGCCATGCCGAACCGCGAAATCGACGGCGACAACGAAGGCTTCGGCATGGTTTTTTTGGAAGCGGCAGCGTGCGGCAAGGCGGCTATCGCGGGGCGCGACGGCGGCACCGGCGCTGCAGTGGTCGACGGTGCCACCGGCTTCCGCGTCGATGGTCGTTCGCTCGATGACATTGCCTGCGCACTTGTGCGCGCCCTTGGGCAAGCCGGGTTGGCCGAGCAACTCGGTGCCAATGGGTGTTCGCGGGCACGCGCGGAATTCACGTGGGAGCGCGTCGCCGAAAAAACGCTGGCCGCGGCGAGATAACCCGTGCTTGCGACTCGAACGATTGCGACACGTAGCCCCCAATGCCGCTAAAGTCTGCGATCAAGAGCGCCCTTCTGAGGCTCGGCTATCGCCTCCAAAGAGTCGATCCGCTCGAAGAGAGCATTCCGGCTGACTACAACCATTCGCCATTCCTGCCGCGTGTCTACCGGGGTGCGCTCGATCGCTACCTTTACTTCATGGACATGATTCACAAGGTACGCGGTGTCGACGGAGATATCGTCGAATGCGGTGTTTCGATCGGTCACGGAGCGTTGCTCTTCACGCTGTTCAGCGATTACTTTCAAAGGCCGCGCGTGTACTACGGCTTCGATTCGTTCGAGGGTTTTCCGCAACCGGTGGAAAAGGACGAAGCGACGCCGATCACGGGCAAAGGATTCTGGGCCAGCCCGCCCGAGACGGTGCTCAAGGTGCTACGCGACGGGCGTCTTCCCGAAGAGACCATACGAGAACGGATTCGACTGGTGAAGGGTTGGTTCGATAAGTCATTGCCCCAATACGAGGGCCACATTGCGCTCCTGCATTTGGATTGCGACCTATTCGAGTCCTACAAGCTTGCTCTCGAGCTCCTCTACGGAAAGGTCGAACGTGGCGGCATCATCATGTTCGACGAATACGGAGACAGCCGCTGGCCCGGTGCAACCAAGGCGATAGACGAATTCTTTGCCGACAAGCCTGAAAAGATACAGGCACATCCAAAATGCACCTGGAAGTACCATGTCATCAAACTATGACCGCCGAGCCAAGACCGGTCGTATGCTTCTTCACCACGAGCGCCGGCGACTGGGGCGGCGCGAGTCGCGTGCTGTTCACCAATATGTGGCTGCTCGATCGCCAGAAGCTGACACCGTTGCTGTTGCTGCCTGGCAGCGGCCCGATCGAAGAGGAACTGAGACAACGCGATCTGCGCTACGTGATCTGGGGGGCACTGACCGAACCGGGCAATCCCGTCACCTACGTCCGTGGTTTCGTGCGCGCATGGCGTTTCTTCCGGCGTGAGCAGGTAGCTGTCGTACACATAAATAGTTTCAATTGTTGGCGACCCGCCGAGTTGCTCGCGGCACGCTTTCTGCGCATTCCCATTGTGGTCCATTATCACGTTCCCAACAGCGACCCTTCTCCGGCCATGTCCTGGTGCCGAGCGGCGATCTCCGTATCCCGGTACACGGCGGAGCAGTCTGGCCCACCGGATATCCCGAAACCGGTCATCTACAATCCCATCAGCCTGAAACGATTCGACGCCGGACGTAGTACCAGGTGCGAACTGGACATCGATCCCGGGGCCATCGTCGTGGCATTCGTCGGGCAGATAAGGGAAATAAAGGGCGTTTCGGATTTCATCGAGATGGCGCGAAGGATTTCCCGTCCGGACGTCCGCTTTCTCATCGCGGGCGAATGCCGAGACCCCATAAGGTTCGCGGGCTCGTATTCGGAACGGGACTTGGATGACCTCATCGGTGGCGACACACGCATTCGGTACATCGGATATGTGACGGCCGTGGAAAACGTGTACCACACGGCAGACATCATCGTCGCGCCGTCGCGCTGGCAGGAGCCACTAGGTCTGATCAATCTCGAGGCGGGAGCCTGCCGCAAGCCGATCGTGGCCACGCGCGTAGGGGGTATCCCCGAAATAGTCCATGATGGCGTAAACGGCTATCTAGTGGATCCGAAGGACGTCGACGGACTGGTCGAAACGGTCGGCAAATTGATCGACGACAAAGCATTGAGGTTCGCGATGGGACAGGCGGGCCGAGATTTGGTGGAGCGGAACTTCGTCACGCACCCCATACGCGAGTTTGAAACACTATTGCTCGGCTACGCGCGCAGCTAGCGTGCACGGTCGGACATTGCCGCATGTGCAGGTATTGTTTTTTTACCGTCGGGCGGTCTCCGAAACAGCGCGCGCTCCAGAAGCCTCAGCGGAACGAAGAGACCCGTTAGGCGCGTCGCTCGACCGAAACGCGGAACTTCATGCAAGCGCGCGAGCCAGGCGCGCAGGCGCAAGCCGAACCGGGTTTCCAGGAGCGCCGGGTTCGCCTGCCGTATGGCGCGCGCGAGTTCGAGCGGAGTCGCGAACCGCAAATTCGGATAGCGATCGAGACTCAACGCCATTGCCGTCTGCAACGTCTTCAAACTTTGATCCGTCTGTCGCAGAAAATTGAACCGATGCATCTCCACGAGACACGCCCGTCCCTGGCGCGTACGTTCGACGAGCCCGTCCACGAGGCGTTGCGCGGAATGGCCGAGCGCGGGCTCGCAATAGATGTCGCGCACCAGATAACATTGCCCGGCGTCCGATGGATCGCCCGCCAGCATCATCCGATCGACCCCAGCGAGCCGACCCGCCGCGTCGCGGCTCGTAGCGCGCCGGCCCGGTGTGATGACGACCTCCACCCCGGCGTTCTTCCAGGCCCGCTCGACTTCGCCGTTCCAGACAAATGTCGTCGGCACAGCAACCCGCGGCGACTCGCCAAACAGTTTTTTGTAACTCGCCGCCTCCTCCTCGGCCGCCGCCGCAATCTGCGACGGATCGAGGGCGCGCGATGGCAACTGCGACGCGTCGATCCAACGTGTTTGCAAGTGCGAGGGGAGATCTTCTGTCGGGGCAAATGGCACACCGGTCAGCCACGCCCGCACGTCGGCATCGCTCTGCGCTGCCGTCATCAGCGCGTTCGGCCAATAGTGGCATTGGCCGTGCAACTGAGGCGCGAATACGCCAGACGCAACACCTGACTGAATCGCGCGCCACAACTGCTCGAAGCACGCATCGTCCAATCCACGCCCGCGATAGGACGTCAATCCGTCCCGCGCAAGGCGTTCGGTGTCCGGCACTTCGAACACGATGCCAAGCGTCATCACGGGAGAGCGCCCGGTGCTGTCGCGGAAACTTTGCAGGACGGATGCAATCTTGCGCAGCGCCTCGGTCTGCGCCAACGGGCCAGCGCCCCAATCGTCACTTTCCACGACGAGCGCCGGATGCCGGAACACCGGCTCACGCCAGCGGGCGCGTAACGGACGGGCAAACGCGAGCAGCACGAGTACCCAGAGCATGATCACCAGCAGCGCGCCCACGGTCCACCCGTTCATCTCAGCCAGCCGTGTAGCCCATTCGCGAGGCGATGTCAGCCACCTGCGGTTCTGCCCGTTCGACGCGCATCGCGGAAAAACGCGTTGTACGGAATATCGTCGGGCGCGGTGCGCACGGTAGTCGACGGTCTTGAGGAGTTTGTGCGCACTTCATTCATTCTTTTACCGCTTTCCGTCGCAAAGTTCGTCTATATTTGCGCATTATCCCGTAAAGACATCGGATTCGCACTTCATGGATGGCATTTTCGGCTGGCTGGGCGATCACGCGGCCCACCAGGAATTGATCAAAAGCATGGGCCGTGCCACGCGGGTTTCTCCCGAGGATCTGCCGCACGAGCACAGCAACTCAATGTTCGGCATTGCGGGCTGCTCGCGTTTTGGCAAGGCCACGACGCATGTGGAAGCGAATCTTGTCGCAGCGCTGCACGGGCGCCCGACGTTTCACGACGACACGCTGGCCGCCATTGCCCGAGACCGCGGTCCGGCCGCAGCCGCGGCTTCAGGCTGGGCACGATTTGGCGCGAAGCTGCCGACGCTCCTGTCCGGCAACTTCGCGCTGGCGGTTATCGAACCGCTGCGCCAGCGCGCGTTCCTCGCCATCGACCGCATGGGAGTCGAGCGGCTGTGCTATGCCCGGCGCAACGGGCAACTGGTGTTCGGTACGAGCGCGCAAAGCGTTGCCGCGCATCCTGCGGTCGGCGGCTCCGTCGATTTGCAGGCCATTTACGACTATCTCTACTTCCACACGATCCCGAGTCCACGGACGCTGTATCAGGGCATCGAAAAGCTGCTGCCGGGCCAGTGTCTGTCGTTGGACAATGGGGAGGCCCATGTCAACTTCTACTGGCATGCCGACTACACCGCAGAGCCTGGCCGCGACTTCGACAGCTGTCGCGGCACCTTTCGCGAGCTGCTGCGTGAGGTGGTAAGCGGCGCCGACGACGAGCCGCGCGTTGCCACGTTTCTCTCCGGCGGCACCGACAGCTCCACCGTCGTCGGCAGCCTCACCGAGATTCGCGGCGGCCCAGTGGACACCTTTTCCATCGGCTTCGATGCGGAGGGCTTCGACGAGATGGAATACGCCCGCTGCGCTGTCGAGCGCTTCCGGTCCCGGCCGCACGAGATTTATGTCAAACCGCAAGACATCGTCACGGCGATTCCGATCATTGCGCACGAATACGATGAGCCTTTCGGCAACGCGTCCGCCGTGCCCACGTATTTCTGCGCCAAGGCGGCGCGCGAGGCCGGCTTCGAGCGAATGCTGGCCGGGGACGGCGGCGACGAGATCTTCGGCGGAAATACCCGCTATGCCAAGCAAAAAATGTTCGAGGCGTATTTCCGCCTGCCCGCGGCACTGCGGCGCCAACTGATCGAACCCGTTGCACACGTGCGTGGCGCGAGCGGCATTTTTCCGCTGCGCAAGCTCAAGAGTTATGTCGATCAAGCCAACGTACGCCTCCCTTTACGCCTGGAGTCCTACAATTTTCTGCACCGCAGCGCGTTGTCCGAGATCTTCGAGCCGGACTTCATCAACGCGGTCGACCCGTCGTTACCGGACTCGGCGCTGCGTGAAGTGTACGAACGCACGACGTCCGATCATTTCCTCAATTGCATGATGCATCTGGACCTCAAGTTCACGCTGGCTGACAACGATCTGCGCAAGGTCGGCACGATGACCGAGGTGGCCGGCGTCGAGGTACGCTATCCGCTCCTCGACGACCGGATGGTCGCCTTCGCCAACCACCTGCCCGTCGATTACAAGGTGCGGGGCGCACGGCTGCGCTGGTTCTTCAAGGAGGCGCTGCGCGACCTCTTGCCCGAAAAGATCATCAAGAAGAGCAAACATGGGTTCGGCCTGCCCTTCGGCATGTGGAGCACGACGCACGCCCCGCTGGCGGAATTAGTCGGCGACAGCCTGTCCGACCTGGGCAGACGAGGCTGGGTCAAGCCCGGCTATCTGAATGAAATGCTGCGCAAGCAGCGAGAAGACCACGCCACGTACTATGGCGTCATGATCTGGGTGACGATGATGCTGGAGAGGTGGCTGCGCGCGCACGATTCGTGACTCAGAAATCGAAATAGATGAACTTCTGCGTGGCTCCGCCGAAGATCAGCAGAAGCAACGAGCACAAGGCGTAGGCTGTGCCACGCAGTGGAAATGGCAACTTCCACCAGGAGGCAATCCCGGTCTTCTCCAACCGGGTGACAACGAACGGCTCGACGAATACGACAATCGCCGAAACGGCAACGATTGCGATTTCGTAGGTGCGCACCAGCGGCAAGGGGGCGGTCGGGTGCGCAAGGCCGAGCATTGCGCCGCCAATGGCAAAGGCGGCCTTGAAATCGGGGGCGCGAAAGAACACCCAGGTGAAGCACACCAGCACGAACGTCACCGGCATCCCCGCCAGCGACAGCCAGCGCGACAGCGTTGGGTTGGCCGCGATTCCGATGCGCGCGTAGAAAGCCTCGAGCAGACGGGTGCCGACCAGATAGGCGCCGTGCAGGACGCCCCAGATGGCGAAGGTCCAGTTCGCTCCGTGCCACAAGCCGCCAAGGAACATCGTCGTCATCAAATTGACATAGGTGCGCCCCGCGCCACGGCGCGAGCCGCCCAGGGAGATATAAAGATAGTCACGCAGCCACAGCGATAGCGTGATGTGCCACCGCCGCCAGAATTCGACCGGGCTGCGGGCGATGTAAGGATAGACGAAGTTGCGGGGCAGGCGCACTCCCATCATCCGCGCGAGCCCGAGCGCCATCTCGCTGTAACCCGAGAAGTCGAAGTAGATCTGGAAGGCAAACGCCAACGTGCCGATCCACGACGTCGGGAAGTCCAGGCCATTCGGAACGGCGTACACCTTGTCGACAATGGGCGCAAGATTGTCGGCAAAAAGCACTTTCTTGATCAGCCCGCCCGCGAAGATCGCCGCCCCGAGACGCAGCTCCGCCACATCGAGAGGCTTCAATTCTCCAAGTTGGTCGATCAACTGGCCCGGCCGCAGGATGGGACCCGCGATAAGGTGGGGAAAATACGTGACGTACAGGCACCACGTGCGGAAGCTGACGGGCTTGGCCCAGTCGCCGCGATAGACGTCGATCATCGCGCTCAGCATGTGGAACGTGTAGAAGCTGATTCCGAGCGGCAGCGCCCAGTTCACCCACTCCGGCACCGCAGGGTCGACCGCCGGATCGAACAATGCCGCGATCCACAACGTCGATCCAATCAGCATTCCCAGATACTTGAAGAGCCCCAACACGATCAGGTTGACGGTGATGCCGAATACGAGAACGGCGCGGCTCCGCTCGGCGAGCAGGCTGTTGTAGATGAGGTAGTTGACCCCGAGCGACGCGCCCAGGAGGAGCAGGTAGACAGGCTTCCACGACGCGTAAAAGATGAGGCTCGCGACAAGCAGGATCGCCGCGCGTTGCGATGTCGACCGCGCCAGCGCGTATATCGCCATCACTGCGGCGAAGAATAGGAAGAATGAAGCGCTGCTGAATATCATCGGGAGAGCTTTCCCCGCAGGTCGGGCCACAGCGCTTCCAACTGCACCGCCAAAAGCGCCGAGAATCGCTTTGCCCCACGGTCGTTCAAGTGCCCCGCGTTGATGAACTCCGCGGGATCGCGCCGGAGGCCAGGCTCGAGACCAATGAGAGGGACTCCGCGGGCGCGCAATTGTCGTACGACCTCGAGATAGGGCTTGGCCGCAGCATCGCCCGTCGTGAGATAGAGCACGTCGCGATTGAGCAGGGGTGGATAAACGATTGCGACGCGGACGCCGCGAGCCCGCAGAAGATCGACGCTGCGGTTGAGGTAGTCGATGCGTGCCGGATCGGGAGGTTCCTTGGTACCGGCCTCCTGCAGGCCGATCTGCGCAGCGTCCTGCAGCGCACCGAAACCGGCGCGATAACCGGCAAACTGAGCGGCTCCGCCGCCAATCGGCTCGACGCTGTCCCGACTCGCCTGGATGAACCGTTCGAACTTGGCGGGCTCGCGCAACTCCTTCAAATTGTCGGAGTAGCCCCAGAGTCGCAGCAGTGAGCGCGCCAAATCCCGATACTCGCCCTTTTCGAACATCGTCGCACGGTCTGCGAAGAACACTTCATAGCCAAGCGCATCGGCCGGTTGCAGATAGCCTTCGTCCAGCCCTATGACCACGACTTCGATCCGGGAGGGACCAAGCAGCTTCTTTCTGTCAAGGCGCGTGAGCAGCCCGAAAAGCGTCCGGGTGTCGGACCCCGGAAGTCCGAAATTGAACATTTGGCCACGGTTCTCGGCGCCCAGAGGACCGGCGATGGCGCCGGGATCGAATCCGTTGTCCACCCGGCTGTTGCCGACGATCAAGAGCGTCGGCGCGTTCGCCTCGACATAGTTCAACTTGTCCATCGCGCGACCGGCGGCGAAGACTGCACGGTAGCGATAGAAGAATTCGTCGGTATGCAGCACTGCCTCGGGGACGAGCAACAACAGCAGCGCGAACGCGGCTCCCAAGCCTGGCCAATGGGCGAGGTCGCGCCGTGAAACCAATCGATAACTATCGCATAGGGGAACCGGCATTCGCTACGGTTCGCCTAGCGGACGTTTGCGCCTGCGGCACCCCAATGGCGTGGGTCTCACCCCGTTTGGTGTCGGAAGAGCTAGCGGTGCTTCGGGCGAGGACCACTCGACCCACGACAACAATCACCACGAGGCTGTAGAAGTAGTCGAAATACGCGAGGCCCAGGAAAGCACCGGCAGAAAGGTAGGCGATCAAGCTGACCTGCACCGCGGCCATCAAATCGCGAAGCCACATCATGCTTGCATTCCGCTTCGCGATTCTGATGACCGACGACGCGGTAAACCACGTGAAGACTATGAGCAAGAAAAATAACGTGAAACCGATAAAGCCGTGATGCCCGAGCACCTGAAAGTAGATGCTATGGGAATCGTGGACCCTGTTGGGATCGGGAGCATATAGCCAGAACGTGTAGTATTGAAAAGAATCGAAGCCACCCCCCGTCAGCCGATGCAGAGCCATATTGAACGCCATCCCCCACGCATTGAGGCGTCCGAGCGCGGATTGGTCCTGCTCATAGGATTGAATCGTCGACATGCGCGCGTACCATTGCTCCGGCATCATCGGTACCATAATGGCGGCGAACAATGCGATCACTATTCCGGTCATGATCTTGCTGCGCGACTTCAACCAAAGGAACACGGACATCGCGCCGATCCCCAGTAGGGCGCCGCGCGATTGCGTTCCAAGCGCAGCAAACGCGGTCAACAATGCGGCAGCGAGCATGCCGGCGCGAAGGAATTTTTTCGGTGCGTGACGGCTGAGGTAGAACAGGAGCGGGACCGTCATGGCCAGTGCCAGCCCGATCTCGTTGTTGCCGTCGATGAACGTTCCGGCGGGTCCGCGCACTTGGAAGGCGCCGCCGGTGGTGATCGTGAAGATCCCGCCCTTGACGCCGTAGAAGCCGATCGACAACGCAATCACCCAGACGAGCGCCTTCAGCCGGTAGGGCGTGTTGATCAGCATCGTGGTGACGAAAATCATGAGCAAGATCTTCGACACCTTGATGAGCTGCTCCCAGGCCAGCTCCGGAAACAGCGAGTACAAGGTCGTGATCACCATCCACGTCCAGAACGTCAGCAGTACTACCAGTTCCCGCGTCCACGGAATTTTCTTTTCTTCCTTCGACATCAGCATCGCCAACATCGTGGTGATCGCGATGACCATCGCAAACGGTAGTGTGGTCGCAAAGCCCCACGCGAGCCGGTGCGGGTTCATGAAGCCCAGCCAGCTCCAGACGAGAATGCCGATCCACGGCCGCTTGAGGATGAACGGCAGCGAACCGAGTACGGCCAGCGTGACGGCGATGTCTCTCATGTGGCTCGGGTCAGTTCAGAGGCGACAGGGGGGCATTCGGTAGGATGCACGAACCAGGTAACGCGCTTCGGCAACACGACGCGGTCGAGCATGCCGGCGGCAAGCCTGCGATCGAGCTCGCGCTCGTGGCGCAGCCTGCGGTCCTTCACCTGATACAGCCTGCCTTTTTCAGTTTGGTGCTGGCCGAAGGACTCGCCGGACCCGAGCCGGTCGAGCAACTCGGCATAGGTCTCGGCGCTGTCCTTTATGGCGCGCCAGAACAGCGTGAGCTCGTCATCGCCGGGACAAACGTCGGGGCTAACGTGAGCAATCAGGTTGCCCGTGTC
>CAWJAU010000005.1:0-28360 GCA_963840945.1 uncultured beta proteobacterium | reverse complement strand
GAAGTGCTTTGTTCGTCACGGCCTATCTGACCACGAACTGTTGCAGACAAGATTCGACCCAGCGGCAATGACGGAGGGCGTCGAACCGCGCGCGGTCCCGGAGCAACGTGTTCGACCGAGAAGTCGTAGCGGTTTTTAGAAAGCAGACGTCGCACGTCGATTCTCGAGCAAGCGGACCGAGCGGGTTGAGGGTCCACTGGACGCGCAGGTTAGATTGCGCCTCTCCTGTCAATTCATCAGCCCACCACAAAACGCTGCGAGGGCAACAACGTCTACCTCGGCGCGAAGCCACTTATCCTTCTCCTGCGAGATGCAGACCAAGAACGGGCTGTCAGGCTTAGACACATTCCACTCCAAGGTGGAAGCGTGACTAACCTTGTTCGCCACATCACGCAATCTCAAGGATTTGGATTGGTCGGGTTGTCCATCGATGATGAGGCGACCAAAACTCCAATCGCTAGTCTTCTTCAGGTAACCAGAGAGATCATCTCGGTCGCCGAGAAGTCGCATATACACGGCGAGTTCAAGGGCCGCTTTGTTTGCTCTTTGCTCCGATATCTCAAAGAGCGGCTTCTGGAGATACTTCCACTCACCCTCGAATTTCTCACCGAAGAGCGTGATGAGGGGGCCGCGTGCGAAGCAGAAATTCATCATCAGCGAAAGATTCTCGTGAATCAGCTGTGTGAGGGGCAGCGAGAAGTTTCCCATCAAGGTCTAACGAGATGTATGGCTCGAACACGCCGCGTGGGAACGGGTCACTTCGGCTGGGGCTGTTGCGCGGGTTCGGCCAAATGACCTATCGGGCCTTGCCGAAAGGTCCCGGAGAATCACGGCTCAGGAGTCGAGCGTCACAGCATCCGCGCCGACCAGGCCTATTGTGGCTGGATTAGACGCTTTTTGATCTTGTACAGCAAGCGCCATCCGTCCGCGGAGCGGCGCACCAACAGCGAAGTCGTCGTCCCTCGATACCTCGCACTTTTGTGCCCAGTTGAAGTGCTAAGAAATTCGCTTGAAATTTAATTTTTTATTTTTTCAGGCGAGCTGCTTGAATTTTCGTTAGACAGCCACGACACGTTTCGCCTTCCCCGTTTTGTCGTTGACTGGGGGTGACTTCGGATTTGCTTTCCGAATGCAATTCATCGCGCCCTGAACTGAGCACGATTACTTAGTGCTTCGCGCTTCGCGCGGGCAAGCCGTTCTCCGTGAGCGGCTCGCTCACAACCTCAAGGAGATCGGTATGTACATCCTTCGCACGTTATCCATTCGTGACGTTCGCCGCGCGCTCTGGCATTGCGAGCTGGGTTTGGCGTTGCGCATCAGCGCGAACCTCTGCAGTAACGCCTTCACCACGGTCCGCTTCCGTCTGCGGCGATACCGGCCTACCACTCGGAGCGCAGCATGATTCGCGCCCTCACCTTCACCGCCGGCCTCGGCCTGCAAGGCATGGGGCTTATGCGGCGGTAGCACATTTGGTGCCTGGGTCACCGTCGGGCTCTATGCGGTCGGCGGACTCGCCGTGGTGCTGCAGCACATCGCGCTCAGGAGGACATCATGTTCCCCTGGGGACTGATCGTCTTTGTAGGCCTGTGGTTCCTCTTGGCGGACGTCGCGCCGGTGCGTCGGGCCAAGCTCATGGGTAATCCGTGGTTGATCCACGTCATCGTCATCGGCTCGGGGCTGCTCATTCACGGCGGCTCAGCCGATGGCGCGATGGCGGCGATCGTCAGCGGCGTGATGAGCGCGCTCTACGTCCGCTACCAGCAGCGCTTCTACGGGTTCATCCGCAACGACCAATGGCATCCCGGCGTGTTCCGCGCGCGGGATCCGCGCCTGGGAGTCCATGCATGAACACGAATCTCGTACGCGACCTGTACGCGGAGACCACAGCGCGCATCATCGCGGCGCTCGAACAGGGGCACCCCGTGGGTGCGCCGTGGTCACAGGATGTCGACTCGATGCCCGTCAACGCCGGCACCCGGCGCCCGTACCGCGGGATCAACGCGCTGCTGCTGGCGCTCGAGGCGACCAGCCACGGCTATCCGCTGAACCGCTGGCTCACCTATCGCCAGGCCTCGGAGCTGGGTGGCCAGGTGCGCAAGGGTGAGCATGGCACCACCGTTGTCTTTGGCGGCTGCGCAAGGTCTCGGCCACCTCCGACGTCTACCCGGAGCCGGAGGCACCGGACCTGCATGAGCGGGTGATCCCACTGCTCCGGGCCTTCACTGTCTTCAACCTGGCCCAGGTCGAAGGTGTACCAGCGGCCCTTCAGGCGGTAGAGCCGCACAGCTGGGAGCCTGACGCGCGCGCCGAGGATCTGCTGCTCATGTCCGGTGCCACGATCCGGCACGGCGGCACCCGGGCGTTCTTCGCCCCGGCGACGACGAGATCCACCTCCCGCCACCTCGCACCTTCCCCGATGCCGGGCGCTACTACGCGACCGCGCTGCACGAGCTCACCCACTGGACCTCCCAACCTGGCCGATGCAACCGCCAGCTGGGACAGCGCTTCGGCGACGACGCCTATGCGGCGGAAGAGCTGATCGCGGAAATGGGCTCGGCGTTCCTGTGCGCCCATTGCCGGATCGACGGCGAGCTGCACCACGCGGGCTATCTCTAATCTTGGCTCAAGGTCCTGCGCCAGGACAAACGCGCGATCTTCGTCGCGGCCACCCGAGCGCAACAGGCCGCGGACTACCTCCTCCGGCTGTTGCAGCCCCCGGACCAGGAGGTTGCTGCGCTGGCTGCGTAAAGCAATTGCACGTCCCACCGAGGCCACGGCTTATCCCGTGGCCTCTTTCATTTCTACCGCCTGAAAGGAAGCAACCATGGAAACCAACTACTTCGCACGTCTGAATCAGATCAACGTCTCCGACCACCTCGAGAAGAAGGGCGAGTTCAGCTACCTGTCCTGGCCCTATGCCGTCGCGCAGTTGCGCCTCGCCGATCCTGCGGCCTTCTGGGAAGTCCGCCGCTTCGACGGACTGCCGTACCTCAAGACCGAGACCGGCTACTTCGTCGAAGTCGCGGTGACCGTGCAGGGCGTCACGCTTTCGCAGATCCATCCCGTGCTCGACGGCAAGAACCGGCCGATCTTCGAGCCGACCGCATTCGACATCAACACGTCGCATCCAGCGCTGCCTGGTCAAGGCGATCGCGCTGCACGGCCTCGGGCTCTACGTCTACGCCGGCGAGGACCTGCCCGACGGCGAGAGCGCCAAGCCGACGCCGCCCAAGGCGCCGGTCGCAGCCATCACCGGAGCCCGATCACGCCGGCGCAGCTGCGCTACATCGAGCGGCTGATCGACGAGACCGGCAGCGATCTCGGCAAGGTACTCGACTACTTCGGCGTTGCCGCGCTGACCGAGCTCAGCAGCCACGCGGCAAGTCGCGCCATCACCTCGCTCGAGAAGCCAAGGAGGGCGGCATGAGCACGATCGTCAAGCTCGTCCAAGGCAGCGCCGAGTGGCACGAGCACCGGCGCAACTACCGCAACGCCAGCGAGACGCCCATCGTGCTGGGTGTTTCGCCCTGGCAGACGCCTTACCAGCTATGGCAGACGAAGCTCGGGCTGATCGAGCCGGAGGTCACCGCGGCGATGCTGCGTGGCACGGAACTCGAGCCGGCGGCCCGGGCCGCCTACGAGGCGCGTACCGGGCTCGTGATGCAGCCGCTGGTCCTGATCGACGGCGAGTACTCCGCGAGTCTGGACGGCCTGACGCTCGGCGGCGACCGCTGTCGTCGAGATCAAGTGCCCGTTCAAGGGCCGCGACTCGACCTTGTGGAAGAGCGTCGAGGCGGGACGCCTGCCTGAACACTACCGCTGGCAGGTGCAGCACCAGCTGATGGTGACGAAAGCCGACGTCGCCGACGTATTCGTCTTCGATGGCATCGAGGGCATCCTGTTCCCGGTTGCCCCGGATCCGAGCGCCTGGCCGCAGATCCACGCAGCGTGGGACGAGTTCATGCGCTTCGTCACCGACGCAAGAGCGCACCACCGCTCACCGATCGGGACACGCGACTACGCGACGATCCCGAGTGGCTGAGTGCGGCGGCTGCGTACTTAGAGCTGAGGGCGGAGTACGAGGGACTGATGACTAGGTTCGACGAAGCGAAGGCGACGCTCATTGAACTGACGACCCTGCGAAGGAGCAGGGTGGCGGAGTTTCAGTGACGCGGCTTTGGAAGCGCGGGAACATCGACTACAAGCGCGTCCCAGAACTCGCTGGTGTCGACCTGGAGCAATACCGCGGAGCAGGTAGGGAGGAAGTGCGCGTTACGACGATAGACTGAAGAAGATCTGCGACGCCGAAAGGTGTCGCAGCGTTCCGCCAGTGCATAAAAACTTCGTTTGAGTTTCGAGCGGGTACGAGTTTTTGATTTCCGGCACGCCCGTAAGTGGTTGAATTGTGGCGCCCGGCGCCAAGCCGAACGTCTGGCCTGCCCCTTAGAAGGAGGTCTCGGGTGGGCTTGCAGATATGATGGAGCACTCATCCATCAAGATGGCTCGCCCATGGACCTGCTTCGAGACCGCTATAGTTTTGCCGAATTCGCGCGCCGCTTGGCGGAAGAGTCGGGGCGCGAGCTGTCGGATGTTGCTGCGTGGCTGGCAGCGGCCATCATCAAAGAGGAGCTGACCTGCGACATCAGTAACCCCATGGACCCGGGTCCGAGCCCATTTCAGGACACGCCCGCCACCGTTCCAAGCTGGAGTGACTTCGTGGACGACGTGTCGGACCATCTCTACGACATCAAACAGGGCATCGACACCCCGGATTTCGAGGGGCGATTGCGCTACGTCGGTCTAAATCGCGAGGACGTCGAGTTGTGGTTTTCCTCGCGCGACGAGAAGATGCCGAAGTTTTGGCGCCCAGTTGACGCCGGCCACTCCGGCGGCGACTCGACAACGTGCGAGGACGTGTCGGCCGACGGAGCGGGCGACTATGGAAAACTGCAGAGAGTAGTGGCTCTGCTGACCATTCTCGTCGCCGTGAAGGGGACAAAGTTCAAGCTCGGTGAAAAGATCAACGTGAGCCAAATCCGAATTGCGGTCCAGGAGGTGCTCGACGCGTATCCCGACCTGGATAAGGTCTGGCGTAAAGGCCTCGGGCGAGCAAGTCTCGACGAGGTAATCGGCGACGCGCTCAAGTTGGTTGAAGAAAGACGCTAACAGCAGCTCGCGACTCGACTCCTTCATCACCCCGTTTTCCACCTGGAAATTGGAAATTCCAGCTGGAAAATTGTCGTCTCCAGCCCCGGTCTGACTTGGGTACCTACTGGAGATGCACATGACAAACCCAAGTTCCAAGCAGCATCAACGCCCCCTAGCGTGCCCTCTTGACATCGACCACCTGGTCGACACCAAGTCGGCCGCGAAGGTACTCGGGCTGCGCAACCACCACACCCTCGAAGTCTGGCGCTCCACGAAGCGGCATCAGCTGCGGTTTTTCCGTGTCGGCCGCGCGGTCCGCTACAGTTTGTCAGACCTGACGCGCTTTCTTGACGCAAATGCGCCGGGAGCGCGACATGATTAATCTCGAGACAGACGGATTCTCGATCGTTCTTGGCGGCGGCACACGAACAGAACAGCTCCGACGCGACCGGCTGTTCGCGACAATGGTCATCGACAAGTACCCGCTGTCCGACGACGATGCGATTACTGCATATGTAACCCTGGACCCCAGCGAAGCGAGGGTTGAGGGGACGTTGGAGAAGGAGCTGTCGCGGGCCAAGCTGTTTATCGAGAGTGGGGAACGCCTGGTGTTGATCCGCTGGTCGGACGATACCGAGTCGCTCGTCTCGTTCCCGGCAGCCGACGCTTCACCCTCGACCGAGCTGCTGACGTCGGCATATCGCAACGCCTACGTTGCCAAACGTGTTCGCCGGATATTCGCAATGAGCAAGGGAGCGCGCCGTGGTCAACTTTGACATTGCCGCCCAGTTTCTCAGCCTACTCGACGACGACCACGCCTTCACCTTTCAGACGTTTGACGACGTCGATGGCGAACCCGCCACGACCGCGCCGCGGGTACGTCACGGTAGCCTTGGTGAGCATGCGCCCGAGCTCAAGGGGCTGAACGAGGCCGGGGCCGGGATTTTCGTCATGGTTAACGCCGGCGACGGCGTAATCAGGCCAGGCAGCAAGACCTGCCGCACCGCCGCCAACGTCGTACGGGTTCGTGCGTTGTTCGTCGATCTCGACCGCGCGCCCATTCGGCCGCTGCTGACGAGCGCCCTCCCGCCGGACTTCGTGGTGCGATCCAGCCGCAATCGGTACCACGGGTATTGGAGGGTCGACGATTGCTCCCTCGACAGCTTCGGCAGCGCACAAGCGGCGCTCGCGACGCTGTTCAACGGCGACACCGCAGTAAAGGACCTGCCGCGGGTCATGCGGATTCCCGGATTCGTTCACAGGAAAGCGGAACCCTTCTTGTCAGAACTTTACCTGCCAATGCAATACAACCAGCTCCTGGAGCAGACCTGTGCAGACTGATTCAAATTCAAGAACAACGCATCATTTTGCCGATATCGTGCGAATGCTCGAGCTTGATTTGCCGAGCGCGCGTCGGGCAGCGCCAGCGGGCGCGGCCAATGAACCAACCTACCTGCCCGTCGTCGGCGCAGATTTCTACGCAGTGTGTCGCGATAACGAGCGCACCCACCACCTCACCCGCCTCGCCGGCTATGCGCTCGGACAGCGCATGGACCCGAGGGCGGTGACCCAGCTGTGCCTCGGCTGGAATGCACGCAACGAGCCGCCCCTGGATGAAGCCAAGGTCATCAGCACCGTCGCGAGCCTCTCCCGCAGCCATGCGCGTAACCACCCTGGGGAAGCGGTTGACGACACGCCGCTGTTCGATCTCGGCGCAGCAAGCGTAGGGCGGTTCATAGGCAAGGACGTGCCGGCGCGGGACTGGGTGTTGAACGACTGCCTACCATCCGGCAAGGTAGGCTTGATCGTCGCGCCAGGTGGCACGGGGAAGTCGCAGTTGGTGTTGCAGCTCGGGTATGCGATTGCGACCGGCCGGGAAAAGTACACGCCATGGAAGCCGGGCAGGGCGGGTCAGGTTCTGCTTATCTGCGCCGAGGACGAGGAGGATGAGCTCCATCGCCGGTTTGAGCGCCTCGCACGAGATGATTTTCGGGGAGCCCACGCGGAAGAGGTGATCCAAAGGCTTCGCGATAACCTTTTCATCGTCCCGCGAGTCGGCCAGGACAACCTGCTGACCCGCGACAACGGCGGCGAAGTCAGGCAGACCGGATTGGTTGAACGCCTCGCCAAGACAGTGGCGCCGCTCAGCGACCTGCGCCTGATCGCCATCGACCCCGTCGCACGATCTCGCGGTGGCGAGGAGAACTCTGCTGAAGACACGACTCGCTTCGTCGAAGCGGTCGAGACCCTGGCGAAACTCACGGGGGCGGCGGTGGTTATCGTGCACCACGCCAACAAGGCGAGCATGCAGGGCGGCGACCAGAATCAGTCGGCGTCCCGTGGTTCGAGTGCGCTCACTGATGGCGTGCGCCTACAGATCAACCTCGGGTATCCAAACCAGGACGAGCACAAGCTGCTGGCTGGTGTAGACGCGGCGAAGTGCCTCGTTGCGAAGATCACCAAGACCAATTATTCGGCGAGGGGTGAACCGATTTATCTGAGCCGCGATGACGAGGGCCGGCTCGCTCCCGTTGACCTTGGTGTCCAGAAGAAGTCTGCGGAGGACGCCGTGATCGAAGGGATTGTTGAGACCGTTCGCGAAGAATTGGATGTGCGCAAGCGGCGCTACTCAAAAAGCAGCTTTGCCACCGCGTATGCTGGTCCCCACCATCAATTCAAGATGGGCCAGAGCAGGCTGAAGCGGTTCATCGACATGGCGCTCGGCGACGGTCGCCTCCAGGTCGAGCCCGGCAAGGACAAACTACTACGACCGCGTCCCCTGATCGCTAAAGCGAGACCCACCAACGGCGCCATCGTGGTCGACGAATAGCAAAAATTCCGCTGATCACCATAAGTCATTGAATTAAAGGCGTTTATGATCGACAAGCGGGCTTGATCATCAACAAAATAAGTCTTTTATATTCAATGAGTTATATGAGACAAAAGGCCTATATATAAGGGAAGCCGCTGATGAGCAGCGGCATCCCCCAGTTTTTTCATTGGCAGAGAACTCGTGGACGGACAACACCGTTGTCGCGCTGAATTTCTTGCTAATTCATGGAGCACAAAATGATCAAGAACCATATAGATATGTACATGCCCTGCCCGCGGAGCCTGGACGAGAGGCCGGGCGGGGTCTGCCACGTGACTCGGCGCGGCTAAACGGCTTCCCTGGTCCCCGATGATTGAGCGATACACGGATTGATTTCCGCGGTTTTCGGTTTAACCATGGCGGCGAACTACTACAGCTCAAATACGTTCCTCCGCAAGGGTGAACTGGAGGAGCTCACGGGGTACAAGATGCCGGCTCGCCAAATTGCGTGGCTAAGAGGCCAAGGAATCCGGCATTGGATTAACGCAACCAGCCGGCCGGTAGTACCCCGTTCGCAGTTCGACTCGCAAGAATCGGCAAACAATCCCACATTGGATTTCGAATTGGGGAAGGTGCGATGATAGGTCGACCGAGGCGTACCAACACGGATCTGCCACAGCGATTGCAGGCTCGGATTAACAAGTCCGGCAAGCAGCGCTTCTACTATCGTCTGCGCGACGGCGGAAAGATACCGCTTGGCGCCGATCGCGCCGTAGCGCTGGAGAAGTGGGCGCAGCTCGAAACGAGGGGATCCCTGGCGGCAGCTGATGCGGTGCTGAGTGTCATCGACCAATACCGTGGAGAGGTCTTGGGCTCGAAGAAGCCGAAGACGCAGGAGCAGTACGAGGCAGCGCTGGTTCGATTGAACGAGGCATTCGGTAAGGCGCGGCTTTCGCAGATTAGGCCATTACACATAAGGCAGTATTTGGATCGGCGCAGCGCGAAAACTGCCGGCAATCGGGAGATCGTCGTCCTGTCCGCCATGTTCAATTGGGCGCGCGAAAAGGGATTCACGGACGCATCGAACCCGTGTGCGGGAGTGTCGCGCAATCCCGAGCTCGGCCGCGAGTACTACGTTACAGACGAGGTACTCGAGGTGGTCCGTGCGGAGGCATCGCCCGAGCTTGTCGACGCAATTGACATCGCATTACTCACTGGTCAGCGGCCCGCCGACGTACTCAAGTTTCGCCGTAACATGATCAGCGATGGGTACCTGTGGCACAAACAGAACAAGACTGGAGTGAAACAGGGAATCGAGATAACACCCGGTAGCGAATTCGAGAGGGTTCTAAAGCGGGCGTTTGAGCGGCCACGCCGCGCCACTGGCGCATGGCTGGTACAAACCAATTCCGGTCAATCTCTCACTGTGCAAACACTCCAACGACGTTTTCACGCTGCGCGAGCCTCCGCGGCCGCTAAACACCCGGAACTCGCAAACGCAATTCGCGATTTTCAGTTTCGAGACCTACGGCCGAAAGCCGCGACAGATTCCGCCGATTTGAGGTCTGCGCAGGAATTACTCGGGCACAGCGACGAAACTACAACGGCGCGTATTTATCGCCGTGTACGCGGCACCAAAGTGAAGCCGTTACGTTGATCATTTACTGGTTCCAAAGTACGTGCGGGCAGTGCGCCTGGCGCAGGATTCCAGGGCAGGTATTTGGAACCGATTGTCGGCTAAGCTATTGTTATTGCGCGGAATGATTTGAGCTTTCGAGTCAGGCGCCTTCGACCACTCGGCCAACTCTCCGCTAAGCGTAAATTATACCGATTTCCACGCCGCGCCCCGCGATGCCACGGGTTGGTCGTGATTCCACGACCCGCGGGAACCGCGGCGGAATCACCGGCAACAAAAACGGGAGCCGAAGCTCCCGCATCCGATGGCCTGCACGAGGCAGGCGATCCTGATCGCTATTTCTTCGCCGGCGCAGGCGTGGCGGCTTTTGTCGCCGTTGGCGGCGCGCCTTTGGCAGCGGGCGCTGCGGCGGCGGCCGGAGCCGCGACCGGCGTCATCGTCGATCCCATCTGCGGTATGACGACCTTGCCTTTCGCCTTTTGCTCGGCGATGTAGCGTGCCGCGACGCGATCCTCGGCCTTCGCCTGCTGCGCCTTGACGGCTTCCGCGGTGGCCGCATCCTTCGCTTTCTTTTCCTCGGCCGCGGCCTTGGCCTTGTCGTCCATCGGCGGTGGCGCCGGCAGCTTCGCCACCGCGATGCCAAAGGATGTCACAACCAGCCCGGCGGCCAGCAGCGCGCGCAGCGTCGTCATCTTCCTTCTCCCCGTCCTGGTCGCGTCATGCAGGCCGCGTGCGTGCTTCCACGCGCTCGGCTTCTCTCGTTTCCGGCACGACGAATTTCTGGCGCGCCTTGCCCGCGACGATCCGCTGGTACCAGCGCAGATGGTGATGCTCGGCCCAGGATTCGCTGACGTAGCCGTCGCGCATCGCGCGATAGGCGCCCTGGAGACCGATCGTCCCGAGATAGATGTGCACGCACGCCAGGGCGATCGAAAGGTACGCGGCGACCGCATGCACGATATTGGCGACTTGCATCGTCGAGCGCGTCTGATCGAAGTTCGGGAAGAGCAGGATCAATCCGCTGACGATCAGTATCGTCGAGCCCACGGTCAGCGACCAGCCAGAAGACGAGCTTCTCGCCGGCGTTGAAGCGGTCCGACGGATACTCGTGTCCCTTGAAGTAGCCGATGATGTTGGCAAACCAGCGGAAGTCCTCGCCCTTCAACCCGTTGTCGCGGAGGAAGCGGACGAACAGCCACGGCACGCCGATGATGAGCAGCGGCCCCGCGAAGTTGTGCACGCTCTTGGCGAGTGTCGCGAGCCACGAGAACAGCGTGTAACCGATCAACGGCAACAGCACCGCCTTGCCGAGCGACAGGATGAGGCCGGTGATCGCGAGCGCAACCCAGACGATCGCGACGAACCAGTGCGCGTAGCGGTCCATCGGCGAGAATCGCTCGATGACCCGCTCCCCGGGCTTGCCGGGCTCCCCCATCGTCCCGCGCAGCATGTAGAAGACCGCGAGCCCGCACACCGCGAGCGCGAAGATGATCCCGCCCCAGAAGAGGACCGGCACCCGCACCGCGCGCCAGGTCTGCCCTTCGGGCTGGATCAGCACGTTCGTTTCCCGGCCCCTGACGGTCGTCGACTGCGGCGCGCCCGAGCGAACCTCCGACCACACCGGCTGATTGTTGAGCGGCTGTGCGACCTGCTGCTGCTGTTGCGCGCGCGCGTCGGCCGCTTCTTTCGGATTGACGGCCGGCGACTGCGCGGCAGCGAGACCAGCCGCAAACATCAGCGCAAACGTGAGCGTGCCCGCTATCCCGATAATCGATCGGCTCACCCTTCCCCCTTCGCGCCGGCTAGCGGATCCGCTTGTATTCGTTCTGACTCTGGTTGCGGTTGGCGAGGGCGAGCTCCCAATCGCGCTTGTTGCCGTTCCAGGGCGCCGTGTCGTACGCCTTCTGGTCGGGCTTGCCCTGGTATTGACCCTGCTTGTAGTTGACGACCTGCGGGCGCTCGCCGCAACCGGCGAGTCCGAACGCGAGCAGCGCGCCGATGACACGGAAATGCGCGTCTGATCACGATTTGGCACCTCCAGCCGGTGCCCCAGGCGCGGCGGGTGCACCTGGCGCCCCTGGCGCACCGGCGCTCCCTTCGGAGCCTCGGGACGGCCGTAGGCGGTGGCCCAGCCCCAGACCTCGCTGCCTTTGCCGCGCGTCGTCACGCGCTCGCGGTAGATATCGGCGAGGACATCGCCTTCACCGCCCAGCAGCGCCTTGGTCGAGCACATCTCGGCGCATACCGGCAGCTTGCCCTCGGCGAGACGGTTGCGGCCGTACTTCTTGTACTCGGCTTCGGAGTTGTTGGGCTCCGGGCCGCCGGCGCAGAACGTGCACTTGTCCATCTTGCCGCGCACGCCGAACGCGCCCGCCTGCGGAAACTGCGGCGCGCCGAACGGACACGCGTAGAAGCAGTAGCCGCAGCCGATGCAGAGGTCCTTGTCGTGCAGGACGACGCCGTCGTCGGTGCGATAGAAACAGTCGACGGGGCACACCGCCATGCACGGCGCATCCGAGCAATGCATGCACGCGACCGAGATCGACCGCTCGCCGGGCACGCCGTCGTTGATCGTGACGACGCGTCGCCGATTCACGCCCCACGGGATGTCGTGCTCCTGCTTGCAGGCGGTGACGCAGCCGTTGCACTCGATGCAGCGCTCGGCGTCGCAGAGAAACTTCATTCGGGCCATGGTTGCCTCCTCAAGCCGTCTTGGCGACCTGGCAGAGCGTCGTCTTGGTTTCCTGCATCATCGTCACCGCGTCGTAGCCGTACGTCGTGGCCGTATTGACGGCCTCGGCGCGCACGATCGGAGCCGCCCCCTCGGGGTAGAACTCGAGCATGTCCTTGCCCTGCCACCAGCCCGCGAAGTGGAACGGGATGAACGTCGTCCCCGCACCGACGCGTTCGGTCACCATCGCCTTGACCTTGATCTGCGCGCCCGTCGGCGATTTCACCCACACGTACTCGCCGTCCCGGACGCCGCGGTCGTTCGCATCCTTCGGGTTGATCTCGATGAAGTTCTCCTGCTGCAGCTCGGCGAGCCACGGATTGGAGCGCGTTTCGTCGCCGCCGCCCTCGTACTCGACGAGCCGCCCGCTCGTCAGGATCAGCGGGAAGTTCTTCGCGACGTCCTTCGCCACGTTGTCCTGCTGCACCGACTTGAAGAGCGTGGGCAGCCGCCAGAACGCCTTCTTGTCGTCGTGCGTCGGATACTTCGCGACGAGATCGGGACGCGGCGAATAGAGCGGCTCGCGATGCTGCGGCACGCCGTCGGGGAAATTCCAGACGACGGCGCGGGCCTTCGCGTTGCCGAACGGATGGCAGCTGTGATTCTTCAGCACGACGCGCTGGATGCCGCCCGACAGATCGGTCTTCCAGTTCTTGCCCTCGGCCGCCTTCTTCTCGACGTCGGTGAGCTCGTCCCACCAGCCCGAGCTTCTTCATCAGGACGTGGTCGAACTCCGGATAGCCGGTGGTGATGTCGGCGCCCTTCGAGTACGAGCCATCCTCCGCGAGGAGGTTCACTCCGTCGCGCTCGACGCCGAAGTTCGCGCGGAAGTTGCCCCCGCCGTCCATCACGTTGCGCGATGTCTGGTAGAGATTCGGCGAGCCGGGATGCTTCAACTCCGGCGTGCCGTAGCACGGCCACGGCAGACCGAAGTAGTCGCCGTCGCACGGACCGCCCTTCGCGCGAAGCGTCTTCACGTCGAACGTCGCCATGTTCTTCATATGGAGCTTCAACCGCTCCGGCGACTGCCCGGTGTAGCCGATCGTCCAGTTGGAGCGATTGATCTCCTTCAGGATCGACTCCGGCGTGGGCTCGTCGAACTTGTTCGCGTCAGGCTTCCAGATGTCGTAGTTCTTGACGAACTCCTTGTCCCAGCCGAACTTCTTCGCGAACGCGTACATGATCGCGTGGTCGGTCTGCGACTCGAACAAGGGCGTGATCACGCGCTCGCGCCACTGCAGCGAGCGGTTCGACGCGGTGACCGAGCCCGACGTCTCGAATTGCGTGGACGCCGGCAACAGGTAAACGCCGTCCTTGCGCACCATCGCCGCCATCGCCGCGGTCGCCGACGGATAGGGATCGATGACGACCAGGAGGTCGAGCTTCTTCATCGCCTCGACCATTTCCTTGCCGCGCGTCTGGCTGTTCGGCGCATGCCCCCAGTAGACGAGCGCGCGCAGGTTCGGGCCCTGGTCGATGAGGTCGTTCTTTTCGAGGACGCCGTCGATCCAGCGCGACACCGTCATGCCGGGCTTCTCCATCATGCCTTCGGCGAACTGCTTCTTGATCCATTCGTAGTCCACGCCCCAGACCGCGGCGTAGTGCCGCCACGCGCCCGCCGCGACGCCGTAGTAGCCCGGCAGCGAGTCCGGATTCGGGCCGACGTCCGTTGCGCCCTGAACGTTGTCGTGGCCGCGGAAGATATTGGTGCCGCCGCCCGCCACGCCGACGTTGCCGAGCGCGAGCTGCAGGATGCACGACGCGCGCACGATCGCGTTGCCGATCGTGTGCTGCGTCTGGCCCATGCACCACACGATCGTCGACGGCCGGTTCTTCGCCATCATCTCGGCGACCTTGTAGACCTGCGCCTCCGGCACGCCGCAGACTTCCTCGACCTTGTCGGGCGTCCACTTGGCCATCACGTCTTCCTTGACCTTGTCCATGCCGTAGACGCGGTCGTGGATGTACTCCTTGTCCTCCCAGCCGTTCTTGAAGATGTGATGGACGAGCCCGAACAGGAACGCGATGTCGCTCCCCGAGCGGATGCGCACGTATTCGTCGGCCTTCGCCGCGGTGCGCGTGAAGCGCGGATCGACGACGATCATCTTCGCGCCGGTCTCCTTCGCGTGCAGCATGTGCAGCATCGACACCGGGTGCGCTTCGGCGGCGTTGCTGCCGATGTACATCGCGCACTTCGTGTTCTGCATGTCGTTGTACGAGTTGGTCATCGCGCCGTAGCCCCATGTGTTGGCTACGCCGGCGACCGTGGTCGAGTGGCAGATCCGCGCCTGGTGGTCGCAGTTGTTCGTGCCCCAGAACGACACGAACTTGCGCATCAGGTACGCCTGCTCGTTGTTGTGCTTCGAGCTGCCGACCCAGAACACGGCGTCGGGCCCGACTCCTTCTTGCAGTCGCGAGGAGCTTGTCGCCGACTTCGTTGATCGCCTGCTCCCAGCTGATCTTCTGATACTTGCCGTCGACGAGCTTCATCGGCGATCTTGAGCCGATGCGAATGCTCGTGCATGCCGTGCTCGCGCACGCTCGCGCCCTTCGCGCAATGCGCGCCGAGGTTGAGCGGCGAGTCGAACACCGGCTCCTGCCGCATCCACACGCCGTTCTCGACGGTGGCGTCGACCGCGCAGCCGACGGAGCAGTGCGTG
The DNA here is from genome assembly GCA_963840945.1 of uncultured beta proteobacterium. GTDB lineage: Bacteria > Pseudomonadota > Gammaproteobacteria > Burkholderiales > Casimicrobiaceae > CAIWHR01. The sequence goes on along the minus strand of CAWJAU010000005.1, from coordinate 13,373 downwards.
CAGACGGTGCGCTTGACTTCGGTCGCGGCGGCGGCGTCCTTGGCAGCCTCGGCCTTGCCGATGGCGCCATACGGAAGCTGGCTCGCGAATGCCCCGGCCCCTGCAACAAGGCCCGAGCGCTTCAGAAACGTCCGCCGATCCATCGTCGGGAGCGGAACTCCCGAGAGACGGCGAAGACGTGGACCGGCTGCGGAAACTCTTTCGCTTTTCCTCGTGAGCAGCATGATCCTTCCTCCTCCTAGAGCTTTGCGGTGCGGTAGTAATCGCGGACGTGTGCGGTCTCGCGATAGCCGCCATCGTCTGAACGGCGGGTTGCGCCGCCGTCATGTCTGCCACCGCGGAAACCGAGGCCGCGGCGCTCACCGCGACACCCGCGCTTCCCAAGCCAAGCGTGAACAGGAAGCGGCGGCGTTTCGAATCGGGAGAACCGGAGGAAGGCGGGACCGCGACGGGTGCGGCAGTGCGGGCGCTACGCGTGGGAATTCGCATGCTCACCTCCAACGAATCCGCGTGACTTTGGAATGATCATTCGATGGCGAACGAGTCACGTTCGATCGCCAGGAAGCCATCGGTGAATGATGCGACTTGCCGGTAGTAATTAGCAAGAGGAGCACTGCGATATTGCGGTGCAGCAATCGAAGCACCCAGGGGATCAGGTACCGCTCGCAAAAAGCGCGCTGTTCGGCGATGCGGCGCCGGAGGTCGATCGGCATCTCCGGCGACGAGCATGCGCATGGTTTCGAGCACGACGGACAGTGGTCCTCGAACTCGCTGCTCTCCGCTGGCGCGCGAGCCCGAGGCCGGCGAGTGTCGGCGCGAATCTCGGCCAGGGGTCGCCCCGACTGCGGCCCGAGATAGTGCGAGGCGTAGAGGCTCACCTCGCTCCTTCCGACACCGACGAACAGCGCCTGGAACTCCTCGCCGACGGCCGCCGGATCCGATGACGCGCGCTGGCGGCGCGCAGCGATTTCCACGCCGCGCAAGCGATCGCCGCCGTCCGCGGGCTCGGGTCGGCCGTCGCGGGCGCGAGCAGCGGCGCGGCCGGCACATTGGCGGCGAGCAGCGCGCGCATCCGGGCGCTGCTCGCGAGCACAGACCGCGCGAGCAGCGCGTAGAAATCGGCCCGCGCCTGGTCCTCCGGGGCATCGAGCGCGTAGCGTGAGTCACCGTGCGCGCGACCGCTCAAGCGCTCGCAGAGCCGTTCAATCGACGGATGTCGACGCCCCGCTCGTTCTTCATGAGATCGACCACGCGGCAGTCGGCGCACATCCGCAGGCGGTCGAGCGCGCCGGGCGCGGCGAACATCGAATGACCGGCGAGCTTCGCCAGCATGCCCGTCGACCATCTTTTCGGTGCCGAGCGGCTTGCCGCAGGCGATGCAGTCGACGACGACGGCTTCGTTGATCACGCGCGGTTGCCGCGCCTCCGGCGCGAGGGACAGCCGCGGGACCAGCGTGATCGCGTCCTCGGGGCACGTCGCCGGCGCAGAGCCCGCACTGCACGCACTTCGCCTCGATGAACGAGAGTTGCGGCGCCTCGCGCTTGTCGAGAATCGCGCCTTCGGGACAGGCGCCGACGCACGCCAGGCACATCGTGCACGTGTCGCGGTCGACCGCGATCGCGCCGAACGGCGCGCCGGCCGGCAGCGCAATCTCGCGCTGCGGCACCGGCGCGTGCTGCGCGAGGTGGTCGATCGCGAGCGCCGCGCGTCGTGCGCTTGTCGGCGGTGAACGCGAAGGTCGCCGGCACGCGCGACCGTCAGCGCCGGCGGCCACGACCAGAGCGCCGCCTCCAGCGCGCTTCGGGTCGCCGCCATCGACCACCGGAAATGCTCGCCCTGGTAGCCCAGCGCCTGCGCGATCGTGTCGGCGATGCCGCATCTGCGCTTCCAGCGCTTCGCGATACTGCGGCGCCTCGGCGCCGGTCGCGAGCACCGCGACCTGCGACGCGCCGTGCGCGAGCGCCGCGAGCCAGACGTCGAGGCCGACCGACGCGACGTGATGGACTTCGAACGGGATCACCCGCGCCGGCAGCCCGCGGCCGCGCCGCGCGAGGTCCGCGATCGCGCGCGCGTCCGTCCTCGGCGTGGAGCAGGATGCACGCATCGCGGCCGCCGGCCTTCGCGTAGGTCGCGAGCAGCGTGCGCAGCCTGAGCGCCGAGATCGGGCACGCGCCGGGTATGCGTAGCTCATCGCGCCCGACGGGCACACGGTCGCGCACGCGCCGCAGCCCATGCAAAGCTGCGGCTCGACCTTGACGTGATCGCCGTCGGGCACGATGGCGCGCGTCGAGCAGACGTCGATGCACTGGTTGCAGCCGGGTTGCCGCGACCGGCTGTGCGCGCAGATCGACGCCTTGTACGCGAAATATTTCGGCTTTTCGAACTCGCCCGTCAGCGTCGCGATTTCCGCGACCGCCAGCGGCTTGCGCCATCGGCGTCGGCGCCGGGCGCGAAATAACCCTGCGGCGGCTGGTGCATCGGCGAAGGGCGGCGTCCGCTGGAGGTCGAGCACGAGATCGAAGCGCTCGCTGCGCGCGACGTTCGCTCCGCGCGAAGTCGATCGCGGCCGTCGCGCCGCAGGCGGCGACGCACTTGCGGTGGGCCTTGCAGCGATCGAGGTCGATCTGGTACGCGAAATCGATCGCGTTCTCGGGACACGCATCGCACGCACGCATTGCAGCGCGTGCACAGATCGAGGTCGATCGGATTTTCCTGCGTCCACGACAACGTCGAACGCGCCGAGCCAGCCGGAGATCGTGCGCGACGCGTGCCGGAGTAGACGGGAAAATCGCGTTCCGCCGGAAGCTCGGCGCCGCTCGCGCGGCCGGTGACGAGCACCGTGACGCCGAGCTGGGCGCGACAGCGGCTTCGCCCACTGCAGCGCCGCCTCGGCGGGACCGACGATCAGCAGCGCGGCCTTCGGAGCGATAGGCGACGCGCGGCACCGGCGCGGGCTCGGGCAGTCCGGCGAGCGGCGAGCAGCGCGGCGATCTTGGGCGTCGCGGCTGCGCCTCGGCCGACCAGCCGCCGGTCTCGCGGATGTTGACGAACCGGATCGTCTGCGTCTTGCCGCCCTCCTCCGCGACTCGCCGAACAGCCGCGCTTCCTGCGTGCACGCGACGACGACATCGCCCGCGGCGCGACCGCGAAGGCGGCCAGCTCCTTCTGGCACAGCATCGTCCGCACCGCGGGTGCCGGAGCTCGAGCGCGGCGCCAGCGCCGCCGCGTCGAGCGGCATCGTGCCGTTGCACGAGCAAAGATGCAGATGCTTGTCGGCGAGGCTCATCGCGCCTTGGCGGTGTCGGCTCGCTCGGGAGCTCGGTCGGCGGCGTCTTCGACGCCGGGTTCGCTGCGCGGCAATCGGCCGCCGTCTGCGTGCCTTCCGCCGGCGCGCGAAGCGACGGGTGGCAGCGTCGGCACGGCGCGACGGTTCGCGCCGCTCGCATCGAGTCGCCGGCGGATCTCGGCTGCGTTCGCCGTTCGAGCGCCGCGAGCTCCTCGGCCGGCACGTCCTCGACGTAGCCTTGCGCATTGATGCGGGTGGGCGGCGGATCGAAGATGTAGCGGCCCTGCACCATCTGTCGGACGATCTCGGGGCGAATCGGATCGGGTCGCGAATAGTCGTCGATGTAGACGTCGAGACCGTCCATCACGTTGAAACGCGGATCGCGGAACAGTTGCTTCAGCGCCCGCCGCTTGCAGCGCTCGTCGACCTTCGGTTGCAGAACGGCCGAAAAATCGGAGTCGATCGTCAGCGACTCGACCGGCGGCAACGCGTCGCCGCGCGCCGCGGCGGCTCGGCGCTGCGGCGCCGTCGCGGTCGCTACGGCGGCAGCGGCAGCGATCGGCGGCGCGTCGACGGCGGCCGGCTGTGCCGCCAGGGTGCGTCTCGCGCGCCGCCTCCCGCTGCGGCCGCGTGACCGCGTGGCTTCGTCCTTGCCCGCGCGCCGCCTCGCGCTTCAGCGCGCGACCAGCGTGCCGCAGCGAGACCGCCGGAGGGCTTCTGGCGTCCTCGGGCATGGCAGCGTACGAAGTCGAGCGTGGTGGCCGCGCGTCATCTGCGTGTTCCGCGCTCGCGGCGAAAGCGGCCCGTCGGCGAGCGGATCGTTGCGCCGCACCTTTTTCTTCGGCTCCGGCTTGTAATGCTCCGCGACGAATGGCTCCATCCACGCGAGTATGCCGGCGGCAACGGCACCGCGTCCACGCGCTCGCCGCCATCGAGCATCCGCGCGGCTTCGTTGTAGCTCACAGTGACGATCACGGGAAACACCGGCGGGTCGCCGCCGTCCTCGCTCATCCGCCACATCACGAAGGCCTTCGGGTCCGGCGCGACGAGGTTGAGGTAGTAGCCCTCGGCCTCCGTGGGATGGAGCTCGAACGCGTGGCCGTCGAAGCGCCAGCGCGTGACGGACGGTTCGTCGCTGATTCTGACGGGCGACCGGCGTGCCCGTCACCCCGGCAGGCGGCGACGCGACCACCGGCGGCACCACGGCGACGGGCTCCCAGCGCTCGGTGACCCAGCGATTCGTGAGCGTGGTGCGCTCGAAGATCACGGCGACGGGAAACCGCAACGGAGACATGGGCAATTGCGGCGCGGCGCAGAGTGCGAAACGGGGCGCGCGGACCGTCGTCGATCATACACCCCGCCTTAGGCTCGTTAGCCTCTGCTAACATGGGAGTTCGCATTTCGCTTCCACGACGCGGATCGTTTTCCGATGCCCACGATTATCCCGCTCGCCGACGCACGCAGGTCCTCGCGACGCGAAGCGCTCGACCGCTTCGTGCGCGCGGCGGCGAGCGGCGCCGGCCGACCGGGCGCCGTGGCCGACACGCGCGGCAGGCCGCTGCGCGATCTGCGCATCTCGGTCACCGACCGCTGCAACTTCCGCTGCGTCTACTGCATGCCGAAGGAGATCTTCGGCGCCGACTACGAATTCCTCCCGCGCGCGGAGCTGCTGACGTTCGAGGAGATCACGCGCATCGCGCGGATCTTCGTCGGCCACGGCGTCGACGAAACTCCGGCTGACCGGCGGCGAGCCGCTGCTTGCGCCGCAACATCGAGCGCCTGGTCGAGATGCTGGCGCGACTCGGCGACATCGATCTCACGCTGACGACCAACGGCGCGCTGCTCGCGAAGAAGGCGCGCAGCCTGCGCGATGCCGGCCTCACGCGCGTCACGGTCAGCCTCGATTCGCTCGACGACGCGACGTTTCGCGCGATGAACGACGTCGATTTTCCGGTCGCGAAGGTGCTCGCGGGCAATCGACGCCGCGGCGGCCGCCGGGCTCGCGCCGATCAAGATCAACATGGTGGTCAAGCGCGGCACCAACGAGGCATCGATCGTGCCGATGGCGCGGCACTTCAAGGGCAGCGGCCACATCGTCCGCTTCATCGAATACATGGACGTCGGCGCGACCAATGGCTGGCGGATGGACGACGTGGTGCCCGCCGCCGAGATCGTGCGCGCGATCGACGCCGAGCTGCCGCTCGAGCCCGCCGACCCCAACTACGCGGGCGAAGTCGCCGAGCGCTGGCGCTACCGCGACGGCGGCGGCGAGATCGGCGTCATCGCCTCGGTGACGCAGGCGTTCTGCCGCGACTGCACGCGCGCGCGGCTGTCGACCGACGGCAAGCTCTACACGTGCCTGTTCGCGACCGCCGGCTACGACCTGCGCGGCGCTGCTGCGCGGCGGCGTCCGGCGACGCGCCGATCGGCAACGCCATCGCCGCCATCTGGCGGCGAGCGCGCCGACCGCTATTCGGAAATCCGCACGCGACAACACCGCGCGCATCCCGAAGGTCGAGATGAGCTACATCGGCGGCTGACGACCCGGTCACCGCCACGATGTCGCAACAGGCCGCCTCGATCGTGAACGCTCCCGACACGCCCTACCGGCCGCTCCTCACGAGCGCCGCGCGGCCGTCGACGTTCACCGTGCGCGCGATCGACGAGACCGGCGCCGTGCGCGACACGCCGATCGCGGGCGAGCATCCGCTGACGCTCTACGTCGACAAGCACGAGCTCGTCACGCTGATGACGCTGGGCGCGGCACCCGAGGCGCTCGCCATCGGCTATCTGCGCAACCAGCGGCTCGTCGATCGCATCGAGGACATCGTCGCCGTGCAGGTCGACTGGGACGTCAGCGCGGTCGTCGTCAAGACGCGCCACGGCCTCGCCGATCTCGAAGCGAAGACGAAGAAGCGCACGACGACCAGCGGCTGCGGGCAAGGCACGGTGTTCGGCGACCTCATGGCGGAGATCGAAAGCGTGCGGCTGCCCGCCGGCGCCACGCTCGCGCAGACGACGCTGTACGCGCTGCTCGATCGCGTGCGCCTGCACGAGACGATCTACAAGCAGGCGGGCGCGGTGCATGGCTGCGCGCTCGCGACCAACGAGCCCGGCCGATCGCGAGATCCTCGACGTTCGTCGAGGACGTCGGACGCCACAACGCGGTCGATGCGATCGCCGGCCAGATGTGGCTCGACCGCATCGACGGCGCCGACAAGATCTTCTACACCACCGGCCGCCTCACCTCCGAGATGGTGATCAAGGCGGCGCAGATGGGCATCCCGTTCCTCGTCTCGCGCTCGGGACTCACGCAGATGGGGTTCGAGATCGCGGAAAAGGTCGGGCATCACGATGATCGGACGCGCCACCAACAAGCACTTCCTGCTCTTCACCGGCGGCGAGCGTTTTCGGAGCGCGCAGCTGATCCCGGCTGCCGACGTCACCGGCATCGTGCTCGCCGGCGGCCAGGGCCGGCGGATGGGCGGCGTCGACAAAGGGCTGGTCGACCTCGACGGGCGGCCGATGGTCGCGCATGTGCTCTCGCGGCTCGCTCCGCAGGTCGGCGAGGTTCTGGTCAACGCCAACCAGAATGCTCGACCGCTATCGCGCGCTTGGGGTATCCGGTCGTTGCCGGACGCGGTCGGCGGCTTCGCCGGTCCGCTTGCCGGCCTGCACGCGGGATTGACGCACGCGCGCCGCGCGTTCGTCGTCACCGTGCCGTGCGACTCGCCGTTTCTGCCTGCCGATCTCGTCGCGCGGCTCGCCGCTGCGCTCGAGCGCAACGGCGCGCAACTCGCGGTCGCGAAGACCTTCGACCAGCCGCATCCGGTGTTCGCGCTGGTGCGACGCGACGCTCTGCCCGATCTCGCCGCCGTTCCTCGAAAGCGGCGGCCGCAAGATCGACGCGTGGTATGCCGCGCTCGCTGTCGTGGAAGTGCAGCTTCGACGACGAAGCCGACGCTTTCCGCAACATCAACACCGCCGACGAGCTGTCCGCGGCCACGAACAAGCGAGCGGGTTTTGCCCATGAGTGAGCCGAAGACCCTGCGCGAAATCTCCTGCGCCGACGACTATGACCCGAACTCGATGCCGGTCGAGCGGGCGCGCGAGTTGATCCGCACGTTCCTCGTCCCCGTCACCGCGACGGAGCGGGTCCACATACGGGCATCGCTCGGCCGCATCCTGGCGACCGATGTCGGTCTCGCCGGTGGCGGTCCCGGGTCACGACAATTCGGCGATGGACGGCTACGCGGTGCGCTTCGCGCGACCTCGCGCCGGATCGCGAAACGGTTCTCGCGCGGGTCGGCGAATCGTTCGCGGGCAAGCCCAGCGGGCCGCCGTCGGCGCCGGTCAATGCGTGCGCATCTTCACCGGCGGCGCAATGCCGCAAGGCGCCGACACGGTCGTCATGCAGGAGCGCGCGCACGAAGAAGCCGACGCAGCGTGTCCATCGCGGCAGGCGCGGTCGGGAAGGCAGGAGCAGAACCGCCGTTTCGCCGGCGAGGACCTGAAGCCGGGACAGCTCGTGTTCCGCGCCGGCGACCTCGTGCATCCGGCGCAGCTCGGCATGATGGCCTCGCTCGGCATCGGCGAGATCACGGTATTTCGCAAGCTGCGCGTCGCGTTCTTTTCCACGGGCGACGAATTGAAGTCGATCGGCACGCCGCTCGGCGCGGGCGAGATCTACGACAGCAACCGCTACACGATCTACGGCATGCTGAAGCGCCTCGATTGCGAGCTCCTCGACATGGGAGTCGTGCCTGACGTGCCCGAGGCGCTGGAGCGCGCGTTCGCGCAAGCCGCCGCCGCGGCCGACGTCGTCATCACCTCGGGCGGCGTGTCGGTCGGCGAGGCCGATTTCGTGCATGACCTGCTCGACAAGCTGGGCGAGGTCCTGTTCTGGAAGATCGCGATGAAGCCAGGCCGTCCGCTCGCGTACGGCCGGATCGGTAGCGCGCATTTCTTCGGATTGCCCGGCAATCCGGTCGCCGTGATGGTGACGTTCTACGAGTTCGTGCAGGACGCGCTGCGCGTGCTGCAAGGGCGGCGCGACATCGCGCCGCGGCCGACGTTCAAGGTCGCCGCTCGCCGCCCCGATCAAGAAGGTTCCGGGCCGCACCGAGTTCCAGCGCGGAATATTGGCGCCGGACGGCAACGGCGGATTCACCGTGCGCACGACCGGCGACCAGGGCTCCGGGCATCCTGTCGTCGATGTCGCGCGCCAACTGCTTCATCGTGCTGCCCGCGGACACCGGCAACTGCGCGGCGGGCGAGCTCGTCGACGTGCAGTTGCTCGAAGGCCTGATCTGACGCGTATGCATTGGCGATAGGGGCTTTCGCAGACGCCCCGCCGCATCGCTGGCCGCGAGCGCCATCCAAGTTCTGCTTCGTTGCCGCGCATGCGGCAGGAGGCGACAGGCGATCATGGATGCGGCCATCACGTCCCATTGATCTCGCAACACGCTCTGCGGCCTTTCCGCCGCCCACGCTCGTCGATGTCCGCCGGCAACCGGCATTCGACGATGATCCGCGACGTCATCCCGGGCGCGATACGGCGCCTCCTGAAGCGCTCGACGACGTGGGCCGGCGCGTCGAGCCCTGGCGTCCGGTCGTCGTCTACTGCGTGCGCGGCCATGAAGTGAGCCAGAATGCCGCGGCGGTCTGCTCGTGCGCGCGGCTTCGAGGCGCGTTATCTGCAGGCGGTCTCGACGCTGGCGCGCCGAAGGCCATTCGACGAAGCCGCTTCGCGGCGCCGACGCGCTGGGTCACGCGCGAGCGGCCGAAGATCGACCGCATCGCGTGCCCGTGGCTTGATCCGCCGTTTCATCGATCCCGCGCGCGGAATTCTTCTACGTGCCGAACGCCGACGTGCGCGCGTTCGCGGCCGCGAATGGCGCCACCGCGTACGACATTCCGGACGTCGACTACTCGCACGTCGGACCGGAATGCAGCTTCGATGCGTTCATCCGCCGGCACGCGCTCGCCCATCCGGCGCTCGACGAGCTCGCGACCATCGTTCGCGCCGCCGACACGGCGACGCTCGACCTCGCGCCGCAGGCGCCGGGCTGCTCGCGGCGTCGCTCGGACTCTCGCGCGATGTTCGCCGACGACCATGCGATGCTGAATGGGGGATGCTCGTCTACGACTCGCTCTACGCGTGGTGTCGCGAAGCGCAGACGGAGACGCACGGCTGGTATCCGGAGAAGCTGCGCGACCGGGCGACGCGTGACGGCGACGCGCGTGCGACCGTCGAGATCGGCGCGCCGCCGCGCCGGCGCCGACGCGCGCCGAAGCGTTCCGCTACTGGCTGAAGCTCGGCTTCGTGAGCTTCGGCGGCCCCGCGGGCCAGATCGCGATCATGCATCACGAGCTCGTCGACGCGAAGCGCTGGATCTCCGAGCGCCGCTTCCTGCACGCGCTCAACTACTGCATGGTGCTGCCCGGACCCGAGGCGCAGCAGCTCGCGACGTACATCGGCTGGCTGCTGCACCGCACGTGGGGCGGCTCGTCGCGGGCGCGCTCTTCGTGCTGCCCTCGCTCGTGCTGCTGATCGCGCTGTCGTGGCTCTATCTTGCGCTACGGCAACGTGCCGGCCGTCGCCGGGATCCTCTACGGCATCAAGCCGGCGGTCGTCGCGATCGTGCTGCATGCCGCGTGGCGGATCGGCTCGCGCGCGCTGAAGCACCCGGTGCTGTGGGTCATCGCGGCGGTCGGCTTCGTCGCGATCTTCGCGTTCGACGTGCCGTTTCCCGCGATCGTCGCTCGCCGCGGCGCTGCATCGGCTATGCTCGGCGGGCGCGTCGCGCCGCAGCGTTCGCCGTCGGCGGCGCGCATGCGACGCGCAAGGCGGCGCGCACGCGCCGCGATCATCGACGACGACACGCCGACGCCGCCGCACGCGCTCTTCCGCTGGTCGCGGCTCGCGCGGGTCGTGTGTCGGTTTGCCTCGCGCTCTGGGCGGTCGCGCTCGGCGCGCTCGTCGCAGCGTTCAGGCGCGCAGTCGACGTTGCCGCAGATGGGCGTGTTCTTCACCAAGGCCGCGCTGCTGACGTTCGGCGGCGCCTATGCGGTGCTGCCCTACGTCTACCAGGGCGCGGTCGAGGCGTTCGCGTGGCTCACGCCGGCGCAGATGATCGACGGCCTCGCGCTCGGCGAAACCACGCCGGGTCCGCTCATCATGGTCGTCGCGTTCGTCGGCTTCGTCGGCGGCTGGACGAAGGCAGTGTTCGGCGCCGATGCGCTGGTGCTCGCCGGGCATCGCGGGCGCGTGCGTCGCGACGTTCTTCACGTTCCTGCCGTCGTTCCTCTTCATCTTCGCCGGCGGGCCGCTGGTCGAGACGACGCACGGCCAGCTGAGGTTCACGGCGCCGCTCACCGGCATCACGGCGGCGGTCGTCGGCGTGATCGTCAATCTCGCGGCTGTTCTTCGCCTGGCACGTGTTCTGGCCGCGAGGCGCTGCCGCGCGGCGCCTCGGCGGACTCGATCCGCTCGCGCTCGCGATCGGCATCGCCGCCGCGATCGCTCTGTTCCGGTTCAAGGCCAACGTGATCGTTGTCATCGTCGCCTGCGGTGCCGCGGGCTACGTCTGCGCGGATGCTGCTGCCAGGGCTGACCGCGCCGTGTTTCGGCGGCGAGCCGTTTGAGCTCCGGGCAGGCACGACCCGCATTGGGTGCCGCACTTGAGGGACTCCTGGACGCCCGAGAGCGCCGCTTCGGCAGTACCGGCTTCGGCCGCGAGGCTCGTTCTGAGGACGCCTTCCGCAACGTCGAAGCACGTGCAGACGACGCGACCGCGCGGGTGCGAAGCCCGCGGGCGCGTGCGTGTCGGCATCAACAGCAGCGGGCGCAACGCCGCGACATCGTGTTCGGCAACGAGCCATTCCCGCAGCCACGATTCGGCGACGGTGTCTCCCGACAAACGGACGGCGAGAGCCGGCCGTCCTCGACGTCGGACGCGCCGGCCGATGCCGCGCGTCGCATCGTCGTACCGGGCAACGGTGTCGCGATCGAGGCCGAACGCGGCGTCGACGCGCGCGAGCAAGTGCCGTCCTCGACGGGCGAAGCGGCGGCCGCACGAAACAGCACGCCGGGCCGGTCGCGGCCGATCAGCGTGACGCTCGCGAATGGAAAGTCACGGAGCAGTGGGCGCAACGCTGCGCGCAGCGCGAGCGCATCTCGTCGCGCGCGTAGCCGAACGCCGCGAGCCGCCAGGGCAGCTCCGCTTTCGTCACCCGTATCGCCGCATGCTTCAACTCCGGCTGGAACGACACGGGGCAACGCGCCGGCGTGGTCAACGCGTTGATGCCGTGCGCGCCTTCGCCGCCCAGGCTCGCGCTGCCCCAGTGCATCGGCAGGAACGCCTGACCGGGCTTCAATTCGGAGCTCGCCTCCACCGGTACGACGATGTGCGCCGCGCTTCGACTCGACGCGGACGAGTTCACCCGTCGCCGAATCCGCGCCGGGCGAGATCGGAGGCGTTGAGTTGCAGCCGTCGGCTCGCCGGCATTCTGGAAGAGCTGCGCGACCGTGCCGGTGCGGCTCATCCCGTGCCACTGGTCGCGCAGGCGGCCGGTGTTGAGGCGAAACGGATAGCGCGCGTCCGGCTTTTCGGCGACCGGCACGTACGCAACTCGCGCGAATCGCGCGCGGCCGTCCGCGTCGCGAACACGCCGTCTTCATAGAGCCGCTGCCGGCCGCTGCTGCGCGCCCTGCGGGAAACGGCCACTGCTGCGGGCCGCGGGCGTCGAGCAACGCGTAGGAGAGCCCGGTGATGTCGAGATCGCGGCCGCGCGTCGTCGCGGCATGCTCGCGAAATATCTCTCCGGGCGAAGCATACGGAAAGAGCGTCGGCATGCGCGCGAGATAGGACGGCTGCAATCGCGCTTCGAGACGCCGCGCAAAATCGACGGCGATTCTCCAGTCGTCGCGCGCCTCGCCGGGCCCGGCACCGCGGACCGCACGCGCGAGATCCGCCGCTCGGAGTTCGTCACCGTGCCGTCCTTTTCGCCCCACGTCGTCGCGGGAAGCAGGACGTCGGCGAACGCTGCCGTCTCGGTGTCGGCGTAGGCTTCCTGCAAGACCACGAGCTCGGCCCGGCGGAGCCCCGCGCGAACGCTCGCCTGGTCCGGCATCGACTGGGCGGGATTCGTGCACGCGATCCAGATCATCTTGATGTCGCCGGCGGCGAGCGCAGCGAACATGTCCACCGCCGTCTTGCCCGGCTTTTCGGGAACGCGATCGATGCCCCACAGCGCCGCCACTTCGGCGCGGTGCTGCGGGTTGGCGAGCTCGCGATGGCCCGACATGCAGCGTCGCCATGCCGCCGACCTCGCGGCCTCCCATCGCGTTCGGCTGGCCCGTCAGCGAAAACGGTCCCGCGCCGGGCCGGCCGATCTGCCCCGTCGCGAGATGGAGATTGATGAGCGCCGCATTCTTCGCGGTTCCCGACGACGATTGATTGAGCCCCTGGCAATAGAGGGAGAGCGCCGCTTTCGCCTCGCCGAACCAGCGCGCCGCCGTACCAGGTCTTCCGCGCGAATGCCGCAAATGCCGGCGACTTCGGCCGGCGTGTACTCGCGCACGCCGCTTCTTCAGCTCCGCGAATCCCTGACGTATGGGCGCGCGATGTAGTCGGCGTCGATCCGCTCTTCCCACAGCAGCACGTGCAGCATGCCGTGGAACAGCGCGACGTCGGTCCCCGGGCTCGATCGCGAGATGAAGATCGGCGAATTCGGCCGTCGCCGTGCGGCGCGGATCGACGACGACGATCTTCAGCGCGGGATTGCGCTCCTTCGCCGCCTCGATCCTGCGAAACAGGACCGGATGCGCCCACGCGGTGTTCGATCCCGCGATGAAGATGAGATCGGCATGATCGATGTCCTCGTAGCACGCGGGCGGGGCGTCCGCGCCGAGCGTCGCCTTGTACCGGTGACCGCGCTCGACATGCACAGCCGCGAGTTGGTGTCGATGTTGTTGGTGCCGACGAGGCCTTTGGCGAGCTTGTTGAAGACGTAGTAATCCTCGGTCAGGAGCTGGCCGGAGACATAGAACGCGACGCTGTCGGGACCGTGCGTGCGAATGCA
>CAWJAU010000004.1:0-151498 GCA_963840945.1 uncultured beta proteobacterium | reverse complement strand
ACTCGGCTTCTTCGCGCCCAAGCTTTGCGGCCGCCTGCGCCGCTTGCAGTTCAGCCTTGGCGATGCGATCGGCCTCGAGCGCGGCCTGCGCCGCGGTCTCTGTCTCGGCCAGCTTGCCGGGCAGCCTCGCGCGCCGCGGCGCGGGCCTCGCGCGCGCGGATCGTCGCCTGGCGAGCGGCCGCGCGTTCCCGTACGGCCGGATCGTCAGGGCCGGGCGCAGATCTGAATTTCGTCAGCAGCTCGCTGCGAGCCTTGGCGGCGGATGTTAGCCGATCTCGGAAGTCTGGGGACCGATAGATCAAGGCTTCTTCCTTCTGATGGGGACCGCGCGCGGGCGCGCCCGTTCTGTTAACCATAGCATTCGGCTGTCCCAGGCGAGAGCGTCTTCTTCGCACGATGTTTTGAACGGGCGGCCGAGCTTGCGTGTCTTATGCTCTCGGATGTGTTGAAACAGCGCCCGGAAGCCCAGTTCTGCCATGTCGCCAGAAGTTCGATTCTTCGCGGCCGGGCTTCTGGTGCTTTCGATCTTGCTCATCTTGGCGGCCGTGTCGCCGTAGCAGGCGGGCGCTTGGACCGTCGTTGATATGTGTGCCGGCTAAGAGCAGGGACTTGCACGCCCTTGCAATGGAGCATGGGCAAGGGAACAGACGTGCCTCAAATAGACATTCTTGGGTTGCCCCAGTTCGATGAGGGCGCGCCGGTCTGGTTCAAACTTGGGATCCTCGCCGTAATGCGGCGCGCAGGTTCTGGAGGTCTTCACGCAACACGTTTCGCCCCCTGGCCGCCTCATCGCGCTCCAGGCGGGCGAGCGCATTCCGCGGGATCAGCGGGCTCTCAGTGAGGGCACGCGTTGGACTTGTTCATCACCGAGGCGAAGCGCTGCGTCATCGCTCAGCCGCGAGCCCGCCCATTCCGAGCATTCAAAAAAAGTGGCTCGCCAGACGGAAGCGCGCTAAGCGAGCCACTAGGCTCTCCGATGAAGTATACAAGCAAAGCCGCAATCGAGCCAAATTTGTGGCCATCCCAAATTTCTGACTGTGGCATTTTAACAATATCTTGGCCTCGCTCGTTTGGATTACCTTTTTGGGTCGTCACGGCCTTATTCACTGGTGGTATCGCCACTGGAAGGGAGTTCCGATGAAGAAGCTGATTTACGTTCTCACCACAGCGACCGCGCTGATCTCGGCGCCAGCGCTCGCAGCCGATCTCCGTCGACCGCCGCCGCCGGCTCCAGTCGTTGCGCCCATGCCGATCTACAACTGGAGCGGTTTCTACATCGGTATTCAGGGCGGGTTCGCTGCCGGCGAGTTGGAACGCACCCTGGTCACAACTGGGGTGACCGATACGCGCGATACAAGCGGCGGCCTGATTGGCGGTACGGTCGGCTTCAATTGGCAGGCTGGCGCCTGGGTGTTCGGTTTCGAAGCCGACTATGCTTGGGCTGACATCAGCCGCAGTACCGACAATTGTTTCGGCGTTCTGCTCGTTACCTGCAGGTCTGGACTTGATACGTTTGGCACGGCTCGCCTCCGGGTTGGCGGCGCCTGGGGTCCGGTGCTGATCTACGGCACCGGCGGTCTGGCATTCGGTGATCATTTTGCGGGGGTGTTCGACGACGTCACCGGCCTGAGTGTGGAAAGATCGGAATTTGCTGTCGGCTGGACCGCGGGCGGTGGCATCGAATGGGGCTTCGCGCCGGGGTGGTCGTTCAAGGCGGAAGCGCTGTATTTTGATCTAGAAGTCGATCGCCTCAATACGGCTGGCACCATAATTGGTGCACTGTCGAGCCCGTGGGCATTGACACCCGCCATACCGGCGTGCTCGTCCGCGGCGGTATCAACTATCGCTTCAACTGGGGAGGCGCCCCGGTGGTCGGGAGCTACTGAACCGGCCGTCCGTGACAACGGCTCCCCTTAGAAGTCCCGGTGCGGCCGCTTCCCCTTTCACGGCCGCGCTGGGACTTTTCATTGTAGCTCGCGGACTTCTTGCCTCTCCATCTCCTGCACTGAAATCCCCAGCTGCTGCGCCTTGTCGCGCACGACGTCGAACAGGATGTCGTCGTAGCTCTTGCTCTCGCTGGTGAGCGCGCTGCCCCGGAATGGGGTGCCGAACAGCTGGTCGGTTTCCTTGATGGTCTCGCGAATCCCTGCCCACACATTGGCGCTGTAGTCGCGCGGCGTGAGCCCTTCCGCCCGCGCTGCAACCGAGATCTGACCCTTCACGGCGTTGTAGTCGCGGCCGGCGCGGACCGTGCTTCCTTGACCGACGCGAAGATGTTGCGCTCGGGCGCTTCGGCGAGGCGCACATGGTGGCGATCGACGACGACCGCGTCGGGGTCGCCCATCATCGCTCTGTATTCGTTGTTCACCTTGTCGCGCGAGTTCGTCGTGCCTGCCTTGCTCGACCTTGCGCAGATTGCCCGTGCGGGACCGCTCCATAGGCATTTGCTTGCCCGGCGCGAGCGACATCAGTCCCTCTACCCGCAGCGAATAGACGCCTCAGCGGGGCTGGATTACGCAGCCAATTCTAGAGTGCGGACGATCAGGTTGCCGTGAGCCTTCGAACCGCTCACCCGGTGCGCCAGTCTCTCTCTCGACGGACATCTCCGTTTCGTATGCAAAGAAGGAGAGTATCATGTCCAGACTTTGCGCATTCCTGGCTCGCACGGCGTTGAGGTGAAAGACCGTCGGTAACGCACCTTTGCTAAAGCGTATGTCGCCAGCATTTTCCGGCACCCTGGTTGATGCGGCGCTCGCGCCCGGCGCTGTTCGAGCGGGCGCTGGACGAAGCCCGCTCGCGTCGGTTCAGGCTCCGCGGGATCGCCTGGCTTAAGCGCGGTCCGTCTTTGAGGAGAGCATCAATGAAACTCGAAGAGCTCCAGAAATATGAGTTCTGGAAGGAAAAAACAGCACAGGAAATCTTCTTCGCAGCGAAATTGCACGGGGGCTGGAAGAACGTGTTACCGGCGACCAAGCCGTTTCCGGTCTGGGCGAGTAAGGTTCGAAACTCCTTCAACATCCTCCCGACACTTCTGGGCGAACAGGACCTATCAGGATTACGACCCAAAGCCTTGGGGACGCGATCCGCCGCCGTTCAAGCCCCATCCTCGGGCTCCGGCCAAGATCCCGGAACACATAATGAAGATGTCGGAGAAGGAGGCGCTCGCTGAGCAGAACGCATTGTCCGGTGACGTTTATCTCGACAACCTCAACCGCCCGTGGTTCCAGATGGCGGCCGGTTCGACGATCTATCACTGGGGCGATCACCCGGATTCGCCAACCGCCGAGGCGATCTATTCGGACGTCATCATGCGACAGGACGATACGCCGGTCTTCAAGCTCATCTCTCCGGATGACAACGGCAAGCTGTTCGACCTCGTTCCTGATCGCCGCCTTGACCTCCGACGACCTGCGAGGCGCGGCTCGTATTGCGCTGAGCTCGTTCAGCAGCGCCTCGCGCTCGGTGCGCACCCGGGCAAGCGCTTCGGCTGTCTCGCCTCGGCGCCGCCGCGCCGCCGCGCCTCGGTGGACCGTGATAGCCGTGTTGTCGGGCACTCCGGCGAGCCAAGCATCGAGGTTTCCGAGCAGCCGGCCGAGGTGCGTCGCGTCACGCCCCGCCGCATCGGACCGGGCCTGCAAGCGCGCCAGTTCATTCGTCAGCTCTTCGATCTTGGCTTTCGACACCTGCACCCGCCCGTCGTCGTCCCCGATGCGGTACGACGACCCGCCAGGCTTCTCTATGGGATGACCTGCGAGGTGATCTTTCGCTCGTGCGCTTGCTCGCGCTGCAGCTCGATCCGCGTTTCCCGCATCTCGTCCGTGAGCCGGTGCAGCACCACCTGCAGATCCTCGCGCCGGTCGCGGAGGGCCCGAGTTGGACCACGTTGAGCCGACGACCCTGCCCCCGCGCTCGTAGACCTGTTGGATACGGCTGGGCGAGCTCAAGCCCGACCTTATCGAGGTCAAACTCCCGCTGCAGCAGGTCGACGCGCCGCTTCGGCAGCCCGACTCTCTGCGAAGCCATCGGCGATCCAGGCGGCAGCCTGCGGCCGTCGGCCGGCGTGTGAGCGCGGCGGGGGCCGAGCGTCTTGCGCGGAGCGGGTTTCAGTATAGCCGTCATGGAGTTAGCCCTGCTCTTTGTGGTATTGATAATTAGTTTTCTTCGGTAAACAGAGTTACCGACGCCGCGCCGCTTGAGGTGTAGCGTCATGCCATCATCGGCCATAATAACCAGAACACAGGCGCCGATGGCTGAGAGACCGGTGTGCTCCCGCCTGGATAATCCAGAGACAGGAGCAAGCCATGCCGGCACGTTACGCCCCCAACACATACTTCGATCCAGCGGTCGCAACGGTGATGCGCGAAGCGTTCGAACTCCGCATGGGAATGGCTGAAATCGAACGGAAGTCCTGACTTGGTTGACGGCAAAGCGGAATGGGCACGCGAAACGATGGGGCTACGCATCATTGATGTGGTCCAAAGCGGCGAGCGGGACGCTGTCAAGCTTCGCGAGGATGCCTTGGCCTTCCTGGCGCAGGCGAAGCCTCCAGTGGGATAGGCCGCCTCAGTTGGCGGCCTCGTGAATTTCGTCACGACGCGGCGTAGAGCCGACGAACGTTGGCCGCTGGTGCGTTTTCCGCGGCGCGGCCGGTCATCGCGTCGGTCCATGCCCGCGCCTCCTCAGCGAACAGCGGCAGCGCAGGCGAAGAATTGACGACCGCCGCGGGGTCGCACTCGACGACCTTCCGTCCGGCGCTGGTGATCGAGGTCGCTCCTGCCGGTCGCTGTACCGTTTGGAGATGAAGCAGTCGACGACCTGGGGGAGTTGTCGTGGAACGACGCCATTCAACCCATCGGCGGCCAGTTTCCCATAATTGTCGAAATCCATTGACGACCGCGGGGGGTGCACTCGACGACCTTCGCAGGAGCGACCTCGATCACCAGCGCCGGACGGTCGTCCGTATCCCGTATCCCCGCTCCCGTGCCTGAGGTCGTCATAGAGTGAGGCCGCCCAAGCATACGAGCTCAGTGCCAATCTCCGTCATCTGACGGGAATTATACGGCCGGGGTGTCGTTGCGTTTGCGTCCTGGCCCACGTCCAGCCGGCTTTATTGAGCCCGCCCTGCCGTCCGCAAGCGGCCTGCCTCCGAGCGGCAGCAACTGGATTTCACGAAATCAAGTTCCCTAGTGTTGTGATTCCAACGCTTGTTTCGCAGGGACGACCTTTTCGAATATTTCGCCCGCAGTCTTGGTCCAGACGAAGGGCTTGGGACGGTCATTGTGGCTCTCGAGATACTCCATGATGGCTCTCTTCAATTCGTCGACGCTTTTGAAAGCGCCGCGGCGGATGCGCTTTCTGGTGATCTCGGCAAAGAACCGCTCGACCATGTTGAGCCACGAGCCGAGGTCGGCGTGAAGTGCAAGTGGAAGCGGGAATGCGCTTGAGCCAGCGCTTTACGGCGGGGGTCTTGTGGGTGGCGTAGTTGTCGACGATGAGATGGAGGTCGAGGCCGGCAGGGGTTCGTCGATCGTTTGAGAAAACGGAGGAACTCGCGATGCCGATGACGGGCATGCATTTCCGATGACCCTGCCGTCGAGCATGTTCAGCGCGGCGAACAGGGTGGTGGTGCCGTTGCACTTGTAGTCATGCGTCATCGTCCCGCAGCGGCCCTTCTTCATGGGCAATCCCGGCTGGGTGCGGTCGAGACAACAATACAGTCGACATAGCCGGGCTACCGCCCGGCCAGCACAAGGTAATGATTGAGTTGGTCAACGCGGACCATCAGGTCTTCCCCGGATGTGTGACGTGCAGCCAGACGGTGACATTCACGGTCCCGGAGACCAAGTCTCGCCCACACTGAAGGTGGCAAAATCTGCACGTTCTGTGCCGACACGATCGCATCTGCCATCGGACGACACGTTTTCGAAGTTGAAGTGCGAGATCAAAAGCACGGGCGCGCTACCGTCTGATTCCCGGCCAGCGAGCGCGTGCGTATTTTCACGCGGCGCGTCCCCGATGGTTCGCGCCGGTGACATGACGAGGCCGCCGACAAGGCTATTCTCTGCTCTTCACGAACCGTGGTAAGCTGCAGCCGCTCATTGCGCCTCTTGTGAGCCATCGTGAGGTCATGAGCGCACTTCAGCCCCGCTTCGGCGGGGCCTTTTCTGTCAACGTCTCCAATTCGCAGATCATATGTGAGGGCGGGGCCAAGCTGCGGTATGGACACTCGGCTGGGGCTTTCGAAGGTGTCGTGCGTGACTTGAAGGGCCGGCAACCGACCGGTGAAAAAACGCCGCATCATCTACAATGGCATCATCCAACGGGCGCCCATTGGCTGGGCGCGGACCGGTCCACGTTCACAAACAATCACTCCCAACTATTCGCCTGCCATCTACCGCATTCCCATTTCCTCGACCAAGGCCGAACTTCCCTGAGGACCTACCGCCGATGGTGCCAATCGGCTTTGCATCCGCGTCGCGATTGACCAACTCACGGATGAACGGGATGAGCACCCTTCCATTGTGTACGGGTCGGTCGTCGGCAACGTAGCCAGCGGGAAGGGCTCTTCAGCGAGTTCTGTTCGTGCTACGGTTCCCAACATCCGAACGACCGTCCCCGAGTTTGAATACAAGCCGGGGGAGTTCGGAAGAACATTTCTAGGGAGGTAACAATGAACAGACGCGCATTTTTGGCGACAACGGCGGCTGCCGCGGCGGCCGTGACCATGAAAGCGGCCTCTGCGGCGACCGTAACGCCATTCGGCCAAACGGGCGCCCCAACCCCGTCAACCGCTCCGCTGCCCTTAGGACCGCTACCTGGGAGCCGCTATCCGGATTCTCGCCTGGAGTCTCTCAAAAAGCCCCCGGTTTCGTTCGGACCTAGCGGTTTCCCGGCCTTCGCCGGCACCATGGCGGTTGAGCGCGTCGCAACCGGGTTCCGCTGGGCCGAGGGACCGGTTTACTTCCCGGCTGGCCGCTACGTGCTGTTCAGCGACATTCCCAACAACCGCATCATGCGTTTCTCGGAGGATGACGGTCACGTCAGCGTATTCCGCCATCCGTCGATGAACTCGAACGGCAACACGATCGATCGCGAAGGACGCCTGATCACTTGCGAACATAGCGGCCGACGGGTCACCCGGACCGAACTCGATGGCTCGATCACGATTATCGCCGACAAGTATAATGGCAAGAAGCTCAACTCGCCGAATGACGCGGTCGTCGCGGCCGACGGTTCGATCTGGTTCTGCGATCCCGCCTACGGTATTGGCGGCTATTACGAGGGCATCAAGGCCGAGCCCGAGCAGGAAAAGAAAAACGTCTACCGGGTGGATCCGAAATCCGGTGACATCAAGATGGTCGTCGATGACTTCGTGGAGCCGAACGGCCTTTGCTTCTCGCCTGACGAGAAGAAGCTCTATATCTGCGATACCGGCTTCACGGACGGGCCGGACAACCCGTCGCATATTCGCGTGTTCGACGTGGATCTCGGGGCCGGAAAGCTTTCGAACAGCAAGGTCTTTGCGGACATGCCCAAGCCCAGCATTACCGACGGGCTGCGCTGCGACACCGCCGGGCGCCTTTGGTGCTCGGTGGGTTGGGGCGATCCCAACGAGGACGGCGTGCGCTGCTACACTCCAGACGGCGATCTGCTCGGCAAGATCCACATACCGGAAACTGTCGCCAACATGTGCTTCGGCGGTCAGCAACGAAATCGACTTTACATCTGCGGCTCGTCATCGCTCTATGCAGTTTACACGAGTGCGCAGGGCGCTATGAAGCCATAACGGCTCCGACGCATTAACTGTGACTTCGCGCGGCTTAATCCGCCGCGACGCGACCGAGGCGGGCTACCCCTTCAGGTGGCCCGCGTTGCGCGTTCGCGGGATTCGCGCTGGCGGCAAAGCTCTTCTTCACGCTTAGCAAAAACGATCAAAGTTCACGCTCGCCAGCGATGCCGATGTGTCGGCTGCGGTACGCCACGAATACGTCACGCCTATGCCCTTGGGGTCGAGGGTATCGTCTCGAGGCGTAAAAGATTTGCCTTACCGTTCCGGGCGAACGGCTGACTGGATTAAGGTGAAGAACCCGGCATCGCGCGCGGCCAAGCGCGATGCCGAAGGAACGATTGGGGGCGCTAATCAGGGTTTCGGTCAGTTGACCCACGGATGCGCCGGGACGCGGCGTCAGCTTTCGCCACCTGCGGACATGCTGTCGCATTGGCTCTCGGCAGCAATGGGCCGAAGCAGACATTCTTTATCGACCGGGGTTCGATTGTGCACCGCCCATCGGTTCGCATAAGCCGCCCATGTCGGTCGCACCATCGCAAAAGGTTTCCAGCGCCGCGTAAAATTCGCCGCGTGCATTGCACCGAACATCTTCAAGCCCGGCGTGTCGACGGGCGCAGCCTTGTCTTCTGAACCTTTGACTCGCGCCTTACTATGGTGCAGCCTAACGGGGGTCCCGACTGGGCATCCGCCTGCCCGGTTTACCGGATGGGGCTAGTTCCTCAGCACCGAAGCATGACGCGCTTTCTCCACTCCATCGATTCCCTTAGCACGTGGGTCGGCAAGAGCTTTGGTTGGCTCATAATAATCTTGACGCTTGGCGTCAGCTATGAGGTTGCCGCCCGCTATATTTTTCGAGCGCCAACAACATGGGCTTTCAGCTACATCACCTATGGCGCCATGTTTCTCATGGCCGGCGCTTACACGCTGGCCCGCAATGGGCATGTGCGCGCCGACGTGTTGTATCGTTTCTTGAGGCCACGCACGCAAGCCAGCATGGATCTGGTGCTATACATCGTTTTCTTTCTTCCCGCGATTGCCGCCTGGATTTATTCCGGTTTCTTCTACGCCAGGATGTCAGTACAATTCCGCGAAGTGAGCATTTCTTACGCCGCGGGTGTTCCAATCTTTCCGTTGAAGGCATTGATCCCATTAACGGGATTGCTTTTCAAGGGCGCCATAAGACGGGGAGCGATCACATGCGCGAAGTCCGGTTCGCTTACGCCGTAGCTGCCGTGTTGTTTGTGGCTGCCGTCTTTGCCGACGCGGCGCTACCGCCCAATGATTTCCTCACGGAGGACGCTCTCCTCACGGAGCGGAGTATCTACGACAACCCCATGGACTTTGAGGCCGCCAGCAAAATTGCGGTCACGGAAGAGGATCGCGTGTCGGATACCTGGTTGCGATTTGATGCCGGTCTTGAGCCGCCGCGCATTCCTAGTTCGGTGCTTGAGGGCACCGTGCCTCGTCGCTGCCGATATGGTATCTTCATGCCTCTGGGAGCATTGCGGCCCGGTGAAGCGCCTCGTCGTCTAACCCACAGCCATGCTCTGGCTGGTGTTTGAATGGGCGTTTTCAGCCTTCACGGGTTCGCGTCGCGGTACGCGCGTGCGCGAACCCTAACTCTCAATCATCGCCCTTACGACGGCGCGAATGGGCGGCACCGCCTTCGCATTGAAACCCGGCCGCGTTTTTTTCACCCTCCGATCCGGTCGGGATAGTACACGCCGCACAGGTCCATGATCTGGTTGGCGGCGATCTTCGGGCATCCGGCGGCCAATTCCAGCCGAAGGTCCACCATGTTCTTGTCCGGCCCATAGTGCACAATCAGCGTCGCGCGGCAGGTCAATCCACGATCGCCTGATATACCAGCTGCCGGATCAGGCGCCGGTAGTGGGCGCGAATCGGGCTTGGCGCCTGGCTCATGTAAACGACCGCAGCTCCTCCTTGGGATCGACCCAGAAGTAGGTGCCCGCATAGCCGGCCACGTATAGTCGCCTTGCGAACCGGGAACTGCCGCGATGCCGGGCGCAAGCCGCACCGCAAAGCCGAGGCCAAAGCCATATCCGAGGGTGCCCAGGCCCAACTCGCCCGGCGTTACCGGCGCCGAGATATGCGTCCCGAGATGGTCGGACGTCATCAGCGCCACGGTCGTGCGCGAGAGCACTCGCTCGCCGTCGAGCTGACCGCCGTTGAGCATCATCTGCGCGAAGCGCAGGTAGTCGCGCGCGGTCGAAACCGCGCCGGCGCCGCCGGAGTTGTTCTTGGGTTGCGCCGAAACGTCGATCAGCTTGTTCGGCTGGCCGGAAGCGAGGTCGACAGGCAGCGGCTGCGCCAGGCGCGCCATCTTGTCGATCGGCACCCAGAATGCGGTGTCGGTCATCCGCAGCGGCTTGAACAACCGCTCGTCAAGGAACTCGCCAAGGCGCTTGCCGGACGCTGCCTCGACCAACCGACCGAGGATGTCGGACGCGAGACTATATTCCCATACGCGACCCGGCTGATGCGCGAGCGGCGCCTTGCCAACGCGCTCGGCCTGCTCAGCCGAAGTCACGCCGCGCGAGTCGTAGTCACGCACGTCGGGAAGATGCACGCCGGCGGCACCATATGCCGCCTTGACCGGCGTGTTGACCGTGATCTCGCCGTATGCGAGGCCCGCCGTGTGGCGGAACAGATCCTGCACGGTCGCTTCGCGATCGGCAGGTACCGTCGTGTAAGTGATGCGGGCGAATTCGGGATCGGCGCGGGCGACACTCACCTGCTGGCCCTTGAAGGCGGGCAGGAATTTAGAAATCGGATCGGTGAGCTGGATCTTCCGTCCTCGACCAGCATCATCGCGGCCGACCGACACCAGCGGCTTAGTCATCGAATAGATGCGGAATACCGAATTGAGCGCCATCGGCTTGCTTTCGGCCTTGTCCTGGAAGCCAACGCATCGGCATAGACGAGCTTGCCCTTGCGGGCGACCATGACGACAGTGCCCGCAAGCTTG
Organism: uncultured beta proteobacterium; assembly: GCA_963840945.1. Classification (GTDB taxonomy): domain Bacteria; phylum Pseudomonadota; class Gammaproteobacteria; order Burkholderiales; family Casimicrobiaceae; genus CAIWHR01. Next base: position 140,720 of record CAWJAU010000004.1, on the reverse strand, counting down.
CCCTCATCGATTTCCCGCTGGAGTGCGGGACGGATTCGATCGAGCTTCTGTTTGGACATTCCGACCTGCTCGGCCGCAGCCTGGGGCAGGGCGATACTCATGTCGGCCCGCACGGCAGGAGCAAAAAGAACGAGAGCGCCGGCGAACGCTGCGCTCCAGAGCATAGGCTTCATCATTGTGGGCCTCCCGTGGGCGAGCTTGTTGACGCGTTATGGGCTGCCGCCCGCGCCTATCTTACCTCACCCGATGCTCGCACGGGAACAGTTTGGCGCGGGCTGGATCTGAGGCTCCCGCGTCCTTCAATGACTCGGCCATCGTCAGCCGATCCGCGAACGCCAGCCGGCGCGTGCGAATCAGCCTGCGGGGCATAAACCAGGTGAGCCGGCCAAGCCGGCGGAGGCCCCAAGGCCACTGATCCGGCCAAGCCGGCCGAAGCCGCGAACCCGGCCGAAACGGCAAAAGCGGCCGAATTAGGGAGCCGAGGGGCCGGCCCCCGAGCAGCCCGCGACCGCCCATGGGGAGTCCGGGCGATCCGGCACCCTGGTGTCGTATGAATCCGGTCCGACAAATGGGTCGAGTTCTATTCCATGCGGGTCGACGAGATGGTCGCCGCGCTGAAGACGAAGCGGGTGCCGGTCATTGTGCGCGCGCAAGCTCGCACACTAGTACCCGGAATTACGAATCCGCGTCAGCGTTAGGTCCTACCAAGTGACTCTTATCGATCTGACATTTTGGCATCGATCCTGAATCACGGATTTACGATAGTCGGTACTAGGTCGAGCGGGAAATTCGCCGAAGATCGTCGCCACCATGGGCAGCGATAAGGCCGGGCGGTTCCGGTGCTCACGGTGCTGGTAGCCGCGCAAACGCTCCACGCCCCGCCGGATTGGCAGCAATACGCCGACCACTATCGGGCAATCCGCTGAGCGACGCGCTAAGTTGCCGGCGGGCATCAGCACAATTTCCAAATCATTTTGATTGCGCTGTAGGGGCAAATCGGCGAATTTTGAGCGCCCCCGACGCGCCGGTCGCACGACGCGCCGGGGACTTGCCACAACGCACCGGCTCATGGCGCGTCATGACCGCATCAACCCTACCAAAAAAAACTCAGTGATATTGCGCCTGGCAGGGTGTTCCCCTCACACGCAGCTAGGAGAACTTGCCATGACTACGAAAGCTTCCCGCCGCGCCGTGCTGGCCGGCATCGGGACGACGTTGCCGGCGGTCGCTGCGGCCGCGCCTGCCTTCGCCTCCTTGCCCGGCGAGGATGCCGACCTTCTCTAAAGCTCGTCGATGAATTCTTCGCCGCGCATGAGGTGGCGCTGGCCGCCACGCACAAGGCAGCCGGGCTCGCTGACGAATGGGAAAGGCCGCGCACCGCCCCCTGAGGCGCTGCGATGCACCGAAGAGGACCGCAAGCGCTTCGGGTTGCCCGCCCCAATTGCTGATCGCACGCGCTACGTGGCGTCTCTCGATGAAGAGGTTTTGCAGCAGGAATGGAATGTCTACCGCACTGCGATCCTGCCCCTGCCCCACTTCCAGGCCCGGCGGCGCGCGCGAATTGAGCAGATCATCGCAGCCCGCCGGGCATGGCGCGAGGGCTACGAGAACGGCAAGCCCGATTTCGGGCTTGCGAAGCCTTCGAGCCGGTCGAGCGCCCCGCCGACTCGAACGCCTCGGCGTACAGGGCAGCGCGACAGGCGCCGAATAGCAGCCCGCGCAGCCGCACGCATTTTCCTTGGTGTGCTCCGCATGCGGCGCGGAATCGGTGCCGAGAAGAACTTCGGGCTGCCGCCGGTCGCGGCGGCCAGCAGCGCTTCGCGGTGCCGCTCGCGCTTCAGTATCGGCAGGCAATAGAGTGCGGGCGCACGCCGCCTTCGAAGAGCGCGTTCCGCGAATAGACGAGATGCTGCGGCGTGATCGTCGCGGCGACATGCAGTGGCGCGGCGGCGACGAATGCCGCGGCCTCCGCGGTGGTGATGTGCTCCAGCACGACCGCAGCGCGGGAAGTCGCGCACGATCCTCTCGAGCGAGCGCTCGATGAAAACGCGTTCGCGATCGAAGATGTCGACGCCCGCGTCGGTGACTTCCCCGTGCAGCGACAACACGATGCCGTGGCCCTGCATCGCTTCGAGCGCGGGATAGACGCGCTCGAGCGCGGTGACGCCGGCATCGGAGTGCGTCGTCGCTCCCGCGGGGTAGTACTTGACCGCGTGAACGAAGCCGGAGCTTTCGCGGTTGCGATTTCCGCGGGCTCGTGTTGTCCGTGAGATAGAGCGTCATCAGCGGCGAGAACGCGGAACCGGCAGGGAGCGCGTCGAGGATGCGTTGACGATAGGCGCGCGAGCTCCGTCGTCGTCACCGGAGGGCGCAGGTTTGGCATGACGATTGCTCTCCCGAAGACGTCGGCCGTGGCGGCGAGCACCGCGGCCATCGCGGACCATCGCGCAAATGCAGATGCCAGTCGTCCGGCCGGGCGAGGGTCAGTGCGGGTCGGCGAGGCGGGTGTTGGCATCGGAAAGTCCTTGTTTTTACTGGATTATACGTTGCTGCGGGAGGGGGCCCCGCTCTCGCCGGGCGACGAACGGTATGGCCGGGGGGTGGCGAGCGGGATATAATGGTCGATTTAGTGCTGGCGGCAAATCCGACGCGGTCGGGACAATCCCGCGCGCGCCGGGTCACCGCGCGGGCTGCCAAATGAGGCGGCTCTTTAGGAGAGGTTAGGGATCAGAATGGCGAAGCAAGCAACCGCCTGCGACGGCAACCAAGAAGGTCAAGGTTCTGACGGAACCCGATCTCCTCAAAGCGCCGGACAAAGACTACATGAACGAAGCCCAGCTCGCGTTCTTCAGGCGACGCCTGACCGAACTCCGCGACCAGCTTCTGCAGAACGCGGACGATACCGGCGAACATTTGCGCGAGAACGAGACGACGACCGACCCGTCCGACCGCGCGACGCTCGAGGAGGAATACACCCTCGAGCTTCGCACGCGCGACCGCGAACGCAAGCTTTTGAAGAAAGTCGAGAAGTCGATCCGGACTGATCGACGAAGGCAACTACGGCTATTGCGAGGAGACTGGCGAGCCCATAGGCATTCCGCGCCTCCTCGCGCGTCCGACGGCGACGCTTTCGCTCGAGGCGCAGGAGCGCCGCGAGCGGGTCCAGAAGCTCTACGGAGACTGAAGACCAGACGGCACCCAACCGGGCCAGTTTCCCGGCGCGCACCGGGCCAAGGCCGGCCGCGTGCTGCAGGCCGAAAGCCCGCTTGTGCCGGCTTGCGGCTATAGGCCGAAGGCCGCCTTGTGTGTCAAGCCGCCCGCCATGAAGAACAACATCGGGATGGACAGCATGGTGTTGGTGCGCGAGGCGAGCAGCGCGACGCGGCGGGCCTTGTTCTTCTCTTCGTCCGTCGCGGGCTTCATGCCGAGAATCTTCTGCTGATTGGGCCAGATCAGCCCCCAGACGTTGAACAGCATGATGGTGCCGAACCACGCGCCGATACCGATCGCCGCGTAGCCTTTCTGTAGCATGAAGGCGTTGACGAAGTTCGCGCCCAGCAGTGCCGCGCCCGCAAGCCACGTCACGACCGCCGCCCAGCGGAAATACAGAAGCGCCCGCGGAGCGACATGCTTGGTGATTCCGCCCGCCGTGCCGTCCGCGCTCGCCGCCTTGAGGGCTGGCACCTGGACGAAATTGAAGTAATAGAGCAATCCGATCCACATGACGCCGGCCAGAAAGTGGAGCCATCGTGCAAGTGCATCTACGAGTTCCATTTGCATCTCCTCCGTCACACCAGGAAGTTCTTGACCACGAAATACAGGATCGCCGTCAGAACCAGACCGGAGATGATCGTGCCCCAGAGCGAATCGAGCGGGTTTTTCATCGTCATCCTCCTCGTTTTGCCGCAATCAGGGTCGCGGCGAGCCATTCTAGCAACTGCGATTTGAATCGGCCACCCGAATCGGCGCTGCCAGGAGTCGCTGCGGCGGCGTCCTTCGGTCGATGACGACACCGCATGTCCTAGCGGCGCGCCGCCTGTCCGCGGGCGAATCCCGCTTGTCGCGAACCTATGACGGGAACATAATCAACAGTTGGTAACAGGCCAAGGAATTTCCTTCGAGGCGCGCCATGTCCGGAGTGCTCGCGGCAGGAATTGCGCTTTCCCGGTCGCGTATCCACGTCCCAGGACAGCAATGGCGTTCTTTTCTAAACCACCGGCTAAGAAAAAGCCCGAACCGTCGAAGGCGGACGTGCGCCTCGCATTACGTCCGCGCGCGAGCTAGCCGCGCAGCGGGGGACCAAGGGCCCGCGCCGCCATCTCGAACCGCCCGGGGGCGATCTCACCGTGACCGGCGCGAGCCTCGCCCAATGGGCGCCGGCGCAAGCTTCGTTCGAGGTCGCGCAGGCGAACCCCGGGCTGTGCGCCGTGCTGGAAAATGCCGCGCTGCGGTTTGCCAACGGCCAGGCGGTGGATGCCCGCGCGGCAGCTCGAGGAGGGCATCGAAAGCGATGACGACACCAAGCTCTCGGTGCTGGCGTGGCTCGCGCTCTTCGATCTCCTGCAACGCCAGGGCGACCGTGCGGCGTTCGACAAGCTCGCATTGCAATATGTCATGCAGTTCGAGCGCTCGGCGCCGGCATGGGAGGGCGACACCACGGCGGCGTCGCCGCGCGTGATCGGTGGTTCCATCGTCCTGACCGGCAGCGTGACTGCGGCCGCGGCGACGCAGATCGAGGGTATCCGGCGCGCCGTCTCCCGGCAGACGCACGGCGCGCGCATCGATCTCTTGTCGGTAAACGATTTCGACGACACCGGCGCGCGTCTTCTTGCCAATGCGCTGGCTGAGGCGCGCCGGGCGGGGCTCGGGCTGCAGCTCCTCCCTGCGCCGAAGCTGGACGCCGCGCTTGAGACGGCTCTCAAAGGCGGGCGCGCGGCGGGCGAGGGTGCGTGGCTGCTGTCTCTCGAGCTCCTGCAATGGACCAACGACCGCTCGGCGTTCGAGGATCGCGCCATCGAGTTTGCGATGGCATTCGAGTTGTCCCCGCCGTCGTGGGAGCCGTCCCTGTTGGCGGCCGTCCCGGCGAAGACCGAGGAGCCAACGGATACGGACGCCGTCGACGATCTCGAGGCGGAGATGCTGAAGTGGTCCGGCGTCATGACCGGATCGCTCGCGCCTGCGTTGGGCAAGCTCGCCGATTCCATGCATTCCCAGGCGGTAGTCGCCGTGGACATGAGCGACGTCGAGCGGATCGATTTCGTTTGCGCCGGCGCGCTCCTCAATCTCATCAACCGGATCGAATCGCAGCGGAAGGCGGTTCAGATTGTCGGAGCGTCGCCGATCATCCGGGCGCTGCTGCTGCTCATCGGCGTTTCGCCGCGTCACTTCGTCAAGAAGCCCCAATAGCGGGCGCAATCGACCCCGGCGGCCTGCAGGGCCACGGGGCCTTCCAACATGGAAACCTTTCACGGCACCACGATCCTATCGGTCCGGCGCGACGGTGCCGTGAGTCTCGGCGGAGACGGCCAGGTCACGCTCGGCAACGTCGTGGTCAAGGCCACGGCGCGCAAAGTGCGCCGCCTGTACAACGACCGCGTGCTCGCGGGCTTTGCCGGCGCGACTGCCGACGCTTTCACGCTGTTCGAGCGCTTCGAAGCCAAGCTCGAAAAGCACCAGGGTCAGCTCGCGCGCTCCGCGGTCGAGCTCGCGAAGGATTGGCGTTCGGATCGCATCCTGCGCAGGCTCGAGGCGATGCTCGCTGTGGCGGACCGCGGCGCGTCGTTCATCATCACCGGGACGGGCGACGTGCTCGAGCCCGAATTCGGCATCGTCGCGATCGGCTCGGGCGGACCTTATGCGCAGGCTGCGGCCCGGGCGCTGCTGGAGCACACGGCACTTTCCGCCGCCGACATCGTCAAACAGAGCCTGACCATCGCGGGTGACGTTTGCATCTACACGAATCAGCACCACGTGATCGAAACCCTGGACCGCACTCCATGAGCGCCGCCGGGCCGTCCCAAGGCGCGAATAGCTCCTCTCGGAGGGAAGGCGCGCAGCGCCAAGGGTGTACTCATGAGCGCCGCCGGGCACCGGACGAGCGACTACGATGTCGTCATTGCGGGGGCTGGACTCGTCGGGCTCTCCCTCGCGCCAGTGCTCGTCCATGCCGGACTTGCCGTGGCGCTGGTCGATCGCGCCGACGTCACGATGCCGGAGTGTCCTCCAGCCGGCGAGAGCTGGGACGCGCGCGTGTACGCCATCAGCCCGGGCAGCGCCGCGTTTCTGGGGTCGCTAGGCGCCTGGCAGGCCCTGCCCGTCGATCGCATCGCTGCGGTCGAGGCGATGCGCGTGGAGGGTGATACTGGAGCCCTTCTCCATTTCTCCGCGTACGAGCTGGGCGAACGCGCGCTCGCCTGGATCGTCGAGGAGCGCGCGCTCCGCGCGGAGCTCGTCCGCGTGGCGCTGGCGGCGGGCGTCACGGTCCGCGCTCCCTGCGCGCTCGATGCGCTGACGTGGAGCCCCGACGCGGGCACGCTTCATTGCTCCGACGGCACGACGTTGACCGCCCGCCTCATCGTCGGCGCCGACGGGCTTCGCTCGCGCGTGCGCGAAGCCGCCGGCATTGCCGCCGTCACGAAAACCTACGGACAAACGGCAGTGGTCGCCAATTTCAACTGCGAGCACCCGCACCGCGGGCGCGCATTTCAATGGTTTCTCGATGATGGCGGCATACTCGCCTGGCTGCCGTTGCCCGGGCGCCGCATATCGATGGTGTGGTCTGCGCCCGATCAGGATGCGCGCGAGCTTCTCGCCCTGCCGGCAGACGCGCTCGCGTCGCGCGTTGCATCGTGCGGGCGGCGCACGCTCGGAGCGCTCGAGTCGATCACGCCGAGCGCCGGATTCCCGCTCCAGCTGCAGAAGCTGCCGACGATGGTCGCCCATCGCGTGGCGCTGGTGGGTGACGCCGCGCATGGCGTCCACCCGCTCGCCGGGCAGGGCGTCAATCTTGGCTTCGGCGACGCCGAAGCGCTCGCCGCCGTGCTGCGCGGACGCGGGCCTCTGACCGATCCTGGTGCGCCATTGCTGCTGGAGCGCTTTGCGCGCCGCCGCGCCGCGCCCGTGCTCGCGATGCAGATCGTCACCGACACGCTTGCCCGCCTGTTTGGCGCGACGTCGCCCTGGATACGGACGGCACGCAATTTCGGCATGGCCGTCGTCGATGGCCTGCCTCCGGCAAGGCGGTTTCTCGCGCATTCCGCGCTACGCTAACGATCAAACCTACTGGAGCCCTGATGTCCTTCCTCACGACAATGTTCGTCCGCGTGCCGGCGGTGGCAATTGCGCTGGCCGCGCTCCTCGCCGTATCGGTCGAGGCGCAGACGCCCGCCCGCGTCGCGCCGCTGACCGGCGAGGCCGCGCAGGTCAAGAAGCTCCTCGAGCAGAAGTTCCAGGGCGCGACGGTCACTACCGTCACCAAGAGCCCGTATTTCGGGCTCTATGAAGCGATGTTCGACGAACAGCTCGTCTACACGGATGCCAAGGTCACGTACGTGCTCGTGGGCAACGTCTACGACGCCGCCACCAGGAAGAACATGACGGAGGCGAAAATGCGCGAGCTCTCGCGTGTCGCCTTCGACAGCCTTCCCCTCGAGCTCGCGTTGAAGAAGGTGAAGGGCAACGGCTCGCGCAGGCTCGCGATCTTCTCCGACGCCGACTGTCCGTTCTGCGCGCGGCTCGAAAACGAGCTCAAGAACATCGATAACGTGACGATCTACACCTTCCTCTATCCGATCGATCAGCTGCACCCGGATGCCGCGAGAAAGTCCCGGATGATCTGGTGCGCGCCGGACAACGTAAAGGCCTGGGATGCGTTCTTCGCCTCCGGCGCGCTGCCGGCCAACAATGGCGACTGCGACAACCCCCTGGCCGCCACGAGCGCGCTCGGACAGAAGATGAAGGTCACCGCCACGCCGACGCTCATCTTCGCCGACGGGTCCATTGTTCCCGGCGCCCTGCCGGCGCAGCGGCTCGAGGCGGAAATCAGGCAGGCCGAAGCCGAGGCCGCGCGGCTCGCGGCGGCGAAAAAGTAGCCGGGGACCCGTTCGCGCCGCGACTCTCGGACGCGAACGGCCCCGATTCCCTCCGCACCGCCCACCTCCGGAGCATTGACACGCGATGGCGATCATCGACTTCCTCAAAAAGCAGTTCATCGACATCATCGAGTGGACGGACGATTCGCGCGACACGCTGTCGTTCCGGTTCCCCGACGAGGACAGGGAAATCAAGAATGGGGCGCAGCTCGTGGTCCGCGAATCGCAGGTGGCGCAATTCGTCTACGTCGGCGAATTCGGCGACACGTTCAGCCCCGGGAAGCACACGCTCACCACCGACAACATTCCCATCCTCACCAACCTCAAGAGCTGGAAGTACGCGCTCGAGAGCCCGTTCAAGGCCGACGTCTACTACGTCGTCACGCGGGTGTTCGCCGGCAACAAGTGGGGCACGGCGAATCCCGTGATGATGCGCGACGCGGACTTCGGCGTCGTTCGGCTGCGCGCCTACGGCACCTACGATTTCCGCGTTGTCGACCCGAAGAAGTTCCTGAAGGAGGTCGCCGGCACCGACGACCATTTCCGGCTCGACGAATTTGCGGATGCGATGCGCTCCCGCATTGTCAGCGTGTTCTCGGACGCGCTCGCGGGCGCGAAGGTCCCGGCGCTGGACGTCGCGTCGCGGTATTCGGAGCTGGGCGGAGCGCTATTGCCGCTCATCAATCCGGCCATCGGCGCGAAGTACGGCCTCGAGATGACGACGTTCATCGTGGAAAACGTGTCGGTTCCCCCCGAGGTCGAGCAGGCGATCGACAAGCGGTCGAGCATGGCGGCCGTGGGGAACCTCAACGATTACGTCAAGTTCCAGATGGCGCAGGGGCTGGAGAAGGGCGGCGGCGGTCCGGGCGGAATGGCGGCCGAGATGGCGGTCGGCATGGCCATGGCGCAACAGATGATGAACCAGACCGGCGGGCTCATGGCGCAAGGGACACCGGGCGTCGCGGTGCCGGCGGCGCCGGCAGCCGCCGCTCCCGAGCTCCTCACGCCCGCACAAGTCGCCAAGGTGCTGGGCGTCGAAGAGGCCGACGTCATCGCGAGCCTCGATTCGGGCGACCTCAAGGGCAAGAAGATCGGCACGCAATGGCGAGTGACGCGCACCGCGGTCGACGCATTCCTGAACGCATGAGCGCGGCGGGCCAATCCAAGGACGGAACGTCGCGTCGCCGCGCGTCGCTCGCGCTGTTCGCCTGCGTGCTGCTGGCGCCGCATGCGGCGCTCGCGCAGGATCCGCGCGCGACGATGGTGCAGCGCGCAGCGCGCGAATGGCTCGCCCTCGTCGACAAGCAGGACGGCGAGGCAAGCTGGAAGGCGGCGGGCGCGCGATTGCAGGATTCGGTCACTCTGCCGGTGTGGACCGAAACCGTCCGGCGCGAACGCGAACCGCGCGGGCCGCTACTGCAGCGTGCGGTGACGGCAACTAGGTTCAGCGACTCGATCCCCGGTTTGCCCCCAGGCGGCTCCTATGCTGTCGTGACGTTCCGGTCGTCGTTCGCGAATCAAACCGACAGCGGCGAGGAAGTAATGCTCGAAGTCGGGGCCGGTTACGCGTGGCGCGTGATCGGCTATGTGATCTCGGGCATGTGATCCTGGAGCCTGTTGGAGTTGGCCGAAAGCGTCGCGCTGTCGAAGTTCGCGTGTCCCGCGTGCGGCGGCGAAGCCACGTGGAGCGCCGCGAAACAGAAGCTCGCCTGTCCGTTCTGCGGGACCGAGTCCGCGGCCAGGCCCGATGCGGCGGGCGCGATCGTCGAGCACGATCTCGTCGGGGCGCTGCGGGAGACCGTCGCCGGGGCAACCAGTTGGCAGGCAGCCAGGCGGGAAGTCAAGTGCCAGAGTTGCAACGCCATCTCGGTGCTCGATCCGTCCCGCCAGGCCCAGACTTGCGAGTTCTGCGGTTCGGCGCAGCTCGTGCCCTACACCGAAGCCAAGCCCGCGCTGCGCCCGGAAAGCGTCCTGCCGTTCAAGGTGAGCGAATCCAGCGCGCGCGATCGCATCCGCGCGTGGTACGGCCGATTGTGGCTCGCGCCATCGGCGCTCGCAAAAAAGGCGCTTACCGACACTGTGCGCGGCATCTATCTGCCGTACTGGACGTTCGACGCGCGTGTGGAGGCGCAATGGACCGCCGAAGCCGGTCACTATTACTACACGACAGAAACCTACGAGGAAGGCGGGCGCACCCAAACGCGGCAGGTGCAGCACGTCCGCTGGGAGCCTGCCGCCGGCCGGGTGCAGCACTTTTTCGACGACGACCTCGTCTGTGCGTCCGTGGGTATCCACCCGGAGCTCCTGCGCGGGATCGAGCCGTTTCCGACGACGGAGTTGAAGCCCTACGACCCCGGATTCGTCGCGGGCTGGATCGTCGAGCGCTACCAGATCGACCTCGCGGCCGCGGCGGCGCGCGCACGCGCCGCCATGGACGCGAAATTGCAGGTGCTCTGCGCCCAACAGGTTCCCGGCGACACTTTCCGCAACCTCGCCGTCCACGCGGACTATTCGGGACAGACGTTCAAGCACATCCTCGCGCCAGTGTGGCTCCTGTCCTACACGTACGGCGCCCGGGTGTTCCAGTGCGCAATGAATGGCGTCACGGGCACGATTCGCGGCGAGTACCCGAAGAGCCCGTGGAAAATCGCGCTGCTCGTGCTCGCGATCGTAATCGTCGCGTGGATCGCGTTGTCGTTCGGGTCGCGCTGACCGTGCAATTCGCGCCGAGTTCGGGTATTTTCGACGCGCACGCGTGACCGAATTTCTGCAGTTTCACGTCCGGAGGAAGGTATGCACGCTGCGATCGTCACCGGTGTCTCGCGCGGTCTGGGGGAGGCGCTGGCCGCGGTGATGCTCGCGCGCGGGTTCACGGTGCTGGGCGTCGGCCGCGCTGCGAGCCCGCGACTCAAGAGCAAGCGCTTCCATCTCGCCGCCTGCGATCTCTCGCAGCCTGCGCTGCTCGCCGCCGCGATTACGCCGCTGCTGCGCCTTGTTGCCGAGGGCAAGCCCGCGTCGGTGACGCTCGTCAATAACGCGGCAGTCGCCACGCCCACGGGGGTGCTCGGACGCCTCGACGCGAGCGCCATCGCCACGGCACTCGCCACGAACGCGGCGGCGCCGGTCGTCATGGCGGATCTCTTCCTCCGGAGCTTTCCCGACGACACGGTCGAGCGCAGGATCATCAACGTGTCGTCGGGCGCGGCGCAGACGGCCATTCCCGGCACGCTGGTCTACGGCATGTCGAAGGCGGCGCTCGAGATGCTTACTCGGGCGATTGCGGCCGAATGCAGCACCCCGCGCTTTCGCTGCATTTCGCTGCGACCCGGAATATTCGAAACCGGAATGCAGGCCTACATGCGGACCCGCGATCCGGCGGAGTTCCCGAGCGTCGGGCTCTTTCGCGGCTTCAAGGACAACGGACTCCTCAAGGATCCCGCGGACGTGGCGGCGAGGATCGTCGACAGGCTGGTGCTGGGACCAATCGAAAACGGCAGGACGTACGGCCACACCGATTTCTGATAGGCCCCAATCGCGCCATCGACGCGCCGCGGGCGTCCGTCCACTGTCAATGAGGCGTCAGGTCGCGAGGCCTGACGCGAATCCGGTAATCGATCGTCGCGCCCGCCGCGCCCGCCTCCCACATGAGGCAGTAATCCTGCGCAATCCGGACCGAATACATGCCGGCGTCCTCGCGCGACTTTTCGCGCACCAACGGCATCACGACGGCGTTGCCTTCGTGATAGTGGAGGTTGAAATCCACCGGCTCGGTGCTCTCGTACCGGTATTCGACGCGCTCGCCGGGCTTCAGAACGAGACATTCCTCGTGGATCTGGTAGGACGCGACCGCATGGCCCTGCACGATCTTCGGCGCATCGGCAAGGTTCGGCGTGGCGCAGCCCGACAGGGCCATGACTCCGACGAGGAGCGGCCTTGCGGCGCTCAGGGTACACACTTCGCGCTGCGCGCCTTATTCGCGACTTGGGGCGGCCCGGCGGTGCTCATGAGTGCACCCTTGGCGCTGCGCGCCTTTCCTCCGAGAGGGAGCTATTCGCGCCTTGGGACGACCCGGCGGCGCTCATCGGCCCGTCTTCGTGCGCCGGGCGCGCCAATCCTCGACGAGCAGCGCCAATCGTACGTGATCGCGCCAGCGCCCCGCGATCCTCACATAGCGCCGCGAATATCCCTCGCGGACGAAACCGGCGCGGCGGACCAACGCAAGCGAACGTGCGTTGGAAGGCTGCACGTTCGCTTCGACGCGATGCAGCTTCAAGCGCCGGAAGGCGACCCTGAGCACGAGCTCGAGACCTTCCGACATGTACCCCGCCCCCGCGTGCGGCGCCAACGCGTAGTAACCGAGGTAAGCGCTCTTGAAGAGCCCGCGGACGATTTCGCCGATGTTGAACACGCCGACGATCGCGTCATCTTCGCAGCGGCAGACGACGAAGCCCACATGCGTGGCGGAGGAGGCGTCACGCGCGGACGCCGCGCCGTACCGATGCACGAACGCCGCGTAGCGCGCCGGCGTCGAAGGGGGATGCACCCACGCGGCATGCAGGCGGCGGCTCGCCTTCACGGCGGCGAGAAACCGCGCGCCGTCCGCCTTGACGGGAGGGCGCAAGTAGACACGAAAGCCGCGTCCCCCCGTCCGCTGCCGCAGGGAGAGCCGATCGAGAAGGCATAATGCCGATTTTACCCGCCCCGCATGACCGGCATGAGCAAATGGGTGCAAGGAACGGTCACCGGCAACGTGCGGTGGACCGACCGATTGCATTCGTTGCAGGTCGAGGCGCCCGAAGTGACCTTCGTCGCCGGACAATTCGGCCGCCTCGCGCTGCCGGCGCCGCCCGGGTCGAAGGAAGAGATGCTGGGCAGGCCCTATTCATTCGTGAATGCGTCCGGGCAGCGCGCCGCACGAGTTCTATTTCGTGACGGTGCCCGAAGGCCCGCTGTCGCCGCAACTCGCGGCCCTCGGGCCCGGAGACCCCCTTTGGCTCCTGCGTAGCGCCAATGGCTTCTTTTCGATCGGCGAAGTGCCCGCCGCCGACGTGCTCTGGTGCCTCGCGACCGGCACCGGGCTCGGTCCGTTTCTGTCGATCCTGCGCACGCCCGACGCATGGGCGAAATTCGACCGGGTCGTGCTCGTGCACGCCGTCCGGCACGCGAACGAGCTTGCCTACCGCGAGGTGATCGGCGGGATTGCCGCGGCCCATCCGGGCGCCTTCGTGCACATCCCCATGGTGAGTCGCGAGGCCCATGCCGGCGCGCTCGGCGGCCGCATTCCGGGCGCCATCCTCGATGGACGCCTCGAATCGCGTGCGGGGCTTCCCCTCGCCGCGGAAAACTCGCACGCGATGCTCTGCGGCAATCCGGCGATGGTCGACGACACGCAGCTGGCGCTCGCCGCGCGCGGCATGCGACGGCACCGCCGGCGGGAGCCGGGGCACGTCACTGTCGAGACCTATTGGTGACGGTGCGCGGCGACGACCCGTTTGGGGGTCGCGCGGGGCCCGCTCGCGCCCGGCCGGGTGTCAGCCCTTGACGTCGATGAGCTCGACGTCGAACAGCAGCGTCGCATTGGGCGGAATGACGCCGCCGGCGCCGCGTTCTCCGTAGCCCTTGCTGGGCGGGATCACGAGCGTGCGCTTGCCGCCGACCTTCATTCCCACGATCCCTTCGTCCCAACCTTTGATGACTTTTCCGCCACCGAGAAAAAATCCGAACGGCACATTCCGGTCGAGCGAGCTGTCGAACTTCGTGCCGTGGCCATCGGCCGCCGCGGGGTCGTACAGCCAGCCGGTGTAGTGCACAATGACGGCCTTGCCGCTGACCGCTTCGGCCCCCGTTCCTGGTTTCTGATCGACGATCTGAAGTTCATTCACTTTGGCACCGAATTTGCTGACTGTAGTGGACGAAAGGGGCGGAGACTTTTCTGGTGGGTTTGGCGGAGACTGTGCACTGGCCGTCTCGCATGCCGCGGCCAACATCGCGGCGAACAGCACGCGCAACAGATCGCCGCAAGCGGACCTGATGACGACCGGTGGATCCATTTGGAGTGGCATGGCGAACCTGTGATGAGACATCTTGAGGCAACCGCGGGAAGGACAGCGCTCGGCCGCTTGGCGGCGGTGCAAACCATGCGCGCAACACTCACGGGCATCGAATTGTAGCCCAAGCCAGGGCGATTTTTGCCCCTCCCTTCGAACTGAGCTATAAATGAAGCGTCTGCACCGTTGCAGCAACCGCAATCCCGCGTGGCGGCGCAGGATGATTCCCGCTGAACTCCCCGCTTCCGCTGCGCCGGAGATTCCGGTCGCGCGGGCTACCGAATGGGCTTGCCGCCGACCATGTTTGGCTTCCTGACTCCGCAGACCAAGGACGACGCCGATCCGCTCGTGTCCCCACGAGCGGTCGCCGCCTGGCTGCGGCACTTGCCGACCCAAGACGTCATCGCCCGGCAGCACCAAGTAATGCGCATCTTCGACGGTATGCGCCAGTCGGCTCGACCGACCGATCTCAATCGTGTCGCCGCCATCCAGTTCCTCGACACGGCGCTTGGGCGCGGACCGCCGCCAGCTCGTGAAACAGTATGTCGAGAACATCGACCGTTCCGCGCGCGTCGCCGACCGTGGCTGGCAGGCGGCGCAGGAGATGAGCCAGGGCTTCGTCTACGCGTACCAGACCGCGCTCGAACGGGCGCTGGCCGAAAGTCACGAATCCGCGCTGGAAACCGCATGATCCCGCAGCTTTTCGCGCGCCTGCTCCATTATCACGGGACCGACGCGAAGCTTCGCTCGTTCCGGCACGAGCGGTGGATTCCCGCCAAATGGACTAATCTTCACCAGCTCTATGCGCGCGCCATCGAGCTCGGCATCGCGCGTGTCGCGGTCGCCCTCCCGAGCGCGGGACCGGGAGCGATGCAATGGAGCACAGAGCAGGAATACATCTACGCGCTGCTCATTCAGCAGCTCAACATGGGCAGCCTGTCCCCGTCCGAAATCGACTGGGCAAGCGCCCAGATGCGCGCCTGGGGCAGGAAGCTCGAGTTCGAGACGGTGCCGAGGTCGTCGGAAGGCTTCTACGTCGATCTTGCCAGTAAGCGCGGCCTCGTGCGGCGCACCGGGAACGAGTCCGGCCCGACGCTACATTTTCTCGACACGACGCCGCTCGCCGACCAGCTCGAGCGCGCGATGCATGCACTGCGCCAGACCGACCTCGGCGAGCCTGGGGGGGCCGCCGCGGTCAACCTGCAACGGATCGCGATTCTGGAGAAGGTGCGCCCCGTCGTCGCGCCTAATCTCCACGGCGATCTCCGGCGCTCGCCGCGCCTGCCCGTCACCGTCGCGGCCAAGGTGCGCGTGGGCCTTGCACGCATCTGCGTCGAGTTGACGCCGCGCAAGATCGTCGAGCCCGCCAATGATTCCGATGTGGGCAACGAGCAGATCGAAGTGTTCGCCATTGCCGACCGACCGCGCACACCGGCATCACGTTCCAGACGAGCACGATTCTCTGGCGGCCTCCATCGTGCCGGTCGGCGATCAGGCCTGGCAGGTCAAGGACCGCAGTGTCGCCGGGTTGCGCATCTCGGCTTCGGGCGGCATCGGCCAGAGCCTGGTCCTGGGGGCGCTGGTCGCGATTCGGCAGTCCGACACCGTCGATTGGGTGCTAGGCGCGGTGCGTCGCCTCAACAAGCTCTCGAACGACGAGGTCGAGGCCGGTGTGTCGATCATCGCCGACCGCATCGTGCCGATCAAGGTCAATGCGCGGCGCGCGGCCAAGGAAGATCTCGGCATGGTAGTGAACGGCGTCGACGTGTCGATGATGGGGTCGCGCTTCGACGCGTTGTATCTTCCTCCGCCGTCGCGTCCGGAAAAGCCGCTCACGGTCAAGACGCTGATCGTGCCCACGTCCGAATACGCCGACGGGCGCAACCTCATCCTCACGACCGGCCACTCGGTCTACACCATCGCGCTCCGCCATCTGGTCGAGCAGCGCGCCGACTGGAGCTGGGCGGCGTTCCAGATCATCGACAAGAAGCCCACCGACTACTGATCCGCTCCGCGCGGGCCGGCGCCGCGCGCTAGTCCTGCGGACGGAACTTCAACGTCAGCGTTCGCTGGAACAGTTCGGGGCGATCGGGGCGCGGCAGCGGCGATGATTTGACGATCGCGCGGTGAACGGCGTCGTCGTAGGCGCGCAACCCGCTCGATTTCCGCAGGACTGCGTCGATTATTTCTCCGGTCGGGAGCTGGATCGACGTCGAAGATCGCCTCGGGATTGCCGGCCATGTCCGGCGGCAGAATGACGTTCCCCTTGACCTTGGTCTGGATGCGGCGCACGTAGTCGGCCTCGGCGCGAGCGCGCGCCGCCGCGTCCGCGTCCAGCTTCTGCTGTTGCGCTCGGGCCGCCTGCTCGCGGTCCGCTTGCGCGCGCAGCGCTTCACTTTCTCGCGCCTGCCGCTCGCGGGCTTCGGTTACGCGCTGCTCCGCGTCCCGCTTCTTCTTCTCCGCTTCCTTCTGCGCGGTTTCCTTCTTCTCGCGGTCCTTCTTTTCCTGCGCGGCCTGCTCGCGCTTCCTGCGTTCTTCCTCTTCCTTGCGTGCCTTTTGCGCGATCTCAGCCGCGCGCGGATCGGGTTTCTCGACTTTGGGCTCGGGCTTCGGCGCAACCTTCGGGGGTGGCGGCTCCGGTTTAGGCGGCGGCGGTGCTGGTTTGGGTTCCGGTGCCGGTTCGGGCTTGGGCTCGGGGATCGGCTCCGGCTTGGGCGGCGGCAGTGGCGCCGGTTCCGCGACCGCCACCTTGGGCGGTGGCGCGTAGAGCTCGACCGTCGACCGGCTCGGGCTTGCGATTCTGCCAGCGCAGCGAGACCACGAGCACCGCGATGAACGCGACGTGGACGGCGATCGCCAGAGCGAGCGCCGGCCATTGGCCCGACATGCGCGCGGGTCGCCCGGGGCGGTCCCTTGCCATGCGTGTCAGTGCGCGCTCGGCCGCCCGAAGCGCACTGTGCGCCCCCTCGGGGGGCAGCGAACGTAGTGAGCGTGGGGGCCGTTCATCAGCGGCCGGTGGGCTGCGCCAGCAGTCCGACCTTGTTGACGCCGCTCATCTGCAGCCGGTCGAGCACCTTGATCACGTCGTCGTAGCGCGCGTTGCCGCGCGCGGCGATGACGACCGGCTGATCGGGAAGGCGGGCCTGCTTCGCTTTGATGTGCGCGACGAGCTCCTCGAGCGATACCTTGATTTCCGGCGTCCCGGCCTGCTTGTCCTCGAGCGTCCACGTCCCGTTAGGCTGCAACGTGCTTGCATCGGCGCCGCAGGCACCGTCAGCTTGCTGCCGACCGAGGGCAGGTCGATCGTAGCCGGGACTGATGAGCGGCGCCGTGACCATGAAGATCACGAGCAGCACCAGCATCACGTCGATGTACGGGACGACGTTGATCTGGTTGATCGTCTTTCGCGTGCGGCGCATGTCAGTGCCCGCTCGGCCGCCCGAAGCGCACTGTGCGCCCCCTCGGGGGCAGCGACGGAGTGAGCGTGGGGGTCGTTCATCTACCTTGGCGCTGCAGGATGTTCGAGAACTCTTCGATGAAAGTCTCGTAGCGGACGGCCAGCCGGTCGACGTCGTGCGTATAGCGGTTGTACGCGACGACGGCGGGGATGGCGGCGAAGAGACCGATCGCGGTCGCGATCAGCGCCTCGGCGATGCCGGGCGCGACATGGGCGAGTGTCGCCTGGCTCACGTTCGCGAGGCCGCGGAACGCGTTCATGATCCCCCACACCGTGCCGAAGAGGCCGATGTACGGGGACACGGAGCCCACCGTCGCGAGTCCTGCGAGATGCGCGTCGAGGGCGTCGATCTCGCGCTGAAACGTGGCGCGCATCGCGCGGCGGGCGCTGTCCATCGTCACCGCGGCGGTGCTCCCCTGCTTCCGGTGCTTCGCGTATTCGCGAAAGCCGGCGGTGAAGATGTGCTCGAGCCCGCTGCCGGTGCGCGACTTGCTGGAGCTCTGGTACAGCTCGTTCAGGTCGCCGCCTTTCCAGAATTCGTTCTCGAAGGCGTCGGTGTCCCTCGACCGTGCGCTTCAGCTGGAACATCTTGAGGAAGATCTGCCACCACGACCACAGCGACAAGGCACGCGAGCAGCAGCAGCACCGCCTGGACGACGAGCGAAGCCTGCGCGATCAGCGTGAGGAAGGAGAGGTCGGTAGCGACGTTCAACAGAGTTTCTCCAGTCGGCCGTGGAGCAGTGCCGGGATCCGTGCCGGGCGCCAAGGTCGCACGCGATCGATGCAGGCGAGCGTCACGCGAGCCTGCAGTCAGGAGGCTCGCGCCGCGCCGCACCTGCTGCAATGCGACCATGCGCGCGCGGCCGAGTTCGACGAGCTCCAGCGTGGCATCCAGCCGATCGCCGAGTCGCGCCGGCAGCCGGTATTCGATCTCCATCGCGATGCGACGACGAACAGCGACGCCATGGGCGCGCTCGAGTTCCGCGAGCTCGAAGCCCAGCGCCGCCAGCCATTCGGTGCGCGCGCGCTCCATGAACTTGAGATAGTTGGCGTAATAGACGACGCCGGCGGCATCGGTGTCCTCGTAATAAACGCGGATGGGGAAGCGAAAGGTCTTGCCGGTCGTCGGCGTAGGGCTCAAGCTGCGCCCCGGTCCGGAAAGAGGTCGGGTCCGCCGCCCGGAGCCGGCGGCGACAGCCCGAAATGCCGGTACGAAAGCGCGGTGGCCACCCTGCCGCGGGACGTGCGCTGCAGGAACCCCTGCTGGATCAGGAACGGCTCCAGCACGTCCTCGATCGTGTCGCGCTCCTCGCCGATCGCTGCGGCGAGATTCTCGATGCCGACGGGCCCGCCGGCGAACTTGTCGAGCACGGTGCGCAGGAGCTTGCGGTCCATCACGTCGAGGCCCAGGGCATCGACGTCGAGCATCGCGAGCGCGCCGTCGGCTACGGCGCGCGTGATCGCGCCATCGGCGCGCACTTCGGCGAAGTCGCGCACGCGCCGCAGCAAGCGGTTGACGATGCGCGGCGTGCCGCGGGAGCGCCGCGCGATCTCGAGCGCGCCCGTGCGGATCGATCTCGATCTTGAGGAGGCCCGCCGAGCGAGTGACGATCCGCGTCAACTCCGCGGGCGTGTAGAACTCGAGGCGCGCGACGATGCCGAAGCGGTCGCGCAGCGGATTCGTGAGCATTCCGGCGCGCGTCGTCGCGCCGACGAGCGTGAACGGCGGGAGATCGAGCTTGACGCTGCGCGCCGCGGGCCCTTCGCCGATCATGATGTCGATCTGGAAATCCTCGAGCGCCGGATACAGGATTTCCTCGACCACCGGGGAGAGCCGGTGGATCTCGTCGATGAACAGCACGTCGTGCGGCTCGAGGTTGGTGAGGAGCGCGGCCAGATCGCCGGCGCGCTCGAGCACCGGACCCGACGTCTGCCGCAGGTTCACGCCGAGCTCGTGCGCGATGATGTGCGACAGCGTCGTCTTGCCGAGTCCCGGCGGGCCGAACAGCAGCACGTGGTCGAGCGATTCCTTGCGCTTCCTCGCCGCCTCGATGAAGATCGACAGCTGGCCGCGGATCTTCTCCTGCCCGACGTATTCGTCGAGCAGGCGCGGGCGCAACGTGCGCTCGACGCACTTCCTCCTGCACGCCGGCCACCTTCGCCGTGACGAGGCGGTTGAGCTCGTCGTTTTCGATCGCCATGTCTGTACTAGACCTTCGCCAGCAGCTTCAGCGCCTGGCGGATGCCGTCGCCCACGCCGACACCGTCGGGCAGCTTCTTGACCGCGCGACCGCTTCCTTGTCGCTGTAGCCCAGCGCGAGCAAGGCATTGAGGACGTCGGAGGACGCCGGCGGCGCCCGGTGCACGCCCACCGCCGTGGTGACGTCGGCGCCGAGCTTGTCCTTCAACTCGAGCAGCAGGCGCTCGGCGGTTTTCTTGCCGATGCCCGGAATCTTCGTGAGCCGGCCGGCATCCTGCATCGTCACCGCCTGCGCCAGCTCGGCGACGGAAAGGCCGGACAGCACCGACAGCGCAGTCCGCGCGCCGACGCCGCTGATCTTCACGAGTTGCCGGAACGCGCGCCGTTCGTGCTCCGTGCCGAAGCCGAAGAGGAGATGCGCATCCTCGCGGACGACGAGATGGGTGAAGAGCACGATGCGCTCGCCGGTCGCGGGAAGGTTGTAGAACGTGCTCATCGGGACGTCGACCTCGTACGCGACGCCCTGCACGTCGAGCAGGATCTGCGGCGGGTTCTTCTCGACGAGGATTCCGGTGAGGCGGCCGATCATGGGGCGAATCGGTGAGCATGCCGTGCCGAGCGAGCGAGTCGCGCGATTATCGCACGCGGTCGGCATTGCACATGTCACGGCGGCAGCGCAGTCGAGATGCGCGCAGGACGTCGTGCAGCGTGGGCAGCACGATGAGATCCAGCGCGAGGAGATCCGACGACGGCGGGATGCAGATCGGGCACCATGATCGGCAGCATGCCGGCGGCGAGCGCCGCGCGCACGCCGGGCTCGGAATCCTCGAGCACGAGGCACGCGGCAGCGCTCGCGCCGAGCCGCCGCGCGGCCTCGACGTAGATGTCCGGCGCGGGCTTCCCGAACGCGACCTCGTCGCCGCCCACGATCTGCGTGAAAGCGCGGCAGCAGCGCCGTGCGCGCGAGCTTGCGCGCGCGCGCGGTCGCGGCGGGTCGATGTCGCCACGGCGCGGGGAATGCGCGTCGCCTCGAGCCAGTCGAGCAATTCGTGGACGCCGGGCTTGAGCGCGAGCCCTTCGCGTTCGACGATGCGCGTCGTAGGCCGCATGCCAGCGGGCGAGCAGCGCATCGACCGGATAGGGCGCGGCGTAGTGCGCGCGAAGCATCGCGCGAGCAATCGGCGAAGTTGCGGCCGATCATCGCGTGCGCGAGCGACCATGTCGAAGCCGACGCCCAACGTCGCTGCGGCCTCGCCCCATGCGCGCGCGGCCAGCGGCTCGGTGTCGAGCATCAGGCCGTCCATGTCGAATATCACGGCGGCGGGAGGCGCCGGAGGACTCGGTGCACTGCATCAGGCGAGTGCGGCCGCGGCGGACGCGGTAGCCCGCCGTGGCGAGCCCGCCGAAACCCTGCGCGCCGTGCGCGTGCGCGATGGCGCAGGCGAGCGCGTCGGCGGCGTCGGCTGACGGCGACGCCGGGAAGATCGAGCAGGCGGCGCACCATCTCCGCGACCTGCTCCTTCGCCGCCTTGCCGTGGCCGACGACCGCCTGCTTCACCTGCAGCGCCGTGTACTCGACGACCGGCAGCTCGGCCAGCACCGCGGCGGAGATCGCGGCGCCGCGCGCCTGGCCCAGGAGCAGCGTCGATTGCGGATTGACGTTGACGAACACCTTCTCGACGGCGACTTCGGTCGGCCGATGCCGGGCGATCACCGCCGCGAGATCGGTGAGGATCACGCGGAGCCGCGCCGGCAAGCTCGCCGTCGCCGCTTCGGATGCAGCCGCAAGTCACATACGCGAGCCGGTCGCCCGCGATCGTAGATGACGCCGAACCCCGTCATGCGCAATCCCGGGATCGATGCCGAGAATCCGGCGCACGAGGGACTTGCTAGCCACGTGACGACGACGCCCTGAATCTACTCGTCGAAGACGGCATTGGTATGGACGTCCTGCACGTCGTCGAGCGACTCGAGCGCATCGATGAGCTTCTGCATCCGCACCGCATCGTCGCCTTCGAGCTCCACCTCGGTCGACGGCTTCATCGTCAACTCGGCGAACGCCGGCTTGAATCCGGCCTTGGCGAGCGCGTCCTTCGCCGCGACGAACGCGTAGGGGCCGGTGACGACTTCGATGCTGCCATCGTCGTTGTCGATCACGTCGTCGGCGCCCGGCGTCGAGCGCCGCCTCCATCAGCTCGTTCTCGTCGGTGCCGGGCGCGAAGACGAGCTGGCCGCAATGCTTGAACAGAAAGGCGACCGAGCCGTCGGTCCCGAGGTTGCCGCCGTACTTCGTGAACGCATGCCGGACGTCGGCGACGGTGCGCGTGCGGTTGTCGGTCATGCAGTCGACGATCACCGCGGCGCCGTCGATGCCGTAGCCTTCGTAGCGGATCTCCTCGTACGCGACGCCCTCGAGCTCGCCGGCGCCGCGCTTGGCCGCGCGCTCGATCGTGTCCTTCGGCATGTTCTGGTCCATCGCCTTGTCGATGGCGAGCCGCAGCCGCGGATTCATCGACGGGTCGGCGCCGCCCATCTTCGCGGCGACGGTGATTTCGCGGATGAGGCGCGTGAAGATCTTGCCCCGCTTCGCGTCGGTGGCCGCCTTCTTGTGCTTGATGTTCGCCCATTTGCTGTGGCCAGCCATGGTCGGTCCTCTTGGTCCGCGCTGAATGCGGAATTGTACCGCCGGGAGGCGCCGACGGTCCGGGCCTACAGCGAGACCCTGCTGCTTCAGGAACGCCTGCAAGACCGACAGCCGCACTTCGGCGTCGTTGATCTCGAGCATGCGTCTGCTTGATCGACAACGGCAGCGGCAAGAGCTCGGCGAGGCGGTAGCCGACCCACGATGCGTCGTCGAACGACCGCTCGTCCGGGAATTGCTGCGGACCGACGCGCGCGGCCAGGAGCCTCCAGCAGCTGCGCGAGCGGCCGGAAGCGCTGCGCCGAAGGCGACACGCGGCTCGGCGGCAAGCGGCGCCATCTCGCGCGACGACGAGACCATCGTCCTGCATCGCGTGCGAGCGCACCTCGAAGCGCGTTCCGCCCGCGGCCCGCACATGCAGGATGCCCTGCTCCGGCATGTCCCAGGTCTCGATGCGCGCGAGCGTTCCCGTCGTGCGCGAATTCCGGCGCGGTCGCCGCCTTTCGGCAGCACTTCCGCGCCGCGGAGGATCAGGCACACGCCGAACGACGTGTCGTCGCGAGGCACAGCCTTCGCCATCTCGATGTACCGCTGCTCGAAGATCCTGAGCGGCAGCCGCCGCCCGGAAAGAGCACCGTGCTGCAGCGGAAACAGCGGCAGCGGCGAGTGAGCGAAGCCATCAGAGCGCTCGCGGTTCCCGCGCCGTCAACCCAGTTCCCGGTGCCGGATCAGGACCTGATTGCTGCGGCGAGAACGCCTTGGCGAGGCGCTCGACGAGGTAAACCGAGCGGTGCCGGCCGCCGGTGCAACCGATCGCGACAGTGAGGTAGTTGCGGTTGTCGCGGGCGTATTCGGGAAGCCACGTCGCGACGAATCGCTCGATGTCGCTGTACATCTTTTCCACCGCGGCCTCTTTCTCCAGGAACGCGACCACGGGCAGATCGCGCCCGGTGAGCGGTTGCAGCTTGGGCTCGTAGTAGGGGTTGGCGAGGCAGCGCACGTCGAAGACGAGATCGGCGTCGAGCGGCACGCCGTGCTTGTAGCCGAACGACTCGAGCTGCAGCGTGAGCTTGCCGGCATCGACGCTGACGAAGTCCTTGATCCAGGAGCGAAGCGCGGCGGCCGACAGGTCGCTCGTGTCGAACACGAAGCCCAGCGGCCGCACGTCGACGAGGAGCTCGCGCTCGTAGTCGATCGCCTCGGTCAGCGTGCGCGAATCGCTCGAGAACGGATGGCGCCGGCGCGTCTCCGAAAAACGCTTGACGAGCGTCTCGGTCTTCGCGTCGAGGTAGAGAAAGCGCACGTCCCAGCCGAGGGCGCGCAAGCGCGCGATGGTGTCCGCGAGCCCGGCGAGCCCGGGCCCGGTCTTCGCGTCGAGCGCGATGGCGATGCGGTTGCGCCCGGCCTTCGCGAGGTAGCCGGCGGTCGCCTCGACGAGCGGCATCGGCAGGTTGTTGACCGCGTAGTAGCCGGAATCCTCGAGCGCGCCGAGCGCGACGTTCTTGCCGGAGCCGGAAACCCCGCCGATCAGCAGCAGATCCATTGCAAGCGCCGACGCCAACCGCCGTCAGCCGCCGTCCTCCATGAGCTGCGTCTGGCGTTCGATGAATTCCTTCGTGCTGTCGATGCCGCGCTGATTGAGCACGAAGTTGCGGACCGCGGCCTCGACCAGCACCGCGAGGTTGCGGCCGGCGGCCACGGGGATCGTCACCTTGCGCACGGGCACGCCCAGGATCTCCTGGAACGTCGCATTGACCTGCAGCCGGTCGAGCTCGGAGAACGCCTCGTTGCTGTGGTCCTCGAGGTGGACCATGAATTTCAGCAGCTTGCGCGGCCGCACCGCCGTCTCGCCGAAGATGGTCCGGATGTTGAGGATGCCGATGCCGCGCACTTCGAGGAAGTCGCGCAGCACGGCGGGACAGCGGCCTTCGAGCGTGTCGGGCGAGATGCGATAGAGCTCGACGATGTCGTCGGCGATGAGCCCGTTGCCGCGCGAGATGAGCTCGAGCGCGAGCTCGCTCTTGCCGATCGCCGAAGCGCCGGTGACGAGCACGCCCATCTCGAGCACGTCCAGGAACACGCCGTGGAGCGTCGTCGACTCGGCGAGCACGCGCGACAGGAAGAGCCGGAACACCTCGACCAGATGCGGCGACGGCTGGACCGACGTGAAGAGCGCGATGTGGTGGGCGTCGCACTTGACGGCGAGGCGGGGCGGCACCGCTTCGCCGTTGGCGACGACGATCGCGACCAGCTCCAGCGTGAACAGCCGCTCGATCGACGGCTTCGAGCTCGGCTTCCGGCAATGCCGCGGAGATAGGCGACTTCCGCCGCGCCCAGGATCTGGATGCGGAACGGATGAATGAAATTCATGTGGCCGACCTGGCCGATGGTCGGCTTCAGCGCCGCCTC
The DNA here is from genome assembly GCA_963840945.1 of uncultured beta proteobacterium. GTDB lineage: Bacteria > Pseudomonadota > Gammaproteobacteria > Burkholderiales > Casimicrobiaceae > CAIWHR01. The sequence goes on along the minus strand of CAWJAU010000004.1, from coordinate 115,876 downwards.
GCCCGTCAGCACGCGGTTGCCGCCCTGGCGTCCGGCGACCCAGTGGAGTCCGAGCCGCGCCTGGTTGTCTGCGAAGATCCGTTCGACGCTGACCTGCCGCGCCATGCTGGCTTCCCCTGTCATCCGGCCCGCCGCACATTGCACCTCAGGCCGGCGCGGCATCCGGGCGCATCATGCCGCAGGCTCCCACCGTCGAACACCTCGCGCACTCCGGCGGCATCGGTCGGGCTCGCGAGGCTCTCGCGAAAGCGCGCTTCCGAAAACATCTGGGCGAGCTCCGAGAGGAGCTGCAGGTGCTGTTCGGTCGCGTGCGCCGGCACGAGCAGGACGAACACCTGCGCGACGGGCTTGCCGTCCGGAGCGTCGAAGGGGATCGGGTGACTTCAAGCGGACGAACGCGCCTTGCGCCTCGGCGAGCCCGCGGATGCGGCCATGGGGAATCGCGATGCCCTGGCCGAGCCCCGTCGAGCCCAGCTTCTCGCGAGCCTGCAGGCTGTCGACGACGACCTTCTTCGCGAGGCCGCTGATTGGCTTCGAACAGGGCGCCGACCGCTTCGAACAGGCGTGCTTTCGATCCCGCGTCGAGGTCGAGCAGGATGTTCCCGGTCGGAAGCAGCGACGCGATCTGGCTCATTTCCTCAGCCACTCGCGGGCATAGTGTGAACAGGCCCTAATCCGGCACCGGGCGGTGACGCGCGCGCGCCCGGAGTCGCCGCGGAGGCGGCGTCCGCCTGCGGCCCCGTCGCGCTTGATCGCCGCGCCTTCGTGCCGGTGCGAGCTCGCGCTTTTCCTTGTGCTTCAGCACCTGGCGGTCGAGCTTGTCCGCGAGCGCGTCGATCGCGGCGTACATGTCGGGCTCGATGGCCTCGACGTGGATGTCCTTGCCGCGCGCATGCAGATTGACTTCCACCTTGTGCCGCAGCTTTTCGACCGACATCACGACGTTGACGTCGATGACGTCGTCGAAATGCCGCGTCACGCGATCGAGCTTCGCCACGACGTAATCGCGAATCGCGGGCGTGATATCCAGGTGATGGCCCGGTCAGGCTAAGGTTCATCAAGTTCTCCTCCTCGATGCGCGCCCTTGGAGCGCCGTCATGGCGCCTTGCGCAGGTTGACGGGAGGTATCTGCAGCGCCTCCCGGTACTTGGCGACAGTGCGCCGGGCCACGATGATCCCCTGTTCCCCCAGGAGCTCCGCGATCCGGCTGTCGGTGAGCGGCGACTTGACGTTCTCCGCGGCGACCAGCTGCTTGATGAGCGCGCGGATCGCGGTGGCCGAGGCGGCGCCGCCGGAGTCCGTCGCGACATGGCTGCCGAAGAAATACTTGAGCTCGTACGTGCCGCGCGTGGTGAGCATGTATTTCTGCGTCGTCACGCGCGAGATCGTCGATTCGTGCAGGTTGAGCATCGTCGCGATCTCGCGCAGCACCATCGGCCGCATCGCGACGTCGCCGTGCTCGAAGAAGCGGCGCTGGCGCTCGACGATGGCCTGCGCGACGCGCAGGATCGTTTCGAAGCGCTGCTGGACGTTGCGGATCAGCCACTTCGCTTCCTGCAGCTGCGCGGAGAGCTGCTGGTTCGAGGAGTCGCGGTTGCGGGTGAGGATGTCCGCGTAGATGCGATTCAGCCGGAGCTTCGGCATCGCGGATTCGTTCAGCGCCGCCATCCACTTGCCGCGCACTTTCTTGACGACGACGTCCGGGATGACGAAATTGGCTTCCGATTTGGCGAACGACGCGCCCGGCCGGGGATTCAAGCTCATCACCAGCGCGCGCATCGAGCGCACGCCGGCGTCGTCGGTATGCAGGATGCGCTTCAGCTTGGCGAAATCGCGCGCCGCGAGAAGCGCCAGGTGCTCGGTGACGACGGTCGAGCGCCTCGGCGCGAAAGGGAGTCGATTCCGGCAGCGCCTTCAACTGCAGCGCGAGGCATTCGGAAGCGTCGCGGGCGCCGATCCCCGCCGGCTCGAAGCTCTGCAGGTAGCAAAGCGCGATCGAAAGCTCGTCCGGGTCGATCTCGAGCTCCTCCGGAAACATCTCCGCCACTTCCTCGAGCGAGATGTGGAGATAGCCGTCCTCGTCCAGAGCGTCGATCAGCGCGCCGACGAGCCGGCGGTCGCGCAGCGGCAGGTTGAGCACGGCGAGCTGCGACAGGAGGTGATCGCGCAGCGAGCTCGTCGCCACCTGCTGCGGGTAGAAGCCGTCGTCGTCGTCGTCCGACGACGAGCTGCCGCCGCCCCAATCCGAATCGCCGCCGGAATAATCCTCGAAATCGGTGCGATCGACGGTTTCCGGTGCGCTCGCGTGCCTCGTCCCCGGCTTCCTTGCCGCCCGCCCGGTCGTCGTCGTGCGCCGGCATCTCCTCGGTTGACGAGGCGGCGGCGCTCGCGAGCTGCGATGCCGTCGGCAGCGGCTCCTCCTCGCCCTCGGCCTTCTCGAGCAGCGGATTCTCCTGCAGCATCCGCTCCACCTCGGCATTCAGCTCGACCGTGGACAGCTGCAGCAGGCGGATCGATTGCTGCAGCTGAGGGGTGAGTGTGAGGTGCTGGCTGAGCTTGAGCTGGAGGGTTTGCTTCATGCGTTACGGGATGCGCATTGCCTCAGAGCCGGAAATGCTCTCCGAGATAAACCTTTCTTACGGCTTCATTATAAACAATCTCGTCGGGAGCGCCCGAGGCGAGAACCCGCCCCTCGTTGATGATATAGGCGCGGTCGCAGATGCCGAGGGTTTCGCGCACGTTGTGGTCGGTGATGAGAACGCCGATGCCGCGCTGCTTGAGGAAGCCGATGATCTTCTGGATGTCGAGGACCGCGATCGGGTCGACGCCCGCGAACGGCTCGTCCAGCAGGATGAACCGCGGCCGGGTCGCCAGCGCGCGGGCGATCTCGCACGCGGCGCCGCTCGCCGCCCGAAAGCGACAACGCGCGGGCGTTGGCGAGATGCGAGATCGACAGGTCGTCGAGCAGCGCGTCGAGTCGGTTGGCGAGCGCGTCCGAATCGAGGTCCTGCAGCTCGAGGATGGCGCGGACGTTCTCGGCGACCGTGAGCTTGCGGAAGATCGACGCCTCCTGCGGCAGATACGACAGCCCGAGGCGGGCGCGGGTATGGATCGGCAGCCGCGAGAGATTGCGTCCGTCGAGCTCGATCCGGCCGCCGTCCGCCGCGACCAGCCCGACGATCATGTAGAAGCACGTCGTCTTGCCCGCGCCGTTCGGGCCGAGCAGGCCGACGACCTCGCCGCTCGCCACGTGCAGCGACACGTCGTGGACGACGGTGCGCGCCTTGTAGCGCTTCTCGAGCTTGCGCGACGGACAGGTGGCTCGCCGGGCGCGGCTCGACGGGCGCGGCATCCGCGCTCACTTGGCGGCCGGGGGCGCGAGGTCGTCCGCAGCCTTGAGCGTTACCGGCGGTCCGGACGCAGTCGGGCGGCGGACTTGGCGTCTTTGTCCTTGCTGCCTTGCCTTTGTCCTTGTCTTTGTCCTTTTCCGTGTCTTTGTCCGTGGCCTTGTCCTTGCCCGGCATCGGCTCTCGGATCTGCGGCTGGAACATCCCGCGCACGCGTGCGCCGGGACCCGTCGGGTCGGGAACGCTGCCTTCGCCTGCCTTCGGCCTTGAAGACTTCGGTGGCGGCGTTGTAGGAGACGTAGTTGCTGCGGATCTCGTCCTGGCCGCGCTTCAGGAGCGCGCGATCGAAGAGCTCGACGCAGCTCCTTCGCGCCGTCGTACTCGACCCGCTGCGCGTAGCCTTCGTAATACTCGTCGACGCCGTCGCGCTTCTGCCGGATGGCGACGGGATTGCCGAAGGCGGTGGCCGAAAGCGAATTGTCGGCGTTCTGCTTGAACACGATGCGGTCCGCGCGGATCGACAGCGTGCCCTGGGTGATGATCACGTTTCCCGTGAGGGCGCCGCCGCGCGCCTGCAGGTTGGCGTCGCCGGTGTCGCCGGAGAAGGTGATCGGCTTGTCGCGGTCGGCCTTGCTCCGCGCGGCCGCGGCGGACGACGCGACCGCGGCGCGCAAGGACGCACACCGCTGCCGCGCCGTGCCAGCGGCGCGCAGCGCGGCAAAGCTGTTTCGGCATGGCGAATTTCACTTCGGCAGCAGGTTGGGTTGGAGCGTTCCGCGCACGGCGGATTTGAGCTTGACCGTGCGCGCGTTGTTGTCGAGGATCATCCCGACGCCCTGGATTATTCCACGCGGCTCCTCGATCGTCACGAGCAGGTCGGTTTCGGCCCGCCCCTCCTTTGGGATGACGCGCAGCGTTTCGGTGGTGAAGGTCGCCGCCCCGACCGGGTTCTTGTCGCGCGCGGTCGCCGGGCGCGGCGTCGCGCGTCGCCCGGACCCGACCGCGCAAGCGTGACGATTTCGCGATCGCCGGACACCGTTCCGCCATCGGCCGTGACCGCAATCCGGGGCTTGCCGGGATCGGTCAGCTCGAGCGACGGCGCGATGAGCTCGACGCTGCCGTCGTCCGGAAAATGCTCGGCGCGGGTCGCCGCGAGCATCTGCCGCACCCGGCCGTCGACGTCGAAGCTGACCGCGCTGAATCGCTCGATGTAAAGATCCGGGTCGTGCCGCGACGATCCGTCGTCTCGTCGCCCTGACGTCTGCACCTGCGCGTCCAGCCAATAGGTGAGCGCCGCGAGGCAGCCGAGCAAGAGCACCGGCGACCAGGCCACCAGTCGATCGATGCGCGGGCGCCGGGGAGTCATCAGTGCGCGCCCGGCCGCCCGAAGCGCACTGTGCGCCCCCGCGGGGGCAGCGAACCAGGCCGTAGGGTCGCAGTGGACAGCCGCAAGGCTGGTCGCCCCCGCGGGGGGAGGCGCAACGCACAGTGAGCGTGGGGGCTGTTCATTAGGCCGCTTGCTGCGGTTGAGGCGTGCCCTGGGCGGCGAGGATCATCTCGCACAGCTCGCGCACCGCGCCCTTGCCGCCTTCGCGCACCGTCACGAAATGCGCGCTGCGCGCGCACGGATGGCGGCGCGTGGGGCACTGTGACCGACGAATCCGCAACGCGCGAACACGGGTACGTCGGGGAGGTCGTCGCCGATATGCGCGCAGGCTGCGGCCGGAAGATCGAGTTCGCCGCGCAGCGCCTCCCACGGCGTGAGCTTGTCCTCGGCCCCCTGGATGACGCGATCGATCCCCAAGGCGCGCGCCCGGTGCATCACCGCCGCAGCGCGGCTCCCGGTGATCCATGCGATCCTGACGCCGGCCTGCATCAGCAGCTTCAAGCCGACGCCGTCGAGAGCGCTGAATGCCTTGGTTTCGCGACCGGTGTCGTCGACATAGATGCGGCCGTCGGTCAGTACGCCATCGACGTCGCAGGTCAGTAGGCGAATCCCGCGCGCCTGGGGCAGGGGTGCAACGGTCATTCCACGACCCCCACGCTTGCGGCCTCATTGGCCAATTCGGCCGCTACGCTGCCCCCCGGGGGCGCAATTCGCGCCTTGGGACGGCTTTGCGCCGCTCATCAAACCACTCGTGCGCGAAAGAGGTCGTGCAGGTGGAGCGCACCGACCAGCCGGCGCTCTTCGTCGACGACGAGCAACACCGTCACCTTGGGCACCGCTTCCATCAATTCCACGCAATCGATCGCGAGCCGCTCCGGACCGATGGTCCGCGGCGTCCGCGTCATGACGTCGCGCACACCGACACCGCCGATCTCGCGCCTCTTGTCGAGACAGCGGCGCAGATCGCCGTCGGTGAAGATGCCGGCGACACGCCTGTGCGCATCGGCGACGGCCGTCATCCCCATGCCCTTGCTGCTCATCATCGACGACCGCCTCGCCCAACGTCGCATCGATGGCGACGACGGGCAACGCGTCGCCGCTCACCATGACGTCGCGGACGCGGGTCAGCAGACGCCGCCCGATGGGGCCGCCCGGATGCGAACGGGCGAAATCCTCGACCGAAAAGCCGCGCGCATCGAGCAGCGCGATCGCGAGCGCATCGCCCAGCGCGAGCATCGCCGTCGTGCTCGCTGTGGGTGCCAAGCCCAGCGGGCAGGCTTCGGCATCGACCGCGGCGTCGATATGCACGTCGGCCGCCTGCGCGAGCGACGACTGCTCGTTGCCCGTCAGCGCGACGATTTTCGCGCCCTGTCGTTTGAGATGCGGCGTCAGCAGCACGAGCTCGTCGGTCTCGCCGGAATTCGAAAGCATCACCACGACATCCGCCGGCGTGATCATGCCGAGGTCGCCGTGCGAGGCTTCCGCCGGGTGGACGAAGAACGCCGGTGTGCCCGTCGACGCGAGCGTGGCCGCGAGCTTTCGCGCGATATGGCCTGACTTGCCGATGCCGGACACGACCACCCTGCCGTTGCAATGGAGGACAAGCTCGACGGCGGCGACGAAATCGGCGCCGAGCCTCGCGGCGAGTCCCATGATCGCCTTGGCTTCGGTCGCGAGAACGGCCCGCGCGAGCGAGAGCACATGCACCGGATCGACCTCGAGGCCGAGGGCCGTGGAGGGAGCGGCGGGGGCGGTGACGCTCATCCTGACAAGTATAACCGAGCGAGGCCGTGCTACATTCGATCGTCCTCCTCAAGCGCCGAACGCAACGGCCACCGCCGCGCCCGCCCGATGCCGCAGACGCTGCAACTGATTCTCGTCCTGCTTGGCGCCGCCGTCGTCGTCGTCGTCATCTGCCGGCTCGTCCGGCTGCCGCCGATCCTCGGTTATCTGCTGGTCGGCATGGTCGTCGGGCCGCATGCGTTCGGCTGGGTGCCGGACAACGCGGACGTGCACGACCTCGCCGAATTCGGCATCGTCTTCCTGATGTTCTCGATCGGCCTCGAGTTCAGCCTGCCGCAGTTGAAGTCCATGCGGCGCGCGGTGTTCGGGCTCGGCCTCGCGCAGGTCGCGATCACGACGATCGGCGCGATGGTGGCCCTGCATCTCCTCGGCTACGGCTGGCAAGCGGGCTTCGCGCTCGGCGGCGCGCTCGCGATGAGCTCGACGGCGATCGTCTCGAAAATGCTCGCGGAGCGCATGGAGCTCGCCACGCCGCACGGCCGCGACATCATGGGAATCCTGCTGTTCCAGGACCTCGCGGTCGTCGCGTTCCTGATCATCCTGCCTTCGCTCTCGAAGGGCGGTGGCGACCTCGCTGCCGATCTCGTCGTGGCGGGTCTCAAGGCCGCGGTCGCCCTGGTGCTGATCCTGTTCGCGGGACAAAAGCCGATGCGGGCGTGGTTCCACCTGGTCGCGCGGCAGAGGAGCTCCGAGCTCTTCATGCTGAACCTGCTGCTGATCACGCTCGGGCTGGCGGCGCTCACGGAGCTCGCGGGCCTTTCGCTCGCGCTGGGCGCCTTCCTCGCCGGCATGCTGATCGCCGAGACGGAGTACCGTTACCAGGTCGAGGAGGACATCAAGCCTTTCCGCGATGTGCTGCTCGGGCTCTTCTTCGTCACCGTCGGGATGGCGCTCGATCTTTCGGTCGTCAGCCAAAACATCCTCTGGGTGCTCGTGCTGCTCGTCGTGCCCGTCGGCGCGAAGCTCGTGCTGATCGTGGTGCTTTCCCGCATCTTTCGCGCGTCGCTCGTGACGTCGCTGCGCAACGGTTTCTATTTGGCGCAGGCGGGCGAGTTCGCGCTGGTGCTATTGGCGCTCGCCGTCGACCAGCGCATCGTGGCGGCGCCGATCACGCAGCTCGTGCTGGCGGCAATGGTGCTGTCGATGCTGTCGGCGCCGCTCCTGATCCACTTCGCCGAACCGCTCGTACGCCGGTCCACCGCGAACGACTGGCTCGCCCGGGCGGCGCAGATCACGGGGATCGCCGCGACGACGATGGCCCGCCAGAATCATGTGATCATTTGCGGGTTCGGTCGCAGCGGCCAGAATCTCGCCCGGCTGCTCGAGGCCGAGGAAATTTCCTTCATCGCGCTCGATCATGATCCGCAGCGCGTGCGCGAGGCCGCCGGCTCGTCCGTGGTGTACGGCGACGCCGGCCGCAAGGAAGCGCTGTTTGCGGCCGGGCTCGGCAAGGCGCGCGCGGTGGTGATCACCTTTGCCGACACGCCCGCCGCTCTCAAGATCCTGCACCATGTCCATGCATTGCGTCCGGAATTGCCAGTGATCGTGCGCACGCTCGACGACGGCGAGCTCGACCGGCTGCTCGACGCGGGCGCGGCGGAAGTGGTGCCCGAAGTGCTCGAGGGGAGCCTGATGCTCGCCACGCATTCGCTGCTGCTGCTGGGCGTGCCGTTGAACCGGGTGCTGTCGCGGATCCGCGTGATCCGCGACGAGCGCTACAGCCTCTTCCGCGGATTCTTTCACGGAGCGTCCGACTTCGCCGATGCGGCCGACAATCTGCAGCCGAGGCTGCATTCCGTGCTTCTACCCGACCGCGCGTATGCGCGCGGCAAGGCGCTGTCGATGTTCAAGTTCGAAGGACTGGTCGAGGTGACCGGAGTGCGGCGCAAGGGCGCCCGCTCCCAGCGCCCGGGTCCGGATTGGGTCTTCGAGGCCGGCGACGTCGTCGTATTGCTCGGCCGGCCCGCGAATCTCGCGCTCGCGGAACAGCGCCTGCTCAAGGGCTGAGTCGACCTCTGAACAGGGTTTCCCGGGGCCGCATGCCGAGCGTTGTGAGCAACAAGGCGCTTGGGCTACAATGCCGCTCCCTTGAATATCGATCCGATGTCCGCCCCCCACGCGCCTGCGCCCGTCCCGGCCGCGGCGCAACCCGAGTACGCCGTCGAGCTTGCCGACGTGACGTTCGCTTACGATCGGCGGGAAGTGCTCACCGGCATCTCGATGGCGGTGCCGCGCGGCGGCGTCGTGGGGATCATGGGCGGCTCGGGCTGCGGCAAGACGACGATCCTGCGGCTCATCGGCGGCCAGCTGAAGCCGAAGTCCGGCCGCGTGTTGGTCGGCGGCGAATCCATTCCCGATCTCGACCGCGAAGCGTTGTACGTGATGCGCCGGAAGCTCGGAATGCTGTTCCAGTTCGGCGCTCTGTTCACCGACATGTCGGTGTACGAGAACATCGCGTTCGCGCTGCGCGAGCACACCGATCTTCCCGAGGAGCTTGTCCGCGACCTCGTGCTGATGAAGCTCCACGCGGTCGGTCTGCGCGGGGCGGCGCGCCTCATGCCGTCCGAGCTATCCGGCGGAATGGCGCGGCGGGTGGCGCTCGCCCGGGCGATCGCGCTCGACCCGATGCTCGTGATGTACGACGAGCCGTTCGCGGGGCTCGATCCGATTTCGCTCGGCGTCATCGGGCAACTGATCCGGCGCATGAGCGACGCGTTGGGGATCACGTCGCTCATCGTGACGCACGACATCTACGAATCGCTGAAAATCGTCGATTACCTCTATTTCGTCTCGGAGGGAAAGATCATCGCGCAGGGCACGCCCGCCGAAGTCCGCGCGTCGGGCGATGCCTTCGTCCGGCAATTCGTCGACGGGGCGCCCGACGGCCCCGTGCCGTTCCACTACCCCGCGGCGCCGTACCGCTCCGAACTCCTCGCCCGTGCTTGACACTGTCGCCGCGGGGCTCCTCCATGTGCTGCGCCGGGTGGGGGGCAGAACGATCAGCATCATCGCCTGGCTGGGCTATGCCACGCGCTTCAGCCTCGCGGTCGTCCGGGAGACGCCGGCCGCCTTCTCCCGGCTCAACCTCACGCTGCGCGAGATCTACTTTTCCGGAGTGCTCTCGCTCGTCATCATCCTCGTCTCCGGACTCTTCGTCGGGATGGTGCTGGCGCTGCAGGGCTACGACGTGCTGCAGCGCTACGGCGCCGCCGAATCGCTCGGCGTGCTGGTCGCGCTGTCGCTCGTCCGCGAGCTCGGCCCGGTGGTGGCCGGCCTCTTGTTCGCGAGCCGCGCCGGCAGCGCGATCACGGCGGAAATCGGGTTGATGAAGGCGACGGAACAGCTTTCCGCGATGGAAATGATGGCCGTCGATCCGCTGGCGCGCGTGGTCGCACCGCGGTTCTGGGGCGGTATCATCTCGATGCCGCTCCTTGCCGCGCTGTTCTCCACGCTCGGCGTCTTCGGCGCCTATCTCGTCGGCGTGAAGCTGATCGGCATCGACGCCGGGGCGTTCTGGGGCAACATGCAGGCGGGCGTGGATTTTCGCTTCGATATTGTCAACGGCGTGATCAAGAGCATCGTTTTCGGTGTTGCGGTGAGCCTCATCGCGGTGTTCGAGGGCTACGACGCCAAGCCGACTGCCGAAGGGGTGTCGACGGCGACGACGCGCACGGTCGTCGAAAGCTCGCTCGCGATCCTTGGCCTCGACTTCGTCCTCACCGTATTCATGTTCCGGGGCGTGGCGTGACTGTATACGGGACCGTGCACGGGGTGGCGACGCCATGAACCTCAATCGCTCTGCACTCGATCTCTGGGTTGGCATATTCGTTGCGATCGGCATCGCCGCGATCCTCTTTCTCGCGCTCAAGGTCGGCAATCTGATCAGTTTTGCCGCCGCGCCGGGCTATCGGCTCGAGGCGCACTTCGACAACATCGGGGGCTTGAAGCTGCGCGCCTCGGTCAAGGCGGCCGGTGTGGTCGTCGGCCGGGTGGAGAGCGTCAAGCTCGACCCGACCACCTACCAGGCCGTCGTCACGCTCCGGATCGACCAGGGATATCAGTTCACGACGGACACGATCGCATCGATTCTCACGTCCGGTCTCCTGGGGGACGTCTACATCGGACTCGACCCGGGCGGCGAATCGCAGATGCTTGCCGACGGCGGCAAGATATCCAAGACGCAATCGGGGATCGTCCTCGAGAAGCTGATCGGCCAGTTTCTGTTCGACAAGGCCGCGGCGGGAGGCGGGAAGTGACAATGACCTTTGATCGGCGCCGGACATTGCGTTCGCATGCGTGCGCCGTGCTGCTGACGGTGCTCGTCGCCGGCTGCGCGACGGGCCCGTCGCGCGAAGATCCGTTCGAGCCGATGAACCGCACGCTGTACCAGGTGCACGACGCCGTCGACACGGCCGTCGTGAAACCGGTGGCGCAGGCCTACATCGACGTGGTGCCGCAGTTCATCCGGTCGGGAGTCTCGAACGTCTTCAACAACATCGACGATCTGTTCTCGGCGGTCAACGACCTCCTGCAGGGCAAGCTCGACAAGTTCGGCGACGACCTCGGCCGCGTGGTGCTCAACACCGGGTTCGGCCTCGGCGGACTCTTCGATCTCGCATCGATGGTCGGCATCGAACGCGGCAACGAGGATTTCGGGCAGACGTTCGGCGCGTGGGGTTTCGGGCAAGGTCCGTACCTCTTCGTGCCCCTGTTCGGGCCGACGACCGTGCGCGACGGAAGCGGCGTCATCGTGCGCGTGGCGCTGGGTCCCGTCGGCTACATTCCCAACGTTCCGGTGCGCAACAGCCTGTACGGCGTCGGCTATGTCGATCTTCGCGCGCAAGCGCTGGAGACAGGCACCGTGATCGACACCGCCGCGCTCGATCGCTACCTGTTCATCCGCAACGCGTACCTGCAGCGGCGCCGTTATCTCGTCTACGACGGCAAGCCGCCGCCAGAACCTGAGGAGCCCTAGATGGTAGTCATCAACCCGGTCGTGCCGCGACGCGCGGCGCTCGTCCTTATCCTGGTTGCGGCGTTGTGCAGCGCTGCCCCGTCCGCCCGAGCGCAGGAGGCGCCGGATGCCATCGTCAAGCGCGTGGCGACGGACGTGATCGCATCGATCCGGTCCGATCCCGCGATCCAGGCCGGCAACGAGGCGCGGATTCGCGATGTCCTCGAGGCGAAGCTCCTGCCGAATTTCGATTTCGCGCGGATGACGGCGCTCGCCATGGGCAAGAACTGGCGGAGCGCGACGCCCGAGCAGCAGAAGCGCGTGACGGACGAATTCCGGGCGCTCCTCGTGCGCACGTATTCGAGCTCGCTCAACAATTATCGCAACGAGACCATCGATTACAAGCCGCTGCGGATGAATCCCGGCGATACCGAGGTGACCGTGCGCACGCTCGTGCAACGGGCTTCGGGCGCTCCCATCCAGATCGACTACAGCATGGAGAAGAAGGCGGACGGCTGGAAATGCTACGACGTCATCGTCGGCGGCGTCTCGCTCGTCACCAACTATCGTGACGAGTTCAACGACCAGGTCAAGAACGGCGGCGTGGACGGGCTCATCAAGACGCTCGCCGATCGCAACCGTGGCGTCGCGGCGAAATGAGCGCCGCCGGGCCGCCCCAAGGCGCGAATCGCGCCCCCGCGGGGGGCAGCGCAGCGGCGCCAGCCGCAAGCGTGGGGGCCGTCCAATGAGCGACGCCGGGCCGCCCCAAGTCGCGAATCGCGCCCCCGCGGGGGGCAGCGCAGCGGCGCCAGCCGCAAGCGTGGGGGCCGTCCAATGAGTCTTAATGCGGCGCGTGACGCGGGCGTCGAAATCGACGCCGGTTTCGCGCCGGACCATGAAGGCGCGCACTGGAGCTATTCGGGCTCGCTGACTTTCGCCAACGCTGGATCCGTGCTTGCCGCGGCGGCGGGTCTGCGGTTGCCGGATGAAGGTGAAGTCGACCTCGACGACCTCGGCGAATTCGATTCGTCCGCGGTCGCGGTACTGGTCGCCCTCCTGCGGCGCGCGGCCGAGGAGGGCAAACCGCTGCGCTTCCTCCATGTCCCTCCCGCGCTCGCCGCGTTGGCGGAAGTGTACGACGTCGAGGCCATCGTCGGCGCGTAGTCCGTCGTCTGCGGCGACGCGCTCATTCCCGCCGTCGCCGGACGCCGCCGTTTGGTCCGCCCAATCGATCGCCGATCGTGCCTCTTGCCGTCGAAATCGACAACGTCGCCCGCCGCTTCGGGCGCGTGCAGGCGTTGGCCGGCGTGAGCCTCGCCGTCGAGGAGGGCGAGTTCTTCGGGTTGCTGGGACCGAACGGCGCGGGCAAGACGACGCTGATCTCGGTCCTGGCGGGGCTCACTCGGGCCGACACTGGCACGGCGCGGGTGCTCGGGCACGATGTCACCGCGGACTACCGCAGTTCGCGCCGCGCGTTGGGCGTCGTGCCGCAGGAGCTCGTGTTCGATCCCTTCTTCTCCGTGCGCGAAACGCTGGAAATCCAGTCCGGCTATTTCGGCATCAGGAACAACGGGCGCGTGGATCGACGAAATCCTCCACCACCTCGATCTCACGTCGAAGTCCCACGCGAACATGCGCTCGCTGTCCGGCGGAATGAAGCGCCGCGTGCTCGTCGGGCAGGCGCTGGTGCACAAGCCGCCGGTGATCGTGCTGGACGAGCCGACGGCCGGCGTAGACGTGGAATTGCGGCAAAGCCTGTGGGCGTTCATCCGCAAGCTCAATCGCGACGGCCACACGATCATCCTGACGACGCACTACCTCGAGGAGGCCGAGGCGCTGTGCGGGCGCATCGCGATGTTGAAGGCGGGACGCGTCGTCGCGCTCGACACCACCAAGAACCTGCTGGCCCGTGTGGCCGGGCTTACCGTTCGCCTCGCCGCGGACCGAGTTCCGGCGGCGTGGCAGTCCCGCGTGCAGAGTCGCGACGCGCATGTCTTCGTGCTCGGGCTCGATGAGTATGGCGACCTCGAATCGCTGCTCGCCGCGCTGCGGGAGGAGGGCATCCGCATCGACGAGTTGGCGCTCCAGGAGACGGATCTGGAGCAGGTCTTCCTGCGTATCATGGGCGCGGGGCGGCCACGGCCCGCGGAGTCGGCGCCATGATCCGCTTCGCCGGCGCCGGGTGGCTTACGCTTCTCTACAAGGAGCTGCTCCGCTTCTGGAAGGTCGCTTTCCAGACCATTCTCGCGCCCGTGATCACGTCGCTCCTCTACCTTCTCGTCTTCTCGCACGTGCTCGAGTCGCGGGTGTCCGTGTTCGGCGGGGAGGTCGCCTACAGCGCGTTTCTCGTGCCGGGGCTCGTGATGATGTCGGTGCTGCAGAATGCGTTCGCCAACAGCTCGTCATCGATGATCCAGTCGAAGATCACGGGCAACCTGATCTTCATCCTTCTGCCGCCGTTGTCGCCGGCCGACTTCTTCGCCGCGTACGTTCTGGGCGCGATGATTCGCGGGCTGGTCGTCGGTCTCGGCGTATTCCTCGTCACGCTTTTCTTCGTGCCGTCGCTCCTCGCGATGCCGCATCCCTTCTGGGCGCTGGCCTTCGCCCTCCTCGGCAGCGCGATCCTCGGCACGCTCGGGCTCGTCGGCGGGCTTTGGGCCGAGAAGTTCGACCAGCTCGCCGCGTTCCAGAATTTCCTGATCACGCCGCTCACGTTCCTGTCCGGCGTGTTCTACTCGATCCACTCGCTGCCGCCGTTCTGGCAGGCGCTGTCCCACGCGAATCCGTTCTTCTATATGATTGACGGGTTTCGCTATGGTTTCTTCGGATTGTCCGATGTGCCGCCGGCGTTGAGCCTTGCCATCGTCACGGCGTGCGCGCTCATCCTGTCGCTCGCAACGCTACTGCTGCTGCGACGCGGCTGGAAGCTGCGCCTCTGAGCGAACGGCGACCGCGCGGACGACGCCGTGGCCCGCTGCCCGTTGGCGGCCACGCAATCTCTTCCGTCCCTGGAGGTTTCACCCATGGTCACGCCGGAATCCATCAAGACATCCATCGCAGAAGCTCTTCGCTGCGAGCACGTCGAAGTCCGCGGCGACGGTCAGCACTGGGAGGCTGTGATCGTCAGCGCGGCGTTCGAAGGTCTGTCCAAGGTTCGCCAGCACCAGCTCGTCTACGGCGCGCTTGGCGACCGGATGCGCGAGGAGATTCACGCATTGTCGATGACCACGCTCACCCCCGCGCAATGGGCGGCGGCACGGGCCGCTGAGATGAACGGCCCCCACGCTCACTTTGTGCGGCTGCGCCGCATCCCGCTTCGCGGGACCAGCCTTCGGCTGTCCTGCGGCCTGCGGCCTGGTGTTCGCTGCCCCCGAGGGGCGCTCAGCGCCCTTCGGGCGGCCGGGCGGGCGCTGAATGGACAAGCTCCTGATCGAGGGCGGTCGGCCGCTCGAAGGCGAAGTGCGCGTCTCCGGCGCCAAGAACGCGGCGTTGCCCATTCTCTGCGCGGCATTGCTCGCGCGGGAGCCGCTCGTGCTCACCAACGTGCCGCAATTGAAGGACGTGCGGACGATGCAGGCGCTCCTCTCGCAGATGGGCGTGGCGCAGGATGCGCGAGCACCGGGAACGATCGCGCTCGACGCCGGCACGATCGACTGGCCGCTCGCGCCCTACGAGCTCGTGAAGACCATGCGGGCGTCCATCCTTGCGCTTGGCCCGCTCCTCGCCCGCTGCGGAGAGGCGCGCGTCTCGTTGCCCGGCGGCTGCGCGATCGGCTTGCGTCCCGTCGACCAGCACGTCAAGGGCCTCGCGGCGATGGGCGCCGAGATCGATCTCGAGCACGGGTACATCAGCGCCCGGGCGCGACGGCTCGCCGGCACGCGCTTCGTGTTCGACGTGGTCACCGTGACCGGCACCGAGAACCTGTTGATGGCGGCGACCCTCGCCGAGGGGACGACCACGCTCGAGAACGCCGCGCGGGAGCCGGAGGTGGTCGACCTCGCGCGCTGCCTTGCCGCCATGGGTGCGAGGATTGCGGGGGCGGGCAGCGATCGCATCGTCATCGAAGGTGTGGACCGGCTGCATGGCGCCACCCATGCGGTGATGCCCGACCGGATCGAGACGGGGACGTACGTCGCGGCGATCGTGGCGGCGGGTGGCGATGCCACGGTCGCCGGGACCCAGGCGGACACGCTCGACGCCGTTCTCGGCAAGCTCGCCGAGGCGGGCGCCGATATCACCGTGACCGCCGATGCGATCCGTGTCGTGCGGCGCGGAACGCTCGCCCCTTTCAATCTGCGGACGGCACCTTTTCCGGGCTTCCCGACCGACATGCAAGCGCAGATGATGGCGGTCGCGACCCGCGCTGCCGGCACGTCGATCATCACCGAGACCATTTTCGAGAACCGGATGATGCACGTGCAGGAACTTGTCCGCCTCGGCGCCGAGATCGAGGTGGAGAGCAATGCCGCGATCGTCCGCGGCGTGGCCAAGCTCAACGGCGCGAACGTGATGGCGACCGACCTCCGTGCGTCCGCCTGCCTCGTCATCGCCGGCCTGATGGCGGAGGGCGCGACGACGATCGATCGCATCTACCACCTCGACCGGGGTTACGAACGGATCGAGGAAAAGCTCTCGCTGCTGGGGGCGCAGATCAGCCGCGTGGCATGAAGGCACACCAATGACCGACCTTGCCGACTCGCCGCTCGGCCGCGCCGCGAAGTACCCGGAAGGCCGCGATCCCGGATTGCTGTTCGCGATCGAGCGTGAACCGCAGCGCGCATTGCTCGGATTCGGCGCCGCGTTGCCGTTCGGCGGTGTGGATCTGTGGACCGCGTACGAGGTGAGCTGGCTCGACCCGGCGGGCAAGCCGCAGGTGGCGATCGCGGCGTTTGCCGTTCCCGCCGATTCTCCGCGGCTGGTCGAGTCGAAGTCCGTCAAGCTCTATCTCGCCGGACTCAACCTGAGCCGCTTCGCTGCTGCGTCCGACGTTGCCGGAACGCTCGCGCGCGATCTCGGGAACGCGGTCGGCGCCGCGGTCGAGGTGACGCTGCTGCCACCCCACGGAAACGAAGCGCCGCCGCACGCCGATCTGTCCGGCATCTGCATCGATGCGCTGCCGATAGCGGTCGATCGCTACGAACCTCTGCCCGAAGCGCTGATCGTCACCGGTCCGAAGCGCAGCGAGACGCTGTTCACGCGGCTCTTCCGATCCGTGTGTCCGGTCACGGGACAGCCCGACTACGGGTGCGTGCAGATCGACTATCGCGGGCCCCGCATCGATCACACGGGATTGCTGCGCTATCTCGTCTCGTTCCGCCGGCATCCCGGATTCCACGAACATTGCGTCGAGCGTATCTTCGCCGACGTTTGGCGGCGCTGCCAGCCGGAAGCGCTGTCCGTATATGCCCGATTCACGCGGCGGGGAGGCATTGACATCAACCCTTATCGCAGCTCGGGCGGCGGCAGTCCGCCGGTGCACGTGCGCACGGCGAGGCAATGATCTCGTCCGGTAGAATGGGCCGCTGGTTCAAACGCTGCCGACCGTGCCGACACTCACCTTCGCGCTCTCCAAGGGGCGCATCTTCGACGAGACATTGCCGCTGCTCCGTGCGGCAGGAATCGTTCCGGCCGAAGATCCGGAATCCTCGCGCAAGCTGATCGTCGGCACCAACCGGCCCGATGTTTCGGTCGTGATCGTGCGTGCATCCGACGTGCCGACGTACGTGGCCCACGGCGCCGCCGACATCGGCGTCGCGGGCAAGGACGTTCTGCTCGAACAGGGAGGCGAAGGCCTCTACCAGCCGCTCGACCTGGAAATCGCCCGCTGCCGGATGGTGGTCGCGACGAAGCGCGGGTTCGACTGGACCGGCACCGTGCAGCGCGGCGCGCGCATCCGTGTGGCGACCAAGTACGTCAAGACCGCTCGCGAGCACTTCGCCGCGAAGGGCATGCACGTCGATCTGATCAAGCTCTACGGATCGATGGAGCTCGCGCCGCTGTCCGGTCTCGCCGATGCGATCGTCGACCTCGTGAGCTCGGGGCGCACTCTGCTGGCGAACGATCTCGTCGTCGTCGAGGACATCCTGCCGATCAGCGCGCGGCTCATCGTCAATCCGGCCGCGCTCAAGTTGAAGCGCGGCATGGTGCAGCCGCTCCTCGACGCGATGGTGAAGGCGGTCGCAGCCCGGCGGAGCAGCAACCGTCATGAGCACATCGGCGAGTCGTGTGCCGATCACGGTGCGCCGCCTCGATTCCACGGCGCCGGGCTTCGATCAAGAGCTCACGGCGCTTACGACGTTCGAGGCCGCGCAAGACCCGACGGTGGATGCAATGGTCGCGCGGATCGTTGCGGACGTGAGAAGCCGCGGGGACGACGCATTGCTCGAATACACGGCCCGGTTCGATGGCGTTGCCCCCGCCTCGGTCGCGGCGCTCGAAATCGGCGCGGACGAGATGCGCCACGCCTTCGAGACGCTGCCGGAAGCGATGCGCGCGGCATTGCGGACGGCCGCCGCGCGGATCCGCGCCTTTCACGAACGGCAGACGCTTGCGTCCTGGTCCTACCGGGATGCGGACGGCAGCGAATTCGGCCAGCGAGTCACCCCGCTCGACCGGGTCGGCGTCTACGTGCCTGGCGGCCGGGCCGCGTACCCGTCATCGGTGCTGATGACCGTGATTCCGGCGCACGTCGCGGGCGTCGCCGAGATCGTAATGGTCGTCCCGACGCCCGGCGGAGCGCGCAATCCGCTGGTGCTCGCGGCCGCGCATCTTGCCGGAGTAACCCGCGCCTTCGCGATCGGCGGCGCGCAGGCGATCGCCGCGCTCGCCTATGGCACAGCCACGGTACCGGCGGTCGACAAGATCTGCGGACCCGGCAATGCCTATGTCGCCGCGGCCAAGCGGCGCGTGTTCGGCGCCGTCGGCATCGACATGATCGCCGGCGCGTCCGAGGTCCTCGTCATCGCGGACGGCAGCGCCAACGCCGACTGGGTCGCGATGGATCTCTTCGCGCAGGCGGAGCACGACGAGCTCGCCCAGTCGATCCTCGTCACGCCGGACGCCGCGATGCTCGACGCGGTTGCGGCGAGCGCCGAGCGACAGATCGGACAGTTGCCGCGGCACGCGATCATCGCGGCGTCGCTCGCCCATCGCGGCGCGCTCATCAAGGTGCGCGACCTCGATGAAGCGTGCGCCGTCGCGAACCACGTCGCGCCGGAACATCTGGAGCTCGCGGTGGCGGAGCCCTCGCGCCTGCTGCCGAAGATTCGCCATGCCGGCGCGATCTTCATGGGACATCATGCTTCGGAAGCGCTCGGCGACTACTGCGCGGGACCGAACCACGTGCTGCCGACAGGCCGTACCGCGCGCTTTTCGTCGCCGCTCGGCGTCTACGATTTCCAGAAGCGCTCGAGCGTGCTCGATGTGTCGGTTGCGGCCGCGCGCGCGCTGGGCCCCGTGGCCGCTACCCTGGCGGAAGGCGAAGGCCTCGTGGCGCACGCGCGAAGCGCGCTGTATCGCGTCGAGCGCGCTTGATCATGCGTTCGTCCGCCGAAATCGTCGCCGCGGTCGTGCGCCCCGAGATCCGCGCTCTTTCCGCGTATGCGATCGCGCGGGCCGACGGCATGATCAAGCTCGATGCGATGGAGGTTCCGTACCGGTTGCCGCCGGAGGTTGCGGCGAAAGTCGCCGCCGCCGTCGCCGCGGTGCCGGTCAACCGCTATCCGGACGGTGGGGCCGAGGGTGTGAAGACCGCATTGCGCGAGGCGTTCGGCATCCCCGAATCGTTCGGCCTCATTCTGGGCAACGGATCGGATGAATTGCTGCAGATCGTCACCGTCGCGGTGGCGCGGCCCGATGTCACGATCCTGGCACCGGAGCCGTCGTTCGTGATGTACCGGATGAATGCTCTCTACGCCGGCGCGCGCTTCGTCGGCGTGCCGCTCGCGGCGGACTTCGCCCTCGACACGGGCGCAATGGTCGAAGCGATCGAGCGGGAGCGGCCGGCGCTCGTCGTTCTCGCGTATCCAAACAATCCGACGGGAAATCTCTTCGACGTGGCCGGCATCGAATCCGTTTTGCGCGCCGCGCCGGGGATGGTCGTCGTCGACGAGGCGTATCACGCGTACGCGGGCGCGAGCTTCCTTCCGCGCCTCCCCGAGTTTCCGAACCTCGTCATCGTGCGAACGGTCTCGAAGATCGGGATGGCGGGGCTGCGGCTGGGCTATGCCGTCGCGGCCCCTGAATGGACGACGGAATTGAACAAGGTTCGCCAGCCGTATAATCTCAACGCGCTGACGCAGGCGGTCGTGCCGGTTCTCCTGGCCGAGCGGGCCCTGCTCGCGGACCAGGCGGCGCGGATCAAGTCGGAGCGGGCGCGCCTCGGCGCCGCATTCGCCAGGGAAGACGGTGTTGTGAACTTTCCGACGCAAACCAATTTCGTTCTGGTGCGTGTGCCGGACGCGCCGCGCTGGTTCGCCGGCCTGCGGGACGCGCGGATCCTGGTGAAGAACCTGCATGGCTGGCACCCGTTGCTGGAGCACTGCCTGCGGGTCACCGTCGGCACGCCGGCCGAAAACGACGCCGTGATCGCGGCGCTGAAAACGCTACGATAGGCCACCCGATGCCGAAATCCCGCACCGCGAAGATCGAGCGCAATACGAACGAGACCCGGATTGCCATCGAGGTCAATCTCGACGGCGAGGGCCGCGCCGAGCTCGCGACCGGTGTGCCGTTTCTCGACCACATGCTGGATCAGGTGGCGCGGCACGGCATGCTCGACCTCGTCGTGCGCGCCGCGGGCGATCTCCACATCGACGCGCATCACACGGTGGAGGACATCGGCATCACGCTGGGCCAGGCGGTGGCGAAGGCGCTGGGCGACAAGCGGGGGCTCGTCCGGTACGGCCATGCGTACGTGCCGCTCGACGAGGCGCTGTCCCGCGTCGTCATCGATCTTTCCGGGCGCCCGGGTCTCGAGTTCCACGTGCCCTTTGCCCGCGCGATGATCGGCGCCTTCGACGTCGACCTCGCGCACGAGTTCTTCCAGGGCTTCGCCAATCACGCGCTCGTCACGCTGCACGTCGACAATCTGCGCGGACAGAACGCCCACCACCAGGCGGAGACCGTGTTCAAGGCGTTCGCCCGTGCGCTCCGGATGGCCGTCGCGCACGATCCCCGCGCGGCGGGCGCCATACCGTCCACCAAAGGAACGCTGTAGTCGATTTTTCGGCCGCCGGCCGAAGGCAACGCGGATGACCGATATCGCCGTCGTCGACTACGGAATGGGCAACCTTCGCTCGGTGGCGAAGGCGCTCGTCCACGTCGCGCCGGACAGGGCCATCGTCGTCAGCGCCGACCCGGCCGTCATTCGCAATGCCGCGCGGGTCGTGCTGCCGGGTCAGAGCGCGATGCCCGACTGCATGCGATGCCTGGGCGAGAGCGGGCTGGCGCGAGGTCGTCGCCGAAGTGGCCCGCACGCGCCCGTTCCTCGGCATCTGTCTCGGCCTGCAGATGTTGTTCGACCGCAGCGAAGAGGGCCCTACGCCCGGGCTTGGGGATGCTGGCGGGCGAAGTCGTCCGGTTCAGGGCGGACCGCATGACGTCTGTCACGGGGAATAAGCTTAAGGTGCCCCACATGGGTTGGAGTCCCGTCCGCCAGACCCGCGCGCATCCGCTTTGGGCCGGCATCCCGGACGGTTCGCGGTTCTATTTCGCGCACAGCTTCCATCCGGTGCCGGCGGATCCGGCGTTGACGGCGGGCACGACCGAGTATCCGTCGCCGTTTACTTGCGCGATTGCACGGGCTAATATCTTCGCGACGCAATTCCATCCGGAGAAAAGCCACCGCGCAGGACTGCAGCTGCTCGCCAATTTCGTCGCCTGGGACGGACAGAGCTAGCTGACTCGTTGTTTGCCGGCCCATTCGCCGGCCTTCCCTTCCCCCGCCGTTTCCCGCCGCCATGCAGATCATCCCCGCGATCGACGTCAAGGACGGTCATTGCGTTCGCCTGAAGCAGGGCGAAATGCATTCGGCCACGGTGTTCTCGGAGGACCCGGCGGCGATGGCGCAGCATTGGCTCGAGCTGGGCGCGGAGCGTCTGCACATCGTCGATCTCAACGGCGCCGTCGCCGGCGTGCCGAAGAACGAGCTCGCCATCCGCGAGATCGTGAGCGTCATCGGCGAGGAGATCCCGGTGCAGCTGGGCGGCGGCATCCGCGACCTCGACACGATCGAGCGCTATCTCGACGACGGCATCACGTACGTCATCATCGGCACGGCGGCAGTCAAGAATCCCGGCTTCCTGCACGATGCCTGCTACGCGTTCCCCGGCCACATCATCGTCGGCCTCGATGCCCGCGACGGCAAGGTCGCGACCGACGGCTGGTCGAAAATGACCGGTCACGACGTCGTGGACCTCGCGAAGAAATTCGAGGACTACGGCGTGGAGGCCATCATCTACACGGACATCGGCCGCGACGGCATGCTGACCGGCGTCAATGTCGACGCCACGGTCAAGCTCGCGCGCGAGCTCAAGATTCCCGTGATCGCGTCGGGCGGGATTGCCTCGATCGAGGACATCCTGAACCTCGTGCCGTTCGAGAAGGAAGGCATCATCGGCGCGATCGCCGGCCGCGCGCTCTACGAAGGCAAGCTCGACTTCAAGGCCGCGATGAAGGCGGCCAAGGGCGTGACGGCCTGACCCCGCCTTCCGTCAGACCATGGGACTCGCCAAACGCATCATTCCCTGCCTCGACATCGCCGCAGGCCGCGTGGTCAAGGGCGTGAACTTCGTCAACCTGCGCGATGCCGGCGATCCGGTCGAGGTCGCGCGACGCTACGACTTCGAGGGCGCGGACGAGCTCGCCTTTCTCGACATACGCGCGAGCATAGAAACGCGCGGCCTGCTCTACGACATGATCGAGGCCGTCGCCGACTCGTGTTCATTCCGCTCACGGTCGGCGGAGGCGTGCAACTCGATCGACGACATCCGGGCGCTGCTCAACGCCGGCGCCGACAAGGTCAGCATCAACACCGCGGGTGTGGCGAATCCGGCGCTGTTCGACGCGGCCGCCGCGCATTACGGCGCGCAGTGCATCGTCGCGGCGATCGACGCGAAAGCAGTCGCGCGCGCCGGAGTCATGGCGCGTCTACACCCACGGCGGCCGCACGCCGACTGGGCGTCGATGCCGTGGCATGGGCGCGCGAAGTCGCGTCGCCGCGGCGCCGGCGAAATCCTGCTGACCAGCATGGATCGCGACGGCGCGCGCTCCGGCTTCGATCTCGCGCTCACGCGCGCGGTCGTGGATGCGGTCGACGTCCCGGTGATCGCCTCGGGCGGCGTGGGATCGCTCTCCGATCTGGTCGACGGCATCGTGCAAGGGGGCGCCGACGCGGTGCTTGCCGCGTCGATCTTCCATTACGGCGAATTCACGATCGGCGAGGCGAAAGCCGCGCTGGCGGCGGCGGGGATCGAGGTGCGCGAGCGCTGCGAGCGGCAATGCGACCGGTCGTGCGAGTCGGCGCCTGGCACGCCGGCTGACGCGCATGAACCTCGACTTGCGACTCTTACTGCGACCGATCCTCGACATGGATTGGATAGAACGGTGAAATGGGCGGACGACGGCCTTGTCGCGGCCATCGCGCAGGACGCGGCGTCCGGCAGGGTGCTGACGCTGGCCTGGATGAACCGCGAGGCGCTCACGCGAACCGCGGCGACCGGCGAGGCGCATTACTGGTCGCGCTCCCGTCGCCAGCTGTGGCGCAAGGGCGAAACATCGGGCCATGTGCAGAAGGTGCAGGAGATTCGGCTCGATTGCGACAGCGACGCGATCCTTCTCCTGGTCGAGCAGGTCGGCGGCATCGCCTGCCACACCGGGCGCGAGCGCTGCTTTTTCCAGCGGCTGGAAGACGATCGCTGGGTGGAGGTCGAACCGGTGGTGAAGGATCCGCGGGAGATCTACGGCCATGACTGAGCCGGCCGCTGCGCGCGGCGACATCCTCGACCGCTGGCGGCTTCGATCGCATCGCGCCGCAGCGCCGACCCGGCAACCTCGTATGTGGCGGCGCTGCTGGCGAAAGGCGACGACGCGATCCTGAAGAAGATCGGCGAGGAGGCGACCGAGACAGTCATGGCGGCGAAGGACGGTGATAAACTGCGGATCACCGCCGAAATCGCGGATCTGTGGTTTCACTGCCTCGTGCTGCTCGAACGGCACGGGCTTGGTCCGGACGACGTGCGCGCGGAGCTCGCGCGGCGCGAAGGTACCTCGGGAATCGCCGAAAAGGCCGCGCGGAATACCTGATGGCGCGAGCCGCGGACGGATCAGCGTACGGCGGCTGCCGAAACACGGAGAATGAACGGTGCAGGACTGCATTTTCTGCAAGATCGTGCGGGGCGAGATCCCGTCGCGGAAGGTCTACGAGGACGACGAAATCCTCGCCTTCCACGACATCAATCCGCTGGCGGCGGTGCATTTCATGCTGATCCCGAAGCGGCACATCGCCTCCCTCGCCGACGCCACGGCCGACGACGCCGGCGTGCTGGGACGGATCATGGCATTGACAGGGCGCCTCGCGCGCGAGCAAGGGTCGACGGAGGGTTATCGAACGATCGTGAATACCGGCCGGATCGGGCGGCAGGATGTCATGCACCTCCATGTGCACGTGATCGGCGGACCGAAGCCGCTCGGTGTCATGTTGGCGCGCAACCCCGACTGACCTAAGGAGAATCGCATGGGATCCATGAGCATCTGGCACTGGCTGATCGTATTGGTGGTTGTCCTGCTGATCTTCGGCACGAAGAAGTTGCGCAATATCGGCCAGGATCTGGGCGGCGCGGTGAAGGGCTTCAAGGAAGGCGTCAAAAGCGGCGAGGATGCCGCGGCGCGGCGAAGGAAGCCGACGCGCCGGCGGCGAAGATCGGCGGTGCGACCATCGAAGGCGAGGTCAAGAAGGAGCGGACGCAGCAGGGTTGAACGCCGGGTGCCGGGCGCTGACCGGCGCCTCGTCCGGACGCCCGATGCCATAGCCCAATGTTCGACGTCGGCTTAAGCGAGATCATGGTCATCGCGGTCGTCGCGCTGATCGTGCTCGGTCCCGAGAAGCTGCCGAAGACCGCGCGCACGCTCGGCCATCTGTTCGGCCGGCTGCAGCGCTACGTCTCCGACGTGAAGGCGGACATCAACCGCGAGCTGGAGCTCGAGGAATTGAAGAAGATGCAGGCGGAGGTGAAGACCGCGGCATCCGAATTCGAGTCGTCGCTCAGCACCTCGGCGCAGGAAGTGGAGGCCAACGTCCGCGCCGTCGAAGCGAACCTCAATGCCGCGGCCGCCGGCGGGAACGCCCCGCCCGCCGCCGAAAGCGCCCCGGCAGCCGGAGGCAGCACGGCTGTCGCGGCTGCCGCCTCCGGGGTACCGCAAGGAGCACCCGCCGCGGAACCCGCGGCCCGGGACGCGCCGAGGCAGGAGTCGCTGCCGGGCTTCGAGCGTGGCTGACGAACGCCCTCGGCGATGAGCAACCCGAATGCGGCACCGACGGCCCGCAGGAAACATTTCTCTCGCACCTGGTCGAGCTCCGCACGCGCCTAGTCCGGGCGATCGGCGCGGTCCTCGTGGTGTTGCTGTGCCTGTTTCCGTGGGCCAAGGACATCTATGCGGCCCTCGCCGCTCCGCTCCTGCGGGTGCTGCCGACAGGCGCGACCATGATCGCGACGGACGTCACCGGCACGTTCTTCGTGCCGCTCAAGGTCACGCTGATGGCGGCGTTCCTGCTGGCGCTCCCTTACGTGCTGTGGCAGGTGTGGGCCTTCGTGGCGCCGGGACTCTACCAGCACGAAAAACGGCTGGCGCTGCCGGTGATCGTGTCGAGCTTCGTGTTCTTCCTCATCGGAATGTCGTTCGCCTATTTCCTCGTCTTCCCGATCGCGTTCGGCTTCTTCGCCGCCTACGCCCCGGAAGGCGTCACGATGATGACCGACATCGACAAGTATCTATCGTTCGTGCTGACGATGTTCATCGCGTTCGGGCTCACGTTCGAGGTGCCGGTCGTCGTGATCGTGCTGGTCCGCATGCGCATGGTCACGCTCGAGCAGCTCCGGGCGATCCGCTCGTACGTGATCGTGGGCGCGTTCGTGATGGGCGCGATTTTCACTCCGCCGGACGTCGTCTCGCAGTTGCTGCTGGCCGTGCCGTTGTGGCTGCTGTACGAGTTCGGGATGCTGATGGCGCGCTTCTTCGTGCCGCCCGTCGCCGACGACGCCGCGGCGCAATCGCGACGCGTCGAGATAGCGGCGACGACGCTACGGCGGCCGTGGGCCGGCGGCCGACGGTGACGTCGACGCCTGCAAGCTTGCGCTCGCGCCAGACCTTGACCGTGACCGTGCTGCCGGGCGGCAGCTCCGCGATTCGCGCCAGCAATGCCGTGGTGTCGCGGGTCGGCTTGCCGTCGATTTCGAGCACGACGTCGCGCACCAGGATTCCGGCGCGTTCGGCCGGACCGTTCCTGACGATGCCGCGGATCAGCACGCCGGAGACGTTGTCCAGCGCGAGCAGCCGGGCGACCTCCGCGGTCATGTCCTGCGGCTCGAGTCCGAGCCAGCCGCGCGTCACGGCGCCGTCCTTGATGATCTGCTCGAGCACGGTTCGCGCGAGTGAAACGGGGATCGCGAATCCGATGCCGAGCGAGCCGCCCGATTGCGAGAAGATGGTGCTGTTGATGCCGATGAGGTTGCCGGCCGTGTCGACGAGGGCGCCACCGGAGTTGCCCGGATTGATCGCCGCGTCGGTCTGGATGAAATCTTCGAAGCGATTGATGCCGAGGTGGTTGCGGCCCAGCGCGCTGACGATTCCGAGTGTCACGGTGTTGCCGAAGCCGAAGGGATTGCCGATCGCCAGCACGAAGTCCCCTACCTGCACGCGGTCGAGCGCGCCGAACGTGATGGCGGGGAAGTTGTCGCCGTCGGCCTTCAGCACGGCGAGATCCGATTCGGGGTCGGCTCCCCGCACCCGCGCGCGCGACCCTTCGTCCGTCGGCGAGCACGAGCTGGATGTCGTCGGCGCCGTCGATCACGTGATTGTTGGTCAGCACGTAACCTTCGGGCGAAACGATCACGCCGGAGCCGAGACTCGTGGCACGCTGCCGCGGCAGCCGCTCCGCGAGGTCGGGAAAGTACCTGCGCAGCAGCGGATCGTCGGCGAGCGGGGAGCGCTGCCGCATTTCCTTGCTCGTGTAGATGCCCACGACCGAGGGCATCGCCTTCTTCGCGGCATCGGAGAAACTCGCGATGGCCGGTGTAATGACCGGCGTCGAGGTCTCCTGCAGCAGCACGACTTGGCCGGATTTGTCGTTGCTGCGGGAGACGAGATCCGGCCGCAGCGTCGTGACGACGAACAGCGCGGCAAGACACAGTGTGCAAGCCTGCGCAAAGACAAGCCAGACGCGACGCAGCAAGGTAGACCTCGGGAACGGGGATTTGGCCAATTATAGACAGATGCTGCGCTGCGCAATCGCGCAGGCTTCCGGCAGAAGGGCCGCGGCACCGGGGGATCCCGGCCCGAGTCCAAAGCCGCAGCAGGGTGCCGCAACCCGTTGATTGCGACCCGTATTCCGTCGGTGGATGGCCGGCGGGCTTCCGGCGGAAGCGGCAAATCCCTTATAATCGACGGGTTTGCCATTCGGTGCGGGTTTCAGCCTGGCGCCAACGGCCAAGCGGCCGGCAGGCAACAACGGGGGGCAGGGTTGTCATGGCGGAAGCAATTGTGAACGAAGGGAAGCGCCGCTTCCTCGTCGGCGCGACGGGTGTGGTCGGCGGTATCGGCGCCGTGGCGGTGGCGACGCCGTTCGTGATGTCGTTTTTTCCGAGCGAGCGGGCGAAAGCGGCCGGCGCGCCGGTCGAAGTCGACATCAGCAAGCTCGAGCCCGGACAGAAGATCGACGTCGAATGGCGCGGCAAGGTGGTCTGGATCATCAATCGCACGTCCCCGATGCTGGCGTCGCTGCCGAAGCTCGATCCGCGGCTCGCGGACCCGAATTCCAACGTCTCGCAGCAGCCCGGCGACTGCAAGAACGAGCACCGCTCGATCAAGGACAACGTGCTCGTCATGGTCGGCATCTGCACGCACCTCGGCTGCTCGCCCACGTACCGGCCCGAGATCGCGCCGGCGGACCTCGGACCCGATTGGCTCGGAGGCTTTTTCTGCCCCTGCCACCAGAGCAAGTTCGACCTCGCGGGCCGCGTCTATTCCGGCGTGCCGGCGCCCACGAACCTGCCGGTGCCGCCGCACAAGTACGTGACGGACACCAAGATTCTCATCGGCGAACCCGGCAAGTCGGCGTAAGGGACCCACGGCCATGCAAAAGCTCCTGACCTGGATCGACGACCGCTTTCCGCTGACCGCGCTCTGGGAATCCCAGTGGGGCAAGTACGTCGCGCCGAAGAATTTCAATTTCTGGTACTACTTCGGCTCGCTCGCCGCGTTCGCGCTGGTCATCCAGATCGTCACCGGCATCTTCCTCACGATGAGCTACAAGCCCGACGCGACGAAGGCGTTCGAGTCGATCGAGTACATCATGCGCGACGTGTCGTGGGGCTGGCTCATCCGCTACATGCATTCGACCGGCGCGTCGATGTTCTTCATCGTCGTGTACCTGCACATGTTCCGCGGGCTGATGTACGGCAGCTACCGGAAGCCGCGCGAGCTCACCTGGATATTCGGCTGCCTCATCTATCTCTGCCTGATGGCCGAAGCGTTTTTCGGCTACCTCCTGCCGTGGGGTCAGATGTCGTACTGGGGCGCGCAGGTGATCGTCAACCTGTTCTCGGCGGTGCCGATCATCGGCGAGGACCTGGGCATCTGGATTCGCGGCGACTACACGATCTCCGACATCACGCTCAACCGGTTCTTCGCGTTCCATGTGGTTGCGGTGCCGCTGGTGCTGATCGGACTGGTCGCCGCGCACCTGATGGCGCTCCACGAGACGGGGTCCAACAATCCGGACGGCATCGAAATCAAGAAGCAACCGAAGGATCCCGTCACCGGCCTGCCGCTGGACGGCATCTATTCGCATCCCTATTACACGGTCAAGGACATCGTCGGCGTCATCGTTTTCCTGGCCGTGTTCTCGGCCATCATGTTCTTCGTGCCCGACATGGGCGGCTATTTTCTCGAGGCGAACAACTTCATTCCCGCCGATCCCTTGAAGACACCCGAACACATTGCGCCCGTCTGGTATTTCACGCCGTACTACGCGATGCTCCGCGCGGTGCCGTCGTTCCTCGGCAGCCAGTTCTGGGGTGTCCTCGTGATGGGTGCGTCGGTCGTCATCTTCTTCGCCCTACCCTGGCTCGACCGCGGCGCGGTCAAGTCGATACGCTATCGCGGGACGACCTACAAGGTATGGCTTGCGGTGTTCGTCGTGAGCTTCCTGATCCTGGGTTACCTGGGCGTGGTCCCCATCACGATCTGGGGTCAGTTCCCCGAAGGCTGGCCGCTGCTGGGTGCCGCCGATTGCGCGACCGTCGTCGCCCGCGTGCTCACGGTCAGCTATTTCCTGTTTTTCGTGCTGATGCCCTGGTATACCGCCCGCGACAAGACGAAGCCGGTGCCGGATAGGGTCACCGGATGATGGACATGCGTTGTTGCAGGGTTCTGCTCGCTGCGCTTTGCTTCGCGGTGTCCGGCGCCGCGCTGGCGTCGGGCGGCGCCGATACCCGGATGGAGCCCGCGCCCATCAATCGCCTCGACCTCGCGTCGCAGCAGCGCGGCGCGCGGACCTTCGTCAATTACTGCCTCAACTGCCACACCGCGAAGTACATGCGCTACAACCGGCTGACGGATCTCGGGCTGACCGAGGCGCAGATTCGCGACAACCTGATGTTCGCGACCGACAAGATCGGCGAAACGATGAACGTCGCGATGCGGCCGGCGGACGCGAAAGCCTGGTTCGGGGTCACGCCGCCGGACCTCACCGTCGAAGCCCGGGTGCGTGGTGCGGATTGGCTCTACAACTACTTTCTCGCCTTCTACAAGGACGACGCCGCTCCGTCCGGCTGGAACAATCTCATTTTTCCGAACGTCGCGATGCCGCACGTGCTCGCCGAGCTTTCCGGCACGAACCGGCTCGTCACTACGGAATTCAAGGACCACGACGAGGCGAAGGCCGCGGCGCTGGCGGCCAAAGGGATCGTCGTGCTCGGCCCCGGCAAGAACCACACCTACGTTGTGCAGACGATCGCCGCCGGGTCGCCCGGCACATTGAGCCCGGTCGAGTACCAGCGCACCGTCGCCGATCTCGTCAATTTTCTCGATTACATGGGCGAGCCTGGCAAGAATCAGCGAACGAGGCTCGGCCTCGTCGTGCTCCTTTACCTCGGCGTGCTGTTCGTTTTTGCGTACTGGATGAAACGCGAGTACTGGAAGGACGTTCACTGAAGCAGCGCCGTCCGCACGGCCTCACCGCCGCGCTTAACCTGGGTTGCTCCGCATGTCCCCGTTGTCTTCCGGCCCCGATGCCCCCAAACCGCGCGGCACTTTTGCTCCGCGCGAGGAGAACCTACCCATGATGACGCTTTATTCCGGGACCACCGACCCTTTCAGCCAGCGCTGCCGCATCGTGCTGCACGAGAAGGGCATGGATTTCCAGATCATCGATGTCGACCTCGACCACAAGCCCGAGGACCTCGCGGTGATGAATCCGTACAATCAGGTTCCCGTGCTGGTCGAACGCGACCTCGTCCTGCATGAGTCGAACATCATCAACGAGTACATCGACGAGCGCTTTCCGCATCCGCAGCTCATGCCGGCCGATCCCGTGATGCGCGCCCGCGCCCGGTTGTTCCTGCACCGCTTCGAAAAGGAGCTGTTCTGCCATATCGACGCGCTGGAGGGCAACAACCAGAAGCAGATCGAAAAGGCGCGCGGTCACGTCCGCGACAGCCTGATGCAGATCGCCCCGGTGTTCGCGAAGCACAAGCACATGCTGGGCGAGGAGTATTCGATGCTCGACGTCGCGATCACGCCGCTCCTGTGGCGGCTCGACTATTACGGCATCCAGATGCCGAAGCAGGCGATGCCGCTCCTCAAGTATGCGGAACGGCTGTTCGCCCGGCCCGCGTTCTCCGAGGCGATGACCTCCGCCGAGCGCGGCATGAGAAAGTGACGTCACCCCCGGGGCGGGTCCTTGACCGGAGCGGTGCGGCGCGAATATCCTGATCACATGTCCGAGCAGTCAGCCAAGCCCTACCTTGTCCGCGCCATCTGCGAATGGTGCTCGGACAATGGCCTCACGCCTTACCTCAACGTCAAGGTGAACGCGCAGACGCGCGTGCCGGCGCCGTACGTCAAGAACGGCGAGATAGTGCTCAACGTCAGCCCCTCGGCCACGCGCCACCTTACGATCGACAACCACGGCGTGCGTTTTTCCGCGCGCTTTTCCGGCACGTCGCAGGAAGTCTCGGTGCCGATGTCCGCCGTCGCCGGCGTGTTCGCCAAGGAGACGGGGTACGGTTTTGCATTCACGATCGCGCGCGATCCCGTCAGCTCGCTCGCATCCGCCACGGCGCCGGCAGATACCGAGATCGGCGCGACCCGGGAGCGTGACGTGCGGCAACCCGAACCCGCGAAGGGCAGGGGCAAGACAAAGACTCGTCCTCCGCATCTGCAGATCATCAAGTAGCGTCGACCCATAGAGTTGTGGTGTACGAGTTGAACGCTCCTCTCGGCCCCGCCGAGGCGTTCGAAGCGCAGGCGACGCAACGTCGCCGAATTTCGCTTTGATGGCGTCGGCGCGAGTAAAATCCCAGCTTGCGCCGGCATAGCTCAGTTGGTAGAGCAGCGGTTTTGTAAACCGTTGGTCGTGGGTTCAATTCCTACTGCCGGCACCCGTTAACGCGCCGGGGGGCGCGCACCGAAAATTCGGTGCTCGGCGAAGTGACAAAACAAGTGGGAACGAGCAGGTCCCTTCAGGGAGGAGTCCGTCGCCGTTATCGGGCTTGCCGGGGTGCGCGCGCGCGACTCCCTGATCGCGGAAGCGCCGGCTAGCGATGCCGGTCGTCGCCTTCAAGCCGACCCAGGCGCGCCTCGTCATCGAGCAGGGGCGCGAAAGTATTCTCGTCATGCGGGTCGTGGTCGCCACGGGCGAGACGGTCGCGCTCGCAGCGGGAGGCAGGCTCGAATCCGCGACCGGGTCCCTGCGCATCCGCGAGCGCAAGGAGGAGCGGGGGCGCAACGAGAACAAGGCGGTCGGATCGATCGTCTTCGTACCTGCGGTGGGCGACGGCGACGAGCGGAGCCACGCCAATTTCCAGATCAACATCTCGATGTCCGCGGCGAAGTTCGACGCGCTGCTGAAGATCGCCATCTCCGGGCGGCTTCCGACCAAGTTCTTCGTGCACGCCGGCGACCGCATTTCGGCGCGCGAGACGCGCGGCATGGGCTATGCCATTCGCGCTGGCGTCAGGACGAAATTCTGGGACAACAAGCGATGTCGGACGCTGCAGGTGACGAACTTTTCCGTTATCCTGCCGATCAGCGTTCCCGATGTGCCGGAACGCCCGGCGTTCGCGGAGGATCGCGCGATGGCCGGTTCGCTTTCGAGCAACGACCAGGTCGCCGAGCTTGCCGACGAATTCGCGGTATTCCAGGGCCAGACCAGGAATGCCCTCACCGCGGTGGTGTCGGTCGTCGCCGTGATCGGCATCCTGCTGCTCTTCATCAATCTCGTGCTGATCATAAGATAACGGGCGATAACGCGATGAACGAACTGGATTTCAAGAGGAGAACGGCCGTGATCACCGGCGGCGCCGCCGGCATCGGCTTGGCGGTCGCGCAGCGGCTCGCGGCGAGCGGCGCCACGATCGCGCTTTGGGATCGGGATACGACCGCGCTCGCGGCCGCGAAGGCGGCGATCGCCGGGGTCAAAGTAACGCACGCGCTGGATGTCGCCGATGCCGATGCAGTTGTGCGCGCGGCCGGCGCCACGGCGGACGCTCTCGGACGAATCGATGTGCTCGTGTGCTCGGCCGGCATCACCGGCCCGAATGCGCCGACGTGGGAGTATCCGGTGGACGCGTGGCGGCAGGTCATCGACGTCAATCTCAACGGCCTTTTCTACTGCAATCGCGCGGTCGTGCCCGTGATGCTGAAGAACGAATACGGCCGGATCGTCAACATTGCGTCGGTCGCGGGCAAGGAAGGCAATCCCAACGCTTCGGCGTACAGCACGTCGAAGGCCGCGGTGATCGGTCTCACCAAATCCCTTGGCAAGGAGCTCGCCAGAACAGGCATCCGCGTCAACTGCGTGACGCCCGCGGCGGTGCGCACGGCGATCTTCGACCAGATGACGCAACAGCACATCGACTTCATGCTGTCGAAAATCCCGATGGGACGCTTCGGCGCCGTCGACGAGATTGCGGCCCTGGTCGCGTGGCTCGCGAGCGAGGATTGCTCGTTCTCCACCGGCGCGGTGTTCGACGCGTCGGGCGGGCGCGCGACGTACTAGCGAGCGTCTCCTCCCACCGCCAGCATGATCTTGCCGACATGCTGCGAGGACTCCATCAGCGCATGCGCGGCGGCTGCCTCGGCCAGCGGGAAAACGCGATGGACAACGGTCTTTAGATTCCCGCTCTCGAGTATCGGCCAGACGTTTTCGAGCAGCGCTTTCGCCAGCGCGAATTTGCGCTCGGAGGGGCTCGCGCGCAGCGTCGAGCCCGTGACGGTCAGGCGCCGCATCATGATATGTCGCCAGTCGATCTCGACGCGGCCGCCGTGCAGAAAGGCGATCATGACGAGCCGGCCTTCGAGCGCGAGGCACTTCAGGTTCTTCTCGATGTAGTCGCCGCCAACCATGTCGAGGATGACGTCTACACCCGTCTTGCCGGTGATCCGCGCGACCTCGGCGACGAAGTCCTGCGTGCGATAGTTGATTGCGTGATCGGCGCCGAGCGACCGGCAGAAAGCGGTCTTGTCGTCGCTACCCGCAGTCGTGAAGACCGTCGCGCCCCTCTGCTTCGCCAGCTGAATCGCGGCGAGGCCGATGCCGCTCGAGCCTCCGTGGATCAGCGCCTTCTCCCCGCGCGCGAGTCGGCCGCGTTCGATGAGGTTGTTCCACACCGTGAAGTAGTTTTCGGGGAGGCTCGCGGCCTCGAGCGACGTGAGGCCCGCGGGTATCGGCAGGCAGAAGCCGGCGGGCGTCGTGCAGTACTCGGCATAGCCGCCGCCCGGCGTAAGCGCGCAGACGGCATCGCCCGCTCGCCACGAAGTGACACCCGCGCCGCAGGCGACGATGGTGCCGGCGACTTCGAGACCGATGATGGGCGAGGCGTCGGGCGGTGGCGGATACGTTCCCGCGCGTTGCGCGCAATCCGGCCGGTTGACGCCGGCATGGCTCACCTCGATCAGCACCTCGCCGTCGTTGAGCTGCGGCAGCGGGCCCTCCGCGATCGCGAGCACGTCGGGCGGGCCCGGCTCGCGCGCGGCGATGTAACGCATGCGGGCGGGAAGCGGACGATCGATCGACATGGCGGCTCCGGAAGCGGATGGGTGGAGGATTCTAGCCGATGCGCTCCGCGCGACCGGAACGCATCGCGAGTCGGATCACACTGCGGGCGCCACCAGATCCTTTCCGGGGATCGCGCGACGGGAGGCAACGAGCCACGCGGCGGCGAGCGCGATGCCGATCGCGAGCATCCACAGCGTAGGCCGCATGCCGATGGTCTCGGCAAGCGCCGCGCCCGCGAGCGCGCCGGCGGGCGTCAGGAGCCCGGTGGCGACCTGCCAGGTGGCCGCGGCCCGGCCTAGAGCGTCGGCGGGCAACAACCGTTGGCGCAGCGTCGTTTCGTTGATCAGGTAGACGGTGAGCGCGCCGTCGCCGATGATTTGCGTCACGATCAGGAATGTCATCGCGATAGCGGGAACCGCGGGAGCCAGCGGGATCAGCACCTGGACCAGGCCGCCGGCCACGAGCGCGCCGATCAGCGTGCGGCGCGCGCCCCAGCGCACCGCGGCCGGCCGCGCGAGCGCGGCGCCGGCAAGGCCGCCGATGCCCCCGCAGCCGATCGTCACGCCGAGCTCCGCGGGGCTCAAGCCGAGATCGGACAGCGCGAACAGCGTGTAGAGCGACGCCATGAAGCTCATGCAGAACGTGAGCGTTGCGGTCGCGAGGAACAGCGCGCGGACCGTGGCATTGCGCCAGACCACGCGGATTCCCGTGCGGACGTCATCGACGAACGACGTCGTGGCCGAAGGCGGCACGATCGTTTCGCGCTTCCCGATTTTCGCGAGCAACAGCGCCGACGCGACGAAGGTGAGCGGCATCGGCCGCGATGGCGATGGGCGCCGTCAGCCAGGCGACCAGCGCGCCGCCCAGCGCTGGCCCGGAAATCTCCGCCACGGCGTCGACGGCCTCGCGTTTCCCGTTGGCATCGAGCAGGCGTTTCCTGGCGACGAGGTCGGTGATGAACACGTGGTCGGCGAGGTGATACAGCACGTTGCGATGCCGGTGACGACGGCGACGGCGATAGAGCAACGGCAGCGTGACGCGGCCCGCAATCGCGGCGAACGGAATCGACGAGCAGCGCCACGGCGCGCACGAGATCGGCGCCGATCATCAGCGGCCGGCGGCGGCGGCGATCGACGATGCCGCCCCCGAACCACGCGAGGATGGCGCCGGGGAGCGTCAGCGCGACCGTGAGCAGGCCGAGATCGAACGCGCCGGCTCCCACGGTAACGATCGCCGCGATCGGCAACGCCGTGCGCGTGATCCGCGAGCCGACGGCCGAGACGCCCTGCGCGCTCCACAGCAGCAGAAAATCGCGGTGACGCCAGCAGCGCCGCGGCGCGGCAGCCAGCCTGCTCCGCGCGCGACCGCTAATAGATCACCCTGACGTTTTCCGGAGTGAGCCAATCCTTCAAGCGGTTGAGCAACGGATCTTCGAGACGTACCCGCCACGCGTCGGGGAGCTCGAGCTCGCCGCCGACGCCGCGGTTCCGGTATTCGACGACGATCGGGCAGCTCCCACTGCGAAACGGCGTCAGCATTTCCGCGAGCCGCGCGGCGTCGGCGCCGCCGTTGCAGGCGAGGCGCAGCTCCTTCGCGTAGCGTTTGCGCACCGCGGCGAAGATCGTGCACGGCGTCCGCCACGATGCGCAGGCCCTGCGCCTGTCCGTCGTCGCCGCGTGCGCTGCAGGATCTTGGCCTCGAAGATGACGAGCTGGTCTTCGCGCAACGCGTTGCTCGCCGCATCGTAGATCTCGTTGTAAACGACGACCTCCACCGCGGCTCCGCCGTCGTCCAGCGTGACGATCGCCATCTTGCCGCGCCGCGAGGACTGGACGCGGACCGACATGACGATCCCGGCGATCAGAGCCGGCTCCTTTCGCGGCTGCAGTTCGGATAGCGGCAACCGGATGAGCGGCGCCAGCTCCTGCGCGAACGCGGCGTACGGATGGCCCGACAGATAGAACCCCAGCGCGGCCTTCTCGTGCACGAGACGCTCGGCCTCCGTCCATTCGCGGGCGGCGACGAGCGTATGCCCCGCCTCCTCGCTGGAATCGCCGAAGAACGATACCTGCGCCGCCGACCGTTCGGCTTTTTCCGCCTCGCTTAGCGCGATGCCGACCGAAGCGAAGAGCATCGCACGGTGGGGCTCCATCGCATCGAACGCGCCGCTCCTGATCAGCGCTTCGACCGCGCGGCGGTTGACATGCCGCTTGTCGACGCGCCGGCAGAAATCGAAGAGGTCGCGGAACGCGCCGCCCGCCTCGCGGGCCGCGACGATCGCCTCGATGGCTTGTTCGCCGGTCCCCTTGATTCCGCCGAGCCCGTAGCGGATCCGTCGCGCGATCGACGGGCTCGAAGCGGTAGTTGGACATGTTGACGTCCGGCGGCAGGATCGCGAGGCCGTTCGCGACGGCGTCGTCGTACAGGGCGCGCACTTTGTCGGTGTCGTCCATCACGAGTGAGAGGTTGGCCGCCATGAACGCCGCCGGATGATGCGCCTTGAGGTACGCCGTCTGATAGGCGATCAGCGCGTAGGCCGCTGCGTGCGACTTGTTGAAGCCGTAGCCCGCGAATTTCTCCATCAGGTCGAAGAGCGTGGTCGCCTTGGCCCGCGTAAGCCCGTTCTTCTCCGCGCCGGCGATGAAAATGTCGCGGTGCCTCGCCATCTCCTCCTTGTCCTTCTTGCCCATCGCCTTGCGCAGGACGTCGGCGGCGCCCAGCGTATAGCCGCCGATCACCTGTGCGATCTGCATCACCTGTTCCTGGTACACCATGACCCCGTACGTGGGGCTGAGGATGGGTTCGAGCCGGCGATCCGGATATTCGAAATGCTCGCGTCCAGTCTTGCGCGCCGTATAGGTCGGGATGAGCTCCATCGGTCCCGGCCGGTAGAGCGCGACCAGCGCGATGATGTCCTCGAAGCGCGTCGGCGGCGCGTGCGTGACGAGATCGCGCATGCCGCGCGATTCGAACTGGAACACCGCCGCCGTGTTGGCCGCCTTGAAGAGGTCATAGGTCGCCTTGTCGTCGAGTGGCATCGTCTCGAGGCTGAGCTCGCTCGCGGCATCGAGGCGCCTCACGTAGCGCAGCGTCCAGTCGAGGATCGTGAGCGTGGTGAGGCCAAGGAAGTCGAACTTGACGAGGCCGACCGCCGCGACATCGTTCATGTCGAACTGCGAAACGATCGTCGTCCGACCCCGACTGCGTGTACAGCGGGCAGAAATCGGTGAGCTTGCCCGGCGCGATCAGCACGCCGCCGGCGTGCATGCCGACGTTGCGAGTGAGCCCCTCGAGCGCTTCGGCGAGGGCGAGGAGCTCGCGCACCTCCTCCTCCTTCTGCTCGCGCTCGGCGAGGAGCGGCTCCATCGCCCGCGCCTCGCGCAGCGTGACCTGCTTGCCGGGCTGGAACGGGATGAGCTTGGCGATGCCGTCGCAGAAAAGGTACGGCAGGTCGAGCACGCGGCCGACGTCGCGGACCGCCGCCTTCGCGGCCATCGTGCCGAAGGTCGCGATCTGCGACACCGAATCGGCGCCGTACTTCTTCTTCACGTAGTCGATCACGCGGTCGCGCCCATCCTGGCAGAAATCAATGTCGAAGTCCGGCATCGACACGCGCTCGGGATTGAGGAAGCGCTCGAACAGAAGTCCGTAGCGCAGCGGATCGAGATCGGTGATGCCGAGCGCGTAGGCGACGAGCGAGCCTGCCCCGGAACCGCGTCCCGGGCCCACCGGAACGTCGTTGTGCTTGGCCCAGTTGATGAAGTCCGCGACGATCAGGAAGTAGCCGGCGAACCCCATCTGCACGATGGTCGTGGTCTCGAAGTCGAGTCGGGCGATGTACTCGGGACGCTTCGCATCGCGCGTCGCGGGATCCGGGTACAGCACGGCGAGCCGCCGTTCGAGCCCGGTCGCGGCCGCGGTGTGCAGATGGTCGTCGAGGGTGACGGACGGCGGCGTGGGGAAGTCCGGCAGGAAATTCTTGCCCAGCGGGATCGTGACGTTGCACCGTTGCGCGATCGCGACGGAGTTGGCAAGCGCCTCGGGAAGGTCGGCGAAGGCCGCGGCCATCTCCGCTTGCGTCTTGAAATACTGCTCGGGCGTGAACGTCCTGGGCCGGCGCGGATCGGCGAGGACAAAGCCCCCGGCAATGCAGACGCGCGCCTCGTGCGCGCGATAATCCTCGCGGCGCAGAAACTGCACCGGGTGTGTCGCGACCACAGGGAGCGCGAACTCGCCGGCGAGCCTCACTGTCGCGGCCACGAGCGCATCGTCGTCGAGGCGGCCCGCGCGCTGCACTTCGAGGTAGTAGCGCCCCGGAAAGAGGCCCGCCCACACGCGCGCCGCCTTCGCCGCGCCGCGGCATTGCCTTGCAGGAGCGAGCTGCCGACCTCGCCGTCGCGGGCGCCCGAAAGCGCGATCAGCCCGTCGGATCCCTCGAGCAGCCAATCCCGTTTCAATTCCGCGCGGCCGCGGTGCTGGTTGGTGCGATAGGCGCGCGTCAGCCATTCGGCGAGCCGCAGGAATCCGGCGCGCGATTGCGCGAGCAAGCAGCGTCCGGAACGGCTGATCGCGTTCCGCGTCGTGCGTCAGCCAGACGTCGCAGCCGACGATCGGCTTGACACCGTGCGCGCGAGCGGCGCGATAGAATTTGACGAGACCGAAGGTGTTCGCGAGATCGGTGATCGCGAGCGCGGGCATGCCGTCGGCGACGGCCGCGGCGATGCCGTCGTCGACGCGCACCGTGCCGTCGACGATCGAGTACTCGCTGTGCAGGCGCAAGTGAACGAAACGGGGCGCGGCCATGAACGCATTCGGAAGAGTGCTAGAATTTTACTCCGATCACCACCGGGCGTTCGTGTCTTCGATGCGTCGACTGTCCACGGTTGCAGAGCAAAGTGCGCGTCCCCGGTCGTTGCTCGTCGCGCTGGTGCTCGCGTTGACCGCATTGGCCATAGCCGGCTGCGCGCAGATGGGGACGGGTCCGGTCACGGCACCACCCGACCCTCCGGCGCCGCCGACGGCGCCACCGCTCCCGGCGAATGTCGAGCCGCCGCCGGCCGCCGTCAACCTCTCGGGGTTCCCTCTGCCGTATCGTCAGGGCTACGCGGATGGCTGCGCGAGCGCGACGGGTCCGGAGCGCAAGGACGCCGTGCGCTTCGGCGCCGACGGCAACTATCGCACCGGCTGGACCGACGGCCTCGCGTTGTGCCGGAAGAAGTGAGACGTGCCGCGGCGCGAGCCGGGCGCGGTCGATGACTTCGCTGCGCCGCGAATGAAGCCGTTTCGCTCGCATCGCGTGGCGCTGCGCGGCCTCGATGCGCACGTACTGACGTGGGGCGATACGGCGGCGCCGTAAGCTCTTCCTGCTGCACGGCTGGATGGACGTGGCGGCGTCGTTCCAGTTTCTCGTCGACGCATTCGCGCGCGAGTGGTACGTGATCGCGCCGGACCTTCGCGGCTATGGGAAGAGCGCGTGGCAGCCGCAGGGTTACTGGTATGCGGATTACATCGCCGACCTCGAAGCCCTGGTGCAGGCGTTCGCGCCCGGCGAATCGGTCAATCTCGCCGGGCACAGCCTCGGAGGCAATGTCGTGCTGCACTACGCCGGCGTCCGTCCGGCGCGAGTGCGCCGCGTGATTTCGCTCGACGGCTTCGGGTCCGCGCGGAGGAATCGGCTGCGGCACCGGAAAAACTCGCGAAGTGGCTCGACGCGCTTCTCGAGCCCAAGGACTTCGCCCCGTACGCGAGCTTCGATGCCGTCGCGGACCGGCTGCAGAAGAGCAATCCGCGGCTGACGCGCGACAAGGCGCTTTTTCTCGCCGCGCATTGGGCAGAGGCGTTGCCGGACGGGCGGATTCGCCTCGCCTCCGATCCGCGCCACCGGTTGCCCTTCCCGACGGTGTACCGGATCGAGGAAACGTACGCGATCTGGCGCAACATCGCAGCGCCGACGCTGTGGATCGCCGCCGCGGACTCGAACATCCCGAGGTGGCTGGACGATCATCCGGAAGGTGAAGGCGCCACCGACACGTTCGCCGCCATTCGGCGCCGCTTCGCGCACATTCCCCGCGGGAAGATGGTGACGATTGCGAATGCGGGTCACATGCTCCACCACGATCAGCCGGCGGGCGTGGCGGCGGCGATGGAAGACTTTCTCCTATGAGCGCGCAGGGCCGTCCAAGCGCGAATTGCTCCCTCTCGGAGGGACGGCGCGTAGCGCCAAGGGTGCCTCGATGATCGCTCGGTATGTCTCCGTGCGGTCCCAACGCGGCGCCTACGTTGCGCTGGGCGTGCTCACCCTGCTCTGGGGCACTAACTGGGTCGTGATGAAGCAGGCGCTGACGAGCGCGCATCCGATCGTCTACAACATCGAGCGCACCTGGGTCGCCATCGTGGTGCTGTTCGCAGTCCTCGTTGCCCGGCGGCGCCCGATGCTGCCGGAATCGTGGGCCGCGGTCGCGGTCACCGGGTTTTTCCAGACGACGGTCAACATGGGCTCCACCACGATGGCGCTCGCCGACGGCGGCGCCGGTCGCGCCGCGGTGCTGGTGTTCACGATGCCTTTCTGGACGGTGCTGCTCGCTTGGCCAGTCCTCGGCGAGCGCGTGCGCGGCATCCAGTGGATCGCGCTCGCCCTCGCGCTCGCCGGGCTTACGCTGGTCGTCGAGCCGTGGGAGTGGCGCGGCGAGTTGAAGCCCAAGGCGTGGGCCGTGCTTTCGGGTTTCGGCTGGGCGTGCGGGACGATCGCCATGAAGTACTTCCAGCGCGCGCGGGGTTTCGACATGCTCAACTTCATCGCCTGGCAAATGCTGCTCGGAATCCTGCCGTTGTGCCTCCTTCCGCTCGCGCTGCCGTTGCCGGAGACGAGATGGAGCGCGACCTACGTCGGATTGCTGTTGTGGACCGGTGCGCTCGCTTCCGGGTTCGGGTTCGTTCTGTGGTTCGGCATCCTGCGTTATCTCACTGCGGGAACCGCGTCGCTCAACATGCTCGCCATTCCGGTCATTGCGCTCATCTCGTCGATGGCGATCTTCGGCGAGCGCCTGTCAACGAGCGAATGGATCGGCATCGGCTGCATCGGGGCCGGTCTCGCCGTCATCTCGCTTCGCGCGTGGCTCGCAAGCCGCCGCGGCGAGCGGCTGCCGCCCGAGCCGATCCCGCTCGAAGGCGGGTGATCACGGGCGCTACGCTTTCGGCTTGCTCTTGGTGACCGGGGGCTCGATATCGAATCGAATCGGCTGTCGCGCCGGCCGGGAGGCCGCGGGGTCGGGCGGCATCGGCCTTCGCGTGCGCACTGGTGCAGCGGTTGCGGACGGCCGAACGCGCGGAGCTGAACGCGCCGCGGGAGCGGGACCCAGCTTGCCGACGCTGGCGAGATCCCTGTCGATGTCGACGTCCTCCGGCGCGTCGAGGACCTGCACCAGCAACAGGATGTCGGCGTAGGTCGACAACGGAAATCCGTTCCTGCGACCTTCCCGATTGTCGTAGAGCAGGCGCTCCAGATAGGCGCGGCATCCCGGCTTTCGCCAGAGCTCCACGACCGTTGCCTCGACGTGCGGAAAACCATCGAGCCCGCCGAGCCCTGGCTCTTCGGGAGCAAAGGCTTCCCACAACGGGGTCTGCACGTTGAAGTGCACGTGAAAATCCTCGGCGAGCCGACGAAATTCCGGGCGGTTTCCGGTCGCGTGATAGAGATCCAGCAGCATTAGCCATGCGGCGGGCATCGACCGCGGCAACCGCCGGATATGCTCGTGCAACACCTCGATGGCACGATCGTTGTGGCCGAGCGCCGCGAACACGCGCGCCTCTTCGGTCACGTGCGACAGTTCCGAGACGGCAAGCGCATCGACTGCGATATCGTCGGGCGGCCCCCTATCAGATTCCTTTCCGGAGATCGTCGACGTCGATTCCGACCTTGGAGTCACGAGTCCCGCGGTCGGGTTGGGCAATACCGACTGTGGTGCTTGCGGCGCCCGGTCCGCGCGGGGCGCCGCTGACCGGCCGGGGCGCCATTGGTCGTCCTCCGCCGCGTCCCGGCGACGCTTCCACAGGAGGCCCGCCGCGATCAACAGCGGCAGCAGGACAATCGCGGCGATGAGCGCCGCATTGTCGTCCCACCAATCGCGGGCCGGCACGGGCGGTGACGTTTTCTGCGCTTTCGCGGTCGCCGTCTTCGCCGGTTCGAGTGCCGCCGTCGCCGGTTCGGGCGCTGCCTTCGCTGGCTCGAATGCGGCCGTCGCCGGTTCGGGCGCCGTTTTCGCCGGTTCGGACGGTGGGGTCGTTGCCGACTGTTGCGGCGTGGCCTTCGCCGCTTCCGCGGCCGGCCGCTCCGCGATTTCCTGCGCACGTACTTCCTGCTG
The DNA here is from genome assembly GCA_963840945.1 of uncultured beta proteobacterium. Taxonomy (GTDB): domain Bacteria; phylum Pseudomonadota; class Gammaproteobacteria; order Burkholderiales; family Casimicrobiaceae; genus CAIWHR01. The sequence goes on along the minus strand of CAWJAU010000004.1, from coordinate 73,530 downwards.
CATGCGTTCGACGAGCGCCGTGAGCTCCACGATGCGCTGGCGCAGGACCTGCGTCTCGGTTTCGATCGCGGCCGCTTGTTCCTGTTGTGCCTTTTCGCGGTCCGCCGTGGTCGCACCGCGTCCGGTCGCGGTACCAGGGGCGCCGCTGGACAACGAAAGTCGCGGCTGGTCGGCAGCCACCGCTGGCGGGCGTTTCGGCGCCGCTTTCGCGGTGGCGCGGCCTTTCGGTGGCGCGGCCTTGCGGGAGGCCTCGGTGCCCTCTCCCGTTCCCGCTGCCGAGGCTGCGCGCGTGGAGGAGCGCACCGTGGGCCGGACCGGGCGCCTCTGTTCGCGAGCGGCGGGCGCCGGTCGTGGCGCGACGGCGGCCTCGCGCGACGCGGCTTCGGCGACAACGACCGGGACCCCGACCGCCGGCAGATCCATGAACAGCGTGTATTCGCGGCGCACCGCGGCGGATTCGCAGCCGGCCTGTATCGTGAGCCGCACGACGGGATCGTTCACCGGCCGCGGATTGGTGATGACGAGGTTGGTGCCGGCAGACGAGCGCTCCACGTTCACCCGGCCGAACAGGAGTTGCGGGATGCCGTCCGCGTCCTGTTGCGCGGCTGCAATCCTGAAGCATTCGGACGCCACTGCTTCGCCTTCGCCCAGCGTCACGGGAACGACGACGCGGAGCGACTGGCCGAGGGCGGATTGCTGCGTGATCGCACCGATGCCTACGGCCGAAACCGGAACGGGCGCAAGGGCAGTCAGGAGACACGCGAGACCGATCGCGCACCGCGCGTCAAAGCGGCGCGGGACCACACCGGCATCCGGACGGACAGGGGAGGACAACGTCATGAAGTCGAGTCGATTGCGGGCGCAAATACCACGGATCGCAACGAACCGCCGCGCGGACCGTGCCCGAGTCGTAGTTTAGACTATCGGGCCAGGGGATCGCGCCAGTCCTGGGCTCCCTCCTGCTTCGATCAACAGGCTCTGCATGAGCAATACCGCGTTGTTCCTCGTGCCCGCGCTGATCTGGGGCTCGACCTGGCACGCGATTACCTGGCAACTCGGCAATGTGGCGCCGGAGGCATCGGTCACCTACCGGTTCGCCGCGGCCTCGCTGCTGCTCGTGCTGGGCTGCGTGGCGACGGGACGCTCGCTGCGCTTTTCGTTGCGCGATCACGGGTTCCTCGCGGGGCTCGGCCTGCTGATGATCTGCGTCAACTACAACCTCATCTACTGGGCCGAGCGCATCGTGGTGTCGGGACTCGTCGCGGTCGTGTACTCGACGATCGTGTTCATGACGCCGATCGGGATGCGTGTGGCTTTCGGCGTCCCGATGCGGCCGCGCCTGCTCGCCGCAGCAGCGCTCGGCGTGAGCGGCGTCGCGCTCCTGTTCCTGCCGGAGCTCCGTGCGGCCGGACGTGGCGGCAGCATGGCTTACGGCATCGTTCTCGTGCTGGGCGCGGCGCTCGCCTGCGCGTTGGGCAACCTGATCGCCGTGCGCAACCATCGCGCCGGAATACCGACGATTCCCGGCACCGCGTGGACCATGGTCTACGGCACGATGTTCGCTGCGGTGGTGGCGCAGGTCAGTGGCGCGCCATGGACCTTCGACGCGAGGCCGCCGTATGTCCTGTCGCTCGCCTACCTCGCGGTGTGCGGCAGCGTCGTGGCATTCGTCACGTACTTCGCGCTGTTGAAGCGCGTCGGCGCGGGACCGTCGTCGTACGTCGCCATTGCGACGCCGGTGATCGCGCTTTTGCTGTCGACGTTTCTCGAAGGCTATCGATGGACGCCGGTCGCCGCTGCGGGCATGGTGCTGGCCGTGGTCGGCAACGGACTGGCGCTGCGCAGCGCGGCGGCCACGGGATAGGCGCGGATCTCAGTCTTCTCCGTCTTTTTTGATGACATCCACATTATCTATAAGACGGGTATTGCCGAGCGTAGCCGCGGCAAGGACGATCAGCAGGTTCGGATGATCGTAGCCTTCCGGATGCGGGATGCGTAGCGCCAGGCCGTGGCGAATCGCGACATAGTCGACTTTCCAGCCGCGGTTCGCGAGCTCCATCCGGCCCGCCGCCTCCAGATTGGCGTAATCGGTGCGGCCGCCGGCGATCGCGTCGGCGATGCCGCGCAGCACCCGATACAGGTTGGGCGCCTCGGCCCGTTCGGCCGGCGACAAGTAATTGTTGCGCGACGACAGCGCGAGGCCGTCCTGCGCGCGAATCGTCTCGGCAGGCACGATCTGGATCCGCATGTTGAACTGCTGGACCATGCCGCGGACGATCTTGAGCTGCTGGCGATCCTTCTTGCCGAAGACGGCGACATCGGGCTGCACGAGATGGAACAGCTTGAGGACGACGGTGCACACGCCGTGGAAGAACCCCGGGCGCGACGCCCCTTCGAGCTCCTCCGCGAGCGGCGGGGGCTGCACCCGGTAGACCTGAGGTGTCGGGTACATCTCGTGCTCCATCGGTGCGAACAGCAAGTCCACGCCCTCGCGCTCGAGCCCGGCCCGATCGGCATCGAGCGTTCGCGGGTAGCGGTCGAAGTCCTCGTTCGGCCCGAACTGCAGCCGGTTGACGAAGATGCTCGTCACGACGACGTCGCCGTGCTGCCGCGCGATCCTGCACAGCGACAGGTGGCCGTCGTGCAGATTGCCCATCGTAGGGACGAAGGCGACGCGCTTGAAGGGCGCAAGGCGCTCCGCGAGTTCCGCGGAGGTGTGGACGATTTCCATGCGATTTCCCGTGCGAGAGTCGTGGTGGCCGTTGGTCGAAGCGGCGGATGAGGATGGCAGCAGCCGCTCAAAAGCAGTGCTCGGGTGCCGGAAACGACCCATCCTTCACTGCGGCCACGTAAGCCGCAAGCGCCGCTTCGATGCTGTCGCGGCCGGCCATGAAGTTGCGCACGAAGCGCGCCGGTCGACCCGCGGTGACGCCGAGTGCGTCGTAGATTACCAGCACCTGTCCCGAGCACGCCGGGCCGGCGCCGATGCCGATGACCGGAATTCCTACGGCTTGCGTCAACGCTTCTCCGAGGCTGCGCGGCACGCATTCGACGACGAGCATCGCGGCGCCCGCCGCGGCGAGCGCGCGACCGTCCGCGAGCAAGGAAGCGGCGGCATCCGGTGTCTTCCCCTGGACGCGATAGCCACCGAGCATGTTGACCGCTTGCGGCTGCAAGCCGACGTGTCCGCAGACGGGAATGCCCCGGAGCGCGAGGAACTCGACGGTCGGCGCAAGCCATGCTCCGCCTTCGAGCTTTACCATGGCCGCGCCCGCCTTGAGCGCCGCGGCCGATGCGGCATACGCGACCTGCGGCCCCGCCTGGTAGGTGCCGAACGGAAGGTCGGCGATCACGAGTGCCCGCGCCCGCCCCGCGGCGACGCACCGGGTGTGGTACAGCACGTCGTCGAGGCTCACGGCCAGCGTCGACGCGCGGCCCTGGACGACCATGCCGAGCGAATCGCCCACGAGCAGCACGTCGACGCCGGCGCGGTCGGCGGCCCCGGCGAGGGTCGCGTCGTACGCGGTCAGCATCGCGATCTTCTGCCCCTCGGCCGCCATCCGCGCGAGCACGGGAAGCGTCACGGCGGACGCGCCGGCTGCGCCGGCGGGAGGGAGCGCTGCTGGGTATGTGGTCATGTCAGGTGGCGAGGTTGAAGAATTCGCGGCGTCCGCGCATCGAGCCGATGCGCGCCAGGAGCAGCTCGACGTGCTCCGGGTTGTCGACGAAGTTGAGCCGCTCGCTGTTTACGATCAGGAGCGGGGCCGCCTCGAACGAGTAGAAGTACCGGCTGTAAGCGTCGGCGAGGCCCGTCAGGTATTGCGCCGATATTTTCCGCTCGAAATCCACGCCGCGCCGATGCACGCGCGCGATCAGCGTGTCGACGGGCGCCTGCAGGTAGACGACGAGATCGGGCGTGGGCGTTTGCGGCTTCAGATGCGAATAGACCTTCTCGTAGAGGCGGTATTCGGCATCGGACAGCGTGAGTCGCGCGAACAGCGGATCCTTGTCGAGCAGAAAATCGCCGATCGTGAGGCGGCGGAACATGTCGAATTGGCCGACCCCTGACAACTGATCGGCGCGCTGGAACAGGAACGTGAGCTGGGTCGCGAGGGCGAAGCGCGCCATGTCGCCGTAGAAGCGCTCGAGAAACGGATTGTCCTCCGGGCGCTCGAACAGCTCTTCGCCGTCGACGTGACGCGCGAGCACGCGGGCGAGGCTGGTCTTGCCGGCGCCGATCGGACCCTCGACGACGACGTAACGGCAACGCTCGAGATCCATCGCGGCTCCCGTGGCGAGCTGGCGCTAGCGAGGCAAATGCGACCGGGTGCGCGCGATGCGCTGGTCGCGCACGCCACGCAGGAAACGCCGTGCGAGCCCACGTCCGGGAATCGTCGCCACCGCGGCGATGTCGACGAGTGGACGGAGCACGAACGCCCGCTGGTGCATCCGCGGGTGCGGCACCGTGAGTCCCGGCACGCGCACGCGGCGGCGCCCGTAGAGCAGGAGATCGAGATCGAGCGTGCGCGCGGCGTTGCGCCGGGCGCTCGAGGTCGCGCCGCCTTCGCGCGCGGCGTTCGATCGAATGCAGCGCGTGGAGCAGCGCGCGCGGGCCGAGCGTCGTTCTGACCTCGATGACGGCATTCACGTAGTCGGGCTGCGGCGTCTCGCAGCCGATCGGCGCGGTGGCATAGGCCGGCGAGACGGCGATCACGCTCATGCGCGGAAGCCGGCTGATGGCACGCACTGCGCGCGCGAGTTGTCGGCGCGGGTGGGAAAGGTTGCTGCCGAGGCCGACGAAGGCGGTGGTCATGTCGACTCCGGCGCAGGACTCTCCGTCCGGAGGCGCGGCTTCCAGCGTCGTCGCGGCGCTTGCGCCCGCGCCCTCGTGCGCGGCTCTTGCGTTTTGGACTTTCCTCGGGCTTCAACATCGCCTCGCGCTCGTCGGTCCCGGCATTCGCGAAACGATCCCACCACGTTGCGAGTCCCTCGAGCTCACCTTCGAGCTCGCCGCTCCTGCAGCGAAGGTCGAGAAAGTCCCAGCCGGCGCGAAAGCGGGGATGCTGGAGCAACCGGTAGGGACGCTGGCCGGCGCGTTGCTCGAAGCGCGGTTGCAACGACCAGATTTCCTTGATGGTCGCCTCGAACCGGCGCGGGATCGCAATCTTCTTCGCCTGCTGGGCGAGCACGGTGTCCATCGCCTCGAACAGCGCGGGAATGGATTTTCCGCCGCCGGCGCGCGCCGACTTCCACGTCGCGAGCACCTCGTGCCAGAGGAGTGTCGCAAACAGGAACCCCGGCGAGGCGCCCCGGTCCTCGCGCACACGAAGATCGGTGTCGGCGAGCGCGAGCTCGATGAATCGCTGGCCGAGCGGCTGCTCCAGGATCACGTCGATCAGCGGCAGGAGGCCGTGCGAGAGGCCGTGCGCGCGCAGGCTTCGGAGCGTCTCGACCGCGTGGCCCGAAAGCAGGAGCTTCTGCATTTCGTCGAAGAGCCGCGCCGCGGGCACGTTCTGCATCAACGGCGCGAGCTTCGGGATCGGCGCCGCCGTCTTCGGATGGATCGCGACGTTGAGTTTCGCGGCGAGCCGCACGGCCCGCAGCATCCGCACCGGATCCTCGCGCAGGCGGGTCACCGGCGCGCCGATCACTTTCAGCTGGCGCGCGCGGATGTCGGCCACGCCGCCGACGTAATCCCACACTTCCTCCTTGGCCGGGTCGAAGTACAGCGCGTTGATCGTGAAGTCGCGCCGCGCCGCGTCCTCCATCTGCGAGCCATACACGTTGTCCGACAGCAGCCGGCCGTGTTCGTCGGTTGCGTCGTCGCCGGTCTGCGCGGCGCGAAACGTCGAGACTTCGATGGTTTCGGCGCCGGCATGGACGTGCACGAGCCGAAAACGGCGTCCGATGATGAAGGCACGGCGGAAGAGCGGCTTCACCTCCTCGGGCCGGGCGTCGGTGGCGATGTCGAAATCCTTGGGCTCGATGCCGAGCAGGAGATCGCGCACTGCGCCGCCGACGACGAAGGCCTTGAACCCGGCCTCGTGCAGGCGCCGCGTGACGTCGAGCGCCCCGCGCGACAGCTGATGCCGGCGGATCGGGTGGTCGGCGGGGCCGTAGATCCTGGGCTTTCCGTTACGGTTCCGTCGGGGTAGGAGGCGGGCGAGCAGGCGGCGGATCATCGCACAGTGAGGGTGGCGCGACGCAACGCGGGCGGCGCGGCTCGCGGGCCGTCGGGACCGACGGCAGCCACCGCGAGGAGAGGGGCGAATCGGACGGCGCGCGATCATAGCATGCGCATCCCGGCCGATTCCGAGCGCCGCCCTACCGTGGCGGGATTCACCGAAATCCAGGATAATTAAGGGTTTGCTGCATAGCCTTCGTGGGCGCATTCGATTTCGAGCAGTCGCCGGGACGGGGGCTCTTCGCGCGTTCGTCCCTTTCAGGAGAACCCATGTATCAGCATGTCAAGATCCCGGCCGGCGGCCGGAAGATCACGGTCAACAAGGATTCTAGCCTCAACATCCCCGACAACCCGATCATTCCTTACATCGAGGGCGACGGCACTGGTCTCGATATTACGCCGGTGATGATCGAGGTCGTCGACGCGGCGGTCGCCAAAGCCTATGGCGGTAAGCGCAAGATCCACTGGATGGAGATCTATGCCGGCGAGAAATCGACCAAGGTGTACGGTCCCGACGTGTGGCTGCCCGACGAGACGCTCGCGATCGTCAAGGATTACGTCGTGTCGATCAAAGGGCCGCTGACCACGCCAGTCGGCGGCGGCATCCGCTCGCTCAACGTCGCGCTGCGGCAGCAACTCGACCTCTACGTCTGCCTGCGCCCGGTCAAGTACTTTGCCGGCGTGCCGAGCCCGGTCAAGGAGCCGCAGAAGATCGACATGATCATCTTCCGCGAGAATTCCGAGGACATCTACGCCGGCATCGAATGGGAGGCCGAGTCGGCGGGCGCGAAGAAACTCATCGATTTCATGATCAACGAGATGGGCGTCAAGAAGATTCGCTTTCCCGCCACGTCGGGAATCGGCATCAAACCCGTCTCAAGCGAGGGCACCGAGCGGCTCATGCGCAAGGCGATCCAGTATGCGATCGACAACGATCGCCGATCCGTGACGATCGTGCACAAGGGCAACATCATGAAATTCACCGAAGGCGGCTTCCGGGACTGGAGCTACGCGATCGCGCAACGCGAGTTCGGCGCGCAGCCGATCGACGGCGGTCCCTGGTGCAAGTTCAAGAACCCGAGGACCAGCCGCGACATCGTGGTCAAGGACGTGATCGCCGACGCCTTCCTCCAGCAGATCCTGCTGCGACCCGACGAATATGACGTCATTTCGACGCTGAACCTCAACGGCGACTACATCTCCGACGCGCTCGCCGCGCAGGTGGGCGGCATCGGCATTGCGCCGGGCGCGAACCTGTCGGATACAGTTGCGATGTTCGAGGCCACGCACGGCACGGCGCCGAAATACGCGGGCAAGGATTACGTGAATCCCGGCTCGGAAATCCTGTCGGCCGAGATGATGCTCGTCCACATGGGCTGGAAGGAAGCGGCGAACCGGATCACGGCGAGCCTCGAGCGGGCGATCGCCGACAAGGTTGTCACCTACGACTTTGCGCGCCTGATGCCAGGGTCGACCCAGGTGTCCTGCTCTGGCTTCGGCAAGGCCATGATCGAGCGGATGTAACTCTCCGGCCGGGGCGAGCGTCCCAACCGTCCGCGGGCGGTTCCCGCCTGTGTGGCCCACACGATACGCGCGCTGGCGATGACCCGCCCGGCGGCGGCGGGGTAGCCGACGTTCGGACGGGACTCGCGGGAACGACCGGGCCCTGCCATCCAGCGCGGGCGCCCGGCGGAAAACCCCACCCCGCAGCAGGTCTATTGAGCATTACGCGCAGGTTCCCCGCGCCCGTCAAGCCGACGGCGCGCATTTCCGGCTCCCCTTGAATAATCTGTTGCAATCATCAAACATAGACCCATCTAACGTTTGCCCGTAAATAGGGGACAATGGCTAACCAGCAGCAGGACGGCGGCCTCCTCGAGGCTGAGAAAATCCGGATCAAGCCGCCGCCGCTGTACAAGGTGTTGCTGCTGAACGACGATTACACACCGATGGACTTTGTCGTTGTCGTGTTGCAGACTGTTTTCGCGATGAGCCGGGAACGGGCCACGCAAGTGATGTTGCAGGTGCACCGCGAGGGGATGGGGGTATGCGGGACGTACGTGCGCGAAGTCGCCACGACGAAGGTCGACCAGGTGATCGATCTCGCGCGGCGGCATCAGCATCCGCTGCAGTGCACGATGGAGGAGACTTGAACGAGGCACGCCGGCGCCGCAACCCGCGGCGCGGCGAATGCGGGCGAAAGAGGCAATCGAGATGATCGCGCAGGAACTGGAAGTATCCCTCCACATGGCTTTTGTCGAGGCTCGGCAGAAGCAGCACGAGTTCATCACCGTCGAGCACCTGCTGCTCGCGATGCTGGACAACCCGTCGGCCGCGGAGGTCCTGAAGTCGTGCGGAGTGGAGCTGGACGAGCTGCGCGGTGTGCTCACCGATTTCATCAGCGAGCACACGCCACGGCTCTCTCCGCACTCGGACGCGGACACGCAGCCGACGCAGGGCTTCCAGCGCGTGATCCAGCGGGCGATCCTGCATGTGCAATCGTCCGGCAAGAAGGAAGTCACCGGCGCCAACGTCCTGGTCGCGATCTTCGGCGAGAAGGAGTCGCACGCCGTCTACTTCCTGAACCAGCGCGGGGTGACGCGGCTCGATGTCGTCAACTACATCTCGCACGGCATCACCAAGAATCCGCAGAAGCACGAAAAGGCCGAAGCCAAGGAAGAGAGCGAGGGCGCGAGCGAGGCGCAAGGCGCGCTCGAAGCGTACACGATCAACCTCAACACGATGGCGAAGCAGGGCAAGACGGATCCGCTGATCGGCCGGGCGCACGAGCTCGAGCGCGTGATCCAGGTGCTGTGCCGCCGGCGCAAGAACAATCCGCTGCTGGTCGGTGAGGCCGGCGTGGGCAAGACGGCGATCGCCGAGGGTCTCGCGCGCCGGATCAACGAGGGCGAAATCCCCGAGCTCTTGCGCGACTACCAGGTGTACTCGCTCGACATGGGCGCGCTCCTTGCCGGCACGAAATACCGCGGCGATTTCGAGCAGCGCCTGAAGGCGGTGTTGAAGCAACTTGCGGAGAACCCGAAGTCGATTCTGTTCATCGACGAGATCCACACGATCATCGGCGCAGGCGCCGCCTCCGGCGGCACGCTCGACGCGTCCAATCTGCTGAAGCCAGCGCTCTCCACCGGGGCGATGAAGTGCATCGGCGCCACCACCTACGGTGAATTCCGGCAGATCTTCGAGAAGGATCACGCGCTGTCGCGGCGCTTCCAGAAGGTCGACGTGCCGGAGCCTTCGATCGCGGAGACCGTCGAGATCCTGAAGGGCCTGAAGTCGCGTTTCGAGCAGCACCACGGCGTGAAATACGCGCCCGCGGCGCTCACGACCGCGGCCGAGCTCTCCGCGCGATTCATCAACGACCGCCATCTGCCGGACAAGGCGATCGACGTCATCGACGAGGCCGGCGCCGCGCAGAAGATCCTGCCCCGATCGAAGCAGAAGAAGGTGATCAGCAAGACCGAGATCGAGGAGATCGTCGCGAAGATCGCGCGCATCCCCGCGCGCAACGTCACGTCGGATGACCGCAACGCGCTGAAGACGCTCGATCGCGACTTGAAGAACGTCGTGTTCGGCCAGGACAAGGCGATCGACGCTCTCGTCACCGCAATCCGCATGGCGCGCTCGGGCCTCGGCAATCCGCAGAAGCCCATCGGCAACTTCCTGTTCAGCGGTCCGACGGGCGTCGGCAAGACCGAGGTCGCGCGCCAGCTCGCCTATTGCCTCGGCATCGAGCTCATCCGCTTCGACATGTCGGAGTACATGGAGCGGCACGCGGTGTCGCGGATGATCGGCGCGCCGCCGGGTTACATCGGCTTCGACCAGGGTGGCCAGCTCACCGAGGCGATCACCAAGCACCCGTACAGCGTGCTCTTGATGGACGAGATCGAAAAAGCGCACCCGGACATCTACAACATCCTGCTGCAGGTAATGGACCACGGGACGCTCACGGACAACAACGGCCGCAAGGCCGATTTCCGCAACGTCACGATCATCATGACGACCAACGCCGGCGCCGCCGAGCTCGCCCGCGGCACGATCGGCTTCACCAACTCCAAGGAGAGCGGCGACGAGATGGCCGAGATCAAGCGGCTCTTCACGCCGGAGTTCAGGAATCGGCTGGACGCGACGATCTCGTTCTCGCAGCTCGACCACGAGGTGATTCTGAAAGTGGTCGACAAGTTCCTGCTCGAGCTCGAGAACCAGCTCCACGAGAAGAAGGTCGAGCCGACGTTCACGCCGAAACTCAAGGCGTACCTCGCCAAGAAGGGCTTCGACCCGCAGATGGGCGCGCGACCGATGGCCCGGCTCATCCAGGACACGATCCGGAAGGCGCTCGCCGACGAGCTTCTCTTCGGCCGGCTCGTCGGGGGCGGTCAGGCGACAATCGACGTCGACGACGACGGCAAGGTCCGGCTCGTGTTCGAGGAGACGAAGGAGCCCGAGCCGGTCGCCTGAAAGCAGGTCAGCCTCGACTTTCTACGCACTGCCTCAAGCGAAACGGCGCCGCTGGCGCCGTTTCGTTTAAGGCCGTTCTCGACTCGTCACGTTGCTTTGCACAATCCCAGGATTTGCTCCTGCTGCGAGCAGGTCTTGGAGGCCGGGGCCTTCGGCTTGGGCGTGCCGACGACGCATGCGCGCAGCTCGTTGGCCGCAGCCGGATAGTAAAGCCATCCGCGACCGAGGTCTGGCAGCGCGACCTCGACTTCGCGCCATTTTGGGTGGCCCTTTTCCTGCAGCGTCGAAAAATTCTGGCACAGCGATCGCGCGAAGCGGCGCAGATAGCCTTCGGTCGCAGGCAGCGTGAAATCGTAGGTCACGAGGTACGCCTTCACCGCCAGTGCCGGCAGATCCTCGGTGAGCAGGTTCGGGTAACTGCTGCCGCGCACGGTCGCGGCGACATACGTCTTGAGCGCCGCCTGACTTGCCGGTTGACTGGGGTCGAACTTGAGCAGCTTGATGAGCTTTCGCGCCTCGGGCGTCATGTCGACCAGCAGCTTCGCGGGCTGGCCCGCGATGTAGGCGACGGCGTCGATCGACTTGTCGGTCGTCAATTTGACCAGCGCGTCCTCGTAGGACAGGTAGCTCGCGTTCGCTTCTGGAATGGGGGCGTTGAACATCAGCCGATAAAGCGTCGTCGTGGTGAGCGCGGTGCCGCTTCCGAGCTCGCCGGCGTTGAGCTTTGCATCCTTGATTTCGTGCACGTAGTTCAGCGGAGAGTCTTGGCGCACGATGAAATGGATCTCCTCGTTGTAGAGCGGCATGATCACGCGCAGCGGCCGGATCATGTCTCGCGCCTCCTTGTTCCCGGTCTGGGCCTGATCGAGGAACGCCTGATACACGTCCGACTGCACCAGCGCGAGCTTCACGCCGGGTTCGTATCGCAGGCGTCGCACATTTTCCGCCGATCCGGCCGATGGCAGGGCCTCGAGCGCGATATCTGCTTGCGGAGCGACGAACTCGGCGAGGTTGCGTCCGATCTGGATGTAGGTTCCGCGCGCGGAAGCGGTCACGATCTTGTACTCGGCTGCGGCCAGCGCCGCTGTGCCGTGTAGCAAGAGCCCGGCCGCGACCAAGGCCGCCATCAGTTTTCCCGATCATGTCATTTGTCCTTGACGGTTGATTTGCGTTTGCACAACCCAAGTACGGTGGCCACGTCGCTGCACGATTCGGAAGCAACCGCGGCCGGTAATGCGTCGCCGGCCCGATTGCCCGGAGAACTCTTTGCAACCGGGGGTTTTGGCGGCGCCGGCCTCGTTTCCTGTTGAGGGGTTGCCGCAGCCTGCGGATCTGCGGGTAGCGTGACCAGTCCGCTCGCGCCAGCGTCGGAAGGTCGCGCCGGGATCTCCGCGGGGGAGGCTGTCGGCTGCGTTATGGAGGCCGGTTTGGCATCGGCAGCGACCGGTGGCGCGGCTGGGCTCGACCCCTGCTGTTCGACCTTTGGGCGTCCTGAATACTGGTAAGCAGCGGCGACGGCTACGACAATCAAGGCTCCCAACACCGCGGGCAACAGAAGCTGATATCGGCGTGGCCCTGGTGCCACGTTAGAGTGGCCCACGACGGCAAGCGGCGGGCCTTTCTGCCGCGGCGCGTCGTTGGCGGAGGGCTGGGCGATCAATGCATCGATGCGTCGGCGCAGGTCGTACCTTCGACGCCGTACCGGGTCGGAGAGGATCGCGTACGCGCTGGCCAGGTTCGACAGCTTCTGGTGCGCTTCATCCTTCGAGCCGGCATAGTGCTCCGGGTCATACCTCTGGGCCAAGGTCTCGAACGCCTCGTGGATGACGATTTCCTCGGCATTCGGGCCAACCCCGAGTATGGCGTAGCAGTCGAGGGGGAGATCTGTCACCGTTTGTGCATTGTCAGTGCCGTCAGCTCCCATGAGCGTCCTTGACGAAGGGCAGATCGCTCGCGCCAATCGTTGAAGCGAGCCACCCACCACTATGATACTGCGGTAATTCCGTGGGGACGCGGTCAGAGCCGACCGGCACATGGGTGCTAAGCCCAGCGCTCTCACCGCGTTCCCATGGCACTGTCTGCGCTTGTTGCGCCCCACCAGACGATCTTAGGCGAGCATGTCGGCCCAGATGTTCTTGGCCCAGCTGAAGGCGTACCGGCCTTCGAGCTCGCTCATCGCCGATGACAATCCCCCCGAGCCCGGCACGGGCAACACGGTTTTCTTCTCCGCATCGTACTGGTGGACCGAGCACACGTGCACGACGTCCCGGTCCGTGATGAAGCTGTAGCACGTATTGTTGAGGACCGGCGCCGGATCCGGGGCCTGGCCGGAGAGCAGCGCGACGACCGCCGCCGCGCAGACCTTCGCGTGCTGGTTCGCCATGTGACCCGACTTGGGCATCCCGGTCGCGGGCTGGATCGAGTCGCCGAGGACGTGGACGTTCTTCACCTTGACCGATTCGAAGGTCACGAAGTCGACATCGCACCAGCGATCGTTCGCCGTGACCACGCCGGCCGTGCGCGCGATCGCGCTCGCGCGCTGCGGCGGGATGACGTTGAGCACACTCGCCCGGACGCTATCCTGCACGTCGAACTTCGCGGTCCGCGAGGCCACATCGACATCGGTCAGCACGTGGTTCGGCCGATATTCGACGATGCCCTGGTACTCCTCGGCCCAGGCCTTCTTGAAGAGCGGTCCCTTCGACGTCACGTCGCCGTTGCCGTCGAGGATCAGCACCTTTGACTTGGGCTTGGCGCGCTTGAAATACCACGCGACCTGGCAGGCGCGCTCGTACGGACCGGGCGGGCAGCGGTACGGCGCGAGGGGGATCGACAGCGCGTAAACGCCGCCGTCGGGCATCGCCTCGAGCTGGCGGCGGAGCGCGACGGTTTGCGGTCCCGCTTTCCACGCGTGCAGCACCGTTTCCTGCGCCGCGGCGTTGACGAGCGCGGGGACCTTGTCCCACATGAAGTCCACGCCGGGTGAGAGGATGAGACGGTCGTACGGCAGTTCCGCGCCGCTGCGCGAGTTTCACGCGGCGCTTGTCGGTGTCGATCGCCGTTGCCGTATCCCGGACGAGCTTTACGCCCTGCCGTTGCGAGAGGCCGTTGTAACTCATCGTCATGTCGGCGAGCGTCTTGCTGCCGCCGAGCACGAGGTTCGAAAGCGGGCACGAGATGAATTCGGTGGAAGGCTCGACGACGGTCACGTCGATCCGCCCTTCGCCCCACATGCGGATGTACTTGGCAGCGGTCGCGCCGCCATAGCCGCCGCCGACGACCACGACCTTGCCGCTCGCGCCGTCCATCGTCGCGCAGCCCGGGATCGCAGCGATCGTCGACGCGGCGCCGACAGCTTTCAGGAATTCCCTTCGCCGCATCCGCATGGCCCCCGCCTCACTTCGCTTGTTGCGCCGCATACCACCCGGCGACGAGATCGATCTGCTCGTCCGTGTAGCCCTTCGCGAGCTGCGGCATGATCGTGCCCGGCACCCGTCCCGTCTTGAAGTCCTGCATCTTCCGCGCAATCTCGTCCTTCGGCTTGCCCGCGAGCGAGACCACCTCGCCGGCGGACACGCCGTTGGTGCCGTGGCAGTTGGCGCAGGTGGCGGCGAGATTCCTGCCGGCATTGGGCGCGCCCTGTCCCGCGACAGGAGTGGCCATCGGCAGGAACGCCACGGCCGCGACGAGGATGGAAACGGATCGCACGTTGCTCTCTTGGTGGGAAGCACGTTAGGAGTCTAGGCGCGAACCTTTGCAGCGTCCGGCTCAAGTGTCAAGGATTGGCCGCCTGGGGACATGAGCTGCGACCAGTCTCGCAACAATAAAATGGAAATGATTTCCGAACGGTGCGAACGGCCCTTCCCGTACACCAAGCCCATCATTGATATAAAAATAGTCCATGTATTCAGACAAGTTGAACGCGTACGCCGATTTCGTAATCGATTACTCACCCCGCCTTTGTCCCGCGATGCAACACGTTCCTCCTCAGAAATATGGCCCCTAAATTCCACCTGTCGGAATCTGTTTTTAAGCTTTTGATTTAAAGAAACAATTTGTATATTGCAATGCGATAATCCACTTGTCAGTTAGCAGCGACACTGGTAATTTGGCATCACGTACGAGCAAGCGGCGACCAACCTCGGTCCCGTTTGCATGAGGGCTTGGTGCAACAACCCCCATCCATGCCCGCCCGACCGGCCGAGCGATCCTCGCCGGTCCGTGCAGTGGAACGCCTGGCGGCTGGGCTCGCCTTTCGTTTCACGCTGCGGAACTGATGCATGCGCGTTGGCGCAGGCACCGGCCGCTGACCAAGGTTCCGGAGCGCCCGGCGCGGGCCTTCCGGATTGGCCGCAACGCACATGATGGGAGTTGGCGATGAACTACGATCTGGAAGCGGCAAGACTCAAGAAGGACTGGGCGGAGAATCCGCGCTGGAAAGGCATCAAGCGCGGCTATTCGGCGGAAGACGTCGTTCGCCTCCGGGGCTCCGTGCACATCGAGCACACGCTTGCGCGCCGCGGCGCCGAAAAGCTGTGGAAGCTGATGCACGACGAGCCGTTCGTCAACACGCTTGGCGCGATGACCGGCAATCAGGCGCTGCAGCAGGTGAAGGCCGGCCTCAAGGCCATCTACCTTTCCGGCTGGCAGGTTGCGGCCGACGCGAACATCGCGGGCGAGATGTATCCGGACCAGTCGCTCTACCCCGTCAACTCGGTGCCGTTGGTCGTGCGCCGGATCAACAACGCGTTCATGCGCGCCGACCAGATCCAGCACATGGAAGGGAAGGGCGACATCGATTTCTTCGCGCCGGTCGTCGCCGATGCCGAGGCGGGATTCGGCGGCGTGCTGAACGCCTTCGAGCTCATGAAATCGATGATCGAGGCGGGCGCCGCCGGCGTCCATTTCGAAGACCAGCTCGCCGCCGTGAAGAAATGCGGACACATGGGTGGCAAGGTGCTCGTGCCGACGCGCGAGGCCGTCGAAAAGCTGGTCGCGGCGCGGCTCGCCGCCGACTGCATGGGTGTGCCGACGATCCTGCTCGCCCGTACCGACGCCGAGGCGGCCGATCTGCTGACCTCCGACATCGACGACAACGACAAGCCGTTCTGCACGGGCGAGCGCACCGTCGAAGGCTTCTACAAGACGCGCGCGGGATTCGAGCAGTCGGTGTCGCGCGGCCTCGCGTACGCCGCGTACGCGGACCTGATCTGGTGCGAGACCGGCAAGCCGGACCTCGACTTCGCGAAGCGTTTCGCCGAGGCGATCCAGGCGGAATACCCGGGCAAGATGCTCGCGTACAACTGCTCGCCGTCGTTCAACTGGAAGAAGAATCTCGACGACGGCACGATCGCGCGGTTCCAGCGCGAGCTGGGGGCGATGGGCTACCGGTTCCAGTTCATCACGCTCGCGGGGTTCCACAGCCTCAACTATTCGATGTTCAATCTCGCGCACGGCTATGCCAACAACAATATGAGCGCATTCGTCGAATTGCAGGAGGCCGAGTTCGCGGCCGCCGAAAAAGGCTTCACCGCGGTGCGGCACCAGCGCGAGGTCGGTACCGGCTACTTCGACGCCGTGACGACAACGGTGCAGGGCAGCCAATCTTCGACAACGGCGTTGAGCCACTCGACCGAGGATGAGCAGTTCTTCGACAAGAAGAAGGCCGCCAACGAGAAGAAGGCCGCCAACGCCTGAACCGCGTGTTGTCCAGGCAAGCCGCGCCGTCCGCGAGGATGGCGCGGTTTTGCTTTGCGATCGTCGCTGCGAATCAGGCGCGATGTCGTGATTGCGCGTGTGTGGCGTAAAGCTCGCGAAACGCAGCGGTGGCGCGCAGCTTTTCATCGCCGACGAGAGCATGGATCTCGAGCGCTTCCTTGCGGCCGCGCAGCTGCACGCGGCCGAGAGGAAGCGTGGCGAAAGCGCTCACTCGGGCCGCGGTTTCGGGGCCGAGCAAGATGCCGTAACCGTAAGTCGTCGTTTCACCCTCGAGCCGTGCGGCGACATTGACCGCATCCCCGACGGCCGAATAATCGAAGCGACGGGCCGATCCGAAATTTCCGACCGAGCATTCCCCCGTATTGATGCCCACACCGACTGCGAGGCGCGGTGTGCCGGCGTTGCGAACCCACGATTCCTCGAGGGCCCGGACCCGTTCCTGGATACGCAGCCCGGCGCGGCAGGCAAGCGCCGCATGTTCCGGCTGATCGAGAGGCGCGTTCCAGAACGCCATGATCGCATCGCCGATGTATTTGTCGACGGTGCCTCCATATTCATGGATCGCCTCGCTCGCGGCGGAAAGAAAATCGTTGGCGACGCGGGCCAGCGCATCGGGCGGGAGGCGCTCGGACAATGCAGTGAAGCCGCGCAGGTCGCAGAAGAGAATGGTGAGCTCGCGCAATTCTCCGCCGAGCGCGGGCAGCCCTTGCGTGCTGACCAGGCGGTCGACCATCTGCGGCGCGAGGTATTGCTTGAAGACGCGGCTGATGTGGCGTCGCTCGTTGGCCAGCAAGCGGTGGCGGTAGAGAGACAATGCAAGGAAGGTCGCCATGAGCGCAACGATCGGTACCGCGCTCGCCTGCCACAGGCCGTAGCGCGCGAGCGCCACCTGCGCCGATGTCGCGAAGGCCGCAACCAGGACGACGGCGACGACGGAGGCGCCCGCCAGCGACAGGCGCGATACCGCAAAGCCCAGTACCAGCGCCGCAGCGAGCATCGCCCCCACCTCCAGCCATGGGGCGACCGTCACCCGACGAAGGTAATGCTCGTGCAGGATCGAATCGATCACCGTTGCAAGCCGCTCGACGCCGGGCATCACCGAAGTGAAGGGCGACTGGAACGTGTCGCGCGTGCCCACCGCATCTGCGCCCACCAGGACGATCCGATCGCGTAACGCCGACTCGGGCACAGCGCCCAGCAGCACTTGCGAAAGCGAATAAGTGGGGAACGTGGCCGCTGGCCCGAGATAGTTGACGAGGAACCGAGTCTGCGGGTCGGTAGGAACGTAGACGTGCCCGAGCGAAATGCCTTTGCCCAGTTCGAGGTCGACCTCGCTCCACGGGACGCCCAGGTAGAACTGGGCAACGCGCACTGCCATCGAAGGGTAGTAGTCGACATCGTAGGCGAGCGCTGGATACTCGTAACGGGGTGCGCCGTCGACGTCGAAGGCCACCAGCATGTGGCCGAGCGTCGCGCGCTCGGTCAGCACGGGAAGCGGGACCACGACCGCCGTCGGCGTGAGTGGAACCGGACGATAATCGACGCCCTTTCGCAACTTCGCATACGCGGCGCTCGTGGGCGATGGTTTCACGGTCTGACCCAGTGGCGGGCCAAACTCGAAAGTGAACGGCAGAATGACGTTGCCCGCCTTGGCTACCGCCAGCGCGAGCGCGGCGTCGCCCGGGCTTGCGGCGGTCTCGCTCTCGCCGGCAACCGAAGGTCCGGGGTCGGCGAACAGGATGTCGATGCCGATGGCTATGGCTCCCGCCCGATGCAGGGCGCTGACGAGTTCCGCCACCTTCTGCCGCGGCAGCGGCCAGTGTCCGAGTTCGGCGATGGTCCGGTCGTCGATCATCACGATGACCGTCTCGGGACCGGGTTTCTGCGGGCCGCGGAATCGGGTCTGCGCGTCGAGGGCCGCGAGTTCGAGTCGTCGCAGCCAGGGCACGTCGACGGCGATCAAGTGAACCCACCCAAATACCGCCATCGTGACCAAGGCCAGGCCGCACAGCCGGAGGTCACGCAAGCGCATCGCGCCCATTTCCTACGCCCTAGTCAAAAGCGACACGCGCGAGGAGATCCGCCAGTCGTGACGCGCCCCATGGCTTCGCGGGTGTGGGCGCACTGCCGACGCGAACGTCGGTGCCGTGTCCGGGGGAGCGAAGCATCACCGTCGCAGGCGCCTGCGCGGCGCGCCCGGTAACCGCGACCACGCCGCGGAGGACGGCGACGGCGGTACGCTCGGGCGTCGCTTCGATCACCCAGTCCGTGCCGCGAACGGCCGCAATCGCCGTCTCGGTTTCGATTTCGAACCTGCCGGTGGGGGTGATCCTCGCGACGAACAGGCGCAAGGCACCGGAGATCAGTTTGATCCGTGCCTTGACGCTGCCGGGAGTGTTTTCATGATCGGCAAGTCGGAGGCGGGTATTCTCCGCAACCGAGACAATACTGCCGTCGTTGAGCGCGATCTTCACCTTGCCTGCGCTGGAGACGACCGTATCACCGCGATGGAGGGGCGCGTTAGTCGTCAGTGCTTGCGAGCCTGCGCCGGAATCGGCGAACACGGAACCGCGAACCGCCAATACCGAGCCGATGACGGCGTCGGCCGCCCGCGCCGTCGCGACCCAGCACAGCACCATCCCCGCGAGCGAGACAACCGCACCGATGTGGCCTTTCTGCATGAATCGTGATTCCCCTCTGCCGCGACCCAGCGCGCAACTCATCCCGTCAACACTACGCTTGCGCTGGTCGCGTCGCAACGTCTCGTCGCCATCGTTGAATTCGAGTGTCGTGCGATGTAGGATCTGCGCTGGGTCACGCTGCACGGCTGACCGCTGCACCGGCGACGAAATACGAGGTCATGACGCCGCCATCAAAGGACGACACGTCGCGGGTGTTCTTCGCGGTGTGGCCGGACGCCAGCGTGCGCGCGACGCTCGCATCGCTCGCGCGCGACTGCGCCGCGCAGGCCGGCGGTCGTCCCGCCGTCTCCTCGAATCTGCATCTCACGCTGGCATTCGTGGGAGAGGTCGCAACGAGCCGCGTCGCGACGTTGCGGGCGATCGGCCTGGCGGCGAGCTCGGCGGCGGCGCCCTTTACGTTGACGCTCGATCGCGTCGGTGCTTTCCGCAGCGCCGGTATCGCCTGGGTGGGCGCCGCCACGCTGCCGCCGGAGCTTGAGCGGATCGTGCGGGAATTGAACGGCGAGCTCTCGAACGCCGGGTTTCCGACCGAGCGCCGGGCATTCCAGCCGCATGTCACGCTGGCACGACGTTGCCGCAAAGCCGCAAACCCGGAACTCGCGGCGCCCATCGCGTGGCGGGTCGAGAGCGTCGCCCTGAACGTCTCGGAGTCGTTGCGTGGTGGCGTGTCGTACCGCGCGCTTGCGGAGTGGCCGCTTCCCGGCCGGGCGCCCGACCGTTAGCGCCGTCCCGTCCGGTCATTGCAGCTTCAGCAGCCGGCGCGCGTTGCCCTCGTAGATCGCATGCCGCTCCTCCGGCGAGAGATCGAGCCGGTCGACGATCTCGATCGTCGTGCGGGTATACATCGAACCCTTTTCCGGGTCGAACGGCGCGTCGGACGCGAACAGCACGCGCTGCGGTCCGAAGAAGCGGAGCCCGCACTTCGTGGCCTCCCACGCACCGAAGAGCGCCGTGTCGGCGTAGAACATCCGGAAGTAGTCCACCGGACGCTTCTTGAGCTTGCGCAAGAGCTTCGTGTAGTCGACGTCGGACGTGCGCTGGCCAAGCTGATCCCAGCCGGGGCCGACGCGCCCTTCGAAATACGGAATCATCCCGCCCATGTGATGGGTGATGAGCTTGAGGTCCGGGAAGCGGTCGAACAGCCCCTCGAACACGATGTGCGCCATTGCGACACTCGTCTCGTAGGGCCATCCGAACGTCCACCAGATCTCGTAGTGGCTTTTCTTCTCCTTCTGATAGTCCGGGAAGTCGGCGCCGCGCGCCGGATGGAGCCAGATGGGCAGGTCGAGCTTTGCCATGAGCTCGAAGAGCGGCAGCGTTTCCGGCGCGGTCAGCGGCTTGCCGAGGACATTCGTGAAGACCTGCACGCCGACGGCGCCCAGTTCACGCACCGCGCGCTTCGCTTCCTTCAGCAAGCCGGGCGGATCGTTCATCGGCAGCGACGCGATGAAAGCGGGAAATCGGTCGCGATGCTTGCGCACGAGCTCGGCCATGCCGTCGTTGGCGAGGCGCGCCATGTCGGTCGAGATCGGCGGTGGCCCGAATACTTCGATGGGCGGCGAGCCGAGACAGATCACCTGCGCGTAGTCGCCGAACTTGTCCATGATCTTGAAGCGCGCGCCGAGATCGACGATCGACGGAATCTCGCGCACGCGCTTGTGCATGTCCTTGCCGTTCGGCGCGACTTCGAGCATCCGCTGGTAATACTTCTGCGGGAAGATGTGGGTGAAGATGTCGAGCTTCATTGCCGTCGGGCTCAATCGGCTTTGATACGGGCGGTGCGGACAATCTTCGTCCACCGGTCGAGGTCGGTTTCGATCAACCGCGCGAGATCCTCCGGTCGGCCGGGTGTGGGAATGAGGCCCTGCTTCAGCAAGGTTTCGCGCACGTCCGGGTCGGCGAGAATCGCATTCATCTCCGCGTTGAGCAATGCGACCTGGTCCTTCGGCAGTCCCGCGGGGGCGAGCATCGCGTACCAGATGTCGACGTCGATGTCTCTGACGCCCACGTCGGCCAGCGACGGCACGTCAGGAGTCACGGGTGAGCGACTGGCGCCGCCGGCGGCGAGCATCCGCAGCTTCCCGGCCTGCGCGTGACCGAGCGCGACATGGACCGGCAGGAACATCACCTGCACCTGGCCGCCGAGAAGATCGGTGACGGCACCCGCGGTTCCCTTGTACGGAACGTGCGTCAGGTCCACGCTGAAATGCAGCTTGAAGAGCTCCATCGCGAGGTGATGCGGCGTGCCGCTCCCCGGAGAAGCGTAGTTGAGCTTGCCCGGCTCTGCCTTTGCCAGCGCGACCAGCTCCTGCGCCGTCCGCGCCGGGACGGCAGGGTGGACGACGAGCGCGAGATTCCCGACGGCGGTCGGGCCGATGGGCGTGAAGCTCTTGGCCGGATCGTAGGGCACGCTCGCTTGCAGCGCGGCGTTGGTGACATGCGTGCTCGCGGTCATCAGCAGCGTATAACCGTCGGGCGACGCCTTGGTCACGGCCTCGGTTCCGATGTTGCCGCTCGCGCCCGGGCGGTTGTCGACGACGACGGGCACCTTGAGCCGGTCAGAGAGCTTCTGGCCCGTCACGCGCGCCAGGATGTCGATCCCCGTCCCCGCCGTATACGGAACGACGATGCGTATCGACCGGTTGGGATATGGAGCCTGCGCCGAGGCGGACATGACGGCCATGAACACCATGGCCAGCACACAGCCAATCCGACGCAGCGTCTCGATCACTGAAGCTTCCGCAGCCACCGAAGCCCCGGTCCGATACTTCGAGAAAAATCCTTCCGGCAGCCTCGCTTCAATGCCCGCGAGTGCCACCGGGTGGACGGATCGGCGCCCACGGCGCCGTGTGGCCGCCAGTTGGAAAGGGCTGCCTTGGCGCGATGTGGCCACCACCCCGACCGGGATGCCCGCGCCGATTGTGCGGTGTGCCGACCACGACGAAATTGGCAGGATAGAACCCCGGACCCCACCCGAGCCCGCAGTCGAAACCGAAATCGCACCCGCCGTACTGCGGCGGCGCGGCGGCGACATATTGAACTTCCGGCGGCGGAAAATATTGGATGATCGGCGGGGCCGGAATGACCCGATACTCGACCTGCTGCGGCACCGGCCGCTTCGCAAGCTCGACCTCGTGCTGCAGCTGGCGCACGCGCTCCGCCAGCACCTGCACTTCGGCGTCACGCAAGGCGTCGCGGGCCGGCTCCTCGCGTGGAGGAGCCACCTTGGGGGCGCTCTCGCGAACGACGCGCGTCACCTTAACGCCTTCGGGAGGCGCGAGATTGCTGAGGTTCACCCTTCCCGATTCATCGGTCCAGGTGTAGATGTCCGCGTGCGCGAGCGGGAGCCCGCACGCAAACGCCAGCAGGGCCGGCAAAGCCTTCCGGAGGAGATGGGTGGACATGATCGACCCTCGACTAGACCAGCGGCCATTGTAGCGCCGTGCGCGCGTTCATTGGACAAGTCTTCGCGCGTCGCCGTTCCCTGATTGGCAGGGGCGCGTGCTTCCGCCTTTCGCTCTCAGGTGACGGGCATCGTGTAATTGAGCGCGAGCCGCCCGCCGTCGGGATAGATCGTCTGGCCGGTGAGATAGGACGCGTCGTCGCTCGCGAGGAACGCCGCAACGGCGGCGACTTCTTCCGGCTCGCCGCAGCGGCCAAGAGGGGTTCGCGACAGGATCTTCCGGCGCGCGACATCGTCGGTGAGCACCGCGGCCTTCGCCAGTTCGGTGAGAATCGTTCCGGGGCCGATCGCGTTCACGCGGATGCCGTGGGGCGCGAGCGCGACGGCCATCACCTTCGTCAGCTGGTTGATGCCGCCCTTCGAGACGACATAGGGCACCTGATTCGCAATCGCGACGACGGCATTGGTGGACGACATGTTGACGATCGCGCCGCGGACGCCCTGCTTCACCATCGAGCGCGCCACCGCCTGGCCGCAAAGGAACATCGATTTGAGATTCACTGCGAGCACCCGGTCGAAATCCTCCTCCGCAAGTTCGAGGAAATCGCACGGCATGGGTGATGCCAGCGTTGTTGACGAGCAGGTCCACGCGACCGTGGCGATCGAGCGCCCGCGAGACGATGGCATCGACGTCCGCCTTGCGCGAGACGTCGGCGCCCACGAATTCGGCGCCCGGAATCGACGCCGCGGCGGCGGCTCCGGCCGTCTCGTCGCGATCGGCGAGCACCACGGTGGCGCCTTCGTCGGCGAAGCGACGCGCGCACGCGAGGCCGATGCCCCGGGCAGCCCCCGTCAGGATCGCGACGCGGTTCTGCAGTCGGGGGATCGGAGCCATCACGCCATCCTCAGCCGGTTGAGACGTCCATGCTATGCGTCGCCACGTGCTACGGGCCGTCCCGGATCTGAGCACCACTCGCTCCAGGAGCCCGGATAGACCCGTGCACCGGAAAGGCCCGCATGGTCCATCGCGAGCAGGTTGTGGCACGCGGTGACCCCCGAGCCGCAATAATGCACGATGCCTCCCGGGTCCCGGCCCGCCGTGAGCGCCTTCAGCTCCGCAGCGAGCATTGCTGCGGGCTTGAACCTGCCAGTAGGATCGAGGTTCTCGGTAAAGGGGCGGTTGATCGCGCCGGGAATGTGTCCGGCCACCGGATCGAGCGGCTCGACGTCGCCGCGAAAGCGCTCGCGGGCGCGCGCATCGACCAGCAGCAACGAGCGGGTGGCGAGACTGCCGGCGACCGCCTCCGCGTCGACCGGCGAGGCGACGTGCTGCGGCGCGAACGTGGTCGCGTCCAACGCCGGCGCGTCGGTGGTCACCGGCCGTCCTTCGCGCGTCCACTGGGCAAATCCACCATCGAGCACCGCGACGGTGTCATGCCCGAGCAAGCGCAGCATCCACCACAGGCGAGCCGCGTACACACCGTTACCCTGGTCGTAGGCGACGACCTGCTTCGTCGCGTCGATGCCGAGCCGCCCGAACACGTCGGCGCAGGCCGCAGGATCGGGGAGCGGATGGCGCCCGTTGCGGCCGGATTTCGGCGCGGACAGGTCGCGGTCAAGATGCGCGAACCGCGCGCCCGGAATGTGTCCGAGGCGAAATTGCGACATGCCCCAGTGGTCGGGCTGCGTGAGGTCGTGCCGGACATCGACGCTGACGACCGACGGATCGTCGAGTCGCGCGGCGAGATCCGACGTACCGATGAGCGTCGTGAACATCAAGGCTGCGTGACGTGCGTGTCGAGCTCGCGCCGGAGGAATTCATGGAAATGCTGCATGCCGTCCTCCATCGGCGACTGGTACGGGCCCTCCTCGCTGCGGCCCTGCCGGTAGAGGGCGCTGCGGCCGGCATCCATGCGCTCGGCAATCTCGTCGTCCTCGTGCGACGTCTCCATGTAGGCCGCCTGCTCCGCCTCGACGAATTCGCGCTCGAACAGCGCGATGTCCTCCGGATAGTAGAACTCGACGATGTTGGTCGTGCGCTCCACGTCCCGCGGGATCAGCGTGCTGACGATGAGCACGTGCGGATACCACTCGAGCATGATGTTCGGATAGTAGACCATCCAGATCGCGCCGTGCGGCGGAGTCTCGCCGCGGTAATAATCGACCACCGCCTTGTGCCACCGCGCATACTTCGCCGATCCCGGCCGTGCGAGCTTGTTCCGCACGCCGACGGTCTGCAGCGAGTACCAGTCGCCGAATTGCCACCTGAGGTCGTCGCACGTGACGAACTGGCCGAGTCCGGGATGGAATGGCTCGACGTGATAGTCCTCGAGGTACACCTCGATAAAGGTCTTCCAGTTGTAGTTGCATTCCTTGATTTCGATGCGGTCGAGCACATGGTTCGAGAAGTCGAACGTATGCTCGGGGAGCCCTGCCAGGTCGCGATGGACGTCGCGCTGGCCGTCGAACAAGAGGCCGTGCCAGTTCGTCAGCGGCGACCGACGCAGATGCAGGCACGGGTTGTCGGCGAAATGCGGCGCGCCGAGGAGCTCACCCTTGAGGTCGTATGTCCAGCGGTGAATGGGGCAGACGATGTGCGAGCCGTTGCCGCGACCCTGCAACATGATTGCCTGCCGATGGCGGCAGATGTTCGAGACGAGCTCGATGCCGTCGGCGTTGCGAACGAGGGCTTGCGCGTTGTCACGCGACTCGAGCGCGCAATAGTCGCCGACGTTCGGCGCCATCAACTCGTGCCCGACGTAGGACGGCGCCCGCGGGAAGAGCAGCCTTTGCTCGGCGGTGTAGATCGCGGGGTCGCAGTACCAGGAGACGGGAAGCTGCGACTCTGCGCGCTGGAGATGCGCAATACTGGCAAGACGTGACATCGGCCTGTACCTTCTTCGCGTGATGCGATCAAACCAACCCAACCCAACAACCCGGGACGATTACGGCGTTTCGGCCGCCCCGGACCGCTTTGCTAAGTCGGCCGCGCGAAAGAATCGCGTAGGGCCGCGTCGTCAAAAGATGCTATTATAAATGGGGCAGCGAAGACCGGTCAAATCATCGCCGGAAACCTTCGTTCTCCATGCCGCGGATCGCCGGTCCTCGCGGTTTGACCGCGGTGACCCCCATCCGTTAGTTTGCTCGCCGCGCCGCCCGCGCGCGCCGATCCCGGCGATTGTTCCGGACGCGTCGACATCGTTTCGTTGCCATGGCCCTTGAGAGCGTCGTTCCCGCAACCTTCGAGGCCGCACTCTCGGAGCTCGAGACCATCGTGGCCGCGATGGAGGGCGGGCAACTGCCGCTCCAGGATTCGCTCCTAGCCTACAAGCGGGGCGCCGAACTGCTCCGGTATTGCCAGTCGACATTGAAGGACGCCGAACAGCAGGTGCAGATCTTCGAAAAGGGACTGCTCAAGGCGTTCGAGGCGCCGGATGCCGATCCGACCGCAAGCGATGAATCCTGATCTCGCCTGGGCCGTCTGGTGCGGTGAACGGCAACGGCGGATCGAGGATGTCCTCGAGCGCCAGTTGCCGGCCGCGGACCGGATCCCGATCCCGCTCTGCCGTGCGATGCGCTATGCGGTATTGGACGGCGGCAAGCGCATGCGGCCGCTGCTCGCGTATGCCGCTGGCGAACTCGCGGACGCTCCTCCCGGCACGGTCGATTCCGTCGCCGCCGCGGTGGAGTTCGTCCACGCCTACTCTCTCATCCACGACGACCTTCCTTGCATGGACGATGACACGCTGCGCCGCGGCAAGCCGTCGTGTCATATCGCCTTCGGCGAGGCGATGGCGCTCCTGGCCGGCGATGCGCTGCAGGCGCTCGCGTTCGGCATGCTCGCCGACGGGCGGCTCCGCGACACTGCAAAGGCTTGCGCATTGCTCGCCGAAGCCTCCGGCGTGCGCGGCATGGCCGGCGGGCAGGCGGTCGACCTTGGGAGTGTGGGCGCGATGCTCTCGCAGGAAGAGCTCGAAAGAATGCACCGCATGAAAACGGGTGCGCTGATTCGCGCGTCGGTGCGGCTCGGCGCCGCCTGCGGCCGGCCGCTTAGCGGCTTGGAGTCGGCGGCGCTCGATGCGTACGCCGCTGCCGCTGGGCTCGCGTTCCAGGTCACCGACGACGTGCTTGACGTCGAGGGCTCGGCGCAAACGCTCGGCAAGACGGCGGGGAAGGATATGGCCCAGGGCAAGCCGACGTTCGTCACCGCGCTGGGTCTCGCCGCGGCCCGGGGGCGCGCGGAACACTTGCGCGTGGAGGCGCGAGCAGCGCTCGTACCCTTCGGCGGCGCCGGACGCCGCCTCGCCGAGCTCGCCGATTGGATCGTGCTGCGGAAAAACTGATGTACCCGTTGCTCGACACCATCGACTCTCCGGCGGCGCTGCGCCGGCTTCCCGCCGAGTTCCTCCCGGAGCTCGCCCGCGAGTTGCGGGCGTTCGTGCTTGCTTCGGTGGCGCAGACCGGCGG
This sequence comes from uncultured beta proteobacterium, assembly GCA_963840945.1. Taxonomy (GTDB): domain Bacteria; phylum Pseudomonadota; class Gammaproteobacteria; order Burkholderiales; family Casimicrobiaceae; genus CAIWHR01. The sequence goes on along the minus strand of CAWJAU010000004.1, from coordinate 46,580 downwards.
CCACCTTTCATCGAACCTTGGCACCGTCGAGCTCACGGTCGCGCTCCACTACGTGTTCGACACGCCGCGCGATCGGATCGTGTGGGACGTCGGTCACCAGACTTACGCGCACAAGATCCTGACGGGCCGCCGCGCGGAGATGAGCCGCCTGCGGATGACGGGCGGGCCGTCGGGCTTTCCGCGTCGTTCGGAGAGCGAGTACGACACGTTCGGCACCGCGCATTCGTCGACATCGATCTCGGCGGCGCTCGGCATGGCGATCGCCTCGATGCGCACTGGGGAGGATCGCGGCGTGATCGCCGTGATCGGCGACGGCGCAATGAGCGCCGGCATGGCCTTCGAAGCGCTGAACAACGCCGGCATCGCCGGCGCCGACCTGCTCGTCGTTCTCAACGACAACGAGATGTCGATCTCGGAGCCGGTGGGCGCCTTGAACGGCTATCTCGCCAAGCTCCTCGCGTCGCGCTTCTACAACTCGGTGCGCCGGAGCAGCAAGGAAGTGCTGTCGAAGCTCCCGCCGGTGAAGGAGCTCGCCAAGCGCTGGGAAGAGCACATGAAGGGCATGGTGCTGCCCGGCACGCTGTTCGAGGAGTTCGGCTTCAACTATATCGGTCCGATCGACGGGCACGACGTCGACATGCTGGCGAAGACACTCGCCAGCGTGAAGGCGCTCAAGGGCCCGCAACTGCTGCACGTGATCACGAAGAAAGGCTATGGTTACGCCCGGGCCGAGGACGCGCCGATCCTCTACCACGGCGTCACCAAATTCGACCCGGCGGTCGGCTACGCGCCGAAGGCCGCCGCCAAGCCCGCCTACACGAGCGTCTTCGGCGACTGGCTCTGCGACATGGCGGCGGCAGATCCGCGCCTCGTCGCGATCACGCCCGCCATGCGCGAGGGCTCGGGACTCGTGCGCTTCTCCCAGGAATTTCCGGCGCGCTACTTCGACGTCGGCATCGCCGAGCAGCACGCGGTGACCTTCGCCGCCGGTCTCGCGTGCGAGGGCATGAAGCCCGTCGTCGCGATCTATTCGACCTTCCTGCAGCGCGCCTACGATCAGCTGATCCACGACGTGGCGCTGCAAAATCTCCCGGTGGTGTTCGCGATCGACCGGGCGGGAATTGTCGGCGCCGACGGTGCGACGCACATGGGCGCGTTCGATCTTTCATACCTGCGCTGTCTTCCCAACATGACGGTGATGGCGCCTGCCGACGAGAACGAATGCCGGCAGATGCTCTACACGGCGTTCAAGCTGGACACACCGGCCGCGGTTCGCTATCCGCGCGGGAGCGGTCCCGGCGTCGCGATTGCCGCGGCGATGACAGCGCTGCCCCTGGGCAAGGGCGAAGTGCGCCGCACGACGTCGCGGCGGACGAACCGGATCGCGATGCTCTCGTTCGGCAGCACGCTCGCGGCGGCGCTCGGCGCCGCGGAGGAGCTCGACGCGACGGTCGCGAACATGCGCTTCGTCAAGCCGCTCGACATCGATCTCATGGCGCAGCTCGCGACGGACCACGACATGCTCGTCACGATCGAGGAAAACGTCGTGGCCGGAGGCGCGGGCAGCGCCGTCGGCGAAGCGCTCGCGGCCCATGGCATTCTGATCCCGCTGTTGCAGCTCGGAATGCCCGACGCGTTCGTCGACCACGGCGATCCGGGAGAGCTCATCGCGAACTGCGGGCTCGACGTGCGCGGCGTCGTCGCGTCCGTCAACTCGCGATTCGGACAGCGGCGGACGGACCCGCTCGCAAAGCCAGCGGCGTAGGTGCCTTCGCCGAGGCGCCGATGCGTCCCATCGCGATCTTCCGCTTCTCCCGCACCGAGGGCCCCGCCTATTTCGCCGACTGGCTCGATGCGCGGGGTCTCGCCTGGCAGCTCGTCCCGCTCGACGAGGGCGCGCCGATGCCCGTCGATCCGCGCGCCTTCGCCGGGATCGCGTTGATGGGGGGCCCAATGGGCGTCAACGACGGGCTTCACTGGCAGGCGCCGCTCGGAGCGCTTCTGCGCGCGGCGGTCGACCGCGAGATCCCGGTGCTCGGCCATTGCCTGGGCGCACAGTCGCTTGCGCAGGCACTGGGGGCACCGGTCACGCGCGCGTCCGTCGCCGAGATCGGCTGGCTCGACGTCGAAGTCTGCGACGATTCCGCCCGGCAGGAATGGTTCGGAGGCCGCGCCGCGTTCACGACGTTCGAATGGCACTACGACGCGTTCGCGCTGCCCGTCGGCGCGACGCAGGTACTCACCAACCGGTTCAATGCGCACCAGGCGTATGTGGTCGCGGGACGGCACGTCGGCTTCCAGTGTCACATCGAGATGACCGAGGCGCTCGTCGAAACGTGGCTCGCGAGCGGAGCGGACGAGCTCCCGGCGCAGTCGACGCCCGCCACGCAGAGCGCCGCCGACATCCGCCGCGATTTGCCCGCGCGCGTCGCCGCGCTGCATGCAGTCGCCGACGACGTCTATGCGCGGTGGGCGCACGGACTCGCGCGCTAGGGGAGCGCTTAGGCCGCGGCCGAGCGCAGCGGACGCCACGGGCGCGGCGCCCGGTAGAGCAGAAACGCGACGACGCTCACGTTGAGGAGGTTCCAGGCGATGCCGTTGAGGAACGCGGCGCGGTAGGAGCCCGTGAGATCGAAGATCGCGCCGGACATCCAGCCGCCGAGCGCCATGCCGAAGAGGGTCGCCATCAGCACCGTGCCCACGCGCGCGCCGGCCTCCCTGGGCGTGAAATATTCGCGCACGACCAGCGCGTACGCTGGCACGATGCCGCCCTGGAAGAGCCCGAACAGCGCCGAGACGACAAAAAGCGTAGTCAAGCCTCCATACGGCACGAACAGCAGCAGCGCGACACCCTGGAGGATCGACCCGAGGAGGAGCGTGCGCAGGCCGCCGATGTGATCCGAAATCCAGCCGAAGCCGAGCCGACTCACGATGCCGAAGCCCAGCATCAGCGAGAGCATCTCGGCCCCGCGCGCGGCGCCGAAGCCGAGATCGCTGCAGTAGGCGACGATATGCACCTGCGGCATCGACATCGCGACGCAACAGGCGACTCCGGCGACGCACAGCAGCGCCTGCAGCGCGGCCGGCGAAAAGCCGAGCGGCCGCTCGGACACCGAAGCCGCGATGGGCGTCGCCGACGGCGCTGCCTCCGGCGCAGTGGGCTCGGAAGCCGGCGGGCGCGGCCGCAGCACGAACGCGAGCGGCAGCATCGCGACCAGGCAGAATACGCCGACACCGACGTACGTCTGGCGCCAGCCAACGCTGTCGATGAAATGCTGGAGGATGGGCGGCCACACGGCGCCGGCCGCGTAGTTGCCGCTCATGCAGATCGCGACGGCGATGCCGCGGCGGCGCGTGAACCACAGCGTCGTGTCCGCCACCAGCGGCACGAACGTGGCCGACGTGCCCAGGAACCCGATCAGTGCGCCTTGCGCCAACGCGAACTGCCACAGGTTCGCGGCCGATCCGGCGGCGATGAACCCTGCGCCGAGACCCAGCGTACCGGTGAAGACCGCGACCATAACCCCGAATCGATCCGCAAGGCGGCCCATGAGAATGCCGCCGAAGCCGAAGCCGATCATCGTCAGCGTGTAAGGCAGCGACGCGTCCCCACGGGCCACGCCGAACTCCGCCTGCAGGCGCGGCAGCACTACGGCGACCGAGTACATGCCCACGCAGCCGATGGTCATAATGAGGAGCGACACCGCCAGCCTCGTCCAGGCGTAGGGCGATTCGATTGCGCGTCGCGTGAGATCGTGCGTATCCATTTCGAGGGACGGAACTTATCATAGGGTTCCCTTTCGCGTTGACCGCCCCTTGCCATGCCACGGATTCAAGCGCTGCCCGACCACCTCATCAATCAGATCGCCGCGGGGGAGGTCGTCGAGCGCCCGGCCGCCGCGCTGAAGGAGCTTCTAGAGAATGCGCTCGATGCGGGCGCGACCCAGATCGACGTGGATCTCGAGGGTGGCGGCATCCGGCGCATCCGTGTGGCCGACAACGGCGCAGGGATAGCCCGCGACGAGCTGGCGCTCGCGGTGGAGCGGCATGCGACGTCGAAGCTCGCGACGGCGGACGATCTCGACGCCATCGCGACGCTGGGCTTTCGCGGCGAGGCGCTGGCGTCGATGGCGGCGGTGTCGCGGTTTGCGCTTGCGTCGCGCGCGGCGGCAGCGCCGCACGCATGGCGCATCGAGGTCGACGGCGGCAATGTCGGTCCGACGGCACCGGCGGCGATTGCGGCCGGCACGACCGTGACCGTGCAGGAGCTCTATTTCAACACCCCCGCGCGGCGGAAGTTTCTGCGCACCGAAGCGACCGAGTGGGGCCATTGCGACGAGGCGTTCCGCCGCATCGCGCTCGCCTATCCGGACGTCGGCTTCACGCTGCAGCACAACGGGCGGCTGATGCAACGGCTGCAGGCGCACGGACGGCGAGCGCGGGTCGCCGCGCTGCTCGGCGCGGCGTTCGTCGAGGGCGCCGCGGCGGTCGATGCAGAGTCCGGGCCGCTCCGTATCGGGGGCTTCGCGGTGCAGCCCGCATACGCAACGCAGATGTCGGGCCAGTACGTGTTCGTCAACGGCCGCTTCGTCCGGGATCGCATGGTGGTGCACGCGCTGCGCGAGGCGTACCGGGACGTGCTGCATCACGACCGCCAGCCGGCCTACGCACTGTGGCTCATGCTCGATCCGCGGCATGTGGACGTCAATGTCCATCCGCAGAAGAGCGAGGTGCGCTTCCGCGAATCCGGCGCCGTCCACCAGTTCGTCCAGCACGCCGTGTCGCGCGCGCTCGCCGCGACGGCGGCCGTGCAGCCCGCGGTCTCGGCGGCGGAAAAGCTCGGCCTCGCGTCCGCGCGGGTGCCCCCGCTCGTGCCCGACCCATCCCCCGCTGCCGATCGGTTTGTCGGGAGTCTCTCCCTACGGCGGGCCTCGCCAGGGGGCCATCGCGCTCGGGGCCGCCGAGTCCGCGGCGTTCTATGCGAAGCTCTTCGGCCCGCGCGAGGCGAGCCGCGACGAGCGCCCCGATTTGCCGGCCACCGACGACGCGCATCCGCTAGGCTTCGCGCTTGCCCAGCTCCACGGCATCTACGTGCTCGCGCAGAACCGCGCCGGCGTCGTGCTCGTCGACATGCATGCGGCGCACGAGCGCATCGTCTACGAGCGTCTGAAGCGCGCGCTCGATGCCAGCGTGCCGGTGCAGCCGCTCCTGGTGCCGACGACATTCACGGCGTCTGCGCTGGAAGTGGCGGCCGCGGACGAGCACGCGGAGACGCTCGATCGCCTGGGTTTCGCGATCACGATCCTCGGCCCGGCGACGCTCGCGGTCCGGGGTCTGCCAGCGCCGCTCGCCGACGCCGACGCGGCGACGCTTGCGCACGCGGTGCTCGCCGAGCTTCGCGAATTCGGCGGCAGCGAGGTGCTGACGGCGCATCGCGACGAGCTCTTGTCGACGATGGCCTGCCATGCCGCCGTGCGCGCAAACCGCAGCCTGACCGTCGCCGAAATGAATGCCCTGCTGCGCGAGATGGAAGCGACCGAGCGGGCGGGCCAGTGCAACCATGGCCGGCCGACGTGGTACCAGCTGACGCTTTCGGATCTGGACCGCGTCTTCATGCGTGGAAGATAGCGACGGGTTCGGTTGCATGGCGCGCGCCTCTCGGGGGGCACGCAGCGGCGTCCGCCGCAACGTGGGGGCACACCATGAGCGCCGCCGGGCCGCCCAAGGCGCGATGCCCTCGGGGGCAGCGCAGCGGCGTCCGCCGCAGCGTGGGGCACACCAAAGCCTGCGGTGCTGCTGATGGGGCCGACCGGCTCCGGCAAGTCGGCGCTCGCCATGGCGCTCGCCGAGCGGCTCAAAGTCGAAATCATCAGTGTCGATTCGGCGCAGGTCTATCGCGGGATGGACATCGGGACGGCCAAGCCGGATACCGCGGCGCGCGCTCGGGTACGCGCACCATCTCGTCGACATCATCGATCCCGACGAGGCGTATTCGGCGGCGCGCTTTCGCGCCGATGCGATGCAGGCGATTGCGGCCGTGCGATCGCGGAATGCGGTTCCGCTTCTGGTCGGGGGGACGATGCTTTATTTCAAGGCATTGCGGGAGGGACTGTCGGACGTTGCCTTCGGCCAATCCCGAAATTCGCGCGCGTCTCGACGCCCGGGCCGCGACCGAAGGCTGGGGCGCGCTCCATGCGGAGCTCGCGCGGGTCGATCCCGTCACGGCGGAACGATTGCCGCCGATGGACGCGCAGCGCATCCAGCGCGCGCTCGAAGTGCACGAGATCGCGGGCCGGCCGCTCTCCGAGCTGCAAGGCGCGCGCGAAGCAGGCGGCGGGCCGGGACCGACGATCGCGCTCGCGCTCGTTCCGTCGGATCGTGCCGCGTTGCACCGGGCGATCGCCGCGCGGTTCGACGCGATGCTCGCGGCCGGCCTCGTGACCGAGCTCGCGGCACTGCGCGCGCGTCATGCGCTGACTCCGGACATGCCATCGATGCGTTGTGTCGGTTACCGGCAGGCGTGGGCGTTTCTCGATGGCCGCATCGATGCCGCGACGCTCCGCGCAAGCGGAATTGCCGCGACGCGCCAACTCGCGAAACGCCAGTTCACCTGGCTCCGGGCGATGCCCGCGATGGCCTTCGACCCGTCGGCGCCGGACCTTCCCGATACCGTGGCGGACTTCCTGGCGCGCGAGGGGCCATCCCGCGCCTGACAGCGCTATGCTGCCGTGCAATAATCCATTTTTTCGATCGGCGCCTCGGGGAAACCCGGGCCGCGGCCACCCGACCCATGCATGCGCGCACGCTCTACGACAAACTCTGGGACGCCCACGTCGTCCGCGCCGAAGCGGACGGCACGTCGCTCATCTACATCGACCGGCATCTCGTCCACGAGGTGACGAGCCCGCAAGCGTACGAAGGCCTGCGCCTCGCGGGCCGCAAACCCTGGCGGGTCGCGTCGATTGTCGCCACCGCAGATCACAACACGCCGACCCAGCATTGGGACCAGGGCATCCGCGATCCGATTTCGCGCACGCAGGTCGAGACGCTCGACGCCAACATCAAGGCGCACGGGGCGAAGGCGTATTTTCCGTTTCGCGATCGGCGGCAGGGCATCGTCCACGTGATCGGCCCCGAGCAGGGCGCCACGCTGCCCGGAATGACGGTGGTTTGCGGCGACTCGCACACCAGCACGCACGGCGCGTTCGCGGCGCTGGCGTTCGGCATCGGCACCTCCGAAGTCGAGCACGTGCTCGCGACGCAATGCCTGCTGATGAAGAAGGCGAAGTCGATGCTGGTCCGGGTCGACGGCGCCCTGCCGGCGGGCGTCACCTCCAAGGACATCGCGCTTGCCGTGATCGGGAAGATCGGCACCGCGGGCGGCACGGGCCACGCAATCGAATTCGCGGGCGCAGCGATCCGCGCGCTGTCGATGGAAAGCCGGATGACGGTGTGCAACATGGCGATCGAGGCGGGCGCGCGCGCCGGCATGATCGCCGTCGACGACAAGACGATCGAGTACCTGCGCGGCCGTCCGTTTGCGCCGAGCGCGGCGCATTGGGATCGCGCGGTCGAGCATTGGCGCACCCTTTCGAGCGACGAAGGCGCGCGCTTCGACACCGTCGTCGTGCTCGACGCCGCGGCGCTCAGCCCGCAGGTCACATGGGGCACGTCGCCGGAAATGGTCGTCTCGATCGACGGCCGCGTGCCCGACCCGGACAAGGAAAAGGACGCCGGTCGGCGCGACGGCATCGAGCGGGCGTTGGCGTACATGGGGCTCACGCCGAACACGGCGATGACGGACATCGGGATCGACAAGGTGTTCATCGGCTCGTGCACCAACTCGCGGATCGAAGACCTGCGCGCGGCTGCACGGGTGGCGCGCGGCCGCCGCGTGGCGTCGTCCGTGAAGCTCGCCCTGGTAGTCCCTGGTTCGGGGCTCGTGAAGGCGCAGGCCGAGCGCGAGGGACTGGACAAGGTGTTCCGCGACGCGGGCTTCGACTGGCGCGAGCCCGGGTGCTCGATGTGCCTCGCGATGAACGACGACCGGCTCGAGCCGGGCGAGCGCTGCGCGTCGACGTCGAACCGCAATTTCGAAGGCCGGCAGGGCGCCGGCGGCCGCACCCATCTCGTCAGCCCGGCGATGGCCGCCGCCGCGGCGATCGCCGGCCATTTCGTCGACGTGCGTCGACTCGTATGAGCGCCGCCGGGCCGTCCCAAGGCGAATTGCGTTCCTCTCGGAGGGAAGGCGCGCAGCGCCAAGGGTGCACCAATTGGCAATCTCGCGTAGGAGACCGCAAATGCTGAAAATGCTTGCCCGTTTGCTCGCGCTGCCGTTCCTTTGTCTGGCGCTGTCGGGCTGCAACACGATCGAAGGCGCCGGCAAGGACGTCAAGGCCGCCGGCGGCGCGGTCGAGAAGGCCGCTGCGAAGACGAAGAGTTATTGATGGAGCCCTTTCGCCTGCACACCGGGCTGGTCGCGCCGCTCGACCGCGCCAATGTCGACACCGACTCGATCATCCCGAAGCAGTTCCTGAAGTCGATCCAGCGGTCGGGCTTCGGTCCCAACCTGTTCGACGCGTGGCGCTACCTCGACCGCGGCGAGCCCGGCATGAGCAGCGAGCACCGTCCGCGCAATCCGGATTTCGTGCTGAACGAGCCACGCTACCAGGGGGCGAGCATTCTTCTGGCGCGCCGGAACTTCGGCTGCGGGAGCTCGCGCGAGCATGCGCCGTGGGCGCTGGCCGACTACGGATTTCGCGCGGTGATCGCGCCATCGTATGCCGACATCTTCTACAACAACTGCTGCAAGAACGGCCTGCTGCCGATCGTGCTCGCCGAGTCGGAAGTGGACCGCTTGTTCGATGCGGTCAAGGCGTTTCCCGGCTTCCGGCTCGTCATCGATCTCGAGCGGCAAACGGTGGCCACCCAGGATGGCAGCATGACGTTCGGCTTCGACATCGATACCTACCGCAAGGACCGCCTCGTCAATGGCCTCGACGACATCGGGATCACGCTGCAGCACGCGGACGAGATCAGCGCGTTCGAGGCGAAGCGCCTCGCCGACCTGCCATGGCTTGCGTAGGGCGTGAAGATCGCGATTCTTCCCGGCGACGGCATCGGCCCCGAGATCGTGGCCGAGGCCGTGCGCGTGCTGGACGTGCTGCGGCGCGGGGGCCTCGCGATCGAGAGCGACACGGCGCCGATCGGCGGCGCGGGCTACGACGCCGCGAAAGTGCCGCTCCCCGAGGCCACCCTCGCGCTCGCGCGCAACGCGGACGCCGTGCTGCTGGGCGCCGTCGGCGGGCCGAAGTACGACGCGCTGCCGCGTGCGTTGCGGCCGGAGCAGGGCATCCTCGGGATCAGGAAGGCGCTCGGCCTCTTCGCGAACCTGCGTCCGGCGCTTCTCTACCCCGAGCTCGCGGCAGCCTCGACGCTCAAGGCCGAGGTGGTCGCCGGGCTCGATCTCATGATCATCCGCGAGCTCACCGGCGACATCTATTTCGGCGAGCCCCGCGGGCGCCGCAAGAACGCCGCGGGCGAGGACGAAGGCTTCGACACGATGCTCTACAGCGTCCCCGAAATACGGCGGATCGCACGCGTCGGGTTCGAGACCGCGCGCTCGCGCGCCAAGCGACTGTGCTCCGTCGACAAGGCCAATGTGCTCGACACCAGCATCCTGTGGCGCGAAGTGGTGACTGCAATGGCAAAGGACTATCCCGACGTCGCGTTGACGCACATGTACGCGGACAACGCGGCGATGCAGCTCGTGCGCAATCCGAAGCAGTTCGACGTGATCGTCACCGGCAATCTTTTCGGCGACATCCTGTCCGACGAAGCGTCGATGCTCGCCGGGTCCATCGGGATGCTCCCTTCCGCATCGCTCGACGCTTCGGCCAAGGGTCTCTACGAGCCGATCCACGGTTCGGCGCCCGACATCGCGGGTCAGGACAAGGCCAATCCGCTGGCGACGATCCTGTCGCTCGCGATGATGTTCCGGTACACGTTTGCGCGCGCGGACGTGGCCGGCCGGATCGAGCGCGCGGTCCGCGCGGTGCTGGCGCAGGGCCTGCGGACCGGCGACATCGCGATGCCGGGCGAGAAGAGCGTCGGCACGCGCGCGATGGGCGAAGCCGTGGCCGCGGCGCTCGCTGCCGGATGACTGCTATGACACTGGACGGATCATGCGTGTAGGTTTTGTCGGCTGGCGTGGCATGGTGGGCTCGGTCCTGATGCAGCGGATGCTCGAGGAGCGCGATTTCGATCTGATCGAGCCCACGTTCTTCACGACGTCGAACGTCGGCGGCAAAGGGCCCGCCATCGGGCGCGATACGCCGCCGCTCAGGAACGCGACGGATCAGAAGGCGCTTGCCGCCCTCGACGCGATCGTCACCTGCCAGGGCGGCGACTACACGAACGACGTGCTGCCGAATCTGCGCGCGTCAGGATGGAACGGCTACTGGATCGATGCGGCGTCCGCCCTGCGCATGAAGGACGACGCGGTGATCATTCTCGACCCCGTCAACCGGGACGTGATCGACGCCGCGCACGCGAAGGGGGTCAAGAATTTCATCGGCGGCAATTGCACGGTGAGCCTCATGATGATGGCGCTCGCCGGGCTGTTCCGGCACGACGCCATCGAGTGGATGACCTGCATGACCTACCAATCGGCGTCTGGCGCCGGTGCGCAGAACATGCGCGAGCTCCTCGTGCAGATGGGCGAGGCGCACATGGCGGCGCGCGGCCTGCTCGAGGACCCGTCGTCGGCCATCCTCGACATCGATCGCGAGGTGGCCGGCATCCTCCGCGACCCGAATTTCCCGAAGGAGCATTTCGGTGTCCCGCTCGCGGGCAGCCTCATTCCCTGGATCGACCGGGACATGGGCGACGGAATGAGCCGCGAGGAGTGGAAGGGCGGGGCGGAGACGAACAAGATCCTCGGCCGCAACCACGGGTCGGGGAAGCGTGCGATCCCGGTGGATTCGATCTGCGTGCGCATCGGCGCGATGCGCTGCCACAGCCAGGCGCTGACCATCAAGCTCACGCGCGACATACCGCTTGCCGAGATCGAAGCGATGCTCGCCGCCGGCAACGAATGGGTGCGGGTCATTCCCAACACCTGCGCCGACAGCGTCCGGCGGCTCACTCCGGCGGCGGTGACCGGCTCGCTGGAGGTGCCGATCGGCCGGCTGCGCAAGCTTGCGATGGGCGGCGAGTACCTCGGAGCGTTCACCGTGGGCGACCAATTGCTATGGGGCGCCGCAGAACCCTTGCGGCGCATGATACGGATTCTGCTCGGGCACTGACGGACCTCTTTTGCCGCCGTTCAACCGCAGTTCGGCGCCGACGTGCTGTTTGATGACGTTTCGTGGCTTCGCGGAAGCATCGCACTTACGAGCCGCCGCCGGGGGTTGCAGGAACGAAATACGAAATGCAACAGCGAAGGCAATGGGCCGGCTTGCCGCTGCGGCCCGCCTGCGGTACAAGATCTAGTGAGGATCGAGGCAAGCCATGCTAGCGGTTGCGCCCGCATTGCGGACTTCCGTTGGCCGGTGTGGCGCCCGGCCCGGTTCGCGTTGCGAAAAAACTCAAGCTAATACCGAGGTTTAGCTTGCGTCGCTAAACCCATGATGTTATGTTAGCTTGCACATCCGAATTATCGGAAGGGGCCGGCATGCGAGCAAAACCCATCCTTTCATTGACCCTGCTGGCGGCGGCGCTTGCCTTGCCGGGCACGGCCGCCTCGGTAGGCTTGGGCAGGATGACCTTGCAGTCGTCGCTCGGTCAGCCACTGTCGGCGCAGATCGAACTCACCGCCGTCACGAACGAGGACTTGGGTTCCGTGACCGCGCGCATCGCGGATTCGTCGCTCTACCGCCAAAATAGCCTCACGTACCAGAGTGTCCTGTCGCGGGCGCGCGTCGCAATCGAACGTCGGCCCAACGGCGAGGCGATTCTCAAGGTCACGACGAGCTCCAGTGTCGTCGAGCCGTATCTCGACCTGCTGGTCGAGGTCAACTGGGCTTCCGGTCGCGTCGTGCGCGCCTACACGTTCCTCCTCGATCCTCCAGGCATGCCCGCCGCCCCGGCGATCGAGCCCGTTACGCCTCCGCGCGCCGGAACTGGCGCTCCGCGCACTTCCGCTGCCGCGGCCACCGGTGCGCCTGCCGCGAGTGCTGGCGCCAGTGCCGGAGGGTCCGGCAGCAGTTATACCGTCCGGCGCGGCGACACGCTGTCCCGGATTGCCGGCGAAACCAAGCCGCCGGGCGCAACGCTCGAGCAGATGCTGGTCGCGCTCTACAACAGCAACCCGTCCGCTTTCGACGGCAACATGAATCGCCTGCGCGCCGGCGCGATTCTCAATGTTCCCAGCGCCGAGCAAGCCACCGCAGCGCAGCCGGGTGAAGCTGCGAGGACCGTGCGTCTCCAGGCCGCGGATTGGCGCAGCTATCAGGACAAGGTCGCCGGGGCCGCGCCGCCGTCGGAAGGCGCGGGCGCTCGCGTAGCGGGCGGAAAGATCGGTACGACCGTCGAAGAAAGGACCCCCGCCGCCGCGGCGGGACGCGATCAACTCAAGGTGTCGCCGCAGGCAGGCAAGGGCGCGCCGGGTTCCGCGGTAGAGGAAGTGGTGTCGCGCGACAAGGCCCTGAGAGAAGCGCAAGCGCGCATCACCGACCTCGAGAAGACGTTGAAGGACCTGCAGAAGGCGCTCGAGCTCAAGGGGCAGCCCGGCGGTGCGCAAGTGCTGGCGCAGGCAGGCAAGGCGCCGGAACCTGCGAAGGTGGAGCCGCCCAAGGCCGGAGTCCCCGCGCCGGAAATGAAGGCTCCGGAGCCGTCGAAGGTGGAACCGCCCAAGGTGGAGCCGCCCAAGGTGGAGCCGCCCAAGGCGGAGCCGCCCAAGGCGGAACCGCCGAAGGTGGCCGTCCCCGCAGGCGTCGAGCCGCCGAAGGCGACGCCCCCGGCCAAGCCGCCCGCTCCCAAGGCTGACGTCGCCAAGACGCCGGCCAAGGAATCGTCCTTCTACGACGATGTCTTCGGCAGCACGCCGGGATGGGTGATCGGCGGTGGCGCGTTCGCCGTCCTGGCGGGTGTGGCGGCGCTGATCGCGGCCCGGCGACGCCGGACTGTCAAGTTCGAGGACAGCATCATCGGCGGAACCGACATCAAGACCAACACGGTGTTTGGCTCGACGGGCGGCGGTGTCGTCAACACCGGCGAGAATTCGCTTGCCACCGATTTCAGCCGCGAAGGCCTTGGCAGCATCGATACGGACGAAGTCGATCCGATTGCCGAAGCCGAGGTGTATCTCGCCTATGGGCGCGACGCTCAGGCCGAGGAAATCCTCAAGGACGCGCTCAAGAAGGATCCGCAGCGGCAGGAGATCTATCTCAAGCTGCTTGAAATCCACGCGCAGCACAACAAGCCGTCGGCTTTCGAGACGGTCGCGGCGGAGCTCTATTCCATTTCGCAAGGCAAGGGCGAGGCCTGGCAGAAGGCTGTCACGCTCGGTCGCCAGCTCGACCCGAACAATCCGATGTTCGGTGAAGGCGCGAACGCGGCGGCCGCGGCCGCGGCCGTGGCCACGGGCGCCGGCATCGGCGCCGCGCATCTTGCCGCCGCCCCCGAACGAGCCAAGGACGCCCCGCGCTCCGGCGGCGGCACGTCGTCCGCGATCGCGAGGGAGCTCGAAAGCGACAGCGCGCTCGATTTCCGGTTCGATGAGGATGTGTCGATCTCGCGCACGGGCAATACGACCAGGGCGCAGATCGAGGCGATCGACGCCGCCGAGCGCGAATTCGAGGAATCCGCGAAGGACCTCGAAGGTGGGAAGAAGTCGACCGCGGCAGGCAAGGCCACATCGGCCGCCGGCGCGGCGGATGCGGGCATGAAGGGCGCCGGACGCAGCGAGACCACGGCGCCTTCGCCATCGAGCGATCTCGATTTTCGCCTCGACCCCCACACCGGCGGGGCGCTCGACGACGCGGCGGCCAAGCGGACCAAGGATGAGCCCGTTTCGCCGGCGCTGGCGCGGCCGCAGGCGGCGATCGATCTCGACAAGCTTGACCTCGCATTCGGCCCTGAGCACGCGACATTCGAGGACGCGACGCCCTCGGTGCTCGACGGGCAATGGCACGACGCCGCGACCAAGCTCGATCTTGCCAAGGCGTATCAGGAAATGGGCGATGTCGAGGGCGCCCGCGAAATTCTGCAGGAAGTGCTGCACGAGGGCGACGAGACGCAGAAAGCCGAAGCCCAGGTGCTGCTCGCGAAGCTCGGCTGAGCACGATTCACGTTCAACCTGCGGGCGGCGGAAGCGACATCCGCCGCCCGTTGCATTTCGCCGCGCGCGTGCGACGCCTCCCGCCCTGTGACGCATGACCATGCGCATCGCCCTCGGACTCGAATATTGCGGCCGGACGTTCACCGGTTGGCAATCGCAGCCGGACGGCCGCGGCGTGCAGGACGCGCTCGAGCGGGCGCTCGCGGTCATCGCGGATGCGCAGGTCCGCACGGTCGCGGCGGGCCGCACCGACACGGGCGTGCACGCGACGATGCAAGTCGTCCATTTCGATGTCGAGGCCGCCCGCCCGGACACGGCGTGGGTGCGCGGCGTCAATTCGAATCTGCCGGCCGACGTCGGCGTGCTCTGGGCGCGTCCGGTTGCCGGCGAATTCCACGCGCGCTTCGACGCCGTGCGTCGCCACTACACCTACCTCCTGTGCGCGCGCGACGTGCGCCCGGCGCTCTCCGCCGGGCGCGTCGGCTGGTACCATCGGAGCCTCGATGTCGCGGCGATGCAGGAGGCCGCCACCGTGCTGGTCGGCACGCACGACTTCTCCGCCTTCCGCGCCGCGGAATGCCAGGCGAAGTCGCCGACGCGCACGCTGTGCACCGCCGCCATCGCGACGACCTTCGATCACGTCCGCTTCGAATTCTGCGCCAATGCGTACCTCCACCACATGATCCGCAACATCGTCGGCGCGCTGGTGTATGTCGGCGCGGGCAAGCATCCTCCCGCGTGGATCGGCGAGCTCCTCGCCGGCCGCGACCGCACGCGCGCGGCGCCGACGTTCGCGCCGGACGGCCTCTATTTCACCGGCGCGGAATACGACGCGAAATGGCAGTTGCCTCCGACGCGCCGCGCGATCGCGCTTCCCCTCGGATGACGAGCCCCCTGACCATTGAGGCGTAGTTCGCCATGCCTCGCACACGCGTCAAGATCTGCGGCATCACCAGCGTGGACGACGCGCTCGCCGCGGTGCGCGCGGGCGCCGACGCGATCGGCTTCGTGCTGTGGCCGGGTTCGCCGCGCGTGGTCGCGGCGGGAGAAGCGCACAGGATCGCATCGGCGCTGTCGCCGTTCGTGACGACCGTCGGGCTCTTCGTCGACCCGACGCCCGATCATGTGCGCGCGGCGGTGGCCACGGTGCCGCTCGATCTCCTCCAGTTCCACGGCGCGGAGGCCCCGGACTTCTGCCGCTCTTTCGGGCGGCCGTACATCAAGGCCGTGCCCGTCTCCGCGAATGCCACGAAGGTCGATTTGCTAGAATACGCAGCTCGCTATCCCGACGCCTGCGGGCTGTTGTTCGACGCGCCGCCGTCCGGCGGGTTGCCCGGCGGCACCGGGCGGACGTTCGACTGGCACGCGCTGCCGCAGGAACTTGCCGCGGCCGCTCGTGCTGTCCGGGGGGCTCACCGCCGCGAATGTCGGTGAGGCAATTCGCCGAATGCGGCCGTGGGCAGTGGATGTTTCCAGCGGCGTCGAAGCGATCGGCGCCGACGGCACGCCGATCCGGGGCCGCAAGGATCCGGCACGGATCGTCGCTTTCATCGAGGCGGTGCGCAATGCAGATGACTGATCTTCCGTACGACCTCCCCGACGCCTCCGGTCATTTCGGGCCGTACGGCGGAGTCTTCGTCGCCGAGACGCTGATACGCGCGTTGGACGATCTTCGGGACCAGTACGCACGCTACCGAAACGATCCCGCGTTCGTCGCCGAATTCGAGGACGAGCTCGCGCACTACGTCGGCCGGCCGTCGCCCGTGTACCACGCGAAGCGCCTGTCCGAGAAAGCGGGCGGCGCGCAGATCTGGCTGAAGCGCGAGGACTTGAATCACACCGGCGCGCACAAGATCAACAACTGCATCGGTCAGGCGCTCCTCGCCAAGCGGCTCGGCAAGCCGCGGGTGATCGCGGAGACCGGCGCCGGGCAGCACGGCGTGGCCGCCGCAACTGTCGCTGCGCGGTTCGGGATGGAATGCGTCGTCTACATGGGTTCCGAGGACATCGTGCGGCAGGAGCAGAACGTCTTCCGGATGAAGCTCCTGGGCGCGACGGTGGTGCCGGTCGAATCCGGTTCGAAGACGCTGAAGGACGCGCTCAACGAGGCGATGCGCGACTGGGTGACTAACGTCGAGACAACCTTCTACATCATCGGTACCTGCGCCGGCCCGCACCCGTACCCGATGATGGTCCGCGATTTTCAGACCGTGATCGGCCGCGAATGCCTGACGCAGATGCCCGAGGCCGCGGGTCGTGATCCTGACGCGGTCATCGCGTGCGTGGGCGGCGGGTCGAACGCGATCGGCATCTTCCATCCGTACATTCCGCGCGCCGGCGTGCGGTTGATCGGCGTGGAAGCGGCCGGCGAAGGCATCGCCACGGGCAAGCACGCGGCGTCGCTCACGGCCGGCCGGCCGGGCGTGCTGCACGGCAATCGCACCTACCTTCTGCAGGATGCGGACGGCCAGATCATCCCGACGCATTCGATCTCGGCCGGCCTCGACTATCCGGGGGTGGGGCCCGAGCACGCATGGCTCAAGGACACGGGACGCGCGGAGTACGTGACGATCACCGACGCCGAGGCGCTCGCTGCGTTCCACGATTGCTGTCGGATCGAAGGCATCATTCCGGCGCTCGAGTCGGCGCACGCGCTTGCCTGCGCCGCGCAACTCGCGGCGACGTTGCCGAAAGACAAGATCCTGCTCGTCAACCTCTCCGGCCGCGGCGACAAAGACATGCACACCGTCGCCGAACGATCAGGACTCAAGTTCTAGTCCCCTCCGAAGGCGAGTCCCTGCATGAACCGCATCGACGCCGCTTTCGGAAGGCTCCGCGCTGAGGGCCGCACCGCGCTGATTCCCTACGTGACGGCGGGCGATCCATCGCTCGCCGCGATGCCGGCGATCCTGTCGGCGCTGGCCGCGGCCGGCGCGGACGTGATCGAGGTGGGCGTTCCGTTTTCCGACCCGATGGCCGACGGACCGGTCATCCAGCGCGCCTCCGAGCGCGCGCTCGCGCAGGGTGTCGGGCTCGCGGCCGTGCTCGACCTGGTGCGGGCGTTTCGCAAAGGCAACGATGCGACGCCGATCGTGCTGATGGGCTACGCCAATCCGATCGAGGCGATGGGCGTGGCGCTGTTTGCGGATCGCGCGCGCGACGCGGGCGTCGATGGCGTGATCGTCGTCGACTATCCGCCCGAAGAAGCGGTCGAATTCGGACAGCGGCTGGACGAGCACGGCATCGCGCCGATCTTCCTGCTCGCGCCGACCACGCCCGAGTCGCGGATCGCCGCGGTCGCGAAGCTCGCGCGCGGCTTCGTATACTATGTTTCGCTCAAGGGCGTGACCGGTGCGGGCCATCTCGACACGGCGGAGGTGCGCACGAAGCTCGCCGAGATCCGCAGGCACGTGAAGCTTCCCGTCGGCGTCGGCTTCGGCATTCGCGATGCGGCGAGCGCGCAGGCGATTGCCGCGGACGCCGATGCGGTCGTCATCGGCAGCCGGCTGATTCAGGAGATCGAAGCGGGCCCGCCCGACGGCGCCGCCGATCGTGCCGGAGCATGGCTTGCGGTCATTCGCAAGGCGCTCGACTCGATGCAGCGGCGTGCGGCGTAGTTCTGGGGAGAAACGGGGATGAGCTGGCTGCAAAAGCTGTTGCCGCCGCGGATCACGAGCACGCCCGGCGTCAAGAAGATGGCGGTGCCGGAGGGGCTGTGGATCAAGTGTCCCGCGTGCGAAGCGGTGCTCTATCGGACCGACCTCGAGAACAACCTTTTCGTCTGTCCGAAATGCAATTTTCACGTCCGCGTCCCGGCGCGGGAGCGCATCGAGCAGCTGCTGGACCCGGAAGGCCGATTCGAGATCGGCTCCGAGGTCGTGCCCATCGATAGCCTCAAGTTCAAGGACCAGAAGAAATATCCCGAGCGCCTCGTTGCGGCGCTCGACGAGACGGGCGAGACCGACGCGCTCGTCGTGCTTCAGGGAAGCGTAAAGAGCGTGCCGCTGGTGCTCGCGTGCTTCGAGTTCGAATTCATGGGCGGCTCGATGGGCTCGGTCGTCGGCGAGCGATTCGTGCGCGGCGTGCGCGTCGCCTACGAGAACCGCATCCCGTTCGTCTGCATTTCGGCCTCGGGCGGCGCGCGGATGCAGGAAGGCGTGAACTCGCTGTTCCAGATGGCGAAGACGACCGCGGTGCTGCAGGAGCTGACCAAGGCGCGACTGCCGTTCGTGTCGATTCTCACCGATCCGACGATGGGCGGCGTGTCGGCATCGTTCGCCTTCGTCGCCGATCTCGTGCTCGCCGAGCCCGGGGCGCTGATCGGCTTCGCCGGGACCGCGCGTGATCGAACAGACGGTCCGCGAGAAATTGCCCGAGGGCTTCCAGCGCGCCGAGTTCCTGGTGGAAAAAGGCGCGATCGACATGATCGTCGATCGCCGCCAGCTGAAGGACGAGCTCGCGCGGTTGCTCGCGCACCTGATGAGCCAGCCGGCGCCCACGTCCTGACGGGCGCGAATGAACCGGCGCCCGCCGAGCCGCCTCGAAGCCGTGGCTCGCGCTACCTCGAGACGCTGCATCCGAAAGCGATCGCTCTCGGCCTCGATCGCGTCGAGGCCGTGCGGGCGAAGATGGGCGTGCGCCTCGACTGCCCGGTCGTCACCGTGACCGGGACCAACGGCAAGGGCTCGACGTGCGCGATGCTGGAAGCGATGTTGCGTTGCGCGGGCTATCGCACGGG
This sequence comes from uncultured beta proteobacterium, assembly GCA_963840945.1. Taxonomy (GTDB): domain Bacteria; phylum Pseudomonadota; class Gammaproteobacteria; order Burkholderiales; family Casimicrobiaceae; genus CAIWHR01. The sequence continues at coordinate 27,561 of CAWJAU010000004.1, read as the reverse complement.
ACTCTACACATCGCCGCACCTCCTCCGTTACAACGAGCGCGTGCGCGATCGGCGGCGAGCCGCAGGACGATGCCGCGCTCCTCGCGGCATTCCATGCGGTCGAGGACGCGCGGGGTGACGTTGCGCTCGACCTATTTCGAGTACGGCACGCTGGCGGCGTTGTACGCGTTCGCGCGTGCCGGTCTCGACGCGGCGATCCTCGAAGTCGGGCTTGGGCGGCCGCCTCGATGCCGTCAACATCGTCGATGCCGACGTGGCCGTCGTGACGACCATCGATCTCGATCACATGGATTACCTCGGTCCGACGCGCGCCGCACATCGCTTACGAGAAGGCCGGGATCTTTCGCGCCGGGCGGCCGGTGGTCTGCGCGGAGCCCGATCCTCCGGCGACGCTGATCGACGCACGCGCGCGCCATCGCGTGCGCCTTTGATGCAGATCGGTCGCGACTTCGGCTATGTCGCCGAGCGACCGGCAGTGGCGATACTGGGGCCCCGGCGGCGATCGCTATGGCCTGCCCAATCCCGCCTTGCGCGGCGCGTACCAGCTCGCGAACGCCGCCGCGGCGCTCGCGGTCGTCGGTCTCCTGCAGGATCGGCTGCATGTGGGCGCGGGCGCCATTCGCGACGGGCTTTGCGCGGTGAGCCTGCCGGGGCGGTTCCAGGTGCTTCCCGGGCGACCCGCGATCGTCCTCGACGTCGCGCACAATCCGCACGCCGCGCGCGTTCTCGCCGCCACGCTCGGGACCATGGGCTATTTTCCGGCGACGATCGCGGTATTCGGAATGCTCGCCGACAAGGATATCCGCGGCGTGATCGATGCGGTCGAGGCGCGCATCGACGCCTGGTTCGTTGCGTCGCTGCCGGGGCCGCGCGGCGGCGCCGCCGATGCGATTCGCGCCGAGCTCACGGGCGCCGGGATCGCGCCGTCGGCCATTCGCACGTTCGACGATATCGATTCCGCTTTCGCCGCGGCGCGCGGAGAGGCGGACGAAGCTGATAGAATCGTCGTTTTCGGATCGTTCCTGACGGTGGCGGCCGCGCTGGCCGCCGCGAGCACGGGAACCGGTCGCCATGGCTGAACGAATCGCAGACAGCGCCGAGCACATCGTCGATGAAATGAAGCGCAAGGCGCGCCGGCGCCTGGTCGGCGCGGTCGTCCTGGCGCTCGGGGCCGCGATCGTCCTGCCGCTCCTGCTCGAAAAGGAACCGCGGCCGCTCGGCGACGATGTCTCGGTGCAAATCCCACCGGTCGACGAAAGCAAGTTCGTCAATCGGTTGACCGGCAAGACGGGCGACGCCAAAGCGCTGCCGAAAGCGGAGACCACGCTGCCGAAGGCGGAGACCAAGGTGATTGCCGCCGCGCCGGGCAAATCCGAAGTCAAGCCCGACGTTCCCGCCGGATCGGCCCCCGCATCCCCGCCTGCGCCACCGCCGGCGGCCGCGACCGATGTGCCCGCGCCGAAGAAAGCGGAGTCCGAAACCGAGCAGCGCGTGTCGGCGCCTTCCCCGATTTCCGCTCCGAAGGCCGATGCCACGGTTGCGGCAGCGCCCGAATCGAAGAGCGAGAGCAAACCCGCGCCGAAGGCCGAGACCAAATCCGCGCCGTCGACCGAGACGAGCAGCGATCCGAAACCCGCGATCGCTGCTGTGAATCCTGCGCCCGCGGCGATGTCCGAGGCTGCGTCCCCGTCATCCGCCGCAGCGCCCGCGAAAGCCGACGGATTCGTCGTGCAGCTTGCCGCCTTCGCCGACGACAAAGGCGCCAACGCGCTCGCGAACAAGCTGAAAAGAAGCGGCTACGCCGCGTATGTCCAGCCGGTCGAGACGTCCCGCGGCACGCTGTGGCGGGTTCGCGTCGGCGGTTACGCATCCAAGCCCGAAGCGGACGCCGCACGCGTGACGCTGAAGGGCGAGGGCTACAACGGAATTATCGCCCCTGCCCAGTGACGCGCCGGCGCAGCAGAGGTGCGTAACCTCCAGGGGTCGGGTCGCCGCCCATGAACGCATTCGATCTCGCCCTTGCGGGCGTCGTCGCGCTGTCGGCGCTGTTCGCATTCGCCCGCGGCATCATCCGCGAGGTGATCGCCCTTGCCACGTGGATCGTCGGCTTCATCGCGGCGATAGCGTATGCGGGATCGCTCGCCGGCATGTTCGGGTCGCTCGGCATCGCGCCGGTGGCAAAGCAGGCGATCGCGTTCGGGTTGATCCTGCTTATCGTGCTGATCGCCGGTGCGCTCGCTGCGCGCAGCCTCGCCGGGTTGATCCGGGCGATCGGCCTGGGTTTCATGGATCGCATGCTCGGCTTGGTATTCGGTGTTGCGCGCGGGATCATCGTCCTCGTGGTCTTCGCGCTCATCGCGGGGGTTACCGCACTGCCCAAGCAGGATTGGTGGCAGAATTCGCTCCTGGGAGAGCCTTTGGCGCAGGCCGCGCTGTCGCTTAAACCCTATCTGCCCCGGGCCTGGGCCGACCGGCTCGATTTTTCGGCGGCGGGGGCGTACTCGGCCGGCCTCGGAGAACATCGTTCATGTGCGGAATCATAGGCGTCGTCGCCCATACGCCGGTCAACCAGGTGCTCTACGACGGGTTGCTGCTGCTGCAGCATCGCGGCCAGGACGCCGCGGGCATCGTGACCAACGATGGCGCGTCGTTTCACATGCACAAGGCGAGCGGCTACGTTCGCGACGTCTTCCGCACGCGCAACATGCGCGACCTCCTCGGTCATGTCGGCATCGGCCACTGCCGCTATCCGACCGCGGGCAGCGCGTCCTCCGAGCTCGAGTCGCAGCCGTTCTACGTCAATTCGCCGTTCGGCATCACGCTCGCGCACAACGGCAATCTCACGAACAGCGAGGCGCTGAAGCGCGAGCTCTTCCAGCTCGATTTCCGCCACGTCAACACCAATTCCGATTCCGAGGTCCTGCTGAACGTGCTGGCCTTGGAGCTCGAGCGCGCGGCGCATCACGCGAGGCTCGACGCCGAAGCCATCTTCACGGCGGTGGCAGGCGTGCACCGGCGCTGCCGCGGCGCCTATGCGATCGTCGCCCTGATCGCCGGCTGCGGGCTTGTCGCGTTTCGCGATCCATTCGGAATCCGCCCGCTCATCATCGGCGTCAACGAGGCGATGGGCGGCACCGAGTATGTCGTCGCGAGCGAGTCGGTCGCGCTGGAGGCCCTGGGCTTTGCGGTGCTGCGCGACGTCGCGCCGGGGGAAGCCGTCTTCATCGACCAGACCGGGCGGCTTCCACGCGCGGCTCTGCGCCGACCACGCGGTGCTCGCGCCGTGCATCTTCGAATACGTCTACCTCGCGCGGCCCGATTCGGTGATCGACGGCACGTCGGTGTACGAGTCGCGCCTCAACATGGGCGAGCAGCTCGCGCACAAGATCCGCGGCATTCCCGAGGCACGGGACATCGACGTCGTCATCCCGATTCCGGACTCGAGCCGCCCGTCCGCGCTGCAGCTCGCGAACACCCTCGGTCTCACGTATCGGGAGGGCTTCGTCAAGAACCGCTATATCGGGCGCACGTTCATCATGCCCGGCCAGGCATTGCGCAAGAAGAGCGTGCGCCAGAAGTTGAACCCGATCGGCATGGAGTTCAAGGACAAGGTCGTGCTGCTCGTCGACGATTCGATCGTGCGCGGCACGACGTCGCGCGAAATCGTGCAGATGGCGCGCGAAGCCGGCGCGCGCAAGGTGTATTTCGCTTCGGCGAGTCCGCCGGTGCGCTTTCCGAACGTCTACGGGATCGACATGCCGAACCAGCACGAGCTCGTCGCCACCGGCCGCACGGAAGCCGAGATCGCCCGCGAAATCAGCGCGGATCTGCTCATCTACCAGGAGCTCGATGCGCTCAAGGCGGCGGTGCGCGAAGGAAATCCGAAGCTCTCGGAGTTCGAGGCGTCGTGCTTCGACGGCAAGTACATCACCGGCGACGTGACGGCGGATTACCTGTCGCAGCTCGCCGCGGTGCGCGATGTCGCGCGCGGCGAGATGGATGCCGACGCCGAGGCGCGCGAGCCGGTCGCGGCCGGCGACTGAACCCCGATTCTCCGGTCTCTACTTGGCGGCGGCGGCCATGTAGTCGACCGCCGCTTTCACGTCCGCATCGCCGAGCGAGAGGTTGCCGCCCTTGGCGGGCATCGCGGCCTTGCCTTTGATCGCGCTGGCGTACAGCGTGTCGATGCCGGCCTTCAGACGCGGCGCCCATGCGGCCTTGTCGCCGAATTTGGGTGCGCCGGCAACGCCGGCGCCGTGGCAAGCCAAACACGCCGCGTCGTAGGTCTTCTTGCCATCCGACTTTGCCGGCTCGGAGCGGCCGCAGCGGCGGCAGGCGCCGCTGCCGTGGTGACGGGAGCGGGCGACGCCGCCTTCGCGCCGGCGCCATCTTGCGTCGCGCTCGCACCTGCGGCCGCCGAGCAGAACCTTCGCCGACCGGTTTGATCCGATTCAGCACGGCGCTGTCGTTCTCGTTCGCCGGCACCGGAGAGTCGGTGACGTATTGCGTGAGAAGGATGATGACCGCAATCGGGACGATGAACGCGAGCGCGACGACGATGACGAGCTGCTTCCAGTTCGTGATCGGGGAGACGTGCTGATGGGGTTCGTGCATGGCTTTCCTGTTCGGCGACGGATCCGGGTGGACATGACAGCGGGAGCTGCGGCGGTCCGGATGCGATTTCCCGAACGCTGCGCCGGGAAAAGCATCGCATTATACCGGGGCGTGGAGATTGAGCGAATCTTAGCTGGACCGGCGTTCGGCCCGCGCGGTAAAATCCGCGACGATGCGCCCGTAGCTCAGTTGGATAGAGTGTTGGTTTCCGAAGCCAAAGGTCACAGGTTCGACTCCTGTCGGGCGCGCCACATCCAGATCCGGACAAGGAGTTTTCCAGATGCATCGCAATCCATCTGATCGCGAGCGATCGCCGGCGAATCAAGCCTGGCGCCTGCTGGTCGCGGCGTTTGTCGGGATCGTGTTCGCCGGTCACGGCATAGCGCAGGCGCCCGCGTCCGACACCGGCGCCGCGCCGCCCGCCTTGTCCGCCGAGGATCTCGACGCTCTCGTCGGCCGCATCGCGCTCTATCCGGACGATCTCGTGGCGATCATCCTGCCGGCGCTCGACCTATCCGCTGCAGATCGTGCAGGCGGACCGCTTTCTCGACAAGCGCAAGAGCGATCCCAAGCTGCCGATCGACGACAAGTGGGACGACTCGGTGAAGTCGCTCGTCAACTATCCCGACGTCGTCAAGAAGATGAGCGCGGATCTCGACTGGACTCCGCGCTCGGCGAGGCGGTCGTCGCCGACCAGGGCGCGGTGCTCGAGGCGATCCAGGCGTTCCGGCGCAAGGCGCAGGCGGCGGGCAACCTCAAGAGCGACGACAAGCAGATCGTCGTGGTCGAGAAGGAAGTGATCAAGATCGTTCCCGCCGACCCGCAGGTGATCTATGTGCCGCAATACAACCCGACGACCGTCGTCGTCGCGTGCAGCGCCGGCCTGCGGCTACTATCCGACGCCGTATCCGTCTACTACTACCCGTATCGCACCGGGCGCAGCGTTCGCCACCGGATTGATCTGGGGCGCCGCGATCGGCGCGGCTTGGGGCGGCGGCCACTAGGACACCAACTGGGGCGGCGGCGACATCAACATCAACCGCAACACGAACATCAACAGCGGCGACATCAATCGAGGCAACGTCAATCGCCGCAGCGCAGCGGCCGTCGCAAGGCGGCGGCCACGGCGTGGAAGTCGGACAAGCGGCCGGGGCAGGTCAGCGGCGCGACTGGACGCACGAGCACGACCGGGCGAGTCGGCGACGCGGTCGCGGTGGCGCGGGCGGCGGCAGGCGGCATTCGGCGGCGGCGGCGCCGGCGACCGTCGGCGTCGACCGGCAGCCGGTGGCGGCGCGGGCGCCAATCGTCCTCGACGCGGCAGGCGGTGGTCAGGCGGCGGCGGTGGCGCGGCGAACCGGCGGGCTCGGTGAGCGCGTCACCACGCGACAACTTCGGAGGGCGTCGTCGCGGCGGGGGCGGCGGCGACGCGTTCGGCGGCTATGGTTCGGGACGTCAGACGCAGCATGGACAGCTCGCGCGGCGCCTCGAGCCGCAGGTCGATGTCGAGTCACGGCGGTCGGCGGCGGTGGCGGCGGTGGCGGCGGCGGTGGCGGGCGTGGCGGCGGTGGTGGCGGCGTGGCGGCGGCGGGCGGCCGGCTGAGGCAATATCGCGATCGAACACGGCTCGATCCGAAATCGACAAGGAACGAACCCGATGAATCCGACTCAGGACGTGGCCATCGCCGCGCCGCGCTGGCAGCTGTGCTGCTGCTGGCAATTCCACTGGCGGCGTTCGCGGCGGAGCAGAAGACATTCGCGACGCCCGAGGCCGCCGTCGATGCGCTGTTCGCCGCGCTCAAGGCCGATGACGACGCAGCGCTCGTCGCCATCTTCGGCGACAAGCACAAGACCTGGTCATCACGCCCGACCGGGCGGCCAATTCCGCGAACCGCGCCAAGTCGCCGCCGCAATGCAGACGTTTCGCTCCTCGAAGAACAGGGGCAGGATCGGCGCGTGCTGCTGATCGGCGATCAGGCGTGGCCGCTGCCGATCCCGCTGGTGCGCGAAGGTGAGCCTGGCGGTTCGCGACCGAGGAGGGAGACGACGAGCTCGTCAACCGCCGCATCGGCGGCAATGAGCGCAATGCGATCGTCGTGCTGCGCGCGTACCTCGATGCGCAGAAGGAATACGCGTCGCGCGACCGCGACGGCGACGGCGTGCTGCAGTACGCCAGAAGCTCGGCAGCAGGCCGGGCAAGCAGGACGGACTGTACTGGCCGGCCGATGCGGCGAAGGGCGAGGAGGCGAGCCCGTTCGGGCCTCTGGTCGCGGAGAGCGCGGCGTATCTTAAGGGGCACAAGGAGGGCGATGCCTACCGCGGCTATCACTTCCGGATTCTCACACGCCAGGGCAAGAGCGCGCCGGGTGGCGCGTACAGCTACGTCATCAACGGGCGCATGATCGCCGGCTTTGCGATGGTGGCGTATCCCGCCCAGTATGGCGAAAGCGGCGTGATGACCTTCATCGTCGAGCACAACGGCAAGGATCTACGAGAAGGATCTCGGCCGGGCTCGGTTCCGCCGGCAACGCAATGACGACCTTCGATCCTGGTCCCGGTGGAAGGAGCTCAAGGAATGGCCGGTCCCGGCGTGCCCCAGCTCGGCCGCGAGCCACGACGGTGCCGACGCGCGACGCGCGCTTCGCCGCCGCGATCGCGCATTCGACGCCGCCAACGGCGAGGATCCGAATCGCGACACGGTCGACGCCCAGCAGCAGCCGAAGGAGCTCGTCTACGCGGAGCGGATGACTGCGATGCTCGAGCGCTTCGTCCCGGACGCCTCGGACGCGCTGCAGCTCGCCGCGCGCTGCCAGCACGTCGAGCGCTGGAAGATTCCGCGCAGCGGGTATCCGATGACGCGCGCCGGCTATCGAGCAGTTGGCGTCGAGTTCTGCGCGACTTCCACGCCGACCGGGCCAGGCGCGATTCTGCGGGATGTCGGGTACGACGACGCGACGATCGGGCGCGTGCGCGCGCTGATCCGCAAGGAGAGAATGAAGGCCGACGCCGAAGCCAGGCGCTCGAAGATGTCGTCGCGCTCGTCTTCCTGGAAAGCTATCTCGAGGATTTCGTCGCGAAGCACGCGGGCTACGAGGAGGCGAAGTTCGTCGACATCCTGCAGAAGACCGCGCGGAAGATGTCGCGCGGGGGGCCGCGCCGCGGCGCTGACGCAGATCTCCCCGCCCGGGCATCTGCTGCCGGTGATCAGGAAGGCGCTGGCCGCACCGCCTGCGTAGAATTGCTTTCGGCGCCAGGCCGCCGGCGGCACGCCGTACTCGCGCCGGAACGCGCGGCTGAAAGCCGTATCGGTCTGATAGCCGACGTCTTCGGCAATGCGCGCCAGCGGAGCGTTGCTGCGGCACAGGAGATTGGCGGCCAGCAGCATCCGCCACTGCGTCAGGTACTGCATCGGCGAGCTTCCCACCAGATGCTGGAAGCGCTCGGCAAGCACCGACCTCGAGGTGCCAGCGGCGCGCGCCAGCTCTTCCAGCGTCCAGGCATGCGCAGGACGCGTTGTGCAGCGCGTTCAACGCGGCGCCGACGATGCGATCGCTCACCCCGGCGAGCCATCCGGTGCGGCCCGCGCTCTGCTCGTTCATGTACAGGCGCAGCACTTCGATGAACAGCACCTCGGCGAGCTTCGCCAGCACGCCGGCGCCGCCGGGCCGCGGCGAGCGGGCCTCGGCCAGCGCATAACGAACGGAGGCTTCGAGCCAGATGCCGGCGTTCGATCCGCGCACGTTGACCCGCACCAGCGGCGGCAGCCCGCGAGCAGCATCCGCGCGAGGCGCGCATCGCAGGCGAGATAGCCGCAGATGAGGCGTGTCGTCGCCCCGCCGCCGCCGTAGGCGAGCTGGCGCGGACGGCGCGCCAGCACTTCGTCCAGGCGCGCGCCTTTCGCAGGCGGCAGCCCCGGTTGCGAGGTCATCCGGTGCGCGTCGCCTTGCGGAAAGATGACCGCGTCGCCGGCCATCAGGTGCACCGGCGGCTCGTCGCCCATCTCGACGTAGCACTCACCTTCGGTGATCAGATGGAAGATCACGACGCGCTCGGCGCCGGGCTCGAGGAGCGGCGCCGCGGAGTCGGCGCGTCGGCGACTGGTAGCACCAGGGCGCAGTGAATCTCGCCTGGATGAAGATGGCTCCCACCAGACGCACGACGCGCAGGGTTTCCGACAGCGCATCCATCACACGGCGTCTCCGACGTCGATGCGCAGGTCGACCGGCACCGCGTTCGCGCACGCGCACTGGATATCGGCGAACAGCGATAGCTCTCTTCGACCAGCGCTCGCAGTCGCGCCGGCGGCGACGCCCGGCGCGGAGATGCGGACGAGCAGTTCGCACGTCGCGCGGCCCGGCGTGCACCGGCGTCGCCCTCGGCGTCCGTCATGCCAAGGAGGCCGCGAATGTCCGAACGGCTTCGTGGCCAGCACTTCGAGCGACGCGAGCTCGATTCCCTTGGCCGCCGCGCCCATCGCGATGCGGTCGCAGCGCAGGACGCGAATCCGGCACGGAACAGCCAGCCCGGCGTGACGTCGTCGCCGGCACCGCCAAATTCGCGCGGCATGTCGGTCGCCATTCGTGTGCCGTTCGCGTGGCTCGCCACGATCCGCGTGCCGCCTTCCCAGCGCGCACTGGCCGGGGCCTCTTCCTGCATGGCGAAGTCGGGGCGACGCTGTACGACCGCTTCGACGCGCCGCAGTGCCGCTGCGATTTCCTGCGCTGTCATGGCAGCCTTCTCCGAGTGCAATTCGACGCGCGTCGATTGTGAGGCTCCCGGAACCCGGTGCCAAGGGGGAGCGCCGATGCGGCGCGAGTTCGCTGGACGATCGGTCAGCAATGCCGGACGCGCGGCCAACTCGGTCACGCACCGCCGTCGACACGAGGACGATCGAGCATTTTGCAGCGACGCTCGAACAGGACCGCGGGCGGCAACTGGCGTCAAAGTGCCGCCGAACCCAGTACCGGGGTACAGGGAGCACACACATGAGGTCAACATGTACAAGGGAAGTTGCTTCTGCGGCGCCGTCGAGATCACCGTCACCGGCGAACCGGTTGCGGCAGGTTTCTGTCACTGCTCGTCGTGCCGCAGCTGGTCGGCCGCGCCAGTCAATGCGTTCAGTCTGTGGAAGCCCGAGGCGGTAAAAATCACGAAGGGGGAGGGCAACATCGGCGTCTATCACAAGACGGAGAAGAGCTACCGCAAATTCTGCACGGTGTGCGGCGGACACCTGCTGACCGACCACCCGCTATGGGCCCTGGTCGATGTATACGTCGCGACCATCCCGAGCCATCGCCATGAGCCAAAGCTTCATGTGCACTATCAGGAAACCGTGCTGCGCATGAAGGACGGTCTGCCGAAGATGAAGGAGCTGCCCAAGGAGATGGGCGGTTCCGGCGAGACACTTCCGGATAGCTGGTCGAGTGCGCCACACGATGTCGTTTCCGATCAAGATCTCCACTGAGAACTGATTTTTCCTTTATCCAAACCACCAGGAGCAAGACACCATGAATGCACCCATCGATCTCACCGCACTCAAGGGCCGCCAGCAGATGGCCTGGGCCAGTGGGGATTACGCGGTGATCGGCACCACCCTGCAACTCGTCGGCGAGTCGTTGGCCGAGGCGTGCGAGCTGCGCTGGGATGAAGACGTACTTGACGTGGCGGCCGGAAATGGCAACGCCTCGCTGGCTGCCGCACGCCGCGGTGCCCGGGTGACGTCGACTGACTACGTATCCACACTGCTCGACCGAGGCGCCGAGCGGGCACGCGCCGAAGGGCTGGATCTAAAGTTCCAGGTGGCGGACGCCGAGGCGCTGCCGTTCCGTGACGCAAGCTTCGACGCGGTGCTCTCCACGTTCGGCGTGATGTTCGCGCCCGATCATGCGACGGCGGCATCCGAGATGGCACGCGTGTGTCGCCCCGGCGGGCGAATCGGTCTCGCCAACTGGACGCCCGGCGGATTCATAGGTCAGATGTTCAAGACGCTGGGACGCCATCTGCCGCCTCCTCCGGCGGGCGCGCAGCCACCGTCGCTCTGGGGTGTCGAGGCGCATCTCAAATCGCTCTTCGGTCAGGATGCCGCGGTGATTGTCGCCACGCCGCGGATGTTCAACTTCCGTTATCGCTCGGCCGCGCACTTCATCGAAGTCTTCCGGACCTGGTATGGCCCGGTGCATAAGGCCTTCGCTGCGTTGCCGGCCGACAAAGCCCTGGCACTCGAGGGTGATCTGACGGAGTTGCTGAACGGCATGAATCGGGGAGGCGCAAATTCGCTGCTGGTGCCCAGCGAGTACCTAGAAATTGTCGTCACGCGTCGTTGATCGTTGGCATCGGATGGAACCGGCGCTGCAACGAAGGGTCCAGCGCTACGGCTGGGACCTGGCGGCGGCCTCGTAACGAAAACCGCCCCGGAAGGCGGCTCTCGTGCGAACTTCCACAGCGCTCGGGCGGGGCACCCGGCCCCACACCGTGACCGCTATGAAACACCCAGTGCTGTGAGCGTGGGTCGTCCCAATTCGCCCGTTGCCGGCAGGCCGGCAGTCTGCTGGAACCGTCGGACCGCATCCTGCGTAGCGGTGCCGTAGTTACCATCGACAGGACCGGCGTTGTACCCCCGGTCGTTCAACGCCTGCTGAACGGAACGAATCGTCGCAGCGTCGTACGGGCTTGGCGCCATCGTCCGCGTCGTCGTCGTCACGGTGCCTTCCTTCCCGGTCGTTTCGTGTCCGACGTATGCGCCGCCCACACCACCTACAACTGCGCCCACCGGGCCGGCCACTACCGCGCCCGCGACCGCGCCGCCGGCGGCGCCAACGGCTGTTCCTTCAGGACGATCCATCTTGTGCCAGCTCGAACAACCACCCAGCGCGGCAGCAACCGCGATTGCTGTCAGCGTCTTGCCTGCGAGTATCGATTTCATGCGGTCCTCCATTTGTTGACCTGAGCTACAGTGCAGCCCGAAGCTGCTGCGCCAACGATACGTGCCGCCCGCAACGGGGCCTGTCGGACATGCGCTGGAAATCGTGTAGGGGAATGCGAGGTCAGTCCATCGTCATGCAAATGCCAATTGGGGTGACCCACCGGTCAGGCATCTCGGGCGGACGCTTTGGACCACGGGAGTGTGTGGCCGCTGGAGATTCGAGGCCTTGCCGACGATAGGAATGACGCGTCTAATCCAGTCGCAATACGCCGAATCGCGAACGATAGCCATGATTCTCCGGGACTTTGCTTCCCATTGCCTTCGGTCCCTCGGCCTCATAGCCTTCGGCGCGGCAGCGTACGGGCAGACGCTTCCGGAACCTCGGACAATCAAGATCAACGACAGGGTCTACGTTCTTCTCGGACCCATCCAGCACGCGAACAGGCTCAACCAAGGCTACATGATCAACTCGACGGTCATCGTGGGCGACAAGGGCGTGATCCTTGTCGACTCCGGGGGCACGGACGAGGTGGGCCGGCACATCGCGACGGCAGTGCGCCAAATCACGGACAAGCCAGTCACGCACGTGGTGAATACGCACCACCATGGCGATCACTACCTCGGAAACGTGGCGTTCGAAGGGGCCACGTTCATCAGCTCCGAGATGTGCCGCAAGATGGTTCTCGAGACCGGTCACGAATGGCTCGGGATCATGGAGCGCGATATCGGACGCAAGCTCCCCGGAACGAGGCCGCTGGCGGCCGGGGTCACCTACCCCGCGGGCACGAGGACGGAGACGTTCATCCACGGCGTGCGACTGGTATTCTGGGTTCCCCAGGGATCGCACACGATCGGTGATCTGCTTGTCTATCTTCCCGACGACAAGGTGCTGGTCGCGGGCGATGTGCTCGTCAACCGGGTCGTCCCGACCTTGCAGGATGGATTCATAAAGAACTGGATCCGCACGCTCGACGAGATTCTCGCGCTCGACGTCGTGCATTTCGTCCCGGGACACGGGGACCTCATGACTCTTCGCGACATCACCGCCCTCCGCGGCGCAATGCTTGGCTTCTATTCGGGCGTCGAGGAAGGTTTCCGCAACGGCCAGAGCGAGGGCGAGATCCGCAAGTCGCTGGACCTTTCGACGTGGGACAAGCTCGAACGGTCGTATGTCATCGGAAGAAACATCAACCGCGCATACCTGGAGATCGAGGCAGATAGCTTCGACAAATGACCACTGTCGTCGTACCGCCCATGAACACACAGTGCGAGCATGCGGGACATGAACCATGAAATTTCAGCGCTTGTCGATCGTCCGCTTCTGCACACCGGAGGTCGTGCCGCCGGTCGAAGCGGCGCGAGCTCATGCGCTGCAGGACCTACGGTCAGAGCTGGACGGTTTGAGGTCGTAGTGGATAGCTGGTGGCTGCCAAGCCTTCCAGTCACACTGGGTGACCGGATCGAGGCATACCACAACGTTGACGTGAAGCCGTCCGTTAAGACCATAGCGTAGGCCTTGCGACCTGTGGCGTCGTGAAGCAACGCATCGGGGATCCGCCCATGTCTCTTCCAGTCTCTTTTCGTATTCTTGGGACCGGCGATGCCACATTGATGACATCCGTCTTGTCGATGTTTGGCGAGGCGTTTCATGACGTGGAGACCTACACTGGCAACCAACCCAGTACGGGCTACTTGGAGCGCCTCCTTGGCAGGGACACGTTCATCGCGGTTGCCGCCGTGGAAGGCGATCGGGTTGTTGGAGGCGTCGCCGCCTACGTGCTACCGAAATTTGAGCGAGAGCGAAGCGAGATCTATATTTACGACTTGGCGGTGGCACAGACGCATAGGAGGCGGGGTATCGCCACGGCCATGATCGCAGAGCTTCAGAGAATTGCGGCCTTACGGGGTGCCTCGGTAATTTTCATTCAGTCTGATTACGGTGATGCTCCGGCCATTGCGTTGTACACAAAGCTCGGCGTTCGCGAGGATGTCGTGCACTTCGACATGGCGACGGCGCCTACTTCGACGGAGAAACATGATGAAGAGTCATAAAATTACAGGCGGAGGAGGTATAACGCTCCACCTCGTTGAGACGGGCAACTCAAGGGGTCGCCCAATCCTATTCATCCATGGCTTCTCGCAGTGTTGGCTCACCTGGAGTCGGCAGCTGACCTCGGAGTTAGCCGATGACTATCGTCTTGTCGGAATGGACATGCGTGGTCATGGTCTCTCCGATAAGCCGCGCGAGGGCTACGTTGACTCGAGACTGTGGGCTGATGACCTCAACGCGGCCATCCAGGCTCTGAGCCTTGACCGTCCGATTCTCTGTGGTTGGTCATATGGACCACTCGCAATCCTCGATTACATCCGGCACTACGGCGAAGATCGCATCAGCGGTATCCACTTGGTGAATGCGATCACGAAGCTCGGCAGTGACGAGGCGATGTCGGTCCTCACTCCTGAGTTTCTCAACCTCGTACCAGGATTCTTTGCCACGGAGGTTGAAGCGAGTGTACGCAGCCTTGAGTCGTTATTGCGGATGTGCTTCGTCGAGGAACCCTCAGCCGCAGAGCTATTCCTGATGCTTGGATACAATGTGTCCGTCCCGCCCTATGTTCGTCAAGCACTGTTCTCTCGCTCCTTCAACAATGATGAGCTCCTGTCCGGGATCCGCAAGCCGGTGTTGATTACGCATGGCGCTGATGACGCCATTGTCAAACCAGTTGTCGTCGACCAGCACAAAGCGAGCCTGACCCACGCGCAAATCCACATGATGGCGAATGCGGGGCACGCACCTTTTTGGGATGATGCGGCAGGCTTCAACCGGCGCCTGCGGGCTTTTGCAGAAAGCCTTTAGAACCAGGACCCACTACGCCGATGAACTGGAACCAATGGGCGTTTATCTCGCCCGTGAGTCCGCCTAGTCCGGCTGTCGACATGGGCGTGGTAGCGCTTCGCGCAGCGCCGGCGGGGGCATCGCAATTCTTATCCCTTTCATGAACGGAGTGCCTGATGAGCGTTATCGATTCAAGAGTCATCAACATCGACAAGCTAAAGCTCGAGCACTTCGCGAAAGGCGATAAGTTCGAGTGCAGCGCGGTACGCATCGGTCCGCTCCTCGGAGCGAAAGATCTCGGCTATTCCTACGATGTCGTTCCGCCAGGAAAGCGCTCGTGTCCTTTCCACAGTCATCGTGGTGAAGAAGAGATGTTCTTCATCGTGAAGGGCACAGGGACGCTGCGGTACGGCGCGGAAACGCGGAGGATTCGCGCGGGCGACGTGATCTGCTGTCCAACCGGGGGCCCGGAAACAGCGCACCAGATCGTCAACGACTCGGACGCCGAACTTGCCTATCTGTCAGTCAGCACCATGTTGCCGGTGGAGGTCTGCGAATACCCCGATTCGAAGAAAATCGGTGCCTTCGGCGGGGGCGTCCGCCATATGACGCGCGCAGAGCACAACCTTGACTATTGGGTGGACGAGGCATGAGCATGATCGAGTCACGCTTGGAGATCCGAAAGCTCTGTCCGGCGCTGCTGCAGGACTTTTTGCTCTTCTTCGACGGCGAGGCCTTTGCCGACAACCCGAAGTGGGGCTTCTGCTTTTGTCAGTTCCCGCACGTCGATCACGCGAAGGTCAATTGGGCGGCTCGCACTTCGCAGGAGAACCGGGCTGCGGCCTGCGACCGAATAGGTAGCCATCGAATGGAAGGCTACCTCGCGTACCGTGCCGGGAAACCCATTGGCTGGTGCAATGCGGCGCCGCGCACGATGATGGACTCCTTCGCAGACGAGCCAGACTCGGACGCCCCGCGGATTGGCCAAATCTCGTGCTTCATCGTTGCCAAGCCTCATCGGCGGTCGGGCGTTGCCACCTCCCTGTTGCATGCGGCTTGCTCAGGGCTGAAAGGACAAGGCCTCACAATCGCGGAGGCATTGCCACTGGCCGAAGCCTCGAGCGACGCGCAGAACCACTTTGGCCCTCTGAGCATGTACCTTGCGGCGGGGTTCAAGGTCCATCGAGCCGACGGACAAGGCCGAGTCTATGTTCGGCGGAGTCTGGATACGGCGGAGTAAGGGGAGCCATCATGACCGCAGATGAACAGTCAATCCGTGCGTTGGTCGCAACGTGGCATCGCAGCACTGCTGCGGGTAACGTTGAGGCCGTGTTGCCGCTAATGGCAGACGATGTCGTATTTCTCGTCGCTGGTCATCCGCCCATGCGGGGTCGCGGCACTTTTGAAAAAGGACTGCGCGAACTGCTTGCAACCCATCGCATCCAATCCGAGTTTGCAATCGAAGAAATTGAAGTTTCCGGCGCGCTCGCGTATTGCTGGACAAGTCTGAAGGTGACAATGACTCCACTTGCCGGCGGCACTCCGTCAAATCGCTCCGGGACCGCGCTCTCCATCTTGCACCGGCATGGCGATCGCTCATGGGTGGTCGTGCGAGACGCCAACCTGCTAGCGGTGACGCCGTGACGTCCAAACGTACGGAGATAATAATGGCTACGACAAACAAAGGTGGGTGGAAAACGTGCAGCCGTGGTCATAAGTACCGTGGCGAGGTCCCCTGTCCCATTTGCTGGCCCAAGGGCCGCAAGAGCGACGTCGAAAGGTTGTCGGAGTCTGCGTGGTCCTCGCAAAGGCAAAACTGACCACGGTCAATCAATTGCTCCACGCGGCATGGCGTCGAAAGGCCCCGAAGCGAGCCATTCGGGCTTAGAACGGCGCTGCCCGAGGCGTATTATTCATCGGCGCGGTCCCGGCGACCGCTATTTCAAACTCAACGGGGAGGAAGCCAATGAATCGTTCCAGGAAGATGTCGTGGCTTGCGGTGGCAATCGTCGCATTCGTGGGCTCGATGGCAGGTTTCGCGCACGCAGCTTCGGCGAGTGCGGATGAGGCGCCATTCGCGCACAAGCCACAAGCTGGGAGAAAGCGTATAACGGCGGGGACGCGAAAGCGGTGGCCGCTCTGTATGCCGAAGACGCACTGCTGCTTCCGCCTGGCGTGTCTGCCGCGAGTGGCCGGGCGGCGATTCTGGCGTTTTTCACCAAGGACGTCGCCAACGCAAAGGCCGCCGGGGCAGTCTTTGCGTTGAATCCCAAGACCGATGTCGGTGTGTCCGGCAATATGGGCTGGGAATCAGGTACGTATAAGGTGACCGTGAAGGGCGCCGTCGTCGAGACCGGCAAGTTTCTCTCGGTCTCTCGCAAGAAGGACGGCAAGTGGCTCTACATCCGCGATACGTGGAATGCGGATGCGCCGCCTGCGCCTCCCGCTCCCCCCGCGGCGCCGCCAGCGCCAGCGGCAGCGACACCGCCGGCACCGAAGAAATAGGCTGCGATTTGCGGTGGACCAGCGCCGTTGGCGATCAACGCGAACGTTCACCGGTGGCGAACTGCGTGCCGCCGGTGGCGCCGGTTACCTCGCGTCATTGGGTGTCACAGAGAGGCACGGTGATGATCCTCGACAACCTGAAGAAGCGCGTACGTCACCTCAAGCGCGAGACGTTCGCGCTCTATCTGGCGGCGCGCCATCCCGACACACCGTGGTACGCGAAGGTTCTTGTCGCCGGCGTTGTCGCTTATGCATTGAGTCCAATTGATCTGATCCCGGACTTTGTGCCCGTGTTGGGGTATCTCGACGATTTGATTCTGGTTCCGCTCGGAATAGCCCTTTCCATCAAGATGATCCCGCCACATGTCTGGGCCGAGCGCCGGGTCCGAGAGCAGGAGTCAATGGCCAGCGGAAAACCCGTGAGTCGAATTGCCGCAGCTGTGATTATTGGAATCTGGCTGCTCTTTGCAGCACTGTGCACGCTGTGGGCGTATGAAGCGTTCGCGGTCAAGGATCAATACGGCGCGACGTAGCCATGGTGTCGTAGACAGACCGGGGCCTCCTCTCTGGCCGGCCCTACAGCTGCGTCCCGCAGGCGAGGTGATTCAATGACAGCTGGTCGCGTTACGAGGCGCATCCTGCTTTGCGTAATCGCCGGCGGTCTCATTGCAGCATCGCTGAATGTGGGCGCGCAGCGCATGGAAAAGGTGGCGCGCATCGGGTGGCTCTGCCCCGTCCGCTGCGAGGGCGCCGCTTATGATGCGCTACGCGCCGGGCTGCGCAGCGCCGGCTGGGTCGAGGGCGGCAACCTGCAGATCGAGTATCGCGTCGCTGGCGGGCAGCTCGACCGATTGCCGGCCCTCGCGCGGGAGCTGGTCGATCTTAAACCGGACCTCATCGTCGTCGGCTCCCCGCAACCGAGCCTGGCCGTCAAGAACGCTACTTCCACCATTCCCATCGTCTTCATCGCCGTCGCTGATCCGGTTCGCGTCGGCCTTGTCGCGAGCCTTGCCCGACCGGGAGGCAACGTCACCGGAATAGCGACCGTGGTCCCGGGTGGCATCCTTGCGAAGCAACTCGATGTCTTGAAGCAAGCGCTGCCCAAGGCCACGCGGATTGCCGCTTTGATCAACCCAACCAACGAGATGACCAACGCGCTCTTTCCGCTGGAAGGGCCGCCTGCAGCGCGCCAGTTGGGGGTACAACTACAAGTGCTCGAGGCCCGGGCGTCGGACGAAATCGAGCGCGCGATCGATACCGCCGTCCAGGGAAAGGCCGACGCCCTGTGGGTCATAGGCGACCCCATCTTCAACAACCCGGCGCAGCACATCCCGGATCTGGCGGCGCGCGCAAAACTTCCGTCGGTGTATTTGATCGAGGAACAAGTCGTTACGGGTGGGCTGTTATCGTACGGGCCCGATTTCATCGAGATGAATCATCGCGGCGCCGCATACATCGACAAGATCCTGAAAGGGGCGAAGCCCGCAGACCTTCCGGTTGAGCAGCCGACGAAGTTTCGATTGGTGATAAATCTGAAGACGGCGAAAGCGCTTGGCATTACGATTCCGCAGAGCGTGTTGTCGCGCGCGGATGAGGTGATTCAATGATGGACCGGCGGACATTCTTCGCAATGACCGGGACCACTCTGCTCGGGTGGTCGCCCAATCTGCGGGCCCAGGGTCAGGTAAGAACGCACCGCATCGGTTTTCTCTCCCCGTTCGCCCGCGCCGACATCGAGGATTTCTTCAGTCTGTTGCGACCGGAGCTTGAGGCGCTCGGGTGGACCGACGGTCGGAACATCGTGCTGCTGGAGCCACGAACGACGGACGGCGCGAACGATCGCTTGCCTTCCGTGGCAGCTGAGCTTGTTTCCCAGGGTCCCGACCTGATTCTCGTCCAGTCCGTGCCGGCCACTCGCGCTCTGATACAGGCGACGAAGTCGATCCCCATCGTCATGGCCGGCGTGGGGAACCCGGTCGAATATGGGATTGTTGCGAACTACAGGAAACCCGGTGGCAATGTCACCGGTTCGAGCTTCCTCGCCAACGAATATGCCGGCAAGCTGCTGCAGCTCCTCAAGGAGGCTGCCCCTCGCTTGCGGAGCGTCACCTTGATCTCCAATCCGAGCAATGAGACCGCTGCTGCCTTCGTCAAGCAACTGCGGGCGGACGCCGTGGCCTCCGGTATACAGTTGCAGATCGTCGAAGTTTCGGGCAAAGGCGATTTCGAGGCCGCGTTCGCCGCCATCCGCAGCGCGAACACGGAATCGATATTGCTCCCCCCGGAGGCGCTGGTTCAATCCAACCGCGACGCAATCGCGGGCTTTGCGCAGACTCACGGGCTGCCGCTGGCCGTCGTTGGCGCCAGCCGTTCTCTTCCGGCGAGCGGTCTCATCGCCTACGGGCCAGCGCGGGGCGCGTATGCGCGCCTTGCGGCCCGCTACGTCGACCAGATCTTGAAGGGGGCCAAACCAGGCGACCTTCCCGTCGAGCAACCGACGCGGTTCCATCTCGTGATCAATCTCAAGACGGCCAAGGCGCTCGGCCTGACTATCCCGCAGACGCTGCTGCTGCGGGCGGACGAGGTGCTCCAATGATGGCTCGAGCGCCAACGTTACGCGCTCTGAGAGAACCTGTATGACTAGGCGAAAGGGTAGAGCGCTATTGATTATCGCTGGCGTCGCTGCTTCGTTCGCTTGTTTCGTTGGTGCAATTATTTATCTGTTGATGGCAAAAATTGTAAGCTTCGAGGTCGCGAAGCTGATGCTTGTTGCCTTGTTGGGGTTGTACGTAGGGTTTGGTGTTCTGATTGCGGCGTATCGCTTGATTGGGAAGCTGCAATGAGCAACCCTGGCGACGCGTTGCATCTGCGCCGTGCGCTACCGGCCATGGACGCGCCCCGGGGGAAACCCCTGCGCGGTGTGCTCCTCGTCTCGATGCTGGCTGGTCTCGCTGCTTGCACCCACATTCCCCATCTCGCGGAGGCTGCATCTGACGCTCCCGACATCCGGTGGCGTGCGGCAAGCTCCTTCAAAGGCGCGACATCTTACGCAGACGCGATTCAGATCTGGAAGACGCCTCAGGACATCAATGCCTGGATTGGCGCGCGCTTCGAATACAACACGTCCCGGGCGATGTCGTTGTCCGAGACCCAGAGGAATCAATCAGGTCCGTTGTCCATCTCCCGGCCGGAGGACTTCTTCGCTACGCCATCCGGCGTTTGTGTGGATCTTTCGCGATTCGCAGTGGAAACGCTCCGAACGATCGACCCAAGCACGAAGCCTGCCTATCTGATGATTGAGTTTGCCCCGGTGACGATCGCCGGAAACACGCTGCGCTTGCACTGGATGGCTTCTTTCCAACGCGACGGCAAGCACTACTTCTTTGCGGACTCGAAGCGACCAGGGTACATCGCGGGTCCGTATGAAAGCGCACGTGCCTTCGTCGATGAATATTCGAAGTATCGAGCCCGCGAAGTCATCGCCTTCCGCGAACTGGATTCGTATCAGCGCAAGCAGCGCACTCTGGCGGCAAAGGAACTGCGGGAGCGGCCGTGAGAAAAATCCACCGCAGCGCATTTTGCTAGCGCGCGGCAGGAAACGATGGGTCGCGAGGTTGATGCGGTCGCCACTTCCGACGCCACGGTGCCGCTGCTGGTGTAGCCAAACGCCCGGCGACCCCTGATACCTGGCGCGAGCCGCGGTGAAATCGAGACGGCGGGCGGCGCTGTTCCACGCGCCTTGCAACGGGCGTATGCTTTTATTGGTCAGGTATGTGCCGCAACGGCGGATGCCTGCCCCATTCAAGACCTGGATCTTGCGCACAGAAGGAGAGCACAGTGACCAAACTCAATATCAACGGCAAGCAATACGACGTCGACCGCGCCCGCGGATACTCCTTTGCTCTGGGTGCTGCGCGACGAGCTCGGACTCACCGGGACCAAGTTCGGCTGCGGCATGGCGCTGTGCGGGGCCTGCACCATACACGTCGACGGCCAGCCAGGGCGCGCGTGCGTGACCCCGATTTCTGCGCTCGCGGGTAAGAAGGTCGTCACGATCGAGGCGATCGGCGCGGACAAGGTGGGCAAGGCCGTGCAGACGGCTTGGACCGACTTGGGCGTACCGCAATGCGGCTATTGCCAGGCGGGGCAGATCATGTCCGCGACCGCGCTTCTCAAGCAGAAGCCCAAGCCTACCGACGCCGATATCGACTCGGCCATGAACGGCAACATCTGCCGCTGTGGAACGTACGGCCGCATCCGCGCCGCCATCAAGCGGGCGGCGGGTGAGAAAGGAGCAATGGCATGAACGCTCCCTTCGATATGAGCAAGGCAATGGCAATGGACGGCGACATCGTCTGCGGCGCCGCTGGTGATCGCCAACGTGAGCCGGCGGAAGTTTCTCCAGGGCGCCTCGGCGCTCGGCGGGTTGGTGCTCGTCGTTGGATGGCCGAAATCCGTGCATGCCGCGGACCCGCCCAAGTACGGCGCGGACGGCATGCCGCACGGCTGGGTCGACAACCCGCTGGTATTCGTCGCCATCGGCGAGGACGGCATCGTCAGCATCGTCTGCCATCGCTCCGAGATGGGCCAGGGCGTACGCACCGGCATGCCGATGATCGTTGCCGACGAGCTCGAAGCCGACTGGACGCGCGTGCGTGTCGTGCAGGCGACGGGCGACGAAACGCGCTACGGCAACCAGGACACCGACGGCTCGCGCAGCACGCGCCATTTCTTCATGCCGATGCGCCGTTGCGGCGCTGCGGCGCGCCAGATGCTGGAAGCAGCGGCCGCCGCACGCTGGAAGGTGCCGGTCAGCGAAGTTCAGGCGAAGAACAGCGAAGTCGTGCATACGCCGACGGGCCGGCGACTCGGCTACGGAGCGCTCGCCAAGGCGGCGGCGAGCATGCCGCTTCCCGCGCAGGATGCGATCAAGCTCAAGGACCCGTCGCAGTTTCGTTACATCGGGACTGGCAAGCTGAAGCTCCTCGACGGCGCCGGACATCGCCACCGGCAAGGCACAGTACGGGATGGACACGCGCTTGCCCGGCATGCTCTACGCCGTCGTGGCCCGACCGCAGGTGTACGGCGGCAAGGTCGCGAGCGTCGACGACGCCGCGGCGCTCAAGGTTCCCGGCGTGGTCCGCGTCGTGCGAATCGATCCCACACCGGGAGCGCCAGAGTTCAATCCGCTCGGCGGCGTCGCGGTGATCGCAAGCAACACTTGGGCGGCGATGCAAGGGCGCAACGCGCTGAAGATCGTTTGGGACGACGGCCCGAATGCGAGCTACGACTCGGTTGCTTACAAGGCGACGCTCGAGGAGGCAGCCCGCAAGCCGGGCCCGGTCGTTCGCAACGACGGTGACTTTGCCGCGGCGTCGGCCGCGGCCGCGAAACGCATCACCGCGGAATACTATTGTCCGCATCTCGCGCATGCGTCGATGGAGCCTCCGGCAGCGAGCGCTCGCATTACGCAAGGCAAGTGCGAAGTCTGGGGCTGCTTCCAGTCGCCCCAGGCCGCACGCGACCTCGTCGCCAAGCGGCTGGGGATGCCGGTCGAGAACGTCACGGTGTACGTCACGCTGCTCGGCGGCGGGTTTGGGCGCAAGTCGAAGCCCGACTTCGGCATCGAAGCGGCCGTGCTGTCCAAGGCGATGGACGGCAAGCCCGTCAAGGTCGTGTGGACGCGCGACGACGATCTGCGCAACGACTATTTCCACACGGTTTCCGTCGAGCATCTCGAGGCCGGCGTCGATGCGCAAGGAAAGCCGGTCGCCTGGCTGCATCGCACTGTTGCGCCGACGATCATGTCCACGTTCGATGCGGCCGCCAAGCAGGAGGCGAATTGGGAGCTCGGCATGGGCGTCATCAACGTTCCCTTCGCCATTCCCAATATTCGCATCGAAAATCCGGAAGCGATCGCGCACACGCGCATCGGCTGGTTCCGCTCCGTATCGAACGTTCCGCATGCATTCGCGGTGCAATCGTTCGTCGCGGAGTTGGCCGCCGCGGCGGGGCGCGACCCGAAAGGACTTCCTGCTCGAGGTGATCGGGCCGGCGCGGGTCGTGTCGCCGCAAATGCTGGCTGACACGTGGAACCACGGCGAATCGCCCGAGCGCTACCCCGTCGACACCGGCCGCCTGCGGCGCGTGGCCGAGCTGGTCGCGAAAGAGGCCGGCTGGGGCAGATCGCTGCCCAAGGGGAGCGGGCTCGGCATCGCCGCGCACTACAGTTTCGTCAGTTACGTCGCGGCGGTCGTGGAGGTCGCGGTCGACGCCAAGGGCGAATTGACGATTCCCCGGGTGGATATCGCGGTCGACTGCGGAGCGACCGTCAACCCGGATCGCGTGCGATCGCAGATGGAGGGAGCCTGCGTCATGGGCGTTAGCCGCGGCGACAGTGGGCGAGATCACCTTCAAGAACGGCCGCGCGCAGCAGGACAATTTCAACGGCTACGAAGTGACGCGCATGACGGATGCCCCGCGCGAGATCCGTGTGTACATTGTGCCCGGCGATTACGGCAAACCGATGGGCGGCGTGGGCGAGCCGGGTGTGCCGCCGGTGCTCCCTGCACTGTGCAATGCGATTTTCGCGGCGACGGGGAAGCGCATACGACATTTACCGATACGCGATCAGCTAAAAGCGTAAGCGCCCGGCTTGCCCGGTGGGAAAATGGCTGATCAATACCCGACTGAAGTAGACGGCCAGCTCCATCTTGTCCTCGACAACATGCCGGGTGCGCTCGTCTATACGGACAGCGACCTCCGGATCGTCCTGTGCAACAACCGGTTCAGGGAGATGTACGCGGTGCCGCAGGGGTTGCTGCAGCCCGGCAGACTGTATTCCGATTTCCTGCGCCATCTTGCTGAGAACGGCTATTACGGCAAGGGCGACGTGGAGGCGCTGATCGCCAAGCGCGTGGAGAGTCTGCGCAACCCTTCAGGGCGCAGCTTCGAGGATCACACTCCGGACGGCCGGTGGTATCGCATTCTCCGCCGTCCGGTAGGGGGCGGTGGCGCGATCACGGTCATGACGGACATCACGGAGCAAAAGCTGGCCGAACAGAATTTGGCGGACAACCAGGCGCAACTCCATGTTGCGCTCGACAACATGCCGGGTGCGCTCGTCTATACGGACAGCGACCTCCGAATCGTCGTCTGCAACAACCGGTTCAAGGAGATGTACATTGTCCCGAAGGAATTGCTGCAACCCGGCGGACTGTATTCCGATTTCCTGCGCTATCTGGCCGAAAACGGTTACTACGGTGAGGGCGACGTCGATGCGCTGGTCGCCAAGCGCGTGGAGAGTCTGCGCAACCCTTCGGGCAAGAGCTTCGAGGATCACACTCCGGACGGCCGGTGGTATCGAATTCTCCGCCGCCGGGTGGCGGGAGGCGGCGCGGTCACGGTGATGACGGACATCACCGAGCAAAAGCAGGCCGAGCGCGATCTTCTCGATGCAACGCGGCGAACGGAGGAAGCGAACAAGCTCATCACCGAAAAGAACCGCATGCTCGAAGCTCTCTATAGCGATATCCAGGACAAGAAACGCCAAGTGGAGGAGCAGGCGGCGCAGATTGCCGAATGGAATGCACGCCTGGAAGTGCGTGTCACCGAGCAGGTGGCGAGGATCGGGCAAATGTCCAAGCTCACCCGGTTTCTCTCCCCCAAGATCAGCGACCTGATCATGTCAGGCGACGCCGACGACTCGCTCAAGGCGCGTCGAACGGAGATCACCGTCGTGTTCGTGGACTTGCGCGGCTTCACGGGTTTCACCGAAACGGCGGAACCGGAAGAAGTGATGAGCGTCCTCCGCGAATATCACGCGGAGCTCGGCCGCGAGATCATGGCGCACGACGGAACCATCGAGCACTTCGCCGGCGACGGCGCAATGATCCTGTTCAACGCGCCGGTGCAAGTCGACAATCACGAACTGCAGGCAATTCGCATGGCGCTTGGGATGCGCGAATCGATGGCGGTACTTGCCAGGGATTGGAAAAAGCACGGCTACGCGCTTGGCTTCGGCGTGGGCATCGCCGGCGGCTACGCGACCATCGGTGCGATTGGCTACGAGGGTCGCCTCGAATACAGCGCGATCGGCACGGTCGTCAATCTGGCCGCGCGCCTCTGCGGCGAGGCCGGCGACAGCCAGATTCTCATCTCGCCGCGAATCTTCTCGAAAACCGAGACCCAGATAGATGTGGAGCCGGTTGGAGAGCTTTCGCTGAAGGGCTTCAATCGCCCCGTTCCCGCCTACAACGTCCTGGGGGTGCGCCCGGACGTCTCAGGATAGTCTGCGATATTCAGCGGACCGACACGAGTAAGGGCGGTGGGGCCCAATCACGGGCCCCGCCCGCTCCGGACGCCAGGCTCCCCCGGCGTCAGTTGCCGCTTATGAAGGCGTCACGCGCCTTCACCCCAACGTCGCTGTTGTCGGTGAAGAAGCCGTCGATGCCGGCGTCAAGGAACATCTTGATTTCTGCCTGCAGATTGCCTCGGGCGTTGGGGTCGACCCCGATGCGAAGGTTGTTCGGCAGAAACTGGTTCTCGACGCGGTACGTATACGGATGCACAACCAGCCCGACGGCATGCGCGTCACGCACGAAATTCGTGGCATTCCCCGGAGCGAGGATGCCGCCGACCACCGGGATGACGTAGTTTTTCGACGGCCCGACACCATCCGCGTAGGTTGCGATCTGCGCCAAACCGGGCTGCGGTGGCCATCTGTCCGTAGGTTAGCGTTCCGCCCGCGGCGATGACGTCAAACGGTCGGCTATTCGCGCCGCCGAAGAGTTGGACCAGTGGAATATTGGTCATTTGCGCGAGTTGCATCAGGTTCGCGACCTCGAAGGACTGGATGAAGACGCGCTCACGCTTCCCCTCGTAGCCGTTCTTCTTGAGGATCTTGACCAGAGCTTCTTCCATATTCAATCCGAGATTGCGTGTGTACGTCGGGTGCTTCGTCTCGGGATAGATGCCGATCTTGCGGCCCGTCACCTCCTCCAGCCCCTTCGCGAGGTCGATGACTTCCTGCAGCGTCGGGATCTCGAGATGACCATCGAGGCGCGCATTTGCCGGGCGGACGGTCGGGATGCGCTCGCGGGCTCTCAACTGCTTGATCTCCGCCAGGGTGAAGTCCTCGGCCCACCACGCGTTGACAGAGGACCCGTCCAGCACTTTCGTCGTCTTCCGCGACGCGAACTCCGGGCGGGCCGAGACGTCTGTCGTTTCGTCGAGAATGGGTTCGTGCCGAGCGATCAGTTCGCCGTCCTTTGTCATGACGAGATCGGGTTCGATGAAATCGGCGCCCTGGAATACCGCGAGTGCGTATCCAGCAAGCGTGTGTTCGGGCAGATACCCGGAGGCGCCGCGATGGCCGATGACGATTGGAGCCTCGGGCGCTTTCGGTTTTTTGGCCAAGGCCTCGCCAGCACCAACTGCCAGCATGAGCAGGAGAGTGGCGCAGGCGACCGAGTAAAATTTGAGCGCGCGATTCATGTAGGGGCTCCTTTTCGGGTGGAATTAATTGCTTACGGGGAAGCGAAGCTAGTGATTGGTTCGTCCCGGCAATGCCGTCCGGGTAGTGCCCACAATAAATTACAGGCTCCGATGCTAAGAATCAAGTTTCGCACCTGCCTCGTCAGCACGTCGCCACGGGATACCAGGATTTCCGCCGTAGGCGGATGTCACACCAGAGGGGATCGCAATGACCGCGCCGGCCGTGAGCTTTTCGCCACAAAGCTACGCCAGGATCTGCGGCGTCCTGTATCTGTACATCATAGCGGCGGGCACCTTCGCTGAACTTTTTGTCAGGTCGAAGCTCGTCGTGTCCAGCAAGCGCTGCGGCCACCGCCAGCAATATCATGGCGAATGAGTTTCTGTTCCGGATGGGTTTCTCCGTCGAGCTTCTGCATCTCGCGTGCGATGTCGCGGTGGCGATGATCCTTTACGCGTTGCTCAAGCCGGTCGACCGGAACATCGCGCTGCTGGCGGCGTTCATGCGTCTGGCGTGTGACGTCATTCTTGCTGCCGCCAGCCTCAGCCACTTCGCGACCCTGCGCCTTTTGGGAGGCACCGACTATCTGAAGACCTTTGAAGCAGACCAGCTGCATACCCTCGCGTTGCTGGCGATGAAACTGCACGGCGATGGCTATGCCATCAGCCTGGTATTCTTCGGATTCGCGTGCCTATCGCTCGGCTATCTGATCTTCAGATCGAGCTACCTACCGAGGACCATCGGTGCACTGCTAGCGATCGCCGGTATTTGTTACTTCACGAACAGCGTTGCTCACTTCCTAAGTCCTGCGTTCGCTGCCACGCTGTTCCCCGCGCTCTTCGTGCCGATCTTCGTCGCGGAGCTCTCACTCGCCCTCTGGCTGATCGTCAAGGGTGTGGATACGGTGAAGTGGAAAGCGAGAGCAGGGGCTCTGGCGGGTTAGCCCGCTCACCGCACGCGATAGAAGGCGGTGCGGGGCCGAACTGCCGGATCAGAAGTACGCTATAAGGCGCCCGCACGTAATCACGGTAATCCAGATCACGATGGACGACAGGGCGGCAAACCGGGCGGCACCCGGTGCCTCCCCTGCGACGTCCCATGCGCCCACGGAGCGGTACGGAACCGCATGGAAGAAAGCCACATTGGCGGCCGCCGTCGCGAGCAGCGCGAGCTTGAGCAGGAACGCGGGATTGG
>CAWJAU010000003.1:0-44960 GCA_963840945.1 uncultured beta proteobacterium | reverse complement strand
AGCTCCTGTCCGGGATTCGCAAGCCTGTGTTGATCACGCATGGCGCTGATGACGCCATTGTCAGACCGGTTGTCGTCGACCAGCACAAAGCGAGCCTGACCCACGCGCAAATCCACATGATGGCGGATGCGGGGCACGCACCTTTTTGGGATGATGCGGCAGGCTTCAACCGGCGCCTGCGGGCTTTTGCAGAAAGCCTTTAGAACCATGACCAACTTCATCGACGAACTGGAACCAATAGGGCTTTATCTCGCCCGTGAGTCCGCCAAGTCCGGCTGTCGACGTGGACGCAGCAGCGCTTCGCGCAGTGCCCGCGGGGGCATCGCAATCCTTATCCCTATCATGAACGGAGTGTCTGATGAGCGTTATCGATTCAAGAGTCATCAACATCGACAAGCTAAAGCTCGAGCACTTCGCGAAAGGCGATAAGTTCGAGTGCAGCGCGGTACGCATCGGTCCGCTCCTCGGAGCGAAAGATCTCGGCTATTCCTACGATGTCGTTCCGCCAGGAAAGCGCTCGTGTCCCTTCCACAGTCATCGTGGTGAAGAAGAGATGTTCTTCATCGTGAAGGGCACAGGGACGCTGCGGTACGGCGCCGAAACGCGAAGGATCCGCGCGGGCGACGTGATCTGCTGTCCAACCGGGGGCCCGGAAACAGCGCACCAGATCGTCAACGACTCCGACGCCGAACTTGCCTATCTGTCAGTCAGCACCATGTTGCCGGTGGAGGTCTGCGAATACCCCGATTCGAAGAAAATCGGCGCCTTCGGCGGGGCGTCCGCCATATGACGCGCGCAGAGCACAACCTTGACTATTGGGTGGACGAGGCATGAGCATGATCGAGTCACCCGTGGAGATCCGAAAGCTCTGTCCGGCGCTGCTGCAGGATTTTTTGCTCTTCTTCGACGGCGAGGCCTTTGCCGACAACCCGAACTGGGGCTTCTGCTTTTGTCAGTTCCCGCACGTCGATCACGCGAAGGTCAATTGGGCGGCTCGCACTTCGCAGGAGAACCGGGCTGCAGCCTGCGACCGAATAGGTACCCATCGAATGGAAGGCTACCTCGCATACCGTGCCGGGAAGCCCATTGGCTGGTGCAATGCGGCGCCGCGCATGATGATGGACTCCTTCGCAGACGAGCCAGGCCCGGACGCCCCGCGGATTGGCCAAATCTCGTGCTTCGTTGTCGCCAAGCCTCATCGGCGGTCGGGTGTTGCCACCTCCTCGTTGCATGCGGCTTGCTCAGGGCTGAAAGGACAAGGCCTCACAATCGCGGAGGCATTGCCACTGGTCGAGGCCTCGAGCGACGCGCAGAACCACTTTGGCCCTCTGAGCATGTACCTTGCGGCGGGGTTCAAGGTTCATCGAGCCGACGGAGATGGCCGGGTCTATGTTCGGCGGAGTCTGGATACGGCGGAGTAAGGGGTGCCATGATGACCGCAGATGAACAGTCAATCCGTGCGTTGGTCGCGACATGGCATAGCAGCACCGCTGCGGGTAACGTCGAGGCCGTGTTGCCGCTAATGGCAGACGATGTCGTATTTCTCGTCGCTGGTCATCCGCCCATGCGGGGTCGCGGCACTTTTGAAAAAGGACTGCGCGAACTGCTTGCAACCCATCGCATCCAATCCGAGTTTGCAATCGAAGAAATTGAAGTTTCCGGCGCTCTCGCGTATTGCTGGACGAGTCTGAAGGTGACAATGACTCCACTTGCCGGCGGCACTCCGTCAAATCGCTCCGGGCCCGCGCTCTCCATCCTGCATAGGCATGGCGATCGCTCATGGGTGATCGTGCGGGACGCCAACCTGCTAGCGGTGACGCCATGACGTCCAAACGTACGGACATAATAATGGCTACGACAAACAAAGGTGGGTGGAAAACGTGCAGCCGTGGTCACAAGTACCGTGGCGAGGGCCCGTGTCCCATTTGCTAGCCCAAGGGCCGCAAGAGCGACGTCGAATCATCGACCAGTTTCGTCGGCACAAATGATGCGGCCGCGATGCTATCCACCGAGGGTGGTGAAAATGCGAGGTACCGCGTTGAAGGTCCACGGTTATGGAATCGTCGGTAAGACCGCCGTGGTCGAGAGCGTGCGCAGCCACGCCTGTGTGGTGCGGCAGCTGACTTCCACGGGGTCTCTGCCTTGAAGCTCGAGCAGGCCCGTCGCTTCGCGTTGTCACTGCCCGACGCGTCCGAGGCGCCGCACCATGATCTGTCATCGTTTCGTGTTCGTGGAAAGATCTTTGCGACGATTCCGCCGGACGGAGATCTTCTGCATGTCTTTGTGGACGAACAGCAGCGTGAGCTCGCAATAGCTTTGGATCCGACCGCGTTCGAGAAACTATGGTGGGGTTCCAAGGTTGTCGGAGTCCGCGTGGTCCTCGCAAAGGCAAAACCGACCACGGTCAATCAATTGCTCCACGCGGCATGGCGTCGAAAGGCTCCGAAGCGAGCCATTCGGGCTTAGAACGCCGCTGCCCGAGGCGTATTATTCATCGGCGCGGTCCGAGGCGACCGCTATTTCAAACTCAACGGGGAGGATGCCAATGAATCGTTCCAGGAAGATGTCGTGGCTTGCGGTGGCAATCGTCGCGTTGTCCTCTCATTTCGCGCACGCAGCTTCGGCGAGTGCGGATGAGGCGCCATCGCGCACAAGCCACAAGCTGGGAGAAAGCGTATAACGGCGGCGACGCGAAAGCGTGGCCGCCTGTATGCCGAGACGCACTCTCTTCCGGCGCGTCTGCCGCGAGTGGCCGGGCGGCGGTTCTGGCATTTTTCACCAAGGACGTCGCCAACGCAAAGGCCGCCGGGGCAGTCTTTGCGTTGAATCCCAAGACCGATGTCGGTGTGTCCGGCAACATGGGCTGGGAGTCAGGTACGTATCAGGTGACGGTGAAGGGCGCCGTCGTCGAGACCGGCAAGTTTCTCTCGGTCTCTCGCAAGAAGGACGGCAAGTGGCTCTACATCCGCGATACGTGGAATGCGGATGCGCCGCCTGCGCCTCCCGCTCCCCCCGCGGCGCCGCCAGCGCCAGCGGCAGCGACACCGCCGGCACCGAAGAAATAGGCTGCGATTTGCGGTGGGCCGGCGCCGTCAGCGATCAACGCGAACGTTCACCGGTGGCGAACTGCGTGCCGCCGGTGGGCGCCGGTTACCTCGCGTCATTGGGTGTCACACAGAGGCACGGTGATAATCCTCGACAACCTGAAGAAGCGCGTACGTCACCTCAAGCGTGAGACGTTCGCGCTCTATCTGGCGGCGCGCCATCCCGACACACCGTGGTACGCGAAAGTTCTTGTCGCCGGCGTTGTCGCGTATGCATTGAGTCCAATTGATCTGATCCCGGACTTTGTGCCAGTGTTGGGGTATCTCGACGATTTGATTCTGGTTCCGCTCGGAATAGCCCTTTCCATCAAGATGATCCCGCCACATGTCTGGGCCGAATGCCGGGTCCGAGCGCAGGAGTCAATGGCCAGCGGAAGACCCGTGAGTCGAATTGCCGCAGCTGTGATTATTGGAATCTGGCTGCTCTTTGCAACACTGTGCACGCTGTGGGCGTATGAAGCGTTCGCGGTCAAGGATCAATACGACGCGACGTAGCCATGGTGTCGTAGACAGCCGGGGCCTCAAACTGAGGCATGCTCAAGGGCCTCGGGCCTGGCCCTACAGCTGCGTCCCGCAGGCGAGGTGATTCAATGACAGCTGATCGCGTTACGAATAGGCGCATTCTGCTTTGCGTAATCGCCGGCGGTCTCATTGCAGCATGGCTGAATGTGGGCGCGCAGCGCATGGAAAAGGTGGCGCGCATCGGGTGGCTCTGCCCCGTCCGCTGCGAGGGCGCCGCTTATGATGCGCTACGCGCCGGGCTGCGCAGCGACGGCTGGGTCGAGGGGAGCAACCTGCAGATCGAGTATCGCGTCGCTGGCGGACAGCTCGACCGATTGCCGGCCCTCGCACAGGAGCTGGTCGATCTTAAACCAGACCTCATCGTCGTCGGCTCGCCGCAACCGAGCCGGGCCGTCAAGAACGCTAATGACCAACGCGCTCTTTCCGCTGGAAGGGCCACTCGCGGCGCGGCAGTTGGGGTGCAACTACAAGTGCTCGAGGCCCGGGCGCCGGACGAAATCGAGCGCGCGATCGATACCGCCGTCCAGGGAAAGGCCGACGCTCTGTGGGTCATAGGCGACCGCAACTTCAACAACCCGGCGCAGCGCAACCCGGATCTGGCGGCGCGCGCAAGACTTCCGTCGATGTATCTGATCGGGGAACAAGTCGTTGCGGGTGGGCTGTTATCGTACGGACCCGATTTCATCGAGATGAATCATCGCGGCGCCGTATACATCGACAAGATCCTGAAAGGGGCGAAGCCCGCAGATCTTTCGGTTGAGCAGCCGACGAAGTTTCGATTGGTGATAAATCTGAAGACGGCGAAAGCGCTTGGCATCACGATTCCGCAGAGCGTGGTGTTGCGCGCGGATGAGGTGATTCAATGATGGACCGGCGGACATTTTTCGCAATGACCGGGAGCACTATGCTCGGGTGGTCGCCCAATCTGCGGGCGCAGGGTCAGGTAAAAACGCACCGCATCGGTTTTCTCTCCCCGTTCGTCCGCGCCGACATCGAGGATTTCTTCAGTCTGTTGCGACCGGACCTTGAGGCGCTTGGGTGGACCGACGGTCGCAACATCGTGCTGCTGGAGCCACGAACGACGGACGGCGCGAACGATCTCTTGCCCTCCGTGGCAGCTGAGCTTGTTTCCCAGAGTCCCGACCTGATTCTCGTCCAGTCCGTGCCGGCCACTCGGGCTCTGATACAGGCGACGAAGTCGATACCCATCGTCATGGCCGGCGTGGGGAACCCCGTCGAGTATGGGATGGTTGCGAACTACAGGAAACCCGGTGGGAATGTCACCGGCTCGAGCTTCCTCGCCAACGAATATGCCGGCAACCTGCTGCAGCTCCTCAAGGAGGCTGCTCCTCGCTTGCGGACCGTCGCCTTGATCTCAAATCCGAGCAATGAGACCGCTGTTGCGTACGTCAAGCAATTTCGGGCAGACGCCGTCGCGTCGGGAATGCACGCGCAGATAGTCGACGTTTCCGGCAAAGGCGATTTCGAGGCCGCGTTCGCCGCCATCCGCGGCGCAAACACGGAATCGATATTGCTCCCCCCGGAAGCGCTGGTTCAATCCAACCGCGACGCAATCGCGGGCTTCGCGCAGACTCACGGGCTGCCGCTGGCCGTCGTGGGCGCCAGCCGTTCTCTGCCGGCGAGCGGTCTCATCGCCTACGGGCCAGCGCGGGGCGCGTACGCGCGCCTTGCGGCCCGCTACGTCGACCAGATCTTGAAGGGTGCCAAGCCCGGCGATCTTCCCGTCGAGCAACCGACGCGGTTCCATCTCGTGATCAATCTCAAGACGGCCAAGGCGCTCGGCCTGGCTATCCCGCAGTCGCTGCTGCTGCGGGCGGACGAGGTCATCCAATGATGGCTCGAACGCAGACGTTACGCGCTCTGAGAGAGCCTGTATGACTAGGCGAAAGGGTAGAGCGCTATTGATTATCGCTGGCGTCGCTGCTTCGTTCGCTGGTTTCGTTGGTGCAATTATTTATCTGTTGATGGCGAAAATTGTAAGCTTCGAGCTCGCGAAGCTGATGCTTGTTGCCTTGTTGGGGTTGTACGTAGGGTTCGGTGTTCTGATTGCGGCGTATCGCTTGATTGGGAAGCTGCAATGAACAATCCTGGCGACGCGTTGCATCTGCGCCGTGCGCTACCGGCCATGGACGCGCCCCGGGAGAAACCCCTGCGCGGTGTGCTCCTCGTCTCGATGCTGGCTGGTCTCGCTGCTTGCACCCACATTCCCCATCTCGCGGAGGCTGCATCTGACGCTCCCGACATCCGGTGGCGTGCGGCAAGCTCCTTCAAAGACGCGACATCTTACGCAGACGCGATTCAGATCTGGAAGACGCCTCAGGACATCAATGCCTGGATTGGCGCGCGCTTCGAATACAACACGTCCCGGGCGATGTCGTTGTCCGAGACCCAGAGGAATCAATCAGTTCCGTTGTCGATCTCCCGGCCGGAGGACTTCTTCGCTACGCCATCCGGCGTTTGTGTGGATCTTTCGCGATTCGCAGTGGAAACGCTCCGAACGATCGACCCAAGCACGAAGCCTGCCTATCTGATGATTGAGTTTGCCCCGGTGACGATCGCCGGAAACACGCTGCGCTTGCACTGGATGGCTTCCTTCCAACGCGACGGCAAGCACTACTTCTTTGCGGACTCGAAGCGACCAGGGTACATCGCGGGTCCGTATGAAAGCGCACGTGCCTTCGTCGATGAATATTCGAAGTATCGAGCCCGCGAAGTCATCGCCTTCCGCGAACTGGATTCGTATCAGCGCAAGCAGCGCACTCTGGCGGCAAAGGAACTGCGGGAGCGGCCATGAGAAAAATCCACCGCAGCGCATTTTGCTAGCGCGCGGCAGGAAACGATGGGTCGCGAGGTTGATGCGGTCGCCACTTCCGACGCTACGGTGCCGCTGCTGGTGTAGCCAAACGCCCGGCGACCCCTGATACCTGGCGCGAGCCGCGGTGAAATCGAGACGGCGGGCGGCGCTGTTCCACGCGCCTTGCAACGGGCGTATGCTTTTATTGGTCAGGTATGTGCCGCAACGGCGGATGCCTGCCCCATTCAAGACCTGGATCTTGCGCACAGAAGGAGAGCACAGTGACCAAACTCAATATCAACGGCAAGCAATACGACGTCGCCGCGCCCGCGGATACTCCTTTGCTCTGGGTGCTACGCGACGAGCTCGGACTCACCGGGACCAAGTTCGGCTGCGGCATGGCGCTGTGCGGGGCCTGCACCATACACGTCGACGGCCAGCCAGGGCGCGCGTGCGTGACCCCGATTTCTGCGCTCGCGGGTAAGAAGGTCGTCACGATCGAGGCGATCGGCGCGGACAAGGTGGGCAAGGCCGTGCAGACGGCTTGGACCGACTTGGGCGTACCGCAATGCGGCTATTGCCAGGCGGGGCAGATCATGTCCGCGACCGCGCTGCTCAAGCAGAAGCCCAAGCCTACGGACGCCGATATCGACTCGGCCATGAATGGCAACATCTGCCGCTGTGGAACGTACGGCCGAATCCGCGCCGCCATCAAGCGGGCGGCGGGTGAGAAAGGAGCAATGGCATGAACGCTCCCTTCGATATGAGCAAGGCAATGGCAATGGACGGCGAATCGTCTGCGGCGCCGCTGGTGATCGCCAACGTGAGCCGGCGGAAGTTTCTCCAGGGCGCCTCGGCGGTCGGCGGGTTGGTGCTCGTCGTTGGATGGCCGAAATCCGTACATGCCGCGGACCCGCCCAAGTACGGCGCGGACGGCATGCCGCACGGCTGGGTCGACAACCCGCTGGTATTCGTCGCCATCGGCGAGGACGGCATCGTCAGCATCGTGTGCCATCGCTCCGAGATGGGCCAGGGCATACGCACCGGCATGCCGATCATCGTTGCCGACGAGCTCGAAGCCGACTGGACGCGCGTGCGTGTCGTGCAAGCGACGGGCGACGAAACGCGCTATGGCAACCAGGACACCGACGGCTCGCGCAGCACGCGCCATTTCTTCATGCCGATGCGCCGTTGCGGCGCTGCGGCGCGCCAGATGCTGGAAGCAGCGGCCGCCGCACGCTGGAAGGTGCCGGTCAGCGAAGTTCAGGCGAAGAACAGCGAAGTCGTGCATACGCCGACGGGCCGGCGACTCGGCTACGGAGCGCTCGCCAAGGCGGCGGCGAGCATGCCGCTTCCCGCGCAGGATGCGATCAAGCTCAAGGACCCGTCGCAGTTTCGTTACATCGGGACTGGCAAGCTGAAGCTCCTCGACGGCCCGGACATCGCCACCGGCAAGGCACAGTACGGGATGGACACGCGCTTGCCCGGCATGCTCTACGCCGTCGTGGCCCGACCCCAGGTGTACGGCGGCAAGGTCGCGAGCGTCGACGACGCCGCGGCGCTCAAGGTTCCCGGCGTGGTCCGCGTAGTGCGAATCGATCCCACACCGGGAGCGCCAGAGTTCAATCCGCTCGGCGGCGTCGCGGTGATCGCAAGCAACACTTGGGCGGCGATGCAAGGGCGCAACGCGCTGAAGATCGTTTGGGACGACGGCCCGAATGCGAGCTACGACTCGGTTGCTTACAAGGCGAAGCTCGAGGAGGCAGCCCGCAAGGCGGGCCCGGTCGTTCGCAACGACGGTGACTTTGCCGCGGCGTCGGCCGCGGCCGCGAAACGCATCACCGCGGAATACTATTGTCCGCATCTCGCGCATGCGTCGATGGAGCCTCCGGCAGCGAGCGCTCGCATTACGCAAGGCAAGTGTGAAGTCTGGGGCTGCTTCCAATCGCCCCAGGCCGCACGCGACCTCGTTGCCAAGCGGCTGGGGATGCCGGTCGAGAACGTCACGGTGTACGTCACGCTGCTCGGCGGCGGGTTTGGGCGCAAGTCGAAGCCCGACTTCGGCATCGAAGCGGCCGTGCTGTCCAAGGCTATGGACGGCAAGCCCGTCAAGGTCGTGTGGACGCGCGACGACGATCTGCGCAACGACTATTTCCACACGGTTTCCGTCGAGCATCTCGAGGCCGGCGTCGATGCGCAAGGAAAGCCGGTCGCCTGGCTGCATCGCACTGTTGCGCCGACGATCATGTCCACGTTCGATGCGGCCGCCAAGCAGGAGGCGAATTGGGAGCTCGGCATGGGCGTCATCAACGTTCCCTTCGCCATTCCCAATATTCGCATCGAAAATCCGGAAGCGATCGCGCACACGCGCATCGGCTGGTTCCGCTCCGTATCGAACGTTCCGCATGCATTCGCGGTGCAATCGTTCGTCGCGGAGTTGGCCGCCGCGGCGGGGCGCGACCCGAAGGACTTCCTGCTCGAGGTGATCGGGCCGGCGCGGGTCGTGTCGCCGCAAATGCTGGCTGACACGTGGAACCACGGCGAATCGCCCGAGCGCTACCCCGTCGACACCGGCCGCCTGCGGCGCGTGGCCGAGCTGGTCGCGAAAGAGGCCGACTGGGGCAGATCGCTGCCCAAGGGGAGCGGGCTCGGCATCGCCGCGCACTACAGTTTCGTCAGTTACGTCGCGGCGGTCGTGGAGGTCGCGGTCGACGCCAAGGGCGAATTGACGATTCCCCGGGTGGATATCGCGGTCGACTGCGGAGCGACCGTCAACCCGGATCGCGTGCGATCGCAGATGGAGGGAGCCTGCGTCATGGGCGTTGCCGCGGCGACAGTGGGCGAGATCACCTTCAAGAACGGCCGCGCGCAGCAGGACAATTTCAACGGCTACGAAGTGACGCGCATGACGGATGCCCCGCGCGAGATCCGTGTGTACATTGTGCCCGGCGATTACGGCAAACCGATGGGCGGCGTGGGCGAGCCGGGTGTGCCGCCGGTGCTCCCTGCACTGTGCAATGCGATTTTCGCGGCGACGGGGAAGCGCATACGACATTTACCTATACGCGATCAGCTAAAAGCGTAAGTGCCCGGCTTGCCCGGTGGGAAAATGGCTGATCAATACCCGACTGAAGTAGACGGCCAGCTCCATCTTGTCCTCGACAACATGCCGGGTGCGCTCGTCTATACGGACAGCGACCTCCGGATCGTCCTGTGCAACAACCGGTTCAGGGAGATGTACGCGGTGCCGCAGGGGTTGCTGCAGCCCGGCAGACTGTATTCCGATTTCCTGCGCCATCTTGCTGAGAACGGCTATTACGGCAAGGGCGACGTGGAGGCGCTGATCGCCAAGCGCGTGGAGAGTCTGCGCAACCCTTCAGGGCGCAGCTTCGAGGATCACACTCCGGACGGCCGGTGGTATCGCATTCTCCGCCGTCCGGTAGGGGGCGGTGGCGCGATCACGGTCATGACGGACATTACGGAGCAAAAGCTGGCCGAACAGAATTTGGCGGACAACCAGGCGCAACTCCATGTTGCGCTCGACAACATGCCGGGTGCGCTCGTCTATACGGACAGCGACCTCCGAATCGTCGTCTGCAACAACCGGTTCAAGGAGATGTACATTGTCCCGAAGGAATTGCTGCAACCCGGCGGACTGTATTCCGATTTCCTGCGCTATCTGGCCGAAAACGGTTACTACGGTGAGGGCGACGTCGATGCGCTGGTCGCCAAGCGCGTGGAGAGTCTGCGCAACCCTTCGGGCAAGAGCTTCGAGGATCACACTCCGGACGGCCGGTGGTATCGAATTCTCCGCCGCCGGGTGGCGGGAGGCGGCGCGGTCACGGTGATGACGGACATCACCGAACAAAAGCAGGCCGAGCGTGATCTTCTCGATGCAACGCGGCGAACGGAGGAAGCGAACAAGCTCATCACCGAAAAGAACCGCATGCTCGAAGCTCTCTATAGCGATATCCAGGACAAGAAACGCCAAGTGGAGGAGCAGGCGGCGCAGATTGCCGAATGGAATGCACGCCTGGAAGTGCGTGTCACCGAGCAGGTGGCGAGGATCGGGCAAATGTCCAAGCTCACCCGGTTTCTCTCCCCCAAGATCAGCGACCTGATCATGTCAGGCGACGCCGACGACTCGCTCAAGGCGCGTCGAACGGAGATCACCGTCGTGTTCGTGGACTTGCGCGGCTTCACGGGTTTCACCGAAACGGCGGAACCGGAAGAAGTGATGAGCGTCCTCCGCGAATATCACGCGGAGCTCGGCCGCGAGATCATGGCGCACGACGGAACCATCGAGCACTTCGCCGGCGACGGCGCAATGATCCTGTTCAACGCGCCGGTGCAAGTCGACAATCACGAACTGCAGGCAATTCGCATGGCGCTTGGGATGCGCGAATCGATGGCGGTACTTGCCAGGGATTGGAAAAAGCACGGCTACGCGCTTGGCTTTGGCGTGGGCATCGCCGGCGGCTACGCGACCATCGGTGCGATTGGCTACGAGGGTCGCCTCGAATACAGCGCGATCGGCACGGTCGTCAATCTGGCCGCGCGCCTCTGCGGCGAGGCCGGCGACAGCCAGATTCTCATCTCGCCGCGAATCTTCTCGAAAACCGAGACCCAGATAGATGTGGAGCCGGTTGGAGAGCTTTCGCTGAAGGGCTTCAATCGCCCCGTTCCCGCCTACAACGTCCTGGGGGTGCGCCCGGACGTCTCAGGATAGTCTGCGATAT
The DNA here is from genome assembly GCA_963840945.1 of uncultured beta proteobacterium. Taxonomy (GTDB): domain Bacteria; phylum Pseudomonadota; class Gammaproteobacteria; order Burkholderiales; family Casimicrobiaceae; genus CAIWHR01. Next base: position 33,780 of record CAWJAU010000003.1, on the reverse strand, counting down.
TCAGCGGACCGACACGAGTAAGGGCGGTGGGGCCCAATCACGGGCCCCGCCCGCTCCGGACGCCAGGCTCCCCCGGCGTCAGTTGCCGCTTATGAAGGCGTTACGCGCCTTCACCCCAACGTCGCTGTTGTCGGTGAAGAAGCCGTCGATGCCGGCGTCAAGGAACATCTTGATTTCTGCCTGCAGATTGCCTCGGGCGTTGGGGTCGACCCCGATGCGAAGGTTGTTCGGCAGAAACTGGTTCTCGACGCGGTACGTATACGGATGCACAACCAGCCCGACGGCATGCGCGTCACGCACGAAATTCGTGGCATTCCCCGGAGCGAGGATGCCGCCGACCACCGGGATGACGTAGTTTTTCGACGGCCCGACACCATCCGCGTAGGTTGCGATCTGCGCCAAACCGGCTGCGGTGGCCATCTGTCCGTAGGTTAGCGTTCCGCCCGCGGCGATGACGTCAAACGGTCGGCTATTCGCGCCGCCGAAGAGTTGGACCAGTGGAATATTGGTCATTTGCGCGAGTTGCATCAGGTTCGCGACCTCGAAGGACTGAATGAAGACGCGCTCACGCTTCCCCTCGTAGCCGTTCTTCTTGAGGATCTTGACCAGAGCTTCTTCCATATTCAATCCGAGATTGCGTGTGTACGTTGGGTGCTTCGTCTCGGGATAGATGCCGATCTTGCGGCCCGTCACCTCCTCCAGCCCCTTCGCGAGGTCGATGACTTCCTGCAGCGTCGGGATCTCGAGATGACCATCGAGGCGCGCATTTGCCGGGCGGACGGTCGGGATGCGCTCGCGGGCTCTCAACTGCTTGATCTCCGCCAGGGTGAAGTCCTCGGCCCACCACGCGTTGACAGAGGACCCGTCCAGCACTTTCGTCGTCTTCCGCGACGCGAACTCCGGGCGGGCCGAGACGTCTGTCGTTTCGTCGAGAATGGGTTCGTGCCGAGCGATCAGTTCGCCGTCCTTTGTCATGACGAGATCGGGTTCGATGAAATCGGCGCCCTGGAATACCGCGAGTGCGTATCCAGCAAGCGTGTGTTCGGGCAGATACCCGGAGGCGCCGCGATGGCCGATGACGATTGGAGCCTCGGGCGCTTTCGGTTTTTTGGCCAAGGCCTCGCCAGCACCAACTGCCAGCATGAGCAGGAGAGTGGCGCAGGCGACCGAGTAAAATTTGAGCGCGCGATTCATGTAGGGGCTCCTTTTCGGGTGGAATTAATTGCTTACGGGGAAGCGAAGCTAGTGATTGGTTCGTCCCGGCAATGCCGTCCGGGTAATGCCCACAATAAATTACAGGCTCCGATGCTAAGAATCAAGTTTCGCACCTGCCTCGTCAGCACGTCGCAACGGGATACCAGGATTTCCGCCGTAGGCGGATGTCACATCAGAGGGGATCGCAATGACCGCGCCGGCCGTGAGCTTTTCGCCACAAAGCTACGCCAGGATCTGCGGCGTCCTGTATCTGTACATCATAGCGGCGGGCACCTTCGCTGAACTTTTTGTCCGGTCGAAGCTCGTCGTGCCCGCAGACGCTGCGGCCACCGCCAGCAATATCATGGCGAATGAGTTTCTGTTCCGGATGGGTTTCTCCGTCGAGCTTCTGCATCTCGCGTGCGATGTCGCGGTGGCGATGATCCTTTACGCGTTGCTCAAGCCGGTCGACCGGAACATCGCGCTGCTGGCGGCGTTCATGCGTCTGGCGTGTGACGTCATTCTTGCTGCCGCCAGCCTCAGCCACTTCGCGACCCTGCGCCTTTTGGGAGGCACCGACTATCTGAAGACCTTTGAAGCAGACCAGCTGCATACCCTCGCGTTGCTGGCGATGAAACTGCACGGCGATGGCTATGCCATCAGCCTGGTATTCTTCGGATTCGCGTGCCTCTCGCTCGGCTATCTGATCTTCAGATCGAGCTACCTACCGAGGACCATCGGTGCACTGCTAGCGATCGCCGGTATTTGTTACCTCACGAACAGCGTTGCACACTTCCTAAGTCCTGCGTTCGCTGCCACGCTGTTCCCCGCGCTCTTCGTGCCGATCTTCGTCGCGGAGCTCTCACTCGCCCTCTGGCTGATCGTCAAGGGTGTGGATACGGTGAAGTGGAAAGCGAGAGCAGGGGCTCTGGCGGGTTAGCCCGCTCACCGCACGCGATAGAAGGCGGTGCGGGGCCGAACTGCCGGATCAGAAGTACGCTATAAGGCGCCCGCACGTAATCACGGCAATCCAGATCACGATGGACGACAGGGCGGCAAACCGGGCGGCACCCGGTGCCTCCCCTGCGACGTCCCATGCGCCCACGGAGCGGTACGGAACCGCATGGAAGAAAGCCACATTCGCGGCCGCCGTCGCGAGCAGCGCGAGCTTGAGCAGGAACGCGGGATTGGTCGCGAACTCCGTGGCATGGGCGGTGAACATCATGAGTCCCGCGGGCACGACGAGCGCGAGCCCTACCCACGACCAGCGCAACAGATGGCGCGCAAGCGCGGTAACGGCGAGGCCGCGCCCCAGCCCAAGCACGCGCAGATCGAACATCACCGCCGCGCCGACCAGGATCACGAAGCCGACGATGTGGACGATTTCGACGATCGGGTACATCCACGCCGACCTGCGCATCATCTCACCTAGGCCGCTCACCTCGAGCCATACGAGCCACGCGGGGCCGCTGGGCGGGTGCATCTAGCGTAATTCGACCGTCTTGCCGTCGATTGTTATGCGCTCAGCGCGCATCTCCTGGGCATCCGTGCGGTTCGGATAGCCTTCCACGCGCGCCGTTGCGCCGACCTTCAGCGCGGACGGCGGCAGACCGCGGTTCTCCATGCGCGACGGGGGCGAGAGCACGACGAGCCAGGTCTTGCCAGGCGTGTCCAACTTCAGATAGCCGTGCGGGTGCTCGTAACCCGCCTCGCGGATAGTACCGTCCAACTTGAGCACCGTGGTGCTGTCGTAACCGCTCCAGCCATGGTGAGCAAGCGCAACCGCCGGGAGTTGGAGCGCCGCGAGTACCGCGAACGTGCGGACAAGGTAGCGAGGCGTTAGCATGACAAGACTCCTCAAAAAGGGAAGGCGGTGCTGGATGCGAATCCGCCGACAGTCATATTCTTGCACGTCCATCGCGGCGCGGGTTGCGCGACCAATATGGGACGCCGCTTTTTTGGGAAGAAGACAACTGGAGGCTGTTTGGTTAAGCTGTCGAATACCGAGCGTTCCGTTGAGATTCGTGCAGAATCGTTCATGCGCGTCGCACGCATCGTCGGCCTTCTCTTCATGCTCCTGACCGCGGGCTGTGCCGGCACGAAGCCCCCGCCGCCGGTCGCACCGTCACCGACCACATCGTCCCAAACCGGGGCCAAAATCGTGGCGCCGTCAGCCGAACCGGCCGCGCCACCTAACCCGCCGGCTCCAACTGCAGCGCAAAGTGGCGCCACTACAATCGAGCCGGCGAGCGCTCCAGCAACGCCGTCGGCGAACGCTTCCACAGGCCCGCGCAATACCAAGGCCGCCCCGCCCGCCGCGAAGGCGCCGCCTCCCGCACCCCCGGCGCAAGCCACCAAGAAAGACAGCACCCCTCCAGACGTCGCGAAGCCGAAAGTGCCGCCGCTGGACCTGGCATCTTTGGAGACACGCCTCAAGCAGACTAAAGCCATTGGCGTGCTTTCCAAAATCGCAATCAGTAATCAGGTCGACGACCTGCTGGATCAATTCCGGGCCTTTTACCAGGGGAAGCTCAAAACCACCCTGGCCGAGCTCCGGCGACCGTATGACCTGCTGGTCCTCAAGGTGCTCTCTCTTCTGCAGGACAGCGACCCGGCTCTCGCATCGGCGATCGTGGCGTCGCGAGAGGCGATCTGGGGCATTCTTGCGGATCCTGGGAAGTTCGCAGCGATCTAATTCGACGCAGGAGACACCATGAGAACGCGTCTGATGGATTTAGCGATTGCGATATCGGCAGCGGCCTGCTTGGCAGCACCCTCCCTCGCCGCCGACGACGCATCGGTCAAGAAGGATTTGTTCACCGTGATCACGTTGCAGGGTTTGCCATGCGGGGAAGTGATCAACGTCACGACGAAAGGCGACAACGACCACATCGTGTCATGCAAGGATGGGAACCGGTACCACGTATTTCTCAACGCCCAGGGCCGAGTGGTCGTGGAGAAACAATAGGATCCGTTGCCCTAGGGATCGATTCGCAAAAGCGCCCGGCTACGAGATAGAACGTGATCGCTCTCGCCCCGCTCGAGACACTGGTCGAAGCACGGCGCGGAAGGGGCCTTCCGCTCCCGCCCAAACTGGCCCGACTGTACGGGCGCCTGCGGATGCCGCGGTCACGCACGCGTCCCCATGTGTTCAGCAATTTCGTGACCACGCTGGACGGCGTCGTTTCGCTCAACGTGAAGGGACACGCCAGCGGCGGCGATATCAGCGGATTCAGCGCTCAGGATCGCATGGTGATGGGGCTGCTCCGCGCCGTCGCCGACGTGGTCATCATCGGCTCGGGTACGCTCGCCGCCGATCGTCGGCATGTCTGGATGGCCGCAGCCATCTTTCCCGGGCTCGCGGCTGAGTATCGGCGGCTAAGTGAAGCGCTGGGCCAACGGGGGCCGCCATTGAACGTTGTCGTGAGCGGCAGCGGCAGGATCGATCTGCGTTTACCGGTGTTCACCTCTGGCAAGGTCCCGGCGTTGATCATAACGACGGTCGAAGGGGCGAAGCGCTTGCGCGAGCAACGGGCGCCCGGCGCGGTCGAGATCCGCGCGATTCGTGGCAGCGCGGGCGCGATTCCGGCGAGTGCGATCCTGGCCGAAGTGTGCCGGGTGCGCCCCAGCAGGCGGATCCTGGTCGAAGGCGGGCCGCGCCTGCTGGGCGATTTCTACGCGGAGCAACTCGTCGACGAGCAGTTCCTGACGCTCGCGCCGCAGATTGCCGGCCGCGACGCGAACGACCGACGGCTGAGTCTCGTCATGGGTAAAGAGTTCGCGCCGGGCAGCCCCTTGTGGGGGATCATGACCGACGTGCGGCGCGGCAAGAGCCGCCTGTTTCTGCGGTACTCGTTTCCGGGTGCCTAAGGATTGCCGAGATAATCTCGCTTGCCGATTTCGATGCCGTTATGGCGGAGGATGTTGTAGGTCGTCGTGACGTGGAAATAGAAATTCGGCACCGCATGACCGAGCAGGAATTGCATGCCGTTGTAGCGGGTTTCCCTGTCGCCACGCTTGACCACGATTTCCTTGTCCTCGGTGCCGTCGATCTGCTTCGCAGGGACGGACTGGATGAAGGCGACTGTCTTGGCGATGCGCGTCTTGAGGTCGGCCAGAGTCTTTTCGTTGTCCTCGTATACCGGAATCTCTACTCCAGCTAGGCGCGCCACCACTCCCTTGGCGGTATCGCAGGCGATCTGGACCTGCTTGGACATCGGCAGCATGTCGGGAAACAAACGATAGGTGGTCAGCACAGTGGTATCGATCTTTTTGGCGTCGACATGGGCTTGCGCCTTGTCGAGGATGTTCGAAAGGTTGCCGAGAATGTTGACGAAGCGCGGAACGCTCGCCTGATACATGGAAATGGTCATGGGAAATCCTTGAAGGGAGAGAGAGAAGGCAATGCGGCCGCGTATTCTACCTGCAGCTGTCAAATCTCGGCGTCGCGAACACGAAAGCCCGACCTCCGTCCCCACGATCGCCCCAGGGTTTTTTGGGGCGGCCCTTCCCGTCGCCTCGGTCTGCGGTTGTCTTCTCTTGGTACCGATAACTGTCAGCGCGCAGCCGAGCATGAGCAAGGCAGAGGCGGCACAGCTCTTCACGGCGGCAGGATTTCGGATTTCGAACGACCCACCCGTCAATCGTTGTGGAAAGCCGACAAGGCCTCGCGTCACCTTCATGGACATCAACGGCGACAAGCGGCCTGAAGCGCTATTCATCGATGCGGACGCTCAGTGCTACGCGGCATCGGGCCGATACTTCGCCGTGCTTGCGAAGGAAGGCACGACCTGGCGGTCCCTCGCGGGCGGCAACGGATTAGTCCAGGCACTGGCGAGCAAGACAGCCGGTTTCCCGGACATGCGCGTTACCGAGTCCGGCTGCGTTCGGGATCACCACTATGATGGCCGAACGTACAAGCCTGCAACGGCCTGCTTGGGTGAGGCGTCCGCCGCTGCGGCTCAGCCTACTCAGCCGACACCGGTTTCCCCCTCGGCTAAGGCTGCCGCCAGCACGCTGCAGGGCTGCCGACGAGGCAGCGGCATTCAAGGCGGCCGGCTTTGCAAAGCGCGGTGGCGGCTGGCGAAGCGACTGCAACGATCCGAACTATGAGGGCGGCATCCAAAGCGTGGCGATCTCAATGGCGATGGCCTGCCGGAGGCTATCGTAGTCGAAGGCGGAACCTCTTGTTACGGCATGACCGGCCAGGGATTTTGGCTGGTCAGCAAGGTCGCCAACGGCGGCTGGAGACTGATCACCGGCGGCCCCGGCATTCCCGAGTTGCTCAAGACCAACGGGGTGGGCGGATGGCCGGACTTGCTCATTGGTGGTCCCGGTTTCTGTTTTCCCGTCGAGCGCTGGAACGGCAAGGAGTACAAGGTCCAGCGGTGGGAATACGAAGGTAAGGCCTGCAAGCCGCGCTGATATTGCCTGTCGACTACGGTCGACTGCGCGGCTCGTCGACCTTGGTAATGGTGACGTCGGAATGCGGGTAGATGTTCTTCTGTTCGTGACGTGCGGCCCGGTCTTGGCCCCCGGCCATCCACATCAGGATCAATACGAACAACAGGGCGAGCGCCCAGCCGACCAGGCCCAATAAGATCCAGGTAAATTCCATATGCAATACCTTTAATCGGCGGCGCGGCTCAAACGAAAGCTGGCTCGGCCCGTCAGGCAAGCGCACCGCCAAGCTGTTACTCGATGTTTGTGGTAAGTGGAGCAGTCACGGGCCGGGGACTTTTCGACTGCTAACGCTGCATCCAGGGGAACAAAGCGCGCGGATCGCAACCAATAAGATTTGACAAATTTCGAACAAGATTTCGTGCGTTCCGCTATGCTAAGGCAGCAGGCATCCTGAATCAGCTGAAGATATTGCATAAGTGATATGCACCATGCTCAACCTTCGCGGCCTTGATCTCAACCTCCTGCCGGTGTTCGAAGCGGTTTATGAAGAGCGAAGCCTGTCTCGCGCCGCGGAACGGCTGTCGATGACGCAGTCGGCGGTAAGCCACGCGCTGTCGCGGCTGCGGTCGGTATTCCGCGATGAACTGTTCGCCCGTCAGGCGCGAGGAGTGCTGCCCACGCCGGTAGCGGACAAGATCTATGCGAATTTGCGTGGCGCGCTGGGCTCGGTGCGCGATTCGATCAGCCGAAAGGCGGACCTTCGATCCGAAGACATCGGAGCGAAAGCTCTTCGTCGGCATTTCGCACCCGCTCGGTCCGATGATTGCCGTTCGGCTGCGCGAACGGCTCGCCCGGGCGGCGCCGGGGATCGAAGTAGGCTTCAGCACCCGATCGCGGCCGATCGAGCTCGAGCGGGGGATGCGCGAAGGGCGGATTGACGCGGCGGTGGACTGGCTCTTGCCTGAGCCTGGCCAGTTCCACGAAATCACGCTTTTCGAGGACGCTGTCGTGGCGGTGGCGCGGAGCGGACACCCCGCGCTGCGGAGGACACAATCGCTAAGCGAGCTGAAAAAGGGAGCTTTCGTATCTCTGCGTCCGCGCATCGAGGGCGAGCATCCGGTGGCCGGCATACGGGAGTGGCAACGTCTCGAGCTGAATTACGTCCTTGAAGTGTCGGAACTCCTCGAAGTGTTCATGGTCGCGGGGCAATCGGACCTGTTCGGTCTCATACCTCGGAGCATGATGAAGTTTGCCCGCGAAGCGTTCGGACTCCGCGCACTGCAGGCGGGACCGAAAAGAATATCCGTACCGATCAAGCTGGTGTGGCACGCAAGCCGGGAGGCCGACCCGGCGCACGCATTCTTGCGCAAGCAGATACAGCTTGCTTCGAGCGACGTCGTACCCCGAGGGACGCGCTAGTCGTCCGGGGTATGCGCTGGCGACCTTACAATGTACTGATGGTCGTCATTGAACTGGCATCGTGACCGAAGGAGAGAGCTGGCATGACTGTCAAAGTCGAAAAGAATGGACCGGTCTGGACGGTCATTCACAACCGTCCCGAAGCCCGCAACGCGATGGATCCGGAGAGCGCCGATGCACTGACCCGGGCGTTCCTCGAGTTCGACGCGGATGACACGGCGCGCGTCGCCGTGCTGTATGGCGAAGGCGGTGCCTTCTGTGCCGGCTGGGATCTGAAGTACGTCAGCACGCTCAATCAGAGTTATCCGTTGGGAGAGCTCGATATTCCGCCCGCAGGACATCGAGGCAATGGCGGCGAAATCCCGCGCGGCCCGCTGGGGCCAACGCGCCTCGAGCTCGATAAGCCCGTCATTGCAGCGGTAGCCGGCCCTGCCGTGGCGGGCGGGATGGAACTGGCGCTATGGTGTGATTTCAGGGTGATGCAGGAGGATGCCTATTTTGGCGTTTACTGTCGGCGGTGGGGTGTGCCGTTGATCGATGGGGGCACGGTGCGCCTGCCGCGCATCGTCGGCCAAGGTCGCGCGCTCGAGATCATCCTGACCGGCCGCAAGGTTCCGGCGGAAGAATGTCTTCGGCTGGGTCTCTGCGAATATCTCGTGCCGAATGGCGAAGTACGCGCCAAGGCGGAAAGTCTCGCACACGACATCGCAAGTTTTCCGCCGGTATGTGTGCGCGCGGATCGACGCTCTGCGATCAAAGGCCATGGGCTCCCGGTTCGCGATGCGCTGATACAGGAGTGGTACAACGGCCGCGAAGCCCTGGTCAAAGACGGCGCCGCGGGCGCCGCGCGATTCAAGGATGGTCTCGGTCGCCACGGCGACTTCGAGAAAATCTATTGACAGCCCGGCATGAGCCTTCCTCTTGGGGAGCGTCAGGCCCAGTTGACCGCCACCGCCTATCGGTGGAAAGTTTTCGGTTGGGCACATTGACTTTCAATTTCAGCGTGGGAGCGCGCTATGAAACTTTGCCTGCGGCATCTTCCATTCGTTTTTGCTCTCGTTATCCGGAGCCCCGTTCAAGCGCACGACACGGATTCCCAAACCGGCCCGCTAGGCAAGGTTTTCTTCCCGGCCAGTTGCAACCGCAAAGTGCAGGCGCAGTTCGAGCGCGCCGTGGCGATGTTGCATTCCTTCTGGTATTCGGCCGGGGAGACGGCGTTCCGCGACGTGCTCAAGGACGATCCTCAATGCGCAATCGCTCGTGGGGGATCGCTTCGATCCTCATGTCGAATCCATTGGCGGGGCAGGGCGCATCGCCAAAGGGCGCGGAGGAAGCGCAGGCCGCGATCGATGAGGGCCGTCGCATTGGCGCGAAGAGCGAGCGCGAGCGCGACTACATCGAAGCCGTCGCGGCCTACTACAAGGACTTCGCGACGCGCCCGGAGAAGGAGCGGCAGGCTTCGCGCGCACAGGCCTACGAGGCGCTGGCCAAGAAATACACCAGTGATGACGAGGCGCAGATCTTCTCGAAGTCCAGCGACTGGCCGCGGCCGGATGGATCGCGCTGGGTGAAGGGGCAAGTCCCAGGAGGCGCTGAAATTCATGCGCGCCGCCGCCGATCTCGAGGACCGCAACGAAAAGCACATCGTTACGCCGGGCCGCATCGTTCCCGCGGCGATCGGGGCGTTCCCCCCGATCGCGGCAGCCTTTTGCCTGCTGCCCTGCGAGGAGGTTGAAAGACCTCGAGCGTGCGATTGCTAAGTACCGGGCGCGGAAATAGTTGTCCCGTTTCCGCGACGTAGCGCCTGCCAACGTGCCCGTCTAACGGCGTGACCGGTCAGTTAGCGGCCCTCGGTCGAAGCTGGGGCTAACATCTCACCCTGCCCTGAAAACGGAGGAACCTATGATCAAGATTGCAGGTTTGCTTGTCGTCGCCGCGATTTCGGCCTATGGATTTCACGCCTATGGTCAGTTCCGAGCGGATGCGCGCCCGGCGATGACGCCCATCGGCACTTCATCGTCCAACGGAACTTCGTTTGCGTGGTTTTTCGACAACACCGAGCGAGCGGTGATCGCTTGCCGTATCGGTCAAGCGTCTGGAGATACGCTGGATTGCAAGGCTAAGGCGACGCTTCCGTAAAGGGGAGGGTCGTCGCCACGGGCAGGCAGGAGTCGGCCGATCTTGCCGGTCTGCCGGCGCCGCCAGGTGCGCTACGACGTCAGAAGGAACTGACCGCTTTGAAGGCCAAAGCGCCCAACAGGCCCGCCGCCGGGAGCGTCAGAACCCACGCGATCACGATCCGCTGCGCGACATGCCAGCGAACGGCCGCCACTCGGCGCGCCGCGCCGACGCCCACGATGGCGCCCGTGATCGTATGCGTGGTGGAGACCGGTACTCCCAACGCTGTCGCCAGAAAGAGCGTCACTGCACCCCCGGTTTCGGCGCAAAAACCCTGGATCGGTTTCAGGTGCGTGATACGCGAGCCCATCGTGTGGACAATCCGCGTTGGCGACGTCGTCACATTTATCGACCACGTTTTCGATGAGCTCGTAAAGCTCCTTCCGGTCGATATAGCCGATCGTGTCGATTTCGCCGGCCCGCAGCTGTGCCCGCAAGCGCGTAAGTGCAAGGTCGAACGACTCGTCGGCGCGTCCTTCGATCTCCCCTACCTGTTCGCAAAGTGCGGCGATGGCCTTATGGTCCTTCGCCACCGAATCGAGGTGCGGCATGACCTTCTGCAGCACTTCGGCGGCCTCGACCACCGCGTCGGCCATCGCCCGCATCTCCGCGGGGAATTCGCGCACGTCATACCGTTGGATTCCCTTGGCCGTATCCTCGATCAGATCCACGCAGTCGTCCAGGACGTGGGCGAGCGCCAGAATATCCTCGCGGTCGATGGGAGCGTTGAATGTGCGATTCGCACTGATGAAGATCCTTCTGGCAACGGCATCCGCCGCCATCTCGATCTCGCGAATGATCGGAACATGTTGTCGTTCGCCTGGATTGTCTTCGCCGATCATCTGCCGCAGCTCGGCTGCCGCCTGGACAATACGCTGCGCTTGCTCGCAAAACAGCGGGGTGAAGGCCTCCTCGGCGGGCATCAGGCGCTTGAATAGGTTGAGCGACATCCGTAGCTCTCGCAGTCGGCGATCGGGAGACGCGTAGGTTAGCCGATCTCGGCATCGTATCGGGAAGGGACCGCGGGATCTACCAGCCCCAGCGCACCGGCGAATTTTGGCCTATATTGACGGGGCCGTCCTGGCGATCACAGGAGCGAACCATGTCCCATCAGCCCCCGAAGCAAAGCAAGAAGAAGCCGCAGCACACGCCAAAGGAAAAGAAAACGATCAAGCAGCAGAAGAAGCACACGAACGACACCGCGCCCTTCATCAAGCACTGAGGGCCCGCTGATCGCGCGGCAGTTGACTGGCGCTGGTGGACCAGTGCCGGACGATGGCCCATGCGGACGCGAACCGGGGACTGCTCGGTTGGCGATCCTCAGAAATGCCTTGCGTTGCGTCCAACATGCGCGTATGCATGGGGGGCAGGTTCGTCAAGTGAAAGTGCTGGTCGGTCGCAACCGCTTCGCGGTATTCCTCAGGTCTTCGTCTCTCTCCCTTGAAGTTCCGGCACCGGCGAACGTCCGTCATCCGCAACTCACAGGAGCAGCAGACATGGGTACAGGTACAGTGAAGTGGTTCAACGACGCCAAGGGATTTGGTTTCATCACCCCCGACTCCGGCGGCAAGGATCTGTTTGCGCACTTTTCCGCGATTCAAGGCGAGGGCCACAAGAGCCTGCGAGAAAACCAGAAGGTTTCCTTCGACACGACGACCGGCCCGAAGGGAGATCAGGCGTCGAACATTAAACCGCTCGATTGATCCGGTTCCCGCGGCGAACGGCCCGGGCGACTGGGCTCTTCGCTCGCGCGAGGAAGTCTTCGAGGCGATCAGTGCGCGCACGGCCGCCCGAAGCGCACTGTGCGCCCCCTCGGGGGGCAGCGAACGGAGTGAGCGTGGGGGATGACTGGTCGACCTAAACTCGGAATTGCACTCGGCAGCGGTTCGGCGCGTGGCTGGGCGCACATTGGCGTGCTCCTGGCGCTGGCCGAACATCGCATCGCACCCGATTTCATCGCCGGGTGCTCGATGGGCGCAATGGTGGGTGCTGCGTGCGCCGCCGGTCGCCTCGAGCAGCTGGAAACCTGGGCGCTCTCTCTCGACTGGAAAGGTGTCGTCGGCCTGCTCGACCTCGGACTGCGCGGCGGCCTGATCAAGGGCGACCGCCTGCTCAACATGTTTCAAGGGCAGTTCGTCGAATGCCAGTTTTCGGAATTGGCGCTCCCGTTCGCGGCCGTTGCCACCGAGCTCGCAACGGGGAAGGAATTGTGGTTGCGCGAGGGCAAGGTTTCGGACGCCGTTCGCGCTTCCTGTACCGTGCCTGGACTGTTCCGGCCCGTTTTACGCGACGGCCGCTACGTGGTCGACGGCAGCGTCGTGAACCCCATCCCGGTTTCCCTCTGTCGTGCCATGGGCGCCGAGGTCGTCATCGCGGTCGATCTTGGCTCCCACATGACTAGACGCTTTCCGATCGATGCGCAGGAGCCGTCGAAAGCGGGACCTCAGCGGCGTCGGTTGTTCGACGTTCTCGGTCCGTCGAAGCGACTGGACATACCGCCGCCGCCTTCCATCGTGGATACTCTTCTCGGCGCGATCGACGTCATGCAGGATCGAATCGCGCAGGCGCGGCTGGTAAGCGAGCCACCCGACGTGCTGCTTACGCCGCGTCTGGGGCAGGTGGGCACGTTCGAATATCACCGCGCAGCGATGGCAATCGCGGAAGGCCGAGAGGTCGTGGCTCAAAACCTGCAGGCCATTCGCGAAGCGTTGTTGGCCTGACGATCTCGCTCATCTGGATGCCAGCCGCCGGGTGATCGACGCACTCCAGGCGCGGAATCGATCCAAGGGCGGTGGCGTAGAGTGTCCGACGTCATCGTTGCGCCGGAACACCACACCGAATGGACGCTGCACCGACTGGCCATCCGCCACGATGCGGACAACGATGAATGAGCTCAATGCATGCAACGCCTTCAGGATCTGGCGTAGCGCGTCGTCCTTGTTTTGCAAAGGCGGCGAACCTGGCGTTCGCGCTTCGCGGCGCCGACCCAGGACCAGCGAAAGCGAAAGTTCTGATAGTTGCTCGCGCTGACTCATGTAGTTGCCCGACACTGCAGCCATCTTGATCTGGTACGAATTCGAAACCCACTCGGCGTTGATACGCTCGGCCAGCCCGCACGCCTGACCGATCAGCGCCTTGGCTCGCGCGCGCGTCAACGGGGCGACCACGCACGCAAGCGCGTATTGGCGAAAAAGCCGCGTGGGAAGGAAGCCACCAGCACCGTGCGGGTGCAGCATTCCTCCCAGGAGCAACTCCCTCTGCAGCGCCGAGCTGGCCGGAGCATCGAGAAGAAAGTCCTCGCCCAGGCTGCGGACATCGATTCGACTCTGCCCTGGCGGCTTGGCGGACATGCGCGCGAGTGTGCGCTCGGCGCCGGCGCGAAGTGCTTGCGCCTCGAGCCCGAAGTACGTTCGGTCCGCGACCAGCCTTCGGATGGTCGCGCCTTGCAATTCGAGCGACCTGTCAGGCGCGCCGAGGATGACCGTGGAGAGAAACCCGCTGGCTGCCTCGCCTGCCGCGGACGGCGAAGGACGCGAATTCGACTTTCGCGCAGAATTGTCCGACGAACCGAGATTGATCAAATCCACGTCTGACGCCTCCAAAAGGGCGTCGCAGGACAGTGACGTGGCTTCGATGCCGCGCGGCAGGCCGCGTGCCATCTGACGGCGGTATTCTGCCGGCAACCCCGCTACCCACGATACACGCCGGGGCCGGAGGCTTTGCGTCACTGCCTTGCGACAGTTTTGCCAAGGATGCTGCTCGATTGGGCGCGCGAACAGTCACGAGCCGTCGACCAGGAATTGTTGCCCGGGCAAGTCTAACTCAAAGGTCCGTGGTGTCAAGACTTCGGCGACCTGGCGCGCCCGTCTTTGATCCGTCCACCCCTGTGGCCTACATACTGTAGTATCGAACGGCACGAGCTAGCACAGCCAAGAAGATGCTCGTCGACGAGGTGCCCCGGAATGGCAAAAAAAACCGAGACCAGGAACACGACAGGCTCGATTCCCCAGGGCCCGGGCGCGACATTTTCGCAACACGAAGAGCAGTTCCGCGCGTTCGTGGACAGCATCGTCGACTATGCGATCTTCATGCTCGACGCGGAGGGACACGTCATCACCTGGAATGCCGGAGCGGAGCGCCTCAACAGGCTTCCGTGAGGAAGAGATCCTGGGCCAGCACTTCTCGCGCTTTTATCCGCCCGAGGAAATCGAGCGACGCTCGCCGCAGCGCGAGCTGGAAGTGGCTGTCGCGAAGGGCCGCTTCGAGGACGAGGGCTGGCGGCTGCGAAAAGATGGCTCGTTCTTCTGGGCCAACGTGGTCATCACCCCCGTACGAGACCAGGCTGGCCAACTGCTGGGCTTTGCCAAGGTGACCCGTGACTTGACCGAGCGCCGGCAAACGATACAACGGCTCGAGGCGAGCGAAGCGCGCCTGCAAGCCTTCATGAACCACAGTCATTCCCTCATGTTCATCAAGGATCTGGAGGGCCGTTACCTGTACGTCAATGACCCGTTCACGCGCGCGTTCGGGCTGGAACGCTTCGAGATCATCTTCCGCTCCGACGCCGAGATCTTCCCGCCGGATCTTGCGGCGCAGTTCGCGGCGAACGACAGCGAGGCACTGGCCACCGGGAAGGGCGTAGAAGTCGAGGAGGTCGCGCTTTACAAAGACGGCGAGCAGCACACGAGCATCGTTCACAAGTTCCCCATGTTCGACCGCGAGGGCGAAGTCGTCGCCCTTGGTGGCGTCGTGACCGACATCACCGAGCGCAAGCGCCTGGAGGAGGAGCTCAGGCAGAACAGCGAGCGGCTTAGCGCGGCAATCCGGACGGAGATCGCACTTCGGCAGCGCCAGGAGCATCTCCAGCGCATTGCCACGCAAGATCCCCTGACCGGGGTTACCAACCGTGCACCATTTCACCGGCGGGCAGAGCTCGCCCTCGCCGGTTCCCGGCGAGCGGGCTACCTGGTCGTGCTGCTCTTCATCGACATCGATCGGTTCAAGGAAATCAACGACAGCCTGGGGCATTCGGCAGGCGACGAAGTCCTGCGGCAGGTCGCCAACCGCTTGTCCGGATGCCTCCGCGAGGTGGATGCGATCGCGCGCCAGGGAGGTGACGAATTCCTCGTGCTCCTGGACGGGATCGAAAAGACCGAGCAGATCACGCAAGTGACGGCCAGGATGCAGGAGGCGATGGCAAAGCCGATGGCGATCGAGGGGCAGGAAGTATTGGTGACGAGCAGCATTGGCATTGCGGTTTATCCGCGCGATGGCGCGGACGTGTCCACGCTCATACGGATGGCCGACCTGGCGATGTATCGGAGCAAGCAACTCGGACGAAATACCGTGCAGTTCTATACTCCGGAACTGGAGTCTCCGGCGATGGAGTGAATGCCGACCGCAGCTCGGCTCGTCGTTACGCCATTTGCGCTGCCGGTGCCGCCTGGGCCGAGTGCTTGCGCCGTTCCTGGAGCCGCTCCTCGGCATTCTTGATGCCGATCTCGACTCCTTCCATGTTGGGGTTCACGCGGAGCGCGCGCTTCCAGTATTCGATCGCCTTTTCGTATTGCTCGAGCCGGAAGTAGATCTGGCCGTATCCCGCGAGCGCGCCGAAATGATTCGGATTTCGCTTCATCACTTCGTCGCAGTCCGCGAGCGATTTCCTGAGCTCGCCCGCGAGGAACAGCACGGTGGCGCGTTTGTTCCAGCCTTCCGCGAACGCCGGCTTGCGTCGAATGACCTCCGAAAACGTGGCGATCGACGCCTCGAATTGCTGGGCTTGCATCTGTTCCGCGCCCTTTTCCATCAACGCGTCGATCGCCTCGTCGCCCGAACGGCTCCATAGGACCCAAAGCGCCTGCTCCGCATAGCGGCGAACGAACGGGTTTTCGTCGGTGAGACGCAGTCGCAGCGCGGCGTCGTCGCCGGGATCTCCATGCTCGGCAACCCAGGCGATGGCCTCGGCGCGCTTTACCGGATCGCGCGCGGTCATCGCCTTCAGGGCTTCGTCGCGGTTCGCGAACGTGTCGTCGCCGGCCCGCACGGGCGCGCAGATCAGCACCCCGACGGACGCGGCTGCGAGCAGGACAGTGAGAAACCGGCGCATGGCTCGAACCCTCCTCAATCCGCGACCGCGGCAGGCCGCGAGCGTAGCGCGGTTATCGAATCGCATAGCCGCCATCGACGAAAATCGCGGTTCCGGTGACCAAATCCGAAGCGCGCGATGCAAGATGCACCGCCGTGCCCGCGATTTCCCCGGGCTGGCCCCAGCGTCCGGCGGGGACTCTCGCGAGAATCTTGTCGTTCCATGGCGCTGCGCGCACGGAGACGGTCGTCTCGGTCTCAATCCAGCCGGGTGCGATCGTTTCGACCTGGATATTGTACGGTGCAAGCTCGATGGCATCTTCGGCAAGCTTTCACCTGGCCAGTCCGCGCGATCGAGGTCGCGATCCAGACACTCCTCGACAGCCGGCGTCCTGTATATTAATTCTTTCGGTCTTGCTCATAACACCGCACCCGCAAAGGGGCGACGACGCTCGATGAAGGACCTTCCCGCTGCGGTGCTGACGGCCACGATCTGGGCGTACTGGTCGTGCGTCGGCATCATGATCGTTCGCGTCCGGCGTAAGACGCGAAAGCAGCCGGGCGTGATCCCGCGGCAGCGGCTCGAGCGGTTGATGTGGCTGGTCTGGGTGCCGCTCGTCGCCGCATGGGTCACCCTGCCATACCTCGCCGCCACCCGGAGCGTCCCACCGTGGGCGGTCCCGGACTTCGCGCGCAACCCGTCGTGGACCGCACTAAGATGGGCGGCGGCGGCAATTGCCGTCGTCTGCCTCGGGCTGTCGATCGAGTGCTGGGTGCGCATGGGGTCGCGGTGGCGCATGGCGATCGTCCCAGGCGAGCGGACTGAGCTTGTGACGAGCGGGCTCTATGCCTGGATCCGCCACCCGATCTACGCGCTGAGCATCACCCTGATGATCGCCTCGGCGGTCATCCTCCCCAATGCGCCGATGCTTGCGGTGGCCGCGATCCACCTCTCCCTGATGGTGATCAAAGCGCGGAACGAGGAGGCGTTCCTGCACGGCGTGCACGGAGAGGTGTACGCGCGCTACTGCGCGCAGACCGGCCGCTTCTTCCCGCGGTTCATCGGCCGCGCCGCGAGCGAAAGGCGCGACGGATGATGCGCGCCGTACAGGGAACGACGCTGGCGTTGCGTGCCGTCCTCGCGGTGGCGCTCGCCTGGACCGGTTGGCCGTCCGCCGTAAGCGCGGCCAAGGACGTCGCCGAGGCCGTGTCGCCGGGCGCGGTGCTACGCACCATCGCGGTGGATCCGGCGGTGGAGGAGCGCGTGCTGGCGCTCGACCCCGAGCGCATTTCGGAGCGTGCGGTGATTGAAACGCTCGTCCTTGCACCCGCGCCGCGCATCATCAATCTCCACGGCAGCGTACCGATCGTGACGATGCAGCCGTTCGCCGAGTTCCTCATCGCCATGGGCTATCCGGCTGAGCGCCTGCGCAATCCGCGCGACGGGAGCCTGACGTATTCGAGCTATGCCGACAGCCGGGAGCTCGCAGGGAAGCTCGCGTGGCACTACGAGCGGGAGGGCATGGTGCCGATGCTGATCGGCCACAGTCAGGGCGGGATGCTCGCGATCAAGGTCCTGCAGGATCTCTCCGGCGCGTCCGGCGACCGGATCGCGGTCTGGAACCCGCTTGCCGACGAGCCCGAATCCCGCTTCACGATCGTCGATCCACTAAGCGGCGGCGAGCGGCAGGTGGTCGGGCTGCGGGTGCCATACGCGAGCGCGCTCGCCACCGGCAGCCTGATGCGCGTGCTGCTCGGCCAATGGGACATGGTGCCGCGGCTGCGCAGCGTGCCGGACACGGTGGACGAGTTCACCGGCTTCTTCATCGACTGGGATCCGATCGCGGGGACGTTCGCGGGCGCGGCCGAAAGCAATCCCTATCGCGCGATCGGGACCGCCGCGGTGCGCAACGTGACGCTGCCGGCCGATTATGGGCACATCTCGCTGCCGCTCGCGGCGCACCTGGCGGCGAACCCGGCGACCCGCGCGTGGATCAGCGACTATTCGCCGCACGGGCCGCGCGCCGCGTTTCCCGCCGGCGATGATCTCGACACGCGCAACATCCTGCACGCGGCCGACATCTGGTACAGCGTGAAAAAGCACTGGTGCCTGGAGGCGCAGCGACTCATCCGGGCGAAACGGGCGCTGACGGTGTCGGGCCGTTAAAGGCGACAGGCCACAGCGTGCCGGGCCGGCTGAACCTCTTCCAGCGGATGATGCTGCGGTGGCGCGACATGCATCCGTACAATGCCGTGCACGTCGTCCTCGTCCCCCGGCCGTTCGGTGAGGTGCCGGTCGCGGAGCGGATCGGCCGGGTGCTCGAGGCGCACGGCCTCACCGGCCTCGTGCTCGACCGCCGGCACCGCCGGTTCGACTACGAGGGCGGCCCGGCCGAGGTGGTGCTCGAAGTCCTGCCGGGCGGGGTAGATCCGCTCGGCGTCGTCTGCCGCGAGATCGAGCGACAGCTCAACCTGCCGTTCCCGCAGGCGCCACGCGCGAACCCGTTCCGCTTCTTCGCGGTGACCGGCGCGCATTCGTTCCATCTCGGACTCGCCTACGACCATTTCATTGCCGGCGGCGAATCGATCGCCCTGCTGCTCAACGCCATCGCAGAGGCGTGCGCCGGGACGGCTTCGTTCGAGGCGGCGCCGGAGCTCTATCCGGGGACCTATCGCGGGCTCTTCCTGCGTCATCCGGTGGTACCCGCCAGAGGCCTGCTCAACCTTCCGCGGCTCATCGCGACGTCGCGCCGCTCGTTCCGTCCCCGGTACCCGTGGGAGGAGGGCGCGCACAACGGGTTCGCCTACTTCCGCCTCGATCCGAACGAATCCGCCACGCTCCTGCGCACGGCCAAGGCCTGGGGTGTGACGGTCACCGACCTCTTCCTCGCCAGCATGCTGCTGGCACTGTCGCCGCTCGCCGCCGAGCGGCATCGCGAGCGCCGACGACGTGAGCTTGCGGTAGCTTCGATCGTGAACGCGCGCGAGGACTTCGGCGCCGCGCCGCAACGCGTGTTCGGCCAATTCCTCGCCTCGTTCAGCGTCGCCCACCCGGTGCCGGAGGGCATCGGCCTGCGCGAGCTCGCGCAGGACGTGCACACCGCGACCGCGCGGATCAAGCGCGACAAGCTGTACCTGCAGACGATCATTGCGCTCGGTCTGTCGGACCTGATGTGGCCGTTTCTGTCCGGTCCGCGGCGCGAGGGCTTCTACGCCAAGTATCATCCGGTATGGGGGGGCGTGACGCCTCTCAATGTCGACGCCTTGTGGGGCAAGAGCGGACGGAACGACGTGCGATCGTGGGAATACTTCCGGGCGGTGCCCACCGGGCCGCTCTGTCCGCTGGTCCTTGCGGTCACGACCGCGCAGGACGCGATGCACGTCGGCGTGTCGTACCGGACGGCCGCGTTTTCGCGGACGATGGTCGCCGACGTGACTGCCGCCTTCCGGCGGTGCATCGACGGCCTCGAGAAAGCTGAAGCGTGCGCCGCCTGAGCGCCCTTCTCGGCGTCCTGCTCCTGCTCGCGGTTGCGAGCTGCGCGACGCCGCCGGCCGATCGCCCGGCAGCGATCTCGCAGCGCGACCTCGAGCAGCATGGCGCACTGCGGTCGAGCGCAGTGGAGCCGTTAATCGCGGAGCGGATTCTCGCGATCGATCCGACCCGGGTGGCCGACGCCGACGTGCGCACGACGCTCGCCAGCGGCCCGACGCCGCGGATCATCAACGTGCACGGCGGCATCTATCCGGTCCATCTCGTGATGGAGTCGTTTGCGCGCTTCCTCGTCGGCATGGGCTACCCGGAAGCGAAGATCCGCCATCCCGGCGACGGGCGGCTGTCGCACAGCCCCTACGAATCGAGCGCGGAGATCGCCGGCACGCTCGCGTGGTACTACGAGCGCGAGGCGGCGATGCCGATGATGATCGGCCACAGCCAAGGCGGAATCCAGGCGGTGAAAGTGCTGTACGAGCTCGATGGCGCGTTCGGCGACCGCATCCAGGTCTGGAATCCGGTGACCGATTCGGCGGAAGACCGCGTCACGATCGTCGATCCGTTTACCGCGCAAGCCGCGCCCGGTCCTCGGCCTGCGCGTCGGTTACGTGTCGGTCGTCGCTGCGGGTGGCGCCGCGTTGCTGCTCCCCAATCAGTGGTCGATGGCAGGCAGGCTGCGCGCGATTCCGGACACGGTCGAGGAGTTCACCGGCTACTCGCTCGGAGTCGACATGATCGCCTGGGACTTCTCCAACTCGGCCTCGGATTTCAGGGCGAACGGAACGGCGCAGGTGCGCAACGTCCAGCTGCCCGCGTCCTACTTCCACGTCACCGTCGCCGCGACCGCGCACCTCGCCCGCGATCAGGCGATGCGCGAGTGGCTCAACGCCTACCGCCCCGGCGAGGTCAACGGCGTGCCGGACGGGGAAGGCTCGACCGACAATGCGCTGTGGGCGGCGGACGTCTGGTTCAACATCAAGCGGCACTGGGTGCTGGAAGCCCAGAAGGTGATCCGCGCGCAGCGCGCGCTGGCGGGGAAGCAATAGCGTCAGGGAGAAGCGCTTATCGTCCCGCCGGACGCAGGCCCGCCCGGTAAGCCTCGATCCGCGGCAGCAATGCTTTCCGCCGCTCGAGGCTCTCCACCGGCCAGTATTGCTCCCGATCGTAGTACTCCGGCACGGCCGGAATGTCTGGCGATAGCACGACCCAGGGCTGTTTCGACGCGGTGAAGATGTGGATGTCCGGCGGCAGATGATCGGGCGAGTCGAGGGTGCCCACACGGACGAACTTGAGGAGCGGGCCGGCGCCGGCGTAGTTGCTCCAGAGGGCGATGCGGCAGCGCGGACAGCGCGCGATCTTCTGCCCCAATCCGCTTGCGGACGGCGTATCGACGATCTCAGGCTCTCCACCGAGCAACGTGACGCGGTCGGCTTCGATCATTGCGTTCAGCGCGAACGAGGCGCCGGTCTCGCGCTGGCACCAGCGGCAATGGCAGCAATGGACGAAGAGCGGCGGTGTCGTCATGCGATAGCGGACCTGCCGGCAATCGCAGCCGCCGTCGAGCGGGAAGATGGAGGGTGAGGTCATGGAGGTCAGATGAGGTGGAGGGTGATCTCGAACAGGAAGAAGCGGTACAACCATACGATATGGAAGAACGACCACGCAATGACGACGGCTACCGACGCACAATACCAGAGGCTCGCGCCGTAGACGCGGCGCAGCATGAGCGTCATGTACACGCCGATGCAAATCTGGAGAAATACCGTGAGAGGCACCTCGGCGGCCACGACCACGGCTTCGAAGCTCGGTGCGTGCGTCCACCAGTAGAGCGGCGCCGCGAGCGCTGGAACCACCACAGCGAGCAGCATGAGAACGAACGACCAGAAGTGCATTGCGACGACAACGTGCTCCACAAGGTGCTTCCGCGGGCCGAGGAAGAAAAACGCGTAGAACAGAAGCGCGAAGATCGGGATGAAGAGGAAGATCAGAGTTCTCGATAGCACACCGGCTTTGTCGTTGAAGCGGCTCTCGAGCGCGGCGTAGGTGATCGATTCCTTCTGCATCTTCTTCTCCACCTGCGCGCGGGCGTGGGTGGCGTAGTAATCGTTCATGTGCAACTGGATGTCGAGCGGCGTCGTGAACGTATTGCCGCCGAAGTAGGCGATCGAGAAGTAATAGACGACGTTGAGCGACAGGAACAGCGACAGCGGCTTCACGTAGCGCACCCGGCTGCCCCGCAGCTGCTCCGCGCTCAGGAATCCCGGCTTCGTGACGAGCAGCCACAACGTGCGATAGCCCTTCGAGTCGAAATGGGTCAGGTAGTTGAAGACGATATCGAGGTAGTGACGAAACGACCGGTCCTCGGTGCCCAGCTTCTGCTCGCCGCACTTGCGGCAGTAGTTGCCGGCGGATTCGGTGCCGCAGGATGGACATACGAACGCGGACGTGTGCGCGAGCGAATCGGCAGTCATCGGCGGATGGAGAGTCGCTCAGTGAGATATCGCATGATCGTCGCGGCCTCGGGGCGGACTCCGCAAACTCCGACATGGCCGTCGGGCCGCAGCAAGTAGTACGAGGGCACCGCAATCCTCGCGCGTGAGAGCGGTGCGTCGTTATCGGGATCGACGGGAATCGCATGGACACGCACGAGACTGTCGGTACCGAGCGCACCGGCAGGCGGCGCCGCCTGCCCGACGACCAGCAGATTGAATCGCGTGTCATCGAGCGTGTCGACCAGGTCTGCGACGATGCCTGCGCCCGCGAGTTTCACTTTGAGCCACGGGAAGCGATCGCCCGCCTGTGGCGCGCCGGACGGCAACCGATCAACCGATTCCGACAGCGGACTGTCGCGGTAGTGAATGGCAGTCTGCGAAATGATGCCAAAAGCGACTCTCTGGATCGCCTCCACCCGCATCGCGACCGCGGCGATCCTCGCCAGTATCTTGGTGCGCAGCAGTCCCGCGACCAAGCTGTCCGAAACCACGAGCCGGAATGCCCGGTCCGTCGTGTCGAGCAGCCGTTGCGCCACGGGAAGGCGCTCGTCCTCGTACGAATCGAGCAGCGCGGCGTCCGCCTTGCGCGCCGAGACGAGCGCGAGCTTCCATCCCAGGTTATACGCATCCTGCAGCCCGGTATTCATCCCCTGGGCACCGACCGGGCTGTGGATGTGCGCGGCGTCGCCCAGGAGGAAGCATCGGCGATCGCGAAAGCGCGCCGCACTCCGGTGCGAGATGCGATACGTGGAAAACCACGTGCACGCCTTGAAGGACAGCCCAGTGCCAGCCTCAAAGCGTATCGACGGAATCACGTCGTCGAAAGTCACGTCGCCCTTGTCGCGCAAAGCCGGAGGCAGGATGCCCACGACACGCCAGTGATCCTTGCCGCGCATCGGGAAGAACAAGTGAAAGCCGTCGCGCCACAGGTAGGCGTTGACCTCGTCCGCCACCATGCTTCCCGTGACCTCGGTGTCCGCGACGAAAAAAACATGCTGGTAGGGCGCGCCGGGATACGCGATGGCGTTGAGCTCGCGAACTGCACTGTGGGCGCCGTCGCATCCGGCGACCCACGCCGCCACGACCTCGCGCGACGTCCCGTCGGCCTGCCTGAGCGTCACGCTCACGCCGTCGGAAAACTGGTTGAGGGCGACGAGCTCGGTGTTCCACTGCACCGCCAAGTCCCACTCGCGGAGCTTGTCGCCCATGATCCGTTCGTTGTCGTCCTGGCCCAGGATGAGGATGAAGGGATACGGAGTGACATGGCGCCCGGCTTCGCCCAGCGGGATGTGCGCCATCCTGCGGCCATCGGCCCATATGTTCGCTCCGGTGCCCTTCTTGCCGAGCTCGAGAGCCCGATCGACGAGGCCGAGCTTCGCGTAGATTTCCAGCGTGCGTGCCTGCACGCCGAGGGCTCTCGTCTGCAGCGCCGGCCCGGAATGACGGTCGATGATGAGCGTGCGCACGCCGCGCCGGCCGAGTTGATTTGCGAGCATCAACCCGGTCGGGCCGGCACCGACGATCAGAACATCAGCATCCACGGTGGGGAGGTTTTCGGCGTGTCACGGATGATCGGAGCCGAGATCCCGCGGTGCCACCGAACATTCGAAGCGGGTCAGTTCGCCTTGAGCTCGAGCATCAAGCCGAATCCCGACATCGACGATGCTTGTCCAACCCATCCGGACGGCGAGCGCTTGAGCTCGGCTACATAGGAGATGCCGCACATCCTCGGGACTTCGAACTCGATCCCCTCTGCCGTCTGCCGGCCGACGATCGGCAGGTTGCGCGTCGCGCACCAAGGGTTGGCTTGCCACCATGTGAGCTTCGCGGTGAACGTCCGGTCCGGCTGCGCCCTGATTTCGTCCAGAGAGAAGACCTGCTGCGTGCTGTCCATCGGCCACCGCCAGCGGCCGCTGAGCGCGTTGGGAAGGTCCTGCGATGGCGGGGCGACGGGATGCGCGCACGCAGTGACGACTACAGGCGAGGATGACGAAAGCGAATGCCTTCTTCAAAGCGTGTACTCCGGTGAGTGGCCGGCCGTGTGGCTGACAAACGAGAAGTGTACGGGCACGTCCGGGTCGGCGTCGAGAGCCTATAATCCTCCGGCAAAAAGGGCGTTGTCATGGCAAACCGCGCGCAAGGCACACTTCCCGCGACGAGCGTCCGCGCCGCCGTCCTCGACTTGCTGCGCGCGTTCGGGATGACGTCGATCTTCGGCAATCCCGGCTCCACCGAACTGCCGCTCTTTCGGGAATTCCCCGAGCGACTTCCGCTACGTGCTCGGCCTGCAGGAATCCGTCGTCGTCGGCATGGCGGACGGCTATGCGCAGGCGACACGTCAACGCCGCCTTCGTCAATCTGCATTCCGCGGCGGGCGTCGGTCACGCGATGGGCAACATCTTCACGGCGTTCCGGAATCGCACGCCGCTCGTGATCACCGCGGGTCAGCAGGCGCGCTCGATGCTTCCTTACGATCCGTTCCTGTATTCAACCAGGCCACCGAGCTGCCGAAGCCGTATGTGAAATGGAGCTTCGAGCCGGCACGTGCCGAGGATGTTCCGCTCGCCATCGCGCGCGCCTACTACGTCGCGATGCAGCCGCCGCGCGGACCGGTCCTGGTGTCGATTCCCGCCGATGATTGGGCGAGGAACTGCGAGCCCGTCGCTGCCGCGCGTCGTGAGCACCGAGATCCGGCCCGAACCGGGGTATTGGATGCGATTGGCGCGGCGCTCGACAACAGTCGTCGCGTCCGGCCTTCATCGTAGGCGCGGCCGTCGATCGCGACGGCGCATGGAACGACGTGGTCCGGCTCGCCGAGCGGCACAACGCCGCGGTGTGGGTCGCGCCGATGTCGGGACGTTGCAGCTTCCCGGAGGACCACCCGCTTTTTGCCGGCTTCCTGCCGCCGATGCGCGAGAAGATCGTGAAGCTGCTGTCGGGTCACGACGTGATCGTCGCGCTGGGCGCGGCGGCGTTCACTTACCATGTCGAAGGCACCGGGCCGCATGTGCCCGCGGGCGCACGCCTGATGCAGTTGATCGACGATCCGAACATCGCCGCCTGGACGCCGCAAGGAACGTCCGCGGTCGGCAGCCTCCGTCTCGGCGTGCTGGACCTGCTCGCGCGGGAGGTGCCGCCACGGCCACGCGCAGCGCCCGCGGCGCGCAATGCGCCGCCACGCGCCGAGCCCTCGACGCCGATGTCGGTGGCGTTCGTGCTGCAGACGCTGGCCGAGGTACGCGACCCCGCCTCGATCATCGTGGAGGAAGCGCCGAGCGCGCGCCCGGCGATGCAGAGCCACCTGCCGATTCTGCGCAGCGAAACCTTCTACACGATGTGCAGCGGCGGCTTGGGATACGGATTGCCGGCGGCGGTGGGCGTCGCGCTCGGCAAGCCCGGCAAGAAGGTGATCGCCCTGATCGGCGATGGGTCGAGCATGTATTCGATCCAGGCGTTGTGGAGCGCGGCGCAGCTCGAGTTGCCGATCACGTTCATCATCCTGAAAAACCGCGGCTACGCGGCGCTGAAGGAATTTGCTGCCGACCTTCGGATTCGCTCCGCGACGACCCGTTGCCGGGAACCGATCTGCCGGGCATCGATTTCCTCGCGCTAGCGCGCGGCCAGGGCTGCCAGGCGTGAACGTGGGCCGGCGCGCAGGATCTGCGCGGCGCATTGATCGACGCGCTGCAGGCGCGAAGCCCGACACTCGTGGAGGTGGACATCGCGTAAGGCATTGCGATTTCCGGTCCGCCCCCATCCAGGAATGGAGGAGATCACTATGCCGATCCACACAGCAACCGCGGCGCGCCGCGCTTGCATTTTGCGCAGCCCTCGCCCTTTGCGCTACCGCGGCGGCGCAGGCCTGGCCCGACAAGCCGGTCAAGCTGATCGTCAACTTCCCACCCGGCGGCGTCGCGGACACGCTCGCCCGCGCCATCGCGCCCGGGATCTCCGACGCGTTCAAGCAGCCGGTCGTGGTCGAAAACCGGCCGGGCGCCAATGGATGATTGGCGCCGAAGTCGTGGCGAAATCGCCGGCCGACGGCTACACGTTCCTCGTCACGTCCGGCGGCGCGATGACCGTCGATCCGTTCATCTATTCGAACCTTCCCTACGACACGCAGAAGGACCTGACGCCCGTGGCGTCGCTCGCGATCGTGCGTGTCTTTCTGCTGATCCATCCGTCGGTGCCGGCGAAGAATCTCGACCGAGTTCGTCGCCTATGCGCGCGCCAACCCCGGCAAGCTTTCCTACGGCTCAGCGGGCAGCGGCAGCTCGCCGCACCTCGCGGGGGAAATGTTCAAGCGCGCGGCCGGCATCAACGCGACCCACGTTCCGTACAAGGGCGCGGCGCCGGCGCTCAACGATCTTCTGGGCGGGCAGGTGCAGTTCATGTTCGACCCGGGGCCGGGGCTGCAGCATGCCGCCGCCGGCAAAGCTGATCGTGCTCGCTGTCGCGAGCGGCAAGCGCGCGGCGAAGTATCCCGATGTTCCGACGCTCGAGGAGCTCGGCATGCGCGTCGACGCGGACACGACGTTCGGCGTCTATGCGCCGGCCGGCGTCAGTCGCCGCGATCGTCGAGCGGATGAACCGCGAGATCAACCGGACGCTGAATTCGCCCGCGCTCGTGGATAACATGGCGCGGCTCGGCGGCGAGGTCGCGCCGGTGACGATTCAGGAGTTCGTGAGCCGGCAGGCGGCCGATCGCGCGCGCTACGGCGCCTTCATCAAAGAAGCCGGCATCAAGGTCGATTGAGGCCGTTCGAAGCTACGGCTTCAGCACCTGTACGCGTCCGTCCTGGTTGCTCAACTTCAATGTAGTGTTGGGGCCTTCCGCCAAAATCTGCACGTACGTCGGATCGGATTCGCCGCCGAGCACCTGGCCCGCGCCCCGTTCCGTCGCGGCGATCTTGATGTTGGGGCGGCCCTTCGAATTGATGAGCCGCAGCAACACCGTTTCGGGATAGCCCACGGTCCCGTCCGGCATCTTGACGTTCGGATCCGCGGGCAGTATCGCAATGCTCGCCCGGACGCGGCCCGCGTCATCGACGATCTCCAGCGCGCGACCACGAAGCACCGGCGCGGCATTCTGCGCCATCACCGTCGCGCCCGACTGAATCAGGGAAACCGCGAGCAGGACGACGTTGAGCGCGGTGAGCACCACGAGAAACCTCCGAGTTTTCATACGCTGCCTCCAGCGATAGGATTCGAGCCCGATACTCATTTGCCCAGACTTTTCACGACCTCGTTCCACAGGGCAATCCGTTCCCCCATTCCCGAGTCGCCGACATCGCCGGCCGCGGTGTGGACCAGCACGAGCTTCGATTGGGGATCGACGAATACGTTCTGGCCACGCAACCCTCGCAGCATGAACTGGCGCTCTTTGCCAGGCAGGATCCACGTCTGGTAGCCGTAGCCGTAGAGCATGTTCGTCTGTCCGGGCTCGAACTGCTTCGCCGACGGCGTGGTCGCCGCGCGCACCCAGGCAGCCGGGATGATCTGCCGGCCATCGAGTGCGCCATCGTTCGCGAGCAGCATGCCGAGCCGCGCGTAATCGCGCACCGTGGCGTTGACGCCGATGAAGGCCGCCTCGTCGCCGCCCTGGTCGATGTTCCAGGAGGCGTCCGCCTCGGCGCCCATTGGCTGCCAGATCTTCTCCGACAGGTATTCGGCGAGCGGTCGCCCCGTCGCCGCGCGCAGCACCAGGCCGAGAACCTGCGTTTCTGCCGACGCGTAGGAAAATCGCGCGCCGGGCGGGCGATCGCGCGTGCGGAACGGCGTGACCGTCGCTGCGCCGCCGGCGCTTGCTCCCTGCAGCGAAAGCCGCACCAGCGTTGCGACGTCGTCGCTTCCGCTGTAGACCTCGGAAAACCGGACACCGGAGGACATCGTCAACAGGTGCCGAATCGACGTCTCGCCGTAAGGGGTGCCCTTCAGCTCGCCGACGTACTTCTCGGCGCGATCGTCGAGCGACTGGATGGCGCCTTCGGAGATCGCGATTCCGACGAGCATGGCGACGATCGTCTTGGCCATCGAGAACGAGGCCATCCGATGCTGGGGCGTGCGGTCGTACTGGTAACGCTCGACGACAATGGTGTCGCCTCTGAGGATGAGGAGGCCAGTGGTGCGATGGCGCGACAGGAAGTCGTCGAGGTCACCGGTCTGGGTCTGATACGAGTAGCGGATTGCGGGTTCGGCCGCCGCGTGCTTCAACGGCCGCACCATTGCGCCGCCATTCACCTTGTGCGCAGGAAAGACTTCGTCGAAGC
Source organism: uncultured beta proteobacterium (assembly GCA_963840945.1). Taxonomy (GTDB): domain Bacteria; phylum Pseudomonadota; class Gammaproteobacteria; order Burkholderiales; family Casimicrobiaceae; genus CAIWHR01. The sequence goes on along the minus strand of CAWJAU010000003.1, from coordinate 5,251 downwards.
GGCTCACCATTCCGACCAGACAGCGCGCTTGCGGGCGCACTTCCCGCGGACAGATCGGATAACCCTCGGCCTTGCCGAGCGCAAGCTCGTCGGGCGCGGCGGCGCCGGCGCCGCGAAGAGCACGCTTCCAAGAAGCGCCGGCAACAGGAAGCCCCCACGTCGGCGATTGACTGGCGGATTCGTCACTTGACCACCTCGTCGATGTCTTATACTCATCGCCCCGTCGTCAGGAGATCTCCACATGCTTGGCGTCACCGACTACGGCGCCTTCGTCGTCGCAATCATTGTGTTCCTGCTGATTCCCGGCCCGGGAAATCTGGCACTCATTACGTCGACCAGCAAGGGCGGCGTCAAGGGAGGCATTGCAGCGACCCTGGGCGTGATTCTAGGAGACCAGGTCCTGATGTGGCTGGCCGTCGCCGGCGTTGCGGCATTGCTGACGGCCTACCCGGCGGCTTTCCAGGCGGTGCAGTGGCTCGGTGCGGCGTACCTCGCCTTCCTGGGCGCAAGGATGCTGCTGGCCAAACCGGGGTCCGCGCCCGTACTGCACATCAAGCCCCATCACTATTTGCGCCAGGCGCTGATGATCACGCTGCTCAACCCGAAGGCGATCGTGTTCTATATGGCTTTCTTTCCGTTGTTCGTCGATCCGGCGCGGCACCAGGGGCTGACGACCTTCGCTTTCATGGCGGCGACCATCGCCGCGCTGACGTTTGCCTACGGCTTGATCGCAGTGCTGCTGACCCACTTCCTGGCCGAACGCCTGCGCGCAAATCCGGTCGTCTCGCGATTCCTGGAAAAGCTGGCAGGTCTGTTCCTGATCGGCTTTGGCATCAAGCTGGTCGTGACACGCTAGACCCTCCGGTTCGCACGGCGCGACGCCGATTGAGGGAGGGCGCTCAGCGCCTCTATCGTTACGACGAGGAAATCGGCTGCTCCCGCGACATGGCGCGCGACAACGCGTTTTCGTAATCGGCGCTATGCAGGGGCGTGCCAGCCCGCGTCGGCCCAAAGCTCGCCACTCACCGCCGAGTTGGCGAGCATGAAGCAGATCGCATCTGCGATCTCGTCGGGGCGAATCAGCCGGCTAAGCTGCGTGAACGGCAATATGTTCTTGCTGATGTAGTCGTCGCCCATCGCCCGCACCATCGGCGTGTCGGTGAATCCGGGGTGAATCACTCCGCAGCGCACGCCATAGTAGACGGCTTCCTTCATGATCGTCGCCGCCGCCCCTTCGAGCCCGGCCTTGGTGCTCGCGTAGGAGATTTGGCCACGGTTGCCTTGCGAGGAGACGGAACCGATGAACACGATGGCCCCTTGCATCCCCTCCGACGGGTGCCATCGCTTGAGGCCGCAGGCGGCACGATTCTCGGCGATGCGCCCGATCATCTCGAGCGCCCAGTAAACCGGCGCCACGAGGTTCACGTCGATGACCTGCTTGAACCGCTCCACCGGATAAATGCGGGCCTTGCCTGTTTCCTTGTCAACGCGTACCGCAAGGTCATCCCGCGTTATCCCGGCGGCCGGCACGCACATGGTGACCGTGTCGAACTCGCTGCTGATCGAATCGAAAACCGATGCGCGAAACACCTCGTCGGTGGTATCGCCTTGGTAGGGGTGGGCGACCTTCCGACCGGCCTCCGCATTTACCTGGGAGGCAACTTCCTCGATGTTCTCGCCTACGTCCACCAGCGCCAGCGCTCGCACGTTGCGCTGCGCCAAATCCACCGCCACCGCCCGCCCGATGCCGCTGGCGGCACCTGTGATTACCGCGACCTTGCCTGCGATTTCCATCTGGCTCCCCCTCGATTGCTGCACTGCAACATCGTAGCCCTTTTGGCACACGGTGTCACGGGAAACTTGGGTTTGGCGGGCGACGGGTGCGCAGGATCGTTGCGACGGCACGACGATCCGCCCGCGGATCCACCCGAGGGAGGCTTCCGGCTGGACTCGACGCCGGGCGCCTATGCCCACCGCCGCCGAGCCAACGCCTTTATCCGACTTATTTCGTCGGGCTTTGTCCGACCGCGACGTAGAGATCCGTGAGGGGGACGACCCGCCCGTGCAACGGCAGGATGCGGTCCACCGGCAGCTTGAGACGCGCGAGGTTGTCGACCAGATTGATGTGCAGCGGATTCGGCTGCGCGGGCGCCGGAGAGTTTGGCGGGAGCGGCGTGAACGAGTCGGCTTCGATCAGCAGCCGCTCCTTCGGCAGATATACCATCAGGAAGTTGTCCGAATGGTGGCTGTCGCCTACATGATGGAGCTCGACGGTTCGCGTGCTGTCCTTGAGCACGAGCTTTTCGTCGACTGTCCTGAAATGGGCCTTCTTTCCCGACTTGGCGAGCTGGTCGGGGTTGATCGTGTTCGCACCGCGAACGCCTGCTCGAAATAGGGCTTGTTCTGCGCATGGGTGATGATCGTCGCGCCTTCCGCCGACGGCCGCGCGTAAGCCGCCGGAGTGGTCGAAATGGCTATGGGAGTTGATCACGTAGCGAATCGGCTTGCCCGGGACGAGCTGCTTCACCTGCGCGATCACCGGAACACTGCGGCCGTCGTTGAGCGGCGTTTCGACGAGGATCATGTAATCCTTCATTTCGATCGCGACGCTGTTGTGCGAGCCCCCGGCGATGAACCATACGCCATCCGCCACTTTGTCCGCGGTCACCCGTTCGGTCGCGTTTCTCACCGCGTCGGGCAATTGAATGTCGACTGACGCGTTCGGTTGCACCTCCCTTACCGTGAGGTCGAGCACCGGAAACCCGCCCTGCACCTGCGCGATCCGCGTGGGGAACTTGACGCCCCCGTAATCGCGATAGTCGGAATAGGTGGTGACCATCGGCGTATCGCCCAGCACCGGATCGGGAAAGCGCGATTCCACGCGATCCACAAGGCCGTTGGCGCCGATGAAGACAACCGCCTTGAACCGGCCAGGCTCGGTAAAGGAAGCGACGGCATAGGATTTCCCATCGCGGGTCTCCTGGCGGACCGTCGCATTGTTCTTGAGCGCTGCCTTGATGACGCCCTGCGGCGTGATCCACATTTGATGAACGCGATCGGCGACGAAGCGCGGCCCGGGCGCAGGTGCGTTCGCCACCTGATTCCAGGCAAAGCCGCCGCTGACGTACTGCTCGTTGCGTTGCGGCGCCACATGCGGGTAGCCGCCGCCGCCGAGCGCTTCGCGCGCGGGAAACAGGATCTCGTCGCGCATCGAGCCGGTTTCGTAATTGACTGTGCGCGCGAAGGAGCGCACGGTGATCTTCGGCCACGCAAGCCCGGGCTTGTACGCTTGTCCGAAGGTATAACCGACGCCGTCGCCCGAATAGCGGATCGACTTGAGGCCGGTGGCGCCCATCGCCGTTGCGGCACGTTCGAGCGCGGCGTCTGCCGCACTCACCGCGGTGGACATTGCGCCCAACAGGGCGACGAAAGACAGAATCAATCCCTTGTGCATGATGTTGCCGAGCATCCTATCCTCCTGGTCCGATGAACTTAGACGCGGCCCTGACTGTGCTGCTTTCGGCGGACAACACTTGCCAGCGGGGTTTCATTCCTTCGTTGCCATAACGTTACGTCACGTGAAGCGACAAGGGGAGCGTGGCGGACTTACTTTCTCCCACGCAACGGAGGCGAGTTGGGCGCCATCTCGATGCGAACGAGCTTCACGCGCCCGGCGGCCCCACTCCTGATGGACACGGCTCTCCGGCGGCAGCCGAAGTGCCGCGCGACCAACGCAATCAGCTCTTCGTTGGCTTTTCCGTCGACAGGCGGCGACTTGAGCTCGGCATGCCAGACGCCCGGACTCGTTTCCTCGAGGACACCGGCGCGCCCGTTCGGCTTGACCTTCACCTGAATGACTCGGACGGTACTCAATGGTCCTCCTGCGCCTAAAATGTATCAAACTGACCGGCAATCGCCACCGACCGGACAATTTGCTCCATGTCGCCCGCAACCCCTCCGTGGCTCGAGCGGATGAGCGTGAATTGCTGGTATGCGATCTCCGGTGATCGTCCGGACCTCGGTCTGCCAGCCCACTCCACCGGGGTCGCGGTACCTGGCCGACCGCGATCCGGCACGCGATCCCCACCTCAACCCGGCGCGTACGCTGCACGAGCGATTGCGGCGGATGGCGGGGCGCAACCCCAAGTCGCCATGGCACGGCGTCGCAGGATTCAGCGCGATCACCGAGGCATGGAACAGCGCTGTTTATGCGTCGCGATTTGGCGCCAGCGGATCGATGATCGTGTTCGGAGGCGGGCACGACGATTATTTCGGTTCCGATGTGCACGCCTTCGATCTCGGCTCCAGGGAGTGGCAGAGGATCTCCGATGGCTACGTAGGCGGAGGCGACGGCGATTACGGTGCCGGCGCGACATACCGCGACGCGGCGTATCCGGACGGCTCGCCGCTTCCGCCCCACACCTATGGTTACGTCCAATACGACCCCGTGGGTAACGACTATATTCTGCTGAAGGGGCAGACGGAGTTGGGCAGATTCGTAAAGGCCGTCGCGATACCGCATCTTTTCAATCTGGACACCCTGCGCTGGCGGCGAGGTCCGCAACATCCGACGGCAATTCTCAATTCCGGCGGTTGGACGACCTGGGACAAATCCCGCCGTGTGCTTTGGGGGCACTCGGGTGACGATGGCGGGGGCAACGCCTTCATCGGCTTTCATCCCGATGGCGACAACGCAGATGCAACCTGCGGCCGCTGGACCGAGCACTTCCCAAACAAGCTACCCGGGATTGCCAGCCACAACGCCATGCAGATTGATCCGTCGCGCGACATCATCGTCGTGTCGGTGCACGCCCGTGACGAGTTGCACGCGTTGGATCCGGCCGATCCGGCGCGGGAGATTGTCCAGTTGAGTTCCGTGGGGACGAAACCGCTGCTGCGGCCATTTGCTGCGCTGGAATATGCGCCGAACATCGATCGGCTCGTGTACTTCTCCCCGATGGACGACGGTACCGTGTACACCATTGCACCGTCGCCTGGACCAGCTTCGGGTGGTGGCCGCTTCGAGGAGTGGCGCTGGCACGCCCATCGTCCCGCGGCCGGGACCCTGAGGCCGATCGCCGATGCGGCGGGTCGTTCGCGCTTGGGGTGAACTTGTCTCACGTCTTTGGACGATTCCGAATTGCCTCCATCGAAGGGGTCGATGTCGCCATTCTGGTTCGACATGTCGACAGCCCCGTCTATGCGTGGAGACTCAACTGATTGAGACGGAGGAAGCATGGCGACAATGCGC
>CAWJAU010000002.1:0-173564 GCA_963840945.1 uncultured beta proteobacterium | reverse complement strand
AAGTATGCCCTCTCCGCGCGGCGCTCCGCCAACCCAAATCGATTCTGCGAGACGCTCGATCCCTGGCTGATCAGTTGACCGTTCGTCCGACATTGGCCGAAAGCGCCACGATCAATCATCGCCGGATAGCCAGGCGCGCACGTCGGCGATCGCCTGCTCGAAGGGGAGCGCACGGCCGGAAGCTTCGGCTTCGTTGAACCGGGACTCGCCCAGCGCCTTGCGCGTCGCAGCGAGCGGCGGCTGCAGAAACGCTTCGTCGGCGGGATCCCGTCTTATCCCGGTGCGCAGCGTTTGTGCCTCCGCGACGCCGTACAATCGCGCGGCGCGCTCCCACTCCTTTCGCAGCGCGGCAAGGCCGGTGGCGACTTCCAGCGCGCTTTGCACCGCCGGCTTCGATCCCGTTTCCTCGGCGATGATCAGCGCCTCCCGCAGCAGATCGCGCGCGCGATCCGTGTCGGCGCGGCCGACCGCGAGCATTGCCAATCCGAGCAGCCCGATGGCCGCGAATTCCCGATCGGAGAGCTGGCGCGCGAGCGCGACGACTTGCTCGTAGAGCGGTTCGGCGGCGTCCGGCTGCCCGTCCAGCCGATTCAACTGCGCCAATGCATTCGACGCTACGGCGAGCTCACGCTGGTTACCCAATTCGCGCGCGAGCTCCAGCGCTTCGGTGCAGTGCAACCGGGCCGCCGCGCGGTCTCCCAGCCCCAGTGCCGCCAGGGCAAGATAATTCTGCACGGTGGCGATCATCCGTCGATCGTCGTGATGACGGGCGATAGCCAGACTTTCGCGCAGGTATCGTTGCGCTTCTTCGTACCGACCGGTGTAGCTGCAGGTGGCCCGCCACCCATAGCGCCCGGCAGCGCGCCAGACTGAGCGGCGAGGGGGCGGGAATGGAGATCGTCTTCCACGGTCACGCGATGGCCGAGGTTCAGCAGGCCACGCATGAACCAATAGTGCTTGACTAGCAGTCACCAGCTGGTAGGCCTGCTCGCCAGAACCCTCGGTGCGCACGCAAAAGGCGTGCGCCACAGTACGTTCTCGCGCTCAGATCGAGCTCTTAAAGTGCGGTGCCCTCCTGGTCCGAGCAGCTGCGGGGCCACAGCTCCGCATCGCTAAAAAATGGGCAAGGTAGGCCGCGGACGCGTGGCATCACCGTCGGCGGTTGTCCATTGCTCGTCGCGTATTGGCGGTGGTCGTTTCGAGGATCCATACCGTCCGCCGTCCGCGTCCATCATGACCAGCCGATTTGTCGACGAGATCGGCGAGCAGCTGAGCACCTCGCTTTCGGCCACGCCGTCCCCCGGGGCAGAGACGTCCGCTCGCTTCAGAGACCTGCGCCGGGAATACAGCCAGACGGCGAAACAGGATCCGCTCTCGTGCGGGTGAGGAGGTCGTAGCTCCAATCGATCAGCGCGCGCAACGTCTGCTGGCGCGGCAGCGCCGTCCGATCGCCGCCCGTCAGCAGCCGGAAGCGATCCGACAGGCGCTCCGCGATGCTTTGGACGGACAGCGCGCGCACGCGGGCCGCGGCAAGCTCGATCGCGAGCGGTATGCCGTCGAGGCGATGGCAGATGTCGACTACGGAGACCGCGTTCTGCTCGGTCAGGCGAAAGCTGGGTTGCGCGGCGCACGCGCGATCCACGAAAAGGGATATCGCCGGGAAATCGCTCAATGCGGCAAGGCGGGATCTTCTGTTGCGGGTCGGGGACCGCGAGAGCCGGCAGCGGATACGTGGTTTCGCCCGCAACGTGCAGAGGCTCGCGACTCGTCGCGAGAATCTTCATTTGCGGGCCCGCCTGCAGCAGCTGGCTGCTCGTTTCCGCGCACGCCTGCAGCAGATGCTCGCAGTTGTCGAGGATGAGCAGCAGCCGCCGGTCCTTGACCGCCTTTGCCAGCGCTTCCAGACACGGGGTGTCCAGTCTCTTCCTTGACTCCCGAGAACGGACGCGATGGCCTGCGGAACCATTCGGGCATCGGCGAACGGCGCCAGCTCGACCAGCCAAACGCCGTCGGGATAATCGTCCATGACGTCGGCAGCCGCCTGCAGGGACAACCGCGTCTTGCCGAGCCCGCCGGCACCGAGCAGCGTCACCAACCGCGCCTTCTTGAGCGCGCCGCCGAATTTCGGACAGCTCGCGCTCACGGCCAATGAAAGAGGTCACCTGTTGGGGCAGGTTGTTCGGCGTCGACGAGAGCGAACGCAGCGCGGGGAATTCCTGCCGCAGCGCGGGATGCAGGACCTGGAAGACCCGCTCCGGACTCGCGAGGTCGCGCAAACGCACCGAGCCCAAGTCGCGGAACGTCACACCCGCGGGCGGGCGGTCGACCAGCAGCACCGCCAGCGCGTGCGACACCAGCACCTGGCCGCCGTGGGCGGCGGCCATGATGCGGGCGGCGCGGTTCAACACGCTGCCGAAGAAATCGTTGTCGCGGCGCTCGACGGCGCCAGCGTGCAGACCGCAGCGCGCCCGAAGCGCAACGCCGTCGATCGCGCCCGGATCGGCGAGTGCCTGCTGGAATTGCAAAGCGGCGGCGACCGCGTCCTTCGGGTCGTCGAAGGCCGCGCACAAGCCATCGCCCGTCATCTTGACCACGCTTCCTCGATGCGCCGTAACCGCCGAACGGGCGAGCTCGTCGTGTTTCGCGAGCGCGGACTCCATGCGCCTTGGCTCGCGCTCCCACAACTGGGTGCTGCCCTCGATATCGGTAAGGAGGAAGGTCGTAATCGTGGAATGATCGTGCACGCCGGGGCCCCGGAGGCAGCGAATGCGGAATGGCTACTTTACGGCAGAGGAGGTCCCTCCGCTAGCGGCGCAATGGAGTGCCGCCAGGCGTGTCGACCCGCATCGTTGATGACCGGGCGCGGTCGCCGTCCGGATGCCGGGCCTTATCGGCCATCCAATTCGAGGAGCCTCAGAGCAAGGCGAGGGCTTCGAGCTCGCGGCGCAGGATCTCGGGCGAGCGAAAATGAATGCCGTGAATGCCGAGCGCCGTTGCCGCCGCAGCATTGTCAGGATTGTCGTCGATGAACACGGCTTCGTCCGGCGCGATGTGATAGCGCTCGAGCAGGATGTGGAAGATCCGCGGATCGGGCTTGATCACGCGTTCTTCGCCCGAAACCACGACGCCGTCGAACCAGGACAGAAAATCGAAGCGCTCGCGGGCGGGCAGATAGGTTTCGGCCGACCAGTTGGTCAGCGCGTAGCGCGGCACCGCGGCGCGCTTCAGATCCGCGAGGATGTCGACGGTGCCTTCGATCGGGCCCGCGATCATCTCGTCGAAGCGCCGGCCGAATGCCTCGATGAGATGCGCCTTTTCCCAGTGCTGTGGAAGAAGTTCGGCGTGCGCCTCGGCGAATGTACGGCCGGCATCCTGCCGCTTGTTCCACTCGACCGTGCACACATTGGTCAGAAAGTCCTCCATCGCGCGCTCGTCTCCCGCAAAAAGCTTGCGGTACAGGTGGCGCGGATCCCAGTCGAGGAGGACCCCGCCGATATCGAACACGACGACGCGTCGCTGCGACGAGGTTGCGACCATGAGGATCGCCTAGTGGCTGCGCGGCGGGCGATTCACAATGACGCGGCGCAGGAGCTCGACCGATTTTTCGACGCCTTCCTCGGCGCTCATCGCCGGATCCTCGTGCTCGATCGACAGCACGCCGTCGTAGCCTGCCGCAGCGAGCGCGGCGACGAACATGCGCCACCAGGTTTCGTCGTGACCGAGTCCGAGCGTGATATAGCTCCACGCACGCGCCTTGTAGTCGCTGCCGGGTGTGGTGTCGATGACGCCATTGATCCCGGCATTGACGGGATCGATGCGCGTGTCCTTCGCATGGACATAGTAGATCGCCTCGCCCAGCGCCCGGGCGGCGGCGAGCGGATCGGCGCCCATCCACATGAGATGGCTGGGATCGAGGTTGGGGTCGCCGGTCATGCCCAGCCGGCTTCGCCGCACGGGATCGCAGCAGAGTGCGCTGATCTCGATGCCATGGGCCGCGAGCCGGGCGTGGAAATCGCGCCGCGCCGGGGCACTTTCGAGCAGCCGGTCGAGCTCGACATGCGGCGCCGCCGACCAATTGCCGCAGCCGAATTCCAGCATGTCCATCTCGAGGCGCGCGGCAACCGCGAGCATCGCGTCAAAATCCGTTTGCGGCAGGCTGTCGGTGATCATCCCGATTTTCATGATGGGGCTCTGGCAGGTGGGCGAATGGCCGCGGTCGGCGGCGGAAAGGGAACCGTATCACACTGCCCGACGGCGATGGCGGACCGGATACCGTAAACTTGCGGCGATGAACCCGCTGTTGAACGAGCGCATCGCGCGCTTCGATTCGCCGTTTCGCCGGTTGGACCAATTGCTCGCGGACATCGCACCCAATCCGCGACTGCCGCCGATCAGCATGGCCGTGGGCGAGCCGCAGGATGCGCCCCCGCCACTGCTCGCCGAGACCATCGCGGCGCACGCCCATCTGTGGAATCGCTACCCTGCGGCGGTCGGCACGCCCGAGTTCCGCCGCGCGGCGCAGGGCTATCTCGAGCGCCGCTATCCGGCCACGCGCGGCCGGATCGATCCCGATACGCAAATCTCTCCGGTCACGAGCAGTCGCGAGGGCCTGTACCTCGCCGCGTCGATCGCGACCAGTCCGTCGCGCGCTGCGCCGCTTGCAGTAATGCAGAACCCGTTCTACCAGACCTACCGGGCGGCGGCCGTCATGGTGGGCGCGGAGCCGTGCTATCTCGCCCATAGCGGATTTCCGGAATTCGCGCTCGACCTCGCATTCGTGGACGAGGACACCTGGTCCCGCACGACGATTCTCTACCTGTGCTCGCCCTCGAATCCGGACGGGCGCGTGATCGCACCTGTCGAGATGCGGCGGGCGATCGAGGCCGCGCGTCGCCACAATTTTCTCGTCGTCTTCGACGAGTGCTATGCCGAGCTCTACGACGACACACCACCGCCCGGCGCGCTGGAGGTGCTCGCGGCCATCGACTCCTCCGACCGATGGCTCGACAACGCGCTGGTGCTCCACTCGCTGTCCAAGCGTTCGAGCGCCGCCGGGCTGCGTTCCGGATTTGCCGCGGGTGCCGCAGGACACTCTGGCCGCGCTCAATCGCGTGCGGCTCAATGGCACCGCATGCACGCCGCTGCCCTTGCTCGCCGCCGCGACGGCGCTCTGGTCGGAGGACGGGCACGTCGACGCGATGCGCGCGCGCCTCAAGCAACGCAAGGACGTGGCCGATCGCCTGTTGGGCGGATTCGCGGGATATTACCGCCCCCCGTGCGGCTTCTTTCTGTGGCTTCGCGCCGACGACGGCGAGGCGCTCACGCGACGCCTCTGGCGCGACCACGCCCTGCGGGTGCTGCCCGGTGCATTTCTCACCCAACCCGATGCGGACGGCGCCAACGCGGGGCACGCTTTCATTCGGATCGCCCTCGTCCACGACCCCGACACGACCCGGGAAGGGCTGGCGCGCCTCGCGGAGGCGCTCGGCCTTTCGCGCCGCCGAGCGGCCGGGGCGGCGTAGCGGGCGCCCCCTCGCCAAGCGCCGGAAGTCGGCTTAAACTCGCGCGACGCAACGTTGATTTCAGCCGGCTTCCGGCCTTTACCAGGAGAGGGAAATGATCAAGCGATTGGCATTGGCAGCGGCATTGTTGACTGCCTTCACGGGGACCGCGATGGCGGGCAAGACGCTCGACACTATCAAGCAGCGGGGTCAAATCGTTTGCGGCGTCAACCCGAGCCTGCCGGGCTTCTCGGCGGCTGACAGCCAGGGCAACTGGACGGGACTCGACGTCGACATCTGCAAGGCGATCGCGGCGACCCTCCTCAGCGACGACAAGAAGATCAAGTGGGTGCCGCTCAACGCATCGCAGCGCTTCACCGCTCTGCAGTCCGGGGAGATCGACCTCCTGGTGCGCAACACCACGTGGACGCTGACGCGCGATGCGTCGCTGGGGCTCGAGTTCACTGGCGTCACCTACTACGACGGCCAGGGCTTCATGGTGACGAAGAAGTCGAAGATCACGAGCGCCAAGCAACTGAAGGGCGCGACCGTCTGCGTGCAATCGGGTACGACGACCGAGAAGAACCTGTCCGACTACTCGAAGGCGAACAACCTCGCGATGAAGCCCGTCGTCTTCGAGACGCAGGAGGCGACCAACAAGGCCTATTTCTCCGGCCGTTGCCAGGCCTACACGACGGACGCTTCGGGCCTCGCGTCCGTGCGCAACAAGGAAGCCGGCAATCCGGAGGATCATGTGATCCTTCCCGAGCTCATCTCCAAGGAGCCGCTGGGACCGTCCGTGCGCCGCGGCGACGACGAATACTTCACGATCGTCAAGTGGGTGGTCTTCGCGCTGATCGAGGCCGAGGAGTACGGCATCGGCCAGAGCAACGTCGACGGCCTGCGCGCGTCGAGCACCGACCCGGTGGTGCAGCGGATTCTCGGGACGTCGGAGGATACCGGCAAGCTCCTGGGACTCGACAAGGACTGGGCATACCGCGCAATCAAGTCGGTCGGCAACTATGGCGAGATCTTCGAGCGCAATGTCGGACCGAAGTCGGCGCTGAAGCTCCCGCGAGGCGCCAACAATCTGTGGAACAAGGGCGGCTTCATGTACGCGCCGCCGGTGCGCTAGCGGACCTGCCGGCGCAGTTCGCGCGGGCAGCGTCCCGCGCGAATTGTGCCGTGTGGCGGGGAGGCGCCCCGCGAATCAGATTCCCAACCCGCGAACGGTATCGTGATGGCGGCTCCACAGAAGCGCTTTCGATGGTCGTGGCGCAGCGCGGCGTTTCGAGGCGTGATCTATCAGATCGTCGCGGTCCTGCTGGTGGTGGCCGCGGGCTGGTACCTCGTTCACAACACGCTGCTCAACATGCGTGTGCGGGGGATCCAGAGCGGGTTCGATTTCCTGCAACAGCCCGCCGGCTTCGCGATCAGCGAGAGCCTCTGGGAGTTCGATTCGGCCGAATCGTACGCCAAGGCCTACCTGACCGGCCTTTCGAATACGCTGCGCGTCGCCCTCCTCGGCATCGTGCTGGCGACGATCACCGGCACGCTCGTCGGCATCGGGCGGCTGTCCCGGAACTTCCTCATCCGGTCGCTTTGCACGGCGTACGTCGAGTTGTTCCGCAACGTGCCGCTCCTGCTGCAGCTCTTCATCTGGTACTTCATCTTCACCGAATTCCTGCCGCCGATCGACGAGGCGCTGCAGCCGCTGCCGGGCGTCTTCTTCAGCAAGAACGGGCTGCAATATCCGATCCCGATATGGGCAACGGGTCACATCTTCATGGTGGTCGGGATACTCGCCGGCATCGTGGCATCCTGGTACTGGGCGAAGCTCGAGCGGCGCCGGTTCGAGGCCACGGGGCGGCCGCCGCGTGTCTTCCTGCCCGCGTTGGGCTTCATCGTCGGCATGGCGTTGCTGGGTTGGCTCGCGGGCGGCGCGCCCACCGCACTCGACATTCCGGAGAAGACCGACATCACCGTCGGCGGCGGCGGCGCCGTCACGCCGGAATTCCTGACGGTGCTCCTCGGCTTGACGCTCTATACGGCGAGCTACATCGCCGAAATCGTCCGCGGCGGGATCCAGGCGGTGGCATACGGGCAGCACGAGGCCGCCGCGGCGCTCGGCCTCAACGGGATGCAGGAAACGCGGCTCATCCTGCTGCCGCAAGCGTTGCGCGTGATCATTCCGCCGATCACGAGCCAATATCTCAACCTCACCAAGAACTCGTCGCTCGCCGTCGCCGTCGGTTACCCCGACCTCGTATCGATTTCGACGACGACGTTGAACCAGACCGGCCGCGCAATCGAGGCGATCTCGCTCGTGATGCTTGCGTATCTGACGATGTCGCTGCTGACGGCGTTGATCATGAATCTTTACAACCGGCGTTCCCTGATTCGCGAACGATGAGCACCGTTGCTACAGCCGAAGCTCTCCAGCTGATACCGAGTCGTCCGCCGCCGGTCGCCACCGAAGGCGTGGTGCCGTGGTTGAAGCGCAACCTTTTTTCCGACTGGAAGAACACGCTCGGCACCCTGATTGTGCTGGCCGTCCTCGTCCGGTACGTGCCGCCGTTGCTGAACTGGGCCGTGTTCGACGCCGTCTTCCGGCCGGACAACGCGGCCTGCCGCGCCGTGGGGCATGAGGGTGCCTGCTGGGGCGTCGTTGCCGAGAAATACCGGCTGATCCTGTTCGGACGCTATCCGTACGCGCGAGCAGTGGCGACCGTTGGTCGCGACGGCGCTGATGGTCGTCCTGATCGCCGTGAGTTGCTACCGCGCGTTCTGGAAACGCTGGCTGGTCGGCGCCTGGGTCGTGGTGCTCACGGCGTTCTTCGTGTTGATGCACGGCGGCGTGCTCGGCCTGACTCCGGTCGAGACGGCCCGCTGGGGCGGGTTTCCGCTGACGATCATGCTGTCCACGATCGGCCTGGCGGTCGCCTTCCCGCTGTCGATCCTGGTCGCCCTCGGCCGACGATCGCGGCTGCCGGGGATCCGGACGCTCTGCGTGCTCTACGTCGAGCTGATCCGCGGCGTGCCGCTCATCTCGGTGCTGTTCATGGCGTCGTTCATGTTTCCGCTGTTCATGCCGGCGGGATGGTCGATCGACGTGCTCGTTCGCGTGCAGGTGGGCATCATCCTCTTCTCCGCCGCCTACCTTGCCGAAGTCGTGCGCGGCGGGCTGCAGGCGCTGCCGCGCGGGCAGGTCGAGGCTGCCGCCTCGCTCGGCCTGTCCTATTGGCAGACGGCGCGCAAGGTCGTGCTGCCGCAATCGCTGCGGCTCGTCGTGCCGGCGATCATGAACACGTTCATCGGGACGTTCAAGGATACCTCGCTCGTCACGATCGTGAGCCTCTACGATCTGACCGGTGCGCTGCAGCTCGCGCTGGGCGACTCCGACTGGCGCAAGTTCTTCCTCGAAGGACAGCTGTTCGTCGCCGCCATCTATTTCGTCTGCTGCTTCGCGATGTCGCGCTACAGCCAGTGGATCGAGCGGCATCTCAACACCGGCACCCGCCGCAAATAGAAGAACGACCGAGGCCATTCATGCAGGCGACCGAACCGATCATCGAATTTGCGAAAGTCAACAAGTGGTACGGGCAGTTCCACGTGCTGCGCGACGTCGACCTCAACGTCGCAAAAGGCGAGCGGATCGTCATCTGCGGCCCGTCGGGTTCCGGCAAGTCGACGCTGATCCGCTGCATCAACCGCCTCGAGGAGCATCAGCAGGGCACGCTCAAGGTCGACGGCGTGGAGCTCACCGACGACGTGAAGGCGATCGAGGCGATCAGGAAAGAGGTCGGGATGGTGTTCCAGCAGTTCAACCTGTTCCCGCACTTGACCGTTCTCCAGAACCTGACGCTCGCGCCGATGTGGGTGGGCAAGATTCCCAAGAAGGAAGCGGACGAGCGCGCGATGGTGCAGCTGAAGCGCGTGAAGATCGCCGAGCAGGCGGCGAAGTATCCGCTGCAGCTCTCGGGCGGCCAGCAGCAGCGCGTGGCGATCGCCCGCGCGCTGTGCCTCACGCCCAAGATCATGCTGTTCGACGAGCCGACTTCCGCGCTCGATCCCGAGATGATCAAGGAAGTGCTGGACGTCATGATCGAGCTTGCGAACATGGGCATCACGATGCTGTGCGTGACGCACGAAATGGGTTTCGCCCGGTCGGTCGCCGACCGCGTGATCTTCATGGACGAAGGGCAGATCATCGAGCAGAACACGCCGGTGGAATTCTTCAACAATCCCAAGAGCGAGCGCACGCGCGACTTCCTCTCGAAGATCCTGGCGCACTAGCCGCGCGAGGGCCGGGATGGCCATCTCGATCGGGCGCACCGCGTTCGACACGCCGGGCGACGTCCTCGCGCGGCCGCACGCCAACTGCTACTGGCTCGTTCCCGGGCTGGTCCTCGCGGGCGAGCACCCGGGTGCCATCGACGGCGGCGGAGGTGCCGGCAAGGGTCGGCGCGCTGCTCGACGCCGGCATTCGCCAGTTCGTCGATCTCACGGAGGAAGGCGAGCGGCCCGCGCCCTACGCATCGAGCTTGCGCGAGCGCGCCGAAGCGCGAGGTCTACGCGCCGACCATCGACGGTTCGCGATTCGGGATCTCGGCGTTCCGTCTCCGGCGTTGATGCGCATGATCCTGGATGCGATTCACGACGCGATGGCCGCGGACGAGCCGGTCTATGTGCATTGCTGGGCGGGGGTCGGCCGCACCGGTACCGTCGTCGGGTGCCTGCTGCGCGAGCATGGCCTCACGGCGGACGAGGCGCTCGGGGTCATCGCCCGCAAATGGCAGTCCATGGAAAAGAGGTCCTGCATCCGAGATCACCGGAGCACCCTGAGCAATTCGCGTTCATCGAGCGGTGGCCGGGCGACTGACGAGGGCAAGGCACTTCGTCCGTGTCCGGTCAGTATCGCCGGTTCAACTGGCTGCGAACCTCGTGCGGCCCCCATCTCTCGGCTTGCTCATCGATCCATCGAGAGCGCCCCCGGCCACGAATCCAGACTTATCGTCGGCAAACTTTACAACTGCACCGTGTATATTCGATAGTTTGCTGGAGGTATCTCAGCTAACGAATTGAATATACTATTTTGGGAGTCGCCTGGCACATTGTCTGCTTGAAATCACGCTGCACTAATGATTCTTTGTTTAGAACGTAATGGCATCGAGCTGAGCTCTATTGCCTGAGTTCGCATCTGGTGGTTTGTGCAGCGACGTCGCATGTCGGCTCAACCCGAGTGACTTGTCACGGGGGTTCGAAATTGCCGGCCCGCCGGCGCGGCACACTAGTAACACGAGGAGAGAATTTGCACCGTTCGAAAGGGTCTGCAGCCTGCGAAGGCAGCTGGATCCCGGCCGTCGGGCTTCGCATTTTTCTGCGCATTCCCTTTGACGAGAAATAATCGTTCAGCATAGTGTTTTGAGTCCCAACGCGTGGCTCGCGTGTGGTTCTAGTCCTGTCAACGCTTCGAGGGTGGAGAAATGAATAGTCTGCGCAGGATACTTAGCTTTTTGATGGCGATAATGCTCGCGGCGATCGCGTTGCCAAGCGTCGGCGCTCCTAAAGTGACGAAGCAGTACCACCTGGAGATGACGTCCAACGCACCGCTAACGGTGGTAACCCATTTGACCAACGTCAGCCCGGACGGCAATTCGAATATCAGCTCGTTCCGAGTCACGCTGTCCGGCGCGACGATTGTCAGCGTGGATCAACCGGCCACCGGGACCGCAACCTTCACGCAAACGTCGGTCTTGGTGACTGGATGTCGCCCTTGAAGCCTGGGGAGCACAGAGTTTCTATTGACGATCCACTTGGGCGATTGCGGTGACGGCATATCATTGCCCAGGCGACGGTGTGGACCGGTACCGCGTCAGGACAGACGTTCGCTCCGAGTCCTCCCAATCTTCTCCCGCTGACGACATCCGTCTCATGCGGAATCCTGGGTTGCAACGATTCGTTTACGGTACCCGTGAGCACGTTGCCTGTGGGACCAGCCCCAGCGATCCGAAGTGCGTAACGGGACAGCGCGGGGTTCTGGGACAAGGACGGCTACGAAATCGGCCCGGATTTGCGCGAAACCGTTCCCTACACCGTCACCAACATCGCTGCCCACGTAACCAGTACAAGCTGGTGCACCTCGCGTATCCGCTTCACCTGCGACCCGGCCGCGGCGTTTCGAGTACACGTCTATTTGGCCTGGTGCCGCTGCCCTGCGGTTACGAATGTCGCATGGCTGAACACCGACGGGAGTTCGACGACTGAACCAGGACTCCGGACTTCATCCCGGCCCTTCAACTGCAACGCACACGCCAATTTCCTGCCGGCACCTTACGGGACCTTGCGGCGGACGTCCTGGCAGGTGACGGCACGATAAGGGTCAACACGACGATACCAACCGGCGCACACCCCGCGATCCTTCACGGGGGAGTGCCGTTCGACATCGTGATCGGAGACCGAGCGCATGACGGTCACGGTCCAAGGCGGACCGCCCGACAACGAAATCTGGCACGTGACGCGCAGCGTGGCCAATGCCGGCCCCGTCGGACGAGTTTTCCATGACCAGGGCCTGCTAGCGATGAGCACCCCGCTGCCGATCATGACGATTTCGCAGGGGCAGGGCAACCAATATGTTGCGGGCTTTCAGGCGCAGATGTGTATCAAGGCGCAAGGCAACTATGCGGTTGGTGGCCCTCATTTCACCACGTTCATCGCCGTCGGTGACCCCTGGGCAAGCCAACCGTAACGAGCCAGCAGTCTGCTGGAGCCCGGAGCGGCCCCACGGGGCCGTTCCGCATTTGTCGGACACGGCATTCTGTTCCGCAGCTCCCTAGCGAGACACTATCGCGGCGGAAGCGGCACCGGCGGGACGGCCCGGACCTTGAGGCTCGCGAGGAGCGTGCGGCTTTCGTTCACCATCTCGAGGGGCGGCTCGACACCCTCCAGACGATCGAGCTCGATCAGCGAGAGCATGGTCAGCGCCGCCTCGAACAGATTGCGCCGCTCCTTCGCGGCAGCGAGGCTTGCCCCCAGCGCGTCCCGCGCGCGCCGCAGGTCGCCCTGCTGGAGCAGCACGTGGCCTTGGATGCGCTCCAGCAGCGGCACCACCTTGGCCACCCCGTTCGATTCGTTCGCGCGGCCGAGCATGCCCCTCACCAGTTCGAGGGCGGCATCCAGGTTCCCCATGGCGAGGCGGCATTCCGCGATCCGGGCGTCGACAGGCGGAATTTCCTCTTCCGCTCCGACGTGCAGGAAGTTGGTCTTCGCTTCTTCGAGGCGTGCTGACCGCCTCGTCGAGGCGGCCCAGGCGCAGCGACACTCGCCCGAGCAGCGACAGGCACGCGGCCAGGAAGAACCGAAACTGCGACGCTTTCCAGAGCGACAACGTTTCGAGCAGAACGGCCTCCGCTTCTGCCCACTCGCCGCGGTCGGTCAGGATCTCGGCCATGTTGAGACGCGCCAAGGCGGCGTTAACGGTGCTGCCGACCTTCAGGCTCTCCTCGACGAGCCCGCTCGTAGTAGGACAACGCCTCGTCCCAGCGGCCTTCCCACTGGCACACGACGCCAAGGTCCGACAGCAGCGCCGCTTGCCTCACCGGGTTGCCCGCGCGCTGGTACGCCTCCAGCGAACGCTGCAGGAGCTGTATCGCGCCTTCCTTGCCAAGCTCGCCGTACCCCACGCCCATCACGAAATACGCATCCGCAATGGCCTGCGGATCGTCCGCAGCCTCGGCCTCCGCCACCGTTCGTTCGGCGCAGTCGATCGCCTCGTTCTTCCGTCCTTCGTAGCTGAAGCAGCATGGCGTACCAAGCGCCCGACGCGCGCGGCTTGCCGGGCAGCCTCCGGGCCTTCCAGTTCTTTCAGCGTGGTGCGGCCCCGCTCGGCCCAGCGCTTCGCTTGCCCGTACTTGCCGAGCTTCCCCTCGACGTGCGAGAGCTTGAGCAGCAGGTCGGCCTTCGCCAAGCGGATCGCTCGCCACCAATTTGCGCGCGGCCGTATACGCGTCGGCCGCCTTCTTGAACTCGGCCGTCTGATACCACGCATCCCCCAAGTCCCGCTGCACGGCAGCGATCTCCGGCGCACCCACATCCTCGAGGCGACGGCCGGCTTCCAGAGCGCGCACGTACAACCTGGCGGCTTCGACGTACGCATAGAACCCCGCGGCGCGACTGCCGGCGATCTTGGCGTAACGCCAGGCCGACCGGTCATCGCCGGCGATCAAGTAGTGCAGTGAAAGGATCCCGGCGGCTTCCTCCGCATCGTCGGCTTCCTGCGCAATCTGCGCGGCAACCGCGCCGTGGAGCCGGCGGCGAAGCTTGTACGGCAGTCCCTCGTAGGCCGCATCGCGCAGCAGCGAACGGCGGAATCGCAGATAGCCGTCGGGTTCCTCCACGAAGAGATCCCGCAGCCGAGCCCACGTCGCAGGTTCCGGCAAAGCAGCGTCGCCATCATCGGCGAGCCAGGACAGCATCCGCGGATGGAACGTCTGCCCGAGCACTGCGGCGCGACGGACGAGGGCCCGGTCCTCGGGCGCCAGGCCATCGATCCGGGCCATGGCGGCGGCTTCGGCCGAGTCGGGCAGGCCGTCGACGCCTCCGGAATTGATCGCGGAATTCAACAGGTCGCGCAGGAATTGCGGATTCCCGCCAGATCGCTGCGCCACGACCTCGATGACATGCATGTGCAGCGGATGTCGCTCGGACGCGAGCTGCACCATGCGCAGCGCATCCTCCTGGGCAAGTGGCTCGAGACCGATCCGCGACACCGTGGGCACGTCGGGCGCCGTGAAGCCGGTGGCGGTCGGGCGGCGGGCGACGCCGATCAGCCACGGCCAGGCGTCGATCTTTTCCGTGAGGTACAGCAGGAGTTCGGCCGAGGCTTCGTCCATGTGGTGCGCGTTCTCGATCTCGATGAGCGCCGTTTCGGGGATCATGACCTCGAGGAAGCGGAGTACGGACTTGTGCAGTATTGCGCGCCGGTTCGATTCGGCGAGCAGTTCGACTTCCGGCGTCGGCGCGACGTTGATGTCGAGCGCGATCGCGATCAGCGGCAGCCACGGCGCCAAGTCGGGTGCACGGGTCGCCACTTCGGAGCTCAAGCGCTCGATGATGGCGGCCTCTGGATCGTCGCGCCCGAAATTCATCAGCTCCCGCAGGAGCTCGCGCCACAGCGCATACGGCGTGGACGCGGTGTAGGCTTCGCAGGAAGCGTCGAGCTTGCGGAATCCCGCCGCGTCGTCCCGCAGCGTTTCGAGCAAACGGGTCTTGCCGATGCCGGCTTCCCCGACGATCTCGATCAGCCGTCCGGCGCCCGCGCGTGTACTCGCGAGTGCGTCGCGAATCTGCGCGAGCTCCGCATCGCGGCCGGTCAACGGCAACCGCTGCAGCGCGACGTGTCGCTTGCGCGAACCATGCGCCCTGCCAACCGACCATGCCTGAACCGGCCGCGCCTTGCCCTTGACCGTGAACGGCTCGAGCTCGCTCGTCTCGAATAGAGTATTCGAGCGGTCTAGCACGTCGGCCGTCGCGTAGATCTGGCCCGGCCCCGCCTTGGCCATGAGGCGCGCGGCGAGGTTCACGGCGTCACCCATCACCGTATACGTGCGACGGTACGCAGGCCCGATGTCGCCGGCGAAAACCGAACCACGATGAACGCCGATGCGGATCGGAATCGGCAGATCGGCAGCGACGATCTTGCGGAGCGCAAGCAGCATGCGCTCCTCGTCGTCTCCAGTGATGCTGGGCGCGCCGGCCGTCAGGATCAACTTGCCGCCGTCGGCATCGACGTCGGAGGCGAGGAACGCGATCTTTTGCTCCTGCGCCGCGGCCTCCACGACGCTCATCAGGGCATGGAGCGCCTCGGCGGTCGCGACGGGCCCGCTGCGTTCGATCATCGCGTCCGTGCCGTCGAAACGGACGAATGCGACCGTGACGGGACGGTGCTCCGACGTTCCCCCGCCGGCCAGGACATGCGCGCGCACGGCGGCGGACAGGCAATGCGCTAGAGTATCCGCGGACATCTTCGGCCGCGGGATTAGCGGCAACTTCGCCGTATGCCCGGGGGCTCGCGGCGCAGCAACGTTCCTCGCTCCTCGGGCTTCGCCCAGACAGCGGCTCGGCAGCAACGCCGCGGTCTCCGGACTGACCACGATTTCACCCGCGGCGGCCGAATGCTCCATCGCCACCAGGCGGCTCCATCCGGGGCCGGCCGGCAGCAACTCGGTGTGGGTGGTGCCCACAGCAAAGAAATGGAATGATCCCGAATGAACCCCCTGCGCCATACGCAGCGTGACCTTGGCGCCGGGAACTTCGATCCGGCCGACGTCGCGGAGTGCTGCGGCGCATCAGGACCGTCGCGCGGCAGGCACGCGCGGCGTGTCCGTCACCCTCGAACCAGAGCAGGAGGGCATCGCCGCCGAATTTGAGCAGGCTGCCTCCGTTCTCGTAGGCGACGAACAGGATCGACTCGAAACTCCTCTCGATGGCCTCGGTGATCTGCTCGGCGCCCTCGCGGCCCTTCCGGGCGAGCCGCTCGGACAGCTTCGTGAATCCGGAGATGTCCACGAATACAGCAGTGCCGTCTGCGGTCCAGCACCGGCTGGCCGGATCATGGACCAGATGTTGCTGCAGGATGCGCGCTACGTAGCGACTGGCGCGCTCGGCGTTGGGCTTCGCATCCGACGGACTCTGTCCCCGCGGCGCTCGTGCCTCACTTCCGGTCGGCCCAAGGGCAACCGCTGTCATTCGGTTCGGGTGGCGCGGTGGTATTGGCGTGCATTGTGTCGGATAAATTGGAGATCGTACCTCCGAATATAACCTATGCGTCCGTGCCCATCATATTCCGGCGCCTGTTGCGAGGAACGGATATGGCCGCCGGCCGTGAAATTGTGGCACCATGGCGCCCGTTGCCGGTCATATCGGCGTTTCGGTCTTGAGCGGGACGCTTGTGGCGCGAAGCGGCCAGCTTGTCGTGGATAATACCGGCGCCGACCGGCCTGCCCGGGTCGCCGCAGCACAGGCAGAGGATGACGTGGAAAGACTCAACGACGCACGGATCCTGATCTACAGCCACGACAGCTTTGGCCTCGGCCACCTGCGTCGTTGCCGCGCCATTGCGCATGCGCTCGTCGACCGGTTCAAGGGCGTGTCGGTCCTGATCCTGTCCGGCTCGCCCATCATCGGCAGCTTCGATTTCCGCTCGCGGGTCGACTTCGTCCGGATCCCGGGCGTGATCAAGCTCTCCGACGGCGAATATCAGTCGCTCGGCCTCCACATCGCGCTCGACCAGACGATGGAAATGCGCGCCGCCATCATCCGACAGACGGCGCTGAGCTTCCGGCCCGACCTGTTCCTGGTGGACAAGGAGCCGCTTGGCCTGAAAGGCGAGGTCGTGCCGACGCTGCAGATGCTGAAGGCGCAGGGGACGACCCTGGTGCTTGGCCTTGCGCGACATCATGGACGAGCCGAAGCTCCTCCTGAACGAATGGAAGCGAAAGCAGGTGCTGCCGGCGCTGGAGCATGTCTACGACGAGATCTGGGTCTACGGCCTCGAGGAATTCGCCGACCCCCTGGCGGGGGTCGCCTGTCCCCTCGCCGTGCGCAAGAAGATCCTGTACACGGGATACTTGAAGCGAGCGGTGCCGCAGTTGACCGAAGCGATGGCCATCCCCGTGGGCGAGCAGCCGTACGTGCTGGTGACCGTGGGCGGCGGCGACGACGGGATGTCCGTCGTCGACTGGGTCCTGCGTGCCTACGAGGTCGACCCCGGCATTCCGTTGGCGGCCGTCCTGGTGCTCGGTCCGTTCATGCCGCCCGCGATGCAGCGCCAGTTCCGGGAGCGCGCCAAGCTCCTGCCCCGCATTGCCGTGGTGACGTTCGACGCGCACGTCGAATTGCTGATGGAGAAGGCAGTGGGCGTGGTGGCGATGGCAGGGTACAACACGTTCTGCGAAATTCTGTCGCTGGACAAGCGCGCGATTCTCGTGCCGCGCACCAAGCCGCGCGAAGAACAGTTGCTGCGGGCGTTGCGCGCCGCCGAACTGGGACTCGTGCGCACGCTCGATCCGCGCGGCGCGCACGACCCGGGCGTCATGGCGGCAGCCTTGCGCGGGCTCGCGCACCAGCCGCTCCCGTCGTCCCGCGGCGCGCAGGCAATGCTGGGTGGCCTCGACATCATCACCGACCTCGTGTCGATGCACGTGGGCAGCGCCACGCCGATACAGATGCACGCGGCAGGGCTCTGAACCGCAAGCTTCCGCAACCCCGGTGACGGCGTTCCACGCCTCGCGACCCTTCACGATACGCCATCCCGGCACGGATCCATGCCAGCTGTCATGATCTATGTCCAGCATCTGCTGGGCATCGGGCACCTGATGCGGGCGCGACTCATCGCCGAAGCCCTCGCGGACGCCGGGTGCGACGTCCACATGGTCACCGGCGGCATGCCGATCGGCGGGCGCATGCCGCGCGGCGTCCGGATCGTGCAGCTGCCGCCGATCCGCGTCTCCGACGCGAGCTTCATGCCGCTGCGCGACGCCGATTACGTCCCCATCGACGACGCGTACCGGAATGCGCGGCGCGACCTGCTGCTCGCCACCTACGACGCCGTCGCGCCCGAGGCCGTGCTCTTCGAGACGTTCCCGTTCGGACGGCGGTCGCTGCGCTTCGAGCTCATGCCGCTGCTCGAGCGCATCGAGGCGACGCGCCCCAAGCCGCTGGTCATCGGCTCCGTCCGCGACATCCTGCAGATCCAGCCCAAGCCGGAGCGCGAACGCGAGATGCTGGGCTGGGCGAAAACCTGGTTCGACGCCATTCTCGTGCACGGCGACCCGACGTTCGCCCGCTTCGAGGAGACGTTCCCGTTGCTGCACGAGCTGGGGCCGCCGGTGCATTACACGGGGTTCGTGCTGGCTCCAGGCGAACGGCTGGCGATCGGCGAGGGCGGCGAACGGAAGGAAGTGGTGGTGTCGGCGGGAGGCGGGGCCGTCGGGATCGAACACCTCGCGCTGGCGCTTGCGGCGCAGCCGAAGTCGCGGTTCGGCCACCTGACGTGGCGCGTGCTCGCCGGGCCCAACATCCCGGACGAAGGACTGCAGCGGTTGCTGCGCGCGGCCGGGCCGATGGCGGTGGTCGAGCGGGCTCGGGTCGACTTTCCGGCGTTACTGCGGCAGGCGTTCGTCTCCGTGTCGCAGGGGGGCTACAACACGGTGATGGATGTCGTCGTGAGCGGCGCCCGGCCGGTAGTCGTTCCGTTCACGGGCAACGGCGAGACGGAGCAGCGTGCGCGCGGCGTCCGCCTCAACGAGTTCGACCTCGCCATCGTGGTGGACGATCGGACCAATACGCCCGACGTGCTCGCTGCCGCGGTCGATGCGGCAGGTACGCGCGACCACTGGGGACGGTGGACCTTCGACAGCGATGGCGCGGCCAGGAGCGCTGCCCTCGTGGCCGACCTAGTCGCGGCGCGTGCGCAGGACCCCGTGCGCCGCGCGTCATCATTGCCCAGGTAGCGCGAATGACCGCCTGGCATCGTCTCGCCGCGGAGCTCGATCTCTGGCGTGACGCCGGCCGCCAAGCCGATCTCTGGTGCCGCGACGACGACGCCTGTCGTGATTCGCCGGAACTCTCCCGGCTCATTGACATCGCCGGCGGCGCGAACATACCCGTCGCCCTCGCCGTCATTCCTGCGTTAACCGAACCAAGCCTCATCGACGTCGTGGCGAAGGCAGATGTCGTGACGGTGGTCCAGCACGGATACGCGCACCGCAATCATGCGCCCGCGGGCGGCCGCAACTGGGAGCTCGGGAGCCACCGGCCGGTGGACCAGTCGATCGCCGAACTGGAAAAGGGCCGCTCGCGTCTCGGACGACATTTTGGCCGGCGCTTCGCACCGCTGCTGGTGCCGCCCTGGAATCGCATCGATCCGGGGGTGATCGAACGATTGCCCGAAGCCGGGTTCCGCGGCCTGTCGACTTTCGGGCCGCGAGCACGATCAGATCCCGTCGCGGGCCTTGTGCAGTGCAACACGCATGTCGACCTGATCGCCTGGCGGCGCGATCGCGCGTTCATTGGCATCGATGCCGCGGTCGACCGTCTCGTCCTGCATCTGGCGGCGCGCCGCGCAGGCACGGTCGACGCGTCCGAACCCACGGGACTCCTGACCCACCACCTCGACCTCGACGCCGCCGCTTGGGAGTTTCTCGCCGAGCTCTTCGCGCACACGTGCGAACACGGAGCGGCGACGTGGATCGATGTCCACGCCGCGTTCGGCGGCGTTACTTCCGTCCGATCAGCATGAAACGGACGTAACGCCGCATCCTGCGCTCGCCGGCGAACAGTACCTCCTGCATCGGCGCCTGGGCCTGGAATGCCGCGAGATCGGGAACGCAGTTGACGTGCTGATCGCAGGCGAAATAATCGTTCGATTGCAGCACCAGCCGCTGCCCGGCAGGGACGCGCTCGTACCAGCGGCCGAAGTCGGCGAGATGCTCGCAACTCGTGTTGATCAGGAGGTCCGCCTTCCCGCCGCCGGCCCCGCTTGCCGCGACCGCTTCGTAGTCGAGCTCCAGCATGTCGGCGGTACGCGCGGTGAAGCGGCCGGCGCGCACGTGCGTCGCATTCACGGACTCGGCAATCGCGGCGCAGCGCGGATCGATGTCGATGCTCACGACCCTGCCGATCGCGAAGCGCGGGTCGTGAAGCAAAACCGCTGCCAGGACGCCGAACCAGCCGCCGAGAATCGTGACCTCGCCAAGTTCCGGACCGACCGCGCCGAGCAGCGCGTCGGCAAGCCACATCTTGCTCGCGATCTGATTCTTGTTGAAAGCGCTGCCCAGGTCCGGCGCGGGATGCCGGGTGATGGTCGCGAGCACGTCATGCTGCAATGCGTTGTGGGCGTAAATCGCCAGCCCTTCGATGATGTCGCGGTAGTATTCGTCCGTTGCCGTGGTCACTGCCTTCTCCTTCGGCGATCGGCACAGCATAGCAGCCGTCTCTCGACCCTTTCGTTTGGCCACCTTTCCTCCCGTCGAGCGATGCCGTATTCTGTTGCGAAGGGTCCCGGGCCGTGGAGGCGTCGAGTGGATGTCTTTCAGGAAGCGGAAATGCTGCGGAAGGTCCCCTTCTTCGGGGGGCTCGATCCGGCCAAGCTCAAGTTGCTGGCGTTCACCAGCCGGGCGGTGCGGTTCGGTCCCGGCGAAGCCCTGATGACCCGTGGCGAGGCTTCGGACAGTGCGTATGTCATCATCGAAGGCGAAGTGGAAATCGTGGGCGAGACGCCGGCCGGCGAATTCATCGTCGCGGTCGTGGGCAAGAACGCGCTGATCGGCGAGATGGGTGTGATAACCAATGCGCCGAGAGGGACCACGGTCCGCGCGAAAGCGCCCGTGCGTGCGCTGCGCATCGCCGGCGATGTCTTCCTGCGCCTGCTGACCGACAATCCGGATTGCGCGCTGCACGTGATGCGGGACCTGAGCGGGCGCGTGAACACGGGCAATGCCCGCCTCGCCGCAGCGCTGCGCGACGTGGAGGCGCTGAAAGCCCGGTTGCGAACCGCGGAGCAGGGCACGCGCAGCGGCGCGCCATCGTGATGCCTGCTTCGCCGGCCGGAGTATCGCGCGTGCCCTTGCCGGAGGAGGGGCGCTGCAACGGTCGACGCCGGCCTGGAACGATTCACGGACCTGTGGGGCCGCTGCGTCGCTTCGCCGCCGTCGCCCGATGGCGCTGCCGTTTACGCCGACTTGCGCAGCCGTTACGAGGCGCCGTTCCGGCGATTTCACAATCTGGGCCATATCGGGGATTGCCTTCGCCTTTGCGATGAAGTGGCCACTCTGCTCGACGATCGCGATGCCGTCGAGTTCGCGTTGTGGTTTCACGACGCCGTCTACGACATCGGCGCCGCGACCAATGAATTGCGCAGCGCCGAATTGTTCCTGACGGTATCCGGGGGAGCGCCCTTCATGTTCCGGCACCGTGTTTGCGATCACATCCTGGCGACGCGGCATTTGGACGCGGTGCAGGAGAACGATCGGCGATTCATCGTCGACATCGATCTCTCGGGCTTCGGCGCCCCGTGGGAGGAGTTCATGCGCAACGGCGCGTTGCTGCGCGACGAATCCGCCGATGTGTCCGATGTCAAGTACCACTGTGGGCAGGTCGCATTCCTGAGCCGCTTGCACAAGCGGCGGTATTTCTTCGCGACGGAGTATTTCCGCGCCCGGTTCGAGACCATCGCGCGGGAGAATCTGCGCCGTGTACTCGCGGACCTGCGGGCGAAGGGTTACGGCACCACGGCGCCGCCGATCATGTAGATCCGCTCGTGTACGTGCTCAGCGGTTTCTCAGCGCGGTTCGCCGGACGACGAATCGTCGATGGGCATCGCGACAAGCGAAACATTGCATTCCTGCACCGTGACCCGTCCACCGGGGTCGACCGTAAAACGGTGCAGGGCACCATGCCGGAGGCGCAACGGGGGCTTGCCGGTCATGTCCCAGCCGGTGGCCGCGGCGAGCACGGCGCGCAATACGCCCTTGTGCGTGACGATGACCATGGTCTCGCGCTGCGTCGCGTTGGCCGCAAGCCAACGCATGACGCGATCGCGCACTTCGCGTGGACTCTCGCCTCCCGGCGGTCGGAAGTCCAACCCCGCGGCTTCGTTCCGCGCGAACGCCGTCGCCATGGCGCCGCCGCAACTCGTGGAGGTCGAAGCCTTCCCATTCGCCCCAATCCATCTCGATCAGCGCCGACTCGCACTGCGGCGTTGCGCCACTGAGAATCTCCGCCGTCTCGACCGCGCGCCGCAACGGGCTCGACACCCATGTCGTTGCGACCGGCTCGAACGGCGGAGGACGCGAAAGGGAGCCGCCATGCCCGAACCTCGCCGCGGCCGCGCTCGCTCAAGGGAATGTCGCGGCGACCTTGCATGCGGCCTTGCTCGTTCCAGGCCGTCGATCCGTGGCGCAGAAATGCGACGATCATCGCGCAGCCGTCGGCGCCGGCTGGATCATCGCGCGCCGCCTGTATTCCAGGGTGACACGCCGAAGCACCGCATCGAGGCGCGACGCGGCAGCCGGAAGGTCGTGCTCGGACTTGGCGTAAGCCACCGCTTCGCTCGCCATTCGCCGCCGCAATCCGGTTTCAGTGAGCAGGCGAACGGATTGCGGCGGCAAAGGCTCCGGCGTCACCCACGGGAACCAACAGGCCCGTGCGGCCCGACGCCACCACCGCCGCGACGCCACCTCCGTCTCCGGCGACGATCGGCAAGCCGCATGCCTGCGCTTCGATCAAGGCCATCCCGAACGCCTCGTCCACGGCCGGCCAGACGAAGATATCGCTTGCGCGGAGCCATGCGGCCACCGTCGGCGCGTCCTGCAAACCGACCATTCGAATCCGCGTCGGGATCGAAACGCGCAAAGGCTGCCTCCACGTCCAGACGCGCCTTGCCGTCGCCCACGATAACCAGTTCCCAGGCAGGCAACGCGATCTGCGCCAGCGCCTCGGCGAGCAGGCGATAGGACGCGAGCTTGGCCCCTGGCCGCATCATCGCGACGGTGATCAAACGCGCCCGCCCACTGCGAACGAGCACATTGGCATCAGAAGCGGGAGCAGGGACGGCAAGCGCCGCCAGATCGAGGAAGGGCGGCACGCGCTCGTCCGCGCGGGCAGGGCCGCGAACCGCGTGAACCCCCGGCAGATCCACCGGGTTGAGAAAGATCGTTGCCGCGGCCGCCTCGATCGCCGCCACCGAGCCGGCGTATCCCAGCGCCCACGCACCGCGGCTCTGTTTCGCCGCGACCGATGCCTCGGCGATGACATAGGGAATGTCGAGCGCATGGCTCACTGCCGGCCCAAGCCAGTCGGGCGCCTTGTGATGCAGGTGGTAGGTGAACCAGACGTCGGGCCGTGCCGCTGAATGCCGAAGGCGCCGTACAAGTCGCGCCGCCAACCGGTGTCCCAACGCCTGCAGTCGCTCCTGCCGCGTCGGATCGCCGCGACCGTCGAAACTCCGGAAGCGCGACGCGACGAACGTGTCGTGGCCTGCGGTGCGCAGCGCGCGCAGCAGCGACTGCCCCATTGCCCGATCGCCGGAGGGCACCGGATGGTCCGTCGGCTTCAGCGGAGCGTAGAACGCGACTTTCATGGCGCATCGCGGCGGGCCGCGAAGCGGGCCGCGAGCCGATCGGCCCCGCCTTCCAGCGAGAAGGCGCCGATCGTACGCGCGAAGCCGCCCTCGCCCAGGCGGCGCCGTAGCGCGGGATCGGCGATCAACGTCGCCAATGCTTCCGCGAGGGCGTCGATCGCACGCGGCTCGACGAGGAGGCCGGTGACGTCATCCTGTATCAATTCGGGAATCCCCGAGATGCGCGTCGACACGCACGCCAGCTTCTGGCTTTGGGCTTCGAGCAGGACATTGGGCAGGCCGTCGCGATCGCCGTCCTCGCCCAGTCGGCATGGCAGCGCGAAGATATCCGCGGCGCGATAGGCGGCGAGTACGGCGGCATGCGCCTGCGGACCTTGCCACTCCACGCGCCCGGCAATGCCGAGCCGGCGTGCCGTGTTCTTGAGCTCCCGCAGCATCGGTCCACCGCCCAAATGCGCGAGACGCCAATGCCGATCAGGCGCGATTCGCGCGAGCGCCGCCAGCAGATCGTCGAACCCTTTCTTGTCGACGGCGCGGCCCACGGCAAGGATCCTGACGGGACACTCGGGGTCCGAGCCGTCGCTGCCGCGATGCGCGCCGTTTGGCGGTGGAAACCGTCGCGTATCGACGCCGTGGTAATTGAGGTCCACGGTTCGACCCGGGCGCGCCAGCTTACGCAGATGCCGTGCGTTTACTTCGGTGCAAGTCGTGATCCAAATGCAGGAGTCGAGCTTCTCGCGTTTCTCCCACTCGGGAGTCGTCCAGATGTCCTTGGCATGCGCCGAGCAACTCCAGGGAAGGCCGCGCAGCAGAGCGGCGTAGCGGGTCACCGATGCTGGCGTATGCAGGAAGTGCGCATGCAGCTGGACGACGTTGGGTGGCAACTCCGCCGCCAGCACGAAAGCCTGTCCGAGGCGGCGAAGTGCGGCTTCGCGTGGGATCGCGCCGGAAATCGCGCCACCATGCGGCGACGGCGGCGCGGTATCCGGGAAGGCGGCGCGCGTGGCGCCAACACGCGCAGGACGCGGGCCGGCTCGTGGTGCAGATATTCGGGCAGGTACGCGACCGGCGCGCGGATCTCGGCGTGAATCGGATGGGTTTCGCGGTCGGTCGGATGGCGAAGGGAAAACAACGCGAGACGCAACGCCGCGCTCTTCGAGGGCGCGGAGCTCCTGCGCGATGAAGGTCTCCGACAGGCGCGGATACCCCTTGAGGATCACTGCGATGACGCCGGCCGCGAGCGGACCATCCATCCGGTTTCCGCTGTCGCCTGATTCCGAGCCGGCGCGCGCCCTTCGAACCCGACGCACGCGCCGCGACGGATCGCGCCGGGAGCGGCAGATGTTACCATCGAATTTGCCTTCGTCGTGCGCTGTTGCCGTCGTCCGGCAAGCGGCTTTCGCGGCACCCGGTCGAGAGGCACTGCGCCGCATGGAACGGTCTCTTTTTCGTTACATCTTCCAGCACACTTGGCGCAATCAGGTGCTGCTGCTGATCGTGACGGCGTTCAGCTTCCCGCTGATCTACATCAACCTCGCGATTCCGAAGGAGATCGTCAACAACGCCATCGGCAACAAGCACATTCCCGCGACGGTGCTGGGTTTCGAGGTCACGCAGGTCTCCTACCTGATGGCGCTGTCGTTCCTGCTGCTCGCCCTCATCACGCTGAACGGCATCATCAAGTATTGGCTCAACGTGTACAGCGGCGTCATTGGCGAGCGCGCGCTGCGCCGCCTGCGGCACGACCTCTACCAGCAAGTGCTGCGCTTTCCGCTGCCGCAGTTCAAGACGATGTCCTCCGGCGAGATCATTCCGATGATCGTCGCCGAGACCGACCCGATCGGCGGCTTCATCGGCGAGTCGATCAGCCTGCCGGCGTTCCAGGGCGGCCTGCTCGCCACCTACATGGTGTTCATCTTCCTGCAGGACTTCTGGCTGGGTCTCGCCGCGGTCGCGCTCTATCCGCCGCAGGTTTGGCTGATCCCGCGGCTGCAGACGAAGATCAACCAGCTGTCGAAGGAGCGGGTGCAGCAGGCGCGCGCGCTGTCGGACCGGATCGGCGAAACGGTCGCCGGGCGCCGCCGAAATCCGCGGCAACGACACGTTCCACCGGGAACGCGCGGACATCAGCGAGCGCCTGGGCAAGATCTACGCAATCCGCTTCGACGTATTCAAGCGGAAATTCTTCGTCAAGTTCCTGAACAATTTCCTGGCGCAGATCACGCCGTTTTTCTTCTACTCGGTCGGCGGCTACCTCGTGATCAAGGGCAGCCTGTCGCTCGGCGCGCTGGTCGCCGTGCTCGCCGCCTACAAGGACATCCTCGCGCCCTGGAAAGAGCTCCTCGACCTGGTATTCGACCAAGGAGGACGTGCGCATCAAGTACGAGCAGATCGTGTCGCAGTTCGAGCCGCCCGGGCTCGTGGACGAGCAGCCTGATGGAAAAGCCTCCGCGAGCGAGTCGTCCCGCTCGCGGGGGAGATCGCGGCCACCGCCCTCACGTACGCGGAAGAAGGCGGCGCCAACCGGGTCGAGCGGGTGTCGTTCACGATTCCCGCTGGCCAGCATGTCGCCCTCGTGGGAATAGGGCACAGCGGCAAGGACGACATCACGCACCTCCTCGCGCGACTTGTCTTCCCCAGCGGCGGACGCATCGCGGTCGCGGGGAACAATTTCGCCGAGGTGCACCAGGCGGTGCCGGGACGACGCATTGCCTATGCGAGCCAGAACGCCTACATCTTTTCGGGATCGCTGTCGCACAACCTCTACTACGGCCTCATGCACCAGCCGCTGCGGCCGGCGACCTACGACGAGGACGAGCGCCAAACGCGAGCAGACCCGCGTGCGCGACGCGCTCATCGCCGGCAACAGTCCGGACGATGTTCGTGCCGACTGGATCGACTACGAAGCCGCCGGCGTCGCCGACGCCGCAACGCTGAGCGAAGTCGCGCTCACGGTTCTGCGACGCGTGGAAATGGAGCAGGAGGTCATCGGGTTCGGCCTTGCGAGCGCCGCCGATCCGCAGGCCCAGCCGTCGCTCGCGGCCATGGGACTCGAGGCGCGCGCGCGCATCCGCGACCGCGTGCAGAGCGAGGATCTCGACGTGCGTTCGTCGAGCTCTTCGATCCGTTGCGCTACCACTCGAACATCAGCGTCGCGGAAAACCTGCTGTTCGGCACCCCGCGGAGCCCCGCGTTCCAGCCGGCCAATCTGCCCGCGCAATCCGGAGTTCGTCGCGCTGCTGCGCGAGGTCGGCCTCCTCGACGACCTCTACGCCGCCGGCGTGAAGGTGGCGGGCCTCATGGTCGAGCTGTTCGCCGATGTCGCGCCCGACAGCGACCTTTTCGAGCCAGTACAGCTTCATCAGCGCGGACGACTCTGCCCGAGTTCCGGGCGCTGCTGACGAAGATCGCCGATGGCACGCTGGCGGCGACGACGGACGAAGAAAAGGCGAGCCTGCTGGCGCTGACCTTCCGGCTCGTCGCGGCGCAGCACCGCCTGGGCGTGATCGACGACGACATGCAGCGCAAAGTCGTCGAGGCGCGCGCCGAATTCCGCCGCCGTCACGCCGGTCGCGAAGATGTCGTCGAATTCTTCGAGGCCGACCGTTTCAGCTCGACGCTTTCGATCCAGGACAACATCCTGTTCGGCCGCGTTGCGCTCGAGCACGCGAACGCGCAGGGGCGGGTGAACGCGCTGGTGCGCGAAGTCGCGGCCGAGGTCGGGATGAACGCCGGAGCTCGTGCGGCTCGGCCTCGAATACGAGGTCGGCAACGGCGGATCGCGCCTCTCCTATTCGCAGCGGCAGCGCCTCGCCATCGCGCGGGGCATCATGAAGAATCCGGACATCCTCGTGTTCAACGAGCCGACCTCCGGCCTCGATCCCGCGACCGAGACGCGCGTGCTGAATGCCGTGCTGGAGTGGGCCAAGGGGCGCACGGTGGTCTGGGCTCTCGGGCGCGCCGATCTCGCACGCGCGTTCGACCGCGTGCTGGTTCTCGACGACGGCCGGCTGGTCGAGCAGGGATCCTTCGCGGAGCTCGAGCGTCCCGAGACGCACCTGTCGCGGCTTCTCGCCTGACGCCGCCGATGTCGCGCCTCAGCTCCTCCCGCGCAGTTGCAAGCCGGCTGATCGCGATCGTCTGCCTCACGCTTGCCAACGTTGCCCTTGCGACGGTGTACGAGGCGTCTCCGAACAACTATCGTCAGTCGATCAAGCGGCTCCGCGCGGGCGATACGCTGCTGCTCGCGGCCGGCGAATATCGCGGAGGCCTTGCGGTGCACGCGTTGACCGGCGCCCCGGACCGCCCGATCGTCATTTCCGGCCCCGCGCAAGGCGTGCCCGCGACTTTCGTCGCGCAAGCCGGACGAAATACGGTCAGCATCGTCGATTCGAGCCATGTGCTGATCCGCAACCTGGTGCTCGAGGGCAACAACCTTCCCGTCGATGCCGTGAAAGCCGAAGGACATGCCCGCTGGGCGCATCACGTCACTCTGGAAAACCTCGTCATCCGGGGTCACGGCAACAACCAGCAAATCGTCGGCATCTCCACCAAATGCCCCGCCTGGAACTGGGTGATCCGGGGCGTCACGATCATCGGGGCCGGCACCGGGATATACCTCGGCAATTCCGACGGCAGCGCGCCGTTCGTCGCCGGGCTGATCGAGCGGAACCTCATCGTCGACTCGATCGGGTACAACCTGCAGATCAAGCACCAGCTCGCGCGGCCCGAACTTCCGGGCATGCCAGGCGCGCAGAGCATCACGATAATCCGCCACAACGTCTTCGCTAAGCCGAATGCAGGCAACGCCGAATCGGCACGTCCCAATGTGCTCGTGGGCCATTTCCCGCGCGAGGGGCCCGGGGCGGAGGACACCTATGTGGTCTACGGCAATTTCCTCTACCAGAATCACCACGAGGCGCTGTTTCAGGGCGAGGGCAACGTCGCCGTCTACAGTAATGTTCTCGTCAACGAATACGGCGACGCCGTGCGGATCCAGCCGCACAACGACGTCCCGCGCCGCATCGTGATCGCTTTCAATACCGTGCTCGCTCGAGACGCCGGGATTGTCGTCACGCCGAAAGAGGGCGTGCCCTTGTTGCAAGAGGAGGTGATGGCCAACGCGGTCTTTGCGGGAATGCCGTTTGCCCCCGCCCCGGGCAGCCGCAACGTCCAGGCGCCTCTCGACAGCTCGCCTTCGTACCTCAAGCGGCCCCTTGCGCCTGTCGGCGAGCTCGACCTCCATCCGAACGAGAATTGGGCGGCAGCGCTTTCCGCAGACGCCATCGTGGGCAAGTCGTTGCCGGATTGGGGCCTGGATTTCGACGGGGTGAAGCGCACACCGCGCAGCATCGGCGCCTACGCCGGAAATGCGGCGAGTCCGGTTTGGAGCCTACAACTCGAGCGCAAGCCTGGCGGCCGACCGAACGGTGGCTGGTGACGCGGCCGATGGTGACGGGGTCGTGCATAATGGCTGCTGGTTCAGCACGCGCGAACGGTTCGCGCCATCGATCATGAGACTGAGAATCGCGGTCCTGCTCGTTGCCGGGGTGCTCACGGCATGCTCGAAATCCCCCGATCCGTCGACGACCGCCCTCCCGGGAGTCCCCCATGCCCCGGCGCCCCCCGTCGCCGCCTCGCCGCCCCCGGCTCACGAGGACGCCGGCATCGCGTGGCGCAAAGGCGATGTCGACGCGGCGTTCGTCGCGGCGAAGGCGGAGAGGAAGCCGGTGTTCCTGTACTGGGGAGCAACCTGGTGCCCGCCATGCAACCAGGTCAAGGCGACGATCTTCAACCGCCAGGATTTCATCGAGCGATCGCGCCATTTCATACCGGTGTACATCGACGGCGACGCGCCGAACGCGCAGAAGGAAGGGTCGCGGTTCAAGGTCAGCGGCTATCCCACAATGGTCCTGTTCACGCCGGAGGGCGCCGAGATCACGCGCCTGCCCGGAGAGGTCGACGCCGAGCAATACATGCGTGTCCTCGCGCATGGGCATGAACAATGCCCGGCCGGTGAAGGCCACACTCGCGGCGGCGCTCGCGGCCGATTCCGGCGCCAGGCTGACGCCCGAAGACTGGCGCATGCTCGCCTACTATTCCTGGGTGACGGACGAGCAGCAGTTGACGCCGCGCAAGGAGCTCGCGGCCACGCTGACGCGGCTCGCCAAGGCGTGCCCTTCCGATCAGGTGGAGACCGCCACCCGGCTCGAGCTGCAGGCGCTGGCTGCGGCCGCGGAGGACAAGGGCGCACGTCGGAGCCCGGATCCGGCCGCGACTGATCGCCTGATCGCCGTGCTGAGCGACGCGAAACGCGCCCGCGAGAACTTCGATCTCCTTGCCTACTATGCGGGGAACATCGCGGCCCTGGTCGCGCCCGCGCCGTCGGCGGCGCGCTCGCGCCTGATCTCTGCATGGAATGCCGCGCTCGATCGATTCATCGCCGATCCCGCCATCGCGACCGACGACCGGCTCGTGGCGGTCAACGCGAAGCTCGAGCTCGCAAAACTGGAGACGCCAAAAGGGCCGCTGCCCGAGACGCTGCTCGCGACCGTGCGTGCGGAAGCGGGAAGGGCGGACCGGGAGACGACCGATGTCTACGCGCGGCAATCGGCCATCAGCGGCGCGGCGGAGGTCCTGGCCGAGGCGGGCCTTCTCGACGAATCGGATGCGCTTCTCACCCGTGAGCTCGCCCGCTCCCATTCGCCGTACTATTTCATGCTGGGCCTCGCGGCCAATGCCAAGAAGCGAGGCGACAAGCCAGGTGCGCTCGCCTGGGCCGAAAAGGCCTACGACGCCGCCAAAGGTCCCGCGACGCGGCTGCAGTGGGGCGTCGGTTACGTGCGCACGCTGATTGCATCGGCGCCGGAGGATGCCGCGCGCATCGAGCGCGTGGCGGGCCAGATCATCGGCGAGCTCGAGCCCGTGCCGGAGACATTCTACGAGCGCAATCGCCGCGCGCTGGAGCGCATGGGCAAGGAACTGACCGCCTGGAACAAGGACAAGCGGCACGAGGCCTCGGTGCAGCGCATTCGCCGGGAGCTCGCGACCGTGTGCGAGAAGCTCCCGGCGGCCGATCCCGCGCGCGCCACCTGTGACGGTGCGCTTCGTCCCGCGTGAAAACCGCAATGTTCAGCGGTACGGATCAGCCGCGTCGCGCAGTCCGTCGCCAAAGAAATTGAAAGCGAGGATCACCACGATGACCGGCAGGACCGGCATCATCAGCCATGGGTAGAGCGCGACCACGTTGATGTTCTGCGCCTCGTTCAGCAGCACGCCCCAGCTCGTGATCGGCGGGCGCAGCCCGATGCCGAGGAACGACAGCGCCGTCTCGCCCAGGATCATGCTCGGGATCGACAGCGATGCCGCGGCGATGAGGTGGCTCATGAAGCCCGGCAGCAGGTGGCGTCCGATGATCCGCTTGGGGCTCGCCCCCATCAGCCGCGCGGCCGTGCAGTAGTCCTCTTCGCGCAACGCGAGGAGCTTGGAGCGCACGGCACGGGCGAGCCCGGTCCAGTCCAGCAACGCCAGAATGCCGGTGATGCCGAAATAGATGAGGATCGGGCTCCACGTCACCGGCAGCACCGCGGAGAGCGCCATCCACAGCGGCAGCTCGGGAAACGAGCGGATGATTTCGATCACGCGCTGGATGACCATGTCCGCCCAGCCGCCGAAATAGCCCGCGATACCGCCGAAGAGCAAGCCGAGCGCGAAGCTGATGACGATGCCAAGGAGGCCGATGGTCAGGGAAATCCGCGCTCCGTAGAAGATCCGCGACATGACATCCCGCCCCAAGCGGTCCGTGCCGGCCAGAAAGAGCGTGGCGCCCTCCGGCGGGCACATGAGGTGGAACGACGCGCTGAAGAGCCCCCAGAATTCGTAGGGATCGCCCGAGCAGAAGAAGCGGAGCGGATAGGGCTTCGCAGTGTCTTCGGTGTAATCCCGCCGCAGCGTCTCCATGTTGAGCTTCTTGACCAGCGGGTAGACGAAGGGCCCGACGAATCGGCCCTCGTGCATCCAATGCACGCTCTGCGGCGACGCATAGATGAAGTCGGTGTGCCGCGTATGGAGGTTGTACGGCACCAGAACTTCGGTCACGAGCGTCGACCCGTACATGAGCAGGAGGACGATCCCGGAAACGACGGCCACGCGGTGGCGCTTGAACTTCCACCACATCAGCATCCACTGCGAGGCGAGGTAGAAGTGCTCCTGCTCGGGCGTGAGGCGGGCGGCCGACGCCGGATCGAACGGCGCCTTCGAGACGAGGTGCCCCGGCTCGCCCGGGACCTCCGCCAGGGCTGGTGACGCGGCGCTCATTGGTGCACCCTTGGCGCTTCGCGCCTTCGCCTCCGAGAGGGAGCTATTCGCGCCTTGGGGCGGCCCGGCGGCGCTCATCGCGCGATCCCGCCGGTGAGCCGGATGCGCGGGTCGAGCGCCACCAGCGCGAGATCCGAAATGAGCACGCCGACGACGATCATGAACGCGAGGAACATGAGGAACGATCCCGCGAGGTACATGTCCTGGCTCTTGAGCGCAGCCAGCAGCATGGGGCCGGTCGTGGGCAGCGACAGCACGACCGCGGTGATCTCGGCGCCGGAAATGATGTGCGGCAACAGGCTGCCGATGTCGGAGATGAAGAAATTGAGCGCCATGCGCAGCGGATACTTGCGCAGGACCTTGCCGGGCGGCAGGCCCTTGGCTCGCGCCGTCAC
Organism: uncultured beta proteobacterium; assembly: GCA_963840945.1. Classification (GTDB taxonomy): domain Bacteria; phylum Pseudomonadota; class Gammaproteobacteria; order Burkholderiales; family Casimicrobiaceae; genus CAIWHR01. The sequence continues at coordinate 141,213 of CAWJAU010000002.1, read as the reverse complement.
GACGTATTGCTTCTGCAGTTCATCGAGGAGATTGGCGCGCATCTTGCGGATCATCCCGGCGGTGCCGCCGGCGCCGATGATGACCACGGGGATCCAGCTGTGCTCGAGGATCGAGACGACCTTGGCCCACGACCATGGCTTGCCGATGAATTCCGGCCCCATCAGTCCGCCGATCGACGTGCCGAAGACCACGTTGGCGAAGTACAGCATCACCAGCGCCAGCATGAAATTGGGAATGGCGATGCCGAGGAATCCCAGCAGCGAGAGCCCGTAGTCGCCCCAGCTGTACTGGTGCGTGGCCGAGTAGATCCCGATAGGGAAGGCGACGGCCCAGGTGAAGAGAATCGTGAACGCCGACACGATGATCGTCAGGAACATCCGGTCGCCGACGACCTTGGTCACGGGCAGGTTGAATTCGAATGAATAGCCGAAGTCGCCTTTGAGCATGCCTCCGGCCCAGCGCAGGTACTGTTCGACGAGCGGCTTGTCGAGCCCGTACTCCTGCTTCAGGAAGGCGATCTTCTGCGGATCGACCGATTCGCCCTGTGCCTGCAGTTCGGCGATGTAGCTTTCGAGATAGTTGCCAGGCGGCAGCTGGATGATGGTGAAGACGATGATGCTGATCGCGATCATCGTCGGGATCATCAACAGCACGCGATTGACGACATAGCGCAGCATCAGCGCGGCCCTGGTGTATCAAGCCAGAACGTGTCCGGGTGATACATGCCGAAATACGAGCCCGGGTCCCAGCTGTAGAGTCCTTCGGTCGGCACGTTGCGCAGGTTGTTCTTCGCCACGATCGGCTGCACCGTCTGCGACACGATGCCGATCGTATAGACCTGCTGCGCGTGGATCTCCAGCATGCGCAGCCAGATCTGCTCACGGTCGCTCGGGCTCCCGGACCTGCGCCACTCCTCGTAGAGCTCGACCAGCTCCTTCGCCTCGGGCAAGGCGGGGGCCTCTCCGCCCTTGCGGTTGTTTTCGTAGTACTGCCCCCACATCGGCCATTGCAGCTGTTCCTGCGTGGTGGGCGCGAGCTCGTGCGGGCTCATCTCCGAGGTCGGTATGCCGTTGTTGAGCCCGGACCAGACCGTCATCATCGACTTGCCGGAGTACACGCGCTTCCTGAACACCTCGCGCTGCGACGGCCGGGAGAAGAGCGCTATTCCGAGCTTGCCCCAGCTGTCGCGAACGAGCTCCAGCACGTCGGTTTCTTCGGTGCTTTCGCCCGCCGTATCGACGACGATTTCCATCGGTCGGCCATCGGGCAGGAGGCGCAGGCCGCGCGAGTCACGCTGGGTGAGGCCGAGCGAATCCAGGAGCGCGTTGGCCGCCTTGACGTCGTACTTGGTCCACGCGGCGCGGAATTCCGGCCGGAAGAGAGGACTGCGCTCCAGCACCGTGTTGGCCGATTCCTTGGCGAGGCCGAAGTAGACGACTTCGTTGATCTCGTGCCGGTTGATCCCCAGCGACAGCGCGCGCCTGAACTTGAGGTCACGCATCAGCGTGCGCCAGACGGGGTCGTCGACGTTGAAGTTGGGGTAGAGCGCCATCTGCGAGCCGATGCCCTTTTCCCACAGCAGGACGCGAAACTGGTTGCGCTTCGCGTTCTCCTTGAGGAACGTGTAGTTGTCGAAACGCAGATCGCGCGCCTGCAGCTCGACGTCCCCGGTCCCGGCCTTGGCCGGGATGAGCTTGCCGTCCGTGATGTTGACGATAATGCGGTCGATGTAGGGCAGTTGCCGGCCCGCCTTGTCGACGCGATGAAAGTACGGGTTTCTGACGAGCACGAACCGCGTCGAGGGCAGTGGTGTAGTGTTGATCCACGGCTCGAGCGTCGGCAGATCCGGGTTGTCGAAGCGGAACTGCTCGTCCTTCTTCTGATGGTAGCCCGCCCAGCTGCGCGAGCCGGCCTCCTTGGCCTGGGCCGTCGCCTTGTCGTGGCCAATATGCTTGGAATGGAACTGGCGCAGGTAGTGCGCCGGCCGGTAGATGTACAGCGGGCTCGGACCGGCGAGCGCCGGAAGAAACTGCGGATTCGGCTCGTCCCATGTGTAGCGGACGGCGGTCTCGCTCAGCACTTCGAAGCGCGGACCGCGCTCGCGCACTCGCAGCACCTGTGGCAGGCCGAACGGCGACAGGTCGGGATTATTGGCGACATCCTCCCAGAAATAGCGGAAGTCCGCGCTCGTGAAAGGATGGCCGTCCGACCACCGGTGGCCGGGGCGCAGGTGCAGGGTGAAGATGCGGCTGTCGATGTTGTCGACGCGCTCGAGGATGTCGGGGACGAGGTGCAGCTGGTCGTCGTAGCCCACGAGCCGCGAGTAGCCGTAGACAACCAACATCCGGATGTCGCGGTCCTTCGCCAGCAGCGTTCGCAACTCGCCGCCATAGCGCCCGATCGTCCAGTCGCTCCGCCGGATGTCGACCACCAAGGGCGTGTGCGGCAGACGCTTCGCCACCGGAGGCAGCTTGCCAGCCTCGACGTCCGCCTTGAGCGAGGGCGGCTCTTCAGCACCCGACGCTCCGGCGCCGAGCAAGGCCGCGAGCCCCAAGAGAAGCAAGAATGGAAATCGAATCATGCGGAGAGCCTTTCCTCGTGACCGCCGGACTGCATGCGCACACGGTGGCCGTCGCCGACGTCGACCAGCTCGCCGGCGCTGGCGGTCGTCCAGCCGTAGGGGGCGCGCCACTCCTGCGGGCTGCGCGCGGCGCCGTCCAGCACGGCCGCCGAGATCGAGCTTGCGCTTGAGGTCCGCGTAGGGCACGGCCGCCAGGAGTCCCAGCGTGTAGGGATGGAGCGGATTCTTGAACAGGACTTCGCGCGGCGCGATCTCGACGATGCGGCCGCGGCACATGACCGCAATCTCGTCGGCGATGTAATCGACGACCGCGAGATTGTGCGAGATGAACAGGTAAGTGAGCCCGAGGTCGGCCTGCAGGTCCTTCAGCAGATTCAGGATCTGCGCCTGGATGGAGACGTCGAGCGCGGACACGGGCTCGTCGCACAGCACGAGATCGGGCTTCAACGCCAGCGCACGCGCGATGCCGATCCGCTGGCGCTGACCCCCGGAAAAGCTGTGCGGGTAGCGATTGAGGAACCGGGGGTCGAGGCCGACGAGCCGCATCAGCTCCTTCGCCATGTCCGCGCGGTAATCGGCGTCGCCGATGTCGTGAATCACCAGCGGCTCGCGCAGGATGTCGAACACGGTCATCCGGGGGCTCAAGGAGCCGAACGGGTCCTGGAAGATGTACTGGACGCGCCGCCGGAACCGCATCATCGTCGCCGGGTCGGCGCGAACGACGTCGACCATCGTGCCGCGGTCGTTGAACAGGACCTGCCCGCTGTCGGGCTCGAGCGCGCGCATGATCACCTTGGACAAGGTGGTCTTGCCGCAACCGCTCTCGCCGACGAGGCCGAAGCACTCGCCGCGGGGAATGGCGAAGCTCACCTCATCCACCGCGCGGAAGGCGGGTCCCTTGCGCTGGCCGAAGAGGCCGCCGCCACGCTGCTCGAACGATTTGGTGATGCCGCGAACGTCGAGGTGGATCTTCGGTGCATCCGCGGGCCAGGGCTCCGTCTTCTGCACCAGTTCGCCGGCCTGGTAGTCGATCGGCCGCACCGGGACCAGTCGCTCGCCGGGCTTCATGTCGAAGTGCGGGACCGCTTGCAGCAGGGCGCGCAGGTACGGATGCGCAGGCCGCTCGTACAAGGCATGGATCGGGCCCTCTTCCATCACCCGTCCCTCATAGAGGACGACGACTTCCTCGGCGAGGTTGGCGACCACACCGAGATCGTGCGTGATGATGAGCACCGCCATGTTGAGCTTGGCCTGGAGGTCCTTGACCAGCGCCAGGATCTGAGCCTGGATCGTGACGTCGAGCGCCGTGGTCGGCTCGTCGGCGATCAGCAGCGACGGCCGGCAGACGAGCGCCATCGCGATCATCGCGCGCTGCCGCAGGCCGCCGGAAAGCTCGAACGGGTAACTCTTCAACGCCCGCGCCGGGTTGGGGAAACCCGACCAGGCCCAGCATTTCCTCGGTCCGGGCCATGCCCTCCTTGTGGCCGACGCGATGGTGCAGGAAGAGGGGCTCGCTGACCTGATCGCCGATCGTGTGCAGCGGCGACAGCGACACCATCGGCTCCTGGAAGATCATGGAGATGTGGCGGCCACGGATCCTGCGCAAGGCGATGCCGTCGGGCTTGAGCTTGGTGATGTCCCGCGGCGGCTTCTTGGAGCCCGGCGCCGTGAAGAAGATATGACCCGACGTGATGCGGGCGGTCTTGGGCAGGATGCCCATCATCGCTTGCGCCGTCACGGATTTGCCGGATCCGGATTCGCCAACGAGCGCAACGGTCGATCCGGGACGAATCCGAAACGAGATCCGATTGAGCGCGGGCACCATCGTGCCGCGATTGTCGAACTCGATGGATAGGTCCTGAACGTCGATCAGGTCTGCCAAACTGCTCTCCCCCAGCGGCCTATCTCGCGAGGCCGCGCGGCGGCACCCAGATCCGATCAGCCTGCTTTTTACCCCTACAGAATGCCCGTACTCGGCGGCGCCGTCGAGCCCCCTCCGCTTTCGCCCCGCAAGCGGAACGCCGGCACCGGATGCGCGTAGCCCTTGAGGTTGAGCGGGGTCAGCGTGTCCACCTTGGCGTCGTCGTCGAGCGCGGCGCGGACCTTGCGGTCGATCAGCACTTCTCCGGCGCTCGCCTTGTTGCAGAGCCGGGGGGCGAGATTGACCACGCCGCCGATCGCCGAATAGTCGAAGCGGCCCTCGAAGCCGAATGCGCCCAGCGTCGCGAAGCCCTGCGCGATGCCGATGCCCGAGATCGAGGTCGTAGCCGAGCTTGGACCACCGCGTCGCGCAGCGGCGGAACTGCTGCCTGCATCGCAAGCGCCATGCCGCGCGGCGCGGCTGGCCCGCATCGGGTATCGGCAGCGGATCGTTGAAAAAGACGAGAATCCCGTCGCCGGCGAAACGGTCGACCGTGCCTTCGTACTCGACGACGAGCGCACCCATCGGCGCGTGATAGTCGCGCAGCACCGCCTCCACTTCCTCCGGCTCGGCGGAGTCGGTGAAAGCGGTGAAGCCGCGCAGATCGACGAACACGTAGCAGATCTCGCGGCGGTGCGGCGCGAGGATCGATTTCTCGCCCGCCGTCGAGGATCGCGTCCGCCACGGCCGGCGCGAAAAATCGCTTCAGACTGCCCATGCCGCTCGAGCTGCTGCCACCTGCTCGGCGACGCGCTGCTCGAGCTTCGCGATTCCATTCCTTCAACGCCTCGGCCTGTCGCCGCACCTCGTCCTGCAGCGCCTTGACGCGCAGCAGCGAGCGCACGCGCGCGAACAGCTCGGCCTGGTTGATCGGCTTGGACAGGAAATCGTCGGCGCCGGCCTCGATGCCCTTGACCCGCTCCTGTTGCGGATCGAGCGACGTGACGAGCACGACGGGAAGCAGCGCGGTCCCGGGATCGCCGCGAATCCGCCGGCAGACGTCGTAGCCGGACAGGCCGGGCATCATGACGTCCAGCAGCACCAGATCGGGCGGCTCGGCGGCTACCTTGGCGAGCGCTTCCTCGCCGTTGACCGCCGTCGCGACCGCGTAGCCCTTGACGGCCAGCAGGTCGGCCAGCAGCTTGACGTTGTGCGGCGTGTCGTCGACGACCAGCACCTTGGCGGTTTCGTTCATTCGGCGACCTCTTGGTGGGCTTCCGCATGGGCGACATCAGCGGCTCTCCATCATGCTTCGGACCGTTTCCAGGAACTCCTTCAGGTTGATCGGCTTGCCGATGTAGCCGTCGAATCCGGCTTCCGTGATCGTGCTTCCGGTCCTGCTGCATCACCGACGCGGTGACCGCGACCACGGGAATCTTCGCGGTCTCCGGATTCGCCCGCAATTGGCGCAGCGCCTCGATGCCGTTGATGCCGGGAAGCTGGATGTCCATCAGGATCAGGTCGGGCTTGTCGCTCCATGGCGAGCCGGACGCCGTCCTCGCCGGTCACGGCCTCGATCGTCGCTAGCCCTTGGCCTGCAGCACGTCGCGGACGAGCTTCATGTTCTTTTCGTTGTCTTCGACGATCAGGATCTCGTGCATAGTCATACCCCCACGCATGCAGCTTTCATCGCTTGATCGGAATGGTGAACGTGAAGGTCGAGCCTTTGCCCGGCTCGCTGTCGAGCCAGATGCGCCCGCCGTGCAGCTCGACGAACTTGCGCGTCAGCGCGAGGCCGAGGCCCGTGCCTTCCTGCTTGTTCGTGTAGTTGCGCCCGACCTGGCGGAACTCCTCGAACACCGCCTCCTGGTCCTCCGGCGCGATGCCGATGCCCGGTGTCGTGCACCGCGACCACGACATTGTCGCCGTCGCGGCTGCGCGCGTCACGTCGATCGCGCCCGCCATCGGGCGTGAACTTGACCGCGTTGGACAGCAGGTTGAGCAGGATCTGCTTGAACTTGCGCTCGTCGGCGATGATCTCGCCGAGGCTCGGATCGACGTCGAGCGCGAGCGTGATGCCGTGCCGCTGCGCGCGCTCGCGGACCAGCGTCATCGCGTTCGAAATGCGCGGACGGCAGATCGAACGAGGCCGCGTCGAGCTCCATGCGGCCGGCCTCGACCTTCGACAGGTCGAGAATGTCGTTGATCAGCGTGCAGCAGATGCTTGCCGGACGAGTGGATGTCCTTCAGGTAGTCGTCCTGCTTTTCGTTGAGCTCGCCGAACATCCGCTCGAGCAGCACCTCGGAAAAACCGATGATCGCGTTGAGCGGCGTGCGCAGCTCGTGCGACATGTTGGCGAGGAATTCGGACTTGTGCTGGTTCGCGATCTCGAGCTGGCGGCTCTTGTCCTGGATCTCGCGGAACAGCCGCACGTTCTCGATGCGCGATCGCCGCCTGGTCGGCGAAGGTTCGCAGCAGCGCGATCTCGCGCTCGGTGAACGGCCGCACCTCGTGCCGGCGCAGCAGGATCGTGCCGAACGGCTTGCCCTCGCGAAGCAGCGGCATGACGAGCACCGTGCGGATGCCCAGAGCGCTGCGGCGATCGTCGTGGCTCAGCGGATACTCGGCGCCTGCGGCGAGCATGTCCGGCACCTGGATCGTCGCTCGTTCCAGCGACCGCGCGGCCGGAGCAGTGGACTCGCGGTTGATCGGCAACGCCTCGACGTTGCGCACGCGATCCGGCAGCGGTCCCTTGCGACGCCAGCAGGCGCAGCGTGTCGCCTTCGAGTCAGGTACATCGATGCCACGGACTGCGTCGCACAGCCGCGCCGCGCGCTCGGCGATCGCTTCGAGCACCGGCTGCACGTCGGTCGGCGAGCTCGAGATCACGCGCAGGATCTCGCTGATCGCCGTCTGCTGCTCGAGCGCTTCCTTCGTCTCGTTGAACAGGCGCACGTTCTCGATCGCGATCGACCGCCTGGTCGGCGAACGTCTGCAGCAGCGCGACCTGCTTGTCGGAGAACGGCCGCGGTTCCTGCGGCGCAGACTGGATCGTGCCGACGGCCTGCCCTTCGCGCATCAGCGGCACGGCGAGATGGCGCGGATGCCCGACTGCGCTGGCGATCTCGTGCGCTGAGCGGTAGTCGGCCAGCAGGCCGCGAATCGGGCACGTGGATCGTACGCGCGCGGTCGAGCAGCGCCGCGCCGGCATCGAGTCGCGGTGATGCGGCACGCGTCGACGCTCGCCGCGCTCCGGCGACGGCGCCGTGGAACGCGACGCAGGTGCAGCAGCGTCGCCGTCGTCAGCAGCAACGACGCCGATCGTCGCGTCGCACAGTTGCAGCGCGCGCTCGGCGATCGCGTCGAACACCGGCTGCACGTCGGTTGGCGAGCTCGAGATCACCTCGCAGGATCTCGCTGATCGCGGTCTGCTGCTCGAGCGCCTCCTTGGTCTCGTTGAACAGGCGCACGTTCTCGATCGCGATCACCGCCTGGTCGGCAAAGGTCTTCAGCATGCCGATCTGCTTGTCGCTGAAAGGCGCCTGCGCCTTGCGCCCGACCCAGCAGATCGCGCCGCAGTGCGCGTCCTTCGAGCAGCAGCGGCGCGAACAACATCGAGCGGAAGCCAATCGCCTGCCGCCCGCGCTTGACGCCGGCAGGCACGTCGCTGGCGTCCGTGTCCGGATAATGCATGACACGCTGCTCGACGATGGCGCAACCGGAACCGGATTCGCGGTCCACCCGCAACGGAAATATCTCTCCGTATCGCTCCGGGACGATAGGCTCCGACGGAGCCCGCCAGATGGATCATGCCATCGTCGCCGACCAACCCGACGCCAACGATGTGCCCGTCGAACAGGCGCTGGCAACTCTGCAGGATCTTGTCGAACACGGGCCTGGCGTCGGAAATCGAGCTGCTGATCACGCCGCAGCACTTCGGCCGATCGCCTTCTGCTGCTCCAACGCCTCGGTCAGCTCGCGTCGTGCGCTCGTCGACCTTGCGTTCGAGGCCCGCATAGGACTCGCGCAACTGCGCCGTCATCCGGTTGAACTGATCCGCGAGCCCTTCCAGCTCGTCGCCGGTACGCACGACGATCTGCTGATCGAGGTCGCCCGCGCCGATGCGGCGCGCCCCTTCGTCGAGCGTCCGGATCGGGCGCACCATGCCTCGGGCGAGCCAGAGCGCACCGATGGCCGAGATCACGAGCCCCGCCAACAGCAGCAACTGGGTATTGCGCACCCACGCATTGAGCTTTTGGTACGCCATGCCTTCCGGCTGCTCGACGAAGACCTTCCAGTCGAGCGATTCGATCGGGGCAAAGGAGGTGAGCACGGGCGTGCCCGCAAGGTCGACCGAGAGCATCGCGAGGTCCGCGGAATCCTGCCTGGCGCTCGCCGCCTTGACGTGCGGGAGGTGCGACAGGTCGGTCTTGCGCAATACAAGCCCGATGTCCGGATCGGCGATCAGAAACCCGTTGCCGTCGACGACATACGCCTTGCCCTTGTCGCCGATCTTGATGCGCGACACGACATCCCAGATGAACTTCAGATTGACGTCGGCGACCGTCACCGGCCCGACGTCGCTCCCCGATCGCATCGCGATCGTCATATACGGCTCGGTCTCCTTGCGAAAATACACCTGCCCGTGCCAGGGCTGCCCGCGCTTGGCGTTGCGGAAGGCCGGTTCCTGCGATCGATCCTTGCCCGAATTGATGACGTCCATGCCGAGCCGCGAGACGGCGATCGTTTCGCGTCCCGCGGCATCCATCTGCGCGATGTCGGTGACCTCCGGCGCCTGGCGCAGGAGCTTCAGGAACTCGATGCGGCGCAATTCGACGTCGCCCGCATCGACCTGCGGCAGCGCCGCATACGCCAATTGCTGCGAAATCTGGCGGATGTACTGCTCGATTCTCGAAGCGGCGGCCAGGGCCTTCTCGTGTTGCAGACCGGCGATGCCGGACTTGATCTCGGTGGACGAGAAATCGAAGCTGATCCAGCCGGAAGCAAGCAGAATGACGGTGACCGGCGCCAGTATCACCAGCAGGTACTTGCGGAAGAGCCGCCCATGATACGCGCGGACGGACGCCGCCTTCGGAATGTCGACGGGAGAGGGTGCGAGCATCGTCTCAGGCCGTCTTGGCGCCGCCGTGTGCGCGCAAGGCGTCGAGCGTGATATTGGGAGTGATCGCCTGCGGATCGAGCTTCACATGCAGCAGCGCGGGCTTGCCGGTATCCCTGGCGCGCACGAAGGCCGGCGCGAAGTCCCCGGTTCGCAGCACCGTCTCGCCGTGCGCACCGTATGCGCGAGCCAGCGCCGCGAAGTCCGGGTTCACGAGATCGGTGCCCGAGACCCGGGCGGGATAGTTCCGCTCCTGGTGCATGCGGATTGTTCCGTACATGCCGTTGTCGACGACGATGAAGATCACCGCGAGGTCGTGTTGCACCGCGGTCGCGAGCTCCTGCCCGTTCATCAAGAAGCATCCATCGCCGTTCCATGAAACCACCGTGCGCTCCGGATGCGTCGCCTTGGCGGCGATGGCCGCCGGCACGCCGTAACCCATTGCGCCCGAGTACGGGGCGAGCTGCGTGCGGAAGGCGCGATACCGGTAGAGTCGATGGAGCCAGACGGTGTAGTTGCCGGCGCCGTTGGTGAGAATTGCGTCGTCCGGGAGATTGGCGTCGAGCCAGGCCACGACCTGCCACATGTCGAGCGCACCGGGGATGGGCCGCGGCGTGCGCCAGGCAAGGTTTTCGTCCCGCACCGAGGCGAGCGCACCGCGCCATGACGTCGCGTCGAGCCGAGGCTCCCGGTTCATCGCGGCGAGAAAGGCTCCCGGTGTCGCCGCGACGGCGATGGCGGGCTGATAAACACGCCCCAGCTCGCTGGCGTCGGGATGCACATGCACGAGCCGCTGCGAAGGCGTCGGCGAATCGAGAAGCGTGTAGCCGGAGGTCGTCATCTCGCCCAGACGCTCGCCGACGACGAGCAGCACATCGGCCTCGCGAATGCGGGCAGCAAGCCGCGGACTGACGCCGACGCCGACGTCGCCCGCGTAGTTGGGATGGCGGTTGTCGAACAGGTCCTGGTTGCGGAAAGCGCAGGCCACCGGGAGTTCGTTGGATTCGGCGAAGCGCCGTAGAGCGGCGCACGCGTCGGCATCCCACCGGCTTCCTCCGACCAGCACAAGGGGCCGTATCGACTGCGCCAACAAAGCGCGCACAGCCGCGATCTGCGGCGCGTCCGGCGCCGCGCCGACCGGTTCCACCCGCGCCACATCCGCGCAATTCGCGCGCGCGGCCAGCATGTCCTCGGGCAATGCCAGCACGATCGGCCCCGGCCGGCCCGACATGGCCGCTCGATAGGCGCGCGCGACGTATTCCGGGATGCGCTCGGCGCGATCAATCTGAGCGACCCACTTGGCCAAGCTGCCGTACATCCGGCGATAGTCGATTTCCTGGAACGCTTCGCGATCGGCGAAGTCGCTCCCGACCTGGCCGACGAACACGATCATCGGCGTCGAGTCCTGCGCGGCCGTGTGAATGCCGATAGCGGCATTCGAAGCGCCGGGTCCCCGCGTGACAAACGCGATGCCGGGACGTCCGGTGAGCTTGCCGTAGGCTTCGGCCATGTAGGCGACTCCACCCTCCTGCCGGCAGACGATGAGCCGCAGACGGTCGCGGACATCGTGGAGCGCGTCCAGCACGGGGAGGTAGCTTTCGCCCGGGACGCAGAACGCGAGCGTGGTCCCTTGCGCAATCAGGTTGGCGACCAGAATCTCGCCGCCAGTTCGTTCGAGGGCCAAGGGCAACTCCGCAACGCCGCGACACCGCCGCCGCGGACTACGGCCGGCCGGTCACCAGCCATTCTATAATCCGATCGAGTCCGTGTCGCCGGTGGATCGACGTTTTCGTCCGATCCGGATTGGCGCACAGCACCCATGCAGAAGTCTGCGTTCGATGCGATTCTGCATGGCCGCCCGAACTCGTGGAAGCGCTCTCGCAAGTCGTCGCGGCGCGCCAGGCCGCCGACGATGCCAAGCTGCAATCGTTGTCCGCCGACGCCCGTGCGAATCAGGCGGTCGGGCGCCGTGCGGATCTCGTCCGCCGGATCAAGGGTTTTTTCGCGCTCAAGTGATGGGCGGCGGGATGCTAGCGCCCATCGACGCCACATTGCGCTAGCGCCCGGCGATCAGGTCGTCGCGTTTCAGCAGGAACACGCTGTGGGACGAGGCGGCCGTCTCCAGCCAGACAAAGGGCACGCGCGGGAAGGCATGTTCCACGCCGGCGCGATTGTCGCCGACTTCGACCAGGAGCGTGCCGCTGGGATTGAGGAAGCGCGGCGCATGCTCGAGGATCGCCCGCACCGCGTCGAGACCGTCCTCGCCGCCCGCCAGCGCAAGGCGCGGCTCGTGCCGGTATTCCGCCGGCAGGTTCCCCATGGCCACGGTGGTCACGTAGGGCGGGTTGCTGATGATGAGGTCGTAGCTCTTCCCGGACAGGTTCGCAAAGAGGTCGGAGCGGATGAGGTTGATCCGATCCGCCAGCCCATAGTCGGCGACGTTGCGCTGCGCCACCGTGAGCGCGTCCGTCGAAACATCGACTGCGTCGACGTCGACAGCGGGATAGGCATGGGCGAGCAGAATCGCAAGGCAGCCGGAACCGGTGCCAAGATCGAGCGCGCTTGCCACATCGTCCGCGGGACCGACGTACGGGGCGATTCCGTCCGGCAGCAGTTCGGCAATGAACGATCGGGGAATGAGGACGCGCTCGTCGACGAAGAAGCGAAAATCGCCGAGCCACGCTTCCTGCGTGAGATAGGCCGCCGGCACGCGCCGGTCGATGCGCCGTTCGAGGAGCTGGGCCACCTGCGCGCGCTCGGCTTGCGTCAGCCGCGCGTCGAGGAAGGGATCAAGCCGGTCGAGCGGGAGGTGCAGCGCATGCAGGAGCAGATAGGCCGCCTCGTCGTAGGCGTTGGTCGTGCCGTGGCCGAAGGCGAGCGCCGCTTCCCCGAAGCGCGATACCGCGTAGCGCAGCCAGTCGCGCAAGGTCTCGAGATCGTGCGCGGCTGAACTCATGACTTATGTTAGCAACCGCTCGAGAATACCCAGGTAGATCGCGGCAAGAGCGCCGAGATCGGCGGTGCGTACGCGCTCGTTCACCTGGTGAATCGACGCGTTGACGGGGCCGAGCTCGACCAGCTCGCTGCAGATGTCGGCGATGAAACGGCCGTCCGACGTGCCGCCCGTGCAGGAGAGCTCGGGCACGATGCCGGTGACCGCCCGCACGGCGTCCGTCACGACCTCGACCAGCTTGCCGCGCCCGGTTAGGTACGGCGGGCCAAATCCGGTCCACGCGAGTTCGTAGTCGAGCCCGTGCCGCCCCAGGATGGCCTCGAAGCGCCGAACCAGCGATTCGCGGCTGCTGTCGGGGCAGAACCGGAAATTGAACATGGCTTCCAGCGTGCCGGGAATGACGTTCGTCGCGCCCGTGCCGGCATGGACGTTGGAGCACTGCCACGTGGTCGGCGGGAAGTACGCATTTCCGTCGTCCCATCGCATCGCGGCGAGTTCCGCCAAGGCGGGTGCCGCGAGATGAATCGGATTACGCGCAAGCTGCGGATAGGCGACGTGTCCCTGGATGCCTTTGACGGTCAGTGTGCCGGACAGCGTGCCGCGCCGCCCGTTCTTGATCATGTCGCCGAGGCGATCGACCGAAGTCGGCTCGCCGACGACGCAAAAGTCGATGCGCTCGCCGGACGCCGCGAGCTTCTCCACTACCTTTACCGTGCCGTCGACAGACGGACCTTCTTCATCCGATGTGACGAGGAGTGCGATCGAGCCGGGTGCATCCGGATGCGCCGCCACGAACGCCTCGATGGCCGTGACGAACGCCGCAAGCGAGCCCTTCATGTCGGCGGCCCCACGGCCATACAGCCAGCCGTCGTTCTCGGTCGGCACGAACGGATCCGACTGCCACGCCGCGCGCGGCCCGGTCGGCACGACGTCGGTGTGGCCGGCGAAGACGACGAGCGGGCGCGCCGTTCCCCGGCGCAGCCATCCGTTGCGAACCGAATTCGAGAGGAGTGTCTCGGCGCGGAAACCCAGCGGGGCGAGGCGCGAGGCCATGAGCTCCTGGCAGCCCGCGTCGTCAGGCGTGAGCGAACGCCGCGCGACGAGCTCTCGCGTCAACGCGAGGGTGTCGGCGTGCAGGCGTTGCAAAGCGGGAGGATTGGCGAGATCCATGCGGAAAGCGGAACGTTCGCGACGCTCGCGATGCGGCGGCTGGGAAGTTCGTCGATGCGAACCGTGAGCGGCAGCTAGTGCGGCCGATCCAGCATGCCGGGCTCGATCGTCAACTCGGTGAAGTCGCTCCTCGTCGTCTGCTGCGGCTTCGGGGCTTCGTCGCCGCGGGCCATGCCGTCCACCCGCGCGGTCGGGGCGTTCTGGTTGATGAGCCACGCGAGGTTCGTCGACGAGTCGGAGGCGCTCATCGCCTCCTCGTAGGAAATTCTCTCGTCGATGTAGAGTCTGCACAGCGCCTGCTCGAACGTCTGCGAACCCGGGTAGAGCGATTTCTCCATCGCTTCCTTGATCTGCGTGATCTCGCCGTCCTTGACGAGCTCGGCGATGAACGTCGAATTGAGCAGGATCTCGACCGCCGGCTGCAGCCCGCCTTCCCGGTTGCGCACGAGGCGCTGCGAAACGATAGCGCGAAGGCCGATCGAAAGGTCGGACAGGAGGCCGGAGCGGGCGTCGTACGGGAACATGTTGATGATCCGCGACAGCGCGTGGTAGCTGTTGTTCGCGTGCAGCGTCGCGAGGCAGAGGTGGCCGGTCAGCGTGTGCAGCAGGGCGTGCTGCATCGTCTCGCGGTCGCGGATTTCGCCGATCATGATGAGATCGGGCGCCTCCCGCAGCGCGTTGGCGAGCGCCTTCGTGTAGGTCAGCGTGTCGACGTGGAGCTCGCGCTGGTTGACGATGCTCTTCTTGTGACGGAACAGATATTCGATCGGGTCTTCGATCGTCAGGATGTGGCCCGTCTTCTGCGTATTGCGATGATCGATCATCGCCGCGAGCGTCGTCGATTTGCCTGAGCCGGTCGCGCCGGCGATCAGCATGAGTCCGCGTTTCTCCATGACGAGCTCGAGCAGGACCGGAGGCAGCTTCAGCTGCTCGAACGATGGAATGTCGGCTCGCACGTAGCGCACGACCAAGGAGATCGTGCCGCGCTGGCGGAAGATGTTGATCCGGAAATTGCCGACCGCCGGGTCGAGATGCGACAGGTTCATCTCGAATTCGCTTTCGAACGTCTTGACCTGATCCTCGGACATGAGCTCGTAGGCGACCCGGCGCACCGTGTCGATGTCCATCGGCTGGTTCGTGAGCGGCGCAATGACGCCGTTGACCTTCATGCTGATCGGCGCGCCGCACGAGATGAATAGATCGGACGCCTGCTTTTCGGCCATTAGCTTGAACAGTCGGTCGAGATACATTTGAGGCGTCCTCCGGGCTACAATGTGTATGTGGACGCGGTACCCGCGATCGATGCGAATTGCGGGTTCCGCCGTATGCGATTGCCGTCGATTTGGATGATAATGTCATGATTTGACGGGCTGTACCAGTTGGCGAGGCGTCGGCCTCTCGCCTCCAGGGGCCGCGACGCGCAAACCCGCGGTGCGTTTCCGGCAAATTCTTCACCAGCCCGCCTTCGACCCCGTTCCCGACCCGTTCCATGCTTGCGATCATCGGCGGCAGCGGCCTCACCCGCCTGTCGACCCTCGCCGTCGCGCACCGCGAAGTGGTGCGCACGCCCTATGGCGAACCGTCGTCGGCGCTTTTGTTCGGCCAGATTGCCGGCCGGGATGTCGTCTTCCTTGCCCGGCACGGTTACGGCCACACCATTCCGCCGCATCGCGTGAACTACCGGGCCAACCTGTGGGCGCTGAAGCAGCGTGGCGCATCGGCGATTCTGGCCGTGGCGTCGGTCGGCGCCATTTGCGGCGCCGCACCCGGCGATCTCGTGCTGCCGCACCAACTCATCGATTACACGCGTGACCGCGAATCGTCGTTTTTCGACGGCGGCGACCAGCGCGTAGTGCATGTGGATTTCACCCACCCTTATGCGCCGGAGCTTCGCGCCAAGTGTCTCGCGGCGTCGCTGGCGGCGGGGATTCCCCTCGTCGATGGCGGAGTCTACGGTGCCGTGTCGGGGCCGCGCCTCGAGACCGCCGCCGAAATCGACCGGATGGAACGAGACGGCACGACGCTGGTCGGAATGACGGGCATGCCGGAAGCAACGCTCGCCCGCGAGCTGCTGCTGCCTTACGCCGCCATCGCCGTGGTCGTCAACCACGCGGCAGGACGGGGTGATTCGTCGCAGGAGGTCTCGATGAAGCGGATCGCGAAAGTGCTGGAGAAGGCCATGGACAAGGTTCGCGCGCTGCTCGACCATGTTACGCCGCTGATCTAGGAGCGAAGGGTCATGATTCGCGAAGTCCTCCGCATGGGCAATCCGCAGCTGCTGCAACGATCGCAGCCCGTACAAGCTTTCGGCACGCCGGAACTCGACGGTTTGCTGCAGGATCTTCGGGACACCATGGCCGCCAAGAGGGGCGCCGGCCTCGCCGCGCCGCAGATCGGCGTCCCGCTCCAGGTCGTGATTTTCGGAGTGGAGCACAGCGAACGTTACCCCGACGCCGAGCCTGTACCCTACACCGAGCTCGTCAATCCCGTGCTGACGCCGCTCTCGGAGGCGATCGACGAGGACTGGGAGGGGTGCCTGTCGGTTCCCGGGCTGCGCGGTATCGTGCCCCGGTATGCACATCTGCGCTACGAGGGATTCGACCCTCTCGGCCATCCGATCCGCCGCGAGGTCACCGGATTCCACGCCCGCGTGGTCCAGCACGAATGCGACCACCTGCTGGGCATCCTCTATCCGATGCGGATGCGCGATCTTTCCAGGTTCGGATACACCGACATCATCTTTCCCGACAGCGCGCCCGACGAGGAGTAGGGGTCGGATACGTAACAATTCGCGGCGAATTGAATTGTTACGTACCTGACCCCAACCGCAGTTGCTCGTAGAGCGTCGTCTCCAGGCGCAGCAGCGCGTGTTCGTCATGCAGCCGCGCGCCGTCGATCAGGAAGGCATCCTCGGCGCGCTCGCCCAGCGTGTTGATCTTCGCGCTGACGATATTGATGTTGGCCTGCGCGAGCGTGTACGCGATCTTCGCCAGTAACCCTGGCCGGTCGCCGGCGACGATTTCGAGGATGAAGTGCGTTCCCTGGTCGTCGGGGAAGATCTGCACCTCGGGCGTCAGCGGAAAGTGGCGCAGATGCCGGCTCGGGCGGCCGACGGTGGGCGGCTCGAGCGGCCGCTGCTCTTTCAGTACTTGCGCAAGCTCGAATTCGACGATCTGGATCGCGTCGCGATACGACGCGTCGATGTCCGCGGGATTGTGCACCGTGAACGTGTCGAGCGCGTAGCCATGCCGGGTCGTGTGGATCTTGGCTTCGAGGATGGACAATCCCCGGCGCCCGAAAAATCCGCTGATCCGGGCGAACAAATGCTTCTGGTCCGGCAGATAGACCGCAACCTGCAGCCCGGCTTCGGCGCGTGACAGGCGTGCCTGCACGACCGGCGCGACGCCCGCCACGCGCCAGTGGAGATGCCGGGCGTGCCACGCGATCTCATCCGCGGTATGCCGCTGGAAGTACACGGTGTCCAGTTGTGCCCACAGCTGGCGCTCCGCGTGGTCCGCCACGGCGTACAGCCGCAGGAGACGTTGCGCCTCACGCTGGCGGGCAAGGAGGCTGTCGGCCAGCGTCACGCCGCCCGCGGCTCCGGCGAGCCGCGCGCGGGTTGCGTGGTACAGGTCTTCGAGCAACTGCGCCTTCCACGCGTTCCATACCTTGGGGCTCGTGCCGCGAATGTCCGCGACCGTCAGCAGATACAGCGCGATGAGCCGCCGCTGCGTGCCGACGCGCTCGGCGAAAGCGGCGACGACGTTGGGATCCGACAGGTCCTGCTTCTGCGCCGTCAACGACATGGACAGATGGTGCTCGACCAGCCAGCCGACGAGCTCGACGTCCTCGGGCGGCACCCCGTGCGCACGGCAGAAGCGCCGTGCGTCGACTGCGCCCAGCGTGGAATGGTCCCCGCCCCGGCCCTTGGCGATGTCGTGGAACAGTCCGGCGAGGTAGAGCACCTCCTTCGGCTCGAAATCGCCGATGAGCCGCGAGCACAGCGGGTACTCGTGGGCGTGCTGCGACTCGGTGAACCGGCGCAAATTCCGGATGACCATCAGGATGTGCTCGTCCACGGTGTAGACGTGGAAGAGGTCATGCTGCATCTGGCCGACGATCCGGCCGAAGGACGGAACGACCTGGCCCAGGATGCCGTACAGATTCATCCGCCGCAGCTCGTGGGTGACGCCTTTCGGCTGTCGCAGCACCGCGATGAATCGGGCGCGATTCGCGGGATCACGGCGAAAGCGCGCGTCGACGCGATGGCGGTTGCGCCAAAGCGCGCGCAACGTGCGCGCTGACATGCCCTTCAACTCGGGGTGGCGCTGCATCGTCAGGAACGCGTCGAGCATTGCCGCCGGCTGGCGCTCGAACAGCGTCTCGTCGCGCACGTCGAGGAGCTCGTCGATCGCGCAGAAGTCGCCGTCGATGGCGACAGGCTCGGTTGCGATCGGGAAGAGGCGCGTGTGCAGGTTCTGCAGCAGGATGACGTTCACCTGCCGCACGATCTTGGCCGCGCGGTAATAGCGTTGCATCAGCTGCTCGCTCGCGCGCCGAGTCGGCGTATCGGCGAAGCCCAATTCGCGCGCCAGCGCATTCTGCACGTCGAACACTAGGCGATCCTCACGCCGGTCCGTGAGGTAATGGAGCCGCACGCGCAGCGCGCCGATGAGCCGCTCCTGCCGCGACACCGTGCGCGCCTCCTGCATCGTGATGAGCCCGGCTTGCGCGAGCTCGCGCCACCTGCGGCCCAGGCCCGCCGCGCGCGCGATCCACAGAACCGTCTGCAAGTCCCGCAGTCCCCCCGGGCTTTCCTTTACGTTGGGCTCGAGGTTGTAAGCGGTGTCGTGATGCTTGAGGTGCCGCTGCTGCTGTTCCAGCATCTTGGCTTCGTAGAAGGACGGCACGTCCATCGCCGCGGCGACGCTGGCGGCGAACGCGCGATGCAACGGCCGCGAGCCGGCGACGAAGCGATGCTCCAGGAGGCTCGTCCTGATCGTGATGTCGGCGGCCATCTCGTCGGCGCATTGCGCGATCGTGCGCACGCTGTGGCCGGCTTCGAGCCCGATATCCCAAAGCATGCCGACCAGGCGCTCGACGAACATCGTGCCCGCGGCATCGAGCGGACCCGGCAGGAGAATCAGGATGTCGACGTCGGAATGCGGGAACAACTGTCCGCGGCCATACCCGCCCACGGCCACCAACGCTGCTGCAGCGGGTGCTCCCAGGTCGCGCCAGACGGCGGTAACGACCCGATCGACGAGGCGCGTATGCTCACGGAGGAGACGCGGAGTGTCGGCACGCTCGAGGAATGCCGCGCGCAGTGCCGCACGGCCAGCGCGCACCTCGTCCTGCCAGCGCAGCGTGGCGTCGACGGGCGCGAAGTCGATGGGTATCAAGGCCGCGGCTTCTCCATTCATGGCGAGAAACCTCGCGTCTCTAGGAGTCTGTCGGACGGCCGTCAGGCAGGAGGCGGCGGCGCCCCCGCCGACAGCGTGAGCACTTCGAAGCCGTCGGGGGTCACCAGCACCGTGTGCTCCCACTGCGCCGATAGCGAATGGTCCGCGGTGACGATCGTCCAGCCGTCGGCGAGCGCGCGGATCGCGGCACGCCCCGCATTGATCATCGGCTCGATCGTGAAGATCATGCCGGCCACAAGCTGGAGCCCGGTGCCGGGCCGGCCGTAATGCACGACCTGCGGCTCCTCGTGGAATTGCCGGCCGATCCCGTGACCGCAAAACTCGCGCACGATCGAAAACTGGTGGCCTTCGGCGAACTCCTGGATCGTGTGGCCGATGTCCCCGAGCCTTGCGCCCGGCTTCACGGCCCGGATGCCGCGCCACATCGCCTCATAGGTCGCTTCGACCAGCCGTTTCGCCTGGATCGACGGGGTGCCGATGTAGAACATGCGGCTCGTATCGCCATGCCACCCGTCCTTGATCACGGTGACGTCGACGTTGACGATGTCGCCCGCCTTCAGCTTCTTGTCGCCCGGAATCCCGTGGCAGACGACGTGATTGACCGACGTGCAGATCGAAGCCGGATATGGGCGATGTCCCGGCGGGGCGTAGTTGAGCGTGGCCGGCACGACATGCTGGACGTTGACCTGGTGATCGTGCGCGATGCGATCGAGCTCCCCGGTGGTGATTCCGGGCTGGATGTGCGGTTCGAGGAAATCGAGGAGCTCCGCCGCGAGGCGGCCCGCCACGCGCATCTTGGCGATGTCTTCCGGCGCTTTGAGCGAAACCGACATGCTCGGGACCGTTCAGGCGCGCAGCAATTCGTTGATGCTCGTCTTCGCGCGCGTCCCGGCATCGACCTGCTTCACGATGACGGCGCAATAGAGCTGGCACCGGCCTTCGCCCGACGGCAGCGAGCCCGCGACGACGACCGAACCCGCCGGCACGCGCCCATAGCTCACTTCACCGGTCGCCCGGTCGAAGATCTTCGTGCTCTGGCCGATGAACACGCCCATGCCGAGCACGGCATTTTCTTCGACGATCACGCCCTCGACGACCTCCGACCGCGCGCCGATGAAGCAGTTGTCCTCGATGATCGTCGGATTGGCCTGCAGCGGCTCCAGGACGCCGCCGATGCCCACCCCGCCGGACAGGTGGACGTTCTTCCCGATCTGGGCGCAGGAGCCGACGGTCGCCCAGGTGTCGACCATCGTGCCCTCGTCCACATACGCGCCGATGTTGACGAACGACGGCATGAGCACGACATTCTTCGCGATATAGGCGCCGCGCCGCGCGACGGCCGGCGGGACGATCCTGACGCCGGTCGCCGCGAGCTGATCGTCCGACAGGCCGGCAAATTTGGTGGGCACCTTGTCGTAGAAAGCGAACGGCTCCGCGCTTCCGGCACGCCGCTCGAAACGCATGGCGCCGGTTTCAGCCAGGCGGAACGAGAGCAGCACCGCTTTCTTGATCCATTGATGCGTGGTCCAGACGCCGCCCTGCTTGGCTGCCACGCGCAGCCGCCCCGCGTCGAGTCCCGTGATCACCTGCGCGACGGCCTCGCGAACGGCGGCGGGCGCATTCTGCGGCGTCAGCGTCGTGCGCGCTTCCCACGCGTTGTCAATCGTCGACTCGAGTTCGCTCATCACCGATAGTCCGCTGAGGGCCGGACAAAAGTCGTTATTTTACCTCGGCCGCGCCGCTTCCCGCGATCCGGACTCTCCAGCACCGGCGCGAGCCCGCCGGTAGAGGGGCTCGAGGAGCACCGGCAGCATGTACATCGGCACTTGCGCAAGCGCGAAGAACGCCGTCACCTCGATCGCGGCATGCCCGGACAACGCGACCAGCACGAGTCCCATGTTGCAATTGCCGGAGACGAGGGCGGCCGTGAGCGCCGTGACGGCGCCTTGCCGGCGAAACGCGAGCCATCCCGCGGCCTGCAGCAGGAGATTGAAAACAAATGCCGACGCGGTCGCGAGCACTGCGTAGCCAGGACGTTGCAGCGCAAACGCGGTGACTCCATCCATGATGGCAAGGGCGAAGACAAAGAGGTTCAGGACAGCGAGACCGTCGATCGGTTCGCGCCAGGCAGCCAGTGTCGTGGGCCGCACCAGCCGCCGCACGAGCCATGCGGCTGCGAACGCCACGCCGACGAGGCCCGCGAGGCGCGCCATGAAGGCGGGCAGGCCAATCGCGAGCTCGACATCGAGCAAGGCGAGGGCCAAGGGCGGTAGCGTGAACGGGACCAATGCGGTCGCGAACACCACGACCACCGCAGCGAGCGCTGCGTCGAGGCCGACAAAGAGCGCAATCGCGATGCTCGATACGATGGGCGACGATGCCGACATCAGGATCAGCGCCTCGCGCATTTCGGCAGGAAGGCCCAGGGCGAGGGCGGGCGTGGTGATCGCCCAGACGATGAGGGGCGACGCACCCAGGATGAAGGCGATAAGCGCGGCCACGAGCCCCGGCCGGCGGCGCCACTCGGCGAGCGCGGACCAATCGAGCCGGACCAGCGCGAGTGCCAGTGGAATCACCAGCGCCGGAGCGAGCAGCGGCTTCGCCAGTGCGGCAAGCGGAGGCACGACGAAGCCGACAAGCACACCGGCGGCCATGAATTTCGTGGCATGGCGGCCTACGAACGCCAGCGGGCGCATGGCTCAGTGCCTGCGCGCGGACAATGCGAACGGGGAGGGCGTCGGCACGCCCTGAAAACTACATGGCCTTGAAGCGATGTGCAAACGTCCGGCTGACGGCGAGCGTCTCGTCGCGGCCCTTCAAGGCGATCACGGGTTCGCCGCGCCAGTCGCGGTCGACGCGCGCGATCGCGCGGAGGTTCACGATCGCGCTTCGGTGGATCTGCCAGAACACTTCGGGATCGAGCTCGTCGAACAGCTCCTTGATCGGCTTCCTGATCAGCGCCTCGCCCTCGGCGGTGACGACCTTCGTGTACTTGTCCTCCGCCCGGAAATAGAGAACGTCGTCGACGGCGATCATCTTCATCGACGCGCCGAGGGAAGCCCGGATCCATTTGAGGGTCCCGGCGCCCGGCTCCTGCGCGGTGAGCCTGGCGAGGAGCGCCGTAAGATCGAGCGGAGGCGACGCGATGCGAGCCTTGAGCCGTGCGACGACCTTCGCGATGCGCTCGGGCATCGGAGGCTTCAACAGGTAGTCGACCGCGCCTTCGTCGAACGCCGCGACGGCGTAGTCATCATATGCCGTGACGAAGACGACGTGGCACCGCCCCGCAAGCTCGCGGGCGACATCGAGACCCGACAACACCGGCATCCGGATATCGAGAAAGACGATGTCGGGCCGCTTTTCGGCGGCGAGCGCGAGCGCCTCCTCTCCGTTGCCCGCTTCGCCGACGATCTCGAGCTCAGGCCAAGCCTGCATGAGGCGGCCCCGCAGCTGGGCGCGCATCATCGGCTCGTCTTCGGCGATCAGTGCAGTCGGCATTGCGTCACGTCGGGGACGTCGCAACGACGGTGGCGCTCGCCACGGCCTCGAGCGGGACCTCGATCGTCGCCCGCGCCCCGCGGGGCGCGGCATCCTCGAGCACGAATCGGCCGCGTGCTCCGAACAGCGCTGCCAGGCGCTCGCGGACGTTGATGAGCCCCACTCCTCGGCCCGGCCGCGATACGCCGGACAAACCGATTCCGGTATCGGTCACGGTGACGCACAGGACATCTTGGTCGCGGCGGGCCGCAATCGTGATGTGGCCACCGGCGGCAAGCGGCTCGAGGCCATGCGTCACCGCGTTTTCCACGACCGATATCAGCAGCACAGGCGGGAAGGGATGCGGGCGCAGCGAATCCGGCACGTCGATCGAGAAGTCGAGCCGCGATCCCATCCGCATCTTCAGGATGTTGAGGTAGGCTTCGGCGAATTCGATCTCCTGCCCGAGCGTCGCGCTGGTGCTGCGCATCTTCGGCAACGCCGCGCGCAGGTAGGAAAGGAGATGCCCGAGCAGCCGGGAGGCCTGCGGCGGGTCGGTCTCGGTGAGGAACTGCACGGACGCGAGAGTGTTGAACAGGAAATGCGGCTCGATCTGCGCCTGCATCAATTTGAGCTCGGACTCCATCGCATGCTTCGCGAGCAGCAGCCGCTCGGCCTCGGCCTTGTGCAGCACCTCGGCGGCACGAGCTTCGCGAAACCTGAGCAGGAAGAACACGCTGATGCAGAGCCCGATGAGAAAGGCGCCGAAGCCGCTAAAGAAGAAGGTCTTCTTGTGGCTCAGCACATAGTCCAGCGTGTACAACCTTGGCTGGGCGAGCAGGTATTCGAGGATGAAGTTCTTGATCGGGACCATCAGCGCGTGGCCGAGGATGGCCCCGATCGCGACGGCGATCGCCAGGCGCAGGATGGGCTTCGGGCTGGCCCAGGGAGTGGCGACATTGACGCAATAGGCGATCGCCAGCCCGCACGCCTGGACGGTGACAAAAGGGTGCCAATAGGGCCGCATGTCCTCGACCGACTCGAAGGTCGCGATTCCGGTGTTCACGAGCAGGATGATGCCGAGCGTGGTCCACGAAAAGCGGAAGCCGCGGGCGAGCGCGGGAAGGACGGCGGAAACGGGATCGGAGGTTGCAAGGGCCATGCCCCGGATTCTAGTGCCTGGGGAAGCGGCGGTGCGCCTTCGCGACGGAGCGGCGCCGGTGGCGACAGGCGGCGTGCGGGGCCCGTCAAGGCGACTCCGGGTCGAGCGTCCGGGGGCCGTGCCGACGCCGCGAGCCATGCGGCGATGGGCGCGCGCAGCGCGCGAGGCCCAACCGTCATGGGATAATTCAGCAGTGAAAGGCGGGGATTCAAGATGTGCACCTGCGACGCGAAGACAAAGGCATACGGGACGCTCGGCAATGGACCTCGGGCGCGGTGGGGCGGCCGGGCGGTGTCCTGCCCCGATGCGAATCTGATGACCGCGGAATCCGCGACCTTGGCCTCAGCGGCGCGCGTGGCGTGGCCCTGGCGTGTTGCGAGCTGGATCGCAACGCTCGCTGCCGTGCTGGTGCTGGGTTATGTCATCGCCTATTGGGGATGGCAATGGCTGGGGCCGCGGCCGATACCGGCAACACTCCCCGCGCCGCCGGAACGATTCGCGCCCGCGATCGTGTCGACATCGCTGTTCGGACGGGCCGACGTGCCGGCGCCCGCCGCGGCGAATGCGCCGGCCCCGATGCAGGGCGACACCCGCCTGCTCGGCGTTTTCGCCGGCAGCGACGGAACTGGCCACGCATTGTTTCGTCTGGGGGATCGCGGACCGGTCCTGGTGCGTTCGGGCGAGGAAATCGCGAAGGATGTCCTCTTGCTCGAAGTGCGTCCCGGCGGCGTTCGCATTCGCGATCACGGGGAAACCCGCGACCTCGGCCTGCGAACGGGTGTGGCGACGGCGCGAGCCGCGACAAGCCTTCGTGCGCCGGGCACCGCCTGCGCGGCGCCGGCGGGTTACAGCGGACCGGTCTATCGCGTGAACGCGGAGCTACTCACCGGAATCGCGGCGCGGCCGGACGGCTGGACGGCGCTTCTCACTCCCGTTTCCGGCGGCCTTGCGGTGAAAGCCGGCAGTCCTGCGGCCGCGATGCTCGGCATGAAAGCGGGCGATCGCATGGCGCAAGCCAACGGCATCGCGCTCAACGGCATCGGAGATATTCAGGTCGCGTTCGTCAAACCGCTGCTGGCAAGCCAGACCGTGCACGTCGCCGGCCTGCGCGACGGCAGGCCGGTGGCCTGGGTGTTCGTCAACGCGGGCGCCTGTCCCGGGTGATCAGGCCCTGGCGCTGCCCGCGCCGCGGGCAGCCAGCCGAGCAGCGCCGCAGGATGGTCGATATCGCCGTCGGCGGGCCAGGTTTCCGGCGATTCGTGCGCCTCGATGTAACCGTAACGGGCCACGATCGTGCGCATCCCCGCCGCGATACCGGCCGTGACATCGCGCTCGGCATCGCCGACATAGACACAACGCGCAGGCGTCACGCCGAGGATGCCCGCCGCCGCCAGCAACGGCGCCGGGTGCGGCTTGGGAAAGGGTGTCGTGTCGCCGCAGACCACTGCCACGGCGCGCTTGTCGAGCCCCAGCCGTTCGATGAGCGGCGTCGTGTACCGCGCCGCCTTGTTCGTCACGATCCCCCATTTGAGCGAGCGTGCTTCGATGGCGTCGAGCAACATGTCCACTTCCGCGAACAGCTTCGTGTCGACGCAGAGCGCCGCCTCGTAGTGCGCCAGAAACGCCTCGCGCAGCGCGCAGTAATCGGCGTCCTCGGGTACGACGCCCATGCCGACGCGAAGGAGGCCACGCGCGCCATGCGACGACGAAGAACGCAGTGCATCGAGGGCGACGGGGTCCAACCCCAGGTCGCGGCGAACGCGGTTGAGCGCGGCGCCGAGATCCGGCGCCGTGTCCGCCAGCGTTCCGTCGAGGTCGAACAGCACCGCATCGACCGGCAGCGCGCGCGGCAATTCAGTGCCCGCCCGGCCGCCCGAAGGGCACTGTGCGCCCCCTCGGACCCTTTATCTCACTCACGACGAAACGCCATCATGTAGTTGACGCTGGTGTCTCCCACCAGCCGGAACGTTTTCGTGAACGGGTTGTAGGTCATGCCGGTGATGGCCACAGGCAGGAGTCCCGCGCGGCGCGCGAACGAGGCAACTTCGGCCGGCGGCAGGAACTTCGCGTAATCGTGCGTGCCTTTGGGCAACAGTCCGAGGATGTATTCCGCCGCGACCACGGCCAGCGCGTAAGACCTGAGATTGCGGCCAATCGTCGACACGACGAGCGTTCCGCCAGGGCGGGCGAGCGCCCCGCACGCGGCGATGATTCCCGCGGGATCCGGCACGTGCTCCAGTATTTCCATGCAGGTCACGATGTCGAACGCGCCGGGGATTTCGCGGGCAAGCGCCTCGGCGGCGATCAGCCGGTATTCCGCCGTGGTCCCCGATTCGAGCTTGTGCAGCCGCGCGACGGAAAGCGCTTTGTCGCCAAGGTCGATGCCGAGGGTCGCGGCTCCCCGCGCCGCGATGGCTTCGGTCAGGATGCCCCCACCGCAGCCGACATCGACCACGCGTTTTCCCGCGAGCCCGCCGCCTTGCCGGTCGATCCAGTCGAGACGAAGCGGATTCATCTTGTGCAACGCCCCGAACATCGGGCTCTCCGGGTCCCACCATTGATGGGCGAGCGTGGCGAATTTGTCGAGCTCCCCGGCATCGACGTTGTGCGACGTGCCAGGCGCCGCGACGCTGCGCGGGCTCGGGTTGGCATTCATTTGAGCCGCTCCTGCCAGAGATGGACGGAGGCCGCGATCGCTGCTTCGTCGGCGGTCTGAAGCACGCGATCCGCGACCACCCGGGCTCCGGCCACCCACACATCGGTGACCGCCTCCCGGCCCACCACGTGGACCAGGTGGGATACCGGATCGTAACAGGGCAGCGCCTCGAGCGACGACAGATCGACCGCAATCACGTCCGCCTCCTTGCCGGCCACGAGCGAGCCGATTCGCTCTTCGAGACCGAGCGCGCGCGCGCCGGAAAGCGTCGCGGCGTGCAACGCCTGCTGCGCGGGCAGCACCGACGGATCGCCCGATGCCACTTTGGCCAACAGCGCAGCGAGTCGCATTTCGCCGAAGAGATCGATGCGGTTGTTCGACGCCCCGCTGTCGGTTCCAAGGGCGACGTTGACACCGCTTCCGATCAGGGCCGCGACGGGCGCAATGCCGCTGCCGAGCTTCATGTTCGAGATCGGGCAATGCACCACGTGGCAGCCGTGCGCCGCGAGGATTCCGATGTCGTCCACCGCAAGATGCACGCCGTGGACGGCGATGAACTGCGGACCGGTTACGCCCAGAGCATGGAGCCGGCGCAAGGGCGAGCAGCCGTGCTGAGTGCGGCTCGCTGCGACCTCCTGCGCGGTCTCGGAAAGATGGGTCTGGACGGGCAGATCGAGTTGGCGCGCGAACACGACGATCTTCTTCCACGTTTCGTCGGCCACGGTGTACGGCGCGTGCGGCGCCAGCGAGAACGTGAGGCTCCGCTCGTGTTTGAGCGCATCGCGGATCGCGAGCCCTCGCGCGAGATAGCCGTCGGCGTCAGGGGCATAGGGCGTCGGGAAATCGAGGATGGGCAGGCCCAGCATTGCGCGCATCCCGAGCTCGAGGAAGGCGCGCGCGCTCGCGTCCGGGAAGAAGTACATGTCGTTGCAGCAGGTGACCCCGCCGCGCAGCATTTCCGCCGCGGCGAGACGGGCGCCGTCGTGGACGAAATCCGGCGCCACGAATCGGGCTTCGCGCGGCCAGATGTGCCGCTCCAGCCAGACCTGCAGCGGAGCATCGTCGGCGATGCCGCGAAAGAGATTCATCGCCGCATGGGTATGGGCGTTGACGAGACCGGGCAGGAGCACATGCCGCGGCAGCGCAAGGTGTTCGCGCGCCGCGAATTGAACGTCTGCATCAACCGCTGGGGCAATGGCGACGATGCGCCCGGCGTCGACGACGAGCGAGTGATTCGGCAGCGCACCGGCGGGCTCGATCGGCACGATCCAGCCGGCGTCGATCCTCAGGTCGCAGGTCTCCATGGTCGAAGCGTATCGCGGATCGGAAGTCGAGGCGAAAGAACGCCCGCGACCGCGGGGCTTCTTTCGGCCAGCGCGAGGGTTTTATCTTCGCATCCCGAAAAAAAGCCCCGCGACTGCGGGGCTTTTTCGACCAGCGCGAGGGCGTTATTTCGCACGCCCTCGCCCTTGACTTCGATATCGACGCGGCGGTTCGGCGCGAGGCAGGCGATCAGTTCCTTCATCGCCGTCATCGTGCAGGTGACGCCCGGAACCGGCTGCGTCTTGCCCATGCCGAGGGTTTCGATCTTGTCTCTCGCGACACCCTTCGACACCAGGTAGTTGCGGACGGCGTCGGCACGACGTTCCGACAGCTTCTGGTTGTAAGCCTGCGAACCGATCCGGTCCGTATGGCCCGTGACCAGCACCAGCTCCAGCTTCTGCACATCCCGGAGCTTGGCGACGATCTCGGTGTCGATCGCGGCCATCCCTTCAGGCTTCAGCACGGCCTTGTCGAAGTCGAACAGCGCCTTCGCCGCGAGCGTGATCTTCTGCACTTGCGGCGGCGGGGGCGGCGGCGGCGGGGGCGGCGGCGGGGGCGGCGGCGGAGGTGCTGCCGCGGGCGGCGGCGGCGGCGGTGGCGGCTTCGGCACGAGATCCGGGTCGCACGCCAGGATTGCCTGCGCGGGTGTCCAGTAGCCGGTGCGCCAGCAAAGCCGCTCGGCGGTGCCATTGCGCACGACATTGTTGTCGGGCGGAGCGGTCGCCGACAGAACGTAGGCGCTGTTTTGCGGGTTCGCCTGTGCGGCGACGCCCGTTGAGTACGCCACGGCCAATGCGCCGACGAGGGCACCGGTAACGATACGACGAGTCATTGTTTCACCCCTTAGGCTTTGGTTTTGGATAGGTTTTTGCGGACCCGGAATACCCGCGCGGGCGTGGAAATACGGGACAAACCACTTGCGCGCCAAATCATTGCTTCCGCAGAAAATATAGCACAGGGGCCAGGGGGGTGCAAAAGAAAGTCGGGTTTTGGCAACAGACGCCGCAAGACTGTCGCGGTAATGCAACGTCATGATAAAATCACGCGTTTTCAAGGCTCTTTCGCGCTGCTGCCCGCAAGTTCATCGCGGCTGCCAAGACAAGTAGGCGCCCGCCGGCGGCGGCCTGCGATCGGCCGCGCCAGGGTCCGGACCCGCCGTTCCGGAGGTCCGGGGAACGCCCGGAACTTCGGACGAACCCAGTTCACCACCCATTCAGGAAGAAATCCGCGCCCATGGAGCAGTTTGCCAAAGAGACCCTTCCCGTAAGCCTCGAAGCCGAGATGCGGCATTCCTACCTCGATTACGCGATGAGCGTGATCGTGGGGCGCGCGCTGCCCGACGTCCGTGACGGGTTGAAACCGGTGCATCGCCGCGTGCTCTTCGCGATGCACGAGTCGAACACGGTCTGGAACCGGCCTTACGTGAAATGCGCGCGCGTCGTCGGCGATGTGCTCGGCAAGTACCATCCGCACGGGGATTCCGCGACCTACGAGGCACTGGTCCGGATGGTGCAGGAATTCTCGCTCCGCTACCCGCTGATCGACGGCCAGGGCAACTTCGGATCCGTCGACGGCGACGGTGCGGCGGCGTACCGCTACACGGAGTGCCGGCTGCAGAAGATCGCGGCCGAGATGCTCGCCGACATCGACAAGGAAACGGTCGATTTCGTCCCGAATTACGACGGCAAGGAAATGGAGCCGTCGGTGCTGCCGGCGCGCCTGCCGAATCTCCTCATCAACGGCTCGTCGGGCATCGCGGTGGGGATGGCGACCAACATCCCGCCGCACAACCTGACGGAGGTCACCAACGCCTGCCTCGCGCTCCTCGCCAATCCGGAGACGACGGTCGACGAATTGATCGACATCGTGCCGGCGCCCGATTTTCCAACGGCCGGCATCATCTACGGACTCGACGGCGTTCGGGAGGGCTACCGCACCGGTCGCGGCCGCGTGGTCATGCGCGCACGCACGCACATCGAGGAGCTCGAGAAGGGCAACCGGCAGGCGATCATCGTCGACGAAATCCCCTACCAGGTGAACAAGGCGAACCTTCTTGGCCGGATCGGGGAGCTCGTCCGCGAAAAGAAGCTCGAGGGCATCTCGGATCTGCGCGACGAGTCGGACAAGTCCGGCATGCGCGTCGTCATCGAGTTGAAGCGCGCCGAGATCGCCGAGATCGTCCTCAACAATCTCTTCAAGCTGACGCAGCTCCAGGACAGCTTCGGGATGAACATGGTCGCGCTGGTGGACGGCCAGCCGCGGCTCCTCAACCTCAAGCAGTTCCTCGAATATTTCCTGCAGCACCGGCGCGAGGTCGTCGTGCGCCGGACGCGCTTCGAGCTCAAGAAGGCGCGCGAGCGCGGCCATATCCTGGAAGGCCTCGCGGTCGCGCTGTCGAACGTCGACGAGATCATCGCGCTGATCAAGGCTCCGCCGCGCCGCCGGAGGCGAAGGCCGCGCTGATGGCGAAGGTGTGGCGCTCGCCGCTGGTCGAGGAGATGCTGAAGCGCGCCGCGGCGGACTCCGCCCGGCCCGATGGCCTGCCGCCGGAGTTCGGCTGGCATGCGGAGGCCACGCCGCCCGGTTATCGGCTGTCCGACACGCAGGCGCAGGCGATCCTGGAATTGCGCCTGCAGCGGTTGACCGGCCTCGAGCAGGACAAGATCTTCGGCGAATACAAGGACGTGATGGCGCAGATCGTCGATTTCCTCGACATCCTGGCGAAGCCTTCGCGGGTGACGACGATCGTGCGCGACGAGATCAACCGCGATCCGCGACCAGTTCGGCGACGCGCGCCGCTCGGAGATCGTCGCGCAGGGCGTCGACCTGTCGATGGAGGACCTGATCGCGCCGCGAGGACATGGTGGTCACGCTGTCGCACGGCGGCTACATGAAGGCCCAGGCGGTGGCGGAATACCGGGCGCAGAAGCGCGGCGGCCGCGGCCGGCAGGCGACGGCGACCAAGGAAGACGACTTCATCGATCACCTCTTCATCGCCAATACCCACGACTTCATCCTGAGTTTCTCCAACCGCGGCCGCGTCTACTGGCTCAAGGTCTACAACGTGCCGCAGGGCACGCGGGTCGCGCGCGGCAAGCCGATCGTCAACCTGCTGCCGCTGGCAGGAGGACGAGCAGATCACCGCGATCCTGCCGGTCAAGGAATTCACCGACAGCCAGTTCGTCTTCATGGCTACCGCGATGGGCACGGTCAAGAAGACGCCGCTGTCCGAGTTCTCGCGACCGCGCACCTCGGGCATCATCGCCGTGGACCTGTCCGACGGCGATTCGCTGATCGGCGCGGCGCTTACCGACGGCACGCACGACGTGATGCTGTTCTCCTCCGGCGGCAAGGCGGTGCGCTTCGACGAGAACGATGTCCGGCCGATGGGTCGCAACGCGCACGGCGTGCGCGGCATGATGCTCGGCCGGGCGCAGCGCGTGATCTCGATGCTGGTCGCCGAAGACGAGGAGCAGTCGGTGCTCGACCGCGACGGAAAATGGCTATGGCAAGCGCACGCCGATCGTCGAGTACACGCGGCACGGCCGCGGCACCAAGGGGATGATCGCGATACAGCAGACGCGCGAGGAACGGCACCGTGGTCGCGGCGGCGCTCGTGCGTCCCGACGACGAAGTGATGCTGATCTCGACCGGTGGCGTGCTGATCCGCACCAAGGTGAAGTCGATCCGCGAGATGAGCCGGTCGACGCAGGGCGTGACGCTCATCAATCTTGGGGAAGGCGAGAAGCTCGCCGGGCTCGAGCGCGTCGTTGAAAGGGAAGACGATGAGCGAGTGACCCCCGGCGCGGGTCGCGCGCACGAGACGCGCTGACGCCACGCCTCCGAAGAATCCTGCCGATGCCTCCCACCGACGACCGCGAATCGGAACTCGCCCGCCATCGCGCGGCCATCGACGCGCTCGACCGGGAAATCCTCGAGCGCCTCAACGCCCGCGCCGCGCATGCGCAGGCGATCGGCGCGCTCAAGGGCGCCGCCGCGGCCTATCGCCCGGAGCGCGAGGCCCAGGTGCTCGCGCGGCTCCAATCCGAGAATGCGGGACCGCTGTCGAACGAGGCCGTCGCGGGCATCTTTCGCCAGGCGATGTCGGCCTGCCTCGCGCTGGAGCAGACGTTGCGCGTTGCCTATCTCGGACCGCCTGGAACGTTTTCGCACGAGGCGGTCGCGAAGCATTTCGGCGATTTCGTCGACATGTCGCCTTTTGCGACGATCGACGAAGTGTTCCACGCGGCGGAGACCGGCGCGACCGATCATGCGGTCGTCCCGGTCGAGAATTCGACCGAGGGCGCGGTCGGCCGAACGCTCGATCTCATGTTCCAGACGCCGCTCACCATTTGCGGCGAGATCCGCCTGCGCGTGCGCCAGAACCTCCTGTCGACGGCCTCGACGGTGGGCGAAATCACGCGCGTCTATTCGCACGCGCAATCGCTGGCCCAATGCGCGCAATGGCTCGCCCGCCATTTGCCGGGGGCGGTGCCCGTCGCCGTGGCTAGCAATGCCGAAGCCGCCCGGCTCGCCGCGAGCGAACCGGGCACGGCCGCAATCGCGGGCGGCAACGCGGCGGCGATCTACGCGCTTCCCATCCTCGCGTCGCACATCGAGGACGTGCCCAACAACACCACGCGGTTCTGGGTCCTGGGCCGCAACCGCGTGCCGCCATCCGGCCACGACGAAACCTCGCTGGTGATGTCGGCCCCCAACCGGCCGGGCGCCATGCATAGCCTCCTCGAGCCATTCGCGACCCACGGCGTCAGCATGACGCGACTGGAATCACGGCCGGCGCGAACCGGACTATGGGAATACCTGTTCTATGTCGACCTCGTCGGTCACGAGACCGACGCCGCCGTGGCAGCAGCGCTTGGGGAGCTCGCGAAAAAATCGCCCATGATCAAGATATTGGGATCGTATCCTGCGGCAGTTTATTAGGAGTGAGATGAGCGCAGCCCTGGAAGTGGAACGCCGTCGCCGCGATCCGTCGCTGCAGGCACCCGCCTACGTGCGCGACCTCGCGCCCTACACGCCAGGCAAGCCGATTGGCGAGCTTGCCCGCGAATTCGGCCTCGCGGAGCGCGATATCGTGAAGCTCGCGTCCAACGAGAACCCGCGTGGCCCAAGCGCCGCGGTGCGCCGTGCCATCGCAGCCGCGACGGAGGAGCTTTGCCGCTATCCAGACGGCAACGGTTTCGCGCTCAAGGCCGCGCTATCGGCGAAATATGGCGTCGCTCCGGACTCCATCGTGCTCGGCAACGGTTCCAACGACGTGCTCGAGCTCGTGACCCAGGCGTTCCTGCGCCCTGGCGATCACGCGGTGTACTCCTGCCACGCCTTTGCCGTCTACCCCCTGGCCGTGCATGCGCGCGGCGCCACCGGCATCGAGGTTCCGGCGCGCGACTACGGGCACGATCTGCCGGCAATGCGCGCGGCCATCACGCCGGCCACCCGCGTCGTGTTCGTCGCCAATCCCAACAATCCGACCGGCACGTGGCTCGCGCCCGAGGTGCTGCACCCGTTCATCGCTTCGATTCCCGACGACGTCGTGGTCGTGCTGGACGAGGCGTACAACGAATATCTCGAGCCGGAGCAGAACGCGCCCAGCGCCGCATGGACAGAGGCGCACGCGAATCTCATCGTGTCGCGGACGTTTTCCAAAGCCTACGGCCTGGCCGCGCTGCGCGTGGGCTACGGGATCATGAATGCCAACGTCGCCGACATGCTGAATCGCGTGCGCCAGCCGTTCAACGTCAACGCGTTGGCGCAGGCAGCCGCGCTCGCGGCGCTCGCCGACACCGGATACGTCGACGAAAGTCGCGCGCTCAATCGTACCGGAATGCTCGAACTCGAGGCCGGCGCGCGCGCGCTCGGGCTCGCGTTCGTGCCGTCGCACGGCAATTTCATCCTCATTCGCGTCGGCGACGCGGCGGCGGTTTACCAGCGCTTGCTGGAGCAGGGCGTGATCGTGCGCCCGGTCGCCAATTACGGACTGCCGGAGTTTCTGCGCGTCACCGTGGGATTGCCCGCGGAGAACCGGCGCTTCCTCGATGCTCTTTCGAGCGCGGTTGCGCGCTGATCGCGGTTGCCCGAGTCGGCCGTGACCGAAGGCGCCACCCGCATCGGCAAGCTCGTCGTGATTGGCGTCGGGCTCGTCGGCGGCTCATTCGCGCTGGCGCTCAAGGCCGCGGGCCGGGTCGGGACGGTCGTGGGCGTCGGGCGCGGCCCCGCCAACCTCGAGCTCGCCCGCTCGCGCGGCATCGTCGACCATGCGGTCGGGATCGATGCCGACTGGACGCGCGAACTCGCCGGTGCCGACCTGGTGCTGCTCGCGACGCCGGTGGCGCAGTTTCCCGCGCTCTTCGCTGCCGTCGCGGGCAAGCTCTCGCCGCAGGCGGTTCTCACCGACGCCGGCAGCACCAAGCAGAACGTGATCGCCGAAGCCCGGCGCCACCTGGGCGCGGCGCTGTCGCGCTTCGTGCCGGGACATCCGATCGCCGGAACCGAGCATACCGGCGCGGCGGCCGCGTTTGCGACGCTCTTTCGTGACCGCAACGTCGTGCTGACGCCGATCCCGGAAACGGATCCCGCAGCCGTCTCGACGGTGGCGACCCTCTGGTCGGCATGCGGCGGCGAGGTGCGCGTGCTCGATCCCGCGACGCACGATCGGATTTTCGCCGCCGTGTCGCATTTGCCGCATCTTCTTGCCTTCGCGCTGGTGGACCTCCTCGCGGCCCGCCCGGATGCGGCCGAAGTGTTCCGTTATGCGGCGAGCGGCTTTCGCGATTTCACCCGGATCGCCGCAGGCTCGCCCGAAATGTGGCGGGACATCTCGCTCGCGAACCGCGATGCGCTGATCGGCGAGATCGACGCGTATCGAACGGAACTCGATCGGATCGCCGCGATGGTCGCGGCGGGTGACGGCGACAGCGCTCGAAGCCGTGTTCGCCCGTGCCTCGATGGCGCGCCGCGAATGGGGAGCGCGCTTCTGCCAAGGGTCCGGCGATCGCGGCCGACGGACCGCGCGAGCCCTAGCGACGCTGATGCGCAAGGAGACGGCCTGGCTCGACCTCGCGCCGATGGCGCGCGCCGACGGCGTGGTCGCGCTCCCCGGATCGAAGAGCATTTCCAATCGCACGCTGCTGCTGGCAGCGCTTTCGGCCGGCGACACGCGGCTCGCGGGACTGCTCGACGCAGACGATGTCGATCGGATGAAAGACGCGCTCGCCGCGCTGGGCATCGAGGTGGACGGCGTCGCCGGCACGCGCGATTTCGTGGTGCACGGGCACGGCGGCGAGATTCCGGTCAAGGCCGCCCGCTTGCACCTCGGCAATGCCGGCACGGCGCTGCGGCCGCTCACCGCCGTGCTCGCGCTCGCCGGCGGCCGGTACGAACTTTCGGGGGTCACGCGGATGCACGAGCGGCCCATCGGCGATCTCGTCGACGCGCTGCGCTACCTCGGCGCCGACATCCGCTATCTCGGCAATCCCGGCTATCCACCGCTAGCGATCGAGCCCGGACACGTCCACGCGGCGGGGGCGCGCGATCGTGTGACGATACGCGGCGACGTGTCGAGCCAATTCACGTCGGCGTTGCTCATGGCCCTGCCGACCGTCACCGCGCACGGCGGCCGGGCATTGGCGGTCGACATCGCCGGCGAATTGATCTCGAAACCGT
This sequence comes from uncultured beta proteobacterium, assembly GCA_963840945.1. GTDB lineage: Bacteria > Pseudomonadota > Gammaproteobacteria > Burkholderiales > Casimicrobiaceae > CAIWHR01. Next base: position 105,803 of record CAWJAU010000002.1, on the reverse strand, counting down.
ATGTGGCGATCACCACCCATCTCATGGAGCGCTTCGGTGTCGCCGTCGAACGGGACGAGTGGCGATCGTTTCGCGTACCGGCCGGCGCCCGCTATGCGAGTCCGGGCTCGCTTTACGTGGAGGGCGACGCTTCGTCCGCTTCCTACTTTCTTGCGGCGGGGGCGATCGGCGGCGGTCCAGTCCGCGTCACAGGCGTCGGCCGTCATTCGATCCAGGGCGACGTCGCGTTCGCGGACGCGCTCGCCCGCATGGGCGCGCAGATCGACGGCGGGGACGACTGGATCGAGGCGCGTTCGGGGCGGATGCTGAACGGTATTGCGATCGATTGCACGGCGATTCCCGACGCGGCAATGACGCTCGCGGTGGTCGCGCTGTTCGCGCGGGGTCCGACTACGACTGACCGGCATTGCGAGCTGGCGAGTGAAAGAGACGGACCGCATCGCAGCGATGGCGACGGAGCTCCGCAAGCTCGGCGCGGCCGTCGACACCGGCGACGATCGCCTCACTGTGTTCCCGCCGCCGAAGCTCCTGCCAGCGACCATCGCCACCTACGACGACCATCGGATCGCCATGTGCTTTTCCCTCGCGGCGCTGGGCGGCGTGCCGGTGCGCATCCTCGACCCCGGTTGCGTGCGCAAGACGTTTCCCCACTACTTCGCGGAGTTCGCGAAGGTCGCCAAGCTCGCGGCATCCTGAGCCATGACTAGTCAAGTTCCGGTTGTCACCGTCGACGGCCCGGCGGCGTCAGGGAAAGGCACGATTGCCACGGGCGTCGCGCAGGCGCTGGGGTTCCATCAACTCGACAGCGGATCGCTCTACCGGCTGGTGGCCCTGAAGGCGTCCGAAGCGGGAATTGCGCCGGAGGATGAAGCGAGGCTCGCCGCCGTCGCCGAGCATCTCGATGTCCGTTTCGCCGATGGCAGGATTCTGCTTGAGGACCGGGACGTCACCGACCGGATCCGGCGGGAAGACATGAGCGCCGCGGCGTCGCGGGTCGCGGTGCACCGGGCGGTGCGGTCGGCGTTGCTCGACCGGCAGCGCGCCTTCCGGCGTGCGCCGGGTCTCGTGGCCGACGGACGCGACATGGGCACCGTGGTCTTTCCCGATGCGAAGCTCAAGGTGTTTCTGACGGCAAGCCAGGAGGAACGGGCGGGCCGGCGTTATAAGCAGTTGATCGAAAAAGGAATCTCCAGTACACTTGAAAGTCTTTTGCGCGATATCCGGGAGCGTGACGCCCGCGATGCCGAACGGGCCGTTGCCCCGCTGGCACCCGCGGGCGACGCCGTAATCTTGGATACCACCGGCGTGACGATCGCCGACGCTGTCCGCTTCGTGCTCGACCGGTACCTCGCACTGGGTCCCGGGCCGGCCGGCGCGAACGCGGGCAAGCCGTGACGTTGAAACGACCGGCCTGGCCGGGTTGCACCCGTAGTACCCATAGTCCGTGTACCGATAGTCCGTAACACCAGGCCGTTTTCGAGCGCTTCAGCCGGCGCCGGGAACGGATTCGACCACCCGCCCGCCGCGCGAGAAATAGGGTTCTCGCTCACGGCGGCCTTGATTGATGAAGGAACCAACCCCGATGGCTACTGCCATTTCCAGCATTGCCTCCGGCAATTCCGCCCCGATCGAAAACTTCGCCGCGCTGTTCGAGGAATCCCTCACCCGGCAGGAGATGCGTCAGGGCGAGCTCATCACTGCCGAGGTCGTCCGCGTCGATTTCAACATCGTGGTCGTCAACGCGGGCCTCAAGTCCGAAAGCTTCATTCCGATCGAGGAATTCAAGAACGACAAAGGCGAGATCGAGGTCAAGGCCGGCGATTTCGTCACCGTGGCGATCGAGAGTCTCGAAGATGGGTATGGCGAGACCAAGCTGTCGCGCGACAAGGCCAAGCGCCTCAAGGCATGGCACGACCTCGAAGCCGCGATGGAGCAGGGCACCATCGTCTCGGGTCTCGTCACCGGCAAGGTCAAGGGCGGGCTCACGGTGATGGTGAACGGCATCCGCGCGTTCCTGCCGGGATCGCTCGTCGACATCCGCCCCGTCAAGGACACCACGCCCTACGAAAACAAGGCGCTCGAGTTCAAGGTCATCAAGCTCGATCGCAAGCGCAACAATGTCGTGGTCTCGCGTCGCGCCGTGCTCGAAGCAAGCCTCGGCGAGGAGCGCGAGAAGCTCCTGTCGACGCTGCAGGAAGGCGCAGTGGTCAAGGGCATCGTCAAGAACATCACGGACTACGGCGCGTTCGTCGACCTGGGCGGAATCGACGGCCTGCTCCACATCACCGACCTCGCATGGCGCCGGGTGAAGCACCCGTCCGAAGTGCTGGCGGTCGGCGACGAAGTCACGGCGAAGATCCTCAAGTTCGACCAGGAGAAGAACCGCGTCTCGCTTGGCATGAAGCAGTTGGGCGAGGACCCCTGGGTCGGGCCTGTCGCGCCGCTACCCTACCGGCACGCGCCTGTTCGGCAAGGTCACCAACATCACCGATTACGGCGCGTTCGTCGAGATCGAGTCGGGCATCGAAGGCCTCGTTCACGTGTCCGAAATGGACTGGACCAACAAGAACATCCATCCGACCAAGGTCGTGCAGCTGGGCGACGAGGTGGAGGTGATGATCCTCGAGATCGACGAGGACCGCCGCCGGATATCGCTCGGGATGAAGCAGTGCATGTCGAATCCCTGGGACGATTTCGCGATGAATCACAAGAAGGGCGACAAGGTGACCGGCCAGATCAAGTCGATCACCGATTTTGGCGTCTTCGTCGGCCTGCCCGGCGGCATCGATGGCCTCGTCCACCTGTCGGACCTTTCCTGGTCGCTCCCCGGCGAGACAGCGGTGCGCGACTACAAGAAGGGCGCGGACGTCGAAGCGGTGGTGCTCGCGATCGACGTCGAGCGCGAGCGCATCTCGCTCGGCATCAAGCAGCTCGACGGCGACCCGTTCACGAACTACGTCGCCACGCACGACAAAGGCAACGTGGTGAAGGGCACGGTGCGCTCGCTCGACGGCAAGGGCGCGGTCATCGCGCTCGACGGCGAGGTCGAAGGTTACCTGCGCGCTTCCGAGGTCGCGCGCGACCGCGTGGAGGATATCCGGACGCACTTGAAGGAAGGCGACCCGGTCAGCGCGATGATCATCAACATCGACCGCAAGAACCGCAGCATCAATCTATCGATCAAGGCCAAGGATCACGCGGAGGAGACGGAGGCGATCCAGACCGTCAAGGCCGATACCGCTGGCACGACGTCCGGGACGACCAATCTCGGCGCGCTCCTGCGGGCCAAGATGGACAACAAGACCACCGAATAAGCAGATAGCGTGATGACCAAATCGGAGCTGATCGACCGCCTTGCGGCCCAGTTCCCGCAACTCGTCGCCAAGGACGCCGAACTTGCGGTCAAGATGATCCTCGAATCCATGGCCGAAAGCCTGGCGAAGGGGGAACGCATCGAGATCCGCGGGTTCGGCAGTTTCGGGTTGAATTACCGCCCGCCGCGGACCGGACGCAATCCGAAGTCCGGCGACAAGGTGCAGGTGCCGGAAAAGCACGTCCCGCATTTCAAGGCCGGCAAGGAATTGCGCGAACGGGTCGATTTCAAGGGCGCTTGATGCAGGTTCTGCGCTGGATCGTCGGCAGCACGCTCTTTCTGGCGCTCCTGTTCCTGTCGCTGCAGAACTCGGACCTGGTGACGCTCAAGTTCTACCATTGGTGGAGCTGGCAGGCGCCGCTCATCTTCGTCGTGCTGATCGCGTTCGCGATCGGCGCCGCAGCCGGGCTGCTGGCCGGCGCCATGCGTTCCGCCCGCCTGTCGCGCCAGCTCAACCGGTTGCGCCGCGAACAGAGGGCCAAAGACGGCGCACCTGCCGCGGACTGGGCGCATACCGGCACCGTGCCGGGAACCACGCCAGGCTCCGGCCCCGGCTTTGAACGCGCGGACGGATGAACGACGCCCACGCTCCTTCGAGACGGCCGCCCGGCCGCTGAACTCGGCGGCGATGGATTTCGAGCTGTGGTGGCTGCTGCCGATTCCCGCCCTGTTCTTCGGGCTGGGCTGGATCGCGGCGCGGATCGACATCAAGCACCTGCTGCGCGAGTCGCGCGCACTGCCGCTGTCCTACTTTCGCGGGCTCAACTTCCTGCTGAACGAGCAGCCGGACAAGGCCATCGAATCGTTCATCGAAGTCGTCAAGGTCGATCCGCAGACGATCGACCTGCATTTCGCGCTCGGGAGCCTGTTTCGGCGGCAGGGAGAGATCGAGCGCGCGACGCGCATGCACCAGAACCTGCTCGACCGGCCGAACCTCCCGGCGGACAAGCGCGAGGCCGCGCTGTTCGAGCTTGCGCAGGACTTCCATCGTGCGGGATTGCTCGACCGTGCCGAGGAACTGTTCACCAGACTCGACGGCTCGCCGTTCGAACATGCATCGCTCGGCTTCCTGATTTCCATCTACGAGCAGGAGAAGGACTGGCCCAAGGCGATCGCGGTGACGCGGCGCATGGAGGCGATCGCCAAGCGGCCGTATTTCCGCGAGATCGCGCACTACTACTGCGAGATCGCGCAGGCCCACCTGCTCAAGCCCGATATCGCGGCCGCACGCGCCCATATCGATCTGGCGCTGGCCGAATACCGTGCTTGCGCCCGTGCGACGATGCTGCTCGGCGATCTCGAAATCCAGGAGGGCGACCCGTCGGCGGCCATCGCCGCGTGGCAACGAATCGAATCGCAGAACCCGGCGTTCTTGTCGCTCGTCGCCGAACGGCTCGCCGATGCCTATCGGCGCCAGGGGGCGGCTGCGCAGGCGCTGCGCGTGGTGGGCGCGTATCAGCGGGACTACCCGTCGCTCGATCTCCTCAACACGATGTTCACGCTGACGCTCTCCGAGGAAGGATCCGAGGCGGCGGGCACTCTCATCAAGGAAGAGCTGGCGCGCAACCCTACGCTGCTCGGTCTCGATCGCCTGCTCGAAGCGCAGCTGCTCGCGGCACCGGCGGAGCGCCGGCACGACCTCGAGCTCGTGAAGCAGCTGGTCGGCCAGCACATCAAGCGACTCGGACTCTACAAGTGCGAGCACTGCGGTTTCCGTGCCCGCCAGTACTATTGGCGGTGTCCCGGCTGCGGCAAATGGGAGACCTACTCGCCGCGCCGCACCGAAACACCGGATGGCTATGCATGAGAGGTCTACCGACGTGACCTCATCTCACCCGCGCGTGATTGTCGCGCTCGATTTCGCCGATCCTGCCGACGCGCTGGCTCTCGCGGGCAGGCTCGATCCGGCGGCCTGCGCGCTCAAGGTCGGCAAGGAAATGTTCGTCGCGGCTGGGCCGGAGCCGGTGCGCGAGATGATCGCGCGCGGCTTTCGCGTCTTCCTCGATCTCAAGTTTCACGACATTCCCAATACCGTCGGCCTCGCCTGCGCGGCGGCGACGCGCCTCGGCGTGTGGATGCTCAACGTGCATGCGGCCGGCGGGGCGGCGATGCTCGCGGCGGCACGTGCGGCGGTCGACAAAGCGGCGGCGGAGCGGCGTACGCCGCCCCCGCTGCTGATCGCGGTGACCGTGCTCACGAGCCTCGAGGATGCCGACCTGCGGGACACGGGGGTCGAGGGCGATACGACGCGGCAGGCGCTGCGCCTCGCGCGATTGGCCGCGGCCGGGGGCCTCGACGGGGTCGTCTGCTCGGCGCAGGAAGCGCCCGCATTGCGTGCCGCCCAGGGGCCGGACTTCAAGCTCGTTACTCCCGGCATCCGGCTGGCCGGAAGCGCCGCCGACGATCAGTCGCGGATCATCACGCCGGAGGCGGCGATCGCCAACGGCGCCGACTACCTCGTGATCGGTCGTCCGATCACGTTGGCGCCGGACCCCGTCGCCGCGCTCGCCGCGATCAACGCGTCGCTGCTCGAGGCCGCATGAAGATCACGATGATCGGGACGGGTTACGTCGGGCTCGTCACAGGTACCTGCCTGGCCGAGGTCGGGAACAACGTGCTGTGCCTCGATACCGACGCGCTGAAGATCGAGATCCTGTCTCGTGGGGGCGTGCCCATCCACGAGCCCGGGCTCGATGCGATGGTTCAGCGCAACGTCGCCGCGGGCCGCCTGCATTTCACGACCGATCAGGACGCCGCAGTCGCGCACGGTGCGCTCCAGTTCATCGCCGTGGGCACGCCGCCGGGCGAGGACGGCTCGGCGGACATGCAACACGTGCTCGCCGCGGCGCGCAATATCGGCCGGCGGATGACCGAGTACAAGATCATCGTCGACAAGTCGACCGTGCCGGTGGGCACCGCCGACCGCGTCCGCGAAGCCATCGCGGAAGAGCTCAAATCGCGCGGCGCGGCCACGCCGTTCGCCGTCGTGTCGAACCCCGAATTCCTGAAGGAGGGCGCGGCAGTCGAGGATTTCATGCGGCCCGACCGCGTCGTCATCGGCGCCGACGACGAGCGCGCGATCGCCGCGATGCGCGCCGTCTACGCTCCGTTCCAGCGCAACCACGAGCGGTTGCTGCTGATGGACGTGCGCTCGGCCGAGCTCACCAAGTACGCGGCCAATGCGATGCTGGCGACCCGGATCTCGTTCATGAACGAGCTCGCCAACCTCGCCGATGCGCTCGGCGCCGACATCGAGCACGTCCGGCAGGGCATCGGCTCCGACCCGCGGATCGGCTGGCAATTCCTGTATCCGGGCGTGGGGTACGGCGGCTCGTGCTTTCCGAAGGACGTCAAGGCATTGCGGCACACCGCCACGGAGCTCGGACGGCCCCTCAAGATTCTCGCTGCCGTCGATGCGGCGAACGAGGCGCAAAAACTCCGGCTCGTCGAAAAGATCGTCGCGCGCCTGGGCCCGGATCTCGAGGGCCGCCGATTCGCGATATGGGGGCTCGCGTTCAAGCCGAATACGGACGATGTGCGCGAAGCGCCGTCGCTCGACATCATCGCGGCGCTCAACCTGCGCGGTGCCGATATCGTCGCCTACGATCCTGTCGCGATGCCGGCGGCGCGACGGGCGCTCGGCGTGTCCCCGCGGCTCCAGTTCGCCGCCACGCCGATGGACGCGGTCGCGGGCGCCGACGCGCTCGTCGTGGTCACCGAGTGGAAAGAATTTCGCAGTCCCGACTTCGCGGCGCTTTGCGGCGCCTTGAGGGAGCGCCTCGTGTTCGACGGCCGCAACCTGTACGACCCCGCGCTCGTGCGGGCCGCGGGCCTCGAATACTTCTCCATCGGGCGCCGATAGCATGAGCGCGCCGGGCGAAGCGCCAAGGGTGCACCGATGACCGACGCGAGCTCGCGATTCTCGACCTGGCGCGAGCAGGTCGGCTCGCACCCGCATCCTGGTCGCGGGCGACGTGATGCTCGATCGCTACTGGTTCGGCGACGTCGAACGGATTTCGCCGGAAGCGCCGGTTCCCATCGTGAAGATCGTCAGAACCGACGAGCGACCCGGTGGCGCGGCTAACGTCGCGCGCAATGCCGCGGCGCTCGGCACGCGAACGACGCTCCTGTCCGTGACCGGCGCCGATGAGGCCGGTGCTACGCTCGAGCGCCTGCTCGCCGCCGACCGCGTGGAAACGTCGTTCCATCGCGACCCGGCGTTGCCCACGACCGTCAAGATGCGGGTCATGGCCCGCCAGCAGCAATTGCTGCGGATCGATTTCGAGACCGCGCCATCGCACGAGGTGCTCGCGACCAAGCTGGCCGACTTCGACCGCCTGCTCGCGAAAGCCGATCTCCTGATCCTGTCCGATTACGGCAAAGGCGGGCTTGCGCACATCGCGACGATGATCGAGCGGGCGCGCGCCGAGGGAAAGCCGGTGCTGGTCGACCCCAAGGGCGACGATTGGGAACGGTACCGCGGCGCGACGGTGATCACGCCCAATCGCGGCGAGTTCCGGCAGGTGGTCGGGCGCTGGCGCGATGCCGGCGAGATGACTGCCAAGGCGCTTGCGCTGCGCGCCGCCCTCGGTGTCACGGCGCTGCTGATCACGCGCTCGGAGGAGGGCATGAGCCTGTACACGGCGGACGGCGCCCTCGACATTCCGGCAGTGGCGCGCGAGGTGTACGACGTCTCGGGCGCGGGCGACACCGTCATCGCCGCCCTCGGCGCGCTGCTCGGCGCCGGCGCGGATCTGCCATCGGCCGTGCGCATCGCGAACGAGGCCGCCGGCGTCGTCGTCGGCAAGCTGGGAACCGCGGTCGCCACGCCCGACGAGTTGGCGTAATTTCGCCGGCCTTCCCGTGGCCAAAGCCAGGACCGTCTACAGTTGCACCGAATGCGGCGGCCAAGCTCCGAAATGGCAGGGCCAGTGCCCGAGCTGCAACGCGTGGAACACGCTCGTGGAAACCGTCGCCGCCACGCCGGCCACGCGGTTCCAGTCGGTCGCCGGCAAGGCATCGACCGTGCGCCCGCTGGGCAGCGTCGATGCCAGGAAGACCCCGCGGTTTCCGACCGGCCTCGAGGAGTTCGATCGCGTGCTCGGAGGCGGGCTCGTGCCAGGGGGGGTGATCCTGCTGGGCGGCGATCCCGGCATCGGCAAGTCGACGCTGTTGCTGCAGGCGATGGCCGCGATGGGCGCCGCGAAAAAGACGCTCTATGTGACCGGCGAGGAATCGGTCGAGCAGGTCGCGCTGCGGGCGCAGCGGCTCGGCCTCATCAATGCCCCGGTGTCACTGCTGGCCGAGGTGAACCTCGAAGCGATCATCGCGACCATGGGCGCCGAGGCGCCCGAGGTGGTCGTCATCGACTCGATCCAGACCGCCTACACGGAAGCGCTGGCCTCGGCGCCGGGCAGTGTGGCGCAGGTGCGCGAATGCGCGGCGCAGCTGACAAGGCTCGCCAAGCAGCGCCACATCGTCGTCATCTTCGTCGGCCACGTCACCAAGGAAGGCGCGATCGCCGGCCCGCGCGTGCTGGAGCACATTGTCGACACCGTGCTCTATTTCGAGGGCGACACGCATTCGAGCTTCCGCCTCGTGCGCGCGATCAAGAATCGCTTCGGCGCCGCGAACGAGCTCGGCGTATTCGCGATGACCGAGCGCGGATTGCGGGGCGTCGCCAATCCCTCTGCGCTGTTCCTGTCGCAGCACGGCGAGAACGTCCCGGGGTCGGCGATAGTCGCGACGATCGAAGGATCGCGTCCGCTGCTGGTGGAAATCCAGGCCCTCGTCGATCCCGTCCAAGGCGGGATGCCGAAGCGATTGTCGGTCGGCCTCGATCCGCAGCGGCTGTCGCTCCTCCTTGCCGTGCTGCACCGGCATGGTGGCGTCGAGACCGCCGGCTACGATGTTTTCGTCAATGCCGTCGGCGGCGTGCGCATCAACGAGCCGGCGGCCGACCTCGCGATCCTGCTCGCGGTCCATTCATCCTTGACGGGCCGAGCGCTCCCGGCAAAGACTCTGGTCTTTGGTGAAGTGGGCTTGGCCGGCGAGATCCGGCCCGTGCAGCGCGGCCAGGAACGGATCAAGGAAGCCGCCAAGCTGGGCTTCCGTCAGGTGTTGATCCCGAATCTCAATAAGCCTAAACAAGCCATTGAAAAAATTAATGTTATTGGCGTCGATCGGGTTGAGGAGGCGCTTGCGATCCTGAGAGAGTAGACCCGACGTTACGAAGGCGGGTTAGAAGGTGCGAACCCGGAGTTGCCGGCCGATTCGGCGCAGGTCATGACATTGGCATTGATCTTGCTCGTAGGGCGATGCACCCATCCGCCCTTCTGACGCCATGCCGAATCGAAAAAACATTCTGATCCTGTCCACCGTAGGACTGGCGATCCTGCTCGTCATCGGCCTGCTTGCTCTGGGAAACCTCGCAAAATACGAGCGCACCGATCCAGTCGTCCGATCGATGCTTGAGGACCCGACACGCTGGTTGCACACCGAGCGCGACCTGGGCGCGTTCGTCCACGACCTCGGGGACGGCCAAGTCTCCACGGTGGGGGAGGGGACCAACCTTTACCTGATTACGCTCAAAAACGACACCAGATACTTTGTGTTCAAGAGCGACCACCGATTGGCGGCCCTCGAAACCTGGCTCGCGCAAAATGGAACACTCTACGCGCTGCACGAAAATATCAATCCGAACCTGGATGTGTGGTCGCGCGCGGCCAACGGGTTGCTCGGGTCGGTGTCGCTCAGTCTGATCCTCACGCTGTTGCTCATAGGCGTGCTGGTGGTTCCTCTGCGAAACATGATGGGACCGATCGCAGGATTTTCCACGGTGAGCAAGCCGAAGCTGCGTTTCACCGACATCGTCGGCGTGCGCGAGGCCAAGAGAGAACTCGGGGACATGGTCTTGACGCTGCGCGACCACACGGCCTACACCAAGCTCAATGCGCAACCGGCCCGCGGTGTGCTGCTCTCCGGCCCGCCGGGCACCGGCAAGACGCTGCTGGCAAAGGCCCTGGCGGGCGAATCGGGGTCGGCATTCATCGCGATCGTCGGCAGCGATTTCAGCGACAAATTTCTCGGCAACGGCATCTCGAAGGTCAAGAAGCTGTTCAAGACGGCGCGCGCGAATGCGCCCTGCGTAATATTCATCGATGAGATCGATGGTATCGGCCGCCGCTCATCCGATGACGACGCGGCGTCCATGGAGAATAACCGCATCATCAACGCTCTGCTGTCCGAGATGGACGGTTTCGCCGCCTCCGAGCGCGTGGTCGTTCTGGGGGCGACCAACCACCCCGAAAACGTCGACGCCGCACTATTGCGTGAAGGTCGCTTCGATCGCAAATGCACGCTCGCGCTGCCGGCGCTCGGCGATCGGAAGGCGCTGTTCGAGCTCTACGCCCAGAAGGTTCCTGTCGCCAGCGCGGACTTCACGGCTCTGGCGCGACGCACGACCGGTCTTTCTCCGGCCGCAATCGCCGCCACGGTGATGTCGGCCGCGCGATTGGCCGCCCGCGACAGCGCCAACGCAGTGGAGCAGCATCACTTTCTCGCGGCGATCACCCAGCAGTTGCTTGGAGCGCCCACTCCGGAAGTGCTGATGACGGAGGCCGAACGCGTCCGTTGTGCCTATCACGAAGCGGGACATGCGATCGTCGCGCATGTTCTCAACGTCGGGACTGTGGAAAAGGTCACGGTCATGCCGCACAGCCGAGCCCTGGGCGTGACGATGGTCAACTACGAGGAAGACCGCAACTTGCTGACCCGGGTGGAGCTCGAATCCCGGATCGAGATGCTGCTGGCAGGACGCGCGGCCGAGCTGGCGGTCTACGGCGTTCCGTCCAGCGGCGCGGCCAACGATCTCGAGCGCGCCTCGCAGCTTGCCTATCGGATGGTCACCGAATTCGGATTCAGCGATGAATATGGACCGTTCAACGGCTCAAGCATCGGGCTATCCTCAGCCGCCTTGGCAGACGGCGCCATTGCGGAAACCCGGGCGCTGCTGAAGACGCTCGAGGCGCGATCCCTCGCACGGGTTCACGCGCATCGAGAGACTCTGGAAGCACTGACCGGCAGCTTGCTTGACCACGAAACTGTCGAAGGCCGGGAACTCGACGAGATCCTGGGCGGGGCGCTCCAGCCGGCGTCGGACCGGACCCGACCCTCCGCAGAAGCCGAGCGCGCCGGCGTCGCCTATCGATTGTAGCTACGAACGCCTGTGAAATAAGATCTGTCGGACGAACCGCAGAGAAAGGGCAAAAGTCGAAACCTCGGAATGGTTGTCGGGGTCGGGAAAAATGAGCCCTGACGGCGGGGAGAACGGTGGATACTCAAACCGAGATCCGGCGAACCCCGCTCGGGTGCATCCTGGACAATGTCACGGATTTTCATCAGCTATCGCCGTAGCGACACCGAGATAGCCGCTGGTCGGCTGGCGGCGGACCTGCGGGTGCGTTTTGGCGACGACGCGATATTTCGGGATGTCCGTCCGCTCGTCCGATGCAACGCGCTGAAGCTGCGCGACGACGAGTGGAGGGTTACGATTTTCCGCGGCTCGCCGACGAGATCGCCCGGCGCGGCTTTGACCGCATCGATTGCGGTATCAAGGGGCTCGACGTGCGCGCAATTATGGCGCTCGGAATTGGCGCGGCGGCGCTGATCTTATTACGAGTGGAGTTCTGGCGATGAGATTGAATCGCTCGTAGTCGCGGCAGCGGGCATTCTCGCGATCTTGCTTGCCGCGTGGTCGGTTTTCGACCCGAGGCATCGGCGGTAAGGAGCATCGGGTTGGCCGCAGGGGCAATAGTGGTCGGCATTCTCGCTGTCGCCGCCGCCGCGAGTTGACAGGCGCTAGGCGCCAACTCATGAGGCGCCGGATTCGACTATCGGGCCGTTGACTTGTTCAGGGCTGCAGCGGCGCGTATGAGCGTCTTGAAGGCATCCTTATCTATTTCATCACCCTCGTGCAAATCGATAGCGCGCCGGGTGTTGCCTTCAAGGCTGGAGTTGAATAGTCCTGCAGGGTCCTTCAGCGAAGCGCCCTTGGCGAAAGTCAGCTTCACGACGCTCTTGTACGTCTCGCCGGTGCAGATCAGTCCATCGTGAGACCAAACCGGAACGCCTCTCCACTTCCACCCCTCGACCGCCTGAGGATCAGCCTGTTTGATGAGCGCGCGGACATGGGCGAGCGTCTTGCCCCTCCAGTCGTCCAGTTCCTTGATCCTCGCGTCGATCAGCCGAGAAGGGGTTTCGCCCTTGGCCGTTGCGCTCTTTTTCATATCGTTTGCACCTCGTTCGGCTGCTCGTCTATCTTGCGAAGGTACCAATCACCAATGATCCGCGCCAGCCTGCATGCGGCTGGCATCCCAACAATAGGGCCCATCGACCGATTCAACGGATTTGCCAATTGACCAGCGTTGCATTGCATTGCGTCGCACCTGAAACGTTGAAGCGCAACATTAGACACGCATTGCAAGCGATTGAATAACAGTCGAAAATCCCGTGCAACATCGGGGCCCCAGATCAGGATGTGAGAATTGTTACGGAGAATGGGAATTACTCGGCAGGAAAGTCCTGGATCTGGCCCGTGACGTTCCAGTACGCGAGTGTCTTCCGAGAAATCTTATTCTCCTCGAAGGATCCTTACCATCTCGCCGCGCGAAATCAGGTGACGCTGAATGTCGCATAATTGTTATTATGTCAAATTAAGTATCGTTCACCACCATACCTCGGAAACGCCAATGACATGGCCTATGTGACGTCGCCTTTCCTGCTCAATGCTCGGGGACGGCCAATCGAGTAACATCGTCCCAACCGGACACCCGATGCGCGCGTGGCCCGCCCTGCTGCTTTTCGTCCTTGCGACCAGCGCCGGCGCTCCGGCTGGTGGACATGCGCGCACGCTCGAGGAATGCCTCGAAGGCGGCGATTTCATCGCCCATGCGGCCCAGGCGCGCGACAACGGGATGACGAAGGCCGAGTTCCTCGGTCGCCTGGTCGACGATATCCGCCTGATCCAGGCGTTTCCGCCGCAACTCCGCTGGTTCGTCGTCGATCCTGAAGACGCCGAATTCCTGCATGGGGAAGCAACGAAGGTCTTCGATACGCCGCTCAAGCCGGAAGCCCATCGCGCCCAGTTCCTGTCGCGCTGCTTCGATCATTAGCCGCGCTTGTAACTTGTTGTAACCCTTCGCAATTGTTGCCGCGATCCCCGGTCCATGTCCCGTGAGGACGTGCCGCGATCGATGGGTGGCGGCGCTCCTATGCTAAGTGCGCTGTTGTACAGACCCTGCCAGATGAGTGAGGCATCATCGAGTGCCTAAAAGTGGGTCAAACCATGCCTTCAATTCGTCTTGAGCCATCCGAATGCGCTCGGCGCAGACCGAGGTTCGCGGCGATCGCGGCAGTGCTGCTGCTGGCGCTGCACGGGTGCGCGTCGCTGTCCCCGCAGAACGCCAAATCGCTTCCGTTCGACGTGCCGGCCGCCTGGTCAGTCGACGATGTATCGGCGGCAAGCGGCACGTCGTCCCTCGCGCAGTGGTGGTTGCGCTTCGACGACCCGTTGCTTGCCCAACTCATCGGCCAGGCGATGCAGGCCAACACCAGCGTCACGAGCGCCGAGGCCGCCGTGCGGCAGGCTCGCGCACTGCGCGATGTCTCGGCGGCCGCGGCTTTGTTGCCTTTCGTGTCGGGCTCGGCGTCGGCGCAGCGCAGCAGCGCGGGCGGAAAGAGTCTCGGCAACAGCTTCAGAACGGGTCTGGATGCGAGCTGGGAGCTCGACATCTTCGGCGAAAATCGCAGCGCCTTGAATGCGAGCGAGGCTGCGCTAGGCGCGAGCGGCGCGACGTTGGGCGACGTGCGGGTATCGATTGCCGCCGAGGTGGCGCTCAACTACATCACGCTGCGCGGGATGCAGGCTCGAATGGCGATCGCCGAGGACAATTTGGAGACCCAGCTCGAGACGCTGCAGATCACCGAGTGGCGCGTGCAAGCCGGCCTCGCCACGTCGCTCGATGCCGAGCAGTCGCGCGCCTCGACGGAACAGACCCGCGCGCTGTTGCCCGCGTTGCGGACCGCCATCGAGCAGACTCGGCATGCGCTCGCCGTCCTCACGGGCAAGCCGCCGGCCGCCTTGGCCACGATGCTTGCGGGTTCCGGCCCGATTCCGAAGGCGCCCGACGCGCTGGCGCTCAGTTTTCCTGCCGAGACGCTTCGCCAGCGACCCGACGTCCGGGCCGCGGAATACCAGGTGACGGCGGCGATTGCCCGCGTGGCGCAGGCGGATGCGGCGCGCTATCCGTCGTTCAGGATCGGCGGCGCGCTGGGTTTGGCCTCGGTCACGCTGGGCTCGCTCACCAGCGGCGCGTCGGTCCTAAGCTCGCTGCTCGCCAATGTAACGATGCCCATCTTCGAAGGCGGCGCCCTCCTCGCCCAGGTTCGCGCCCAGCAGGCCGCGCTCGACCAGGCGCATTCCGCGTACCAGGCGGCCGTGCTGACCGCGCTCAAAGACGTGGAGGATGCGTTGGTCGCCCTGCAAGGCGATCGCGATCGTCTGGGGCACCTGCAGCTCGCGGCCGAGGCCGCCGGCAACGCTTCGCTTCTGGCGCGCCAGCGATATGGCAGCGGCCTCGTGGACTTCCAGACGGTGCTCGACACGCAGCGCACGCAACTCACGACGCAGGAAAGTGTGGCCAATGCCACCATCGACCTCGGCGCCGATCATGTGCGCCTGTACAAGGCGCTGGGCGGCGGCTGGAATCCGAATAGACAGCGACGACAGCGACCGCGTCCGCGAAACCCTCATGAACGCCCCGATCCCCCCTGCCGTCGTCGTCCAACCCGCCGCCGCATCAGCGCCGCGCGGCCGAAACCGACACGGCGACATTGCTCGACGAGCCGGCGCCGCGCGCCTGGTATCTGCGTCCCGCGCTGTGGGCGAGCGTGGCGCTGCTTGCGCTGGCGGCCGCGGGCGTCTGGTATTGGCAAGTGCAAGAGAAGGCGAGCGCCGCACCGAGCTACACGACGGAGCCCGTGCGTCGCGGCAACCTCACGCTGACGGTCACCGCCAACGGCACGCTGCAGCCGACACGCTCGATTGCCATCGGCAGCGAGCTGTCCGGGCACCGTGCTCAAGGTCAATGTCGACGTCAATGACCGCATCAAGAAGGGCCAGGTGTTAGTCGAGCTCGACACCGCGAAGCTGCGCGACCAGATCCTGCGCTCCCGCGCGACGCTGGCCGCCGCGAACGCGAAGGTCGCGCAGACCGTCGCCACCGTGAAGGAAGCGCAGGCCACGCTCGGTCGCTTCGAAGAAGTCGCGCGACTGTCCGGCGGCAAGGTGCCCTCGAAGACCGAGCTCGACACCGCTCGCGCCACGGTCGAGCGCGCGCGTGCCGATGAGGCGGCCGCCCGAGCGGGCGTCACCGATACACAGGCGGCGCTTTCCACCGACGAGATCAACCTGTCGAAAGCGTCGATTCGCGCGCCTTCCGACGGTGTGATTCTCACGCGCAACGTCGATCCCGGCAACGCGGTCGCGGCGTCGCTGCAGGCCGTTACGCTCTTCACCGTCGCCGAAGACTTGAAGCAGCTGCGCCTGCAGGTCAATGTCGACGAAGCGGACGTCGGATCGGTGACGGTCGGCCAGAAAGGCAGCTTCACCGTCAGCGCCTATCCGGGCCGCAAGTATCCGGCCGTGGTCACACGCGTGGCCTACGGCTCGACCATCACCGACAATGTCGTCACCTACGTCACGTACCTCGACGTCGACAACGGCGACTTGAGCCTGCGTCCCGGGAATGACGGCGACGGCGACGATCACCGCGACGAACCGCAATGACGTGCTGCTGGTGCCGAACACCGCCCTGCGTTTCGAGCCGGCGTCCGCGGGTGCTTCCGCGCCGGCGGCGAAGGGAGGCGGGATCGTCGCCAGCCTGACGCCGCGCATGCCCAGACGCGGTCCACGAAGCTCCGCCGCGGACGGCGCCAGCACCGCGACGGCGCGCCAGGTCTGGGTGCTGCGCGACGGGGTCGCCGTCGCCGTGGCGGTAACGCCGGGCATCAGCGACGGGCGCATGACCGAGATCGCCGCTGGCGACCTCAAGGAAGGCATGCAGGTCATCACCGACCAGAAATCCTCGGCGGCGAAATGAGCACAAAGGTGCTGCCGCGGGCGGCACTCGCGCCAGGCGCCGCAAATCGCGCGCTGTCTGGCGTCGTCCCCTCTCGCGACGCACCGTCCAGCATGCGCGCAGTGAATCCCGGCGCGCCGCTCATTCGCCTGCGCGGCGTCACCAAGAAATACGGCACCGGCCAGGCGGAGCTGATGGCGCTGAAGGGCATCGATCTCGACATCAGCGCCGGCGAGTTCGTCGCGATCATGGGTCCCAGCGGCTCGGGCAAATCGACGGCGATGAACATCCTCGGCTGCCTCGATACGCCGACGACCGGAGAGTATCTTTTCCTCGGCGCGCACGTCGAAGCGCTGTCGCGTGACCAGCGCGCGCGATTGCGCCGCCGTTACCTGGGCTTCGTCTTCCAGGGCTTCAACCTGCTGGCGCGAACCTCCGCGCAGGAGAACACCGAATTGCCGCTGCTGTATCGCGGCGAATCCGCCACAGTGCGGCGCGCAGCCGCGGCCAAAGCCCTGGACTCGGTAGGCCTCGGTGACCGCAAGGACCACACACCGAGCGAGCTTTCCGGCGGACAGCAGCAGCGGGTGGCGATCGCCCGAGCCATCGTCACTGAACCCGCCGTCTTGCTTGCCGACGAGCCCACCGGCAACCTCGACACCCAGCGCAGCGCCGAGATCATGGACCTGCTCGTGGCCCTGAACGTGGAACACGGGATCACGGTGCTGATGGTCACGCACGAGCCCGACATGGCGGCCTATGCGAAGCGCGTCGTGCACTTCGTCGATGGCCTCATCGAAAGCGACGCTCCCAATACGCGCCCGGCGCATCCGCGCCCTCCGGCGGCCCGGGCGGAGATCCGCTGATGCTATTGAGTTCGCTGCTGCTCGCGTTGCGTTCGATCCGCCGCAACCTGCTGCGCTCCTTCTTGACCATCCTGGGCATCGTGATCGGGGTGAGCGCGGTGATCACGATGGTCACGCTCGGCCACGGCGCTACGCAGGCCGTGCAGATGCAGATTTCGAGCCTCGGCACGAACCTGCTGATGGTGCGCCCGGGCCAGCGGCAGGGGCCCGGCGGAGGCGCGGGCGCGCCGACGTTCAAGGAGGCCGATGCCGATGCGATCCAGGCGCAGATCGGCGGCGTTGCGGCGGTGGCGCCCGAAGGCCGCGCCAGCGTGACGGTGGTGGCCAACGGCCGCAACTGGTCGACCAGCGTCACCGGCAGCACCAATCGCTGGTTCGAGATCGGCAACTGGCGGCTGGCCTCGGGACGCATGTTCACCGACGAAGAGCAAACTGCCGGCGGCGCCGTCTGCATCATCGGCGAAACCGTCCGCCGGGAAATCTACGGCGGCACGCGCGGCCTCGGCGAGCAATTGCGCATCAAGCAGTTCTCCTGCGAAGTGATCGGCGTGCTGGCGTCGAAGGGCCAGGCCGCGATGGGCAACGACCAGGACGATACGGTGATCGTGCCGCTTCACACGTTGCAGCGCCGCGTGACGGGCAATCAGAGGATCGGGACGCTCCTGGTGTCGATGGAGGACGGCACGGACCCGGCGCGGCTCAAGGCGAGCCTCGGGCAACTGCTGCGGGAACGCCGCAAACTGGCCCAAGGGGACGACGACAACTTCAACGTGCTCGACACGCAGCAGCTCGCCGAGACGTTGTCGGGCACGACCAAGGTGATGACCACGCTGCTCGGTGCCGTGGCCGCGGTGAGCCTGCTGGTCGGCGGCATCGGCATCATGAACATCATGCTGGTCAGCGTCACCGAGCGCACGCGGGAGATCGGCTTGCGCCTCGCCATCGGCGCGCTGGAGCGCGAGGTGCTGCTGCAATTCCTGATCGAGGCCGTAACGCTCGCGGCGATGGGCGGCATCGTCGGCATTGTCATCGCCACCGCCGCCTCCATCGTGCTGGCCGGCGTGATGGGTGTGCCCTTCCTGTTCGATCCCATGATCAATCTGCTGTCGTTCGTGTTTTCGGCGGGCATCGGGGTCCTGTTCGGCTACTTCCCGGCGAGGCGGGCCGCGCAGATGGATCCGATCGAGGCTCTGCGGCACGAGTAATCTCCCCTGTGGCACAATCCGCGCGGCTAGTGCGGAAAACGAGTGCCCATGGACGCACCAAACCGATTCCGGCGCTAATGGCGGCCACCGTGGTATCGAGGTTGTCGCCATCATGATGCTCATCCGGTCGCGCCCTGCGTGGGCGCACGGGCTCGCCACGATCGTGCTGCTCGGCGTGGCATTGGCGGTCTCCGCACAGATTCCAGGGCTGCCCCCTTTCGGCGCGCAGCGCGAAGGCGCGCGCACGGAACAGCCTGCGCCGCCCAAGCCGGATTCGCCTGAGGCGAAGTCCCGCGTCGATCGGTTGATTGCCAACTTCCGGGCGGACCGTGATCGGGCTCTCCCGCCACCGCCGGAGGGCGTCACCGACGCCGAAGCGGCGCTCGAGCGCGATGCACTGATCACGCTCGCGCACCTCGACGACCGCCGCGTTTACGCGGAGGCGGAGCTCGCGCGGCTGCGTAAAGCGCGTGCCGACGCCGAGGCCGCGGATCAGTCGTGGACCGGCCTCACGACGCCCCCGCCTTATTCGATCCTGCTGGTCGACGAGTGGCGTGACGACGCCGACATCCTGCGGGCACACATCGCGTCGCTCGAAGCGGCCACCCGCCATCTCGACGGCGAGCTCGAGCGCGCACAGGCGGAAACGCATCGTGCCGACGAGGCATTGCGGCGCGCCAATGACGCGCGCGACGCGCCCTTCGGCGATGCCCGCCGCGAGCGCGAGCAGTGGCGACGCGACCTTGCGGATTTGCAAGTGCGCTCCGCCGCGGCCGGCGCTCTGCTCACCCGGCTCGGGCGCGAAGCCAAGGCCGAGGACCTCGCCGCGCGCCAGGCCGAGCTGCGCCGCCTGACGCGGCAGATCGCGATCGGAATGCAGCATGCGCGATTCGACGCGAACGACCTCGCACAGGCGCAGCGGCGATTGAAGGACTTCAACGCGGCGATCGCGCAGGACCGCATCCGGCTGGGCAGGCAACTGCAGGAGCGGCAGCGCCAGCGCGACGAGGCGGCGAGCCTCGTGGAAAAATCCGTGGCCGGCACGCCCGAGAGGGCGACGGCGCAGGCGAAGCTGCGCGTCGCGCAGACGTGGTACGACACGCTGCGCTACGAGAACGAGATCGCCTCCGGCCTGCCGCGCTTCGTCGACGGCCTGGCCCAGATGTGGGGACAGCGCCATCTGATGTTCAACTCGGCGAACCCTGTCGAGCGGCACGCCGCGTCGCAACGCGTGCAAGCCGCGGCCGAAGCGCTTTCGCCATGGCGCGTTTACATCGAAATTCTGGTCAGCGAGGCACGCGCGCAATTGCGCGCGGCCGAGACTCGCCTCGCGCAGGCCGATCTGAGCGCGGGCGCCGCGCCGCCGGAGGTCGACGCCGTCAATGCGGCACGCTACACCGTTGCCGCCTTCGAGCGCGTGCAGACGACGATCGACGATGCCGACCGGACGTTGCGGCGCTGGGTGGCCGACGGCGTCGCGAAGGAGCGAGAGGGAGACTGGCGCACGCGCGCCATGGACATGTGGCTCTCCCTCAAGGACGCCGCGCGCACGGTGTGGGAATTCGAATTGTTCGCCGTCGAGGATACGACGGTGGTCGGTGGTCAGCAGGTGACGATATCGCGGGGCGTCACGGTCGGCAAGAGCGTCGGCGCGCTGCTCTTGTTCCTGCTCGGCTACTGGGTCATCGGACGGCTTGCGCGGCACGCCGAACGGTGGATGGTCCGGCGGGGCCTCAACGCCGAGCGGGTGCGCACGTTCCGCCGCTGGACCGTGGCCGTGATGTCGTTCGCGCTCGTGCTGTTGACGCTGAATCTCGCCCGGATACCGCTTTCGGTCTTTGCCTTCCTGGGCGGCGCGCTCGCGATCGGCGTCGGCTTCGGCACGCAGACGATCATCAAGAATTTCATCAGCGGGATGATCCTGCTCGTCGAGCGCCGCGTGCAGATCGGCGACACCATCGAGATCGACGGCGTGTCAGGTGTAGTGACCGCGGTCGATCTGCGCTCATCCACGGTACGCAGCGGCGATGGCCAGGACACGCTCGTCCCCAACTCGGTGTTGCTCGAGCACAAGGTCACCAACTGGACGCTGTACGACCGCAAGGTGCGCCGCAGCGTGAAAGTGGGCGTCGCCTACGGCACGCCGATGCGCGATGCCGCGGAGACGATCGAGGACTGCGCGAAGCGCCATGGCAACGTGCTCGCCAATCCCGCACCCCAGGTGCTGTTCGAGGACTTCGGCGACAGCGCGCAGGTGCTGACGCTCTACTTCTGGGTCGAGCTCTCGGACAAGGTGAGCGGCGCGCAGGTCGCGAGCGATCTCCGCTTCATCATCGACAAACGGCTGGCCGAGGCCGGCATCGTCGTCGCGTTCCCGCAGCGCGAGGTGCGATTCGATGCCGCCCGGCCGATCAAGGTGGAGGTGGTCGCGGGCGCGGGCGCCACGGACCCGCAGCTTGTCCCCGTCGAGCGCGGGCCATGAGCCCGAAGGGCCGCCCCAAGGGCGAATACCGGAGCGCGCAGCGCGAAGGTAGTCCAGTGACCGCGCCGACGCGTAGCGCCAGGGCGTGCACCATGACTGGCACGCGGGGTATCGTGGTG
This sequence comes from uncultured beta proteobacterium, assembly GCA_963840945.1. GTDB lineage: Bacteria > Pseudomonadota > Gammaproteobacteria > Burkholderiales > Casimicrobiaceae > CAIWHR01. The sequence continues at coordinate 84,619 of CAWJAU010000002.1, read as the reverse complement.
CGCCAATGGTTCAGGAATGAGCGCGCACTGATCGCCGTCGTCGCGACCGCCGCGGTGTTCGTCGCCGTCGGCAAGCGATGGCTGGTCATCCTGCCCGACTTGACGCTGTCGGCGTTCGTCTTCGCCTGGCTGTTCGGCATGATCGTCGTGGGCTCGATGGCGGTCGTCCGGCACGCCGACGCTCTCGCCGAGATCCTGGGCGAACCCTACGGCACGCTGATATTGACGCTGTCGGTCGCGGCAATCGAGATCATGACGCTCGGCATCGTCATGACCACCGGCGAGCCGAACCCGGCGCTCGCGCGCGACACGATGTTCTCCGTGGTCATGCTCGTGCTGAACGGCCTCATCGGCCTTTCGCTCATTCTCGGCGCGCTGCGCTACAAGGAGCAGGACTACAACCTGCGCGGCGCCAACGCCTATCTCAGCGTCATCGTATCGCTCGCCGTCTTCGGCCTGGTCGTGCCGAATTTCACGTTCACGACACCAGGACCGACGTTCTCCGGCGTCCAGGAAGGATTCCTGATCGTCATGTGCGTTGGGCTCTATGCCGTCTTCCTGGCGATCCAGACCACGCGCCACCGCTCCTACTTCGTCGATTTGGCGGACGAGTCGATGGGCGATCGGGTCGCCGTCGAGGATTCTGCGGTACCGCACGAGCCCGGCAGCCCGCCGCGCCATGTCGTCTTGCTGGTCGCTTACCTGGCGCTCGTCATCTATCTCGTCGAGAAGCTCGCGGTATTGCTGGACCACGGCCTGGACGAACTCGGCGCGCCGCCGGCGTTCGGCGCGCTCGTCGTCGCCGCGCTGGTGCTGGCGCCCGAAGGGCTGGGCGGAATCCAGGCGGCGCTCGCGAACAAGATGCAACGCGCGGTGAACATCCTGCTGGGCTCGGCGCTCGCGACGCTTGCGCTGACCATCCCGGCGGTGGTCATCATCGGGCTCGCGCATCATACGAATGTCGTGCTGGGGCTCGACCCGGTCGAACAGGCGATGCTGCTGCTCACCTTGTTCGTGAGCACGATCACCTACACCAGCGGGCGGACCAATGTGCTCCAGGGCGCCGTGCACCTGATGCTGCTCATGGCCTACCTCATGCTGATCATCTGGCACTAAAGTCCCGTTTCACACTCCAATTGCGACCCGATCCCGGAACATCATGCGAACCCTATTGCTCTGCCTCTTTCTCGCCTTGGCCACGGTGCCCGCCGCGTCCGCGCAACCGTCCCAGCAACCGTTCTTCAACGTAGTGACGATCGAGGCGAGCGCGACGGCCGACGTTCCCACCGATACCCTGACCGTGACGCTTTTCGTCGAGGAGCAAGGGCCGGACCCGGCGGCGCTCGCGACGCGCGTCAACACCCGCCTCGAGGAGGCGCTGGCGCGCGCCAAACGGGAGCCCAAGGTCGAAACGCGCTCCGGCAATTACCAGACCACGCCGGTCTACGATCGCGCCAACCAGATCACCGGCTGGCGCATCCGGGCCGACGTCGTGCTGGAAAGCCGCGACTTCAAGGCCGCGACGGCGCTCGCTGGCGCGCTGCAGCCGGCGCTCAAGTTGTGGTCGATGACGTTTTCGCTCTCACGCCAGGCCCGCGAGACGGCCGAGGCGGCGCTGCTGAGCGAAGCCCTCGGCAAGTTCCAGGAGAAGGCCCGTGCCGTCGCCAAGGGGCTCGGTTTCCCGGGCTACCAGCTCGGGCAGATCGTGGTGCGCAACGAAGGTCCCATGCCGCCGCCCGTCGCGTTTCGAGGCGTGGCGATGTCCGCGATGGCGGAGGGCGGCCCGTCGCCGCCGGTGCCGGCGGAAGGCGGGAAGAACGCCGTGACGGTCGTCGTGTCCGGTTCCGTCGTGCTGGGGCCCGGCAGGTAGGACCGCGGCACGGAGACGGCGCCCCTCCTCCACCGCCGCGGCGGCGAAGCTTCCCTTGTCGGCGGCTCCGACAAACGACGTGATTTCCTTGAATCGATCCATTCGGTACCAATGGTATCGAATCAATGTACCGGATTTGGATATTATCAAAGGATTGCATCCGCAATACACTTCCTGGCACGCATCGACCGCTTGATCGGAGTCGCCATGGCCCGCATGACCGCAATCGACGCCGCCGTCCTCGTGCTGGAAAAGGAAGGGATCACGTGCGCGTTCGGCATACCGGGCGCCGCGATCAATCCGCTGTATGCCGCGATGAAGCGGCGGGGCAGCATCGCGCATGTGCTTGCGCGGCACGTCGAGGGCGCGTCGCATATGGCCGAGGGCTACACCCGCGCGATGGCCGGCAATATCGGCGTGTGCATCGGGACGTCCGGTCCGGCCGGGACCGACATGATCACCGGCCTCTACTCCGCGCAGGCGGACTCCATTCCGATTCTCTGCATCACCGGCCAGGCGCCGCGCGCGCGGCTGTACAAGGAGGACTTCCAGGCCGTCGACATCGAATCGATCTCGAAGCCGGTCACCAAGTGGTCGGTCACCGTGCGCGAGCCGGCGCAAGTGCCGCGGGCGTTTCAGCAGGCGTTCCACTTGATGCGATCGGGTCGGCCGGGTCCCGTGCTGATCGATCTGCCGTTCGACGTGCAGGTGGCCGAGATCGAGTTCGACATCGACACCTACGAGCCGCTGCCGGTCTACAAGCCCAAGGCGACGCGCGCGCAGATCGAAAAGGCGATGGCGATGCTGAGCGACGCCGAACGACCGCTGATCATTGCCGGCGGCGGCGTCATCAACGCCGACGCTGCGGAGCTCCTGGTCGAGTTCGCGGAGATCACCGGAGTTCCCGTGATTCCGACGCTGATGGGCTGGGGCACGATCCCCGACGACCACCGGCTGATGGCGGGCATGGTCGGCCTGCAGACCAGCCACCGCTACGGCAACGCCACGATGCTCGCCTCCGACTTCGCGCTCGGCATCGGCAACCGCTGGGCCAACCGCCACACGGGCTCCATCGACGTGTATACAAAGGGCCGCAAGTTCGTCCACGTCGACATCGAGCCTACCCAGATCGGCCGCGTGTTCGGACCGGATCTCGGGATCGTCTCGGACGCCAAGGCAGCGCTCGTGCATTTCGTCGCCGTCGCGCGCGAATGGAAAGCGGCCGGCCGGCTCAAGGAGCGCGATGCCTGGCTGGAGGAATGCCAAGGGCGCAAGAAGACGATGCTGCGCAAGACCAACTTCGACAACGTGCCGATGAAGCCGCAGCGCGTCTACCAGTGCTTGAACCGCGCGTTCGACGACAAGGATACGTGCTACGTCACCACGATCGGGCTCTCCCAGATCGCCGCCGCGCAGTTCCTGCACGTCTACAAGCCGCGACACTGGATCAACTGCGGCCAGGCCGGCCCGCTGGGATGGACGATTCCCGCGGCGCTCGGCGTGCGGGTCGCCGATCCCTCCCGCCGGATCGTCGCGCTGTCGGGCGATTACGATTTCCAGTTCATGATCGAAGAGCTCGCCGTCGGCGCCCAGTTCAACCTGCCCTACATCCACGTCGTCGTGAACAATGCCTACCTCGGCCTCATCCGGCAGGCGCAGCGCGGCTTCGATATGGATTATTGCGTACAGCTCGGGTTCGATAACATCAACGCTCCCGAGATGAAGGGCTATGGCGTCGACCACGTCGCCGTGGCCGAAGGCCTCGGCTGCAAGGCGATTCGCGTGAACCGGCAGGAGGAGATCGACCCCGCGATCCAGCAGGCGGAGAAGTGGATGGCCGAGCACAAGGTCCCGGTCGTCATCGAGATCATGCTCGAGCGGATCACGAACATCGCCATGGGCACCGAGATCGACAAAGTGGTCGAGTTCGAGGAATTGGCGGGGAGCCTTGCCGATGCGCCGACGGCGGTTGCCGCGATGCTGGATTAGGGTGAGCCGATGATCAGCCTTTGACGGTCTGACCCTTGCCGTTGTCGGACCCACCTAAACGATCTCGAATAGTGCGGCGGCCCCCATCCCTCCTCCCACGCACATGGTTACAACCGCATAGCGAATATTGCGGCGCTTCCCTTCGATCAGCGCGTGACCCGTCAGGCGCGCGCCACTCATGCCGTAGGGATGCCCGATTGAAATCGCCCCGCCGTTGACGTTGAACTTGTCCGGGTCGATGCCAAGTTGATCGCGACAATAGAGTGCCTGGCAGGCAAAGGCCTCGTTCAATTCCCAAAGGCCGATGTCGCCGATGCGAAGGCCATGCAGCTTCAGCAATTTGGGAACGGCGTAAATGGGTCCGATGCCCATTTCTTCCGGGGGATTGCCCGCAACGGCCATCCCGCGATAAATCCCCATTGGCGCCAGGCCCTGGCGTTCGGCCAACGTGGCGCTCATCAGCACACACGCGCTGGCGCCGTCGGAGAGCTGGCTCGCGTTTCCCGCGGTTACGGTGCCTCCTTCAATGACGGGCGCCAGCGAAGCCAACGACTCGAGTGTCGTCGTTGGCCGGTTGCCTTCGTCCTTCGCCAGCGTGACCTCCTTGTGGGATACCTGTCCGGTCGCCTTGTCGGTGACCGACATGGTGGTGGTAAAGGGGACGATTTCGGCGTCGAACTTGCCCTGCTCCTGGCCGGCCGCCGTGCGTTGTTGCGAGCTCAGCGCGTAGATGTCCTGCGCCTCCCGGGAGATGCCATATTTCCGCGACACGAACTCCGCGGTTTCCAGCATCGGCATGTAAGCATGCTGCGCGTGCCGAATCACGTTCGGATCCATTTCCTTGCGCATCCACTCGAAATAATGGTTCTGCACGCCGGAGATGTTCTCCTGGCCTCCGGCCACGACGATCTCCATGCCGTCCACCATGATCTGCTTGGCGGCCGTCGCGATGGCCATCAGTCCCGACGCGCATTGGCGGTCGATCGATTGCGCGGCGACGCTCACCGGCATGCCCGCGGCCACCATGGAAAGGCGCGCGATGTTGTAGCCCGCGGTGCCTGCCGCAAGGACAGTCCCGATCACCGCATCGTCGATGCGGTCGGGTTCCACGCGACTTCGCGCCACGGCGTGCGCAATCGCATGCGCCATCATCGTGGGCGACTTGGTGTTATTCAGTGCACCTCGATACGCCTTGGCGATCGCCGTGCGCGCGGTGGAAACGATCACGGCATCAAGCATGGAGTGAATTCCTCTGGAGTTGATCGGTATCGACCATCGCCAATCGTACGCTCACGGGTTGCATTGGCAAGGGCATGATCGACCGTGGGCGCCTGCGCCCCCGACCAGCCGTTGCACGCCCTCGTATTGGCGAGCGCCCGCGCTTCCTTGGCAGTTCGCCATACCGGCAGAATTCCATGGGCGGGCTGAATATGCGTGATAATGTTTGTCTGCGCGCCGCCAACGACGATGCGCAGACGACGACCTAGCAAACCCATCCATGGCCGACTCCGATGAGCCGAAACGGCTTGAAATCCGCACTATCGAGGTCGGTCGGATATCACCTCCACGCTTCCTGACGACTATGCCCAAGTTCGCCGCCAATCTGACGATGCTCTACAACGAGCACGGGTTTCTCGAGCGCTTCGATGCCGCCGCCGCGGCCGGCTTTCGTGGCGTGGAATTCCTGTTTCCCTATGCGTTTCCCGCCGCTGAGATCGCGCAACGACTCTCCCGCAATCGTCTCTCGCTCGTGTTGCACAACCTTCCGGCAGGGAACTGGGAAGCGGGCGAACGCGGCATCGCGTGCCACCCCAACCGCGTCGGCGAATTCCAGGACGGCGTAGGCAAAGCCATCGAGTACGCCACGGCTCTCGGTGTGCCGCAATTGAACTGTCTCGCCGGAATCGTGCCGCAAGGCGTCGCGCCAGACGCCGCGCGAGCGACGTTCGTCGCCAATCTCGCGTTTGCCGCGGCCAAGCTCAAGGCCGAGGGCTTGCGGCTTCTGATCGAGCCCATCAACACGTTCGACATTCCGGGATTCTTCCTGTCGCGAACGCATCAGGCGCTCGACATCATCGCCGCCACCGGCAGCGACAACCTTTTCGTCCAGTACGACATCTACCACATGCAACGGATGGAGGGCGAGCTCGCGAACACGATCAAGGCGAACCTCGCGCGCATCGGCCACCTGCAGCTCGCCGACAATCCGGGAAGGAATGAACCCGGAACCGGCGAAATCAACTACCCGTTCCTGTTCCGCCACATCGACGCGCTGGGCTACGAGGGCTGGATCGGCTGCGAATACAAGCCCGCGACGACCACCGCCGCCGGGTTGTCGTGGATCGCGCCGTACCGCTGATCGTCGCACTCGACCGCCGCCAACAACGGAGAGCAGCTCATGGCAAGAATCGGATTCATCGGCCTCGGAATCATGGGGACTCCCATGGCGGGGCACCTCATCGCGGGCGGCCATTCGCTCTTCGCATACAGCCGCCGGAGCATTCCCGCGTCGCTGCTGGAAAAGAGCGCCACCGCATGCGAGTCGAGCGAAGAGGTCGCGGAATCGAGCGATATCGTCTTCATCATGGTGCCGGACACGCCGCACGTCGAGGACGTGCTGTTCGGCGTGAGCGGCGTCGCCCGCGGCCTCGCGCCCGGCAAGATTGTCGTCGACATGAGTTCGATCTCGCCGCTCGCGACCAAGGATTTCGCGAAGCGCATCAACGAACTCGGGTGCCAATACCTCGATGCGCCGGTGTCCGGCGGCGAAGTCGGCGCCAAAGCCGCCTCGCTGACCATCATGGTCGGCGGCTCCGAGGACACGTTTGCGAAGGTCAAGCCGCTCTTCGACCTGATGGGCAAGAATGTCACGCTGGTGGGCGCCAACGGCGACGGCCAGACGTGCAAGGTGGCGAACCAGATCATCGTCGCGCTCAACATCGAGGCCGTGGGCGAGGCCCTGCTGTTCGCGTCGAAGGCAGGGGCCGATCCGGCCAAGGTGCGACAGGCGCTGATGGGAGGCTTCGCGTCGTCACGCATCCTCGAAGTGCATGGCGAGCGCATGATCAAGCGCACGTTCGCTCCCGGCTTCCGCATCGAATTGCACCAGAAGGACCTGAATCTCGCGCTGGCGAGCGCACGGCTCCTTGGCGTGTCGCTTCCCAACACGGCGACGGCGCAGGAGCTCTTCAACGCCTGCGCGGCGCACGGTGGTGCTGCGTGGGATCATTCGGCGCTGGTGCGCTCACTCGAGATCATGGCCAATCACGAGATCGGCCAAAGCCCGTAACCTGGCGCCCCACGCCAACGCTTCACGAGCCCGCGAAAGCACCGCATGCGCCGCCAACGCAACGCCAAGATCGTCGCGACACTCGGACCCGCCAGCTCCACGCCCGCGATGATCCACGCACTGTTCCATGGCGGTGTCGACGTCTTCCGCCTCAATTTCAGCCACGGCACCCCGGCCGATCACCGGAAGCGCATGGAGGCCATTCGCGCGGTCGAGGCGAAAGCCGGCCGGCCGATCGGTGTTCTCATGGATTTGCAGGGCCCGAAGCTTCGCGTCGGCACGTTCGCGCGCGGTCCGGTGTCGATCCAGGAAGGCAAGACGCTCCGGCTCGATCTCGATCCGTCTCCGGGCAACGCCAAGCGTGTCTGCCTGCCTCACCCCGAGATCTTTGCGATCCTGAAGCCCGGCCTGCAGCTTCTGCTCGATGACGGCAAGCTGCGCCTCGAGGTCGAACACAGCGGCGACGGCTACGCGATGGCCCGCGTCATGGTGGGCGGCAAGCTGTCGGAGCGCAAAGGCGTCAACATTCCCGACGCGATCATTCCGCTGTCCCCGCTCACGGCCAAGGATCGCCGCGACCTCGAATATGGCCTCGAGCTCGGCGCCGACTGGGTCGCGCTGTCGTTCGTGCAGCGGCCGGAGGACATCGACGAAGCGCGCGCGCTGATCGGAGATCGCGCCTGGATCATGGCCAAGCTCGAGAAACCGATGGCGATCACGAAGCTCGACGCCATCGTCGGGAAGGCCGACAGCATCATGGTGGCGCGCGGCGACTTGGGTGTCGAGATGCGCCCCGAACAGGTGCCCACGGTTCAGCGGCGCATCCTGCGCGCCTGCCGCCGCGCCGGCAAGCCGGTGATCGTCGCTACCCAGATGCTGGAATCGATGATCACCTCGCCGGTGCCCACGCGGGCCGAGGCCTCCGACGTCGCGACGGCGGTCTACGACGGCGCCGACGCGGTGATGCTGTCGGCCGAATCGGCGTCGGGCCAGCATCCGCTCGAGGCGGTCGAGATCATGGATCGGATCATCCGCGAGGTCGAGCACGACGATCACTACCGCGCGCTCACCGACGCGCAGCATTCGGAGCCACAGGCCACTGCCGCCGACGCGATCATGCATTCGCTGCGCGCGGCCGCGCATATCGTTTCCGCCGCGGCGACCGTCATCTACACGCACTCCGGGTCCTCCAGCATTCGCGCGTCGCGCGAGCGGCCGGAGGCGCCGCTATTGAGCCTCACGCCCAAGCTTTCGACCGCGCGGCGGCTGGCCCTCGTCTGGGGCGTGCATTCCGTGCTGACGCGGGAGATCGCCGACGTCGACACGATGACCGACCTCGCTTGCAAGACGGCGCTCGAGGAAGGCTTCGCGAAAGCGGGGGACAACGTCGTGATCGCGGCCGGCGTTCCGTTCGGCCGCGCCGGGACCACCAACCTGCTTCGCCTCGCGACCGTGTGGCCTCACAAAGCACGGTCCCGCAAGAAGCGCTGAAGCGCCGCACGCTAGACCAGCAGCCGTCGGGCGATGCGGTTGTGCACTTCGACGTGCGGTCCAAGGTCGAGCGTCGTCAGTCGTCCTTCCCGCACGACGACGCGGCCGTCGATCACGGAAGTCGCGACGTCCCCAGCGCCGCAAAACACGAGGGCCGCAACCGGGTCGTGCCGCGCGCCGGCGTGCCTTAGGCCGTCGACCCTGAAGGCGACGAAATCGGCGGCCATTCCGGACGCGAGGTGGCCGATGTCGTCACGGCCCAGCACGCTCGCGCCTCCCCTTGTCGCGATCTCCAGCGCGTCGCGCGCCGAGAGCGCACCGGGATCGCCGGAAAGCCGCGCGAGCAACAGCGCCTGGCGCGCCTCGGCCAGCATCTGGCTGCCGTCGTTGGAGGCGCTGCCATCGACACCCAGCCCGACCCGCACTCCGGCTTCGCGCATACGCCGCACGGGTGCGATACCCGACGCCAGGCGCATGTTGGAGCACGGGCAATGGGCGACTCCCGTGCCCGTTCGCGCGAAGAGCGCGATTCCGGCAGTGTCAAGGTGCACGCAGTGCGCATGCCACACATCGGGACCAGTCCAGCCAAGCCCCTCGGCGTATTCGGCCGGTGTCCTGTTGAATTTCTCGCGGCTGTACGCGACGTCGTTCGCGCTTTCCGCCAGATGCGTGTGCAGGCGCACGCCGTAACTGCGGGCGAGGCGCGCCGCCTCGCGCATCAAGGTTTCCGTGACGCTGAACGGCGAGCACGGCGCGACGCCGATCCGCACCATCGCGCGTGGCGCCGGATCGTGGAAGGTCTCGATCACCCGCCTCGCATCGCGCAGGATCGCGTCCTCATCCTCGGTCAATGCGTCGGGCGGCAGGCCGCCTCGGCTCTCGCCGAGACTCATCGCGCCGCGCGTGGCGTGAAAACGGAGGCCGATGGCGCTGGCGGCGCCGACCGTGTCGTCGAGCCGGCAGCCGTTCGGAAACGTGTACAGATGGTCGCTCGACGTCGTGCAGCCCGACAGCATCAATTCCGCCATGGCGGTGAGCGCGGAAACGCGGATGGCGTCCGGCGTGAGTCGCGCCCAGATGGGATAGAGCGCTTTCAGCCAGCCGAAGAGCTCGCCGTCCTGCGCCGCGGGAACCGCACGCGTGAGCGTCTGGAACATGTGATGGTGCGTGTTGACGAGACCCGGCAGCAGGACATGGCCCGCGAGGTCGATCACGGTATCGGCCGTGGGCGGCAGTTCGCCCGTGGTGCCCACGCGTTCGATCCGGTTGCCGCGAATGAAGAGCGCGCCATCGCAAATCTCGCGCCGGGCGTCGTCCATGGTGACGAGCACGTCGGCATGGCGTGCGAGCAGCGTTCGTTCCATCGAGCGCGACGGGTATCGGTTCAGGCACCCGCGCGAGCATGCGCCAGCGCGCCGAGAACGTGCGTCGCGTGCACCGCGCGGTCGTCGCCCATGATCATGAACGCGAACAGTCTTTCGGCGAGTGTCGTCGTGCGTTCCATGCGCCGGGCAAGATGTGGCGTCGCTTCCGGATCGAGCACGACGAAATCGGCTTCCTTGCCGATGTCGAAGTTGCCGATCCGGTCTTCGAGATAGAGCGCGGCCGCGCCGCCGAGTGTCGCGAGATAGAACGCCTGCATCGGCGACAGGCGACTGTCCGCCCAGCTGGCAAACCTTGTACGACTCTTCCATCGTGCGCAGCATGGAAAGGGTCGTGCCGCCGCCGACGTCCGTGCCAAGGCCCACGCGCACGCCGCATTCGTGGGCGGCCCGCAGGTCGAACAGCCCGCTGCCGAGGAACAGGTTCGACGTCGCGCAGAACGACATGGCGGCGCCGGTATCGCGCCATCCGTTTCCGGTCCGTCGCGTCGAGATGGATGCAGTGTGCGTACACGGCCCGCTCGCGCAGCAGGCCGAAGTGGTCGTAGACGTCGAGATAGCTGCGGCTCCATGGATAAATATCGGCCACCCACGCCACTTCGCCCACGTTTTCCGCCACGTGCGATTGCAGGTAAACGTCGGGATGCTCCTCGAGCAGCCGCCCGCAAAGATCGAGCTGGCGCTCGGTCGACGTCGGGGCGAAACGCGGCGTCACCGCATAGGCGAGCCGCTCGCGACCGTGCCACTGCGCGATCAGTGCCTGGCTGTCGTCGTAAGCCCGAGTCGGCGGTGTCGCGCACGGCCTCCGGAACATTGCGATCCATCAGCACCTTGCCGGCGATGACGCGCATCGAGCGCGCGCGCGCCGCTTCGAAAATGGCGTCGACCGAGGCCTTGTGCGTCGTCGCGAACACCATTGCGGTCGTCGTGCCGTTGCGCAACAGCTCGGCGACGAAGAAATCCGCGACGTCGCGCGCATGCTTCGGATCCGCGAACCGGGCTTCAGCCGGGAACGTGTATTTTTCGAGCCACTCCAGCAGCTGCGCGCCATACGAAGCGATGATGTCCGTCTGCGAGTAATGGACGTGCGTGTCGACGAAGCCGGGCAGGATCAGCTTGCCGCGATAATCGGTGACCACGGCGTCGGCGGGAATCGAGGCGAGCATCGCCGGCGCCGCGACCGACCGCCGCGACCTTTCCGCCGCGGACCAGGAGCACGCCGTCGGCAAAATGGCGATGGGCGATGTCGCCGAGCGTCGCCGGATCGCCGACGAAATCGAGAATCTCGCCGCGAAACGCCAGAACGTCCGCCGGTGCTATCGCGGCATCGGCAGGCGCGCCCGTCGCGCTCAACGTCTTGGCGCCCTGCGCGAACCACGCGGCGACGATAGCGCGTTCCTCGTCGGTCATCTGGGTCAGGTTGCCGATGGGCATATAGCGGTTGGCGACGGTCTCGGCAATCTTGGCCGCATTCTGCCCGATCTGCTCCGGCGGTCTCCAGTACGACGCCCTTCGGCGGCTGGGCGAATCCCGGTTGCGTCGGTTGCGTCGCGTGGCAGGCGAGGCAACGCGCGTCGAGCACCGTCTTCAATTGTGCGAACGTGACACCGGCGCTCTTGGCCGCGGGCGCAGCTGGCGCGGGCGCAAGGGCAACCGCCAATCCGACCAGGAGCAGGACCGCGAGCGCGGGAAGCAGCCACATCGTCCGCCCCTTGTGCCGCAGGACGAAGAACTGCCGGATCAGCACGCCCGCGAGCATGATCACGCCCAGCACGAGCCAGCCATAGGGATGGCTGTACGTCATCGGATAGTGATTGCTGATCATCACGAACAGCACCGGCAGCGTGAAGTACGTGTTGTGCACCGAGCGCTGCTTGCCGATGATGCCCGGCGTCGGGTCGGGCTCGCGCCCGGCGCGGATGTCGGCGACCATCCGCTTCTGGCCCGGAATGATGTGAAAGAACACGTTGGCGACCATCATCGTGCCGATCATCGCGCCGACGTGGACGAAAGCCGCGCGCGCGCCGAAGACATGGAAAAGCGCCCAGCGCGCGCAACCATGACCAGCGCCAGCATCGCGCCGGCGAGCAGCGTTCTCGTTGCCCGCGAGCACGCGGCACAACCCGTCGTAGACGAACCAGCCGCCGGCGATGAAGGCGATGCTGATGGCCACGGCTACCGGGGGCGTCAGCGCCAGCACGCTCCGGTCGATGAGATAGGAGCTCGCACCGTACCAGTAGATGATCGCGAGGAGCCCCATGCCCGACAGCCACGTCGTATAGGCCTCCCACTTCGACCAGTGGAGATTCTCCGAAAGCGGCTCGCCCTTCGGGCCGGTCAGGTATTTCTGGCTGTTGTAGAAGCCGCCGCCGTGCACCGCCCAGAGCTCGCCGAAAACGCCGCGCTTCGCGTCCTCGGGCTTCTTCGGAGGCGACAGCGAATTGTCGAGCATCACGAAATAGAAGGACGCGCCGATCCACGCGATGCCGGTGACGAGATGCAGCCAGCGGACCAGCAGGTTCAGCCAGTCGACGATGTACGCTTCCATGCGACATGCCTTAGGCAGGTCGTGGCGCGCCTCCAGCGCCTGCGAGCGGCGCAAGCCGGCGGGCTTCATACCCAGGCGCCCGCCGGCTTGCGCCGCTCGCGGGCGCCGGAAGTTTCCTGCGGCCGGTGCTCAGACCACAGGGCGCTCCGTTGGTGGCGTGTTACTTCTTCGGCAGCTTGCTCGCGACGCCCTCGACGTAGATAGTCCATCTTGCCCAGCTCGTCGTCGCTCATGCTCTTGCCGGCTGGCGACGCGTCGTCCTTGCCGTCCTGGTCCTTGATCCGGACCGGCGAACGGATGCAGCGTGCCGGCCTTGATCTCACCCTCGAGCTTTGCCACCAGCGTCTTGACGTCCGCCGGGACCGCCGCGCTCGAGCGGCGCGAGCTTGATCATGCCGTCCTTCATGCCACCCCAGACGTTGGTCGGCTTCCAGGTGCCGGCGAGCACATCGCTCGTAGCCTTGGTGTAGTAATCGCCCCACTGGTGCGTCGTGGACTGTCAGCTGCGCCTTCGGCCCGTATTTCGACATGTCGGAGTGGTAGCCGAACGCGTACTTGCCCTTCTCCTCCGCCGCCTGGACGACGGCCGGTCGAGTCGGTGTGGTTGGTGATGACGTCGGCGCCCTGCGAAATGCAGCGTATTGCGCCGCCTCGCGTTCCTTGCCCGGGTCGTACCACGAGTTCACCCAGATCACGCGCACTTCCGCCTTCGGATTCACGCTGCGCGCGCCGAGCGTGAACGCGTTGATGCCCTGCAGCACCTCGGGAATCGGAAACGCCGCCACATAGCCGAGGATGTTGCTCTTGGTCATCTTGCCGGCGATGACGCCGTTGAGATAGCGGCCCTCGTAGAAGCGCGCGTTGTAGATTCCGAAGTTCGGCCCCGTCTTGTAGCCGGTCGCGTGCATGAACGTGACCTTCGGAAACTGCTTCGAGACCTTCTCCATGTAGTTCATGTAACCGAAGCTCGTCGCGATAGACGACCCGACAGCCGCTTTGGGCGAGCTCGCGGATCACGCGCTCGGCGTCGGCGCCCTCGGGGACGTTCTCGACATACTTCGTCGTCACCTTGCCGCCAGGGCCTTTTCCATCTCCTTGCGGCCCAGATCGTGCTGGTAGGTCCAGCCCGAGTCGCCGATGGGCTGATGTACACAAAGCAGATGCTCGCGGGATCCGCCGGCGAACGCGTTCGCGGCGAAGCCCAGTGCGCCGGCGAAAGCGGCTGGCGATCTTCAACATCCCTCTCCATTGCAACATTGATACCTCCTCTGTGAGAAACGACGGGGCCGGCGGCGCCGGCCGGTCGTTGCTGCAAACCAAAGCATCATGCATCCGGCCGATAGGGCTGCCCCAGCGACGCCGGCGAATTCAAGCGGATCGTGTTGACGTTCCGGAAATGACGACCAGCACGATGATCGTCGCCAAGTAGGGCAGCGACGACAGGAATTGCGATGGAATCTCGATTTCCGCGCCCGATCCCTGCACGAAGAGCTGCGCGATCATGACGCCGCCGAACAGGTACGCGCCGACCAGCACGCGCGTGCGGCCGCCATGTCGCGAACACCACCAGCGCGAGCGCGATCCAGCCGCGGCCCGCGACCATTCCTTCGACCCACAGCGGCGTGTAGAACACCGAAAGGAAGGCGCCGCCCACGCCCGCCATCGCGCCGCCGAACATCGTCGCGAGGTAGCGGATCCGGATGACGGGATAGCCGATCGAGTGCGCGGAGGTCGGGCGATTCGCCGACCGCGCGCAGCACGAGACCCGCGCCGGCTGCGGTACAGAAACCAGACGATCGCCGGCGAAAGCGCCCAGGAGCCGTACACGAGCGCCTGCTGATTGAACAGCACGGGGCCGAGCACCGGGATATCGGCAAGCAAGCGGAATCCGCAGCGTCGGCCGCGGCGAGCAGCGTCACGGATTCGTACGGCTTGCCGATGAACGCGGACAAGCCGACGCCGAAGATCGAGAGCGCCAGACCCGAGGCCACCTGGTTCGCCAGCAGCGTCAGCGTCAGCGACGCGCGAAGATCAGCGCCATCAGCGCGCCGGCGGCCATGCCGGCGAGCGACGCCGACCATGGGCTGCCCGAGTGGTGGGCGACGGCGAAGCCCGCGACCGCGCCGACGGCCATCATGCCTTCGGCGCCCAGGTTCAGGACGCCCGATTTCTCGGTGACGAGCTCGCCCAGCGCGGTGATGATGAGCGGCGTGCCGGCGACGATCGTCGCGACCAGGATCGGCGGTGAAGATGCTGTCCTGCATCTCAGTGCGCGATCTTTGTTCCGCCGGACCAGCGCAGCGCGATAGTTGACGAACACGTCGGAGCCGAGCAGGAAGAAGAGCAGCATCCCCTGGAAGACTTTCGAGATCGAAGACGGCAGATTGAGATACTGCTGCGCCTGCTCGCCGCCCAGGTAGAGCAATGCCATCAGCAGGCTCGCGAAGAAGATGCCGACCGGATTCAGCCGGCCGACGAAGGCGACGATGATCGCGGCGAAGCCGTAATCGTTCGACACTTGCTCGGTGAGCTGTCCCATCGGCCCGGACACTTCGCCCATGCCGGCGATTCCGGCCATCGCGCCGCCGGCGAGAAGGCCGATCCAGATCATGCCGCTTCGCGGAAAAGCCGGCATAGCGCGCGGCCGCTTCGGCCTGCGCCCGCGACCTGCATCTGGAAGCCGATGAAGCTGCGATTGCATGAACACGTAGCCCGCGGCGAGCGCGCCCGAGCGCGACCAGGAACGCCGACGTTGAGGCGCGTGCCTTCGACCAGGATCGGCAGCAGCGCGGCGTCGTGGAACATCTTGGTCTGCGGGAAATTGAATCCTTCCGGATCCTTCCACGGGCCGTGCACGAGCCACGACACGCCGAGTTGCGCGATGTAGACCAGCATCAGCGATACGAGGATCTCGTTGGCGTTGAACTTGGTCCGCAGCAGCGCCGGAATCGGCCGCCCACAGCGCGCCGCCGATGGCGCCGGCGACGACCATCGTCGGCAGCAGGAGCGGGCTCGTGCTGCCCGCGAAGTAGAGCGCGACGCCGTCCGCCGGCGATCGCGCCGACGATGAACTGGCCCTCGGCGCCGATGTTCCAGACGTTGGCGCGAAAGCCGACGGCGAGGCCGACGGCGATCAGCATCAGCGGCGTCGCCTTGAGCAGGAGCTCCGGCGATCCGTATGCAGTCCTTCAGCGGACTCAAGAAGAACACGCGAAAGCCTTCGATCGGATTCTTGCCGAGCGCGGCGAAGATGATCGAGTCCGCCGACGAGCGTGAGCGCCACCGCGAGGAGCGGCGACGCATAGCGCATCGCATTGCGAGGGCTTCGGGCCGCGCTTCGAGCCTAGGCCACATGGCGCTCTCCGCCGTCGCCGACTCGGCGCCCGGCCACATGCCGCTCATCCAGACGCCGATCTCCTCGACGTTGGTGTCGGCCGTCCGTTTGGCCGGCGACAGCCGGCCGTTGGCGATGACCGCGATGCGGTCGCAGATCTCGAAGAGCTCGTCCAGCTCCTCGGAGATCACGAGAACCGCGGTGCCCGCGTTGCGCAGGTCGATCAGACGCCTGCCGGATGAACGCCGCGGCGCCGACATCCACGCCCCAGGTCGGCTGCGCGACGACGAGCAGCTTCGGCTGCTGCAGGATCTCGCGGCCGATGATGAACTTCTGCAGATTGCCGCCCGACAGCGATTTCGCCTGCGCCTGACGGACCGCCGCACTTCACGTTGTACTTGGCGATGCATTCGCGCGAGAACCCGCGCGACCGCCTTGAAGTCGATGAGTCCGTGCTTCAGCATGCCGCGCCGGTGCGCCGTGAGGAGCGCATTGTCGGCGAGCGACATGCGCGGCACGGCGCCGCGCCCGAGCCGCTCCTCCGGCACGAAGCCCAGGCCGAGCTTGCGTCGCCGTCCCGGGCGCATCCTGCCCGCCTCGCGCCGCCAGGATCTGCACGGGAAACTTCTCGGCGAGCGGCTCCTCGCCGGACACCGCGTACAGCAGCTCCTGCTGGCCGTTGCCGGAAACGCCGGCGATGCCGACGATCTCGCCGGAACGCACCTCGAGATGGATATCCTTGAGATCGGTCCCGAACGGATCGTCGGAGGCATGCGACAGGCCGGCGAGCCGCAGGCGTACCTCGCCGTCCTCGGCGGCCGCGCCGTGCTGCGGCACGCGGCAGATCCTTGCCGATCATCATCCGCGCCATCGATTTTGGGCGTCTCCTGCGCCGGCTTGCAGGTGCCGGTGACCTTGCCCGCCGCGCAACACCGTCGCCGTGTGGCAAAGCTCCTGGATCTCGTCCAGCTTGTGGCTGATGTAGAGGATGCTGCAGCCCTCCGCCGCCAGCTTGCGCAGAGTTTCGAACAGCTTGCGGACGGCCTGCGGCGTCAGCACGGACGTGGGCTCGTCCATGATGAGGAGCTTCGGGTTCTGCAGGAGGCAGCGGATGATCTCGACCCGCTGCCGCTCGCCGACCGACAGCGCGTGCACCAGCCGGCGCGGATCGACGGGAAGCCCGTAGCGCTCCGACACCTCGACGATCTGTCGCGACAACGCATCGAGATCGGGGGCCTCCGGCAATGCCAGCGCCACGTTCTCGACCACGGTCAGCGTCTCGAACAGCGAAAAGTGCTGGAACACCATCCCGATGCCCAGCGTGCGCGCGTGGGCGGGGTTCGCGGGCGTCACCGCTTGGCCCTCCCAGAACATCTCGCCTTCGGTCTGCCGTGTGACGCCGTAGATGATCTTCATCAGCGTCGACTTGCCGGCGCCGTTTTCGCCGAGCACCGCGTGGATCTCGCCAGGCATCACCGTGAGGTCGATGCCGTCGTTGGCGACGACAGCGGGGTAGACCTTGCGGATGCCGCGCAATTCGAGCCGCGGCTTCATTGGCGTGCCACCGCTGATAGTGCACCCTTGGCGCTTCGCGCCTTCCCTCCGAGAGGGAGCGATTCGCGCTTGGGACGCGTTCTTCCGGCGCGCTCCATGCGCTGGCGCCGGCTGCGCTGCGCGGCTCGCGGCCGCGCCATCGTACGGCTGCGCACCTGCAGCATCTCGGCGGCGACCGCGATGGCGATCACCTCGGGCTCCTTCCCGGTAATGCCGCCGATTCCGATCGGGCACGTCATCGCCGCGAGGCGCGCATGCGGCACGCCGCGCGCCTCCAGCCGCCTTTCGAACTGCCGCCGCTTCGAGACCGAGCCGATCAGCCCGAAGTACGCGAAATCGCCGCGCGCGAGAATGCGCTCCGCGAGCGCCTCGTCCTGCGGATGGCTGTGCGTCATGACCAGAAAGTACGCACCCGCGGGCGCGGTCGCAACCTCTGCCTCCGGCGTGTCGGTGACCACGCATACGACGTTGTCCGGTATCACCGCGGGAAAGGCATCGTCGCGCGTGTCGATCCACTGGATGCGGCAGTCGATGTCGGCCAAGGTGCGCACCACCGCGCGACCGACGTGGCCTGCGCCGAAGAGCACGATCGAGAAATCGGGCGCCCGCAGAATGTCCACGAACACTTCGAGTCCTGCGTGTCCACCGAGCGTGGCGAGTCCGGATCTGCCGTCGCCGGCGAGGAGCGTTCGCGCAAGCGCCGCCGCCTCGGCGTCGTGTTCCGACGAGCCCAGCGTGCCAACCTCGGACGTCGCCGTCACGACCAGGTGATTTGCCGGGGCGCTGCCACGCACCGGCACGACGATCGCGCATTCGACGCCGTCCGCGCGCAATCGGGCGACGGGCTCGACCCAGCCCACCGTGCCGAACACCGGCTCGAACAAGATCTGGACGAGTCCGCCACAACATTGCCCGAGGCTCGCGCCCAAGGGAAAGCGGTGAACCGACAGCGGTCCGCGGGCATTGATGAGATCGCGCGCGATTGCGATCGCCTTGTGTTCGAGATGGCCTCCCCCGATCGTGCCGGCGATCGCGTCCGCGGTCACGATCATCCGCGTGCCCGGCGGACGCGGCACCGAGCCTTTCGCCGCGACGATGCTGACGAGTATCGCATCGCGGCGGGCCGTCACGTGGGCTGCCAACGCCCGGATCCAATCGTTCACAGAACGACCCCCACGCTTGCGGCCTCATTGGCCAATGCGGCCGGCTGCGCTGCCCCCCGAGGGGGCAGAATTCGCGCCTTGGGACGGCCCGGCGGCGCTCATCGCGACGCCTCTCCGGCTTTCAGTCGCACGGCTTCGATTGCCTTCAGGATGGATTCGCCCGTCGCCGGCGCGTCGAGCGGCGGATTGATCCGATAGTCGGCGACGCTGGCGATCGCGTCGCGTATGGCGAAGAATACCGAGAACGGCAGCAGCAACGGAGGTTCCCCCGTCGCCTTCGAGCGCAGGATCGTGTCCTCGACGTTGCTGTTCTTGAACAGCTTCGTCCGGAACTCCGCCGGACAGTCGTTGACCGCCGGAATCTTGTACGTCGAGGGCGCGTGCGTCATCAGCGCGCCGTCCTTGTTCCACCACAACTCCTCGGTCGTGAGCCAGCCCATGCCCTGGATGAAGGCGCCCTCCACCTGTCCGATGTCGATCGCCGGATTGATGGAATCGCCGGCGTCGTGCAGGAGGTCGGCGCGCAACAGCTTGAACTCGCCGGTCAACGTGTCGACGATCACCTCCGACACCGCGGCGCCATAGGCGAAATAGAAGAACGGCCGCCCGCTCATGGTGCGAACGTCCCAGTGCAGCTTGGGCGTCGCGTAGAACCCATCCGACCAGAGTTGGACCCGGGCGCGATAAGCCTCTCGCACCAGTTCCGGAAACGGGATCGACTTTCCTGGGACGCTCACCGTGTCCGCGGCGAAGGTGACGTCCTCGGCGCGGCCACCGTAGGATGTTGCCGCGAACTGCGCGAGCCGCAACCTGATCTGCCGCGCGGCATCCTGTCCCGCCTTGCCGTTGAGATCGCTGCCGGTCGACGCGGCGGTGGCCGACGTATTCGCGACCTTGCTCGTGTCGGCGGCGGTCGAACGCACGTGTTCCAGGCTGATGCCGAGCTCGTGCGCCACGACCTGCGCGACCTTGGTATTGAGCCCCTGCCCCATTTCGGTCCCGCCATGACTCACGAGCACCGAACCGTCGGTGTACACGTGGACCAGCGCGCCGGCCTGGTTGTAATGCACGACATTGAACGAGATCCCGAACTTGACGGGCGTCAGCGCCAATCCTTTTTTCAGGATCGGGCTCGCCGCGTTGAACGCGCGGGTTTCGCCGCGCCGCCGCCGATAATCCGCTGACGCTTCGAGCTCGGCGACGAGCTCGTGGATCACGTTGTCCTCGACGGTCATGCCGTACGGCGTGACGTTGCGCTCGCTCGTGCCGTAAAAGTTCGCCTTGCGGACATCGAGCGGATCGAGGCCAAGCTCGCGCGCGACGTTGTCGATGATGTATTCGATCGCGATCGCGCCCTGCGGTCCGCCAAAGCCGCGAAACGCGGTATTCGACTGCGTGTTGGTCTTGCCCGCCAGCGCCAGAATGTCCACGTCGGGCAGGTAATACGTGTTGTCGAAGTGACAGACGGCACGCGTGCACACCGGCCCCGAGAGGTCCGCCGAGAAGCCGGCACGGGCCGCCATCTCGATCTTCGCGGCGCGGATCAGCCCATCGTCGCCGTACCCCACCTCGTAGTCGTAGTGGAAGCAGTGGCGCTTTCCGGTCGCCATGAAGTCGTCGTCCCGGTCGAGCCGGATCTTGACCGGCACGCGCAGCCGCTGCGCCGCCACGGCCGCAACGCACGCGTAGAGCGCCGACTGCGACTCCTTGCCCCCGAAGCCGCCGCCCATCCGCCGCATCTCGACCGTCACCTGGTTCGCGACGAGCTTCAGCGCGTGCGCGACGACGTGCTGCATCTCCGTCGGATGCTGCGTCGAGCAATAGAGGTGGATGCACCCGTCTTCCTTGGGCAGGGCGTAGGAGATCTGCCCCTCGAGATAGAACTGCTCCTGCCCGCCGACGTAGAAC
This sequence comes from uncultured beta proteobacterium, assembly GCA_963840945.1. Lineage (GTDB taxonomy): Bacteria > Pseudomonadota > Gammaproteobacteria > Burkholderiales > Casimicrobiaceae > CAIWHR01. The sequence goes on along the minus strand of CAWJAU010000002.1, from coordinate 64,091 downwards.
TCGCCGCTCATCCGCCGCGGTGCGGCGGCCATCACGGTGTCGGGGTCGCCGCGTTTGAGATGCATCGGGGGCAGCACGTAGGACTGCAGGCGCTTCGCTTCCTGCGGCGTCAGCACCGGCGGCAGCACGTCGTAGTCGACCTTGGCGAGGCGTGCGGCGCGCCGCGCGGCATCGTAGGTCGCGGCGATCACGACGAACATCGGCTGGCCGACGTACTGGACGAGCCCGTCGGCGAGGATCGGATCATCGTGGATGATGGGACCGCAATCGTTCGCGCCCGGGATGTCTGCGGCCGTGAGCACCGCGACCACTTCCGGCGCCGCGCGTACTGCTGCCAGCTCCATCGACCGGATCCGGGCATGCGCTTTCTCGGACAGCCCCAACGCCGCATGGAGGGTGCCGGCAATCTCCGGGATGTCATCGACGTAGAGCGCCTCCCCCGCGACGTGCAGATGCGCCGATTCGTGCGGATGCCCTACTCCCGCGGCTGGAAGCGTTGCCTGCCGCGCCATGAAGCCTTCGGCTTGTCGATTCATTCGAGCGTCCCTCGCTTGTCTACGCGACCGCGAATACGCTGACTTCAGCCGCCGATAACGGCCGGTCCGGCCGCGTCTCGAGATAGAACCGGTACAGCAGATTCTGCGCGGTCTGCCGGCGGTAATCGGCGCTCGCCCGCATGTCGGTCAACGGAGCGTAATCGGAGGCAAGCGCGGCCATCGCCGCCCGCGCCGTTGCCTCGGACCAGGGCGCTCCGGTGAGCGCGCGCTCCGTCGCGCTCGCCCGCTTCGGCGTCGCCGCGACGCCGCCGTAAGCGACCCGGCAGCGCGCGATCCGGTCGCCGTCGAGCTCGATGGCAAACGCCGCGCAGACGGCGGAAATGTCGGAGTCGAAGCGCTTCGACAGCTTGTACGTGCGAAACCGGAGCGCGGGGCCCGGAAGGGGCACCTCGATCGCCTCCAGAATTTCATCCGCCGCCATCGCCTTCTTCATGTAGCCGATGTAGAGATCCTCCATCGGCAACGTCCGCGACCGCTCGCGGTTGCGGAGTATCACGACGGCCCCCAGGGCGATGAGCCCCGGCATCGAATCGCCGATGGGAGAGCCGTTCGCGACGTTCCCGCCCATCGTTCCCGCGTTGCGAATCGGCGGCGACGCAAAGCGCTCCCACATTTCCGCAACTTCCGGATAGTGCCGCGCCAATGCGCCATAAGCGTCGGTGAGCGTTGCGCCAGCGCCGATGCGAAGCGCGCCGTCCCTCTCGTGGACGAGCTTGAGCTCGTCGATATCTCCGATGGAGATGATTTCCGGAAGGTCGCGCAGCTGTTTCGTGACCCACAAGCCCACATCGGTGTTGCCGGCGAGAATCGTCGCCTGCGGATGGGAGACACGAAGGTCCGCGAGCTCCGCCACGGTTCGCGGTGCAAAGAAGCGGCGACCTCCATGCTCATAGGCGAGCGAAGACTCCCGCGCGATTGAGCCCAACTGCCGACGCAGCGCATCCCGGTCGAACGGCACGCGCGGCAAGTCGAACATGCGCTCGGCCGCATCGAGGATCGGCCGATACCCGGTGCACCGGCAGAGGTTTCCGGTGAGCGCGCTGCGAATCGCGGGACCGGTCGGTCGGCTTTCCCCGGCCTGATGCTCGAGGTAGAGCGCCCAAAGCGACATCACGAATCCCGGCGTGCAGAATCCGCATTGCGAGCCATGGCAGTCGACCATCGCTTGCTGCACAGGATGCAGATCTCCATTGGCCTGCCGCAGGTCTTCCACGGTGAAGAGCGCCTTGCCGTCCAGAGCCGGGACGAACTGGATGCAGGCGTTGACGGTCTTCAGCGTCACCGAATCGCCGTTTGATCTCGCCGATGACCACGGTGCAGGCGCCGCAGTCGCCTTCGGCGCAGCCCTCCTTCGTTCCCGTGCGGCCGAGATCCTCGCGCAGGAAGTTCAGCACCGATTTCGTGGGCTGGACGGCGTCGACCCTCATCACCTTGCCGTCCAGGAGAAAGCGGATGCCTCCGGTGTCGGAATGTGTCACGGCGTTTGGCATGGCCTGCCCTTCATCCCCCTGTCTCGTCGCCGGCCCCGGGTTGTGCGCGCCATGGCAGGCGCACCGATCGCCGCGGTCCCTATTCGTTGCCCATCGCCATTGTCCTACAATTGCGACCGAGCGTTGCGCGAACCCGCGCGAACCTTAGGCTCCCGCACCACCGATGCCAGACGCATCCTATCCGCGCGACCTCGTCGGCTATGGCCGGGCGCCGCCGCATGCGCAATGGCCCGGCGACGCGCGGGTGGCCGTCCAGTTCGTCCTCAATTACGAGGAGGGGGGCGAGAGCTCGGTGCTGCACGGCGATCCGGTCTCGGAGCAGTTCCTCTCCGAGATCATCGGTGCGGAGGCCTATCGCGCGCGCCATCTCAGCATGGAGTCGATCTATGAATACGGCTCCCGGGCCGGGGTGTGGCGTCTGTTGCGCGAGTTCGAGCGCCGCCGGTTGCCGCTGACCGTGTTCGGTGTCGCCATGGCGCTCGAGCGGAATCCCGGACGCGACGGCGGCGTTTGTCCAGCATGGCCACGAAATCGCCTGCCACGGGTGGCGCTGGATTCATTACCAGAACGTCGACGAGGCCACCGAGCGCGAGCACATGCGGATCGGCGTCGCGTCCCTCCGTCGCGCTACCGGGGAAGCGCCGGTCGGCTGGTACACCGGCCGCGACAGCCCGAACACGCGGCGCCTGGTCGTCGAGCACGGCGGCTTTCTCTATGATTCCGATCATTACGGCGACGACCTGCCCTTCTGGACCGAGGTCACCACGGCAGACGGTCGTAACGCACCCGCACCTCGTCGTCCCGTACGCCCTCGACACCAACGACATGCGGTTCGCCACCCCTCAGGGCTTCAATACCGGCGAGCAGTTCTTCACCTATCTGCGCGACGCTTTCGATGTCCTGTACGCCGAGGGCGCGGAGCACCCGAAGATGCTCTCCGTCGGCATGCATTGCCGGCTTCTGGGGCGGCCCGGCCGGTTTGCGGGACTGCTCCGTTTTCTCGATCACGTCGAACGGCACGACCGGGTCTGGGTGTGCCGGCGCGTGGACATCGCGCGGCACTGGATCGCGCGGCATCCCTATTCTTCTCCGGGAGCCCCGTCATGACGACACTCCACGAGCCCTCGGGAACCCGCATCTGGGATCGCTGCCAGGAGCTCGCCCGCTGCAGCGAAGAGACGGGCGCGCTGACCCGCGTGTTCCTGTCTCGCGAACAGCGCGCCGCCAACGAGCTTGCGCTCACCTGGATGCGCGACGCGGGAATGAGCACCCGGCTCGACGCGATCGGCAACGTGGTCGGGCGCTACGAAGGCCGCACGCCGGGTGCGCCCTGCCTCATGCTGGGTTCCCACCTCGACACCGTGCGCAACGCCGGCAAGTACGACGGCATGCTGGGCGTGCGTTGCGGCCATCGATTGCGTTCACACCCTCAACGCGCGCGGCATGCGCCTGCCATTCGCGATCGAAGTCGTGGGGTTTGCCGACGAGGAAGGCGTGCGCTTCGGCTCCACGCTGCTCGGCAGTCGCGCGATCGCCGGGACGTTCGATCGCAAGCTCCTCGACAGCCGCGACCGGGATGGAATGTCGATGCGCGACGCACTGACCGCGTTCGGACTCGATCCCGAGCGCACCGGCGACGCCGCCCGGCAGCGTGCCGACGTGCTCGCCTACGCCGAGCTTCATATCGAGCAGGGCCCGGTGCTCGAGGCCGAGGGGCTGCCGGTGGGTGTGGTCACCGCCATCAATGGCGCCAACCGCTTCACGATCGAGATCGAAGGCATGGCCGGGCACGCGGGAACCGTGCCGATGTCGCTGCGGCGCGATGCGCTCGCCGCCGCGGCCGAATGCGTGCTCGCGATCGAAGCGCGCTGCGGGCGCGAACCCGACCTCGTCGGCACCGTGGGACGGCTCGAGGCCGCGCCGGGTGCCACCAATGTGATCCCCGGTCAGGCGCGGTTCACGATCGACCTCCGCGCGCCGTCGGACGAGCAGCGGCGGCGCGCCACCGTCGACGTCAAGGATGCCATCGCGTCGATCTGCGCCCGGCGCAACGTGAAAGTCGACATCCGTCCGACGCACGAAGGCAAGACCGCCCTTTGCGCGCCCTGGCTCCAGGACCAGATCGGACAGGCGATCGCGGCCGAAGGGCTGCCGGTGCGCCGGCTGCCCTCGGGTGCGGGACACGACGGGATGGCGCTCGTCGACCTCGTCGATATCGGCATGCTGTTCGTTCGCTGCGAAGGCGGCATCAGCCACAACCCGTTGGAGGCGATCACGCCCGACGATGCCGGGCTTTCGGCGCGGATCTTTCTGCGCTTCATCGAAGAGTTCAAACCCTGCGCCTGAAAGTCACCCCGATGCCTTCTTCCCGACACCCGCGCGATCGACGATTATCTCGCGGGTCAGCGCGACCCTCAGACGCGGTTTCTCGCGGAGCTCGTGAAGGTCCCGATCCGACAACCCACCGGGCGATTGCGCGCCGCACGGCGAACGCACCGCTGCGCTCCTCGAGGGCCTGGGCTTCAAGGTCGAACGGCATCCCGTGCCTGTCGCCGTCGTCCGTGCGAACGGCATGATTTCCGCGACCAATCTCATCGTCCGCGAGCGCTTCGGCCCGGGGCCCACCATTGCGCTCAACGCGCACGGCGACGTCGTGCCGCCCGGACTCGGCTGGACCACGGACCCGTATGGCGCCGCGATCCGGGACGGCTACATGTTCGGCCGGGGCGTCGCGGTGTCGAAGTCGGATATCGCCACCTACAGTTACGCGCTCTCGCGCTCAAGGCATCCGGCGCGCCTCTCGCGGGTGCCGTCGAGTTGCATTTCACCTACGACGAGGAAGTGGGCGGCACCATCGGTCCCGCCTGGATCCTCGAGCAGCGCCTGTCGCGGCCCGATTTCGCGTTTTCTGCGGGGTTCGCCTACGGCATCACCACGGCGCACAACGGTTGCCTGCATCTCGAAGTCGAAATCGTCGGCCGGTCCGCGCACGCGGCGCGTCCCGACACCGGTATCGACGCGCTCGAGGCGGCGACGGGGGTGCTCGCGGAGCTCTATGCGATCCGCCGCACGTATGCGGCGACGAAATCGACGGTCGAGGGCATCGGCACGCCGACACTCACGGTGGGATTGATTTCAGGGGGGATCAATACCAACGTCGTGCCGGACAAAGTCACCTTTCGAATCGACCGGCGCATCATTCCCGAGGAAGAACCCGGCGGAGGCCGAAGCCCTCCTGACGCGACCAGATCCGCGACGCGGCGGCGAAATCGCCGGGCATCACGTGCAACATCCGGCGGATCCTGCTGGCCGTGCCGTTCGTCCCGATTCCGGGGCAGGAAAAACTGGTCGCGGCCATCGCCCGCCATGCAACACCGATCATGGGCGAGGAGGTGAAGCCGCACGGCGTGCCGATCTACACCGACGCCCGGCTCTATTCGACCGCCGGGATTCCCACCGTGCTCTACGGCGCCGGACCGCATACGCTGCTGGAAGCGAACGGCCATCGCGCCGACGAGAAACTGAAACTCGACGACCTCTTCAAGGCGACGCGCGTCGTAGCGCTCGCGCTGGCCGATCTTTTGACAGCCTAGCGACCGAGCGCGGCGCGGAGGCAGAACGACGCCAGCGCGTCCTGCACGGCATCGTCGTCGCCGGCCGGGAGCGTGATCTCGATCGCGACTCGAGGCAGCTCCGCCGCGATCGCCGCGACTTTTCGCGGCACGTCCTCGCGCAAATGGCCGCCGCGACCGAAGAACAGCGGCACAACCCGCACCGACCGGGCGCCCCGATCTGCCAGCCGCTGAACCGCCTCCTCCAGGCTCGGCGGCAGGTAGTCGAGATAGGCCAACTCGACCGCAAGATCGGGCGCCGCGGCGCGGACCCGATCGGCGACGCGCTGGAAAGGTTCGCCCCACCGTGCGTCGCGGGCGCCGTGGGCGAGGAGGATAATCGCAGGCGTCACCGACTCATTCATGAGAATCTCCGCGCCGGCATCCCTCGACTTATAGCTGCCGGCACCTAGAACATATCATGTTATTCTTTTCCATTATAACGAGATGGGTATAAGCATAGAAGCTTGATTATATAGGGAGCTGGACTGCGTGTACCGCTACGACGAATTCGACTCGACCCTCGTAACCCGGCGGGTGGCGCAATTTCGCGACCAGACGCAGCGATTCCTGCGCGGCGAACTGTCCGAGGACGAGTTTCGCCCGTTGCGCCTGCAGAACGGCCTCTATATCCAGAAGCATGCGCCGATGCTGCGGGTCGCGATTCCCTATGGTCTCGTCTCGGCGCCGCAACTTCGGACGCTCGCCCAGATCGCCCGCGAGTATGACCGAGGCTACGGCCATTTCACGACGCGGCAGAACATCCAATTCAACTGGCCGCGCACTGGAAAGCGTGCCCGACATCCTCGCGCTGCTCGCCACCGTCGAGATGCATGCGATCCAGACCAGCGGCAATTGCGTCCGCAACATCACGAGCGACCCGCTTCGCGGGAGTGGCCGCCGACGAGATCGTCGACCCCCGCCCCTGGTGCGAATTGCTGCGGCAATGGTCGACGCTGAATCCGGAATTCGCGTTCCTGCCGCGCAAATTCAAGATTGCCGTTACCGGCGCCACCGCCGACCGCACCGCCGCGCTGGTCCACGATATCGGCGCGCAGGCGGTACGCGACGAACACGGCGAGGTCGGTTTCCGCATCCTGGTGGGCGGTGGTCAGGGCCGCACGCCGATGATCGGACACGCGATCCGCGAGTTCCTGCCAGCCGCTGAACTTCTCAACTATTTCGACGCGATCCTGCGCGTCTACAATCTCCACGGGCGGCGCGACAACATATACAAGGCGCGGATCAAGATCCTCGTGAAGGAATTGACGCCGGCGGAGTTCACCCGCCAGGTCGAAGCCGAATGGGAGCGCGTGCGCGGCGGACCGGCACGGTGCCCGCTGCCGAAATCGCTCGGCTCGCCGCCGATTTCGCCGAGCCGCCGTACCGCGAGTTTGCCCGCGACAGCGTCGCGTATCGCGCGGCGATCGCCGACAGCCGGCCGTTTTCGCGCTGGGCCGAGCGCAACGTGCAGCGGCACAAGCGCAAGGGCTACGCGATCGTCACGCTGTCGCTCAAACGCACGGGAACGCCGCCCGGCGACGCGACCGCCGCGGAATTGGACGCGATCGCCGACCTGGCCGAGCGCTACAGCTTCGGCGAAGCTCGAGTCACCCACGAGCAGAATCTGGTGCTCGCCGACGTGCTGCAGAACGACCTTCATGCCCTCTGGGTGAACTTGAAGGCGCTGGGATTCGCGACGCCGAATATCGGATTGCTCACCGACATCGTCTGCTGCCCGGGCGGCGATTTCTGCTCGCTCGCCAACGCGAAGTCGATTCCGATCGCCGAAGCGATCCAGCGGCGCTTCGACGATCTCGACTACCTGCACGATCTCGGCGACCTCGAGCTCAACATGTCCGGCTGCATGAACGCGTGCGGTCACCACCACGTCGGCAACATCGGCATCCTCGGCGTCGACAAGAACGGCGAGGAGTGGTACCAGATCTCGGTCGGCGGCGCGCAGGGCAACGACGCGTCGCTCGGCAAAGTGATCGGCCCCTCGTTCGCTGCCGCGGACGTGCCCGACGTCATCGTCCGGCTCGTCGACGTCTACGTGGAAAACCGGCACGAGGACGAGCGCTTCATCGAAACCGTGCGGCGCGTCGGCATCGCCCCCTTCAAGGAACGGGTCTATGCCGCAGCTCATTAAGGGTCGTGCCGTTGTCGACGACCGGTGGACGCTGCAGCGCGACGTGTCGTCGCCTGCCGAGCTCGCCGAGGGAGCTCCGGTGATCGTTCCCCTCGCGTTCTGGCTCGCGCATCGCGACGCCCTGCTCGCTCGCGGTGACGTCGGCGTCTGGCTCGCCCCGAGCGACGACCCTGCGGCCCTGGCCGACGTCGGCGCGTTGCCAGTGATCGCCGTCGATTTTCCGAAGTTCACGGACGGGCGCGGCTATTCGATCGGCGCGCTTCCTGCGCGACCGCCATCGATTCACAGGCGAACTTCGCGCCATCGGCGACGTGTCTGCGCGACCAGTTGTTCGCGCTGGCCGAATGCGGCTTCGACGCGTTCGCTCTGCGCGATGACCGCGATGCCACCGCGGCGCTCTCCGGTTTCGACGACTTCACCGGCATCTACACGTCGACGTCGCACACGCCACAGCCCTGGTTTCGCCGGCGCGAATCCAGCGTCGGCGACGATCCCATCCCCAGCAGGGACTAGCGCCGGGCGACGCGCCTGTCGCGGCATCATCCGAAGGCAGGTCCGCAGTCCACGGGACTGCGGCCGCACGGCGGCGCGAATCCCTTCGCGGCCGCCGGCCCTTGCCAGGCGCCCGATGCCGCTTCCTCTGTTCAGGCTTTCCCCATTCGCCCAGCGCGAGTGGCTCGCGCAGGCGCTATCGCGTCCAGCTCCGGCATCGGCGCGAAATCTCTCCGACGGTTTTCGCCTGCCCGGGCGTGAAGGCGCGACCACCGACGCCGCGGTGCTCGTCCCGCTCGTCAATCGCCCGCGACGGGCTGCAGGTCCTGCTGACGCAACGAAGCGCCGACCTTCCCGACCATCGCCGGTCAGATCAGCTTCCCCGGCGGTCGCGTCGAACCCGACGACGCATCGCACTCGGCGGCCGCGCTGCGCGAGGCCGCCGAGGAAGTCGGGCTCCCGGCGCCGCAGGTCACGCTGCTCGGGCACTTGGCCCAATACGAAACCGTGACCGGCTTTCGCGTGACGCCGGTGGTCGGCTGGGTCGAGCCGCCGCTCGCGCTGAAACCGGATCCCGTCGAGGTCGCCGACATTTTCGAGGTTCCGCTTGCGTTCCTGCTCGATCCGGCGAACCAGCAGCGCCATTTCCGGATGCTCGGCACGACCCGCCGCGACTTCTGGGCGATTCCCTATGGCGAGCGCTACATCTGGGGCGCGACCGCCGCGATGCTGCTGATCCTTGACCGTACGCTCCGCGACAACGACGGCTGATGCATTGAGCCCGCTCACGATCATGCCGCCCGGGGAGAACGTCACCGGTCTCGTGCTGTCGGGCGGCGGTGCACGCGCGGCGTACCAGGTTGGCGCGATGCGGGCGATCGCGAAGCTGATTCCCAGAGGTGACGTTCAGCCGTTCCCGATCATCTGCGGCACGTCGGCCGGCGCCATCAATGCGGCGCTGCTCGGGACGAACGCCGATTCGTTCCGGCGAGGCGTCGCGCGGCTCGTACGCTGGTGGCGCAAGCTCGTCGTCACCGACATCTATCGCGGCGACATCTTGACGCTCGCGCGTCACGCCGCGCGGCTGATCGGCAACCTGGGCGGCGGCGGGCACGGTCCGCGCGGAGCGCCGACGCTGCTCGACAACTCGCCGCTCGCCGCAGCTGCTGCGCGCCGGCATCGAAATGCCGCGAATCAGGGCGTATGTCGAAGCGGGCCATCTGCGAGCGCTCGGGATCAACGCAACGAGCTACGGCACCGGTCATGCGGTCACCTTCTTCGAGGCAGCCGCGACGGTGGCGGAATGGCGGCGGGCTGCGCCGCCGCGGAGAGCGCTGCCACTTGGCCGGTCGAGCACCTGCTGGCATCGGCCGCCATTCCGTTCGTCTTTCCCGCGGCCCGGGTCGGCGCCGAGTTTTTCATGGACGGTTCGGTCCGCCAGCATCGCGCCGCTCTCTCCGGCGTCTGCATCTTGGTGCGCAGGCGCATTCTCGTGCTCGCCGTCGGCCAATTCACCGGCCAGTTGGCGACTGCCGTCGCTTCCGCCCACGGCGGGTGCGCCATCCTTCGATTCGGCGCAGATCGCCGGCCATGCGCTGTCCTCGGTGTTCCTCGACAATCTCGGGGCCGACCTGGAACGCCTGTATCAGGTCAATCGCCTGCTGCGGATGCTGCCGGCAAGCGCGGCCGCGCAACACGATCTCGCAGCGGCGAACGTCGACGTGTTCGTGCTGTTTCCATCGTGCGACCTCGGCGCCCTCGCTCTGCGATACGCCGACCGCCTGCCGCGCGCCGTGCACTACCTGCTGCGCGGACACGGCAGCACCGCAGGGAACGGGCGCCAATCTGCTCGTCCTACCTGCTGTTCGATGGCGAGTTCTGCGCGCGCACTCATGAAGCTGGGTCACGACGACGCCATGGCACGGCGCGACGAGCTCGCCGGATTCTCGACGGCGCCTCGCCGCGGTACCTGCCCCTGTTTCCTCGCGAATCGGGCATGACCGCGCCCGATTGACGAAGTGCCGACTATCGTCGACGATCCGGACCCTCTTCGTCGTCGTCGACACCGATCGCCGCCTCGATGCCGCTTACCGCCAGCACGAACCGCGCCGCTCTCGATTCCGAAGCCTGTCGCCGCACGGATTCCATCGTGTCGTCTACTACGAGTGGGGCGATGCCGACAACGACCGCGTCGTCGTCTGCGTGCATGGCGTCGGGCGCAATGGCCGCGACTTCGACGTCCTCGGCGAGGCGCTGGCGCCGACGCACCGCGTGCTCGCGATCGACATGCCCGGCCGCGGCGAGAGCGATTGGCTCGCCGATCCGAACGACTACGTGTTCACCGACCTACCTCACCACGCTCGTGGCGCTGATCGCGCGGAGCGGCGCCGAGTCGCGTGGATTGGGTCGGCACGTCGATGGGCGGGCTCCTCGGCATCGTCGCGGCGGCGCAACCGAAAAGCCCGGTCGCGCGACTGGTCGTCAACGACGTCGGGCCCGTCATCGAGCCCGTCGCGCTCGAACGCATCCGCGAGTTACTTCGGCCCCGATCCCGATCTTCGCGACCTACGGCGAGATCGAGCGCTACATCCGCACGGTCTCGGCTCCGTTCGGACCGCTCACCGACGCGCAATGGGAGCACGTCACGCGCACCAATGTCGCGACAACGCGCCGACGGCCGCTGGCGGACTCGCTACGATCCGGGCATCGCGGTGCCGTTCAGCGCGTCCGCCGCGCCGCCGGACCTTTGGCCGCTCTGGGACGCGATCCGCTGCCCGACGCTCGTGTTGCGGGGCGCGAGTCCGATCTTCTTTCGCGCGGCCACGGCCGCGCAGATGGCGGCGCGCGGACCGAAACCCGCGCGTCGTCGAATTCGCGGACGTCGGCCATGCGCCGATGCTGCTGTCGCCTGAGCAGATCGACTCCGTCGTGCGATTTCCTGCGCGCGGAACCTGCCGCGACCGCGAGCGCCCTGAGCGCGTCGCCGCCCGCTAGCCGCGAGCGTGCTGCCGCCGGCGCGCAATCGCCGTCATCGCTTACAATCGCGGTCGCACATGGTCCTGACGCTCAGTCTTCCGCCGCTCGATCCGCGCCCGGCCAATCCGCCGGAGACTCGCCCCGGACAAGTCGGCAAGTGGCTCGACGAGGCGCTGACGCGCAACGCCATCGAAGCGCGCGCGAGTCATCGGCGACGCGCTCGCGGCCACCAATCGTCGTCGCCCTGAGCGACTCGCGCCGCCACGAGCTCGCGGAGAAGTTCTGGAGCACCGCCGCAGTGCTGTGGCCGCGGCTCGAGCTGTACTTCGCGCAGGCGGCGCACCCGCTGCGCGGCGAAGCGCTGGATGCGGCCAAGGCGTCGCTCGGCCTCGCGCAGGAGCTCTTCGTCGCCTACAAGCGCGTGCTCGAGCACGAAGCGAACAAGCGCGTCCACTTCGGCGGCAGTCGGACGCTCGTCACGCTCATCCACCGCTGCCTGCAATGCGCGTGGCGGATCCTCGTCAACAGCTATATCGCCGTACGCGCCGATCCTGCCGCGGACGTGGCTCGATACGCATCGCATCTATGCGTTCGCGCGCGAACGCGGACGTGCACCAGCGCCCGGTATCCGCCGACGAGCCCGCGGTAACGCCCGAAAGCACTACGTCGCAGGCGTTGCTGCTCGCGCTCGCGAATCCGTATGGCTTCCTGCAGGGCCAGCTCGACACCGTGATCCGCTACGTGCAGGAGTATTCGCATTGGGTCAAGCTCACCGACGTCGCGCCGGTGCACCGGATGGCCAAGGCCGTCGCGATCATTCCCGTCGGCCACGATTTTCCGCCATTCTCGGCGAGCAAGGGCGGCTCCATCGAGGGCAGCAAGATCTTCCTGCTCGCCTTCGACCTTGCGTTCCAGATCCAGGAGCAGGTGCGCAAGCTCGAAGCGGGCGGAGATTTTCCGGCCGACGTCGGCAAGGACATGGCGTCGCGGCGGCGTTACCTCACGCTGCTCAAGCGGTTGCTGCGGCAATGGGCGATCCCGCCGGCGCGACAATTCAACCGGCTGCCTTCGCAGGCGCGCGTGGTCATGTGCACCGAGCTCCTCGGCGTCTGGCAGTACAGCCGAGGACGGCACAGCGGCGTCGCCGTGCCGCCGAAATCGGCGCCGCCGCTGATGCATTGCCAGGTGATCAACCATACGCCCGCGGGCTATGCGCTGCGGCAGACCGATCCGCATCCCGCCGCCCTGCGCATCGGCGAGCTGGTGGCGATGCGCGTCGAAGGCCGCGCCGGGCCGCAGGTCGCCATCGTCCGCTGGTTCCGCAACACGATGCGCGGCAGCGGACTCGAATTCGGCTGCGAAGTGCTCTGCGACAATCCCGAGGCCGCGTCCGCGGCGCTGGAGACGCGCCCGACGGCAAGCGCGTTCCCGTGGTCGTGCTCCCTCTCGACGCGAGCAAGTCGGCCGCCGATGACATGCTGCCGCAGATGATCGTCGCCGCGGGCGCGTTCGGGATCGATCAAGGCGTGGCGCTGACGCGCGCCGGCGAAACGGGATTCGCGGTGCTCACGAAGCTCGTCGAACAAGGTCCGGGCTTCGAGATCTACGATTACGCGGCTGTCGCCTGATCGCGGCGCGCGTTGCAACCGGTACCACGATTGCTTCGCAGCGCCGCCCGCTGGCAGCGATGGGCCGTCGCGCTCCTCGCGGCGCTCGCGCTCTTCGAAGCGCTCTGGGAATTGTGGCTCGCGCCGCTGCGCCCGGCGGTTCGTGGCTCGCGCTGAAGTCGCTGCCGCTGCGCTGCGCTGTGGTGGCCGCTCGCGCGCGGTCGAGCGGCGGGCGCGCCAGATCGCGAGCCTGCTACTGCCGCTCTATGTCGGGGAAGGCTCGTGCGGGCTTTGACCGAACAGGGCCGGCATGCGCACGTCGCCGCGATGGCGACGGCAATCGCCATCGCCGCGCTGGTCGCGGTGCTGCTGTCGTTTCGCGCGCAGGCGAAGCGAGCCGAGGTCGATGACCGCTGACGCACCAGGCGTTGCCGTGCGTCAATCGTGACCGCATCGACGTCCGGAGCGCGTGCCTGGCGCTAGTCCCTTCGGCAACGGAAACACGATGCGCTCGGCAACGCCGTCGAGCTCGTGGACGTCGCGCGCGCCGAGCTCGGCGAGCCGCGCGAGCACCTCCTGCACCAGCACTTCGGGCGCCGACGCGCCCGCGGTCACGCCCACGCGACGTCTTGCCCGCGACCCATTCGGGCTGCAAGCTGGTCCGCACGATCGATCATGTAGGCCGCCACGCCGCGATTCGCCGCAACTTCGCGCAGCCGGTTCGAGTTGGAGCTGTTCGGGCTGCCGACGACGATGACGACGTCGGCCTGCTTGGCCATGAACTTCACGGCGTCCTGGCGATTCTGCGTCGCGTAGCAGATGTCGTCCTTCTTGGGACCGACGATGCGCGGGAAGCGCCGCTTCAGCGCCGCGATGATGGCGGCAGCATCGTCGACCGAAAGCGTGGTCTGCGTTACGTACGCCAATGCGTCGGCGGATGCGACGGTGAGGCGCTCGACGTCGGCGACCGATTCGACCAGATAGATGCCGCCGTCGCATTGCCCCATCGTGCCTTCGACTTCCGGATGTCCCGCATGGCCGATCATCACGATCTCGCGGCCATGTGCGCGCGCATCTTCTCGACTTCGGCATGGACCTTCGTCACCAGCGGACACGTCGCGTCGAACACGCGAAGGCCGCGCGCGTCGGCATCCGCGCGCACGCTCTTCGGAACGCCGTGCGCGGAGAAGACGACGGTGCTCCCCAGCGGCACTTCGTCGAGGTCCTCGACGAACACCGCGCCCTTGACCTTGAGATCATCGACCACGAAACGGTTGTGGACGACTTCGTGCCGGACGTAGATGGGCGCGCCGTATTTCGCGAGCGCCTGCTCGACGATCGCGATCGCGCGGTCGACGCCGGCGCAGAAACCGCGCGGAGTGGCGAGCAGAACCTGCATCAGACTCCTTTGGCCGCCTCGGCCGAATCGCGCCGTGGGCGACGGAAGCTGTCGAGGATCAGCAACGCCGCGCCGACGGTGATGGCGCTGTCGGCGACATTGAACGCCGGATACGCCCATTCGGCGTAATGAAACAGCAGGAAGTCGACCACCTTGCCGAGCATGAGACGATCGATGAGATTGCCCAGGGCGCCCCCCAGGATCAGCGCGAGGCCGGCACTGTACAGCGTGCTTCCGCCGCGCCGCAACAGCGCCACGATCATGACCGCGGCGGCGCAGGCGATGGCCGCGAAGCAACCAGCGCTGCCAGCCGCGAGGCCGTCGCGAGGAAGCTGAATGCGGCGCCGGTGTTGTACGTCAGCACCAGCGTGAAAAAGTCCGTGACAGGCCAGCCGCCGCCATCGGGCAGCGCGGCGACGACCGCGGCTTTCGTGAGCTGGTCGGCGGCAACCACGCCCGCGGCGAGCCACAGCCAGCGAAGCCAAGTGCGCGTCCTGTAGCGGAACGAGGCATCGCGATTCGGTTACGCAAAGGCGCGACTCTCGCCCGAGCCGTATAGGTTGGCAAGACAGCGGCCGCACAGCGTCGGATGCGTCGGGTCGGCGCCGACCTCGGGTCGATAGTGCCAGCAGCGCTCGCATTTCGCGTGCACGCTGGGCGTGACCGCGATCGTGAGCCGGTCGGCGCGGCGCGACGCTCGCCGCCGACGTGATCAGCACGAACCGCAGATCGTCGTGGAGGCTCGCGAGCGCCTCGTAGTCGGCGTCCGGCGCGCCGATCGCCACTTCGGCCTGCAACGACGAGCCGATCTTTGCGCCTTGGCGCAACGTCTCGAGCTCCTTCTGCACGGCGGCACGCACGGCGAGGATGCGCGACCATTTGGCCCTCAGCTGTTCACTCGTCCGGCAGCTGCGGCAGGGCGTCCGTCCAGGTCCGGCAGAAAATCGACGCTTCGCCGGGTCGCACGATGCGCCAGGCTTCCTCGGCGGTGAAGGAGAGGACCGGCGCCGTCAACATGCAGAGCGCGTCGCGAATGAGGGCAAGCGCCGTCTGCGCCGAACGGCGGGCGACACTGCCTTTGCCGGTCGTGTACAGCCGGTCCTTCAGCACGTCGAGATAAAAGCCGCCGAGATCCTCGGAGCAGTACGTCTGCAGCCGCTGCACGACCACGTGGAATTCGTAGCGCGCGTAGTCGCCCTCTGCCGCGTCGGCGAGCGCCCGGGCGGCGGCCAGCGCATAGCGGTCGATCTCCAGCAAATCGCCGATCGGCAGCGCATTGCTCGCCGTATCGAAATCAGACGTGTTGGCGAGCAGGAAGCGCAGCGTATTGCGAATGCGGCGATAGCCCTCGACGACGCGTTTCAGGATCTCGTCCGAGATGAAGAGCTCGCCCGAATAGTCGGTCGACGCGACCCACAGCCGCAGGATTTCGGCGCCCAGCGTGTTCGATACTTTCTGCGGCTCGACGACCGTTGCCTTTCGACTTCGACATCTTCTTGCCTTCGCCGTCCACGGCGAAGCCATGCGTCAAGAGCGCCTTGTACGGCGGCCGGCCATTCAGCATGCATGACACGAGCAGCGACGAGTGGAACCAGCCGCGATGCTGGTCCGAGCCTTCGAGATAGAGGTCCGCGGGAAATCCCGTCGACACTCGGGTGCGATCCGGCGCCGTTCGTCTCGCCCTCCGGCCCGCCCATCACCGTCTGGTGCGTCGAGCCCGAGTCGAACCACACGTCGAGCGTATCCTTGATCTTGACGTAATCGCCGAGATCCTCGGCCGACAGATCGTCGCGCATCGAGCGTCTGCCACGCCTCGATGCCGCCCTTCTCCACCCGCTGCGCGACCTCCTCCAGCAGCTCGAGCGTGCGCGGATGCAGCGCTCCGGTTTCCTTGTGCGTGAAGAACGGCATCGGCACGCCCCACTGCCGTTGGCGCGACAGCGTCCAGTCCGGCCGGCTGGCGATCATCCCGTAGAGCCTCGCCTTCCCCCAGCCGGGATAGAACTGCGTCGCTTCGATGCCGGAGAGCGCCATTTCGCGCAGCGTGCGCTCAGGCTTCGTGCCGTTCCAGCCGGGCACGTCGTCCATGCCGGCGAACCACTGCGTCGTCGCGCGGTAGATCACCGGCGTGCGGTGTCGCCAGCAGTGCATGTAGCTGTGCGTGAATTTCTCGGCCGAGAGCAACGCGCCTCGCTCGCGCAGCTTGTCGACGATCTGCGGATTCGCCTCCCAGATCTTCTCGCCGCCGAAGAACGGCAGGCTGCCGGCAAAGCGGCCGTCAGCCCGCACCGGGTTCAGGATCTCGTCGTCCGCCATCCCGTAGCGGCGGCACGACTGGAAATCCTCGATGCCGTAGGCCGGCGACGAATGGACGATGCCGGTGCCCTGCTCCAGCGTCACGTACGACCCGAGATACACCGGCGCCGCGCGGTCGTACAGCGGGTGCCGGAAGCGGATCAGCTCGAGCGCCGCGCCCTTGGCCATCGCGACGACCTCGCCCCTCGAGCTTGAAGCGCGCGAGGCAGGCTTCCACCAGATCCTGCGCCAGCAGGAGATGCCCCCGCTCGCGTCGCCACGAGCGCGTAAGTGAATTCGGGATGGAGGTTCAGCGCCTGGTTTGCCGGAATAGTCCACGGCGTGGTCGTCCAGATGACCGCCAGCACGCGGCGCCGCCGGGCAGCGCATCCAGCGAGAACGCCGCCGCGAGCTTGCCCCGATCGGCGTCGTCGAGCGGAAATGCGACGTCGACGGCGATGTCGTCGCGATCCTCGTACTCCACCTCCGCCTCGGCCAGCGCACTGCCGCAGTCGAAGCACCAGTTGACCGGCTTCAAGCCGCGATAGATGAACCCTTCTCGAGGATCCTCCCCAGCGTGCGGATTTCGTCCGCCTCGTTCTTGAAGGCCATCGTCGTGTACGGATGGTCCCAATCGCCCAGCACGCCCAGGCGCCGGAAATCGGCCTTCTGCCGCACGATCTGCTCGTTCGCGTAGGCGCGCGCGAACCGCTGCGTCTCCTCGACGGGAATGTGCTTGCCGTGCGCCTTCTCGATCTGCACCTCGATGGGCATGCCATGGCAATCCCACCCCGGCACGTACGGCGCATCGAAGCCCGCAAGCGATTTGCTCTTGACCACGACGTCCTTCAGGATCTTGTTGACGGCGTGGCCGATGTGAATGTCGTTGTTCGCGTACGGCGGGCCGTCGTGCAGGACGAAACGCGGCCGGCCCGCCGACGCGGCGCGGATGGCCTCGTAGACCTTCGCCTGCTGCCACTCCTTGACCCAGGCAGGCTCCCGCTTCGCGAGATCGCCGCGCATGGGAAACGGGTGTCCGGCAGGTTGAGCGTGGACTTGTAGTCGACCTTCGATTCGTCTGGCATGCGGGGAGGCGTCGCTTTCGTAAATGGCGTTCGGTGATGGCGTCAGCGCGCCGCGACACATGCTGCGCTGAAGAACTCGCGCGCCTGCGCGACGTCCTGCTCGATCTGTCGCGTGAGCGCGTCGAGGTCGGCGTAGCGCTCCTCGTCGCGCAGCTTGTGCACGAACTCGACGCCGATGCGGCGCCCATAGATCGGCGCGTCGAAGTCGAACAGGAATGCTTCGACCACAGGTACGCCCGCGTCCGATACGGTCGGCCGCACGCCCACGCTGGCGACGCCGGTCACGGGGGCGCCGCCGAGCCCGTGCACGCGTACCGCGAAAATTCCGACCCACCGGCGGCTTGCGGCGCAATGGCAGGTTCGCCGTCGGGAATCCCAGGTGACGGCCGAGCTTCGCGCCGTGCGCGACCCGGCCCCAGATCGCAAACGGGCGCCCGAGGAGTGCGCTCGCGTGCGCGAGATTCCCCGCCGCGAGCGCCGCGCGGACCGCCGTCGACGACGCGCGCTCGCCGTCGATCGACACGGTGCGCATCCCTTCCACGCTGAACGTCCGCGCATTGCGGCGAAGGGTCGCGAGGTCGCCGGCCCGGCCGCGGCCGAAGCGGAAATCCTCGCCTACCAGCAGCCAGCGCACGCCCAGGCGGCGCACGAGCACGGCGTCGATGAACGCCTCGGGCTCGAGCGATGCGAGTCGTCCGTCGAACCGGGCGACGTACGTGCGCGCGACGCCGCGGGCCGCGAACTGCTCGACCTTGTCCCGGATGGACGACAGCCGTGGCGGCGCCGTCGCCTTTGCGAAGAACTCGCGCGGCGGCGGGTCGAACGTCAGCACCGCCGACGGCAACGCCAGGTCATCCGCAGCCTCGACGAGCCGCGAGAGCATCGCCTGGTGGCCGCGATGGACACCGTCGAAATTGCCGATCGTCAGGGCGATCGGAAAGTCTGCTGCCGGCGGAAGACCGCGAAAAACGCGCACCAAGGGCCCTCGTTGCCACAAAACCGTAGATTTTAGCCTATTTTCCGGGCGGCCGTCGGACTGCCGCCTTGTCCTCATACGCCCATTCGCGCCAGCCACCGAGCAACGGATGGTAGAGGGCGAGCCGGATCGGGCGCGTATCGAGCGCGCGCACGAACGCCGCGTATCGCTCGAGCTGGGTCGCGTATCGCTCCTCTTCGCGATCGAGGAAGCCTTCGCGGTCGGCGCCTTCGTGCGTCCCCGTCTTGAAATCGACGATCCAGCGCACGCCCTCGGTCACGAAAGTGCGGTCGACGGCGATGTGCGTCATGGATTTCCCGTCCCATCCCGCCAGTGCCCATTCACTGCTCGCCTCCGAATGCGCGGGGTCGAACAACCAGCGTCCGCGCGGGTCCCCGAGCATTCGGCTGACGGCTGCGGCGACCTCCGCCGCAGCGGCGGACAGTTCCGCCTCGTCGACGCCTTCGGCCGCGAGTTCGGATCGAAGCCGCGGCGCAAGAGACGCCACGCGCGATGCGTCCCACGCCGCGATGCCTTCGCGCGCGACTTGCGCGAGCACTCGATGGGCTACGGTGCCGACATGCTTCGCGGCCTCACGGGCCCAATCGAAAGGCAACGTCTCGTGCGGTGACGCCATCGCCGGCGTGCCCGGCACGCCGGGTTGCGCTGCGGGCGTCGACCAAGACGCCGGCAAGCGGCCAAGGAGGCGCACCGGCGGCGACCGTGGCAGCGAGTCGTCCGCCGCAACCGGCGGCGGCAGTACATTGCCAAGCGCGGGCCAGAATTTGGCCAGCGCCGAGCCTGCGGGCGGCGCCTTCCATGAGAGCGGGCCATCGTTCTTGCGCCCGGACTCGAGCACGCCGGTGAGATGCAATCGTCGCTTCGCGCGCGTGCAACCGACGTAGAGCAGCCGCCCCAGTTCGGCGCTTTCTTCGCCGTCGGCGAGTCGTTTGAGATAAGCATAGACGGGATCCGTATCGGCGCCCCGCGCCTTCATCGGCGCTAGCAGAAGACCGCGTGGCCGCCGGCGCCATCGCAGGATTTCTGCCGCCGCCGCGATGGCGCGCGCGCGCGAGGCCCGGCAATATCACGGTATCGAACTCGAGGCCTTTGGCCCGGTGCAACGTCATGATCTGCACCCGCGCTCCGGTATCTGTGTCGGGCTCCGCGTACAGCCGAGCCAGCGAATCGATGAGCGCCGGCCAATCGGGCACGTCGCCGGCGACCTCGTGGTCGGCGACGAGCGAAAGGAAACGCTCGACGGCATCGAGATCGATTGGCTTGGTCAGCGTCGCACCCCCGCCGAGCGCGAGCCACGCCGCGCGCACCCGCGCCGCGACGCCTGCGCGCCTGCGCGCATCGAGGGCACTCGAGAGCACCGGCGCGACGCGGGCGAGGCGCGTTCGACCGTCGGCCGAGAGGCCGGTAATCGTCTCCGGCACGTGCATCAAGCCGGCTATCGAGCCGTCGCGTCGGGCGTCGGCCGCGGCGACGACGGCGAAGAGATCCCGCAACATGAGCCCGCACCAGGGCGCGCGCAAAACGGCGAGCCACGCAAGTCGATCGGCGGGTTGAATGAGCGCGTGCGTCAGCGACACGAGATCCTGCACCGCGACCCGCTCGCCCAACGCGTCGAGCTCGACCGCGGCAACCGGGATGCCGGCGGCGCGCAGCGCCGGCAACAACGACTCCAGATGGGCGCGAGCGCGCACCAGTACGGCTACCTCCTCCGCTCCTTCCGCGAGCGCCGCCGTGATGTGTCCGACTACCGCCCGCGCTTCGTCCTCCGCATCGCGCAAGACGTCGAACGTGACCGGATTGCCGGGAGCCGCGTCGCGCACGGCCGCGGCGGGCACGAAGCCGACGACCCCGCGCCAAGGATCGCTGCGCATGCCGAGCACGCCGGGGAAGACGCCATTCGTCCATTCGACGAGCTGTGCTTGCGACCGGAAATTGCGCCGCAGGACGATGTTCTCGATCGGCAATTCGCCGATGCGGCCCGTGTCCTGGGCCGCAACGAACAATCGGACTTCGGCGCCGCGGAAGCGATAGATCGACTGCATCGGATCGCCGACGGCGAACAGCGTTCGCCCGTCGCCCGGCTCCCAACCTGCGGTCAGCCTGCGAATGAGGTCGAGTTGCATGTAGGACGTATCCTGGAACTCGTCGACCAGCAAATGCCGGATCCTGCAGTCGAGCCTCAGCAGGAGCTCCGACGGACGGTCCGCGTCGCCCAGCGCTTCGAGCGCGGCAAGCGTGCCCTGCGTGAAATCGATGGCGCCAGCGGCACGAAAGACGAGCGTGAGGTGGGCGACGACCTGCGGCAGGACCTCGAGCAGCGCTTCGACGAACGTCCACGCGTCGTCGGCGTATCGGGGCGGCGGCAGATAGCGGGCGGCGTGCAGCGCGTCGGCCAAGCCATCGACGTCGGCGAGATCGCGCAGCAGGGCCCGCATCGCCTTGTTGCGCTGGGCGCGCTCGGATGCGCCCGCCCCCGCCCCCCTGCGCCGGAAAGCCGAGATTCGCATTCACCTGCAACCTCACGTGGGCGGCGTTTCTGACCAGGAGCCAGTTGGCCAGAGCACGCCACCGCTCCTGCATCGCCACCGTGGGCGCCGGGATTCCTCCGGCGGCCGCGCAAGCGGCGAGGTCCGCAGCCCATTGCGCAGTCTCGGGTTTTGCCGCGAGGCTCGCGGCGGCAAGGCGCTCGAAGTCGGCGAGCGCCGCCACCAGTGGCCCCGGGAACAACGCCGCCAGCGACGCGAGCTCGCCCTCGATTTCAGCGGCGAGCGCAGCTTCCAGCCGGGCGCGAAATCCGGCGCGATCGGCGGGACGCAACTCGCCGATCCACTGCTCGCGCTTGGCCATGAGCTCAGCGATGAGCGTGATCGCGCGGGCGGCATCGTTGTCGGCGTGCGCGAGCAGTCGCCGCCATGCGGTGTCGCCGGCCGGGGCCGCTTCGAGCGCGGCCCTGGCCGCTGCGAGATAACGCGGGCCAGCGCCCTCCTCGAAGCGCGGCGCGCCGCCCATCCCGGTCGCGAGCGGCGCCTGCCGTGCGAGTCCGGCGGCAAACGCGTCGATGGTGAACACGGCGAGGCGGGCCGGATGAGCAACGAGTTGCCATCCATGCCGCCGGTCGGCGTCGAGCGCTGCCAGTGCGAGCTCGCGCGTGCGCCGCGCATGCGGCGAATCGATCGCCGTCCCTGCGAGCGCCGCTTTGAGCGCCCCCACGATGCGCTCGCGCATCTCGCCCGCCGCTTTGCGCGTGAAAGTCATGGCGACGATCTCTTCCGGCCGTTCGACCCGAGCCAGCAGCGCGAGGAAGCGCTGGATCAGCAGTTCGGTTTTTCCCGATCCGGCGGGGGCCTGAACGAGACACGATCGACCGGGCTCGAGCGCGCGTTCCCGTGCCGCGCCGTCCGCGACAAGAAGCGCCGCCGCGACCGGGTCCTCAGGCATCGCCGTTCTCCGTGTCGCCATCGATCGCCAGGGCGCCGATCCGGCACAGCGGATGGAGCAGGCACCGCCCGCAGGTCAGGCGTACATCGCGTGGGGCAACCGCAGCGAAACCTTCGCGAACTTCTACCGCCAATGCCTCGAGCGTATGGCGCCAACGGCTTTCGACCGCCCGCCAATCGGCGAGTCCGGCATCTTTGACGGCGGAAGGCTCGGGCAGCCCTGGCCAGGCGTTGCCGTCGGCCGCGAGACCCACGGCCTTCGTTTCCCCCGGACGCAGCTGCGCGTAGGCGACAGCACGGATCGGCCGCACAGGATCGAAGTCATGCTGCGCCAGCCAGTAGAGCCCGAGCTGGGGCTCCTGTGCGCGATCGTCGAACCACTTGGCCGGCGCCGCGACCTTACCGGTCTTGTAATCGATGATCGCGGCCCCCCCATCCGCCAGGGTATCGATGCGATCGAGACGCAATGTCCACCGGAGTCCGCCGAGTGCGAGCGGTCGTGATGCTTCGACCGAGTTCACGGCGAAGGGGGAGCGGACGCGATCGAATTCGTCGAGCCACGCTCGAACCGTCTTCGCGATCCGCGCGGCTTCACCTGCCGTGACCACGGCCGGAAGCCGGCTCCATCGTCCTGGAGAAAGGGCTTGGACGGCGACCGCCACGGCGGCGTCAACCCGCTGCAGGAAATCGTCATGCGGCAGCGCGGTCATCGTCGCATGGTCCACAACGTCACGCCAAAACGCGGCCAATGCAGCATGCACCAGGATGCCGCGCTCGATGGGCGAAAGCCCGTCGACCGGCATCGGCCACGTGTCGGTACGCAGACGATAGCGAGCCATCGCCTGGAATGGACAGTTCCCCTGCGCCGCGATCAGGCCGGCGCCTCCTCCCGCGGTGGCGCCATTCGCGTAGGTCGGCGCCCAGTCGTCGGCGATGGTTTCGTGTGCAGGTGCGCTGTCGAACTGCCTGCGCGCCGTGGTCGGGCCCGGCGCGCCGGTGGAGCGCGGCGTTGCAGTCGCCACCAGCGAGGACATCGTGCGCGGATGATCATCGGCCATCACCCCGTATGAAAAGACGACTTCCGGCGCGCCCCGCGCCCACTCCTGTGTCAGCGCCTGGGCATAGGCGAGCTCGCGCGCGGCGGTCGATCGCGGCACGTTGCGTTCGCGCTGCCACGCGAGCGGCAGCAGAGGATTCGGCCGCGGCGCCGGCGGCCAGCATTCGGCCGCAAGACCAGCCACCCACAACGCATCGAGCGGCAGGCCGGCCGCCTCGAGTCCACCCAGAATCTGAATGCGCGCCGGCGGGGATTCCGGTTGGAACACCTTGTCGCGCGTGAGCGCAACGAGCGCTGCTACCGCCTCGCCGCGATGGAGGTGCCGCGTCACCGACCCAAGCGTCGCGAATTCCGCCAGCAGGTCGTCCCACGCGCCGCGCGCCTGCCATTCAACCGACGAAAGCGCCCGCTCGCCGGGCCATCCCGAGGCCTCGAGCCAGGCTCGCCACGTTTCTGCCCAGGCGCGGGGCGTCGCGGGCCGCGGGCCACCTTCGTTCACGACGCGCAGCAGCGGCGCGAACGCGCGGTCATGCGGTCCCATCGCAGCGACGAGCGCGGGAAGCGACAGCTCCCGTCTGCCGTCACGCAACCACTCCGCTTCGAGGCGGGCCCGGACGAGCCAGTCGTCCGGTGCCCCCGCGACGTGGGGCGAACGAATCAGGGCCGCGGCGCGGGCCATCGGCAGCGGAGCATTCGCGAGCGCGATGACGTCGAGTGCGGCGGCGACCAGAGGCGCTTCGTCGAGGGCGGTGCCGAGCGAGAGGTTGTAAGGTCGCGCCTCGCCTTCGTGCCCCGGCCACTGCAGCATCGGACAAAGAGTGTCGTCGGCCAGCGCGCGAACCTCCTCCCGCCGGGATTCGAGATCCTCGATGGCGATACCGATCGTCGCGCCGGGATTGGCCAGCGCGCGGTCGCGCGCC
This sequence comes from uncultured beta proteobacterium, assembly GCA_963840945.1. Lineage (GTDB taxonomy): Bacteria > Pseudomonadota > Gammaproteobacteria > Burkholderiales > Casimicrobiaceae > CAIWHR01. The sequence continues at coordinate 40,016 of CAWJAU010000002.1, read as the reverse complement.
CACGCCAGCGCTTTGCGCAGCTCATCGCGTGGCGTTGCGCCGGCCTGCAGTGTCGCACGCGAGACGGGGTCGTCTCCGGCGGCGGGCAATGTCGGCAAGCGCGCGATTCGCGTTTGCGCGCTGGCCAGGGCCGCCAGCAGGCGCTCCTGCTGCGGAGAGAACTCGATGAAACCGGCCAGCGTCACGCCGGCATCGCGCCGCGCAGGAACTTCCGGCGCGCAATGCGCGAGCCAGTCCGGCAGCTGCGCATCGTCGAGGCCGCCCATTTGCGCCACTGCGCCGCCGTAGTCTTCGGCCCAGCGCGCGAAGACGGCGCTGTCGTCATCGCCGCCGGACCAGGAGCGCCAACTTGGTCCACCGGCGCCCCAGGCATGCGCGAGCGTCCACGCCTCGTGAGCGAGGTTGGCCGCGCCGCGCGCGTCGAGCAGCGGCAGTGCTTCCGTTGCGACGATGCGGGTCCATAGGTAGGTCGCCTGCCCGGCCGCAATGCGGCGCGGCGGGTCGGGGCGGCAGCCCGAGGCCAGCACGTCGAGCCAGAGCCGTTCGAGCCAGGCATGCCATGGCAAGACGACGGGCGCCGTCCATACGGTACGCCCGGCGGTGCGCTGGGTATCGTCGTAGAGCGCGGTGAGATGCCGCGCGAGCCGTTTGTTGGGCGTGATGACGACGCTACCCGTTGCCAGCGCCTGGGATAGCGGCGGCGACAAGGCGTCCCGGGGCCTGACGGGCGTCACGTGGCGGCTCAGATTTGTGTGGAGATGAGATGTCGACGACGGGTCGACAGCGAGTCAATGGGACCAGTGTAAGTCATCCGTCGCTACGGTCCGGGCGAATGACATACACTGGACCATTGCCAACAAACGGAGGAACGCCCGATGCCTGCTTACCTGATCGTGGACTGCGAGGTCACCGACCCCGAGCGCTACGAAATCTACAAGCAGCTTGCCCCGCCCGCGATTGCGAAATACGGCGGCCGTTATCTCGTGCGGGGTGGCGACGTCACACCGCTTGAAGGCGACTGGCGCCCGAACAGGGTGGTGATTCTCGAGTTTCCGGACGTGGAAACGGCGAAGCGATTCTATGCTTCGCCGGAATACGGCAATGCGCGGGCCAAACGAGCCGGCGCCGCCACGATGAACATGGTCCTCGTCCCGGGAATCAGTGCTTGAGGTAGGGGACCACGCCCCGTGGTATGACCCGCAGAGGCCGAACGCGGGAAAGCGCGGGTCGCGCCTGCATGCCGATCGACGCCCGCGCACGACGGCCGATCACGATACCCACGCGGAGACTCGCACCTCGCCGGCACCGGTTGCAGGGAGGCGGCGTCCGTCGCGCACTGCGACGCAGGGGAACTCCTGCGCGGCGCACGTCGCTGCCGCGCCTGTTGGGGAAAAGAACGGCTGCCGACCGCATCGCTGTATGCCGTAGCTCGGAAGCCGTAAATTCGTCGACTGGAAGCGAGCGTCAGGCCGCGACGGCCGAGGTCGCGTCGTCGAACACATTGCGCCCGACCCACCAGCGCGAACGTCCGGCGAAGTCGTGCTGGTCGAGCGTCGCCTTGAGCTCGGCGTCGGCCATGGCGGCTTCGCGTGCCAACCTCGCGTCGTATCGGTTGCGCTCCTCGGGACTCGAGAGAACCAGATACGCCGTGTGGACCATCGCGACGAGCCCGCGCAGGTCTTGCCCGATGTCGGTGTCGCCGGCGTCGTAGTCGTAGTGCTGAATCAGTCCGAGAAACGCGGATTCGATCAACGCCGGGCTCGCGTCAGGCGTGATGTCGAGATAGTCGTAATAGGTGTAGCTCACGGCGGGCTCCTCGGACGATTGCGTCGGCTTTTCGCAGGTCACTTGACAAGCGTAAAGCAGCAAACGTGCCAGGCTTCGCCGGACGGAATTTCCCTGCCATCGATGAGGAACCGACGCCCGTCGCTCAGCCGGACATGACGGGCTCCCTGGCTACGCCCTATCGTGCGGCGTCAGATCATCGCGAGCCGCGTCGGTCCGGTTGGCGGGGGAAACGCTTCGTCGATCGCGTGGAGGGTCGCGGGGTCGAGCGCAAGCGACAGGGCATCATGGTTCGCGCGGACGTGTTCGAGATCGGCCGATTCCGGAATGGCCATGACGCCCGACCCGCGCACGACCCAGCGCAACGCGACTTGCGCCGGGGTGACGCCAAGGTGCGTGCGCAATCGCCGCCAGCTTGCGCTTGCGCAGGAGCGATCCCTGCCCCAGCGGCGAATAGGCCATCATCGGGATCCGCCGCTCGCGCATCCACGGCAGGAGTTCCCATTCGATGCCGCGCTCGGCCAGATGATAGAGAACCTGATTCGTCGCGCAGTGACGACCTTCGGCGAGCGCGAACAGTTCGCGCATGTCCGCGGTATCGAAATTGGAGACGCCCCAGCGCAGGATCTTGCCTGCCGCGCCGCAGCCGCTCGAAGGCGTCCACCGTTTCGCCGAGGGGGATCGCGCCCGCGCCAATGCAGCAGATAAAGATCGAGCCGATCCGTGCCGAGCCGTTCGAGGCTGCGCTCGCAGGCAGCGATCGCGCTTTTTCGGCCGGCGTTGTGCGGATACACCTTGCTGACTACGAACACACGGTCGCGCCGGCCGGCCATCGCTCGCGCCGACGATCTCTTCGGCGCCGCCGTCGCCGTACATCTCGGCGGTGTCGACGAGCGTCATCCCGAGATCGAATCCGCGCGCAAGCGCCGCGATTTCCGCCGCGGCGCGCGCGCTTGCGCTCGCCCATGGTCCACGTGCCGAGGCCGAGCGCCGGCACGGTCGTACCATCCGGAAACGACACGCGCGGCAACGCGACGTTCGAGCGCATCCCCATGCCGCCGAGGATACCGGAATCACCGCACGCGCGATGCACCCGCCAGACGTGGATAATGGCGCCTTCGGACCCGACCGCCAACGCATGCCCCTCGACCGCCATCCCCGCGCGCACCGTCGTGCGCGGCGCCTGCCCGCACGACTGTCCGGACACGTGCGCGATGCTCGTCACCGTCGAGGACGGCCGCGCGATCGAAGTCCGCGGCGCGCCCGACCACCCGCCGACCGCCGGCACGCTGTGCACCAAAGTCGCGCGCTACCTCGAACGCACGTATTCGGACGAGCGCGTGCTGCTACCCGATGCGCCGCGTGGGCCGAAGGGCGAGGGCCGCTTCGAGCGCATCTCCTGGGACGAAGCGCTCGACACGATCGCGGCGCAGTTCGGCGCGATCGCCGATTCGACCGACGGCCCGCAGGCCATCCTGCCCTACTGCTACGCCGGGACGATGGGCCTCCTGCAATACGGCTCGATGGACCGCCGCTTCTTCCATCGCCTCGGCGCGTCGCTGCTCGACCGCACGATCTGCGCGACCGCGGGCAAGGCCGGCTGGGTCGCGACGATCGGCGCCGCCATCGGAACCGACGTCGAGCAATTCGAGAACAGCCGGCTGATCCTGATCTGGGGCAGCAACCCGGTCACCTCCAACCTGCACCTCTGGACGCGCGTGCAGGAAGCGAAGCGCCGCGGCGCGAAGCTCGTCGCCATCGACCCCTATCGCAGCGCAGACCGCCGAAAAGTGCCACGAGCACGTCGCGCTCATGCCGGGCACCGACGCCGCGCTCGCGCTCGGCATGATGCACGTGCTGATCGCCGACGACCTCGTCGATCGCGATTACGTCGATCGCTACACGGTCGGCTTCGACGCGCTTGCGCGAGCGCGCCGCCGAGTATCCGCCCGAGCGCGTCGCGCAGATCTGCGGCATTGCCGCCGAGACAGGTCGATCGCGCTCGCGCGCGCCTACGGCACGACCCGGCCGGCGGCGATCCGCCTCAACTACGGCATGCAGCGCCATGCCGGCGGCGGCAACGCGATGCGCGCCGTCGCCTGCCTGCCGGCGCTGGTCGGCGCGTGGCGCGATCCGGCCGGCGGCGCGCTGCTGTCGTCGTCGGGCACCTATCCGGTCGATGTCGCGGCGCTCGAGCGCCCCGACCTCATCCGCGGCACGCCGCGCACGATCAACATGACGCGCGATCGGCGACGCGCTGCTCGACGCGACGCGATCCGCCCGTTCGCGCGATCTACGTCTACAACTCGAATCCCGCTCGCCGTCGCGCCCGATCGGCGCAAGGTCGCGGCGGGCTTCGCGCGCGACGACCTCTTCTGCGTGGTGCACGAGATCTTCCAGACCGACACCGCCGACTACGCCGACATCCTGCTGCCGGCGACGACGCAGCTCGAGCAATTCGACGTCCACACGTCGTACGGCCACCTGTACGCGCTGGCCAACAACCCGTCGATCGCGCCGCTCGGCGAGGCGATGCCCAATACCGAGGTGTTCCGGCGGCTGGCGGCGCGCATGGGCTTCGACGAGCCGTGCTTTCGCGACACCGACGACGAGCTCGCGCGGCAGGCGTTCGCTCGCGACGACACCCGCGCGCGGCAGGCATCGACTGGGATGCGCTGAAGCGCGACGGCTTGCAGCGGCTGTCGGTCCCGCAGGCGTATGCGCCGTTCGCCGCAGGGCAACTTCCCGACGCCGTCAGGCAAATGCGAGTTCTGGTCCGCGACGCTGACGCGCGCAGGGCGACGATCCGCTGCCGACGGTCATCCTGCCGCGCGAATCGGCCGCAAGCAATCCGGCGCTCGCCGCGCGTTATCCGCTGGCGTTCATCTCGCCGCCGGCGCGCAACTTCCTCAACTCGTCGTTCGCGAACCTGCCGGCGTTCGTCGCCGAGGAAAAGCGCCGCGGCTCGAGATCCATCCGGACGACGCCGCGCCGCGCGCGCATCGCGACGGGCGATCGCGTGCGCATCTTCAACGACCGCGGCGCTTCTCGGCCACGGCGCGCGTCAGCGATCGCGCGCGACCCGGCGTCGTCGTCGCGCCGTCGATCTGGTGGCGCAAGCTCGTCGCCCGGACGGCGAGAACGCGAATGCCGTGACGAGCCAGGCGCTGACCGACCTCGGCCGCGCGGCGACGTTCTACGATTGCCTGGTCGAGGTGGAGCGCCTGTGAGGCGCGAGGCGCCGAGACCGGCCGCGCTTCAGAGCTTGCGCACGAGCCCGACCATCACGCCGAAGATCTCGAGCGTGCCTTCGGGACGGATCGACCGCGTACGCCTTGTTCTCCGGCTTCAGCACGAACTGGCCGCGCTCGACGTCGAGCCGCTTCAGCGTGAACTGGTTGTCGACGATCGCCACGACGATGTCGCCGCGCTTGCGCGCGACGCGCGCTTCTCGACGACGACGAGGTCGCCTTCGAGAATGCCGGCGTCCATCATCGAATCGCCCTTGACGCGGATGAGCACCGTCTGGGACGGGCGCTCGATCAGGTAGTCGTCGATCGTCAGGGCGTCGGCATCGGCGTCGTCGATCGCTTCGGGCAGGCCGGCGCGCACCGGGGACTGCGGCCAGCGGCGCGGGCAAAAAACGCCGTGTCGGCGCCAGCCGGCGATCCGGCGTCGATTCGAGGAAGCCCAGCGAGCTTGAGCCGCGCGACCAGCGCCGCGACCGACGACTTCGACTTGCAGCCGAGCAGCTGCCCGATCGAGGCGTACGACGGCAGCGCGCGGTGCCGGGCGTAGTAATCCTGCAGCTGCGCCAGGTAGGAACGATCGTTCGACATGGCGCTACCATAGCGAACGAACGTTCGTGCCGTCAAGCCCCTCGCGTTGACCCGATCCGAGCACTCCATGCTTTGCCATGCGCCTCTTCGCGCCCTCCCTCGCCTTCGTCGATCTCGAGACCACGGGCACGCGCGCCGGCGCCGACCGCGATCACCGAAATCGGCATCGTCCGCGTCGATGCCGATCCGGCGGCCGGCGCGTCCGCGCGTCACGGAATGGAGCACGCTCGTCGATCCCGGGCGTGCCGATCCCGCCGGCGATCCAGGCGCTGACCGGCATCACCGATGCGATGGTGCGCGGCGCGCCGACGTTCGCGCGCGTCGCGCACGAGGTCGCGCGAGCGACTCGACGATGCCGTGTTCGTCGCGCACAACGCGCGCTTCGACTACGGCTTTCTCAAGCACGCGTTCGCGCGCCTGCAGCGCGCCGTTCACGGCGCGCGTGCTGTGCACGGTGAGGCTGTCGCGGCGGCTCTTTCCCGACGCGGCTCGGCACAGTCTCGACGCGTGATCGCGCGGCACGGGCTGACCGTCGATGCGACCGGCATCGCGCGCTCGGCGACGCGCGCGCGCTGTGGGCGTTCGTGCAGACGCTGTACCGCGACGCTGCTCCGGAGGCGATCGAAGCGGCGGCGAAGCGCGTCCTGCGCATCCCGAGCCTGCCGCCGCAGCTTCGCACCCGACGCGCTCGACGCGTTGCCCGAGGCGCCCGGCGTCTATCTTTTCTACGGCGTCAACGCGCTGCCGCTGTACATCGGCAAGAGCACGAACCTGCGCGAGCGCGTCGGCGCGCATTTTTCTTCCGACTATCGTTCAGCGAAACCGACCTGCGCCTCTCCGCGGAGATCCGCCGCATCGAGTTCGAGGAAACCGCCGGCGAGCTCGGCGCGCTGCTGCGCGAGGCGACGCTCGTCAAGTCGATGCTGCCGGCGCACAACCGCGCGCTGCGACGCAAGGCCGAAGCCGGCGTGCTCATGTTGCCGGCGACTGCCCGGACCGCCGACGCTTCGTTCCCGCCGCCGCGTATCGAGCCCGGCGATCTCGCCGGCGCGTACGGGCCGTTCGCGTCGAAGCGCCAGGCGCGCGAAACACTGCGCTCGCTCGCGTCCGAGCACGCACTGTGCTGGAAATCGCTGGGGCTCGAAAAGCGGTCGGGCCCCTGCTTTCGCCCGCCAAGTGCAGCGGCTGCGCCGGCGCGTGCGTCGGCGCCGAATCCGCCGAAGCGCACCACGAGCGCCTGCGCCAGGCGCTCGCCGCTCATGCCATTCCGCGCTGGCCGTTCGCCGGACTCGCCGCCATCCGCGAGCGGGCGCTGCTCGGCGAACGCACGGACGTGCACGTGATCCGCGACTGGTGCTGGCTCGGCACCGCGCGCGACGACGGCGAGCTCGGCCGGCTCCTCGAGGCGCCGCCGCGTCCGGCGTTCGATGCCGACATCGCGCGCCTCCTGATCCGCACGCTCGCGCGCGGAAAGCACGACGTGTTTGCGCTGGCCGGCGCCACCGACGCCGAATCCTGGGAAGCTCCAGGGCATCTGAGTCAGCGTCGCTAGTCCGTGCGCGCCGCGTGGGCGGCGAGCACCGTCCGCCACGCACGCCGTCAGCTTCTTCGCGTAGGGAACGTGCAGGAACTCGTTTGGACCGTGCGCGTTCGATTTCGGCCCGAGGACGCCTGTGATCAGGAATTGGGCTTCCGGGAAATGCTTGCCGAGCATCGCCATGAACGGAATGGTGCCGCCCTCGCCCATCGCGGCCGCTGGCTTGCCGTAGAACGCCTGCGAGGCGTCGTCGAGCGCGCGCTGCCAGCCACGGCGCGGTCGGCGGCGCGTTCCATCCGGTCGCGCCTTCGTCGCCTTCGAATCGCACCGTGGCGCCGTGGGGCGGATCGGCCTCGAGCAAGCGCTTGCATCGCCTGCGTGGCGCCTGGCGCCGTCGACCGGGGGCGGCAGGCGCAGCGACAGCTTGAGCGAGGTTCGCGGCCGCAGCACGTTGCCGGCGTCCGCGATCGCCGGGAATCCGTCGGCGCCCGTCACCGACAGCGCCGGGCGCCACGTGCGATTGAGCAGCGCCTCCGCGTGATCGGCGATCATCGGCTTCGTCCGGCCGGCAAAGGGATACTTGCGTATCGTCGTCTCGCCCATGATCGCCGCTGCGGCCGCCGCCTGCGCGCGCGCGTTCCTCGGGAATCGGCGCGTGGAACGCCGCGGGCAGCACGCGGCCGGTCGCGCTGTCCTCGAGGCGGTCGAGGATGCCGCGCGCAATGCGAAACGACGACGGAACGATGCCGCTCGCGTCGCCCGAATGCACGCCTTCCGTCAGCACCTCGACGCTGAGCGTCCCGCCCGCGAGGCCGCGCAGCGATGTCGTCGCCCACAGCCGCTCGTAGTCGCCGCAACCGGAATCGAGGCCGACGACGAAGTCCACGTGCGCCCATGCGCGGCGCGAGCAGCTCGAGGTAGGCGGGCAGATCGTAGCTGCCGCTTTCCTCGCAGGTCTCGATCAAGCCGACGCAGCGCGCATGCGCCATGCCCTGCGCCTGCAATGCGCCGATGGCGGCGAGCGACGCGAACACCGCGTAGCCGTCGTCGGCGCCGCCGCGACCGTAAAGCTTGCCGTCTTCCAGTACCGGCTGCCACGGCCCGAGTCCCTCGCGCCAGCCCGTCATCTCCGGCTGCTTGTCGAGGTGACCGTACAGCAGCACCGTATGCTCGGCCGCGTGCCCGGCACATCGAAGTACAGCAGCGGCGTGCGCCCCGGCAGGCGCACGATTTCGCAGGACGAGGCCGCGCACCGGCTGCTGGCGCACCCACGCTTCCGCGAGACCGATCACTCGCTCGATGTGACCGTTCGCCTCCCAGCGGGGATCGAAATGCGGCGACTTGGCGGGGATGCGGATGTACTCGACAAGTTGCGGAACAATCGAGCTGTCCCAGGTACGCGCAACGGATGTCGTCAATGCGGACGTGTTCATCGATTTCCATTCGGTGGTTTTGGCGCCGGCGCGTACTTTACCGGATCGTCGCAGGCCGAGGGCCGACGATGCGACTGGCAGCGGCAATATCGCCACGACGCCCGGAAAAAATGTTAGCGTTACTGCACCGATTCCGGAACTACAGCCTCCCCCGGCGATCAACCCCGTTCCGCGATAAGGATACGCACCGCGATCCCATGACGTACCAGTGGCCTGAAATGCTTTTGTTATTGCTGGCGGCGCCGCTGCTGGTCGCGGCGTACGTCTGGCTGCTGCGGCGCAGAAAGAAGAACGCCCTGCGGTACGCGAGCTTGAGCCTGATGAAGGTCGCGCTCGGACCCGCGCATCGGGTGCGGAGGCACGTGCCGCCGTTGCTCTTCCTGCTCGCGGTCATCGTGTCGATCATCGCGATCGCGCGCCCTTCCGCGGTCATTACGCTTCCGTCGCAGCAGCAGACCATCATGCTCGCGATGGACGTCTCGCTCAGCATGGGCGCCAAGGACGTGGATCCCAACCGGCTCACCGCCGCACAGCTCGCGGCCAAGACGTTCGTCGAGGAGTATCCGGCCGACACCCGTATCGGGATCGTCGCGTTCGGTGCACGGCATCGCTCGTGCAATCGCCGACCCAGAATCGCGAAGATCTCATCGCGGCGATCGACCGTTTCCAGCTGCAGCGCGGGACCGCCACAGGCAGCGCCCTTTACGTAGCTCTCGCGACGCTCTTTCCCGACGCCGGAATCGACCTCGAGTCGCTCGTGTTCAAAGGAGGACTGACGCGATATGCCGCGCCCGGTCCTCGCCAGGAGCCGAAACCGACGGTGGAGAAGAAGGAATTCAAGCCGGTGCAGCCCGGCTCGTACACGTCGGCGGTGATCATCCTCCTGAGCGACGGCCGCAGGACCACCGGCCCGGATCCCCTCGAGGCCGCGAAAATGGCGGCCGATCGCGGCGTGAAGGTCTACACCGTCGGCTTTGGCACCAAAGAGGGGGCCGCCATCGGGTTCGAAGGCTGGTCGGTGTACGTTCGCCTCGACGAGGAGACGCTCAAAGCCATCGCGGACACGACGCGGGGGGAATATTTCCACGCGGGCACCGCGGCCGACCTCAAGAAGGTGTATCAAAGCCTCAACGCGCGGCTCGTGCTGGAACGCAAGGAGACCGAAATCACGTTCCTGTTCGAGGCCGTGGCCGCGGCGCTGCTGCTCGCAGCGTCGCTCCTTTCGCTTCTCTGGTTCAACCGGACGGTCTGACGCCGGCTGACTGGTGGCCGACGGTCGGGACCGCGGGGCGCCTCAGGCGCTGATGTCCCATTTCCGCCGCCGCCGCCAAACTGCGATCATTGCGGAAATACCCGCAGCGTGCTCGGCCGCACGAGGAGCGTTTGGCCCGGCTCCAGTTGCATGCGTTCGGCCTCCTCGCGCTTCAACTCGACTTCGATGGGGCCGTCGGCGCCGTCGTACTCCAGCTCGAGCATGACATTCGCGCCGCGCGCATAGCAACGCACAAGCTGTGCCGAAAGGCCAGCGGCGCCCGGGATGTGGTGCTCGACTTCCAAGTCGTGCGGACGCGCAAAGGCGATCGCCCGGGACGCATTGTCCGGCGTCATCCCGGGCAGCGGATGCCGAAGTCCCGGCGCGTGAAATGCCCCGCCGCCCACATGTCCGTCGAATCGATTCGCGGCCCCGAGAAAGCCGTAGACGAAAGCACTCGCGGGATGCGGATACACCTCGTCCGGCGAGCCGACCTGCTCGATCCGCCCTGGATTCATCACCACCACGCGGTCGGCGACCTCGAGCGCCTCTTCCTGGTCGTGCGTGACGAACACGCTGGTCACGTGGAGCTCGTCGTGCAAGCGACGCAGCCAGCGACGCAGCTCCTTGCGCACCTTGGCGTCGAGCGCGCCGAACGGCTCGTCGAGCAGCAGCACGCGTGGTTCCACCGCGAGCGCCCGCGCCAGCGCGACGCGCTGGCGCTGCCCGCCCGAGAGCTGATCCGGATAGCGGTCGCCCAGCCAGTCGAGCTGCACGAGCTGCCAGCAGCTGGTGCACGCGCTCGCTGATCTCGTTCTCGGGCCGCCGCTCCGACCGCGGTCGCACGCGCAGGCCGAAGGCGACGTTCTCGAACACCGTCATGTGCCGGAACAGCGCGTAGTGCTGGAACACGAAGCCGACGTGGCGCTCCTGCACCGCGACGTCGGTCGTGTCCGCGCCGTGCACGATGACGCTGCCCGCGTCGGGCGTCTCCAGCCCGGCGATGATGCGCAGCAGCGTCGTCTTGCCGCAGCCCGAGGGACCGAGCAGCGCGACCAGCTCTCCGGTCGCCGATATCGAGCGACACGTCGCGCAGCGCGTGGAAGTTGCCGAACTGCTTGCTGACGTTGCGGATTTCGATGCTCATGATGGTCCTCATGTCTCACGCGACGGCCAGCGCCTGGCTCGCGCCGGCATCGGCCGGCGACTCGGTGACGTCGCCGCGGATTCGCTTGCATCCGCGACCTTCTTCGCACGTTCGGCCGCCGCCACCCGCGTCCTCGCGCCACTCGACGAGCGCCTTGAGCGCGAGCGTCACCAGCGCCAGGAGCGCCAGCAGCGAGGCAACCGCGAACGCGGCCGCGAACTTGTACTCGTTGTAGAGAATCTCGACGTGCAGCGGCATCGTGTTGGTCTGGCCGCGGATGTGACCCGAGACGACCGACACCGCGCCGAACTCGCCCATCGCCCGCGCATTGCACAGGATCACGCCGTACAGCAACGCCCACTTGATGTTCGGCAGCGTCACGTGCCAGAACGTCTGCCAGCCGCTTGCGCCGAGCGTCACCGCCGCCTCTTCCTCGTCGTTGCCCTGCGCCTGCATCAGCGGAATCAGCTCGCGGGCGACGAACGGGAACGTCACGAACAGCGTCGCCAGCACGATGCCGGGCACGGCGAAGATGATCTTGATGTCGTGCTCGCGCAAGCCACGGGCCGAACCAGCCCTGCAGGCCGAACAGCAGCACGAAGATCAGGCCCGCGACCACCGGCGACACCGAGAACGGCAGGTCGATCAGCGTCGATCAGCAGTTGCTTGCCGCGGAACTCGAACTTGGCGATCGCCCAGGCGGCGGCGATGCCGAACACGAGGTTGAACGGCACCGCGATCGCCGCCGCGAGCAGCGTCAGCCAGATCGCCGCCAGGGCGTCGGGCTCGACCAGCGCCGCGAGGTACGGCATCCCAGCCCTTGCGCAGCGCCTCGACGAAGACGGCTGACCAGCGGCACGCACGAGAAACAGCGGCCGAGGAAGCCGAGCGCGATGACGCGATCAGCGCGCATCCGCACCCACCGACGGCTCGGTCGGTGGCCCGCAGTCGCGATCGAGGTGTCGGCGTCGCCAGCCATCATCGCCCTCGATGCGACTGCCACCACTGCAGCAGGTTGATGGCCAGGATCAGCAGCGAACGAGTCAGCGAGCATGACCAGCTGCGATCGCGGTCGCGCCGGCGTAGTCGTACTGCTCGAGCTTGGTGACGATCAGCAGCGGCGTGATCTCGGAGACGAACGGCATGTTGCCGGCGATGAAGATCACCGAGCCGTATTCGCCGACCGCGCGCGACAGGGCAAGCACGAAGCCGGCGAGCATCGCCGGCACCAGCGCCGGCAAGCACGACCCGGCGAACGCCTGCCAGCGCGACGCGCCCGAGCGAGGCCGCCGCCTCCTCGGTCTCGCGCTCGAGGTCCTGCAGCACCGGCTGCACGCGTGCGCACCACGAACGGCAGGCCGATGAACACCAGCGCGACCACGATGCCCAGCGGCGTGAACGCCACCTTGATGCCGAGCGTCGCCAGATGCGCGCCGATCCAGCCGTTCGGCGCATACAGCGCGGTCAGCGCGATGCCGGCAACGGCCGTCGGCAGCGCGAACGGCAGATCGACCAGCGCATCGATGAGGCGCTTGCCCGGGAAACGGGTAGCGCACCAGCACCCAGGCGACGAGCGTACCCGCGAACACGTTGACCGAGCGCCGCCAGGAGCGACGCGCCGAATGTCAGCCGTGTACGACGCCACCACACGCGGTGCGGTCACCGTCTGCCCAGAACTGCTCCCAGCTCAGCGCGGCGGTCTTGCAGGAACGAGCGCCGACAGAGGAATCAGCACGACGAGGCTCAAGGTAGAGCAGCGTGTAGCCCATGGTCAGGCCGAAGCCGGGCAATGCGCTGCGCGGGCGGCGGCCACGCGAGCACCGGCGCGCGACGGCGACGCTCGTCAAGTGCCGCCGCATCGCGTCGTCCAGTGCCGTCTGTCAGCGCGTGTAGATCTGGTCGAACACGCCGCCGTCGGCGAAGTGCGTCTTCTGCGCCTTGCCCCAGCCGCCGAATACCTCGTCCATCGTGAACAGCTTCGAGCGGCGGGAACTGCTTGCGAGTACTTCGCGGCCACCACCTTGTCGATCGGCCGGTAGTGATTCCGGGCAATGATCTCCTGCGCCTCGGGCGTGTAGAGGAACTCGAGGTAGGCCTGCGCCGCCGCGCGCGTGCCTTTCCGGTCGACGTTGCGATCGACCAGCGCAACCGGCGGCTCGGCCAGGATGCGACACGCCGGCGCGACGATCTCGAACTTGCCCGGGTCCAAGCTCCTTGACCGCGAGCAGCGCCTCGTTCTCCCAGGAGATGAACACGTCACCGATGCCGCGTTCCACGAATGTGGTCGTCGAGCCGCGTGCACCCGAATCCAGCACCGGCACGTTGCGATAGAGCTGTGCGACGAATTCCCGCGCCTTGGCCTCGCTGCCGCCCGGCTGTCGAAGCGCATAGCGCCCACGCGGCAAGGTAGTTCCAGCGCGCCCCTCCGGAGGTCTTGGGATTCGGAGTGATCACGCTCACGCCCGGACGCACCAGGTCGTTCCAGTCGCGGATGCCCTTCGGGTTGCCCTTGCGAACAAGGAACACGATGGTGGATGTGTAGGGCGAGCTGTTGTGCGGCAGCCGCTTCTGCCAGTCGGAAGGAAGGAGCTTGCCCCTCGCTGCAATCTCGTCGATGTCATAGGCCAGCGCCAGCGTGACCACGTCGGCATCCAGACCGTCGATCACCGCGCGCGCCTGTTTGCCGGAACCGCCATGCGATTGCTGAATGGCAATGGGCTGTCCGCTCTTTTGCTTCCAATGGGCCGCAAACGCCTTGTTGATCTCCTGATACAACTCACGCGTCGGATCGTAGGAGACATTCAGCAGCGGGCGTGGGGCGGTCTGGGCAATGGCCGCCCCTGGCGCAAAGATCAACATGCTCGCTAGGGTTCCCACCAGCAGACGGAGGGCGTGTCGGCGCGCAAATGGCGTGAATCGGTCGCGGCGGGTTGGGCGGGTTCTGGGCAGATGCATTCGTCATGTCCTCGATAGTGGGTGGGACGAGACAATGCAATCACCATGCCCGGACCGTATCCTATTGTTTGTATTGCGCTTTGTAAGATCCTGGGAGCGATCCACCAATAATCGCGGTTTTTTATATCATTTAAGATAATATTCGACGATATTTAGCGATTCCGGATGAGCGAAAGTCTTTCCCTGCGACTCTGGCGTGAGGTCGGTCGGCACGATGACCTCCAGTCGGCGCTCGCCGCGGTTGTTGAAACCGTCCGCGACGATCTCGCGTCAGGCGTCATGGCGATTCGATACCTGATCGCCGAGCACCACTTGTGGGAAACGGTGGCCATCGCAGGCAATGCGTCCCATGAACCACTCGTCGGGACCGATCCGGTTCGCGAAGGCGGCCCCATGACCCTGCCGACCGAACTGCGGCGTCAGCGCACATTGCTGGTGGACGCGAAGACTTTTGCCCGCCGATATCCCGGCGTACTGCCGAACGCAGCGCAGGGGGGCGTCCTGCTCGTTGTCCTTTCGGACGAGCCGCACGTCACCGGCGTGCTGGTCATCTCCGGCCTAGCCGACCGGGAGCTGTCGCCGAAGTTGCGTGGGGTGGTGCAGGCGATCATCGAACCGCTGGCTTCGGCACTGAGGCACCATGTTCGGCAACGCGATGCGATGACCCTGCGCGAAGCGGCGGAGGCCGACCGTCGGTCGCTGCTGAGCAAGCTTGGACGAAGCGAGATCTCCGACGTAGTTGTGGGCGCCGACGCCGGCCTGCGTGACGTGATGGAGCGCGTGGCGCAAGTCGCCCGGTCGAATGCCCCGGTGCTACTGCTCGGCGAGACTGGCAGCGGCAAGGAGGTCGTGGCACGCGAGGTTCATCGCGGATCGGATCGCGCGGCGGGTCCATTCGTGCGGGTCAATTGCGGCGCCATCCCGGCGGACCTGATCGATTCGGAGCTGTTCGGACACGAGCGCGGAAGCTTCACCGGCGCCGTTTCGCAGCGCAAGGGATGGTTCGAGCGCGCGGACGCGGGCACCTTGTTTCTCGACGAAGTGGCGGAGCTTCCGCTGCCAGCGCAGGTCCGACTGCTCCGCGTGCTGCAGGACGGCCTGGTGCAGCGGGTGGGAGGCGAACACCCGATCACGGTCGACGTACGTGTCATTGCCGCGACCAATCAGGATCTGCAAGACATGATGCGGGAAGGCCGGTTCCGCGAAGACTTGTGGTATCGCCTGGCGGTGTTTCCGATCCACCTGCCTGCGTTGCGCGATCGCATCGGTGACTTGCCCGCGCTGGCGATGCATTTCGCACAGCGCGCCGCGGCCAGGCTAGGTCTCCCGATACGTGCGCCTACGGACGAGGACACGCGGCTGCTCTGCGCGTACGAGTGGCCGGGCAACATTCGCGAACTGGGGTCGGTGATCGAGCGCGCCGCGATACTCGGCAACGGCCGGCGGCTCGAGGTCTCCATGGCGCTCGGGATCACCTCGCCCACCGCAGCGGCAAAGCATTTGCAGCTTCCGCCAGCGGAACCACCGAACTCGCGACCAGAGGCGGGTGCGTTCGCGACGCTTGACGAGCAGGCGCGAACCCATATCGAATCCGCGTTACGCAAGTGCCTGGGCCGCGTGGACGGGCCGTTCGGGGCGGCGTTGTTGCTGGGATTGAACGCGCAGACCTTGCGTTCGCGGATGAAGAAACTTGGCCTACACGCCGCTCCATTCCGCCTTCGGCGCAGACACGCATGACCCGCGGCGCCGTAATGTTCGGTACCGAACAGACAGCGGGAACTGGAAAGAACATCGTAGCGGGAGCCGGCTCTTTTTAAGCCAGCGGGAAAAACGCGCGGGGCATCCGCGTGGGAAGGCGAATATGCTCTCCTGGATCATATTAGGCTTGGTAGGCTGGGCGCTCGGGTTTCTGTTCGTGATGGTCCTGATGCGAATATCCGCAGACGAGGACCGCGCGGCGCGCCATCAGCAAAAGCGGCTCGACCCCTACTCCGACGTCTCGATTACGCAATACGGCAATAGCTAGGCGCTCTTCGCGCTGACGCAAGCAAGTCCCGCCGAAGCGGGACGCCTGCTGCCATCGGACCAGTTACGGCATGCGGCGAGGCTAGCCGAGTCGGGCGAGATCAATACCGAGAATTGACGGAGGATCGCGCAGGCGAACCGGGCGAGCCGATCAACGGCGGAGCGATTCGCTTTCGCGCCTTGGGGTCACGGCAGCACGACCCTTCGCAATGCGTCCGCAACGGCGCGCTGATCCAGCATCCGAACATTTCCTGGGTTGATCTGCGCATACAGGCCGGCCGGAGAACGGCCGAGCGCGCCGGTCGAGTGATCGCTTTCGCACTCAATCGTGCCGAGCATGCGCCAGCCTTTCGGCACTTCCATCGGATGATAGCGGCGCCAGGCACCGCTGGCATGAATGACGTACGTGTCCATTGTCCCCCCGTCGATGTCCCTCGCGTGGAATTCTACTTCCGGTCGGGCGGGGAATTCAAACGGAACGGTTGTGAGGCGCATTGCGGGGTTGGCGCCGCCGTTGACGTCGCGTCTCCGGACTAACCTCTTGTTCTTATTGACCTCCCCTGGGCATTCGTCCCCGTACTCGCCATCGATTCGAATACGAATGTGGTGAGTCACCCATTCTGATCTGGCGATTTTATGCGAGCTCATGGGATCCACGCGGCGTGTCACGGCACATCTTTTTTCCACCGCGCCTGTCGTTCCTCCCACGCTTGCAGCTCCGACCGATAGCGATCTAACGCGTCGTCGTACACGTCGAATACGCATGGGTCGCAAGAGCCCTTACAGCAATCTTCGCGGCCAGGACGCACCGGTGGCACGGGGCGCGGATCGTTGTCTTGCGGGGACGTGGCTCGAGTCACGGAGCGATATTGCGGTCAAGCCGGCCGTATCCTTGAACGAGCTGCGCCACCGCACTCAAAGGAAGCCAAGGCTCGATCTGGTTTCTACCAGATGATCGGCGGTGCCGTCGCGTTTCCCGCTGCAGGCTAGCCTACATCGTCGCCCTGCACGTAGCCATAGCGCAGGTTGGTTCGTCCCGGCCCTTCCCGTTCGTAGGTGGCTTTCGCGACGCTAATGCGGTCGTAGCGAGTGCCGCACGCTGGTTGATATTTGTAGATGCGGGCGGAGTTCTCGCCGAAGATCGCGCGCTTGACGGGGCCATCCGCGGGTCCGAGCGGCGCGTAGCCGTACTTCTTGCGCATCGCGTCCGGAATCTCGAGCCGGCGCAGTGCCTCGATCTGCCATTGCGGCGATCCGGTCCATACCGCATCGGTGCCCCACACCACATGGTCGGCGCCCAGGCCCTTCACCAGCATGCCCATCATCGCCGCACACAGCCGCGGCTCGGCGACCGTGCTCTGCGCGAAGATCTGGCCGAGATCGGCGTAGACGTTGGTCACGCCATGCTTCTCGGGAATCTCGGCGAGATCGCTCACCCAATCGATGCGGCCCGGTGGTGTCGAACTGCTCCATCCCCACGAGATGGGCGCCCCCCGTATATCGGAACGCCGAGTGATAGACGATGAAATTGAGCTGCGGCCAATCTTTCGCCGCCTTCCCCACGTCGCGCACATCCGCATACGGCAGCAGATTCGGATAGCGCGCGCTGGTCTCGGGCGGGAACAGTCCCTTGTGGACGCAGACGTTGACGAGACCCGCCTTCGCGATCCTTTCATAGAACGGATAGAGGAGTTTTTCGTCGTCCAGCCGCCACGGGATGCCGCGCCAGTTGCTTGTTGGTGTTGTCGCCGACGGTATAGCCCTTGAACGAGTCCGGCTTGAGATGTGGCGATCGCGCGATCGACGTCGTCGAGCCAGCCGTCCATGCCGGGCATGAAGATCGCGTGCGCGAACATCCGCTTCGAGCCCGTCAGCCGGTTCACCTTCGCCCGCGCGTCGGCCTTCATCTCGTTGGTGAGAAACCAGTCGCGCGGATCCTCGGACCCCGAGCCCGAAACCAATGCGACCTTCGTGTCGCTGTCGAAGTAGATTTCCTTGAAATAGTTGGCGAACTTGAGGTCGTCGAGCGTCTGAGGCTTGCCTGCGAGCGCGGGATTCCAGCCCGCCTTGCCGACGGCCTCGCGGCTGCGGACAAACCCTTCGAGCCGCGTGTCGTCGCGCAGGAAGTGCGTGTGCATGTCCATGATGAATTGCGTGGACAATCCGCGCGCGAGCTCATTCGGCGAGTTCCGGCGTTGCGGCTTCGGCGAGGCTCGCTCCGAACAGCGGACCGTAGACGTCGTTCATCGCGACGAACGCTGCCGCCATGCCGGACGCGGTCTTGAAGAACCGGCGGCGCGACATCCCCTGCCGCCTCGCGAGCTCGCTTCCTAGTTGTTTGATCCGGGCCTCCATCTGCCGCTGTTTGTCGGTTTGCACGCCGGGGAGGAATTCGTCGCTCGATACGAACTGCGTCGGGATGGGCGAGGGAAACGACGCGGATCTCCGCGGGCAGGAGCGCTTCGATTTCCTTGGGGTCCAGAATGGACATGGCGGTCTCCGTGAAAGGACGGTGGCGACAACAGGACGAACCGTGGGCGCACCCGCGAAGTCGGAACTCCGTGGATTCTCTGCTCGGGACAGGGCGGAGGTCAACCTCCGGCGGGACGGACTGCGGCGGCCGTGGGGGCGTCAGGAAAGGGCGAATGCCGGATGCGCTTTTACGTTTTCTTCGGCGGCGCCTTACCGTTGGCGTTTGCCTGCAGGGCCTGAACAAGCGCGGATGCTTCGCGAAGCTCGGGGCTCGGGGGCTCGGCGTAGAAAATGGATCTCCGGGAATCCCGGGGGCGGTTCAATGCACAATCCCGCTAGGAAACGGCCATTCCAAGCGGGTCATCGGGATGGCCGTTTCTCATGACCTTCAAGGATGCAAATCAGCCTCGCGTGTAGATCGCCCAGGCGGCCTGGAATTCGTCTCGGCTGAGCTTGCCATTCTGGTCCTTGTCAGCTTCGATGAATGCCTTGTCGAAGCCGTCGAGTTTGGCCACCTGTTCCTTGGTCACGTAGCCGGCATGCGCCGCATCCAACTTCTCGAACGCAGAGGACGCGGGTTCCGATTTGTTCGGGGCCCCGGACATTTGTGTCGCGGAGCTCGAGTAGCTTGGGGCCTGCGGCTGCGCCGGCGACGCAGGTTGTGTTTGCGCAAGGGCGGTTCCCGCCATCGTCAGACAACCGGCGAGACTCGCGATCAACGTGGTGCATGTGCGGTGTGAACGAGACATTGCTTACCTCCAGATTGGTGAAAGTAACGGTCGGCAGGCACGCAATGGCGGTGACTGCCTCGTCGCGCATCCGCGCGAGCGTAATTATTTGACATGGCGCTTGCGGCTCGTTTCAGCCGCGGTCCGTAGGACTCGCGCTCATTTTTCTATGGTCGTTTGTCCTACAAGCGCAGGACCCGCCCTGCATCACCTTCCAGTGTCAGTTCGCCACGCGGCAGGAGATCGCCGGGCGATATGCCGAGTATGCGATTGCCGGCCGGCTGAAATACGGGCCGAATTCCGGCCGGTCAGGGACAACGTCCAATGCGGCGCCGGGATTTGATCAGAGGTAGCGTCCTGGTTCGTTTGGCAAGGCCGTGCATCCGAAGCGGCAAACCCCTGAGCATCGGCGCAGCTCCTCTCAGCGAGTCGACTTGGGGAAGCTCTTCACCACGAGCTCGCCGACCTTCTGGCCCATCGCGCTACCAACCTCCGTTGAGTAGCGGTAGTGCACCCCGTCGTAGATGCGAGCCACCGCGACCTCCTGCATGAAGTCGCCGACGGTGCTCCACGTGCGTACCGCGCCCCCCGCGGTCGAGCTGGACGAGCTCAGCTTCGGCGCGGGGCCTGCGCCGATCTCTGCTTGCAGCACGGTGCCGAGCGATGCCGACACGATACAGTGCGCGCACGGATACTCGGGGTGCATGGGCGTATCGATGAATGGCGTCCAGCCAGGATCTCGGGCATCGCCCTCGGCGTTGCGTATGGCCGTGACCGGCCGCCAGAAGTTGAAGGTGTACTTAGCGTCGAAGACGGCGATCAACGCATCGTCCATGGCCATGGCGGCCACGGCCAGCAGGCGCGCATTGTCGGTCACGTCACGGCCGGGCGCGGTTGCGACGGAGCGCGCGACGGGCCAGTACACCGCCGGAGCTGTCGCCTCCCAGAATTGGGCGATGGCGGTCTGTTCCGGCGTGCGCTGGGTGCTGTCCTTGCCGCCCAGCGCTTTGATCTCGGCGAAGTCCCGCTTCCACACGTCGCTGGTCAGGCCGGGCGGAGGCCCCGGGCGAAACTGGTCGCCGCTCGTCATCACCCATGGCCGCCGCTTACCCCAGTGGGGCACCGCCGGGAACGCCGTGGGCACATAGACACCGGAGGTCGTGTGGGGGCGATACATGTTGGGCGCGACCGCCCCGTCGTTCGCACACGCGGCAACGACAGCGGCCGCCGCCTGCTCGCCGACGGCGATGCCATCGGACTTCGCGGAACCGTCGGGCAGCGACCGCAGGGCAGCCTGGTAGTCCGCGTCGATCGCCGCCTGCTGCCCCGGCATGAGCCTGAGCAGCGCGGTTCGCGTCGCCGCGGTGACCGCCGCGTCCACCGAGGCGCCCTGCACCGCCGTGACCTTCACGCGAGACGTGGGGTAGCGCCCGGTAATCGCATTCGCGGCCTCGAAGACTGAGACCTGGACGATGGCCATCGTCCTCACGGCGATTGGGGTCGACGGAATTCTGGAGGCGATCTCGGCGGCCTTCGCGTTCGAATCGGTGACGACGTCGGCGTGGGCGCACGGTGCTGCGGCCAGCATCATCACGGCGAGGGGTCCGATCCATGCTCGAGCTCGTTGGCTGACCATTGCGGTTTCCACCATCTGGGGATGCAAGGGCGCCGACCAGCTTGTCCGCGGGGTTACGCGATGCAGTGTTGTCTGCGCTCATGGTTGCCTCCAGTTTTGACGAATGGCGCAGGATACTCGCAAAAGTAGTTCGGGCACGACCCCCAGGCGGGCGGGGCCGTGCGCTCACGCAGTTGCGGTTCGCACCGGGCAACGGCCTAGGCTATTCGCCTCACGGATGAGACCGAGTCGTTCGGAATGTTCACCGCTTCCACCCAGTTGTAGTTGCCGGGCCCGTACACGTTCGACGCGGGCCCGGAGAAGTTTGAGTCCCTGAAAAATTGCCATCTGCCGGAGGTCACGACAAACGAGGATATCTTGTCGTTGAAGTAGTTGTCGTCGGATGCAGCGAGATTCGATTCCGACGAATACAGATGCTTGTGCGCGCCGTGAAAATTGGCGTGGTCGAATAACACGATCTCAGACATGGTAGTTTCCTCATCCAGATTGTGAGGGTGTGTAGACGGCGACCTCACTACGCCGGACGAGATTGCTGGTAGAGACGAAACCGTCCGCGAAGCTCGCGCGAGCGAGGATTCGATCTCGGCCAACTCCACTGCGATCACCCTACGCCACATTCTCGATGCAAGTGCACGGTATTCCCGTTGGCCTGCCCTGCCAACGCAAAATTCGACATTTCAGCTGCGGATTCTTCGACAACGTGACAATAGAGAATGGATCGAGCGCATAGGCCCTAGTCGAGATTTGTAACCGGAATCAATACCCTGGTCGGCTTCGCGTCCACGACGTGGATCCAGGGCAGTCCTTGCGCGGCACCTGGGGCAAGCCGAGAACACGAAACACGCACTTGGAATAGTCGTTACAACGCTCGCGATCGCGCCACCGGCATCCGCGCAAACGATGTACCGCTGCCTCGACCTCGGTCCGACGTTCTACTCGGACAAGCCCGTGCCTCGACGGTGTACGAGGTGAGGCAGATTGCGCCGAATGGCAATCCCACTGCGGAATACCTCACGCGATTGCGCATGACATCGCGTCGTAGCGGCGTGGACGGCGCCCTCTAGGTTTGTCTGCGTAGAACATAAAGACGCTGGAAACGAAGGGCGGCAAATAATCCCGGCCGGCACTGCGATTGTCGAGATCCATAGCTCCATCATCTCCGACGACAACGAGAGCTTGTCGATTTATTTGGAGATGGACGACGGCAGCACCGCATCCGTGAATGTCCCGTTTGCCTACATGTGCGAGCGTGCCTACATCATCGAAGACGCCACGCACGCGCCGCTGCGCGTGGCGCTGCATTGATGCCGGAGGCTCGGGCGCCGCAGTTTCGGATGTCGGAACACTTAACAGTTCCATATTGTTGTAAACAAAGAAACAAACCAACTCCTTGAAAAGATGGACCGTGCGTCCAAGGGCACGCTTCGTGCTATTTCGCAAGCAGGTATCGAATTTAGAGTTCGGGACAGGCCTCGCTCCGGCGGGGTTTGTTGTTTTTATGACTAGCGAAAAGTCTAAACCCAAACTGGCCGCGGTCGCGGCCTCCCGCGCGCTGATCCAGCACTTTTACGAAAGCCACGACGAGATCCCACGGCAGGCGCCCTAGCGGCTGCAATGCGGATTCTCGAATACGAGGGTGACATCTACGCGATTCAAACGCTGGCTGTCGGTGCCCGCGCGCTTATCCAACACTTTTACGAAAGCCACGACGACGATCCCTTGGCAGGCGCCCTAAGGGCTGCAATGCGGATCCTGGACGCTGCTGACGAGCGGCTCGAGAGTCTCGGCGCCCGCGTCGAAGGGCTCGAATCTCGCGTGGTCGCTCATCGCTAAAGCCGCGGACCGAACGTCTGGCGGATCTTCTTGAGCAAACGGAATGGAAACACCGAGCAGTGCTTCTATCTCGTGCGTCTGCTCCGTTGTCCCCGTCGAGCTTTGCCACGTCATCATCGGTCGCAAGCCATTCACGGCCGAAGGCTGGATCTTCGAACTGAAACACGATGGCTATCGCGCGTTCGTGCACCGTTCGGGTTCCGCAGTCGAGTTGCTGTCCCGCAATGGGCGTTCCAAGGCTCGCGCCTTCCCCGAGATTGTGGCGGCGCTGGCGTCCGTTCCCGATGCTGTGCTCGACGCCGAGCTCGTTGTTCCGGATAACGTCGGTCGCTCCGACTTCGAGGAACTGCGCCGGCGCTCGCTGATGAAGCGACTCCCGATCATTCGATGAGGCGCGTCGCCGCCGTCGGATCCCTCGGTTGTGTCGTCGCGCTGCACTCTACAAAGATTTGCAGCGTGCTAATGCGGTGGTCGTTTTCGCCGTTCGCATCGTCCGTTGAACAACGCACGCTCTCCTTGTCTCGCGTGTACTCGAGGTGTCGACTATCCTTACAAAGCAAGCCTCATCTATCGTACTGAATTTTTGCTTCCGCTAGAAATCAATTACTTGTTCGCAGCCGCACGATACTTGCTTGCTTCGCAATGCACGGCTCGGGGCAAGAGCAAGTTGGCGGTCAGAAGCCGAACCGCGGACCCAAACGTACCCGTTGTTGCGTTGGGCACAATCGGTTTTTCTTCGCGTCCCGCTTTGGGGATCGTCGGGAGCGTGATCCACAACGAAGGTGGTGTAGTACACGAAAGTTGACGCATCGCTATGTCCGGCACACAAGACGAGGGGCGATGGACAAGTACGTTATTGAAGCTGGCGCCGCATGGCATCTCTATCATCCGATGCCGGTTCCCGCAGGCTGGCTCATACTCGGCACGGTCCGCGGGGAGGACGATCTATCGACAGGCGCGCTCAGTCGCTCGCCCGCCGGACTGTACGCGCAGATCAACGCCGTAAGCGTGCGGATACTAGATAAGCGCGCTGTCGCCGCTGCGCTGCGCGAGGTCAGGCTGATTGATCCGAGCGCGAACTAATTGCTTTTGCGTCGACCTACACGCCGTGTTCCGATCGGGACACCGTCGCCGCCGGGAGCGATGACATATCGCTTTCGTTTTTCTGGTTGGCGAGTGCGCCTAAGCTGGCACTCCCGCGCGGGGGCTTTCCCCCGGTGCTGGCGGCAGCGCGCTCGCTACCTTCATCACCTGACGCTACAGATATGAGACGCCGCCAACCTTTCCGGGACTGGACCGCGGTCGACTGCGTCGCCATCGGGCGTCGCGTTACTCCTGTGCCTAAGCAACGTGCTGCTGCGCTGAATCGGCAGGCTATCAACGCGAACGCGACCGCATCAAAAGTGAAGCGATCCGCGCAGTGAACGAACCCCCTGTTCATCTGATTTGCGGTGATCTGCTCGGCGCCGCGGCGTCGGCAGCTCTCCTCGCTCGGCTCTTCGGGATTTGCGACGACGATTTGCTTCGGCTGCGCGTAAGGATTCACAATTCGCCGAGAACGGCCCCGGATTTGTTGGACTGGCTCGATTATGTATTCGGCTGGGAGCAAGATCGACGCGCGGGCTACGCGTACCCGTTGCGCGGTCCGTTGGAAGCGATACCCGATGATGAAGTCAGGAACAGTATCGCCGCGGTCGAGCTGCTCGCCATAACGTTTCGCGGCGAGATGCAAATCACTGCGCTATTGAATCTGGTGAGGATGATCCTTCCTCTGGACAGACCAAATGCGTCTCAAGCAACCGGCGTTGGCTACACGGCATCGGCCCAGTACTCGGATCGTCATCATTCAGATCGTCGCGCTGCGCCTCGTCGCGCGTCGGAGCGCTCAGAGATCCCTGAACCTCGAGTCGGAGTGGAGAGGCGCACCACGCGCGGGACGGCGGGTCGCCGACGGCGTGAGGTCGTCCAATAACTGGGGCGGGTGGCGAGTGCCGCGCGTGCCCGAGCAAGCAAATAGGGAAACGGCAGGGGACTGGGTGCGCCTGCGGGGGCGCAGCCGCTCGCGCGGCTCGTTCCGGCCAGTGTCATATGGCTCGCGGATCTGCCGGTCGATGTCCGGCCTGTCGGATTGCCGCCAAGTACCCGCGGATCGCGAGTTTTCGTTCGGCGGTACGTTACGTATTGCGCCAGACCCCGGCGATTCGCCGCAATGAACGGGGCGGCGCGGGTATTCGCCGAGATTCAAGCGTCCGGGGTACGTTGCTAATGTGTGGGCGACGGCGCGAGCGATCGGCTTGCCGCGATTCGCATCCGCCCCATTCCTTGATTAGCTTGCGTGCACGATCCCGCGGGACCGGCTTGACGCCGAGCCGTTTGCACGTCCGAAGATAGCCTCGGTAGACGCTTTCCGCATCGGGCGCGGGCGATTCCTTGTCGTGGTCGTCGAGCATCGGCGGGGTTGATAGCGCGCGACCCCGTAGAACGCGCTACGGGGCACGCCGCGCCGTCCTGACCGCCGGGATAGTACGGGACGATCCCGAAGACCCGGATGCGCGGCGCAGGTGGCAGGACACCGCCGACCGCATTCCGACCGACACGGCATGGCGACGCGTCAAACCATTTCAGAATGTCTGGCGAAAGGCCGGGGCGGATGCGCCGTTGTTTCCCCCGCTCCGAGAGCCTGATACAGCAGCACGCAATTGGCTGATAAATGCTTCGCACGCCGGTTGCGGGGAGCCATGCGCGCATGCCGGTCTCGCGTCCCAATCGAATTGCGATGCGTACGTGTCGAAGAATCTTTCAAACTTGCGAATCGACTGAGTACCCGATTTCCTAAGCCCATGAGTTTATGGAGATGTAGAGGGCTTGGTGCGTTTTGTGCTCTTGTGGCGTACAGCTTAAACAAGTACATATGTGTTATCCGAGCCCGATTAACGACAGTAGAGAAGGGAACCCACGCCGCCATTGGACCCATTGGGGGAACTATGCCGCATGCAAGGCCACGCGATTCGAAAGAGCTGAAAGATCTGTACGACGCCCGCTATGCGGGCGATTACATGGACACGGACGGTTACGGCAGCTGGAGCCGTGAGGCCCTCGGGCGCCTGAAGGTCCAGCAGACGCTGGCGCAGGTTTCGCTGACGCCGAAACGCATCGTGGACTACGGCTGCGGAACCGGAGGCTGGATCGGCCTACTCGCGGAAACCTTCCCCAATGCGCAGCTGTCCGGCGTCGACGTGTCCGAGAACGCGATCGCAAAAGCGCGCGAGCGGTATCCACAGTGCACGTTCGCCCCGTTCGACGGTGATCGCGCGCCGTTCGCCGACGAATCGTTCGATCTCGTCTATTCGTATCACGTGCTCGAGCACGTGCTGGACATCGAATCGTCGATTCGCGACATCGTGCGGCTGCTCCCGAGCGGCGGATCGGCGTGCGTGATCTTTCCCTGTGGCAATGCGGGCTCGCTCTAGGAGAAGATCGTTCGCCGGCGGCAGGGCGGCGTCATCCCGTCCGCCGACGGCCGGACGGTCTGGTCCCACGAGGTGAAGTTTGGCCATCTGCGACGGATGAAGAGCGATGAAACCATCGCGATCTTCGAACGCAATGGGATGAAGCTCGTCTGCGACTGGTACTTTCCTATCGTGTTCCGGCTCGATCGATTTCATCTGCCGGAGCACCGGCCCCGCATACATCAACGAGCTCTGCAGCAGCGGCCATCCGGCCAACCTGCGCTCCGCACTCTGGCTGGAAGCGGTCCGCCGCTCGCTACTGCTCACGTATCGCCTGTTGCAGAAGAAGTCGCTGGACGTGAGCAAGAAGCGGAGCTTTCCCAAGCAGGTCGCCGTGCGCGGCGTCAAGGGGCTCGCGAATCTGGCCGACGATGCGATCGTCAATCTCGCTCGGTGGGAATGGCGGACGCAGCGTCGCCGTCCGTCCGGCTCGGCTCAATACTTGGTGTTCACGAAGCCCTAAGGCAAGCGCCCTTCAGACGGACGTGAGCGGCTGCTGCGCTACTGAGCCCGCTCTTGAGCGTCGCGCACGTCCGCAGATCGTAGGCGTACACGAGGTCCGGGTCGGGCCCGTCTTCGACGTTGAACATGGTCGCGATAAAGGACGCCGGCCGCGTAGATCAACGCAGGAGACACGATCTACCCTCGGGATAGGCCAAGGGTAGCTTGACCTTCCCGATTGGGGTGCTAGTGCGCGAATCGCCGTGGCCTCGACGTGACCGACGAACGGATACCCCCACGAGCCGAATTCGCGTATAGACTTAGCGCCCCCCGGGTGTGCGGTGTGAACCGGGGCCCCGCTCAATCGAGATCTGATCTCGGAGAAGAAATGTCCTTGATTATGGTGCTCGTCATTGGATTTGGGCTTGGCTGTATTACCGGTATCGTCGTACACGTCTTATCGCACAATCGACGTATGAATGATTCCGAGCAAGCCGCAATTTTGGACTCTGCCTGCAGGCGAGTCGCAGTAGGTGGGGCTTCGCCCAGCGCCTGGTTGATCGTGGGTTACCATGCGGCTGCAGGCTCAGGCAATCACGATCGTCATGCTCATAAGAAGCATGCCAACGCTTCTCCCGGCAACGAACGCGCCAAGTATCCGACACGCGATGCCTAATGGGGGCCTCGGCTAGTTCGGTGCCAACCCGCATTCAAGAAAATAAGTTGACGCTCATCTCCCCATCAGCCCGGAGGGCGACGCCGGCCCCGATAGCACTTCGGTCCATTCCTGAATCAACCCAACCGCGCGCTCGCGTGGCCCCGTCGCGACGCCGAGGCGCCGGCAAGTCTTTAAGTAGTCGCGATACACGCTATCCGGGTCGGGCGCGTCGGCGGCGTGGAACATGGGCGAATGCTAGCGCGGCGGCCGTGTGGTCAGGCGCATCGGCGCTTTGCTCATTGTGCCGTAGGAGCCGGCCGCATAGACACCTAGAGGAGACCGAACGGGCAATCGCTATCAGCGTGAAATGCGTGGACGGCGCACAATGGGCCAATGGACACCGAGCTGCGAGCCGTCAAGGCAGCGCTGGCCGATATCAGCGACATCGAATTGCAAGCCCTGATCGATTCGACGAGGGACGGGACGCAGACCGCGCAGAACTTACTTGCGTGGATTGAGGCCGCGTGCGAGTGGGAGCGCAGTCGCCGGACCGGGCGAGACTCCGAGCTGCAGCCGCCCGAGGCCGCGATCCCGCCGGAAGAGGATGCCGTCAGCATCGACGCGGCGATTACGCTGCGGGCGCTGTGCGCGCGGGGCGAATCGGAAGCGCCCGGCGGCGTGTTTGCGCTGTTCGAGGCGCTGGTGGCGCTGCTGACCAGCGAAGGGCGCCGACAGTGACCGCTGAAAACGCAAATGCAGGCGCGATCCCGGGGCGCCGGCTACCCGCGCACGTCCGACGTGCTGATCGTTGCGCTAGTGCGTCGGTGGCGGGATCGCTCGGCGCGCTGCGATCGCTTCCGGATTAACGCTTTCGCGCGATCCCGCGGCGTCGGCGTCACGCCGAGGCGCCGGCACGTCACGAGATAGTTGGCGTACACGCGATCCGGATCGGACAGATCAGTTGCGAGAGCGTCGGCGTCGTCGAGCAGGGGGGAATGATAAGGGCGGCTGTCATTGGCCGGCACTACCCCCGTTTGACGGGTGTGCGACCGAAGGTACTGCTGACCCTTGGGGGTTAATGTGACGACGCGCCCGATGCCCTCTTTGGCATAACCGTCGGCAGCCAGCACGGCAACAATTTCCGAACTTTCATAGCGAAGGGTGTTGCCATCCGCGCATCGCCTCAAGCTGTCAAGTTGCCCATTGGTTAGCATGTCGCAAATTTCGTCATCGGATGATTACTTCGGTGGCCCGCGCGTCGTATGACGTCACCAATGATTAGTTTCGTGTGGTGAGTCGCCGTATCCAACATCGTGCGCACCTCCAACAACTTACCGTCGGCCCAAGGGTGCTATTGCCGTCTCACCATCCGACCCGTTGGCGTACTCCAGCCGCAACGCGAATAGGGAGTCGAGCAACGATGGTCTTAAGGCTTGAGGCAGCATTAAGCGCCCGGGGTGAAGCTCTGTCTGTTCGCCAACGCGCATTGCAAAGGCGAAACCAAAACCGCCCCAGAGGTCGGCTTTCGTGGCAATCACACCTTTGGCGGGGGCCAAACTGCTTCGCGCAACGCAGTGCCAGTGATAGGCATGTCGCGCAGAAGCAGCGCGGCGACGCGCTCCACGGCGCCCATTTTTGCGCCCTACCGATTCTCCGTCTGCAGGCGCAATAAGGTCGCGTAGGCTTCCTGCTCGTCACCATTGGAGGCCAGGCGAAGGGTCATGTCGCCGAACTGGTGGCGATCCAACTCGGCATGATCGGGGTCTACCGACGCGGCATCGTGGATCGCCTGATGCGGAAGGGCCGATCATGGCCGACCTCGCGTCAGATCTCGATCGCGGCGGACTTCGCGGCACTTGGTGGGAACTGGCACGGAGCAACCGATTGGGGATCCTCAGCACTTCGGGCGTGGGAACATTTTCCGGCTCGACGCTCGCGCTCGCTGCATTGCTCGATGCGCAATCCGACGTGGCTGGCGCCAATGCTTTGCGCCGGTGCCGTTGAATCTCTCGGGTCTGAATCCGGCTCTAGTCGGGTCGGGCAGCTACATCGTCAACGCGCAGGGCGGCTGCAACGACTGCCACACCAGCCCGTCGTACGCGCCCGGAGGCAACCCGTTCAACGGCCAGGAGGAGGTGGTAAATCCGGCCGGCTATCTCGCCGGTGGTGCGGTGTTCGGACCGTTTACTTCGCGCAACCTCACACCTCGCGCACCGGGCGCACGCCCGGCAGGGCTGACCCTGGATCAGTTCATCGAGGTCATGCGCGACGGCACCGACTTCAAGAACAGGCACCCGCAGATCTCACCGCTCCTGCAAGTCATGCCTTGGCCAGTCTACGGCAAGATGTCGGATCGAGAGTTGCAAGCGATCTACGAATACCTGCGAGCCATTCCATGCCTTGACCCGACCAGCAGCGGCCGCTGCGTCGCGCGGTAGCCGGTCCCATCCCAGGCGCCGGCACGTCTTCACATAGTTGCGATAGACGCGCTCCGGGTCCGGAGGATCGAACGCGGGAGCGTCGTCGTTAGCGGCAGGCATGGTGCGAGGGTAGCGCACTGACAACCGCCCTTCCGTTCTTAGGTTAGCCGGCGCACAGTAGGGCCCGACGAATCGGCGCGAGAATGCCTGTTCGGAGCGAGCGATGGCGGGCGCCGGTAAGGTAGTACCGGAATGCAGCAACGGCCATCGGCCAATGGCCCTAGCTGCCGATCAGAAGGGGCGCCCCATACCCGTCGAGCCCGGGGTAGATCACGGCTCGGCTTTTGTCGCCTATGAGTGCAGCGTCTGCGCCTACCGCGAATTCCACGACAGCGCTGCAGCGTCCGAAACGGGCGATTCGGCGACTACTTAGAACGCTCGCGCCGTCCGGGCCAGCCACTGCGCCGCTTAAGCCAGCGAGTCGTGTGCAAGCGCGAATGATCGAGCCTCTAGTGCATCGTCGACTCCGGGCGCCCCGTCAACACTTCGGTCCACTCCTGAATCAACCCAAACGCCTGCTCGCGCGGCACCGGCTCGATGCCGGACATCGCGCATGTCTTGAGATAGTTGGCGTATACGCGATCCGGGTCGGGTGCGTCGGCGGCGTCGAACACCGAAAGATTATTTTGTGACATGAGATTGACACGACGTACAAAGACGATCAGTTACAGCATGCAAGTCGCTGTTTTTATTGGCGTCCCCAGGGGGATTCGAATCCCGATACTCACCTTGAAAGGGTGTGTTTTGAGCTAGAATTGCATTTTTACTCACCGTGCTTGCCCTCTAGTAGTTGCAAGTTAACCGAACAATGTTTACAGTAAGTTCTAGATAATTGTTCGGTCAATTGTTGCATCAACTGGAGAGGTGGGTTTATGGCACGGCAAGCGAAAACCAACCTCAGGACGAAGACGGCCAGGGCGCGACTCCTGCCCCGACGCGAAGCCTACTTCGCGCAGATCGCTCCCGGCAAGACGCTGGGCTACATCCGGCGCGAGGGTGCTCCAGGCTCGTGGCTGGTACGCGAGAAGATCGATGGCAGCTACAAATACGCCACCATCGGGACCGCCGACGACCTCGCCCGCGCCGACGGACGCGACCTCCTGACCTACGAGCAGGCGAGCAAACAGGCGAGCACCACCGCGCCGGATACAGCGCGATCCGGCCACCTCACCGTGCGCGACGCGCTCGATAGCTACTTCGTCTGGTTCCAGGGACGCAGCGAGCACGCCGCGGTCACGAAGGCATGGGCAGACAAGCGCATCGCGCCCGCGCTCGGAGGGCACCGCGTAGATCGACTCACAAAGACCCAGATCGAGGCGTGGCTCGCCGGACTGGTGCGCGACGATCCCGAAGACCAGGACGCGCGACGCCGCAGCCAGGACACGGCAAATAGGGTGTTGACGATCCTGAAAGCGGCGCTCAACAAAGCCTTTCAGGACGATGAGAACGGCATCACATCCGACAACGCATGGCGACGGGTAAAGCCGTTCCACAACGTCGGCAGGCCGCGCACCGAGCACCTCACAGCCTCGCAGGTGCGAGTGCTGATCGCCAAGGCACGCACGGTCGATGCGCACTTCGCCGATTTGATCGAAGTCGCCTATCTGACCGGCGCTCGCCTTGGCGAACTCGCCGCCGCGAACGTCGGAGACTTCAACGACGACAACGGCACGCTGCGCGTGGACGGGAAGACCGGGCTGCGGGTGGTCTCGCTGACGCATGAGTGTGTTTTCGTGTTGCGGCGGATCACGGCGAAGCGTGAGGACGCCGCTCCCCTGCTCCCGCGCGCCGACGGGGAGCGCTGGCGCAACACGCAACATCGACCAATGCAACGCGCGCTGGCGCTCGCGGAGCTACCGCTCGCCGCATCGTTCTACACGCTACGGCATTCGCACATCTCGAACGCGATCTACAGTCAGATGCCACTATCGCTGATCGCCGAGAACTGCGGCACGTCGCTGTCGATGTTGCAACGGAACTACGCGCACGTGCTGGCGGAAACCCGGCGCGACATGATCGAAAGGACCGCACCGCGCCTGTGGCGGGTGAAATGAAAAAAGCCTATTCGCAAACCCAAGCTGTCCGCCCGTAGATAGGTGGCGTCAGCGGGCCGCTGCGCCGTTTCCGACATGGGAAGGCGGGGACGATCCGCATGAAGCTCCCGAGACTGCTTAAAAAGCGCTTTTCGCCACCCGCGATGGCGCCGAAGTCGTGGCGGTTGAAGCGGAAGGCGTAACGCGAACGACGGAGTGTGCCGCGCCTTCGTCCCGCGCTACCGTTCGTCGGCTGGTCAAATATTGGCTGGTCAATGGCAATTCATGGCTTCTGCCATGGTCTGCCAATGCCTTGAGCCTTCGTGACGATTGGTGGTCAATATCGAGTGATGGTCTTTGCCGTGGTCTGCCAATTTGCCAAGATGACATTTCTGCTGGGTCGTCTACGATGAGGACTGATGACGTGCATGTGCAATTGGTGGCATGCGCGGGCCATCACAGCATGAGCATGAGTTTGGCCAATGTCAGATGCAAAGCACACCGACCGGGCGGGCTGGTCGATTTCATCATATTGCGAAGCCTGCAACTTCTCTCGAGCAACGTTCTACAACCTGCCCCATGACAAGCGCCCCCGTTCGCTGAAAATCGGCAAACGGCACATTGTCATCGAGCCACCTAGCGAGTTCCTGGCGCGCTTGGCCACCGAGCAGGAGGCTGCTGAGCAATCGGCGGCAGCATGACGCTCACCACGTCGGGATCACCCTCGAGAAGTGAAGAGAGCCAGGCATCGGGAGGCGATCCCTCGGTGCAACGCAAGTCGCGTTTGATCGTTGTCCATGATGGCGGGGAACGTGATGCGCCACGCCTTCGAACAATTCCGCGACACGCTGCAGACGCGCGGCATCATCCCTCCGGAGAACGTCATCGTAGGCATGATGCAATGCCCGGACGTTGACGGTAAGCAGGTCATAGGCGAGGCGCTATGACCAGAACCCTCTCCTCCAGTTCACCCAGGCGATCGCTGCCGCCGGGCTGACGCCGCCAGAGGACGTCGTCGCGGATGGGGCGCTTCACAGATTCGCGAGCAACGGCAAGGCAGGCGACGACGCTGGTTACTACGTGCTCCACGCTGGGGCCATCCCGTTCGGTTCGTTCGGTGCTTTCGCAGCGGCATCAAGAGGCGCTGGCGTTTCGACGATCGGGCGCCGACTCACCGACGACGAGCTGCGTGCACACGTCAAGACGGAGATCGAGGACCGCAAGCGGCGGCAGGAGAACGCGAGTTCGACCGCGCTGCCTCGGCGATGATGGCCGACGATGCCTGGGGGAAGGCCCCCCCGCGAAGCCCGATCACCCGTATCTCGTCGCCAAGGGGATCAAGCCACATCACGCTCGCCAGTGGGCCGGCCGTCATCGTCGTTCCCCTGTGGAACGGTGAACAATTGCAGAGCTTGCAGTACATCGACGCGGAAGGCCAAAAGCGTTTCCTGCGACAAGCACGGATCGATGGCTGTTCACGAGCTTCGGGACTGTCGAGGGCGACACGCCGATCGCCTGTCTCGCCGAAGGCTTCGCCACGGCCGCAACCATCTTCGAAGTGACCGGCTTGCCGACGTTCGCAGCGATGTCCGCGAGCAATTTGCCGCTTGCCGCAAAACGCATCCGGCAGCTGTTCCCGGGCGTGCAGCTGATCGTCTGCGCTGACGACGACGCGCAAAAGGATGGACAACCGAACATAGGCATTCAGAAGGCCGGCGAAGCAGCGCGGGCGGTCTGCGGTGAGGTCTGCTGTACCGGACTTCGGCGACGTCGGCCGCGAGAGTGATCGGATTTCAATGACCTCGCCCACCGGCGTGGCGCCGACATCGTCAAGACGATCATCACCGCCGCGGTCAAACGTGCCTTCGCGTCGCGCAAGTTCGACATGCAGGCGGCGATCGAGCGGTTGGCGACGCTACCCATTGTCGAGCGCGAACAGCAACGCAAGGCGGTGGCGAAACAATTTGGGGTGCGCGCTTCCGTGGTTGATGCGGCCTTGCGGAGATCTCGGCACCGGCAGCACGCATCGGCTGGCAAGGGGCGGGCCGTGGTCTTCAGAACGGCCGAACTCTGGCCCGAGCCAGTCAACGGTGCAGCGTTGCTCGATGACATCACCGCCGTGATCCACAAATACGCTCGTCGTTTCGCGCCACGGCGCCGCTGCCGCGGCTTTGTGGATCGTCCAGACGTACCTGATGGACGTCGCGCGCATCGCCGCACGCCTGCTCGTGAGCGCGCCGGAAAAACGATGCGGGAAGACCGGTCTGGTGGAGGTCGCCGACCTGCTCGTGCACAAGGCGATGTCGGTCTCGCAATGCCACCGCCGCGGCGCTGTTCCGGCTCAATCGAGGCTTGGTCACCGACGCTGCTGATCGACGAGTTCGACAGCTTCGGCAAAGACGACAACGATCTACGCAACGTTGTCAATTCCGGCCATTCACGCGCCGCCGCCTTCGTCCTACGCACCGAGGGCAACGCGCACGAGCCGCAAACTATTTTCGACGTGGGCGGCGATCCTGATCGCCATGATCGGGCTGCCGAAAGGCACGATCCTCGATCGCTCGATCACCGTCCGCTGCAACGCAAGACGCGCAGCGAAACGGTTGCCAAGCTGCGGCACGGCCAAGACGCCGAGGCGTTCAAGGTGCTGCGTCAGAAAATTGCGCGCTTCGCCCTCGATCACAACGCCGCCCTGAAGCTGGCCCGACCGGAGAGCTCCGACGCGCTGACCGACCGGGAACAGGACAATTGGGAGCTTTCGTTCGCGATCGCCGACGCCGCTGGCGGCGATTGGCCGAAACGCGCCAGGGACGCCGCGATCTTCCTGCCGGACAGCCGCTCGACGCCGACAGCGCTGAGAACGCAACTGCTCATCGATCTCCGCGCCGCCTTTTGTCGTGCGGACGTGGACCGGCTGACGAGCGCCGAACTCATCGAGGCCCTCACGGCGGACGAGACGTCGCCCTGGAATGCATTCCCCCGGGACAAACCGATCAGCCAGCCGCAGCTGGCGAGGATGCTGCGGCGGTTCGACGTCGTCCCCAGCACCTCCGGGACGGGGAGAACGCGGCAAGGGATACAAGCGTGGCGCGGACGACAAGCGCCGGGCCCGGACGAGCAAGCATCTCAGCATTAGAAGATGCCTTCTCCCGCTCCTTCCCCCGTGTGCAGGCGTGACATTGACAAGCCAATATCCACGGGGGATGTCAAGGCGAATGCAGACGTGACATACAAACGATGTCACGTTTGCAAACTCCGTGACATGCAAGCACCGACGGGGGATGTCACTTGTCACGGCACGAACCCCCTTAAGGCGGACGAAAAAATAGAAAGCGCCGACGATGACGTCGCCGAGAGCTTCTAAAGCCGCCCGCGCCGCCTTCCTGTTGCTCCATATTGAGGGGTTGCGACTCGCCCTTGATGGCGATCGACTCACCGTTCGGCCGGCGTCGAGGTTTACCGACGAACTGCGCGCGCTGATCCGGCGGCACCGTGACGAGCTGTGCGCCTGTCCGCGGACGCCAGCGATGGGTTCGATCCGCGAGCGTTCCCGGAGACCGTCAAGATTCTCGCCGACTTTCGCCGCGTATTTGGTCCGGGTTGCCGGTTGCGCTTCGCAAGCGAGGACGGGCACATCTTCGGCGAGCCGTCCCACCGGGTATGCCCGTGTCCGAGGATCACCTTCGGCCTGGGAGGCAGTACGGCCGCTATGACCATAGCCTTATGGACCCGCCGAATGCCGAAGGGAATCGCGGGCGAGCCATAAAAGTGACGGCGAAGCGTCGCAACGACATGTCACCTATCGCCAGTTGCGACCACTCGCCTGTTGTCGATCTGCCGATGCGATGTGAAGGCTTCGCACCAATGGCGCATGACCACGATCGTCGTCGAGGGCTCGAACGCTGGCAGTGCTTGATCGAACCGATCGTGGATTCCTATGACGAAAGAAGGAGCAACATGACAGAGAGAAACGAAGATATGCCCGAGAATAAGTTGACGGTGGAGCAATGGCTCGCAATCCCAAGGAAGCCGGCCTGCTAATTGATCCCGCGACTGCCGACGTGATGTGGTGTCATCGGCCGCTGCTCGACCCTTACTGGGTTTACGGAGACATCGCAGAGAAACACCGCCTAGTGGGTAGAGTGTACTTCGCGTGCGCTCCGGGAAGTGACATCTAGTCTGGTTTGACGACTTGCCTAAGAAGACGCGCGACAGACTTTGGGACATGCACCGTTCAAGGCTCTGTTTCCCGGCAGGCATCCCGCGATCAATACGACGTTCCATGCTGACGGGTCACAGGATGACCTCCCGGAGGATCGCCGACGCAACTGAAGAAATCGCAGAGATACTGCGCGCTGGATCCCTTGCTCTACCTCGGCATTGATCCCGGCTTGAGCGGCGCCGTCGCGCTGGTCGATGGCGAGGGCCGGCTGCATTCCATCGAGGACGTGCCGATCGCGGCGCGCGGCAACGGTCGGGTCAAGCACGAAGTCGATGCCGCCGGCCGACAATGGCGCCGCCTTCGCGCGGCTCTCTGTCAGCGTTTAGGCGCTGCTTGATATGCGGCGAGCCTTGCGGTCAATATCAGCCCTACAAGACACATCGCGCCCGTCGTCACCCAAGTCCATTGCCAGTCACCCGCGCGCATCGCCACCCACGCCACCAAGGGTGGACCAGCGAACTGGCCGAGCGCTGACCATTGCTGCATCCATCCAATGGTGGTTGAGATCATGCGTTCGTTGGGGGCTACTCGCACCGCCGTGGCAAACAGCGCGGCTGGAATGAGCCCGCCGACCATCGAGAAGCCAAACACGGCCAAGTATCGCGCCCATGCCGGCAGCGCGCCGCCGCCGCTGCCGCGAAGGCTGCTACCGAGCAGACGCCCATTGTCGCGAAGCCGACAGCGATCAACGACGCCGGCCGCACGCCGTGGTGCAGCAGACGACCGGCTGCAATATTCCCGATCATGTTGGCTGCGGCCACAATCGCGGTGAGGACGCCAATAGCGGCGACGGGCACGCCGGCGCGCAGATATATCGTCGGCAGGAAGCCGATAACCGCGAGCCATTGGCCCGAATACACAGCGAAGGTTATCGCCACCAGCCAGGGTGCGCCGAGACAAGGTGGTGCGCACCGCGCCGGCCAGCCGGGGTCGCCGGCCGGAGTGTGCGCGCCGAGCAATGCGGGAACGACCGTCGCCACGGCGCCCGCCATGACCGCGGACAGCGCGGCGATGCACCACCACCAGGCTCGCCAGCCCAAGTATTCGATCCATACTGGCCCAAGGAGCAACCCTAGCGCAGCGCCAAAGGGCATATACGTGCCCCACAGGCCAAGCATCGAGTCGAGGCGCCGTGGTGTCACGAGGTGGCATAACAGCGCTGGACCCGGCAGCACTACGAGGAGGAATCCGAATCCCTCGACTGCACGGGACACCAGCAGCAGTTCCGATGTGCGAGCAAGCCCCCCGGCGGCGCTGGCGAGCGCCAGGATCGACAGGCCGACAATCACGCTTCGCCGCAGGCCCATGCTGTCGGCCCATGCACCGAACGCGATGCCGCCGACCATGCCGGCGAGTTGCACCAACGACAGCAGGAACCCGGCCTGCACAAGCGAAATGTCGAGTGCTTCCTGCAGCGTGCCGATGGCCGGTGGCAGCTTTCCCACATGCAGCGCCGCGCAGACGCCGGCCGCGATCACGATCACCGGCGGTAGCCGTTCGTCCGGGATTGTCTCGAAAACGGCCAATTGGTGGTGCGTCGAGGTGATCTTGTGTACCGCTGCTCATTGTGGCGAGCCGGGGGATTCGCATCTTAGCGTCGCCGCAGCGTTTAGAAAATCACCGACTCCGCGCTGCCGGTACTGCGGAAGGCCGGGGGGCGGATCCTTGTTCACGGCTGGCGCCGAAACCGCCGTCAAGCACGTCCTGCGCGAGATCGACCTGTCGTGAGCTGCCCCAGGCCAGATTCGACCGACCGCCAATATCGCACGCCTTCCGGCGGCGCTCCGTTCTGTGACCGAGTTCGACCGAGGCCGTGTGAAAACACGCGTTACGCGAGTCCGGCCACAAATCGACCTCTCAGATCGCGCTGTATTCGACGATCGTCATCTTCGGAGGGGTGAGCAGACCCCTGAAAACGAAATAGCGAGATGTTTTCACACAGCCTCGACCCATACCGGACGGTCGACCGCTGGCAGTGGTGGGCGGCATCCAACAGCGTGCAGTGTGGTGGTGGCCAAAGGGTCGATAGCGGCGTCGAACGGCGGCTTTCGGCAACGGGGCGGTACAGCCGCGGCAATCCGACTGCCGGGCTATGGGCGGCTGCGGACCTGCTATCCCTCGGTTGCCGGCGACGAAGCGAACGAGGCGAGGACTAGCTCTTCAAGCGTCATCCGTCCCGAATGCTCGACCGCCTGCCGGGGCTTCCCCTCGAGTCGGTCGATGACCTCTGGGATCGCCGCCAGGTCGCCGCATGCGCTCCCGGCGGTACTCGCGATCAAGGCGCCAGTGGTCGTTACGTTGGTGCCCATCGCTCGCGCCGGGATCTCGGCGCGCCGCAAATGGTAGCGGCTCCGGAAAATTGGGTATTTCCACCGTCGATCGCGACGTATCCCGGACGTATTCTCCGACAGCGCTGCGGCATCACAACTTCAAAGCGGCGTTGGGGGCAGTTTCGGAGGCCGACCATGAACGGAACGGTGAAGATCGCCGTCGTGGGCTGCGACCATGGGCCGCGCGTTCATCGACGCGATGCAAGCGGACGGCCGCTACGTGATTGCTGCAGTCTCCGACACCAGCGAGGCGGCGCGGAACTTCGCGCGGGCCAGACTGCCCCACGCCGCGGTCTACCCGAACGCGGACACACTGTTCGCTGATGCGGGAAAGCTCGGCCTGGACGCGGTCGGCCTTTTCACGCTCGCCGATGCTCGGCCCGATCTGATCCGCCAGGCGCTTGCGTGCGACCTCCATGTGCTGGCTGAAAAGCCGATAGCCACCGACGCCCGGACCGGGTGGCGCCTTGTCGAGACGATCGAGGTCACCCGGCGCATCGTCGCCGTCAATCTGTTCAATCGCAACGCCTGGTATCACGAGCAAATCCTCGCGTTCATCGCCAGCGGACAGATCGGCAAGCTGGCCATCATTCGCGACTGCCATGCGCCGGCCACATGCCCGGCGAGGACACCTTCCGAGGGCCGCAGTTTCACGACTGCGGCATGCACTACGCCGACGTCGCACGCTGGTACGCACGGTCGGAGTACAGAACCTGGCACGCCCAGGGCGTGTGCATGTGGGGCCACGCCGATCCGTGGTGGCTGCATGCGCACGGCACGTTCGACAACGGCGTCGTGTTCGACCTCACGCAAGGATTCGTCTACGGACACCTGGCCAAGGATAAGATCTCGAATTGCTATCTCGAGGCGATCGGCACGCAGGGCGTATGCCGGATGCGCCACGACTTTCGTTGCGCGACCGTCGAGTGCCACGGCGTGACCGAGACCCTCGTTGAGACCAGGAACTGCAACGACAAGCAGTTGGACGTCATGGTCGACCGGTTCGCGCGAAGCGTTCTCACGGGAACGAACCCGGCTGCCCTGTCGCGCGCGACAGTGTGGTCGCCAGCGAGGTTGCCTGGGCAATGCTCGCCGACGCGTCGAAGAACGGCTGCCCGCCTATCGGCAGCACGAGCGAACTGACGGCGATTCTCCAGCATCGTCGGACGCTGCGTGAAGGGTTCGGCCTTCCGATCCGGCCCTGAATGTGCGTGGTGCGGGGAGGGTCGGCGCCCTCCTCGGCTCCCGCTCATTCCCCTTGCGACGCGCTTCTTGGTCTGAAAATCATCCCGAAATGGCGATGCTGCTGTGCAGATCGGCAATGGCCAGACGACATCACCAGCGCCCCGCCGACCTCGTCGTCGTCGTGGCCCTCGCGACATTGAGCGAGCCAGGTCTCGAGGTGCTCCTGGACGCAGCGATAGAGCACGCTCCGGCTCTGGCGACGCGGCCGATACCGCGCAGCTGCGCTCTCCCCGGCCTCGCGCTCGACCCCCATGCGGGTCCCCTGTCCCGCGCATAGCGGCGTTGGGGATCAGGGTAGGCGGCACGCTGCGCCGGCCGCGATTGGTCGCAGGGATTAGGTCGCGCGGCTGAGGTGAGTTGGCTCAATGCCCGGGGGCGGCGTCGGATCGCCGGTCGCCTCGTCAATGGCGGCGCGACCGGAAAATCTCCATGCCGACACCGACCGGCGGCTTGCGG
>CAWJAU010000001.1:0-74246 GCA_963840945.1 uncultured beta proteobacterium | reverse complement strand
CGAGAGGAGCTCATAGATTGTCCCGGTGAACTTGGGAAAATAGATGCCGAACGATGCGTTGGCGATGCTTTGCGTCAGAAGCGACAGCATGATGAGTCCCGGGACGATGAAGGCGCCATAGCTGATGCCTTCCACCTGGGTGATGCGCGAACCGATCAGCGCACGCCGAAAACGACGAAATCGAGGGACGTCGAAAGCACCGGCGAGATGATGCTCTGCATCAGCGTGCGCCGGGTGCGCGCCATCTCGAACGTGTAGATCGCGCGTATCGCATGAATATTCAATGCGCTTCTCCAACCAGGCTCACGAAGATGTCCTCGAGCGAGCTTTGTGTCGTCTGCAGATCCTTGAATCGAATCCCCGCGGTTTCGACATCGTCGAGCAGCGCAGCGATGCCCGGCCGCTCGCCCTGTGTGTCATAGGTATAGATCAAATCGCCCCCGCCGTTTGGCGAGCTCCAGATGGTATCGCGCGAGCTCGGGCGGAACGCTTTTCAGCGTGTCCACCAAGTGCAGCGTCAATTGTTTCTTGCCCAGCTTGCGCATCAGCTCGGCCTTGTTTTCGACGAGAATGATTTCGCCTTTGCTGATCACTCCGACGCGGTCCGCCATCTCTTCGGCTTCGTCGATATAGTGGGTCGTGAGTATGATCGTCACGCCTTGTTTCTGCAGCGAACGTACCAGCGCCCACATGTCTCTCCTCAACTCGACGTCGACGCCGGCGGTCGGCTCGTCGAGAAACAGGATCTGCGGCTCGTGCGACAGCGCCTTCGCGATCAGCAGGCGGCGCTTCATGCCCCCCCGACAGCGTCATGATCTTGCTGTCCTTCCTGCCCCACAGCGACAGATCCTTCAGCACTCTCTCGATGTGTGCCGGATCGGCGGGCTTGCCGAACAACCCGCCGGAGCTTGAACGAAACGGTCGCCCACACCGATTCGAAGGCGTCCGTCGTCAATTCCTGCGGGACGAGCCCGATCATCGAGCGGCCAGCCCGGTAGTCCGTGATGATGTCGTGCCCGTCGACCGCCACCTTCCCTTCGGTCGGATTGACGATCCCGCAAATCACGCTGATGAGCGTCGTCTTCCCTGCACCGTTGGGACCCAGCAAGGCGAAGATTTCGCCCCGGCGGATGTCGAGGTCAACACTCTTGAGCGCCTGGAAACCCGAGGCAAAGGTCTTGGAAAGCTTCGATACGGCGATGATTGACGGCATGGAAGGGCGGACCGACGCGGCGCGGCGCGCCGGATTGAAGTTTTGAAAGTGGGTCGTAGTCTAGCAGCCTGATTCAAACCGCTAGTCGGCCCGCAACGGCTTGCGGACTGCGCTCCTGTCAGCGCTTTCCTACAACAAATTGGGCAACCAGCCGATGTCTGTTTGCCTTAGGATGAAGCAGAGTCCGATCGCAATATCGTGGGCCGTGGGGGTTTCCGCGGGGAGGGACACCATGAAGTCGATCCTGGATCCGACGTTCAAATATACGTCGAGCGATAACACCGACGTCGCCAAGACGTTTGCGCGCATTCGGCGGTTGCAACGTCAAAGCGTCGAGGCTATCGCAGCCCGCGCGGTGGAATGCTCGGAAAACGTCACCGTATTCCACCGAACACCACGGCCGGACGCCAAGGTCGCCTGAGTACCTCCCTCGCGTAACCGAGTTAGTTCGGGTGCGGTAGCGGCCTTCATTTCCTGGTGAGCACGCCACGGCGGCCGCCCGGCAAGGGGGCGATCGACGCGTGCCGGCGATGCGGATTATGGGGGCGCGCCACGCAGGGTGTTCCCGGCGAGGGAGGTTCCCGTGCGCGTTTGATGCTCGTCGGCGAACAGCCTGGCGACGAGGAGGACAAACAGGGCAAACCGTTCGTGGGTCCGGCGGGGCGGTTGCTTCGGTTGCTGCTGGCGGAAGCGGGGGTCGGGCCGAACGAGTTCTACCTGACGAACGCGGTAAAGCACTTCACGTGGGAGCCCCG
The DNA here is from genome assembly GCA_963840945.1 of uncultured beta proteobacterium. GTDB lineage: Bacteria > Pseudomonadota > Gammaproteobacteria > Burkholderiales > Casimicrobiaceae > CAIWHR01. The sequence continues at coordinate 72,278 of CAWJAU010000001.1, read as the reverse complement.
CGGCAAGCGCCGGATTCACAAGACACCCGCGCAACGTGATGTTGCGGCCTGCGCCGCATGGCTCGAGGCTGAAATCGCCGCCGTACGACCAAAAGTCATCGTTGCTTTCGGCGCGACCGCCCTCGCGGCGCTGACCCACAAGCGGATGGGAATCGCCGCGACGCGGGGGCTCGATATCCGGCTCGGCGACGCGCATCTGGTGGCGACTTATCACCCTTCGGCACTGCTGCGAGCCCCCGATGAGGAGCGCAGGGCGGAGCTGCGTGACGCCGTCGCGGAAGACTTCGCGCGGGCGGGGACCCTCCTGGTGGAAAGTGACGGACGTAGGCGCCACCGGAACTCGCCATGAATTTTCGCTGACCTGTAACGCGCCGACCGGCGCGCACGCGGGACAATCCCGGACTCCGGCTCGCGTCGGTCGATGTCCTACGTCAGAAGATCCCTTTGGCCGACAGCGTAATTCTGGTAGCGCACTTATCGTTCAAAGGGAGTCCAGTGTGGCCTCAAATGCGGGAAACTCAAACGCGGGGAACTCAAATGAAAAATTCCGTAATCGCCCTTCTCTTCGCCACTGCTCTGGCAGGTTGTGACAAACCGGCGCCCGTGGTCGTGCAGCCTACGCCGCCACCCACACCTTCCCGTCGTCGTTGCACCGGCTCCACCAGCTCCCGCTAGCGATGAAACGAAGGCGGCAGCGGACAAGGCCAGCGAGGCAGCGATCCTGCCTCTCGTGCTGCCAACAGCAGAGGACGCCCCGGTCGACGCGAAGGATTCCGCCAACAAGGCAGCAACGGAAGCGGCGAAGAAGTAAAGGCAGCGCTGCCTGCCGCGCAGCTACTGCTGCGGCAAGAGCGCACTAGGTGGGCTAAGCGCTCCGGCCAGCCTGCACAGGGCCTCCGGCGTCGGCTCACAAGCTCCCGGCTAAACGCGCTCGCCCATTGTAAATCGCTGGCGATGGGCATATTCTCACCCCCTGCACGCTCAGGGGGAGATGGCCATGTCAGCGTTCCGATACGTTCCGCGAACGGGAGCGCTGCTCCGGTTCGCCCGCACCGCGCGAGCAGTCGGCCTGGTCCTCACGGTGGTATCCTAGGCGAGGCGTTCGCGGCCGGCGCAGCCATCGCGAAGTTACCGTACCCGACTCCGTTGGTCCAAGCTGAAGCCGACGTCGTACGCCTGCTGGAGCAGGCGACCTTGGCCCAAACGACGCGACGATCACGCAAGTGATGAACATCGGCGCTGTACGCTGGATCGACGAGCAGCTCGCGTGCCGCCCACCCGCTACACCGCGTTCACGCCGTGGCCGGCGACCCGCCCGACGACCTGCGTCGACGATGGACGTTTCCGTTGACGCCCGCGAGCTTTTGCCCCCGCGACAATTACACGCTCTTCCAGCTGCAGCGCGATTTCTTCGTCAACGCGCTGATCGCCCCGGACCAGCTCGACCGCGCGTGGCGTTCGCCTTGTCGCAGATCCTCGTCACCTCGGGTACCGAGATCAACCTGGCGTATGCGATGCAGCGGTATCAGCAGATTCTTGCCGACCATGCGTTCGGCAACTTCCGGGACCTGCTGACCCAGGTGACCTTGTCGCCGGCCATGGGCCGCTCCTCGACATGGTCAACAACCTGAAGCCCAATCCTACGACGGGCGTCGAGCCGAACGAGAACTATGCGCGCGAGCTGCTGCAGTTCTTTTCGCTCGGCACGGTGGAGCTCGGCCTGGATGGCGCTCCGCTCCTCGACAGCTACGGCAAGCCGATCCCGACCTACTCGCAGGAGGACGATCGAGGGATTTGCGCACGTTTTCACTGGCTGGACGTATCCGATTGCGCCGGGGGCGACCGCCCGCAATCTGAATCCCGCCTACTACGACGGCGCGATGAATGAGCGTTCACAGTATCACGACTACTCGGCGAAGACGCTACTCGACGGAGGTGCGCCGCACGATCTGACGATGAGCGCCGATCTCGCGAACGCGATCAACGTCGTTTTCAACCATCCCAACGTCGGGCCGTTCATATCGAAACAGCTGATCCAGAAGCTCGTCACGAGCAATCCTTCGCCTGCGTACGTCGCGCGGGTCGCACGGTATTCAACAACGACGGCGCCGGCGTTCGCGGTGATCTGAAAAGCGTCGTCCGAGCGATCCTGCTCGATTTCGAGGCGCGCGGCGTCGCAAAAGATGATCCAGGTTACGGAAGACTGCGCGAGCCCGCGCAGTTCGTCGTAGCGGTCGCGCGTGCGCTCAATGCCTCGAGCGATGGCGTCTTCCTGCGCGCGCAGGCCAATGCGATGTCGCAACCGGTATTCAACGCGCCGTCGGTCTTCAATTTCTACCCGCCCGGCTATGTCATTCCGGGTACCGCTTTCTCGGGCCCGAGTTCGCGCTCAAAACACGACCTCGGCGTTCGCACGGATCAACTACGTGAACTCGCTGGTATATTCCACGATCAATCCCGATCCTCGGTGTACGACGCGACCGGGACGCAGCCCGACTGGAGCGCACTGACGGCCCTCGCCGGAAATCCGCAGGCATTGGTCGACAAGCTCGACAGGCTGCTGATGCACGGCACGATGTCGACCGCCGCGCAGAGCGCGGTCGTGACCGCGGTCAATGCGGTATGCGCGGCCGACGCGCTGGCCCGGGCGAAAGCAGCCTTCTATCTCGTCGCAACCTCGTCGCAATATCAAGTGGAGCGCTGACCATGGACCGCCGTGAATTCATTCGCCGCGGTGGCGCACTTTCCGCCGCCGGCCTGGCTGCGAATCTCGATCTTTTCTCTCTTACCGCCCATGCCGCGGTCAGCGATTACAAGGCGCTGGTCTGCGTGTTCCTGTTCGGCGGCGTCGACGGCAATAACATTCTGGTTCCGCTCGACAGCGTAGGTTACGGCGACTATGCAGGGTGCGCGGCGCGAGCTCAGGTATCCAGCTGACTCAAGCCGAGCTGCTGCCCATCGCGCCGCGCAACGATCAGCACGCCATTCGGCCTGCACCCCTCGATGACCGAGTTGCAAGCATTGTTCAACGGCGGGCAGCTCGCGCTCTGGCGAACGTCGGAACGCTCACGCAGCCGACATCGAAAGCGCACTACGGCTCGGGGCTGCGTCCCGAAAATCTCTTTCGCATTCCGACCAGCAGAGCAGTGGCAGACTTCGATCGCCACCGGCCCGTCGCGCACCGGGTGGGGCGGGAGCTCGCCGACGCGATAGGCCCCGCTGCCGGTCAAAGCTTTCCCGTGGTGACCTCCACCGCGGGCGTCACGCTTTTTGTGACCGGTGAGACGTCGAATCCACTTTCCGTGCCGACCGCGGCAATTTCGGGCTATCCGGCTTTGGCACGGGCAACGCGGCGCGGGCGCGGCTCGACGGCGCTTAACTCGTTGCTCGGTTTGGACGGGGAAAACAGCTGGTGGCCGCCGCCTCCGGCATCTCCAGGCAAGCCATCGAGCTCTCGGCTACGGTCAATCCCATCCTTGGAAGCACGAGTGCGCTCTCGCGAGCGCGTTCGCGGGCGTGACCTCCGGCATCGCGAGTCAGCTGCTGACGGTCGCCAAGATGATAGAAGCACGGGCCGCGACCGGCGCGAAGCGCCAGATCTTCTTCGTCTCCCTGGGAGGCTTCGACACGCACAACAACCAGCTTGACCTCGCAGACGCTCTGTTCGATCAACTGTCGCCGGCGCTCAATGCGTTCTACAACGCGACCGCAGGGCTGGGCGTGGCGGGCAACGTGACCACATTCACACTGTCCGATTTTGGCCGCACCTTTAAGCCGGCAGCGGGCGGGGGCACCGATCACGCCTGGGGCAACCATCACCTGGTTCTGGGCGGCGCGGTGAACGGCGGAAAGATCTATGGCACTTATCCGACGCTTGCGCTAAACGGTCCCGACGATGCGGAAAGGGAAGGCCGATGGATTCCGACCGCCTCGGTAGACCAGTACGGAGCGACGCTCGCCCGTGGTTTGGGGCGACGGATTCGCAGTTGGCAGCGATTTTCCGAATCTCTCGCAATTCACGACCAGGAATCTCGGCTTTCTCGCGTGAACGGCGCCTGATTTCCTTGTCGGACTAGGCCGACAGACACCGGCGGCGGCATCGCGCACAATGCGCGTGCGCCCTTGGGGGCGAGGGATGATGTGTCCACGCCGGCTTCTGTCGCACCAACCCTGCCAAGCGGCAATCCGGCCCGGACGGAGACGTCCATGTTCGCGCCCGGCCACAATTGCTGGCGAATCGAGCGCGCCAAACGAGTCGCTTTTCTCGTCGACGGCGAGGAGTACTTCGGAGCCGTGCGCGCGGCCCTCGCGAAAGCACGGCGCTCGTTCTTCATTCTCGGCTGGGACATCCACAGCCGGATGCGGCTGACTCCCGAGGGCGCGAACGACGGGCTTCCGGAACCGCTCGGCGATTTTCTGAACGCAATCGTCGAGGCGCGTCGCGGACTGCGCGGCTATGTGCTCTCGTGGGATTTCGCGATGCTGTACGCGCTGGAGCGGGAGTGGCTGCCGATCTTCAAGCTCGACTGGCGCACGCACCGCCGGCTGTCGTTTCGTCTCGACGATCAGCATCCGGTCGGCGCGTCGCATCACCAGAAGCTCGTGGTCGTCGACGACGAGGTCGCCTTCGTCAGCGGCTACGATCTGACGACGCGTGCGCTGGGACACCTGCCGCCACGAGAAGGACGACCCGCGTCGTGTCAATGTGCTGGGTAAACCGTACCCGCCGTTCCACGACGTCGGCATCGTCGTCGACGGCGACTGCGCCCGCGCGCTCGGTGAGCTGGCGCGGGAGCGTTGGCGGCGTGCCACAGGTCACCCGCCGCGCCGCGCGCCCGCGACCCCGGGATCCGAAGCATGGCCGGCGGGCGTCGAGCCCGCATTGACCGACATCGACGTCGCGATCGCGCGCACCGAGCCGGCGTTCAACGGCTATCCCGCTGTCGGCGAAATCCGGCAGCTGCATCTCGATGCGATCGCCGGTGCGCGCCGGCGGATCTTCGCCGAGAACCAGTATTTCACTTCGCGCCTGATCAGCGACGCCTTTGCGCAGCGATTGCGCGAGGACGACGCACCGGAGATCGCGGTGATCTCGCCGTTCACGCAAAGCGGCTGGCTGGAGATTTCGACGATGGGCGTGTTGCGCGGCCGCAATCATCGGCTGTTGCGCGCAGCCGACCGCCACGGCCGCTACCGCCTCTACTATCCGACGCTGCCGTGGCTGGACGGCAAGGACGACTGTCTCAACATCCACAGTAAGGTGCTCGTCGTCGATGACGAGCTGTTGATGATCGGCTCGGCCAATCTCGCCGATCGATCGATGGGCACCGACACCGAATGCAATCTGGCGCTCGAGGCGCGCGGCGATCCGCGTGTGGAACGCGCGATCGCCGGCTTTGCGCGATCGGTTGCTCGCCGAGCATCTCGACCGCTCGCCGTGGGAAGTTGCCGAGGCCACCGGCCTGAGCACAGCCTTCACCAAGGCATCGCGGCGCTCAGCCACGAGGGCAGGCGATGCCTGAAGGTGATCGAGCCGGAGCTTGATCCGAAGCTCGACGCGCTGGTGCCGGACCAACAGGTGCTCGATCCCGAGCGGCCGATCGACCCGGACACCATCGTTGCCGATCTCGTGCCGCGCGAGGAAGCGCGCAGCGGTGCCCGCGGCCGGCTGACCGGAGTTGCCCTGGTGGTCGTCGCGCTGACGGCAGCGGCCGTCGCATGGCGCTACACACCGCTGCAGGCGTGGCTCGAGCCCGCCCGGCTGATCGAGCTCGGCGACGTCGCTGCGCGCGGATCCCCTGGCGCCGCTTACGCCATTCTGGCCTTCGTAGGCGGTGGACTGGTGCTTTTTCCGGTGTCGGTGCTGGTGGCCGTTACCGTTGTCCTGTTCGGTCCGATCTGGGCATTGTCTACGCACTGATCGGCGCCACGATGAGCGGGGCGATGACGTTCGCAATCGGCCGCCACCTGAGAAGGGATACAGTGCGCTGGCTCGCCGGACGACGACTGAACGACCTGTCGCGACGGCTCGGCGAGCGCGGCCTCATCGCAATCATATTCGTGCGCGTCGTGCCGGTCGGGCCGTTCTCGATCGTCAATATCGTCGCCGGCGCGTCGCACATCCGATGGCGCGACTTTCTCCTCGGGACGCTCATCGGCCTCGTCCCCGGCGTCACGGCGGCATCGGTCTTCGTCGATCGGGTTGCCGCAGCGATCCGAGACCCAGTGCGGCCACGTTCGTGCTGGTCGCCGCGGCGGGCGCGGCGCTCATCGCTTTCGTCTGGATAATCACCCGAAAGCTGCGCGCTCGCGCCGAAGCGAGACGCGAACTGGTGCCACAAGTGCATGGCAGCTGAACCGGCCACGCTCCCGGCGGCAGGATCGCGAGCGGCATACCGGACAACGCTGCGCGTCGGCACATGGAACATCCATGGCGCGGTGGGCGCCGACGGCCGCTACGCACCGACCCGGATCGTCGGCGTATTGTCCGAACTCAAAGCGGACTTGGTGGCGCTGCAAGAAGTTCCATTGCAGGGGGCGCACGGCAACTTTCTCGGCAACCTGGAGCACGCGACCGGCTACCACGTCGCCGCGGGACCGCTGTTCCGGCGACGCGGGACGGAATTCGGCAATGCCGTGCTCTCGCGCCATGCGTTCGAACGCGTGCCCACGTCGATCTCGACAGTCCACACCTATGAGCCGCGCGGCGCGCTCGATGTCCGGATCGACGTCGGCGCACGCGATCCGCTGCGGGTCCTGGCGACGCATCTGGGCTTGCGTCCGGGAGAACGGCGGCGAGCAGGTGAGGCGGCTGCTCGCCGCGGTCGAGGTCGAAAGCCCGCAGCCCACGATCCTCATGGGCGACGTGAACGAATGGTACTTGTGGGGTCGTCCGCTGCGCTGGCTGCATGCGCATTTCCGCGAAAAGCCCGGGGCGCCGCCGACGTTTCCGGCGCGGCGTCCCATGTTCGCGCTGGACCGGATCTGGATCTCACCGGTGGGCTGCCTGCGCCGGTTGCATTGCCATGCGAGTCCGCTGGCGCGGGCCGCATCCGACCATCTCCCCCTCATCGCAGAGGTTGTCGTCTGAGATCGAGCGCGACGATCCGTTGCGCACCATGTAATTTCCGATGCGGCTCATAATTCTTATGATTCGCTTGGAAGTCTCACATTTTTCTCGATGTTTTGCCGCTTCGCCGTTCGTGCTCCCATCATAGTTCTTGCGAGCCGTCGCGCACGTGAGTCACACGATGCGAGCGGCGCCCTTCCCTTTTAATCCTTGAGCAACAAGACCGTAGGCACGCACCGGAGTTCTTTCCGGTGCGTTGGCACGGATATTGTTACCAATGGCGGTGATGCTGCCGTGCATTTCGAGAAGGAAAGTAGGCCGTGCTATGCGATGCGGATCTGCGCCAACCAGTGATCTTCCTGCGCAAAATTCCCGAAGGCTATCCGGGAACGCTCCGGACAGTCGAGCACATCAAGCAGCTCATACGGCAGGGCGCCAAGGACTTTCACGTGCGCCAGACCGCGATCGACGTCCTGTTTCAGCGCCGCGTCGAGGCCAAGGACTACGTCGGCGAAATCAAGGCGTTGTTCGAATGGGTTCAGCAGAACATCCGTTACACGAAGGACACGTTTCGGCTGGAGGTGCTCCACTCCGCCCGGCGGATGCTGGAGTTGCGGGCGGGCGACTGCGACGACTTTTCCATTCTTCTCGGCGCAATGCTGGAAGCGGTTGGACACCCTGTAAGGCTCGTTCTCACGGGACCCGATCCGCAGCGGCAGGACCTCTTTTCGCACATCTATTTGGAGGTCTACTGCAAAGGTCGCTGGATACCACTGGATGCCACCATGCCTCACGCAATGGGCTGGGCTCCACGTACATCGGTCAGGAAAGTTGTCGCGATTGACAGGAGGCCAACGATGATGGCTGACGACATGGAACTGCGAGGCATCGGTGCCGCCACCATGGCACCGGATTGGCTCCGAGGATTGATCCGCGCGGTTCGGCGCGAAGCCATTTCGCCCAAGGACCCGCGCGTGAAATCGCTGTGGGACCTCCTGCGGCAGCGCCAGGTATTGAGCAGTAGCCCCTGGGTGAAGAGCCTGCTGCTGCGCTGTTGGCAGGGACTCCCTGCTCGCGAGCGACCGCGCTCGACAAGGCGGTTGGTGGCGCAGTTGCGTAGCCTGGGTATCCTGCCGCCGCGTGCAACTGGAGCCGTCGCGCAGGGGCCCATGCTCGCCCCCATCAACATCCACAATGTTCGGCCGGGTTGGCCGGTGCGTCTGCGGCCTGTTGCCGCGATGAGACCTGCGCCGTGGCGCCCCGTGCGCGCGGTTGCGCCAATGCGCCCCGTGCGCTACGCGCCGACGATGCGGCCGGTGCGCGCCGTTCCGGTGAGTCGCGGAGTGCGTCGGTGATGGTGTGCAGTTGTCACAAGACGAACGTGCCGCGCAACACGGGGTCGCCGCAGCCAGTAGTCGACAACCCTGCTACGCCCGAGATCCGCGAGAGTGTTCGGCTCTATCGAGCATTCAACCAGTTTCGACCGTCGCACGTGTCCAAGATCCGCCATGCGCGACTGATGCCCGCTGTCGTGGTCCAGCTAGGCGAATTGATCGGACTGATCTATCGCTCCGACAAATGGCAATCGGGGAGCCCGCGCACATTCATACACTTCATGGAAGATCCTCCGCGCCTGGTCTGCGACCCGCCGGGAACGCAACTCTACGTCGTGGGCGGGAGCTATCGCGTGTCGTCGCGAGGCATAGAAGGATGACGCCGTGAAATCTCGTGGGCTAGCCGACTGCGGGTGCGGCAGGCGTTTCGAAGCAAAGGGGAGCAAATCCGGGGGGCTCGGACTCGATGAGTTGATGATCGTGAATCCAGGCTCGGGCCGAGTGGACGGATTGCTTCTGGGTGAGGATGGTGCAGCGTATCGCGTGGAAGGTCTGGCAGAGCAGGATGAAACGCGAGGATTGGGACGATTCTTCCTAGGCGAAGACGGCACGTTGTACCGGGCAGAGGAACTACGTCACGGCAGATCAGAGCAGGCGAACGTGCGATCAGGCAAAGGCGCACGCCAAGCGAAGGAGCTCGGGCTCGGGGACTATTTCCTCGGGGCGGACGGAACGCTCTACGAAGTGATCGAATAGTCAGTACCCATTCTCCAGTAGAGGAGGTCAATCATGGCAAGAGTCCAAGGCGTCAAGGAAAAACTCCATTCGCCCATCTATGACGCTTTCTTCGTTCCCGGCCTCACCGGCGCAACACCGGCGAAAAAGTTCAGTGAGGTGATGACGGATCCACGGGCGATTCGCTTTTTCGTGGATGTCCAGAACAAGACAAGGCTGGAGACGAATCTGCAGGCAGCCGGCGTCCTCCCGAGCCTGAACAACTTCGAGGCACGGGCGTTGCGGGTGGTCGTTTCGAACCCGCCATGCCTTATTGAACCTGATTTGATTATGGCTGCGGGTCACAGATATTTCGGGTACACAGGCAAGGAAAAAGGGGCGGCGGGCCAGGCCTTCGTCAAGGAGATCCAGGATCTATGCGGCCAGTCCTGCGCACAAGTCAGTTCGATCTTGGCGGAGCTCATCTACAACTCGGTCACCACGCTGCTGGTTGGCGAGAAAACGATGATCGAGATGCCGACCTACTTCTTCCCGGCAGGTGCGGGAGTGAGCCCTGGAAATGGCGCAGTCATCAATCATGGCGAACCCGACCCGATGGCGACGTTCCGCTTTTCGGAGCCGGTGACCATCGAGCCGCAGCAGAACTTCCGCGTGGAAATCGTGTTCCCGCGAGACGTTCCCAAAGTCGTCGCAGACGCATTAGGCCCCTTGCGGATTTGGGTCGTTCTGGACGGCTATCTGACGCGGGACGTTCAGTAGCTCCCTTCGTTGAACTGGAGAACCCAATGAGATACCTGAGCGAAGACGAGGCGATGCGGATGTCGGGCGTGGGTCAGCTCGGTGACGTGGTCGAGGGATCCGACGGCATGCTGTATGAATGGGTCGAAGGAATCGACGGCCTGGGCAATCCGGTGGGAATCTGGAAATCGCTGAGGCGCTGGGCACGGCCGCTCGTGCGTAGAGCGCTCCCCTTTGCGCAAAAGATCGCCCCCTTCATTCCCGGCGGCGCTGCAGCTCTTACCGCGGCAGTCCCTATCCTGCAGCAAGCCGGCGTAGCCGGCTATGGGGGTCTTGGCGCTCTCTACCAAGCGCCGGACGGTACGGTCTATCAGATGCAAGGTTTGAGCGCAGAAGACGACCTGCGCGGTTTCCTCGCCGATGAAGAGCTCCGGGGGCTGGAGGAAGATGAAGAGCTCCGCGGTCTCGAAGAAGATGACGAGCTGCGCGGTCTCGATGAAGATGAAGAGCTCCGCGGTCTCGAAGAAGACGAGGAGCTTCGCGGGATGGAAGCCGATGAGGAGCTGCGAGGGCTCGACGAGGAGGAAGCGTTGCGCGGCTTCGCCGACGACGAAGCGTTGCGCGGCTTCGCCGCCGATGAGGACTTGCGTGGGTTCGCCGAAGATGACCCGCTGCAGGGTCTCGAGCAAGGATACGTGCGGCAGGACGGCGTCAACGGCATGGAAGCTTACGTGCCTCAGCGAGCCGCCGCCACCCGTTGGTTCGCGGCGCCTGGGCAGTCGCCAGAGCTGTGGAAACCGCTGTGGTAGGCAACCGGCCGAGCCTTCTCATCGCGCTTTGCCCTGGACACTCTGCGATACGGATGAACGCCACGCAATAGCGTCGGGAACCATCGAGGAGCACGAGACCATGCGATCAGGATTTGGACAAGTGCAGCAGCGAGCCGCGGTCCGACCGGTGGAGGAAAGTCCCGCACCGCCGGTTCCCGTGCCGAACGGAAGAGAGATCCCGTACGACTACGTCGCCAAATTCCTGCTCGAAGGCACGCGCGGCAGACGTCAGCAAGATGTGATCAACATCAGCATCGAGGGTGCATTCGTCGCCACCGCGATCGCGTACAGCTTCATCCCCAAGCGGGCGGCCTTTCCATCGACGCCGATCAAGGTGGGCGCGACGACGGTATTCCTGGCTCCGGGCAGCAACGTCACGCTGGTCGACGTCATTGCCGACGCGATCGCCTTCGAGCTGAGCAAGAGAACCAGCGCGGATCGGAACGACATCGCGCTGCATGCGGCGAGCACGATCGTGCCTTGCCTTCTTGTTTACCTCTGCGGGATCGACTTCAAGTACAGCGTGGTCGACAGCGGCACGGGGCGCGAGCTGCAAAACCAGCCCATCCACAATATCGCAGGACTCGGCAAAGCCGACGGCGACCGGCCGTTCCGGCCATTCCCGAAACCGATGACGTTCCTGCCGCGCTCGACGATCCGCATCGAGATCGAAGAGATCTCCGAGGGGCCGCTCTACAAGGACGCCGAGCTGCAGATCGTCCTGCACGGCTACAAGATGCTCGGCTTCGGCGCTGCGCCATGAACATGATGCAAGCCTGCGAGATCCCCCGGGACACAGGCTACCTGAATCTCTGCAATATCTGCGGCTCGCCGCTGGATGCCGACTATTTCGACGCCTCCAGCTTTCAGCCTGCACCTACGAACGTCGGACAGGAGGTCGAGCTCGCACGCCACGCACTGCATTCGCAGTACTGCGGCGCGCTGCTCTATTTCGCCCAGTATGCCGAGCGGCAGGAGGATGCACGACAGGTCTTCTCGGAAACACCCGGCTACGAATGGGTCATCCTGTGCAACAGCCAACCGCGCTCGCCGTACCTTCCCACGAGCCTGATCTTGAACGCGTGGTGTCTTAACGCTTTCCCCGTGCATCTGCGGCTGGAGGAGGGATGCGTCGTCCGACTGGTCGTGAGAAAGGTCAATCCTCCGATCGGCGCCAAGGGCATCACGCTGTCCCGGGTAGGAGGTCGGCTGATGGGCCGATCCTGGTACAACGCCACGTATGGCGGTGCGCCGGCACCCATGTAGCGTTCGCATCCGACACGAGGTTCGCGCATGAGACGCATACTGCTCTCCCAATTGTTGGTGGAAGACTGGACATCCTCGCGTGACCGTGTCATCGCGTTGGTCGAATGCCGTGCGGTTGCGATCGAGCGACCGAGTGCGCGTGGCAGCAGGGCATTGATCCCGGATCCGTCGTGCTTCGCCGGCGGGCCCGCCAGAAAGCCGCAGCTTCAAGCGCCACGCCCGCTTCGGTCTATCGCAGCACCTTCCGCCCTCGCACGGGTACCGCGCCAAGTCAGGTCATTGCGTCCAGTGCAGAGCGGCGAAGCCTACCGCATCACCTCGCCGCCTGTCCGGGGGCTCGTTACGCCCGAGCTTGCCCAGGCACTGGAAACGGTCTTCGCACGGTTTGCAAGCGAGCGTGGATTTACGTCCGGCAAGCCGCTCGAGATTCACCTTTCCCGTGGATTCAAGCCGGGCGCAGAGGGCCACGATGAAGGCCGGGCCGCGGACATCGACGCCGTGGGTGGACAAAGCTTGCAGCAATGGAAACAGGCATGGGAGCAAGCGATCGCGGCCGGCGAAAAGTCGACCGATCCACAACAACGCACCGAAGGCCGCGCCGAAGAAGAGAAGCGCAACCTCGGATACGGGCTATACAAAGCGTTGCAGGAATTCGGCGGATGGCGCGTAAATCCCGGTGGCTGGAGCGTGTATCGCGCTGTGATGCAATTGTTCGGCCCGTGGACAGATGCCGAAGGGCCGTGGAAGGCAATGCAGATCGAACATCCGAGCCGGTATCAGCAGCAGCGCCTGACGGACCAGCAGTGGGTTTTTCGGGCGCATCAAGATCACATTCACGTAGCGAGGTAGATGGCGGTAAGGTTGGAACCATCACTAACGCGGCGAGGGCTGTGCATGACTTGACCTGTAAACCTGCGTGCCTCGTACCAGTCCGATGGCGAAATGCCCTGCGTCGACATGAATCCGTGACGTGCTGGCGCAGCGATGATCGCGCTGCCGGCAGGCACGCGAGTGTGGCTGGCAGCTGGAACTACCGACCAACGCAAGGGCATGGACGGTTTGGCGGCGCTGGCGCAGACGACGGAGGGAGCGAACATGTATCTTAGAGCATCTCACGAATTGGGCGAGACAGTCACTTGCAGCGACGCTGACATTTCTCGCGTGCTTGGCGTGCCGATCGGGGATGGCCGCAACGAGCTGCGCGGCTTCGATGGGGAATTCGCCGGACGGTCTGGCGGCCGTTTTCGCGATATGGTCACACGTGTTGCGAACGAATTCACAATTGCCCCTTCTCTCTTGGCCGTCAAAGCGCTCGCCGAGACTGTGTCAGGTCAACCGCACGGCGGCGGACTCGGTGCGTTCGGCGACACGCCGAGCATCGAATCGCTCACCGATCGCTTCCAGTACGTCGAAGTCGAGCTCGCGCCGCGGCGCGAGGGCGGTCGCATCGTGACGACGATACAGCGCAAGGGCGCGATGAGCGACGAGAAGCGCCGCAAGTTCATCAAGCGTTTCCTCGCGCCGATGCGCAAGTACGCGCTCTCACGCGGACTGCTGTCGAAGCTGAACGGCGACTCGCATACGGTCGAGATCGCGTGGGGCAACGTCGGCATCACGGGCACGATGGCGCTCAATCGCGCCGGTGCCAAGGACGGGACGGGCTCGAACGTACTGATCGTGATCGACGAGAGCGCGCGCGATTGGCAGAGCATGCCGACGATCGTCGCGAATCCGGACGTCGGGCTGTTCCATGAGCTCGTGCATGCGCGCTGCACGCAGCGCGGTACCGTCGTCGACGATGAGGAGGAGATGGAGCGCCGCGTCATCGGTCTCGGCAAGTACCTGAAGGCTCCGTGCACGGAAAACGCCTATCGCGAGACGCGCAATCTCGACCGGCGCGCGTCGTGGAAGAAAGAGAAGCTCTGAGACGACTGCCATGGCCTATCTCGCAGCACCGCGTTCCGACGATCGCCTCGGCGATCTCACGCCGCGCCAGGAACAGCGACTGAAGGAGCTCGCGAAGTGGCCGCACGACGCGCACCGCGCCTGGCGCAAGCTTGACGCGCTCGAACGGAATCTCGTGGTCTGGCAGATGGCGGCAAAGTATGGCCAGGAGTTTGCGAAGCAGTTTCTCGCACACGCGGGCAAACCGAAGACGGACGACGATCTGCTGCGGCACTACTTTGGGCGCGGTGTCGGACCGACCTCGGCCACGATTCGAGCGCGCGGCATGCGCCTCGCACAGAAGGATTCGATCCACGAGTGGTGGGTGCATCCGGACGGCCGCAGCATCGCTCGCAACCACCTCGATGATGCGCCGACGCCCCCGGCGCCGCCGCCGCGGCCGAAACCAGAGGCATGCCAGCAGATCGAGACGCTCGCGAACTCGATCTGCGCGAACAAAGACAGCATCTGCAAGCTCGCGGACGAGCTAAAGGATGCGAAGTCCCGCGACACCTGCGACCGGGCACGCAAGTCGTGCGACCAGGCGCGGAAAAACTCGGAGTCCTGCACATGAGCTATGTGAATCTTGGCGGCGGTTTCGGCGCCGTCGATGGTTGCGGCTGTGGCGGCAGTTGCGGCGGCAGTTGCGGTTGCTCATCGGGACAGCGCAAGGCAGCGCCGCGTCTCGGTCAGCATTACGAGCGCGACGATTCGCAGCCGGACGTCGGCGGCTACGGCTGGTTTGCGGACGGGCCACCGCCGGTGCGAATTCCGTCGCCGGCCGAAGTCGCGCGGCGCATGGTGCCGCCGCCCGAGCCGGAGCCGATCGACGAGCGCATCCAGCGGATTCTGCGCACCAAGGTCCCCACGATGCCGAAACGCTCCTTCAGCGAGATGTTCTGGGCGAAGGTCAACGACCATCTCGACTCCGCCATGTCGCGTCATCGCGTTCCGCCGAAATGGCGCCCGTATGTGCGTAAGGCGGTGCGCGCTGCGATCGAGAAGGGCAGCAAGGCCGTGCTCGATCAGGCACTCGATCAGACACCGCTCAGCGGCTCGCAGAAGGACGCGATTCGCGGCGCGTTGCGCGGGCTCGCGGACATGAAGCTCGACGGCTACCACCTCGGCCAGGTACCAGCCGCGGCCGGACCGCGCTTTCGGTTCCAGTGTGCTGGGATCAATGACGCGACCGTGGCTGCGCGCCGGTTGCAGCTGCGCCGGGCGCTCGAGCAGGGGATTCGTTTCGCGAACGGCGCGGCCGCCGCGCTCGAGGCTTCACCACGTTCCAATGCCACGATCCAGCGCTTCACTGCGTTGTTCGGGCATCCGCCGACGCGGCCGGTACCGTGGGCCAACAACGAGCAATCGGGCGCGACAGTCGCCAAGCGCTTTCGCGCCGTCGCGCGCCACATGGCGACGAGCAACATCCTGTTCCGGTGTATCGATTGCACCGAGAGCACCGATCTCGAATGCCCGCTCAATAACCCGACGATGGCGTGTCCGCTGAACGCTCAGACGCTGATCCCGTTCAGCCAGAACATCATCGAGCTGTGCCCGCGCTTCTGGACGCAGATACCGAACTGGCGTGCCGGAATCGTGCTTCACGAGATGCTGCATCACTACTTCGGGTTGTTCTTCCTGCACCAGGGTGAGCCGGAGCGACGGCGCGACAACGCGCATTGCTACGAAGCATTCGCGTTGCAGACCGCCAACGTGGTTCCCGATGAATGCGATATCTGTCGTTGTCGCCGGCGCCCGGCCTAAGCGTTTGAAGGTGCCCAGGCGTGCATTGTCGAGGTGGCGCTTGAGCGAGCGCTCGAGCGCGTCCGACAACAGCGAGCGCTACAAAAGGCGGATGCAATGCATGTAAGCGCGGGACGTGGAAGGCGATGCAGATCGAACATCCGAGCCGGTATCAGCAGCAGCGCCTGACGGATCAGCAGTGGGTTTTTCGGTCGCATCAGGATCACATTCACGTAGCGAAGTAGGTGCGCGACGTTTTCACCGACAACTTACGGCAGCACCTCGTATCGAACGCAGGCATCTTTGGAGCGCGAGAGTCCAGCCATGCCGTCCTACGATGCTCGATTTCTACCAGACAGCGGCGTGACCAATAGTCACGTCCGCGAGCATTGCTCGGCGAACCGGACGGAGATCAAGACGATCGGCGCCGACAAGGGCCGGCAAGTACGCATAGAGAGGTATGCGGCAGGGAATCGTACGCTCCTTGCTCTTGCACTCTATACCGTCGTCGATGTCCATGAGCAAGAACCCTGATCTCGTGTTGGTGGGACATGAGGATCCCGAGTCGACTCATCACGATCTACGGGACCGCCTCGGTCTCCCTTCGAACCCAAAGGCATTCCCCAACTTCGTGAATCCCACATGTACATCAGCGCACACATCGAGCACTTCGTACCGCAAATGCGGTTGGGTCAACCGAGCGGAAAGCCGTACAAGCCGCCGTACGACACGGGTGGAATCGCGATCGAAGAGAAAGACGGCGACAAGCTGTTGACCATTCTTTCCGGTCCTTCCCCTTACCATGCTTACATCGCGCCGATCATCGCCGCCCATCGTGCCGGGCTTCCGAAGAACTTTTTTCGTATCGTCACGAACGTTCAGTCTCAGGTGCCTGCCCCGCTGCGGCACCTGTTCCAGGCTCGCGACAATAAGCTTGTCGCCGGCACGATCGATCGATGGACGCGCACGATCTACATGATTCAAACGCCGGGGCTGCGAAACGCTACCCGTCTCGAGTATGCGCTGCACGAGGGCGTTCACTTGTTCGCGCATCCCGTCATCCCTGCAGCGGGCTCGTGTCCGCCCGTTTGTGTCGGAACCTTCCAGAGAACTTACGGGGTCGGCTTCGGCGAAGGCGGCACGCAGGCCATCACCGAAGCGGTCATGGGCCAACAGAATATCCGTCGGTACTACCGCGACGCGCCGTACGAAGAATTCACCAAGCCGATGAGAAAGCTCATCGGCGTTTTCGGCGTGCATGGGTTTGCCCGCGCTTATTTTTTGGGAGAGACCGACGCGTTCACCAAGACGATGGAATCACGCTGGGGACGACGTTGGATGCAGGTCGCGGGTTTGACGACCCTGAGAAAGCCAAAAGACGCCTGCGCGGAAATCGACAGGCTCGAGACGGCGCATTTCAACTGGCTTCAGAAGCGAGGACCCAAGGGAGATTTCCCCGCGCCTACGCGTTTTTCGAAGTACGCCTGATGGCGCGCGAACCAGCGCCCTACCCGCCTGGGCGGGATGGGCAAACCGAGAGGGAGGCTGGACCGATTCTCGATCCGTTGCCCTGCGTCGACATGAATCCGTCCCAAGCGATTCTCATCTGCGATCGCGACGCTGCGTTCCGGGAATCCCTGCGCAATCTTCTCTTTGCGGCGGGCTACCCCACGGTGGAGGTCGTCCCCACGGTGCGGCAAGGGTTGGCGAAACTGCGCCGCGAAAGCTACCACTGCGTTGTGGTCGGCCTCTCGCGCGTGCATTCAATCGAACGGCGTTTGGCAAGGGTAGTGCAACGAAGACAACCCGGCGTCAAGCTACTGTTCGTTGTTCCGGCGGGCGATATTCCCTTGATCAAGAATCCTCTCTTTGTCTATGTGATCAAGGAGCGCGCTTTCTCGACGTTGCTGCTCTCGCTGACGGAAAATGGAAGTGAAGCTTGTGGACTACAATAAAGAAAGGCGTGAAAATAGGGGGCGTGTAGGCCAGGCTGGAGGTGAGGCATGAACGACTCAGCCGACGTATGCCAGGCATTGTTCGACACCGGGCAAGATGCGGTCTTCGTCGTCGATGCGGGAACCGGCACCATCGCTGCGGCAAACCGCCAGGCTCTCAATGATACCGGCTATTGTTCCGAAGAGCTGCACGGAATTTCCATCGATCGTTTGCTTCGGCGGCAAGACGGCGCGCCACTCGACATCCTGTCTCACGGCCTGTCGTGGCCCCAATGCGTCGCGTCCCATCAGCTGATCGGGAAGTGCGGTGACGCCCTATCGGTCAGCGTAAGCACCAGCCGATTCTGTTGGCGGCAGGCGAACTGCCTGTTCGTTATCGCCGCCAGACAAGCCGGTGCCGAAGCGAGAGGCGGGGTGCCCGACGCTCGATTACCCGAGCGGGAAGAATTTCCGACCATTGTCGGTCAGAGCGTCAAAATCCGTGACGTATGCCGGCGCATCGGCTCGTTGGCCAACAGCGACGTCACGGTGCTGATCCTGGGCGAGAGTGGAACCGGCAAGGAGGTCATCGCCAACGCCGTCCACGCCCACAGCCAACGCGGCCGCGCGGCATTTGTAAAGGTGAACTGTGCAGGGCTTACCGAAACGCTCCTGGAGAGTGAGCTGTTCGGTCACGTGAAAGGCGCTTTTACTGGGGCCATCCGTGATCGTGTCGGCCGTTTCAAGCTGGCCGACCGCGGCACGATCTTCCTGGACGAGATAGGCAGCATGTCCCTTGCGGGACAGGCCAAGTTGCTGAGAGTCCTGCAGGAGCGCGAGTTCGAGCCCGTGGGCAGCTCGATCGCGATCAAGTTGAACGTTCGCGTGATCGCCGCGACCAATAGCGATCTTGCAAAGGCGGTGACGGAAGGCAGATTCCGCGAAGACTTGTACTACCGGCTGAACGTGTTCCCGATCTCGCTGCCGCCGTTGCGGGAACGCAAGGAAGACATCGTCTTGCTGGCACAGCATTTTCTGCAACACTACGCTCGGAGCATCAACAAGAAGATCTACACGTTGGCTCCCGAGACCCTTGGTCTGCTGGCCAAGCACGGCTGGCCCGGGAATGTGCGGGAGTTGGAAAACGCCATCGAACACGCCGTCATTGTCGAAAGCGGGCCGGTCATCCGGCCAGTCAGCCTTCCCATGAACCTTGCCGAATCGCGTGACGCGCGAGACGGCAACCCGCTTGCAGCCGAGCCGAGGCTGAGGGACAAGCTAAACGATCTCGAGAAGCAGATCCTGGTGGACGCATTGATTCGCGCTAATGGAATCAAGAAGCGCGCAGCCGAAATGCTGGGCGTCGACGCCAGGAATTTGCCCTATCTGTTGCGAAAGCATCACCTGGATGAAGGTGCTGGCTCGGATGTGAGTGTTCATTAGGCGCCACAAGGGGCGCTGCATAGTACAATTTGCGCCGCACGATCACTCACCGGGAGGTCCAATGCTCAAGCTGCGTAACCTGGCGGCCGCCGCCGCCATCGTTGCAATCGTGTTGCCGTCTTTTCCTGCCGTCGCCCAGGACGCCCTCGAACAGATCAAGAAGCGCGGGACGCTGATCGTCGGTGTCAAGGCCGATTACAAGCCCTATGGGTTTCGCGATCCGGGCGGCAAGATCATCGGCATCGAGCCGGATCTCGCGCAGGACGTCGCGACCAAGCTGGGCGTCAAGCTCGAGCTCGTGCCCGTGGTGTCGTCCAACCGGATGCAGTTCCTGGAGCAGGGCAAGATCGACCTGATGATCGCGACGATGAACGACAAGCCGGACCGGCGCAAGGTCGTGTACATCGTCGAGCCCAGCTATTACGCGTCCAGCGTGAACGTCCTGGCGCCGAAATCGGCCAAGCTCAAGGACTGGACGGACCTCAAGGGCAAGAAAGTGTGCATGATCCAGGGAGCGTGGTACAACAAGCAGCTGCAACAGGACTACGGCATGGAGGACGTCGCGTTCAAGGGCACCGCGGAGGTGTTCACCGCGCTGAAGGGCAACAACTGCGTGGCCTTTGCCTATGACGACACGCTGATCCTCGCGACGCTGCTCGAGCCCGAGTGGAAAGACTACGAGATGCCGCTCAAGTCCGTGCTCGAGGATCCCTGGGGTCTCGCGGTCAAGCTCGGCGAGGAAAAATTCTACAAGCTGATGTCCGAAATGATCGTCGATTGGCACCGGACCGGGCGCATCGTCGAGCTGGAGAAGAAATACGGGATGGGCAACACCAGCTACGCGCTGCAGATGAACGCGAAGTACAAGAAATAACTGCAGCCGCGGGCCGCCGCTTCCCGCGGCTATGATGGCAGGGACAGGGCGGAGGCACATCGCTCTGTTCCTTGTCCGAAAACAGGGCGTGCCGTGGACGCGTTCTTCGAATCGTTCCGCTGGTTGTACGACACGACCGGCATCAACCTGACGATCCTTTACGACGCCTTCGACCGCAAGCGGTTTATCGGCGGGTTCGCCACGACGATCAAGCTCGCGGCGAGCTGCATCCTGCTGTCGGTGGCAATTGGCATAGCGGGCGCGTGGCTGCAGGGCTCCAGGCTCCGGTTCACCCGCCGTGTTATCTACTGGTACATCCAGTTCTTCCGCAACACGCCGCCGCTGGTGCAACTCTATTTCTTCTACTTCGGCGTCGGCGCCTATTTGAAGACGGCCGCTGGCGTGCCGCTGGTAGCCAACGTAACGTGGGCGATCCTCGGACTCTCGATGTACGCCGGGGCATTCAATGTCGAGATCTTCCGCTCCGGCATCGAATCCGTGCCCAAGGCAACCGTCGAGGCCGCCGAGTCGTTCGGATTCTCGCGGCTGCAGGCTTATCGGTACATCGTGCTGCCACTCGCGTTTCGCGTGTGCCTGCCGGCGCTCAACAACAATCTCGTCAATCTGGTCAAGACCACCAGCATCTCGTATGCCATCGCGGTGCCGGAGATGTTGTACGTTTCGGCGCAAATCTGGTCGGATTCGGTCAATGTGAAGGAGATGATGAACGTGCTCCTGATCTGCTACGTCGGGCTGGTCGGACTGTTCGTATTTGCGATGCACCGCTGGGAACGGACGATGCGCGTCCCGGGATACGGCGGATGATCCCCGCCGGCGGGACGGGAAGTTGGTGGCGTCCGCTACCCACCGGCACCGATCTGCCGGTGCTGATGCCGGAGGCCGATCGACTTGCCCGGCAGGTCGAGCGCGAACGGCTCGTTGGAACCCCGCTGGCAAGCCTGGAGCCGCGGCACGCCTGGTTCGTTTTGATCGCGTTTCTCTGCGCCGCCGGTTACGTGCAGGCGCAGGCGGGAGCGGGCAACCCGCCGATCATCGATACGATCTGGAAGTGGACGCCGCTGCTCGCGAAGGGCTTTGCGTTCAACATCGCCATCAGCGCGCTCGCCATGGCGATCGGGACCGGCTTCGGCATCCTGCTCGGCCTCGCCCAGCTGTCGCGCGCCGCACCGGTGGCGAAGACAGCGTGGTTCGTCACCCACTTCTTCCGCAACGCGCCCTGGCTGGTACTGTTGTTCTACTGCATGTTCCTGCTGCCGTTCAAGGTCTCGCTGTTCGGCGTGACGATCCCGCTGCCGGATTGGGTCAAGGCGACGTTCGGCCTGTCGCTGCCGGTGATGGCGAACATGTCCGAGATCGTGCGGGGCGCGGTCCAGTCCATTCCGACCGGGCAGTGGGAATCCGCCAGTTCCTTCGCGTTCTCGCGGCGCCAGACGATGTGGATGATCATCCTGCCCCAATGCACCAAGCGGATGCTGCCACCGTGGATGAACCTTTATTCGATCCTGACGGTCGGTACCGTTCTGGTGTCGGTGGTCGGCGTGTCGGAGGTGATGACCTTGGCCGGCGACGCCCTCAGCTCCGAGAATCGGGCGGACCTGCTGATGCCGATCTATTTCTACATCCTGGTGTGGTTCTTCCTCTACTGCTATCCGATTGCGCGCTGGACCGTTTACCTGGAACGCAAATATGCGGTCAACTTCTGACACAGAGACCCCCGTCCGGAGGCAAGGCGAATGCCCGATCAGCCCATAGTCAGCGTCAAGGACATCCACAAGTCCTTCGGCGCGGTGGAGGTGCTGAAGGGGGTGTCGTTCGATGTTGCCAAAGGTGAAGTGGTGTGCATCATCGGGCCATCGGGCTCGGGCAAGTCGACGATATTGCGCTGCATCAACGGCCTGATCCCGATCGATGCCGGCTCGATTCGAGTCGCCAATTTCCAGGTCGAGAAGCTCAAGGCCGATCGCGACATCATCGCGCTGCGCAAGGAAGTGTCGATCGTATTCCAGCAGTACAACCTGTATCCGCACAAGACCGCGCTCGCCAACATCATGATGGCTCCCGTTCATGTGTTGAAGGAGGATCCGCAGGAAGTCGAAGCGCGCGCCATCCAACTGCTCGCCAAGGTGCGCCTGACGGAAAAGGCGGAGAGTTATCCCGGCGAGCTTTCCGGTGGCCAACAGCAGCGGGTGGCGATCGCCCGCGCGCTGGCGATGCGGCCGGAGATCATCCTCTTCGACGAGGTGACCGCGGCGCTCGATCCGGAGACTGTCAAGGAGGTACTGGTCACGATCCGCGAGCTGGCCGACGAGGGACTGACCTGCATCCTCGTCACGCACGAGATGGGCTTCGCGCGCGAAGTGGCGGATCACATGTATTTCACCGATGGCGGCGTCATCGTCGAGCAAGGACCTCCGGCGGAGTTCTTCTCCCAGCCTAAACACGAGCGCACGCGCGCATTCCTGTCGCAGATACTCTGAGGATGGGGGCGGCCGGACCCCTCGATTGTCGCGAGATTGCAGAGCTCGCCGACGGGATGTGCCAGCTACCGGCGAATGAACCAAACGACAAGCGAGACGACTGCGGAGATGATCAGGCAGGTCACGATCGGAAAGAAAAAGACGCCGTGGTCTGTGTCGATGCGGACGTCTCCCGGTAGGCGGCCGAGTCCGAGCCTGGAAAGCCATGGCCACGCCAGTCCAGCCAAGAGAAGAACTGCCCCGATCACGATCAATACCCGTTGCATATTGGACATCCTACTGCCATCAGCGGCAACCGGCCATTGGCACGGGTTGCGGCGCGCGGCCCTCGCAAAAGTCGGCTACCGCGCCGGCAACGCGTTGGCGACCTTGAGCACGAACGGCGCATGCCAATTCCCGCGGCGCAACTGTGACTGTCGACAGTCGCCCTGCACATCGGTTTGGCTAAGTGCCAGGATCGCCCGTTCTCTTCCACGAGTGGCCCCCCTTTCCTTGCGCAAAGTACAGATTGGTATTTTAATCCCGGATACTCGAGCATTCGGGGATCGGGGCGTGCGGTCCGTCGCCGGTTGTTGGCGGCAACTGGCTACTCCGCCCATTTGCTCGATAAATGCGTGAACCACTCGAAATGCCAAGGATGCATACGAAAACGGGACGAACGATACGCGACGCTGCAGCCCTTGCCGTGATGGCATTGGCGCTTTTGGTCGGATGCGCCGAAGAGCCGGAGTCAATGGTGGTCTCGGCGAAGAACTATCTCGCCAAGAACGACCGCGCCGCGGCGATCATCGAGCTCAAAAGTGCACTGCAGAAGAAGCCGCATCTGGCCGAAGCGCGGTTCCTCTTGGGCAGCGCGCAGCTCGACAACGGCGAGTTTGCCGCGGCCGAAAGAGAGTTGCGCAAGGCCCGTGAACTCGGATACTCGTCTGACGCGATCACTCCCGTGCTGGCGCGCCTGCTGGTGGCGCGGGGCGATTACAAAAAGGCCATCGAGGAGTTTGCATGGGCCGAAGTTCGAGGGGCCAAGGCTAAGGCCGAACTGCAAACTGCTGTCGGTCAGGCGTATCTCGGCACGGATTACACCAGCGTAGCGCGCGATCGCTTCGCCGCCGCTTTGGTGCAGCAGCCGGACTACCCGCAGGCACTCGTGGGCCAAGCTCGCGTGACCGCCATCGGGGGGGACTTCGCGAAAGCCCTGGCCATGGTCGAGACCGCCCTGGAGAAGTCGCCGGCCTTGCCCGAAGCCTGGCAGCTCAAGGGCGATATTCTGAGCGGACAAGGTCAAGCCGAACCGGCATTGGCCGCGTATCGCAAGGCACTAGACGTCAAGCCGGATTACCTGCCTGCCCATTCTGTCCTGTTGTCAACGCTCATCCGGCAAGGCAAGCTCGACGACGCGAGCAGGCAATTGGCGGCGATGCAGAAAATCGCGCCGAAGCACCCGGAAACGCTGTATTGGGCGGCGCTCCTCGCCTACCAGCAAAAAAATCTTGCCGTGGCGCGTGATGCAATCCAGAACCAACTTGCACTCACACCGGATAACGTGCGAGGCCTGGTGCTCGCCGGACGCATCCATAATCGGTTGGGGTCCTATGCAAGCGGCCGAAGCGGACCTGCTCAAGGCGCTGAAGAGCGAACCGAAGCAGCGGGTGGCGCGAATGACCCTAGTCGACACCTATATCCGCATGGACAAGTCGAGCAAGGCGTTGGAGGCGTTGAAGCCGTTGTTGTCCGACGCGGAGCTGACGGCGGATGTGCTCATCCTGGCCGGTGAAGTGTATGCGCGCAACGGCGAGGGTGCGAAAGCGGCTGCCTATTTCCAGAAAGCCGCGACGTTCGATTCGAACAATGCGACCCAGCGCCGAGCGGTCGCCCTGTCGTACCTGGCGAAGGGCGAAAACGAGCGTGCACTGAGTGAACTGGAGGCAGTGGCGGCGGCGGACACGGGCATTGGTGCCGACCTCGCCGTGATTGCGACGCTTGCCCGGCAGAGGAAATTCGACGAGGCGCTGATTGCGATCGCCGCGCTCGAGAAGAAGCAGCCGGATAGCGCGTTTCCCCATAACCTGCGCGGCGAGATGCTGGTCGCAAAACGCGATATTCCCGGCGCCCGCGCGAGCTTCGAGCGGGCATTGACCATCGAGGGGAGCAATTTTCCCGCGACCGTCTTCTTGGCCCGGCTCGACCTCGAGGAGGGTAAACCGGAGGAAGCGAAAAAGAGGTTCGACAAGCTCATTGCCAAGGACCCGAACAATGCAAATGCGCTCCTCGCGATGGCAGATTTGCGCGCGAGAACCGGGGGGACGACGGCAGAGATAGCGGCGATGATCGGCAAGGCGATCGCGGCAAACCCGACGGACCCCGAGCCGCGGCTCGCGCTCGTCGCGCATTATTTGGCCGCAGACGATCCGAAGAGTGCCGTGGACGCAGCCCAGCAAGCGCTGTCCGCGATACCCGACCGCACCGAGATCTTCGTGGCGTTGGGACGGGCGCAAGCGATCGCGGGCGACAACAATAGTGCCATGGCGACGTACAAGCGGCTTGCACGATTGCTGCCCGAGTCACCGATGCCGTGGATGGGTCTTGCAGAGCTTCAGTTCGCGGCCAAGGACAACGTCGGCGCGCGAGAAAGCCTGCGCAAAGCATTGGCCGTCAAGCCGGATTTGTTCGAGGCGCAGCGCAGGCTGGTCGCGCTCGAGCTCGATGCCGGCGCCGTGCCGTCGGCACTTGCGATAGCTCGCGACGTCCAAACGCAGCACCCGAAGGAATCGGTGGGGTACATCCTGGAGGGCGATATCTACGCGAAGCAAAAAGCCTGGAGCGATGCGATCGCCAAGTATCGGCACGGGTTGAAACTTGTCGGCACCGCCGATCTCGCGATCAGGCTGACCGAGGCGTTGCGCGCCGCCGACAACAACCCCGAGGCAGACAAGATCACTGCATCCTGGCTCAAGGAGCACCCGGGCGATCGAGCCTTCTTGAGCTATCTGGCGGAATCGGCGCAGGCGAAGAAGGATTACGCTACTGCATCCCGCCTATACAAGACTTTGCTGCAATCAACCCCGAACGATGCCATCGCGCTCAACAACCTGGCCTGGGTTTCGCGCCAATTGAAGGATCCGAAGGCTCTCGAGTATGCCGAAAAGGCGAACGAGCTTGCGCCCGACAACGCGGGGATTCTCGACACGTTGACGGAGCTGCTGCTCGACACGGGTGAGGTCAAGCGCGCAATCGAATTGCAGCAAAGGGCGGTTGCGCTTGCCCCGGACAATGCCGACATTCGCCTGAATCTCGCCCGCGCGCTCATCCAGGATGGGAACAAGGAATCGGCGAAAAAAGAACTGCGCATTCTCGCAAAGCTTGGCCTCAAGTATCCGAATCAGGCAACCGTCGCAAAGCTCATGCAGGGTCTTTGAGGGACGGTGGATTCGGCGCGCCACCGAACGGTGACCCCGTTCCAAACCCCTCCTGCTCCCATAGAAGTGTCGATTTATTTTACAATTCCGCAGACCTTCCATCGCAACAAAAATGCAAGACTATGATTTATAACAAGAAGACGTTTCTGGTACGTTTCATGCATAACAGCGGCGTTGGCGTTTCTATTTGCACTACACAAGATTAAGGAGCGAAAAATGGCTCGGGGATTCAAGGCAGCATCGGTTATTGGTGCAGGTATCATCGCGGTCGGTCTTTCGGCGGGCAGCGCGCATGCCGTCTTCATCAACGGGTCGGTTGGACTTACGGACGCCGGCATAACACTTTCGAATCTCCCAGGTTCGATGGTCAGTGCACTCACGAGCATTACGTTGGGCCCTACCGCTGTGCCTGGACCATGCACCGTCAATTTCGTCGGATGCAACGCGCCCGCCCCCGGGACGACTTTGACGCTTCCACTTGTTTCCGGTGCCATGACCGGAGTTTTCTCGACGCCGGTCGGCGGCACGCCTTTCATGTGGACGTTTGGCACTATTGTCGGGACGGTCGCTCGGACGGCGCCGGTAAACATTGGTGGTCTGATTACCGACAGCATACAATTCGTCGCCACAGGCACCGTCGACGACGGCCCCGGTGGTTTCGACCCCACATTTGCCATTATCAATTTCAACGCAAGCGCCAACTGTATCTGGCACCGGCACGACCTGCAATGCGGGTACAGCCACCGCCACTTGGCAGGCGACGTTGAGTGCCGCGGGCACGCCCACCCAGGTTCCCGAACCCGCTACGCTTGCCCTTCTCGGCCTCGGCCTGGCCGGACTCGGATTCAGCCGGCGCAAGAAGGCCTGAGCTTCAACACCAGCGTCGAAGACGACCCCGCTGCGGCGGGGTTCGTCATTTCTGGGCCTTGGTGCTGGTTCTCGTCCCCGAGAAATTCCGAACGGAAGTTGCGGAATACCTGGGCCGGTGCAGACGGCCCAGCGCGTCTTAACGCGCCATCTCCGTTCCTTATGGAATACAATCCGCGCACTGCTCGCCGCCACCGCCGATTTGGCCGCGCGATCGCGTCGTGGCCAACGCCCGCCCGATGACACGAGCGGTATCTCCGAGCATGCTTGCCCAGGGTTCGTCGGTCGGCCTCCGCCGTGAGTCCTTCCGACAAGGAGGCATTTGATGACGAAGCTCGATGTCAAACCCGTCGTCGCCGTGCTGAATCGATTGCTGGAGGCTGAATTGGCCGGCGTGGTGCGCTACACGCACTATTCCTTCCTTGTCTTTGGCTTTGGGCGCATACCCATCGTGTCCTGGCTCCGTGCCCAAGCCGATGAGTCGCTCCTGCATGCCCAGCAGGTGGGTGAATGGATCACGACCCTGGGCGATTATCCTTCGCTCACCATTGGGCCGCTCCTGGACTCGCACCAGCACGACATTGCCGCGATGTTGCGCGAATCGCTGGACGTCGAGTGCCAGGCGCTCGACCTATCGCCAACTGCTGCGACTGGTCGAAGGCAAGCTCGTGGGCTTGGAGGAATTCGCGCGGCAGATGATCCAGGCGGAGGAACTGCACGCCGCGGAAGTCGACAAGATGTTGCGCAAGCCCGGCGAGCTGGCCCCGTTTGCGCCTCGCGCGGACTGAAGGTGAAGTACGGTTGGACACGCGCACCGGCGTAACGCCGATGTACCCGGCGCGGCTCTAACCATTCCAGAGAGGAAGCCCCCATGAATGATCACGTATACAAGCTGCTCGAACTGACCGGCACTTCGGTAATTGGCATCGAAGATGCGGTAGGTAAAGCGATCGAAAAGGCAAGCAAGACGGTGCGCA
Source organism: uncultured beta proteobacterium (assembly GCA_963840945.1). Taxonomy (GTDB): domain Bacteria; phylum Pseudomonadota; class Gammaproteobacteria; order Burkholderiales; family Casimicrobiaceae; genus CAIWHR01. The sequence continues at coordinate 44,610 of CAWJAU010000001.1, read as the reverse complement.
ATATCCACTGGTTCCAGGTTGTCGAGACTCGCGGACAAGTGGCCGATGGCAAGATTGCTCACTGGCAGGTCACGCTCAAGGTCGGCTTCACCTTGGAGGGATAGGCCAACTCGCTGGACCGCACGGTGATCATGATCAACCCATGTTTCTCGCAGAAGCGCACGAGGTCCGGGCCGCGAGCCATGGTACCGTTGTCGTTGACGATCTCGCAGATCACGCCAGCTGGATTGAAGCGCTTGCCATTGATGCCTCTACTGGTCGTCGTGTAACGGAAGGACGTGCTCAGCGTCCATTCCAGCTCATCGCTGCATAGCCTGTAGATGTAATGGCGAGCTAGTTAATCAGCGTGCACGCAAATAATCACACGGTCAATAAGCAAGTCTGACGGGCTGGAGAACCGACGATTTTGCCGAGGCGATGGCCGAGCGCTCCATCGTCATATTGCCGCCGCTTGCTGCGGTTCTGTTCCCGCTCTCCCACTCAGCTGCTGCGCTGGCGTGTCCGACAACCTCGCCGCGTTCGAGGGTTGGCAACTGGCTAACGTCGCGGTACCCTGCTTACCGGCGCGCATAGTCCATGCGATGAGGATAGGTAGGCGTCCTTTCGGCGGGATCTTGCGTTAACAATGGCCCAGGATCGCATGATCGGATCTCGCAAAGCCCGCTCCGGGCTCCCTTTGTTGCTCTCCGGCAGTGCTCTATTGGCGGGCTGCGACATGGTGGTGCTGCGCCCTTCGGGCTATGTCGCCGCCCAGCAAAGTCATCTGGTCGTCATGTCCACGTTGTTGATGCTGCTCATCATCGTGCCGGTGATCGTCCTGACGCTGGTGTTCGCCTGGCGGTATCGAGCGTCGAATACCGCCGCTCGCTATACCCCCGACTGGGACCATTCCGTCCAACTGGAATTGCTGATTTGGGCAGCGCCGCTGCTGATCATCATCCTGCTGGGTGCGCTCACCTGGATCGGCACGCATACGCTCGACCCGTATCGGCCGCTGACACGGATCGATGCCTCGCGGCCCGTTCCTGGCGGGACTGAACCTTTGGTCGTCGAAGTCGTCGCCCTCGACTGGAAATGGCTGTTCATCTATCCCGACCTGGACATCGCGGTCGTCAACGAGTTGGCGGCGCCGGTGGACATGCCAATCCGCTTCAAGATCACGGCGTCGTCCGTGATGAACTCGTTTTTCATTCCGGCTCTGGCCGGTCAGATCTATGCGATGCCGAGCATGGAGACCAAGTTACACGCGGTTATCAACCGGCCGGGCGAGTACGACGGGCTTTTCCGCCAATTACAGCGGCGCCGGCTTCTCCGATATGCGCTTCAAGTTTCTTGGGATGAGCGATGCCGACTTCGACCGCTGGGTACAGAAGGCAAAGGCGGAGGGCAGCGTACTGAGTCGCGAGGACTATCTGCAACTCGAGCAGCCAAGTGAACGCGAGCCGGTCCGCCGCTATTCCACCGTCGCACACGACCTGTTCGACGCCGTTGTGAATCGCTGCGTCGAGGAAGGCAAGACCTGCCTGCGCGACACGATGGCGATGGACATGCACCGCGCGTCGAGGTCGCCGTCGCTGCGCGATTCAGTCGCATCGAATCCATTCGGCGCAGCAGATGTCTGCACCGCGGACAACTCCGCCATAAGCGCGCTGCTGCCGAATACCTACCGGGATTGATCGCAAATGTCCGAGCACGCGAGTCTTGGCAAACTGGTTTTTGGGCGCCTCACCTGGGACTCGCTTGCGTTTCTTCATGACCCGATTCTGCTCGTCACCTTCGTGGCGGTCGCTATCGGCGGCGTGTGCATCGCTCGCCGCGCTAACCTACTTCCGGGCCTGGGGCCCGCTGTGGCGCGATTGGATCACCAGCATCGACCACAAGAAGATCGGCGTCATGTACGTCATTCTCGGACTGGTGATGCTGCTGCGTGGCTTCTCCGATGCCATCATGATGCGCGCGCATCAGGCGATCGCCTTCGGCGACGCCATGGGGTATCTGCCGCCGCACCACTACGACCAGATTTTCACCGCCCACGGTGTCATCATGGTCCTCTTCGTGGCGATGCCCCTCGTCACGGGCCTCATGAACTTCGTCGTGCCGCTGCAGATCGGCGCCCGCGATGTCGCCTTCCCGTTTCTTAACAACTTCAGCTTCTGGATGACGGCCTGCGGCGCCGGGCTCTGCATGATGTCGCTGTTCGTCGGCGAGTTCGCGCGCACCGGCTGGCTCGCCTACCCTCCCCTGTCGGGGATCATCGCCAGCCCGGACGTCGGCGTCGACTACTACATCTGGTCGATCCAGGTGGCGGGCGTCGGCACCGTGCTGTCGGGCGTGAATCTCATCGCGACCATCGTGAAGATGCGCGCACCCGGAATGAGCGTGATGAGGATGCCCATCTTCACCTGGACCGCGCTCTGCACGAACATCCTGATCGTGGTCACGTTCCCGGTGCTGACGGCCGTGCTCGCGCTGTTGTCGCTGGATCGCTATGTCGGCACCAATTTCTTCACGAACGACCTCGGCGGCAACCCGATGATGTACGTCAACCTGATCTGGATCTGGGGGCATCCGGAGGTGTACATCCTGATCCTGCCCGCTTTCGGCATCTACTCCGAAGTCGTGTCGACCTTCTGCGGCAAGCGGCTTTTCGGCTACACCTCGATGGTGTACGCGACGGTCGTCATCACGCTGCTGTCGTATCTCGTCTGGCTGCACCATTTCTTCACGATGGGGTCGGGTGCGAGCGTCAACGCGTTCTTCGGCATCACGACGATGATCATCTCGATCCCGACGGGCGCGAAGATCTTCAACTGGCTGTTCACGATGTATCGAGGGCGGATTCGATTCGAGGTCCCGATGCTGTGGACCATCAGTTTCATGGTTACTTTCGTTGTTGGCGGGATGACCGGCGTGCTTCTCGCCGTGCCCCCTGCGGACTTCGTGCTGCACAACAGCCTCTTCCTGGTCGCGCATTTCCACAATGTGATCATCGGCGGCGTGCTGTTCGGCCTGATGGCCGGCATCACCTATTGGTTCCCGAAGGCCTTCGGCTACAGGCTCGATCCGTTCTGGGGCAAGTGCTCGTTCTGGTTCTGGACGATCGGCTTCTATTTCGCGTTCATGCCGTTGTACGTGCTCGGCCTGATGGGCGTCACGCGCCGGCTCAGCCACTTCGACGATCACTCGCTGCAGATCTGGTTTCAGATCGCGGCGTTTGGCGCGTTGCTGATCGCGCTGGGCATCCTGTCGTTCCTGATCCAATTGCTGGTCAGCTTCATGCGGCGCGAATCGCTGCGCGATACGACGGGCGACCCCTGGAACGGCCGCACGCTCGAGTGGTCGACCTCCTCGCCGCCGCCGGTCTACAACTTTGCGTTTACGCCGATCGTCCATGACCGCGACGCCTGGTACGACATGAAGCAGCGCGGCCACGTCCGGCCCGTGGCAGGTTTTGTCCCGATCCACATGCCGAAGAACACCGCCGCAGGCTTCGTGCTGGCCGTACTGAGCGCTCTGTGCGCCTTTGGGCTCATCTGGCACATGTGGCCGCTCGCGGCTGCATCGTTCGCAGCTCTCATCGTGGCGACGATCGTTCACACGTTCAACTACCACCGCGAGTTCTACGTTGCCGCGGACGAGGTCGCGCGGACCGAGGGCACTCGCACCCAACTCCTGGCCAGCCATGTCTGATATGACCGCCTCTGTCGCGCCCGGCGCCGCAGGCGGCGCTCCGGCGCTGTCGTTCTACGACACCGGCGGACATCACCCCGAGAACGGCACGCTACTCGGGTTCTGGCTCTATTTGATGAGCGATTGCCTGGTCTTCGCGTGCCTGTTCGCGAGCTACGGCGTGCTGGGCCGTAACTTTGCGGGCGGTCCCTCGGGGGCCGAGCTCTTCGAGCTGCCGCTGGTTGCCGTCAACACGGCGCTGCTGCTGCTGTCATCGATTACCTACGGCTTCGCGGTCATCGCCATGAGGCGCAAGCGTCAAGGCGCGACGCTCGCATGGCTGGCCGCCACCGGTTTGCTGGGCGCCGGATTTGTCGGCATCGAATTGCACGAGTTCGCGAACCTGATCCACCAAGGCAACGGACCACAGCGCAGCGCCTTCCTGTCGTCGTTCTTCACGCTGGTCGGCACCCACGGCCTGCACGTGACCTTCGGTATCGTCTGGTTGCTCACGCTGATGATGCAGGTGGCAAAGCACGGGCTGATCGCCGCGAACCGGCGCAGGCTGATGTGCCTGTCGATGTTCTGGCACTTCCTGGACGTGATCTGGATCGGCGTATTTACGTTCGTCTACCTGATGGGAGCGCTGCGAGAGTGTTAATGAGCGCACTGGATACCGATCCCGCCCGCGCCGCCGGTCATCACGGCGACGAGGACGAGCTCGACCACGACACGCTGCACATCACGGTCGGCGGTTACGTGACCGGATTCGTGCTGTCGGTAATCCTGACGGCCATTCCGTTTTGGCTGGTGATGGGCAAGGTTTTCGCGAACCCGACCGTCACCACCTTCGTCATTCTCGGGTTCGCCATCGTGCAGATTTACGTGCACATGGTGTTCTTCCTGCACATGACCTCGAAAGCAGAAGGCGGCTGGACCTGGATGTCGCTGATCTTCACTCTGGTGCTCGTGGTCATTGCGCTGAGCGGATCCATGTGGGTGATGTACCACCTCAAGACCAATATGATGGCGCCGTCCCCGGAGCAGATGCGCAACGTACCCTGATCGGGTCGCCGGCAGCTCATTGCAGCCCGCGACTCGCAGACGATCAGCCTGAACGCAGAGCACACATGATATCCAGCCTCACGCCAGACCCCGCGCGCCTCCGGCCAACGCCTGCCGCAACGGATGCGCGCGCCGTCGCCTCCGATCCGTCGGAGGTCGCCCCGGGCGACATCGCGGTCGGCGTGGTCATCGGCCGGATGGCCGAATACTTCGACTACTTCGTCTACGGCATCGCCTCGGTGCTGGTGTTTCCCTTCATCTTCTTCCCGTTCGAATCGCGCCTCGACGGAACGCTGCTTTCATTCTTCGTCTTCTCGTTCGCGTTCATCGCCCGGCCGATCGGCACCGTCGTGTTCATGGAGATCCAGCGCCGCTGGGGACGTGGCACCAAGCTGACGCTCGCGCTGTTCGCGCTCGGGACTTCGACGGTGGGCATTGCTTTCCTGCCCGGATACGGCACACATGGCTACGTGGCGATCGTGCTGCTCGCGCTCTTGCGCGTCGGCCAAGGTATCGGGCTTGGGGGTTCCTGGGATGGACTGCCGTCGCTGCTGGCGCTGAGTGCGCCACGGCACCGCCGCGGCTGGTACGCAATGATGGGGCAGCTCGGAGCCCCGTTGGGCTTCATGTTGGCGAGCGGACTCTACTTGCTCCTGTATGCCACGCTGTCGCAGGAAGATTTTCTTTCGTGGGGTTGGCGCTATCCCTTCTTCTGCGCCTTCGCGATCAACGTAGTCGCGCTTATTCGCACGGCTGCGCCTTGTGGTGGCGGACGAATACGCGCAACTTTTCACCGACAAAGCGTTGGAGCCCAACAAGGCCGGCGAATTGCTGGGTTCGCAGGCTTACAACGTGATCCTCGGCGCCTTCGGCGCCTTGGCGAGCTATGCATTATTCCACGTCGTCACGGTGTTTCCGTTGTCGTGGATCGTGCTCTTTTCGGAGCGGTCGGTGACCGAGTTTCTCGCCGTGCAGATCGTTGCCGCGATCCTGGGGACATGCGGCGTCATTGCTTCCGGAGTGATCGCGGACCGGATAGGCCGGACCAAGACGCTCGCCTTGAGTGCCGCGCTGATCGCCATCTTCAGCGGCTTCTCGCTGACGCTAGGGCACGGCGGCACTGTGGCACCGAACTTGTTCATCTTGAGCGGGTTCAGCCTGCTTGGCCTGTCCTACGGGCAAGCGGCGGGAGCAATGAATGCGAATTTCGAACCGAGATTTCGATATACGGGCGCGGCGCTGACGTCGGACTTCGCCTGGCTGATCGGCGCAGGATTCGCGCCGTTGGTGGCGCTTTGGCTGTCCTCTCATTTCGGACTAGCCTACGTGAGCCTCTATCTGTTTTCGGGCGCCGTGGGAACGCTCGCCGCGCTGTGGATCAATCGCAAACTGGCGGAGCGCGACTGATTGTTCCGTCATGATCCTGCTGCGGTCCGGGGTTGGACCGGCTGACTCCATGCCTCAGGAGATCGGCCGGGGTTCGCCACTCGGCAACGCGATATGGCATTGCGGAAAGATGCGTGCAGGGCAGGTACGACAGATCTCCGAGTCGAGCCTCGGATAGAGGACGCTTATCGCATCGACGCTCTGCGCAAGGATATGGTCTTCATGGATCGTCTTCAGGTAATTGCCCTGCTTGAGTAAGTCATATACCGCGTCTTTCATGAACCAGAAGTACAACCCGCCGCCCAGCCTGTCACGACGAGCTGCCTCACGGCTCAACATCTCGGCACCGGAGATGTCGACCACGTTGATGCCGCTCGCGACGATAAGCAACCGCTTCTGTAGCGGGTTCTCGTGATCAACGCGGCGAAACGCGTCTTCAACGTGCTCGACCGCACCAAAGAAGATCGATCCGTTGACCCGCAGCATCTTCAGTTGGGGGCAGTCCGGTAATCCCGTGTCCGCGTCGAAGTGAAAAGGGCCGTGGCGGAATTCCGGCTTCACGTCGCGAATGCCCGGGCGCGCGGCCTGATTGAGAAATAGCAGCAATGACAGCAGCACGCCGGCGTAGATTGCAGTCTGCAGCCCGAGAAACAAGGCAGCGAGCAGCGTCACGATCATGACTGAAGCCTCGGTGCGGCTGGTGCTGACAATCGCCTTCATGCGGCGCACGTCAACCAGCCCATAGGCGATCAGGAACAGGATGCCGGCGATGGTAGCGAGCGGCAAATACGCAGCAAGGGGCGCGACCACGAGGACGATGCCCACCAGGAACAGCGCCGAGAATACCGATGCCAATGGCGTCCTCGCGCCCGCCTCGAAATTCGCCGCGCTGCGATTGAACGACCCCGCGGATGGGAATGACGACAAGAAGCTCCCGGCGATGTTTGAAATCCCCTGGCCGATAAATTCCTGGTTCGCGTCGATGCGCTGCCCGGAACGGATGCCAAGCGTACGTCCCACGCTGACGCCAAGCGTAAGCGCAAGGATCGTCGTCGCGAGCGCGGTAGGCGCAACCCGCGTTAGCGCGTCGATCGACAGGTCCGGGACCGAAAAAGGCGGCAGCGTCGCGGGAAATTGTCCTACCATGCTGATACCCGTCACGTCGCGGCCAAAGTAGGCATCGAGCGCAAACGCGTACAGGCTGCCGGCAAGCGTCGCGCTGATCATGAATGGAACTTTCTTCAGGTAGCGCTTGGCGAGCAGACCGGAAACAATCGTAAAGAGTCCCACGCTCGTCACCCAGGGATTGATGTGCCCGAGTTGAAGAATCGTTTGGCGCAGTGTCTGGACGAATGACGCGTCCGGAGGGATTGGGATCCCCAGAAATGATTTGAGCTGTTGGGCTCCAATCAGGATCGCGGCCCCCGCGCTGAACCCGACGATCACCGTGTGGGAGATGAAGTTGACGAGCGTTCCGAGACGCGCGACACCCATCACGAGCTCGAACAGTCCGGCGAGAAAAGCGACGGTGAGCACGAGATTGATGTAGTCGGCGCTGCCCGGGGACGCCAGATGACCGAGACTGGCGAAGAGCAGGATCGCAACCGCATTGGTGGGTCCCGCCACCATGTGAAAGCTCGACCCGAACAAGGCGGAGAGCGCCGGCGGGACCATCGCGGCATAGAGCCCGTACTCCGGGGGCAGGCCGGCGAGTATCGCGAACGCCACGCCTTGCGGAAGCCCAAGAATGGCGCCCGTCAGTCCGGCGATCAAATCCGCACGCGTGGTGTGCCGATCCACCATTGGCCACCAACGTAGAAACGGAAATAGTCTGGCAAGGCCCGGATAGGCGGCGGACGACTCCTTCATGGCAACGCGCCTTGCGGGAGGAACGGCGCGTCGCGCGCTGCGCCGATGCGATGGTAGCCGGCGCAGCGACGCATGTCAGCGGAAGTTCTCGGCCGCAAGGTTGAGGCGGTGGAGCTTGTCGTAGAACGTCTTCTTCGGTAGCCCAAGCGCCTCGCTTGCCGCGGATGCGTTTCCCCGATGCCGGCGCAGCACTTCCTCGATCAATGCCCGTTCGAATTGCGCCACCTGGTCGGACAAAGTACGCGCGTGCGGTTGCGATCCTTTCAGCAACTTGAACCGCGCCTCGAGCAACCCCAGGACAAACCGATCGGCGACGTTGTGCAATTCACGCACGTTTCCAGGCCACGAATACGCCATCAGCTCCGACAATTGCGCCGCCGAGACGATCGGTGCCTGGCGGCCGTAGCGCGTGGCCGCATCGAGCACGAAGTGCTCGAACAGGATCGGGATATCCTCGCGCCGCTCGCGCAGCGGCGGCAGCTCGATGACGGCGACGTTGAGCCGGTAATAGAGATCGGAACGAAAGCGCTGCTGCTTGACAAGGTCCCCGAGGTCTTCCTGCGAGGCGGCGATCACTCGACAGTCGACCGGTATCAGCTCGTTCGAGCCCAGCCGCTCGACCTTTCTTTCCTGCAGCACACGCAACAGCTTGACCTGGAGGGACAGCGGCAAGCTCTCGACTTCATCCAGGAACAGCGTTCCCCCGTGCGCCCACTCGACTTTTCCCACCCGCCGCTTGTTGGCGCCGGTGAAGGCGCCAGGCTCATGGCCAAAGATCTCGCTCTCGAACAGCTGCTCGGGGAGACCGCCGCAGTTGATCGCCACAAATTGCGCGGTGCGCCGGCTCGAATGTTCATGCAGGCTGCGCGCAACGAGCTCCTTGCCGGTGCCGGTCTCTCCATTGATTACGACGTTGGCCGACGTGTCGGCAAGGTCAAGGATCGTGCGACGAACCTGCTCGATCAGCGGGGATCGGCCAAGCAACGCGGCCTCAATGCCAACCCAATTGCGCAACTTGTTGCGAAGCGTCGCCACCTCGAGGGTCAGCTGGCGCTTCTCGGCAGCGCGGCCGACCACCTCCACCAGGAGTTCGGAGGCAAATGGCTTTTCGATGAAGTCGTAGGCGCCCGCGCGCATCGCCTGCACGGCCATCGTGATATCGCCGTGACCCGTCACCAGGATTACCGGGAGCTCGGACTCGACTTCGGTCGCGTAGCGCAGCAAACCAAGCCCGTCCATCCCCGGCAACTTGACGTCGCTCACGATGACCGCCGGCATGCCGGGCTTGATGTGCGCGACGGCGCGCTCCGCTGATTCGAAGGACTCGACCGGAAAGCCGGCAAGCTGCAGCGCCTGCACGCTGCCGATGCGCACGGCGGTGTCGTCCTCGATCAGAAGGACCTTGACCCCGTCAGGCATCGCAAGTCTCCAATGCCGACGCGAGCTCGATGGTGAACTCGGCGCCTCCTTGCGATCGGTTCGCGGCGACGAGCGAACCGCCGAACTCGCGGATGATGCCCGCCGAAATCGCCAATCCGAGACCAAGCCCCGCGCCCGGTGCCTTGGTCGTGAAAAACGGCTCGAAGATCCGAGGTAGCAGGTCGGGCGCGATGCCCGGCCCGGTGTCGCGTACGGCGATCGATACTCGGCCCGCGCACTCACGCACAGACACTTCGAGGCGACGTTCCGGGGCGTCCTGCATCGCATCGAGCGCATTGACGATAAGATTCACCAGCACCTGTTCCAGCCGGTTGGCCTCGGCGCGCACCAGCACGTCGTCCTCCGACCAATTCTCGATCATTGCGACGCATTCGGTGCGCAGGCGTTGCTCGAGAAGCGCCTGCACATTGCCAAGCACGCGGCGCACCGACACGGGGCCGAGACGCAACGGCGACTTCCGCGCAAACGCCTTGAGCTGTCCCGTGATTTTCGCCATGCGGTCCGTCAGTTGCGAGATCAGCGTCAGGTTGTTCTGGACATCGCCGGTACGCGCCTTCACGAGCAGAAGCCGGGCATTGTCCGAAAGCGTGCGTAGTGCGGCCAGCGGCTGGTTGAGCTCGTGCGTGATTCCGGCGGCCATCTGCCCCAGCACAGCCAGCTTGCCGGCCTGGACGAGCCCTTCCTGTGCCTCGCGCAACACGTGCTCGGCGCGCTGCCGCTCGGCGACCTCGCGACCCAATTGCTCGTTCGCCGCGACCAGATCGGCGGTTCGCTCAGCCACCTTGCGCTCGAGCTCGTCGTGCGCTCGCTGCAGCGCCACTTTTGCGGCGAGACTTGCGTTAATCGCGCGTCGGCGCTGATGCAGGTAGAGAAAGAACAGAAATATGCACGCGAGCGCGACGGCAGTGAAGGCTAACGTGTTGCGGACGAGCACGTTGACCGGCGAGTAGTCCGTCAGCAGGATCAATCGCCAGCTAGGCTCAGGCGTTGGATGTACAAGCTCCAGATAGCGCCTGCGCTGGCCCCCATCGGCTATCGCGACGATGTGCGCGCCATCGATCGCAGGTTCTTCCACCGCAAGCGCGAGCGGTGCGAGTCGCACGCCCGCATATTGGCGCGACCTCTCGATGGCCGCCGCGGCCGCGGGCTGCAGCGGCCCGAAAGTCTTGAATTTCCACTCGGGATCGGAGGCGAGGAATACGACGCCGCTGGCATCGACGACGAGCGCTATGTCGCCGCCACCGGACCATGCCTGTTCAACATGATCGAGACTGACCTTAACCGCGGCGACGCCGATCACCTCGTGCTGATCGCGAATGGCTTGCGAATAGTAGAATCCGGGCTTCCCGCTCGTCGTGCCGATGCCATAGAAGCGCCCCGTTCCATGCTCAACGGCGTCGTGAAAGTAGGGCCGATAGGAGAGGTCCATCCCGACGAAGCTCGCCTCCTCGTTCCAGTTGCTCGCGGCGAGCGTGAGCCCGCGGGTATCGAGCACGTAGAGCACAGCGCTGTGAGCCTCGGCGTTAACTTCGGACAGATATTGATTCACGCTCTGCTGAAGGCCGGGCGTTGCGGGGGATCGCAGGAGCGCAACCACCTCCTGCCGCAACGCGACAACGCCGGGAAGGTAATCGTACTTCGCCAGCGCACTCTCGAGGCTTGCCTCGTAGAGATCGAGCTTATGGATTCCCGTGTCACGCAGCCGCTCTATCCCGATCCGCTCGGCGGAGGTCCAGGCGATGCCGAGTACGCCCGCGGCAGAGCACAACACTGCGGCCCACGCCCATGGAGATAGACGTGGTGGAGCCAGCACGATCCCGGGAGCGTGGGAGTTGATGTCGCCTGCTCCTGGCTTTTGCGTATACGCCACGAAACACGTTGCGGTCGGTCGATGCTACGTCTTGCCTACCCGCGGCGCAACTCAACGCCGTGCACTTCGTGTCGCCTATCTCTCAACAGCTAGCGCGACGCCCATCCCACCGCCGATGCATAAGCTGGCAAGACCGCGCTTCGCGTCACGGCGGATCATTTCGTGCAACAGCGTGACCAGGATCCGGCACCCCGATGCCCCGATCGGGTGCCCGATGGCGATGGCGCCGCCGTTGACGTTGATCTTGGCGGTGTCCCATCCCATCTGCTTGTTGACGCCGATGGCCTGCGCCGCGAAGGCTTCGTTGATTTCCATCAGGTCCACTTCCTGGTGTTTCCAGCCGGCCTTGCGCAGGCACAATTCGCTCGCTGGCACCGGCCCCATGCCCATGATCTTTGGGTCGACGCCCGCCGATGAATAAGCCTTGATCCTGCGCCAGCGGCTTCAAGCCCAGTTCCTTGGCCCGGGACGCCCGCATCAGGACGACGGCTGCCGCGCCGTCGTTCAGGCCGGACGCATTGCCCGCAGTAACGCTGCCTTCCTTGCTGAAAGCAGGCCTCAAAGCCCCCAGAGACTCAGCGTGACTCCGTGCTTCACGAATTCATCGGTATCGAACACGGTGGTGCCTTTCTTCGAAGGAATCTCGACCGGCGTGATCTCCTCCTTGAACTTGCCCGGCTTTCTGCGCGGCCTCGGCCTTGTTCTGCGAGGCGGCTGCGAAAGCATCCTGCTCCTGCACGGGACACTTCGTACTTTTTCGCGATGTTTTCCGCCGTAGTGCCCATGTGGTACTGGTTGTAGACATCCCACAGGCCGTCGACGATCATCGTGTCGACCAGCTTCGCGTCGCCCATGCGGAAACCGTCGCGGGAGCCTTTCAATACGTGCGCCGAAGCGCTCATGTTTTCCTGGCCGCCGGCGATAATGATGTCGGCGTCGCCGCACTTGATCGCCTGCGTCGCGAGATGAACGGCCTTGAGACCGCTGCCGCACACCTTGCCGATCGTCATGGCGGGCACCATATCGGGGAGCCCACCCCCGAGCGACAGCCTGGCGTGCCGGGTTCTGGCCATCGCCGGCAGTCAGCACCTGGCCCATGATGACCTCCGATACCTGGTCGGGTTTCAGTCCCGTTTTCTGCAGCAGGGACTTGATGACTTTCGCACCAAGCTCGGCGGCCGGAATCTTGGCCAGCGCGCCGCCGAACTTGCCGACGGCGGTCCGGGTGGCTGCAACGATGACAACGTCGTCTTCCATTTCAACTCTCCTTTAAACTCAGAAAGAAACAAACGCGGAGGCGTCACTCCGCCTTGGCCTTGACGTAGCGCCCAGGGGCCGGCTCGATCGCGCGATGTTTGCGGTTGCCTAGCTTGACGCGCGCAGGCACCTTGTCTCCCGCGTGCTGCGCCAGCCAGTCGCTCCATGCGGGCCACCAGCTGCCCGGCACGCTCTGCGCCGTTTCCAACCATTGTTGCGGATCGGGCCCCGCTTCGCCGTCCACCCAGTAGTTGCGCTTGTTCTTCGCTGGCGGATTGATCACGCCGGCGATATGCCCGCTGGCGCCGAGCACGAACCGGTTGTCGCCGGCAAGCAGCTCGGTCGATTGATACGCGGTATGCCACGGCACGATGTGGTCCTCGCGCGACGCGTACAGGAACGCCGGGACATCGATCAGCGAGAGATCTACCTCCTCGCCGCACTGGACCGTACTTGCCCGGCTCGCGCAAGTTGTTCTCCAGGTACATGTTGCGGACGTACCAGCAGAACATCGGCCCGGGCAGATTGGTGCCGTCCGCGTTCCAGTACAGCAGATCGAACGCCGGCGGCGCCTTGCCCTTCAGGTAGCTGTTGACGACGTATTGCCAGATCAGGTCGTTGGCGCGCAGCGAGGAGAACGCAAACGCGAGCTCTTTGCCCTCGCATGCACGCCGCCGTTGCCGATCGCCGCTTCGCGCGCGCGACCACGCTTTGCTCGGTCACCAGCGAGCCGATCTCGCCGGTATCCGTGAAATCGAGCATCGTGGTCAGCAGCGTCATGCTGGAGACGGCGTGCTCACCCCTCGCCGCAGTACCGCCAGCGACGATGCCAGCAGCGTGCCGCCGACGCAGAAGCCAAGCGTGTTCACCTGGTCTGCGCCCGTGATGCTCGCGCGCCACGTCGATCGCCTGCATGACGCCCTGCTCGAGGTAATCGTCCCACGACAAGTGCCCGACGCTGGCGTCGATGTTGCGCCACGACACCAGGAACACCGTGTGACCCTGCTCGAGCGCGTAGCGGACGAACGAGTTTTCGGGCTGCAGGTCGAGGATGTAGAACTTGTTGATGCAGGGCGGCACCATCAGCAGCGGCCGCTCGTACACCTCGGTCGGTCGTCGGCGTGTACTGAATCACCTGGATCAGCTCGTTCTCGAAGATCACCGCGCCCGGCGTGGTGGCGATGTTCTTGCCGACCTCGAAGGCTTTCTCATCGGTCTGCTGACGCGGCCCTTCGCCATGTCCTCGACGAACAGGCTCATGCCCTCCGACCAGGCTCTTTCCACCCGTCTCGGCGCGAGCTGGAGGGCTTCCGGATTGGTGACGAGGAAGTTCGATCGGGCTCATGGCATCGACGAATTGCCGCATGCGCATGAAACGCAACTGTGCCTTGGCCTTCTCGTCGAGCGGCACCGACTCGACCGCGTTCTGCAGAAAGCTGGAATAGGCGAGGTAGCTGCGCCTGATGAAGTCGAAACGCGGGTCGCTGCGCCATGCCTCGGCGGCGAACCGTCGATCCTGTCGGCTGCATCGCCGGCGCTTGCCACGCCGCGGTGGCCGCGAGGGGCAACGCCGACCAGTACGTCGTGGCCTGCTTCCAGAATTCCTGCTGCATATTGGCGACCTGCTGCGTCGCGGCGAAAATATCGGCCATCGGGCCGGACTCGCCCGGCTCTGACGCGCTCGGCGTGCCGAAACGTTGCATCATCGCCTGCCCGCCTTCGAGCAGGCTGGCAAGAAGTTGCGCCGGATCGTTCGGTGCCTTGGCCATCGGGGTACCCCTGATTCTATCGCTTCGGCGCTGGCGATCGCCGATGCGCCGACGCTCAGTGCAGCTTCACGTGCGGCTCCGTGCGCCGGGTGATCAGTCGCGCCGCGTGTCGAGCGCGACCTTCCAGAAGCCGTGCAGCGCGAGCTCGTGCATCTTGTACAGCGACAGGTACATCATGCCGCGCGAACCAGCCCTCGATCCAAGATTGCCGCCGGTCAGCCCGCCCATCAGGTTGCCGACGGTGCGATACTCGCCCAGCGACACCAGCGAGCCGAAGTCGCGGTAGCGCCACGGCGCAGCGGCCGGCCGGCGCAGGCGGCGCTGGATCTGCTTCGACCATGTGCGACGCCTGCTGGTGGGCGGCCTGCGCACGCGGCGGCACCTGCGCGCCTTCCTTGCCGAGCCAGGGACAGGCGGCGCAATCGCCGATCGCGAAGATTTCGTCGTCGCGCGTCGTCTGCAGCGTCGGCAGCACGACGAGCTGGTTGATGCGGTTGGTCTCCAGGCCGGCGAGGTCCTTCAGGAAATCCGGCGCCTTGACGCCGGCCGCCCAGACGACCAGCTCGGCCGGCAATCGATCTCGCCGTCGGCGAGCCGCACGCCGTCGGGCAGCACCTCGGCCACCGCGCGCCGACGTGCGCACCGGACGCCGAGCTTGCCGAGCAGCTCGGTCGCCGCATCGACAGGCGCGGCGGCAACGCCGGCAGCATGCGGTCGGCTGCCTCGATCAGGATCGAGCCTGATGTCCTTGTCGGGATCGATGCGGTCGAGCCCGTAGGAGACGAGCGCTGCGCGTCGTGTTGTGCAGCTCCGCCGCCAGCTCGACGCCGGTCGCGCCGGCGCCGATGATCGCCACCTGCAGCTGCTCGGGCCGCAGCGGCTCCGACTGCGCGTGGGCGCGGATGCAGGCGTTGACCAGCCGGCGGTGGAAGCGCTCGGCCTCGTGCCGGCGTCTCGAGCGCAGATCGCGTGCTCGCGCGACGCCCGGCGTGCCGAAGTCGTTGGTCTGGCTGCCGACCGCGATCACCAGCGTGTCGTAGCCGAATTCGCGCCGCGGCGTGACCTGGTCGCCCTCCTCGTCGACCAACGGCGCCACCGTGGACCTCGCGCCGCGCGCGGTCGAGGCCGATCATCTCGCCGATGCGGTAGCGGAAGTGATGCCAGTGCGACTGCGCGAGGTAGTCGATCTCGTGCGCGCCGAGATCCATGCTGCCGGCGGCGATCTCGTGCAGCTGCGGCTTCCAGAAGTGCGTGCGCGCCTTCTCGATCAGCGTGACGTCGCGCCTTGTCGCGCTTGCCGAGCTTGTCGCCGAGGCGCGTGGCGAGCTCGAGTCCGCCGGCGCCGCCGCCGACGACGACGATCGCGGTGCGCGTCGGGGCTGCGCTCGACGTGCCTCGCTGCCGCATCGGCGACGCGGTGCATCGGGAGCCCCGCCGGGTCGGCCTGCGATCCGGAGCGGCGCGTCGAGACTTGCCGACCGCTCATGCGGCCTTGACGGGCATGTGGGCTTCGACGGCGTCGAGCACCTTCTCCGGCTCCTCGGCCTCGTCGTCGGTCTCGTTGTTCAGCACCGTGTGCATCCGCTTGCGTGTCGAGCTCGCCGCGTCCACTTGCCGACCACCACCGTGGCGACGCCGTTGCCGATCAGGTTGGTCAGCGCGCGCGCCTCGGACATGAAGCGGTCGATGCCGAGGATCAGCGCGAGGCCGGCCACCGGCACGTCGCCGACCGCCGACAGCGTCGCGGCCAGCACGATGAAGCCGCTGCCGGTGACGCCGGCCGCGCCCTTCGAGGTCAGCAGCAGCACGCCGAGCAGCGTGAGCTGCTGGGTCAGCGTCATCGGCGTGTTGGTCGCCTGCGCGATGAACACCGCGGCCATCGTCAGGTAGATCGACGTGCCGTCGAGATTGAACGAATAGCCGGTCGGAATCACGAGGCCGACCGCCGACTTCTCGCACGCCGAGGTTCTCCAGCTTCGCCATCATCCGCGGCAGCACCGACTCCGACGACGACGTGCCCAGCACGATCAGCAGCTCCTCCTTGATGTAGCTTGATGAACTTCCAGATGCGAGAAGCCGTGCGCACGCGCGATCAGCGCCGAGCACGACGAAGACGAACACCAGGCACGTCAGCGTAGAACGTGCCCATCAGCTTGCCCAGCGACACCAGCGAGCCGACGCCGTACTTGCCGATCGTGAACGCCATCGCGCCGAACGCGCCGATCGGCGCCACCTTCATGATGACGCCGACGATCGCGAACAGCACGTGCGAGATCTTCTCGATGAAGTCGAACACCAGCGTGCCGCGCCCGCCGAACTGGTGCAGCGCGAAGCCGAACAGCACCGCGAACAGCAGCACCTGCAGGATCTCGCCCTTGGCGAACGCGTCGACGACGGTGTTCGGGAATGACGTTCAGCAGGAAGTCGACCGTGCCCTGCATCTTGCCGGGCGTCGTGTAGGCCGCGATGCCCTTGGTGTCGAGCGTCGCCGGGTCGATGTTCATGCCCGCGCCCGGCTGCACGACGTTGACGATGACGAGGCCGACGATCAGCGCGATCGTGCTGACGATCTCGAAGTAGAGCAGCGCGTAGCCGCCGGTCTTGCCGACCTTCTTCATGTCCTCCATGCCGGCGATGCCGACGACGACGGTGCAGAAGATGATCGGCGCGATGATCATCTTGATCAGCTTGATGAAGCCGTCGCCGAGCGGCTTCATCGCCGTCGCCGGTCTCGGGATAGAAATGCCCGAGCAGGACGCCGATGACGATCGCGACGATCACCTGGAAGTAGAGCGATTTGTAGAGCGGCTTGCTGGATCGGGCCATTTGAATCTCCTTGGACTTCGGAGTTCCGGCTGCATCGATGTGTCGACCACGCGCCGCCTGCCGGGCCTGAGGTCGGTGCGATGTCAGTCGAGCACCCGATTGCTTCGCGCGGCTGCGCGCCGGCGTCGGCCACGGCGACGCGCCGTCATGTTGACGATGCGGCGCACGGTCGACGACGGCGTCATGATGTGCACCGGCTTGCGCCGCGCCGAGCAGGATGCCGCCGACGGTGATGCCGCCGCCGGCGGTCACCCGCAGCGCGTTGTAGGTGATGTTGGCCGCGTCGACGTTCGGCATGATCAGCAGGTTGGCGTCCGCCGTCGAGCCGCGAGTCCGGGAACTCGGCGTCGCGGATCGCCTTTCGACAGCGCCGAATCGGCGCGCATCTCGCCTTCGACCGCGAGGTCCGGGCGCCGTCGCGACGATCAGCTCGAGCGCATCGCGCATCTTCTGCGCCGACGGCGCGTCGGAGCTGCCGAAGCTCGAGTGCGACAGCAGCGCGACGCTGCGGCTTGACGCCGAAGCGCTGCACCTCCTCGGCGGCGAGCAGCGTCATCTCGGCGATCTGCTCGGCGCGTCGGGTCGCGATTGACGTGCGTGTCGCAGATGAAGAGCTGGCGCTGCCGGCAGGATCAGCATCTGCATCGCCGCGAGCGTGGTCACGCCGGCGCGCAGGCCGATGACGTTGCGGACGTAGCTCGAGATGATCGGCGTAGTCGCCGAGCGTGCCGCACAGCATCGCGTCGGCGTCGCCGCGGCGCACCAGCATCGCGCGCGATCAGCGTCGGCGCGGCTGCGCATCTCCTCCATCGCCTGCGCGCGCGACACGCCCTTGCGCCGCGCCAGCTGGTAGTACTCGTCGCAGTAGTCGCGGTAGCGCGCGTCGTCCTGGATGTTGACGACCGTCGCAGTTCTCGCCGAGCTTGAGCCGCAGGCCGAGCTTCTGCGATGCGCGCAGCGATGATGTCGGCCGGCCGACGAGCACGGGCCGCGCGATGCCCTCGTCGACGGCCGGCCTGCGCGGCGCGCAGCACGCGCTCGTCCTCGCCTTCCGCGTAGACGACGCGCTTCGGGCGCGCGCTTGGCCGGCGGCGAACACCGGCTCCATGGTCGTCCCGGACTGATAGACGAACCGGCTCAGCTGCTCGCGATACGCGTCGAAGTCCTTGATCGGCCGCGTCGCGACGCCGCTGTCCATCGCCGCCTTCGCCACGGCCGGCGCGAGCGTGGTGATGAGCCGCGGATCGAACGCGCGCGGGAATCAGGTAGTCGGGGCCGAACGCGGGCGTGGCTTCGCCGTACGCGAGCGCGACGATTTCGGACGGCTCGGCGCTGCGCGAGCTCGGCCAGCGCGCGCACCGCGGCCAGCTTCATCTCCTCGTTGATCGTGCTCGCGCCGCAGTCGAGCGCGCCGCGGAAGATGAACGGGAAGCACAGCGAGTTGTTGACCTGGTTCGGATAGTCCGAGCGGCCGGTGCCGATCAGGCAATCGGGCCGCACCTTCTTGGCGCACCTCCGGCCGGATTTCCGGCTCCGGATTCGCCATCGCCAGGATGATCGGCCTGTCGCGCCATCTTCTTGACCATCTCCGGCGGTCAGCACACCGCCGGCCGACAGGCCCAGGAAGATGTCGGCGCCGTCGATGACTCGTCCAGCGTCGCGCGCTTTCGTGTCCTGCGCATAGCGCTCCTTGTCGGGGTCCATCGCCTCCGTGCGGCCCTTGTAGACGACGCCCTTGCTGTCGGTGACGAAGATGTTGCCTCGGTCGAGTCCGAGGCTCACCTGCAGGTTCGAGGCACGCGAGCGCCGCGGCGCCGGCGCCCGAGCACGACCAGCTTGACCTTGCCGATGTCCTTGCCGACGATCTTCAAGCCGTTGAGCACGGCCGCGGCCGCGACGATCGCCGTGCCGTGCTGGTCGTCGTGGAACACCGGGATCTTCATCCGCTCGCGCAGCTTGCGCTCGATGTAGAAGCACTCGGGCGCCTTGATGTCCTCGAGGTTGATGCCGCCGAACGTCGGCTCGAGCGCCGCGACGACCTCGACGATCTTGTCGGGGTCCGATTCGCCGATCTCGATGTCGAACACGTCGATGCCGGCGAATTTCTTGAACAGGCAGCCCTTGCCTTCCATCACGGGCTTGCCGGCGAGCGCGCCGATGTTGCCGAGGCCGAGCACCGCGGTGCCGTTGGTGATGACGGCGACGAGATTGCCGCGCGCCGTGTACTTCGCGGCGAGCGCGCGGATCCTCCTGGATCGCCGTGCACGCATACGCGACGCCCGGCGAATACGCGAGCGACAGGTCGCGCTGGTTGGCGAGCGCCTTTGTCGGCGCGATCGAAATCTTTCCCGGCGTGCGGAAACTCGTGGTACTCGAGCGCGTCGATGCGCAGTTGCTCTTCCAGCCATGGTCGGCTCCTCCTATTTCTTCTTGACGCGGCGGCAGGTCAGTGCACACGCCCTCGAACACCTCGGCCGCCATGCCGATCGGATTCGGACAGCGTCGGATGCGGATGGATCGTCTTGCCGATGTCGGCCGGATCGCAGCCCATCTCCACGGCGAGGCAGACTTCGCCGATCAGGTCGCCGGCGTGCGTGCCGACGATGCCGCCGCCGATGCAGCGGTGCGTCGCCGCGTCGAACAGCAGCTTGGTGAAGCCTTCGTCGCGGCCGTTGGCAATCGCGCGGCCCGACGCGGCCCACGGGAACACCGCCTTGCCGTACTTGATGCCCTGCGCCTTGCACTGCTCCTCGGTGAGGCCGGCCCAGGCGACTTCCGGATCGGTGTAGGCGACCGACGGAATCTGCCGCGCATCGAAGTACGACTTCTGGCCCGCGCGCGACCTCGGCCGCGACGTGCGCCTCGTGCACCGCCTTGTGCGCGAGCATCGGCTGGCCGACGATGTCGCCGATCGCGAAGATGTGCGCGACGTTGGTGCGCATCTGCTTGTCGACGGGAATGAAGCCGCGGTCGGTGACCGCGACGCCGGCCTTGTCCGCGTCGATCCGCTTGCCGTTGGGGCTGCGGCCGACGGCGACCAGCACGAGGTCGTAGACCTGCGGCTCCTCCGGCGCCTTCGCGCCCTCGAAGCCGACCTTGATGCCCGCGGCCGTCGCTTCGCCGGACACCGTCTTGGTCTTCAGCATGACGTTGTCGAAGCGCGGCGCATTCTTCTTTTCCCACACCTTGACGAGGTCGCGATCGGCGCCGGCCATCATGCCGTCGAGCATCTCGACGACGTCGATGCGCGTGCCGAGCGTCGAGTAGACGGTGGCCATTTCGAGGCCGATGATGCCGCCGCCGATCGACCAGCATCCGCTTCGGAATCGCCTTCGAGCTCGCAGCGCGCCGGTCGAATCGACGACGCGCGGATCCTCCGGAATGAACGGCAGCTTCACCGCCTGACTGCCGGCGGCGATGATCGCCTTCTGCGAACTTGACGATCTTCTTCGCGCCGGTCTTGTCCTGGCCGGTGCCCGTCGTGAGCTCGACCTCGAGGTGATGCGGGTCGAGGAAGCGGCCGACGCCGCGCACCACTTCGACCTTGCGCGCCTTCGCCATGCCGGCCAGGCCGCCGGTGAGCTTCTTGACGACGCCGTCCTTGAAGCCGCGCAGCTTGTCGAGGTCGATCTGCGGCGCGCCGAAGCTGATGCCGTGCGCGCCCATGTCCTTCACTTCGTCCATGACGGACGCGGTGTGCAGCAGCGCCTTCGACGGGATGCAGCCGACGTTGAGGCACACGCCGCCCAGCGTCGCGTAGCGTTCGACGAGCACGGTCTTCATGCCGAGATCGGCGGAGCGGAACGCCGCCGAGTAGCCGCCCGGGCCCGGCGCCCAGCACGAGCATCTCGCATTCGATGTCGGCGCGTGCCGGCATACGACGCCGCGGTCGGCGCGGGCGCGGCCGGCGGCTGCGGCGGGTGTCGGCGGCCTTCGCCGCCGCTGCGGCGCTCCCGCTTCCGCCCGCGGAGCGGGTCGAGGTGACGCAGGCGCAGCGGCCTTCGCGGTGCGCCGGTTGCGGCGCGCGCCGCGCCCGCGGCTCCGCTCGACGTGAGCAGCAGCGATGCCTTCCGACACCTTGTCGCCGACCTTGACCTTCATTTCCTTCACGACGCCGTCGACCGGCGACGGCACGTCCATCGTCGCCTTGTCCGATTCGAGCGTGACCAGCGCGTCCTCCGCCTTGACCGTGTCGCCCGGCTTGACCAGCACCTCGATGACCGGAATGTCCTTGAAATCGCCGATGTCCGGAACTTTGACTTCGACGAGTGTGCCATGTGCGAATCCCTTACGATCAACGATCCGCCGCATGTCGGCGAGCAGGCCGGCGAAATGGTTGTTGAAGCGCGCCGCGGCGGCGCCGTCGATGACGCGGTGGTCCCACGACAGCGACAGCGGCAGCATGAAGCGCCACGACGACGTCTTGCCGTCGTGTCGACACCTGCTTCCAGAACGAGCGGCAGACGCCCATGATCGCGACTTCGGGCGCGTTGATGATCGGCGTGAAGTAGATGCCGCCGATGCCGCCGAGGCTCGAGATCGTGAACGTGCCGCCCTGCATCTGGTCGGGCTTCAGCTTGCCGTCGCGCGCGAGCTTGGCGAGATCGCCCATTTCCTTGGCGATCTCGATGACGCCCTTCTTGTCCGCGTCGCGGATCACCGGCACGACGAGCCCGTTCGGCGTGTCGGCGGCGAAGCCGATGTGGTAGTACTTCTTCAGCACCAGGTTGTCGCCGTCGAGCGAGGCATTGAACTCGGGGAATTTCTTGAGCGTCGCGACCGCGGCCTTGATCATGAACGCCAGCATGCTGACCTTGACGCCGCTCTTCTCGTTCTCCTTGTTCAACTGCACGCGGAACTGCTCGAGGTCGGTGATGTCGGCGTCGTCGTGATTGGTGACGTGCGGGATCATCACCCAGTTGCGATGCAGGTTGGCGCCGGAGATCTTCTTGATCCGCGACAGCGGCTTCGCTTCGATCGGGCCGAACTTGGCGAAGTCGACCTTCGGCCACGGCAGCAGATCGATGCCGCCGACACCGCCGCCGGCCGCGGCGCGCGGCGCGGCCTTCGGCCGCCGCGGCGCGCCGCCCTTGGCGACGCCTCGACGTCTTCCTTCAGGATGCGGCCCTTGTCGCCGCTGCCCTTCACCTTGCCGAGATCGACGCCGAGCTCGCGCGCGAGCTTGCGCACGCCGGGACCGGCGTAGGCGAGGCGCGAACGCCGCCTCGTCGATCGCCGCGGCTCCGTCGGCCGGCGCGGCCGGCGCGAGCCGCGGGCGGCGGCAGGCGC
Organism: uncultured beta proteobacterium; assembly: GCA_963840945.1. Taxonomy (GTDB): domain Bacteria; phylum Pseudomonadota; class Gammaproteobacteria; order Burkholderiales; family Casimicrobiaceae; genus CAIWHR01. The sequence continues at coordinate 22,170 of CAWJAU010000001.1, read as the reverse complement.
GGCGTGCTGCGGCATCGGGCGCTGCCGGCTCGACGCGGCCGCGCTGTCGGTGACGAGCGTCAGGATCAGCGTGCCTTCGGACACCTTGTCGCCGACCTTGACCTCGAGTCCTGCACCATGCCGCCGAGCGGCGCCGGCACGTCCATCGTCGCCTTGTCGGATTCGAGCGTGACGAGCGCGTCCTCGGCCTTCACCGTGTCGCCCGGCTTCACCATGACCTCGATGACCGGCACGTCCTTGAAATCGCCGATGTCGGGCACGCGCACTTCGGCCACGCCTGCGGGCGCGCTGGTCGGCGCGGGCGGCGCGGCGACCGACGTCTTCGTGCGCTGCGGCGGCCGCGCGCCGCCGCGCGCCGCTGCCGGCGTCGAGCAGCAGGATGAGCGCTGCCTTCGCTCACCTTGTCGCCGACCTTGACCTTCACCTCCTTGACGACGCCGCCGACGGGCGAGGGCACGTCCATCGTCGCCTTGTCGGACTCGAGCGAGACCAGCGGATCCTCGGCTTTGACCGGTCGCCCGGCTTGACCATGACCTCGATGACCGGAATGTCCTTGAAGTCGCCGATGTCCGGCACTTTACTTCGATCACTGCTGCCATGTTACGAACTCCCTCGTTACGCGTTGCGAACGCCAAAGTGCTTCGTCTATCACCGTCCACGGATCGGGCCGCTCGGTGTCGAGGCCGTACTTCTTGATCGCCTGCGCGACGACTTCCGGCTTGATCTCGCCGTCGTCGGCGAGCGCCTTCAGCGCGGCGACCGCGACGTAGTAGCGGTTCACCTCGAAGAACTTGCCGCAGCTTGACGCGATAATCGCTGCGGCCGAAGCCGTCGGTGCCCAGCGTGACGTAGCGCCGCGGAATCTGGCTGCGGATCTGGTCGGCGTAGATTGCGCATGTAGTCGGTCGCGGCGATCACCGGGCCCGCGTGGCCTTCGAGCGTCGCTTCGACGTAGCTCTTCCGCCGCGGCTTGGTCGGATGCAGCAGGTTGTAGCGCTCGGCGCTCATGCCGTCGCGGCGCAGCTCGTTGAAGCTCGTCACGCTCCAGATGTCCGCGTTCGACTTTCAAGTCGCTCTCGCAGCAGTTCCGCCGCCGCGATCACCTCGCGCAGGATCGTGCCGCAGCCCATCAGCTGCACGCGCGGTCCCTTGCCCTTGCCCCCTTCCTTCAGCAGGTACATCCCCTTGACGATCCCCTCTTCCGCGCCCGCCGGCATCGCCGGGTGCGGGTAGTTCTCGTTCATCAGCGTGATGTAGTAGTAGACGTCCTCCTGCTCCTCGATACATCCGGCGCATGCCGTCGCGGATGATGACGACGACTTCGTACGCAAACGTCGGGTCGTAGGAAATGCAGTTCGGGATCGTCGACGCCAGCACGTGGCTATGGCCGTCCTCGTGCTGCAGGCCTTCGCCGTTCAGCGTCGTGCGGCCCGCCGTGCCGCCCAGCAGGAAGCCGCGCGCGCGCATGTCGCCGGCGAGCCACGCGAGGTCGCCGACGCGCTGCAGCCCGAACATCGAGTAGTAGATGTAGAACGGGATCATCGGCACGTTGTTCGTGCTGTACGACGTCGACGGCAGCGATCCACGAGCTCATTGCGCCGGCTTCGTTGATTCCTTCCTGCAGCACCTGGCCCGGACTTGTCCTCGCGGTAGTACATCAGCTGGTCGGCGTCCTGCGGCTTGTAGAGCTGGCCGACCGACGAGTAGATGCCGAGCTGGCGGAACATGCCTTCCATGCCGAACGTCCGCGATTCGTCGGGAACGATCGGCACGATGTGCTTGCCGATGGCCTTGTCGCGGACGAGCGTGCCCAGCATCTGCACGAACGCCATCGTCGTGGAGATCTCGCGTTCGCCGGAGCTTTGCAGCAGCCGGTCGAAGGTCGCAAGCGGCGGGGCCGTCAGCGACGCCGACTTGCGCCGCCGCTGCGGCAGGTAGCCGCCCAGCGCGGCGCGGCGCTCCTTCAGGTACTTGGCTCTCCGGACTGTCTTCGGCAAACGTGATGAACGCCATCTCGTCGATTTGCTCGTCGGTGATCGGGATCTGGAAGCGCTCGCGGAATTGCTTCAGCGCATCCTGCGTCATCTTCTTCGCCTGGTGCGCTGATCATCTGGCCTTCGCCGGATTCGCCCATCCCGATAGCCCTTGACGGTCTTCGCGAGGATCACCGTGGGCTGGCCCTTGTGCTTGACCGCGGCCGCGTAGGCGGCGTAGACCTTGAACGGATCGTGGCCGCCGCGATTGAGCTTCCACACTTCGCTCGTCCGACAGGTCGGCGACCAGCGCCTTCAGCTCCGGCGAATTGAAGAAGTGCTCGCGTACGTACGCGCCGTCCTTGCTCTTGAAATCCTGGTACTGGCCGTCGACGCACTCCTCCATGCGCTTCAGCAGAATGCCTGCCTTGTCCTTGGCGAACAGCTTGTCCCAGCGCCGAGCCCCAGACGACCTTGATCACGTTCCAGCCGGCGCCGCGGAAGACGCCCTCGAGCTCCTGGATGATCTTGCCGTTGCCGCGCACCGGGCCGTCGAGTCGCTGCAGGTTGCAGTTGATGACGAAGATCAGGTTGTCGAGGGCTTCGCGGCCAGCCAGCGAAATCGCGCCGAGCGACTCCGGCTCGTCGCATTCGCCGTCGCCGAGGAACGCCCAGACCTTGCGACCTTCGGTCTTCGCGAGCCCGCGGCCTTCGAGATATTTGAGGAACCGCGCCTGGTAGATCGCCGTCAGCGGTCCCAGACCCATGGACACCGTCGGGAACTGCCAGAACTCGGGCATCAGCCACGGATGCGGATACGAGGGTATGCCCTTGCCTTCGCTTTCCTGCCGAAAATTGATCAGCTGCTCATCGGTGAGTCGACCCTCGACGAAGGCGCGTCGCATAGATCCCCGGCGCGACGTGGCCCTGCACATAGATCAGGTCGCCGCCGTGATCGCCTGATCGCGCCGCGCCAGAAATGGCCGAAGCCGATGTCGTACAGCAGTGCCGACGACTGGAAGCTCGCGATGTGGCCGCCGAGCTCGGAGGATTCCTTGTTCGCGCGCAGAATGATCGCCATGGCGTTCCAGCGGATCGCCGACCGGATCTTGTGCTCGATCTCGCGGTTGCCCGAGGATTTTTCTTCCTGTCCCGGCGGGATGGTGTTGCGATAGGGCGTGGTGGCGAGGAACGGCGGCACGCGTGCCCGTGCGCAGCGCTTCGTCGCGCAGCTTGCCCAGCAGATACCGGGCCCGCTCGGGCCCGACGTGCGCAATGACGGCATTTAGCGAGTCGACCCATTCCTGGGTTTCGCCCGGATCGTGGTCCTGCATCGTTCCCATGCTTGTCTCCCGGCTGCTTGGTTCGGCGCTGCAACTGCGAAAGCGCGAACGATGCGCGCTCGTTTCAATCGGACGGCAATCCCTGGACGCGGAACAGCTCCTCGAGATGCGGGCTCATCGGCAGGTTGAGCCGTGCACCCGACGGTAACGGCTTCTGAAACCAGCGCTCGTAAATGGCGACAATTTCACGACTGCCCGCGAGCCGATGGAAAGCGCGCTCGACGACTTCCGTGAACTCCGGATCGTCCTTGCGAAACATCACCGCATAGTCGGCATAGGTGAGAAAGTCGCCGACCACACGGAAATCCGCGGCGGCCTTCTTTTCCGCGACCATTCCGTACAGTTGCACGTCGTCATTGGCGAACGCTTCGGCCTTCCCGGTGGCTAGCAACTGAAACGACTCGCCGTGGTCGCTGCCGAAAACGAACTTTATCGGGATGTTTTGCCGCTGGGCGAGCTTTGGTATCGCGGTCTCGTGCACTGTCCCGCGTGTCAGCGCCACTGTCTTGCCCGCGAGGTCGCGGAAATTCAGGATTCCGCTGCCGCGACGCACTAGGAGCTTGGTGCCGGTGACGAACATTGTCGGCGAAAATGCCACGCTCTTGCGACGCTCGAGATTGTTGGTCGTCGAGCCGCACTCGAGATCTATCTCGCCGGAGGTCACGAGGTCGAAGCGGTTCTCGGGCGTCACCGGCCGCCGGATGACCCGGACGTCTTTGCCGAGCTCCGCCGCGATCTCTTCCACTATGATTTCGCAGAGGTCGAGCGAGTAGCCTACCGGCTTTTTCCGCGCATCGAGGAACGCGAAGGGCGGGGAATTCTCGCGATAGCCAACGCGTATTTCGCCGCTGTCGTTTATCTTCTTGAGCGCTCCCGTGTATCGAACCGCAAAGGCCTCGCTATGCTGTTGCGCGCTGGCCGGTTGAGCCAGGCAGAGCGCCACCGCTGCGGCCATCGTCGCTTTGACAAGCCGCAGTAGCGCCGATGACTGGCCCCGTGCGTCTTGCCAAGGGAGACGGGCGCCCAGCGCGAACGCCGCGCCGCCATGCGTGCTCATCACGGATGCCTCCTTTTCGCGCCGTGAGAATGCGGTGCCTTGCGGTGCCGTCCGCCCTCTTTTAGAGCAGTGTTCGTGCCATCTTAGTGCCAAATCGACGCGTTCGTCGAAGTTATTGATTGCGGATAGAAACGGAGCCGCGCCTTCTTCGTGAAAATGCCCGGAACGCGCGAAGTTTCGCAATCTCGCGCTGCAACAAGTGCGGAAAGCCGCACGTGTTGCCTCGCCGGCCGCATGCTGCAGGTCGGCAGCCCCGAGGACAAATGCGTCAAGGGTCCTTCGAACGGTGTTCATCCAAACCTCCCATGTTGCCTTTCCGTGCGCATTCGCCACAGATCGCTGCGCGGAGGCGAGGTACTGCACGGCGATGCGAGCGCGCCACTCAGGTCCATTCGACCGCCGACGGGAGTCCGGTTCTAATCGATTGCGGCCGATGGCGGCGTCGGATCCTTCATTGCGCGATAACGACCTTCCATCTCGCGCCGCAGTTCTCGTCGAGCTTTGGCTGCTTCGAACCGTCTTCGCTCGTCGGGCGTGGCGGGGAAGAGCTGCGCAACCTGCGCCGGTCGTCCCTCCTCGTTCACCGCGACCATCGTGAAGAAGCAGCTGTTGGCATGGCGCACGACCTGGGACTGAATGTTCTCCGTGACGACCTTGATTCCGACCTCCATCGAAGTCGTTCCCGTGTAATTGATGCTGGCCAGGAACGTTACGAGCTCGCCCACGTGAATGGGCTGCCGGAAAACGACCTGATCGACCGAAAGGGTCACAACGTACCCTTTGGCATAGCGGCTCGCACAGGCGTAGGCGACCTGGTCGAGAAGCTTGAGGATATGGCCCCCGTGCACGTTGCCGGAAAAGTTCGCCATGTCCGGAGTCATCAACACCGTCATGGATAGCTGGTGCGCAACCCGGGTTTTCATAGGTTATGCTCACGATGGGTGACGGGCCCCGTTTAGCGATCTCGCCTTGGCAATCGCGGAGCCGTCGGGTTCCATCAGGCAGGCGAAGAGTCACCGAAGTATCAAGCTCCGCAACCCGCCTTTCGATAGGTTTCATGTGTGTCGCGTCCGGCCCTGCCCCGTGCTGCCAGATCCGTCCAAACCAGCGGGGCCTGCCTCGCGTTAGGGTAGACACTGCAATGAGCACGGGTCCTGCGGGTAGCGAGATGTATCCTGTCTGCTATTCGTTTGTCAATCGGAACTCATTAGATGTCCTGGCCCACCCAAACCTCTCGATAGGTGGTGCGGTGGATGCGGGGGGTGCGCTATCGTGCGGCGCGCTGATCGAACAAGTAGGTCGGCGCCGCCACCACTCCATTGCGACCAGCCTGCTTGGCCGCGTAGAGCGCGCGATCGGCGCGCTCTAGCAGTGCTTCAGACGTGTCGTTCATCGCGGGCACGACCTGCGCCGCACCGATGCTCGAAGTGACCCATCCGAGCGGAGAAGCGGCATGCGGAATGGCCAGCGCACCAATTGCGCCAAGTACGCGCCCGGCAACGTCGAGCGCACCGTCCGTGTCGGTGTCCGGCAGCAGGACCACGAATTCGTCGCCGCCGTAGCGCGCGGCGAGGTCGGCCGGGCGTTGCAGCGAATGGCCGATTGCCTTGCCGACCGCGGCTAGGCAATCGTCACCGGCGCGATGCCCCCGGTAATCGTTGTAGGACTTGAAATAATCGATATCGATGAACAGCACTGCCAGCGGCCTGTGGTTTCGACGAGCCCGTTCCCACTCATTGGCGAGGACGATATCGAAGTGACGGCGGTTATTGAGGCCGGTGAGCGAGTCGATGATGGTCAGTGCACGCAGTTCGTCCTGTAGCCGCTGGTTCTCCTCCAGTTGTTGACGCAGGCGCCAATTGAAGTGATAGAAGCGACGTGCGATCCAGACGACCACCGCCAGGACGACGGCGCCGACTGCAAGCACCCACAGCAGCCAACGCCAGTCAGTCGGCTGCGGGGGCTGGTAGATCAGTCCGCGGATATTGCTGTCGGCGCTGCCGGGTACAAGGCCGAGTTCCCGGTACACGTCGAAGATGTGCTGCCAGCGGCCGACGTGCGTGTGGCCGAGCTCTACGAGATCTGAGACCACGAGCGGCATCATGCGCACGGCCTCAAAGCGGAGTTTCTCCACGGGAAGTTCGGGCGCGTACTTCGCGTGAATGAGTGCGGCGATCTCCTCCTGGTGCGCTAGAGCGTACTCCCAGCCGCGCAGGCTCGCCGCGCGGAATGCCTCGGCCCATTCCGGGTGCTTGGTCACCATTGCGCGGGTGGTGAACAGCGTGTCCCCGTAGAAGTCCACGCCGCTGGAACGCGGCGTGAACTGGCGGTATCGCCCCCCCGCTTGCTGCAGGTAGTAGGTCTCGTCGGTCTCGTAGCCCGCAAGCGCGTCGACGCGCCCCTGCACCAGGGTGTCCACGCTGTAGTCGTGCTGCACCAGTTGGAGTCCGTCGAGCGGCACCTTCTCGCGCTGCAGGTAGGCGAAAATTTCGGTTTCCCACGGCGCGAGCGCCACCTTGTGGCCCGCGAGATCATGCACGGTATCAATGCCAGCGTCGCGGCGCACGAACAATGCGAGCGGCGAGTGCTGGAAGATGGAGGCAAGCACGACGACCGGGTCGCCCTTGGCGTAGCGCAGCACGAGTTCCGAGGACGCGACGCCGAAGTCGGCTCCGCCCTTCAGCACGGTGTCGACGGGATCGGTGCCGGGGGTTGCCGGGATGATCGTCACGTCGAAACCGGCCTCACGGTAATAGCCCTTCTCGAGTGCCGTATAGAAGCCAGCGAACTGGAACTGGTGACGCCACTTGAGTTGCAGCCGCACCGGTGTCGCGTTGCCGGAAAACGTCTCGGCCGCACAGACGGTGGGCGTGACCACGAGGAAGAGGATCGCGCATAGCACAGCGGCCTGTCCGGTGCGCCACGTCGGCAGCCTGTTCTTCGTCGGTCGGGAATGTCGGTCGCTCATGCGAATAGTCCTCTTTCCGGGGAGGCGTATTGTAGTCGCGCCGGACGGCGGGCTCGTCATCAGGTCAACGAGGGCGCATCGTCCGAGGCGACCGTGCGCCAGCGTCTGTCGTGGTACCGATTGATCGCGCTGCGTGTCAGGTCACCGGCGCTCACACGGGGGCGGGCTCGCTAAGGCATTGGCCATTGCTGTCATGGCAATGAGCGGCGATCGCCTCGACGAGAATCGGCAACAGCGCCGGTGGAAGATCGTGGCCCATTCCGTCGATCACCATCAACTTCGCTCCCGCGATGTGGCGCGCCGTGTCCCTGCCTGCTTCCACGGGCACCAGCGGATCCGCGGCACCGTGAATGACGAGCGTCGGCGCGGTGACCTTGCGCAGCAGCCTGCGGCGATCGCCCGACGCGATGATCGCGACCAATTGCCGCGTCACGCCTGCCGGATGGTAGCCGCGGCGCACGTTGCGCGCGAGCTGCTCGCGCAACTCCTCAGGTTTCGCGGGAAATCCGGGGCTGCCGATGATGCCGAAGACGTCCACCAAGTGGTCGATGACGCTCTCGGGATCGCCGGGGTCGCGCGGCTTGCTGAGCAGCGCCCGCTTTGCGTCGGGCCGCGGCTGCGAGACCTTGCGGCTGCCACTCGACGACATGATGGAAGTCAGGCTCAGCACGCGTGTCGGAAAGGTTGCCGCGACCACCTGGGCGATCATGCCTCCCATCGACAGGCCCACGACATGCGCACGCCGGATGCCCAGCGCATCGAGAAGGCCAACGGCATCGGCGGCCATTGCATCCAGCGTGTAGGGCGCGCGCACCGGCAGGCGCAGCCAGGCGGCCGCAAGCGCGGCGACCAGATTCGGCTGCCTGCGGACGCGAAACTTCGAAGACAGTCCGCAATCGCGGTTGTCGAACCGGATGACGCGGAATCCCCGCTCGACCAACCCGTGGCAGAACGCGTCGGGCCACGCGACGAGCTGCATGCCGAGACCCATGATGAGCAGTATCGGCGGCGCGGAGGGTTCGCCGAGCGATTCGTACTCGATCGTGATGCCGTTGGCCGCGACTGCAGTCATGCGTCCGATCGCCAACAGCTCGTTCGCAATCCGCTAATCGCGTTTGCTCCCAACTATTTCATTACGAGCCGGCGCCATCATTCGATCAAGCGCATACCAGAACGCGCAGCGTGCTTGTCGAACGCCGAAGTGTATCGCTTCCGTAGAGTCACAAAGAAATACGACTCTGAGATCGTCAAAGCGATGGTAGCGCTGGAACCCATTGGACGCTTCGGTGAGCCGGAAGAGATCGCGGCGGCCGTGGTGCGGCTTTCAGCCTGGCCGCGAGCTTCATGGTCGGTCATGCCATAGCGGTCGATGGAGGTTTCCTCGCCCGATGATCGCGGTTCCGGGTCGAGAATCGCTAGGACGCGCCTTTTTTCCCGGCGCCCGCACTGCCCTTCTTCGCGTCTTGCCTGCCAAGCTCCTCCTTGGTCAGCTTGACCTTTTTCACTTTTTCCGTCTTGACCTTTTCTTTCTTCACTTTTTCCTTCTTCACCTTTTCCTTCTTCACCGCCGGCCCCGCCAATGCCTGCTTCGCCAGCCGTTTGGCCTGCTTGGCTGCGACCTCAAGAAGTTTCTTGGTTTTTTGGTGCTGCCGTCTGGCTTTCAGCATTGACGCGTGGCTCATTTTTGACCTCCGATGGACAGGCAATTGCGGAACAATCGCGTCGGGCCCGGATCCTGAATGCCACGACCACGTCGAGACTACCGGGGGCCATGCCTACGACTGCGAGGTTGCGATAGGCTTCGCTGCCGCCGACGTTTTTGGCAATACTACGCCTCCCGGCGCAGCCTCAGCTCCGTGAGCATGTTCGTAGTCGCAGTTTCACTCCGCCTTGATGCCTGAAGCGGCGATGAGCGGTCCCCACTTTCGACGTTCAGAGCGGCCGAACTCGGCAAGTTGCTCTGACGTGCCGCCGCCGACGTCGAAGCCGAGATCCTTCAGCTTCTGACGCGACTCCGGCTGCGAGAGGATCTTGTTTATCTCCGCGTTCAGGAGTTCGATGGTTGCCTTCGGCGTTCCCTTCGGCGCGCAAAGCGCGTTCCACGCGATCACCTGGAATCCCGGCAGTCCCTGTTCCGCCACAGCTTGACGTCCGTAGGGAACCCCGAAGATCGGTGCCTGGCCCTGCGCCTTCAACAGCTCGAACACGATGCGCGCCGTGGACGCTGTCCTTCCTCGTGTTTACGTTCGGCTCATTGCTGGTGGCGATCCAGGTGGCCGGCGGCCAGCTGACGCCGCCGATCATCGCCACGACACTGTTGCGTAACAACGTCGTCCGCTACAGCGTCGGCCTCTTCGTGTTCACGCTGGTGTTTGCCGTCGGGGCGCTCAACCGGCAGGAAGCATCGGGTCACCGGAATTCTCGGGATCGCATGCATCGCCGAGCACCGCGGTACGTCGGAAATCGTGCTCGCCGTCGATCTCTCGACGCTGATGGCACTGGCGCAGCGCCACGACGGCATGATCGAGTTGGCGCCGCAGGTCGGGGATTTTGTCGCCGCGGGAGAGCCGCTGTTCGTGCTCCACGGCGGCGCGATGGCAGTTGACGACCGCGCGATGCGGTCGCGGATCTCAAAACTCCTGCCGAGCCGTTGCACCGATAGCACCATTGCATGCGGGCTGTCGTCCGCGCCTTCCACTTAGACGTCGGCTCGCAGCATGGCCGGGTGGGCCGGGTTCGCGAACCATGCGTCTCAGTTCAGATCACTGTCCTTGTAGTACTTGGTCCCCTTGGCGGTGAGCTCGAGCGCCAGGCCCTTGTCCGTGACCTGGTAGATCCAGACCCCCGGTGATACCGCGACCGCGCCCTGATACGCGGCACCTTTGTTTTCGGACTTCGCCGCCGCCGTCGCCTGTCCGCCAAACTCCCAGCCGGAGTTGATGAAGTTGTTCAGGGCCGCATCGGTCTCGAACACCCAGACGACCTGGAACTTCTTGGCGCCGAAGCCCAGGCCGGCCTGAATTTCGGCCATCTTCATGTACGTCATCGCCTTGGTCTTATTGTTGACCGCGATGCCCTTGCCGGATCCGCCTCCGGCGACAAGGATCTTCATGCCGAAGTTGCTGAACGCGGCGTAGCCGGCCGCGGATTCCACGGCCTTGCGCGCCGACGGCGCCACCTTGTAGACCGCGGCAAGCGCATCCTGCCCCGCCTTCCGCACCTCCGCCTGCTCCTTCGCCTTGTCGGCTCCGAACGCGATGCCGGGAGCGGCAAGCGCGGCGGCCATTGTCAGCACCATCATGCGACGATTCATGGTCGTTCCTCCTTGGGTAGAGGCTATCGATTCGCGATCAATTAGGTGGAGCGACGACGGCGTACTGCGACCCCTGCGGGGCATACCACGTGCTTCCGCATTGTTGGTAGACCACGCCGCCGTGGTTCACCGGAACGCAGCCGGGCGGGGGAGCGCTCACGATCGCGCCGACAACGGCCGCCGTTGCCCCGATCGCCGCCGCAGCGGCCACGGGATGGTAGTCGTTGTCCCAATTGTTGTTGCAGCAATTGTTGTTGCCGCTGACGTTCACGTTGCGCTCGACGTTGACGTTATTGACGTTGTTGACGCTGGTGCCGCGGACGTTGTTCGTGCGCGCATCGGCGCGGCTGTTGTTCGCCTGCGCGTTTTGTCGCTGGCCACCTCCACCGGCTTGCGCTTGCGCCGCACCGCCGCCACGCTCGCCGCCGCCGGCACGAGCACCACCGCCGCCGCCACCGCCGCCACCGCGACCACCGCCTCCGCCGCGGTCCGCGGCATCGACGTAGGAAACCATCGCAAAGGTGGCCGCCACGAGGATGGCCACCGTGGCCGCCGGCAATTTCCCGAATAGTCTCTTCATGATGGCAATCCTCTATGAGGTCTTTCGCGGAACGATCTCGATCTTCTTCGCTCCCGCGGGCGGCGTGAACTTGAACACCGAATCCTTGAAGGTCGGCTTCAGGTTCCAGTCGATCACCGAGATCGACTGCGGACGCGCTTCGTCGGCGCGATTGGTGATCACGATCTTGCGCGGCAACGGCTTGCCCGCGGTACTACTGATCCAGATCTGCCAGTCGATCGTGCCTTGGCGAAACGCGTAGTGGTCGCAGAGATCCTCGTCGATGAAATCCTGCCCGGCATTCATCGCGGACTCGATCTTGTCGAGCCGCGCCATCGGCGTGCCGAACAGGAACAGATCCTGCAGCGGAAGCTGGACGCCATACCTCTGCTCGAGCTTGTCGATCAGCCCGCCGATCGGCTCGGAGAACTCGACCGTCGAGTAATACTTCTGCGCGGGAGTATAGAACGTGGCCGTCTTGCCGTCGTAGATGATCTCGCGCTGTGAACGGGCATTGCGTATCACGACGCGCAGCTTGTTCGGGCGATCGACGTCCAGCTCGGCCGTCGCCACGTGCTGTAGTTTCTGTCCATCGGCCAGAACGCGCTCGCCGGTCGCCTCGGTCGAAGCGTGGAAGCGTTTCAGGGTCTGCAGGAACGCCCCCATGTCCTTGAGGGCCTGAATCGACGCCGCATCGACGGCGTTTGCCGCCGGCGCGGGCGTGCCGGCCGGTGCGGTCTGCGCAAACGTGCTCGGCGCGACAAGCGACGCAGCCAGCAGACCTAGCGCTAGAATCTTTAGCCGCATGGGACTGGCGGCCCGAATACCTTCGAACGAACTCGTCTCCACGGCCAAGCCGAGCGTAGCTTTGGGAATCGTCATCCATCTCTCCGTATTTGGACCTCGCTGCCGGGAATGGAAGAATCGATCGGCAGCCCCTGCCCGCAGCGCTTTGGTTGCTCTGAGGCCAATCACATCTGACACCTCCAGACCTGCCGTGTCAACCCGGGATCGTCTCAGGCGGGCCGCGTCTGCGGCGCTGCCACGAGTCATGGCATCGTAGGCGCGACGGACTCGCGGCGCTCCATCGCCGCAACCAGGTTCTTCGCGCCCGATCCCCAGCGCGAGATGACCCTGATCGCATCGGTGAATGGCACGTCAACTGGATGCACTCGCTGCCGATCGAGAACGTAGACGGCACCCGCGAACGGCGTCGGGATCGACGGGACGAAGACGGTGTAGCGCCCGTCATCGAACTCCTCGATGATGAACCCCGGGACAAGGGCATCTTCGATCTCGACCAGCGCGGCCGTCCAGGTGTTCTCGCGGCTTTTCCCCGCCATCTGGTGAGTGAGGCTGCGGATGACCCCATAGCCAGGGATTCGCTCGAATACGGTCCGTTCGAGCCAGTTCCGAGCCCCCCGTCCGATGCGAGTACCGACGGTGGCGCCGATGGCGGCGCAGATCGCGAGAACGAGGAGCAGCGACAGGAGCTCTTCGGCGGGAACCCAATCGGGGAGCAGCGCGGTGAACGGCTGCACCAGCTTGGCGACCGACTGCATCCCCTTGAGCAACAAGATGATCGCCAAATACACCGGAACGACAATAAGCAAACCTCGAATCAGCGCTTTCGAGACGGCTCGCATTGCCTGCTTCATGGGTTGTCTTCTCCGTTGTCGAATCGACTGGCGTACTCGGTAGTCGCGGACAGGTCAGTCGTAACTCCGCCTGCGACGGCGCAGCGTCCGGCTTTGGGCCAATTCTGCGCGCCTGAGTGAAGCGATGGCGTCCTGCTTGGAAGCTGGCCGACGCGCATCGAGATCCGGCACGACGTGATCAGTGACATGCGCTACCGTCTCCACCATGCGCCGCGCATTGCACGCAGGCACACGCCGTCCCTTCGGATCGCCAGGTGCCGGCGCAGATCGCCAAGTTCGAGACCGCGATCAATCCCACGCAAGAGATGATCGGCTGGAACGTGATCGTCGAGATTGAGTGAGTAGTACAGTTTCTTCTGACCACCAGACCCTTGTCACATCAATCCCGCTTCCCCCACTCGAACGCCTTGCCCACAGCATAGCCACCAAGCGCTCGCTTGCGAGGGAGTTTTTCAACGGTATTAGCCGCTCACTTCTTGGGTTCGACCGAGATCGCGAGTGCCTGGGTGAATTTCGCTTCCACCTGATCGCCCTTCGCGATGCGCTTGAATTGCTCTGGATTGTCAACGCGCATGTCGATGCTGTGCACCGGCCCCTTCAGAGTGATCATTTGCTTCGCGGGGTCCACGGCGACAACGTCGGCGACGATCGTGACCTCGCGGCCCATAACGCCGGCCGGCGTCGCACCGGGCTTGGCGCCGGCCGCGCCCTTCTGCTCGGTACGGCTGACAATCATGCCGCCGCCCTTCTTGAGCTCCATCGTCACCGCCTCGACGTATTTCATGTCGACCTGGTCGCCGACCTTGAGCTGGTCGAAATTCTTGACCTCCGGACCAGCGGTGACGGTGAGCAGGTTGCCCTGCGGACCCTTGAGCGTCACGTCACGCTTGGCCTTGTCGATGGCGGTGATGGTAGCCGTGACATTGAGGGTCTGCATCATCCCCGCTTTGCCGGGCCCGGCGTCCATGACCGTAGCGCCGCCCTGCGCAATGGCAGGTACATTCGTGAAGGCGACGGCAGCGACGGCGAACGCGGCCGTTACCAAGGGCTTGAGAGTCTTGAGCATCTGTAACTCCTTTCGGTTGAGTGAATGCGCTGGTTTGCGGATGCCAAGGTACGGCCCGGTCCCGGGTCGAACCGCTGCATTGCCGGCACGTTGAATCGAATCGCCCCCGGCATCCGACGCCAGCACTTAATTCTTGGTCTTCTGGGTCTTCTGGGCAGCGGCTTTGCTGATCGCCATTGGAATGACGGCGTCGAGCGCAGCCTTATAGTCGCCTTTGTTCCCGTCGGTGAAGCCGGGCGCCGAAATCTCCGCCGCGGTGCCTCCGGCCTTGCCGGTTTCGATCGTGAACGCCACGGGCTTCACGTCCTTGGGCCAATCGGAGTAGATGGGTCCCCAAGGCGATTCAACGTAGATGGATTTCCCTCCCTTGCCCGGCGCGGCGACAATCTTGGTGATGCCCGCGGCAAGGGCCTCGTTCACGCGGGGACCGGCGACCTCGAAGAGTCCGGGTTGGACGGCCTTTATGCTGCGCGTCGTGACCCCGGCTGGAGCAGTCTGGGCATGGATCATGCCGGCGCCCAGCGCGGCGCTGAGCAGAACGACTGCGGATAGTTTGCGCATCTACCTCTCCTCATCAGAAGTACTTCAAAGCGGTTTGCCGCCGCGCTCCTTCGCTATCAGGCGGCCCTTAGCATCGCCCTTCGGGTAGACCGTATCAGCTGTTCACCCCCGCTCTCGCGAGGAGATGCGCAGTGATCCGGTCCATTCCAGAGCAATGCAACTCAATACGATACTTCATTACTCCTTATTGATCGAGTGCCTTGCATCTGCGTACCGTCCCTGCGCTGGACGCGGACCATGCGTTTCCTTCCCTAGACAGCCCGCGAGAAAGTCTGCGCTTGAACGTCCGCGCTATCGTGGTCCGTCAAAGTGGCTCGATCAGAACCGGTACACCGCCGCCGCGAGGATCGATTTGCGTGCGCCGAGCCCTCCCTCGGCAAGAACCATCCAATCCTTGCCGAGCTCGAGGAGGCCACCGAGCAGCGTGTTCCACGGTTTTGTCGGCGACTGGATCACGATGAATTGGAGATCGGTGTCGGCAACGCTGCCTGCGACCTCTTGCTGGATGCGCTGATGCATCGCGCCGGCCCAGATCGCCGCGCCCACGTTCGGGCCGACGATGCCATGCAAGCCCACTCGGGCCGAGAAGACCGTCGCCACCGGCTTCGTATGAGCGACCAACGATTCGTTCTCGAACGACAGCTTGGTCTTGGTGCGGTTCCAGTCGACCACCCCGAACGCCGTCAGGTGTCGCCAGTCGCTGACCTTGGCACCTCCCTGGAGCGTAAAGCCCACACCCCAGGTCGGGCCGTTGAAAGCGGCATCGAGCTGCAACACTCTGGGCTCGAGGATTCCCCCTATGGTTTCGCCAGGCACCTGGATCTCTCCCTTGGTCGTGCCCTTGGTATAGCCCATGAGTACGTACACGTCGAGAAACGGGAAGACCAGGACGTCGAGTTTCGCCGAGAGGTTCTTTTGCGTCGTGTCCACCTGATCGATCACCAGGAAGTTCGTGACCGACACCGGAGGGTTCCCATTGCGCCCCAGTTGCAAATCCTGGATGTTCACCGGCTGCTTCGCCGAGTAGCCGGTGACGCCGATCCCGAACGGGAGCGGAATTTGGTAGCCCATGGCCTGGGCTTCCACGCCCCATATGGGCAACCCCGACCAGTGCGGCTCGGGCGTCGCGGCTTCATCGGCGCCCGCACCACCGGAGATGATGGAAAGCACCCACATGGTGCCTGCAATGAGCGGCGGCGGCGATTTGAACCAGCATATTGTCATCGTCGAGCGCCCATCAGGACCATGCTGCCCCCGAGATCTAAACAGCGAACGACCTCAATGCCTATTGTTGCCGGCGATCATATTACCTTTGTTTGCGGCCTGGGCCCGAAAACCCACGTGATGCACTTTGCTTTCTTCCTCCTGCTTGCGCTTGGGGCACCGTTCGGAGCACTCGGCCAAGTGATCTCGGAACCGCTGCGCGGTGCCGAGATCGTTTCCGATGCGGCTCGCCTCGAGGTCAAGCGCGAGGGAAGCGCGCGCTTCTTCGATCCCGAAGATGGCCAATTCGATTTGAGCTACTTTCTCGAGGATCCCCGCGGCTTTCTGCCAATCCCCATCGTGGTGACCGAACCGGCGGTCGGCTACGGAGGCGGTGCCGCAGGCATGTTTCTTCGGCCACGCCGGGAAGCGGGCGATGAAGGCTGGGCGCGACCTGACATATCGGCCGTCGGTGCGTTCGGGACGCAGAATAGCACGTGGGGTGCATTCGCCGGAGATGCCAGCCGGTGGCTGGAAGGACGCCTGCGCACGCTTCTTGGTATCGGCGCCGGACAGTTCAATCTCGATTTCTTCGGACTCGGGACCGCGCCATCTTCACTCGACCAGGGCGTGCGCTTTTCCTTGCAATTCACGGGGGCGCTCGCGCAGGCGAACTGGCAGCTCGCTCCCAAGTCCCCGTGGGCCGTCGGCCTGCGCTACGTCTACGCCGATGTGGACCCCAAGCCACGCTTGCCCACCTTTGAGGGCATCGCCGAACGGATCCGGGTGAAAATCTCGGCGCCAGTTGCCATTGTCGAGTTCGATACGCGCGACAACATCTTCACGCCCACGCGTGGAATCTATGCCGAATCCTCCTGGCTGGCCTCGCGCAAAGCCTTGGGCGCCAGTGACGATTTCGAGCGCTTCCAGCAGGTGCTCATCGGCTTGCAGCCACTTACCGATGACATAACGCTTGGAGCGCGGGTGAACTATGCGTGGTCATCGGACGGCACGCCCTTCTTCCTCCGGCCGTTCGTGCAGCTGCGCGGGGTGCCCGCGGTGCGCTATCAGGGTGACCAGGCAGCCTCGATCGAGCTCGAGGCGCGCTGGCAGTTCTTCGGGCGCTGGAGCGTCATTGCCTTTGGCGGCGCTGGCGCGACTCGAACCGACCGCCAAGACTCCGTCGTCAAGCAGAGCGTCGGCAGCGGAGGCTTCGGCTTCCGCTACGAGTTGGCAAGCAAATTCGGGATGCACGCCGGCATCGATGTGGCGCACAGCCCCGGGACGACCGCCCTGTATTTTGTCGTGGGCAATGCCTGGTTTCGGCCCTAGAGACGTGACGCCTAGTCTTGGCGCCCGGTTATCGGCGGTTCCAGTGTTTTTCCCTCGAGCAGCGCCTTGTGGACGAAGCCCGCGATCGCGGCCCCGACGACGGGCGCGACCCAAAATACCCAGAGCTGCTCGAGCGCCCAGCCACCCACGAAGATGGCCGGCCCGGTGCTGCGCGCGGGGTTGACCGACGTATTGGTCACCGGAATGCTGACGAGGTGGATCAAGGTGAGCGCGAACCCGATCGTCATGCCCGCAGCGCCGACCGGTGCCCGGTTGTGCGTCGCTCCCAGAATGACGATCAGAAACATGAACGTCATCACGACTTCGGAGACAATGCCTGCCAGTAGCGAATACTTTCCGGGCGAGTGCTCGCCGTACCCGTTGGAGGCGAAGCCGCCGGCGAGGCTGAAGTCCGCCTTTCCACTGGCAATAAGATAGAGAACACCCGCGCCGACGACCGCGCCGATGACCTGGGCGATGATATAGCCCAGCAGCTGGTTCCCGGGGAAGCGTCCGCCCGCCCACAGGCCGACCGATACGGCGGGATTAAAATGTCCTCCCGAGATCGGGCCCAGCGCATACGCGCCGGTGAGCACGGTGAGGCCGAACGCGAGCGAGACGCCGAGAAGGCCGATGCCCACGCCGGGAAAAGCGGCCGCGAGCACCGCACTTCCGCAGCCCCCCAGCACCAACCAGAACGTACCGATGAATTCAGCGACGAGTTTCGGTCCCATTAGCTTCACCTCGAACGAAGTGGATAGGTATGGAGCTCAACACGACAGCCGAGCACCCCAAATATATCGCAGCAGCCGGAGGACTGCCATACTGCCACTAGGCAGATACTTCCCGTCTGACCCAACTTTCGGTGGATGACACCGGCCCGTCGCAGGCTCGTCAAGTCCGCATCACCGGCAACGGCAAACTAGAAGTGAAGACGAGGAGGTACGCATGCCCAGGCTTTTGGCTCAGTTGTCTTTGTCGCTCCTGGCAAATGCACTCGCATTGCTGGTGGCATCAATGCTTCTGACTGGATTTTCCATCAATGGCCTGGCGTTTGTAGTTGCGGTTTGCATATTTACTGCGTCGACCGTGATTCTGGAGCCGTTGATCACCAAAATTGCCCGGCAAAACGCGCCTTACCTGCTGGGTGGCATCGCACTTGTGACAACGTTCGTCGGCCTGCTTGTGACAACGCTTGTTACGGATGGCCTGAGCATCACCGGTATCGGCACTTGGGTCATTGCCACGCTCGTCATTTGGCTGGCCGCCGTACTCGCCAGCCTTGTCTTGCCGCGCTTTCTATTCAAGGAAGTGTTGGGCAATCACCGTAAAGCAAAGAAGTAGCGCGGCCGGAACGCCGGAGCTCGAACCCGGCGCGCGCCTCGGCAAGACGCCAACCGCTCACTTCTTGGGTTCGACCGAGATCGCGAGTGCCTGGGTGAATTTCGCTTCCACCTGATCGCCCTTCGCGATGCGCTTGAATTGCTCTGGATTGTCAACGCGCATGTCGATGCTGTGCACCGGCCCCTTCAGAGTGATCATTTGCTTCGCGGGGTCCACGGCGACAACGTCGGCGACGATCGTGACCTCGCGGCCCATAACGCCGGCCGGCGTCGCACCGGGCTTGGCGCCGGCCGCGCCCTTCTGCTCGGTACGGCTGACAATCATGCCGCCGCCCTTCTTGAGCTCCATCGTCACCGCCTCGACGTATTTCATGTCGACCTGGTCGCCGACCTTGAGCTGGTCGAAATTCTTGACCTCCGGACCAGCGGTGACGGTGAGCAGGTTGCCCTGCGGACCCTTGAGCGTCACGTCACGCTTGGCCTTGTCGATGGCGGTGATGGTAGCCGTGACATTGAGGGTCTGCATCATCCCCGCTTTGCCGGGCCCGGCGTCCATGACCGTAGCGCCGCCCTGCGCAATGGCAGGTACATTCGTGAAGGCGACGGCAGCGACGGCGAACGCGGCCGTTACCAAGGGCTTGAGAGTCTTGAGCATCTGTAACTCCTTTCGGTTGAGTGAATGCGCTGGTTTGCGGATGCCAAGGTACGGCCCGGTCCCGGGTCGAACCGCTGCATTGCCGGCACGTTGAATCGAATCGCCCCCGGCATCCGACGCCAGCACTTAATTCTTGGTCTTCTGGGTCTTCTGGGCAGCGGCTTTGCTGATCGCCATTGGAATGACGGCGTCGAGCGCAGCCTTATAGTCGCCTTTGTTCCCGTCGGTGAAGCCGGGCGCCGAAATCTCCGCCGCGGTGCCTCCGGCCTTGCCGGTTTCGATCGTGAACGCCACGGGCTTCACGTCCTTGGGCCAATCGGAGTAGATGGGTCCCCAAGGCGATTCAACGTAGATGGATTTCCCTCCCTTGCCCGGCGCGGCGACAATCTTGGTGATGCCCGCGGCAAGGGCCTCGTTCACGCGGGGACCGGCGACCTCGAAGAGTCCGGGTTGGACGGCCTTTATGCTGCGCGTCGTGACCCCGGCTGGAGCAGTCTGGGCATGGATCATGCCGGCGCCCAGCGCGGCGCTGAGCAGAACGACTGCGGATAGTTTGCGCATCTACCTCTCCTCATCAGAAGTACTTCAAAGCGGTTTGCCGCCGCGCTCCTTCGCTATCAGGCGGCCCTTAGCATCGCCCTTCGGGTAGACCGTATCAGTTGTTCACCCCCGCTCTCGCGAGGAGATGCGCAGTGATTTCGGCCTGCTTCGCGCGACGTTCGAGTACGACGGCGTCGCACGGCAAGATGTTCACGCCTGTTTTTTCCGACGCATGGCGAACACGATCACCGCCACTAGAACAGCGATCACCAGGTACCACGCCAGCCCCAGCCCAGATTGTTCGGCAGGTGGCGATGCGGGCGGGGCGGCGCTCGGCTGAGGGGAGGCGGCTGGGGTCGGCTGAGGGGAGGCGGCTGGGGTCGGCTGAGGGGAGGCGGCTGGGGTCGGCTGCGCGGGAGCTGCCGCCGATGCCTCCTTAGTTGGAGCTGGCTCAGCCGTGGACGCGGCGAGCGTCGCCTGCACTTCCTGCTCCGTCACCACCACCGGCGCAACTTGCGTGATGATCGTTGCCGTAAGCATATCGCCTTTCTTCAATTGGTCCATGCGCATCGCGCGGCCGTCCTTGAGGATCTGGACACCCCGCTGGTCCAACTGATCCTGCGTAAACTTCTTCCGCACACCTTCCGCGTCACGTACGATCATTGACCACTGTCCCGCGCTCAACACGACGCCTTCGCGGATTTCGGTGACGGCGACCGGCTTGATCGTGGTCGTGGTCGTCACGGTCGCCGTACCCTTCATCCCCGCCTTCAGCTCCGACACGGACATCTTCTTGCCGTCGACCGTAAAGCGGAAGTCGTCCGGCACCGTGTACTCGTTGGTGCCCCTCTGATCGCGAACGACGAGCTTGTTCCCATCGACCGAGATCACCTCGAAATTGCGTACATCGACAGTGGTCGTCGTCTGCGCCCAGGGGGCGCCCGCGAAGGCAAGCGCTAACGCAGCCATGACAACGATCCTAGACAGCCATCCCACTTTCGTCCTCATCGCTTATCTCCTTAGATTTGCAGGGCGCTCCTCCGTTGTCGGTGCGTCGTTCCCGCAGCTTGGCGGGACGCTTTGCATCATCGAGCCTGACGGCTGAGTCTAACACGAGCATGACGCCAGTTCGTTGACGCCGGTTATGAATCCGCGCGCCCCATTCCGCTCCGACATGTGAATGATCGCCTGCGCGCCAAGGCCTGCCCGAGTAGCGGACAGGCGAGGCCGCGCTCGGGGACTTGAAATCCGCGCTACTTCCGTCGATGATCCGGTCGCTTAGAAGGGAGCCGCGCAACCCCTGCTCGGCGGGCAAAGCGTCGACCAAACACATGCTTGAGATCGTCAATCCCGCGGTCGTCGGAAGCATCGTTGCCGCCGGCATATTTCTCGGGATTCTGGTGTGCCTCGTGCTCGGGCGCCGACTCGGGCGGCGGGCCGTCGCGCGCTACGGCGCCGCGGGTGTGCCAAACATTAGCTCGCTCGAGGCCGCGGTGTTCGCGCTCCTCGGCTTGCTGATTGCGTTCACGTTTTCGGGGGCTCTTTCGCGCTTCGACGTGCGGCGCAATCAGGTGGTGGACGAGGCCAACGCGATGGGGACCGCTTAGCTGCGCATCGACCTGCTCCCGGCGTCCACGCAGCCACCGCTGCGCGAGGCGTTTCGCAAGTACGTCGATGCTCGCATCGAAACGTACCGCGCGCTCCCGGACCTTAAGGCGGCGCACCAGGAGTTGGTGCGGTCGCAAGACCTGCAGCGCGAAATCTGGGCGCAAGCCGTCGCCGCTATTCACGTGCCGGAGAGCCGACCTGGCGCGGAGCTGCTCGTCGTGCCCGCGCTCAATCAGATGTTCGATATCGCGACTGTCCGCGTAGTCGCCACGCAGGTCCATCCGCCCCTGATCGTCTACGGGATGTTGATCGCGCTGGCGCTTGCCTCGGCCTTGCTCGCGGGGTACCAGTCGGCGGGCGAGAAGGACTACGACTGGGTGCACAAGATTGGTTTCGCCGGTATCGTCGCGTTTACCGTCTACGTTATTCTCGACATCGAATATCCACGCTTGGGGTGGGTACGCCTCGACGCGATCGACCAGGTCCTCGTGAATGTACGCGCCGGGATGAAGTGAGCGCGACGCTACGCGCCGGGATGAAGTGAGCGCGACGCCGAACGTTGCGATATGACCGGTCTTGACCAATATCGTTCGCGGGTAGGGGTGCGCAGCAACGCATCCCTACCGCGAACGGAAAAGACCGATTGCCGACGTATGTCCGGCGGCGGAGAATAGCCCGTTCGGTGACCGTATAGGAACGCACGAATGTTCTGCGCCCGCTTCGTCACCTATGGTACGCGCGGCGCCGCCGCTTTACAGCGATGCCCGGCGCGGAGCGCTTGTTCGCGGAGCGTTAAGGGAGGGGTCGATGAGCGAAACCGATGGCACCGCATGACGCGGCGAGCCCGACTTCGCTGCGGAGGTCGCGCGTCGCAGTTGCGAGCGCCGCTCTAGCGTTGATCTAATGCATTCAACTTCGTCGAAACTCGACGATCGTCGTCTTGGAGATCGCGATGCTCTCTCGCTTGAGCCTTTGCCTTTGCATGGTGATC